>NZ_JACHJJ010000029.1 GCF_014203605.1 Thiemannella venezuelensis | reverse complement strand
AGCGCGGGCGCGGGCCGGTCGGGGTGTGCGGTGTGTTCGGCGATGGCGCCCTGCAGGGTCTCGCCGAGCAGGGTGCGGTTGCCCAGGCCGGTCAGGGGGTCGTGGCAGGCGCGGTGGGAGAGGCTGCGCTGGAGGACTTCTTGCTGGTGCAGGGCGGTGGACAGGTCGGCGGCCTGGGTTTCGGCGATGCGGGCGACGGTGCTCAGGCGCAGGACCAGCAGGACGGCCAGGAGCACGGTCAGGGCGGTGACCACGATGCCGTTGTGGGGGTGGGGGGTGAGGTCGGCGTGGATGAGCAGTTGGCCCAGGACGGAGACCAGCGGGCTCAGCAACGCCAGCGCCAGGAGCATCGTCCCCCGCACCCGCCCGCCGGCGGCGGACGGCCTCCGGCGCACGAAGGCGACGCTGGGGTGGAGCATGGCCGAGCCGACCAGGACCGACCACGCCAGCCAGCAGGCCGTGGAGATGGCCCCGTACAGCTGGTCGGAGGCCTGGTTCAGCAGGTAGACGACGTCGGAGAAGAACATCGCGACGTAGGAGGCGCTCAGCAGCCTGAGCCAGGGCGCGCGGCCGTGGTCGAGCGCCATCCGCACCACGAGGCCGACGATGAACAGGTCGATGACCGGCAGGGCCAGCGCGAAGGCGAGGTCGGGGCCGATGTCCGGGTCCCGGTGGATGATGGGGTCGATGAAGAAGGCCCACAGCGGCATGGCCACGCCGACGGTGATGATCCCGGCGTCCAGCAGCGCCGCCCCCCGCGAGCCGGTGGCCCGCAGGCTCAGCAGGACCAGCGCGATCAGCGACAGCCCGTAGGCGGCCAGGGTGCTGAGCTGGTAGGCGGCCAGCAGGAGGGGGCTCCCCAGCCAGGTCCACCCGATGCCCCAGCCGGCGATGGTCGCCACCAGGGTGATCAGGAGGCCGGCGCAGATCAGCCGCCAGGCCCGTGACGCGGTCCGGCGGCGGCGCATCCCGGTCACGACGGCCACGGCCGCGGCTCCCGGGAGGAGCACCCAGGCCAGCACGTCCACGACCGGCGACAGGCCCGCCGCGAAGGGGACCGCCACGGCCACCAGCCCGCCCAGTAGGAGGAAGACCAGCCAGGCACGGGAACGACCGGCACGGTGCGATCCGGGGACGCGTACCGCTGCGGGAGAGGTCTGGGTCATGATCTCTTTCCTGGGCTAGCCGGTTCCCTCCATGAAGTCCGGTAAATACCTGTATCGGCAGGCAGGATGGACAGTTGATGGAAAACGCCGGGAGTCCTGGACCGCCCCGCCGGCCCGCGCGGAGCCCTCCGGGACGGGGATCAGAGGCGTTCGATGACGGTCACGTTGGCCTGGCCGCCGCCCTCGCACATGGTCTGCAGGCCGTACCTGCCGCCGGTGCGCTCCAGTTCGTGCAGGAGGCTGGTCATCAGCCGGGCCCCGGTGGCGCCGAGCGGGTGGCCCAGCGCGATCGCGCCGCCGTTGGGGTTGACCCGGGCCGGATCGGCTCCCGTCTCCTTCAGCCAGGCCAGCACGACCGGGGCGAACGCCTCGTTGATCTCCACGGTGTCGATGTCCCCGATCACCATGCCGGCCTTCTTCAGCGCGTACGCGGTGGCGGGGATCGGCGCGGACAACATCCGGACGGGGTCCTCGCCGCGTGCCGACAGGTGGT
This sequence comes from Thiemannella venezuelensis, assembly GCF_014203605.1. Lineage (GTDB taxonomy): Bacteria > Actinomycetota > Actinomycetes > Streptosporangiales > Streptosporangiaceae > Planomonospora_A > Planomonospora_A venezuelensis. The sequence goes on along the minus strand of NZ_JACHJJ010000029.1, from coordinate 104,562 downwards.
GGATCCGGGCGCGGGGCCGCAGGCCGTGCACCCGCACCGCCTCCGCGGAGGCGATCAGCAGGGCCGCCGCGCCGTCGGAGATCTGCGAGGCCATCGCCGCGGTCAGCCGCCCCCCGTCCACCAGGGTCTTCAGGGCCGCCATCTTCTCGGGCGAGGTGTCCCTGCGGGGCCCCTCGTCGTGCTCGACGCCCTCCAGCGGCGCGGTCTCACCCGCGAAGCGCCCCTCGTCGACCGCCCGGGCCGCCCTCCGGTGCGACTCGTAGGCGAAGGCCTCCATCTCGGCGCGGGAGAGGCCCCAGTGCTCGGCGATCATCTCGGCCCCGCGGAACTGGGAGATCTCCTGCTCGCCGTAGCGGGCCCGCCAGCCCTTCGAGCCGGAGAACGGGTCACCGAAGCCGAGCGCCTGCCCGGCGGTCATGGCGTAGCCGATGGGGACCTGGGACATGCTCTGCACGCCGCCGGCGACCACCAGGTCCGCGGTGCCCGACAGCACGGCCTGCGCCGCGAAGTGCACCGCCTGCTGGGAGGAGCCGCACTGCCGGTCGACGGTGACACCCGGCACCTCCTCGGGCAGGCCGGCCGCCAGCCAGCAGGTGCGGGCGACGTCCCCGGCCTGCGGGCCGAGCGTGTCCACGCAGCCGAAGACGACGTCCTCCACCGCCGCCGGGTCGGCCCCGGTGCGCGACATCAGCTCCTTCAGCACGTGCGCGCCCAGGTCGGCGGGGTGCACGGCGGACAGGCCGCCGCCGCGCCGCCCCACGGGGGTGCGCACCGCACCGACGATGTACGCCTCCGCTGTCGTCAAGGCCATCGACGTCTCCTCAGGTCGACAGGATCCCTTCCAGGACCATCACGATGTACTGCCCGGCGATCTCGTCCGCGCTCAGCGGGCCGTCGCCCCGGTACCAGCTCGCGGCCACCCAGACGGTGTCGCGGATGAACCGGTAGATCAGGCCGGTGTCGAGGTCGGCGCGGAACACGCCGTCCAGGACTCCCCGGTCCAGCACCGCCAGCCACATCTCCCGGAACCGCCGCTGGGAGTCGGCCAGGTAGGTGAAGCGCGGGCTCTGCGCCAGGTGCTTGGACTCGTTCTGGTAGATCACGACCGCCGGCCGGTAGGTGTCGATCATCCGGAACGACTCGGCGACCAGGGCGCGGAAGGTCTCCCGCGAGCCGAGACCGGAGCCGAGCACCCGGTCGTAGGCGGCCCACATGTCGGTGAGGAACGTCGACAGGATCTCGTCGACCATCGACTCCTTGGAGTCGAAGTGGTAGTAGAGGCTCCCGCCGAGCATGCCCGCCGCGTCCGCGACCTCCCGGACCGTGGTGGCGGAGTAGCCCCGCGAGGCGAAGACCTCGGCCGCCGCGGCGAGCAGCTCGGCCCGGCGCTCGGCGCGGGCGGCGGCGGTGCTCTCGGAGTCTCGGCGTCGTGGGCTCATCGCGGGGCAGACCTCTCAGGGGTGCTGGCTGGAGACGGAGACGATCTCTCCGGTCATGTACGAGGAGTAGTCGCTCGCGAGGAAGACGATAACGTTGGCGACCTCCCACGGCTCCGCGTACCGTCCCAGCGCCTCCCTCTTCGTGAGCTCCGCCAGCAGCTCCTCGGTGGTCACCTTGGCCAGGTGCGGGTGCATGGCCAGCGAGGGCGCCACCGCGTTGACCCGCACGCCGTACGGCGCCGCCTCGACGGCCGCGCACCTGGTCAGCGCCATGACCCCGGCCTTGGCCGCCGCGTAGTGCGCCTGCCCCTCCTGCGCCCGCCAGCCGATCACCGAGGCGTTGTTCACGATCACTCCGCGCCCCCGGGGCTGCATGAGCGCCAGCGCGGCCCGGGTGCAGCGCATGGTGCCGTTCAGCGTGACGTCGAGCACCCGGTTCCACTGCTCGTCGGTCATCTCGACGAGCCTGGCCGTACCGCCGAGCCCGGCGTTGTTGACCACCACGTCCACCGGCCCGAGGCGCTCCTCGGCCTGCGCGAACAGGTTCCGGACCTGCTCCTCGGAGGTCACGTCGCAGCCGGCGGCGGCCACCGCGCCCGCGCCGAACTCCTTCTCCAGCAGGGCCAGGGCCTGCGCGAGCCGCCGCTCGTGGGCGTCGCTGACCATCACGCGGGCGCCCTCCTCCAGCAGGCGGCGGGCGCAGGCGCCGCCGATGCCGGTCCCCGCGGCGGCGGTCACCACGGCCACCCGGCCGCGCAGCAGGCCGTGACCCGGGACGTAGGCGGGGACGCGGGGAACCGTCACGCTCTCTCCTCTATTCGGCGGCCGCACATGATTTACTCTACCAAACAGTTGTTAGAAAGAATGGAGGGCCGGCTCCGTGGATCTCGACCTGTCGTCCGTGGAACCGTTCCGCGCCGAGGTGCGGGACTGGCTGCGCGCCCACGTCCCCGCCGCTCCCCTGCCCTCGCTGGAGACCGAGGAGGGGTTCGCCGCGCACCGCGCGTGGGAGCGGGAGCTGCACGGGGCGCGCCTGTCGGTCGTCTCCTGGCCGGAGCCGTACGGCGGGCGGGACGCGAGCCCGCTCCAGTGGCTGGTCTTCGAGGAGGAGTACTACGCGGCCGGGGCGCCCGGCCGGGTCAGCCAGAACGGCATCAACCTGCTGGCCCCCACCCTCTTCCGGCACGGCACCCCCGAGCAGCTCGGCCGGGTCCTGCCGCCGATGGCCTCCGGCGAGGTGATCTGGGCGCAGGCCTGGTCGGAGCCGGGCGCGGGCAGCGACCTGGCCGCGCTGCGCGCCACCGCGACCCCGGCCCCCGGCGGCTGGCTGCTGAACGGGCAGAAGACGTGGAGCTCGCGGGCGGCCTTCGCCGACCGGGGATTCGGCCTGTTCCGCTCCGATCCCGGTGCCGGACGGCACCACGGCCTGACCTACCTGATGTTCCCCCTGGACGCCGAGGGGCTCACCCGCCGCCCGATCGGCCGCCTCGACGGCAAGCCCGCCTTCGCAGAGCTCTTCTTCGACGACGTCTTCGTGCCCGACGCCGACGTGATCGGCGCGCCGGGTGAGGGCTGGAAGGTCGCGATGAGCACCGCGGGCAACGAGCGGGGGCTCACCCTGCGCAGCCCCGGCCGGTTCACGGCCGCCGCCGACCGGCTGGTCGCGCTCTGGTGCGAGCGCGCCGACCCCGACGACACCGCGCTGCGCGACCGGGTGGCCGACGCCTGGATCAGGGCCCGCGCCTACCGGCTGAAGGGCTTCGAGACCGTCTCCCGCACCGACGACGTCGGCGCCGAGACCAGCGTCAACAAGGTCTTCTGGTCGGAGCTGGACCTGGCGCTGCACGAGACCGCGCTCGACCTGCTGGGCCCGGACGGCGAGCTGGAGGGCGAGTGGCTGGAGGGCTACGTCTTCTCCCTCGCCGGGCCGATCTACGCCGGGACCAACGAGATCCAGCGCAACGTCATCGCCGAACGCGTGCTCGGCCTGCCCAGGACGGCCCGGTGAGCACGGCGCGGACGGCGCGGACGGCCACCGCGGGAGGGCGCGCGGGGGCGGTGGGGACACTGGGGGCGCTGGGGGCGCCGGCACGACACGACAGGACCGGGAGGCGATGGTGAAGTTCATCCTCGACGCCGAGCAGCGGCTGTTCGGCGAGACCCTGCACAAGCTGCTGGCCGGGACGGGGACCCCGGAGGTGATCCGCGCCTGGGCCGGAGGGGCGCCGGACAGGGGCCTGGCGCTGTGGCGCTCGCTCGCCGACGCCGGGGTCTTCGCGCTGGCGGTGCCCGAGTCGGCGGGCGGGGCCGGCCCGCTCCCGGTGGAGCTGGTGACCGCCTTCCACGAGCTGGGGCGGCACGCCGTACCCGGACCGCTGGCCGAGACCGTCGCCGCCGCCGAGCTGCTCGCCCGGCTCCGCGGCGGCCCCGGCGCCGGGGAGACCCGTGACGGTGACTCCGGAGACGGTGACTCCGGAGACGGTGACTCCGGAGACGGGCTCGCCGCCGCGTGGCTGCCGCGGATCGCCGAGGGCACGGCCGTCGTCTCGCTCGCGCTGCCTCCCGCCGTGCCGTACGCGCTGGACGCCGACGCCGCCGACCTCGTCCTGGCGGTGGACGGGGACGGGCTGCGCGTGGCGGCCCCGGGGACGGCCCGGGGCTCGCTGGACCCGTCGCGGCGGCTGTTCCCGGTGGGAGCGGGCCCGGCGGAAGCGCACACGGCGGAGGCCGGAGAGGTCCTGGCCTCCGGCCCGGCGGTGCGGGCGGCGGCCTCGGCGGCCTTCGGCCTGGGCGCGCTGGCCTGCGCCGCCCAGCTCGTCGGGCTGGGACGGCGGCTGCTGGAGGCCACGGTGGAGTACGCCGGGGCCCGGCGGCAGTTCGGGCAGCCGATCGGCGCGTTCCAGGCGGTCAAGCACCAGCTCGCCGACGTGCTCGTGGACCTGGAGTACGCCCGCCCTCTGGTGCACGGCGCGGCCCTGGCGTACGGCTCGCCGGACTTCGCGCGCGACGTCTCGGCGGCGAAGGCGGCCGCCTCGGAGGCCGCCTACGCGGCGGCCAGGACCGCCCTGCAGGTGCACGGCGCCATCGGATACACCGACGAGTACGACCTGAGCCTGTGGATCCGCAAGGCCCGCGCGCTGCGCTCGGCCTGGGGCTCGCCCGCCGAGCACCGCGCCCGCCTGATCGCCTCCCTCACGGGAGGCCGGGGTTCCGGCGGAGGGCCGTGACGCGGCGGGAGGCGCCGAGTCCCTCGGCGCATCGGCGACAACGCGGCCACCGCCGCGCTGGCCGAAACCACCGCCCGCGGCCTCGTGAGTCGATCCGGGGGCGGCGCGGGACGCCGCCCCCGGAGCCTCCGCCTACACCCTGGCCGCGTCGCGGCGGTAGAGGCCGATCACCAAGGTCAGGGCGACCAGGAACCACGCCGCCATCACCCCGACGCCCAGCAGATCGAGCGCCACCCCGGTGAGCCGGTCACGGGTGATCTCCGCGAGCCAGTAGCTCGGCAGCGCCTTGGCCAGCGAAGCCATGAAACCCGGCAGGATGTCCACCGGCATCCACAGTCCGCCGAGCATGGCCATCGGCAGATAGACCGCAAGGCCGAGCGGCTGCGCCGACTCCGGCTTGACGGCCATCCCGATGAGCAGACCGAGCACGGCGAACGGCAGCGAACTGATCCAGCAGGACAGGACGATCGCCAGCCACTGCCCGGCGGTGAGCTCGATGCCCTTGACCAGCAGCCCGGAGAGGAAGACCAGCAGCACGGCCGGAAGCGTCAGGATCATCGCCACTGCGATCTTGACGGCGACGTAGCCCCAACCCGGCAGGGGGGTGAGCCGCAGCTGCCTGTTCCATCCGGCCTGTCGCTCCAGGCCGACCCGGGGACCCACGGCGAACGCCACCGACATGGCGCCGAACGCCGCCATGCTGATCATCATGTAGGTGCCCATGTCCAGTCCGCCGGCTCGATACGAGCCGAAGACCTCCGACATGACGAGGAAGAACACCATCGGGAACGCGATGGTGACGACGAGGAACTCGACCGACCTGGAGAGGACCTTGAGTTCGGTCCAGATCAACGTACCCATGGTCACACCTCTTCCATGACCGGTTCGTCGGCGGTCAGTGCCACGAACGCGTCCTCCAGCGACATCGCCGTCACCGAGATGTCACGTGCGCGGGGATGGTCCGCCAGCAGCGCGCGCAGCGCCGCGTCGGAGTCGGAGCAGTGCAGCTCGGCCTGCTCACCGCGGAGCTGGGCGGTGCCCACTCCCGGCAGGGCGTTCAGCAGCTCGACGCTGGCCCCCTCGACCGTCGCCCTGATGGTGCGCCCGTCGACCTTGGCGACGACCGCGTCCACCGAGCCGTCGGCGACGATCTTTCCATGCCGCATCAGCACCACGCGGTCGGCGAAGTCCTGCGCCTCGGCCAGGTAGTGGGTGGCGAACACCACGGTCCGCCCGGCGGTCGTGTAGTCCCGCATCGCCGCCCAGAACTCCTGGCGGCTCTGCACGTCCATCGCCACGGTCGGCTCGTCCAGCACCAGCAGGTCGGGGTCGCACACCAGGGCCGCGGCGAACCGCGTCCGCTGCTTCTGGCCGCCGGACAACCCGCTGTATTTGAGCTTGGCGTACTTCGTGACCCCGGCCCGGGCGATGGCGTCGTCCACCTTCATCGCCTTCGGGTACTGCGCGGCCATCACCTGGACGATCTCCCGGCTGGTCATCTCGCCCAGGAAACCGCCCGACTGGAGCATCGCGCCGACCAGCCCGTCGGCCGCGGCCCGGCGGGGGCTCCTGCCGAACAGTTCGATCTCCCCGCTGTCCGGAGTGGTCAGGCCGAGCAGCATCTCCATCGTGGTGGTCTTGCCCGCCGCGTTCGGCCCCAGCAGGGCGACCACCTCGCCCGGCGCGATGTTCAGGGTCAGATCGTCGACCGCCCGCACTTCACCGAAGGTCTTACGCAAGCCCTTCAGGCTCACCGCCGCATCTGTTTTCTCCGCATCAGCCATGACTTCGACTATCGCAAAAGTGCCGCTTCATGTCTGCTGCCGTATGTCTCGATAAAGAAACACTGAGGCTCTTCCATCCCCGATTAAACCGCCTTCCGGTCACGGCACGGTCGCGGGCACGGCGTTCGCCTGATGACGTGGAGAAACTCCCGGCAGACGGATTGATCACCACGACCACGTCCGTCACAACCAGGACCTTCGCGCCGTTCTATCACGCCATACCGGCTACCTGGTGCCGGTGAGCAGACCGGCGTCCAGTTCGAGAGCCGGCGCATCCTCCGCAGGCTCCGCGGCGGCCCCGGAAAGACCGGACACCCGTGAAGGCCGTCGCCGCCCTGCAGAATTACGAGGTAGCGCGAGGATGGAAAATCTTCAACAAATACCAGACCTCTGGCGGGTGCGCAATACAGGCAGCCGCCGGCGGAGCCCGTCATTTGCGGCGGACATCCGATCCAGGCCGGAATCGGCCTGGGAACAAATGTCCGTAAAACAATTTTCGGCTCCACAGCTTTCAGCGGCAAGGACCGCCCCGCAACGTCGCGCTGCGCCATACCTGATATCGACGAGCTCGCGAGTGCGGTGTTCGGAACTCTTCGGCAGTTGCTCCGCCGCCTTTGGCGAGACCCCGGCGTGGAAAGGCTCTGGGCACCGGGCTGCGGGCGGGGCCGCCGACGGCGGGTGACGGGGACGGCCCTCCGGACGGCCGGTCGCCCCGGCCGTCCGGAGCACGGGGGCCGGGGAGAGCACCCGGAGGGCTCAGCCCGTCAGGGTGCCCCCCAGGCCGCGCAGGACCTCGGCGGCCCGGGTGACGACGGCGTCGATCAGCTCCTCGCAGGAGGGCAGGTCGTCGAGGAGCGCCACCACCTGCCCGGAGGCCATCACCCCCAGGTCCGGCCGGCCGTCCACCATCGCCGCCTTGAGCAGCATGGGCGTGTTGGCCGCCATCAGCACCTGGGACCAGGTGAGCTCCCTGCCGTGCTTCATGGCCAGGCCGTCGCGGATCATCTCCGGCCAGGACATGCCGGAGATCTTCCTGAACCGGGCGGCGTTGCGCACCGCGCGGACCGTCCCGGACAGGCGGCCCGCGCGCTCCAGCCCGTCCACCAGGGGCGTGCGCAGCACCCGGTGCGGCATGCCGTCCACCTGGCGGGTCACCACGGTCTCGGCGGTGTCCAGGTAGAGCCGCTTGACCGCGTCCGGGACCGAGCTGTCGGAGGTCAGCAGGAACCGCGTGCCCATGGCCACGCCCGCCGCGCCGTACGCCAGCGCCGCGGCCAGGCCCCGGCCGTCGAAGAAGCCCCCGGCGGCGATCACCGGGATGTCCACCGCGTCGACGACCTGGGGAAGCAGCAGCGTGGTGGCGACCGCCCCGGTGTGGCCGCCGCCCTCGCCGCCCTGGACCAGTACGGCGTCGGCGCCCCACGCGGCGACCTTCTCGGCGTGGCGGCGCGCCCCGACCGACGGGATCACCACGATCCCGGCGTCCTTCAGCCGGGCGACCAGCTCCTGGCGGGGGGCCAGCGCGAACGAGGCGACCCTCACTCCGTTCTTGATCAGCAGGTCGACGCGCTCGGCCGCGTCCGAGGCGTCGGCGCGCAGGTTCACCCCGAAGGGCGCGTCCGTGCGCGAGCGGACCTCCTCGATGGCGGAGCCGAGCTCACCCAGGGTCATGGTGGCGGAGGCGAGGATGCCCAGGCCGCCGGCGTTCGCCGTCGCGGAGACCAGCCGGGGGCCCGCCACCCAGCCCATGCCGGTCTGCACGACCGGATGGCGGATCCCGGTCAGCCGGGTCAGCGGCGTGTCCAGCATCTGCTCGATCACGGGCGGACCTCCGTGTCCCGCAGGCCCTTCGGGTCGAGCCGCTCGCGGATCAGGCGCAGTTCCCCGTCCGTCGGCCAGCGGGTCTGCGGCACGTCGCCGTCGATCACGAGATCGAAGCCGGTGGCGGCCACGACCTGCTCGACCTCCACCCCGGGGTGGACCGAGACCAGCCGCATCGACCCGTCCGGCGTGCCGAAGTCGAACACCCCCAGGTCGGTCACCACCCGGCGGAGACCGTGGAAGCGGGAGGCCCGGCCGCCCAGCTCCGCCGCCCGGTCGTGGCCCACGCCGCTGACCACGTCCACCCGCGGCACGAAGACCCGGGTGGAGTGCCGGGGGATCCAGTAGCTGGTCGGGTTGCAGATCGTGTTGCCGGGGGCGCCGCGCACCCCCAGCAGCTGCGACTTCGGCCGCGCCCAGTCGCCGACCGCCGAGATGTTGGTGTTGCCGTACCGGTCGATCTGCGAGGCGCCCATCATCACGTGCCGCCGCCCGTTCTGCACCAGCCAGAGGTGGTCGCGGAACGGCATCCAGCCCTCGACCGGTCCCGCGGGCGCGCCGATCGGCACCGGTTCGGCGGTGAGCAGCGCGCCGCCGTCGGTGGTCAGCAGGCCCGGTTCGAAGGTGAGCCTGGCCAGGCGGGCGCCCAGGATCGAGCAGGTGCCCATCGCCGCGGCCAGGATCTCGCCGTCCCCGCGCCAGGCCTCCGCGCAGGCGACCACGCAGACCTCCGCGCGGGTGGCGTCCGTCCCGGCCGCTCCCGTGCCCGCTCCGGCCGCCGCACCCGGTGCGCCCGCGCCCATCGGACCCGTGTCCGGCCCCGTACCGGTCGTGCTCATCGCGTCCCCTCCTCGCGCTCCTCGTGCCAGCGCCGTACCGCCTCCTGGTAGGCCGCCTCGTCCCCGGACAGGAACCGGCCGGCGAACGCCGCCCACGCCTGCGGGTCGGCCGCCGCGGCCGCGTAGTGCCGCTGGAACGCCTCGTCCCGGCCACCGCCCGGACGACCGCCCGGACCGCCGCCCGGACCGCCGCCCGGACCGCCGTCCCGGCTGCTCTCCGTGAAGTGGCCGCCGCCCGGCGTCTCCACCACCCCGGTGACGTGCATCCGGCTGACCAGCAGGCTCTGCGGCGGGCCGTCCAGCCCGCCGGGGCCGACCAGGCGCTCGCAGCTCACGTAGGAGCGGGCGGCGGCCTTGACGAACAGGTCGTCCAGATAGGGGTCGGGGCCGAGGTACTGGCCATTGCCCCGGATGTCGGCCCGGTCCATGTGCACCAGGGCGGCGTCCAGCGCCAGCGCGGGCACCGCGACCAGTTCCTCGCCGTCCTGCCCGGCCTCGCCGTACGGCGAGCGGACCGTCCGCAGCTCCGGGTTGACCCGCATGACGTCCGAGCCGAGCCCGGCCCGGGTCGGCAGGAACGGCAGCCGGTGCGCCGCGGCGAGCAGGCCGAACATGAACATGCCCTCGTCGTACTCGGTGAACTCGACCGCACCGGCCTGCCGGGCGGCCCGGAAGTGCGGCTCCAGGGGGATCGAGTCGAGGGTCACGAACGGGGCAACCACCCGGCGGACCTTGCCCGCGGCGCAGAGCAGGCCGACGTCGGCTCCGCCGTACGACACGACCGTCAGGTCCTCCAGCGGGGAGCGGTAGATCGCGCGGACCAGGGCCATCGGCTTGCGCCGCGCGCCCCAGCCGCCGATCCCGATCGTCATGCCGCTCTCCAGCGACGCGACGACCTCCTCGATCGACATGGTCTTGTCCACCGCTCACCCCTCCCCGGAGACGAACGACTCGCGGTGCCGGTCGCCGGCGCCCATCAGGTTGAGCTCGAAGGTGAAGCCCTGCTCGAAGCGGTAGCTGCGGTTGACGTCGACCGGGTCGATGCCGTTCAGCGACTCCTTGGCCCGCCGGATGACGTAGGGGTCCTTGGCGGCGATGCGGGCCGCGACCTCCAGGGCGGCCCTGCGGAGCTCCGCGGGGGGCACGACCTGGAGCACCGAGCCGAAGGCGTGCAGCTCGGCCGCGGTGACGTTGCGGCAGGTGTAGACCATGGCCCGCATCAGGTGCTGCGGGACGAGGCGGGCCAGGTGGGTGGCGGCGCCGAGCGCGCCGCGGTCCACCTCGGGCAGGCCGAAGTAGGCGTCCTCGGCGGCGACCACGATGTCGGCGTTGCCCGCCAGGCCGACCCCGCCGCCCAGGCAGAACCCGTGCACGGCCGCGATCACCGGGACCTCGCACGCGTAGACCGCCGCGAAGGCCTCGTAGCAGCCCCGGTTGGCCCCGACCAGCGCGCCGTGGCCGGAGGCGGCCTGCATCTCCTTGATGTCCACCCCGGCGTTGAAGCCCCGGCCCTCGGCGCGCAGCACCACCGCCCGCGTCCGCGGGTCGCGTCCCGCCAGCCGTACGGCGTCCGCCAGGTCGAACCAGCCCTGCACGGGCAGCGCGTTGACCGGGGGCACGTCCATGACGATCTCGGCGACGCCGTCGCCGTGGTTCCTGGTGGAGATTCCCATGCGCCACCTTTCCACCAAACGTTTGTTAGAAATTAAGGTAGCAGAGGGAACCTCGCCCGGCCCTCCCCGCAACCCGTCGCCTCCCCCGGCGGTGCGACACCGGAGGGACCGGGCCCGCTCTCCCGCCCCTTTGTGCTCAGCACCACTCCGGCGGAGCCGATAGGAGGGGCAGACACACGAGGACGGGATCAGAATGTCAGACGAGCTGCCGACCGAACTCTGGCGCCGGGCCCCGGCGTTCGCCGGCGAGGCGCCCTCCATCCTGCTGGTGGACGACGAGCCGACCGTACTGCAGACGCTCAGCCACCAGCTGGGCGGGAACTACCGCGTCGTCACCGCCCCCGACGGGCTCACCGCGCTGGACGCACTCGACCGGCACGGTCCCTTCGCCGCGATCGTGAGCGACATGAGGATGCCGGGCATGGACGGCATCGAACTGCTGGAGCAGGTCCGGCTCCGGCATCCGGAGATCAGCCGCGTGCTGCACACCGCCCAGGCCGACCTCAGCTCCGCGATCTCCGCGATCAACGAGGGGCAGGTCTTCCGGTTCCTGTGCAAGCCGTGCCCCACCCGCGAGCTCCGCGGCACCGTCCGCGACGCGGTGGAGCACCACCGGCTGGTCACGGCCGAGCGGGAGATCCTGGACAAGACCCTCAGGACGAGCCTCCAGGCGCTCTTCGGCTGTCTGGAACTGGCCAGCCCGCAGGCCTTCGCCCGGGCGGGACGCATCCGCGACCTGGTCGGCGAGCTCTGCCGCGAGCTCGGGCTGAGCAACGTCTGGGAGATCGAGGTCGCGGCCATGGCCTCCCAGCTGGGCGCCGTCACCCTGCCGCCCAGCGTGCTGCAGAAACTGGACCGGGGGCTGCCGCTGCCCGACGACGAGCAGAAGATGATCGACGCCATGCCCGGCATCACGGCCCGGCTCCTCGGCGACGTGCCGATGCTGGAGGACGTCGTCGAGATCGTGCGCGGGCTCCAGCCCGCGGACGGCGGCGAGCCGCACGCGCCGGTGCGGCCGTCGGGACCGATGGTGCCGGTGGCCATCGACGTGCTGCGCGCGGCGATCGAGTTCGAGGCCTTCGCCAGCCGCGATGTCGCCGCGGAGAACGCCGTCGCCGTCCTGGAGGAGCGGGGCGGCTACGACGCCGAGGTGCTGGCCGCCCTGCGCCGCGCCAGGGGGGTCACGGCTCCGCAGGAGACGGTCCGCCCCTTCCGGGTGGGCGAGCTCGAGGTCGGCATGCGCATCGCCGAGGACGTCGTCGCCGTCAACGGCCCGGTGCTCATCGGCCGCGGCCTGCTCGTCACCGAGATGCTCCTGGAACGGCTCACCAACTACAAGCACATCGTGCAGATCGTCGAACCGATCTGGGCGGCCGTGCCGGGCACCTCCGTCTCCGCGCCGCCGGCGGTGCCGGTGCCGCGTTCGGCGGTCGCGGCATGAGCCCGTACGGCCCGGCGCCCCGGGCGGCGGACCGCCCGGCGTCTCCCGGAAGGCCCCGATGACCGTGCGCGGCACCACTCTGAGCATCCGCGCGCGCATCGCGGATCTGATCGAGGACGACACTCCGGAGGAGGTCGCGTTCACCGAACGGCTCATCGTCTCGTTCCTGGACCGGGCGCCGGTCCTCCTGGCCGACCTCACCGCGGCGATCGGCACGGCGGACCTCGACGCGGCGGTCCACTGGGCGCACACCCTGAAAGGCGCCTCCGCGAACCTGGGGGTGGACACCCTCGCCTCCCTCTGCGCCGAGGCCGAGCGCCTCGCCGAGGAGGCCCGGTCCGACCTGCTGGCCGCCCAACCCGCCCTGCTCGAGTCCGCTCTCGCCGAGGCGGGCACGGCGTTCGCCGAGGTCCTCGGCGACCTGCGGTCCGGGCGGCCCACCGGCTGACCCGGCCCGCCCGTGTTCCCGCGGCGACCGGTTCCCTCGCCGGCGCCGCCTCGCCCGTGATCCGGCCCGGCGCGTGTTCCCGGGTCGATCGGCCCGCCGGGGCACGCGCCGGGATCAGATGCGGAAGGTCTCGACGAACCTCTTCAGCAGCGCGGGATCGCCGGTGAGGCGCACGGCGCCTGCGGCGACGGCCTCGTCCGGGGTGATCTCGCCGGCCATCAGCGCCTTGATCGCCAGCCCGGTCTCGATCACCAGGTCCGCGTCCGGCAGCGGGCCCTCTCCGGCGTGCAGCGCGCCGTCGGCGACCCGGAGGTGGAAGACGACCTCCCCCATGCGCAGCTCGTAGCCGGCGGTCAGGCCGGCGGCCGCCTCGGGGCGGAAGGTGTTGCGCATCGCCAGGACCATCGAGGCCGGGGTGACGATCTCACCCGGCCGGGGCTCGCCCAGCGACCTGGCGCCCCAGCGGCTCAGGTGCGCCACGGCCTCCTCCAGGTCTCTGCCGTACTCGGTCAGCTCGTAGACCACCGAGCCGTCGGGGCGGGGCAGGACGCGCCGGTGCACCACCCCGGCGGCCTCCATCTCCTTCAGCCGGGCCGACAGGATGTTGGTCGGGATCTTCGGCAGGCCCTTGCGCAGGTCCGTGTAGCGCCGGGGACCGACGAGCAGGTCACGGACGATGAGCAGCGCCCAGCGCTCACCCACGATCTCCACCGCGCGGGCGAGCCCGCAGTACTGCCCGAACTCACGCTTCGCCATGCTTCGAATTTTAGCTTATGAATCCATAATCAGATCACACTTGTTTTTAGCAATTTGACATCGCGGCGAGTGGGCGTCGTTCCCCGCCCGCGGGCAGTTCCAGGATCCTGCGTCGTACCGGATCGCCGAGTATCCGGTCGCCCGGACCGGGTGTCCGGGCCCGGGCGGGGTACCTATCGTGGGAACGACCACCTGAGCCGCCGACCCCGGAGATCCCATGGCCGCCGATCCCGCCGCCCCCTCCGTCCGCGACCTCTACGTCCGGCTGCTGGACGCCTGGAACCGCCGCGACGCCGAGGACTACGCCTCGCTGTTCGCCGTCGACGGCACGGTCATCGGGTTCGACGGCAGCGTCGAGACGGGCGGGGAGGAGGTCTTCGAACACCTCTCCGCGATCTTCACCGACCACCCCACCGCCGCCTACGTCGCCAAGGTGCGCGAGATCCGCCGCCTCGGCCCCGACACGGCGCTGCTCCGGGCCGTCGTCGGCATGGTCCCGCCCGGGGCCGCCGGGCCGGACCCGGCCGTCAACGCCCACCAGACCCTCATCGCCGAGCGGCACGACGGCGCCTGGAGGATCGTCCTCCTCCAGAACACGCCGGCCCAGTACCACGGGCGCCCCCACCTCGTCGAGCAGCACACCGCCGAGCTCCGGCACCTCCTGCGGGAAGACCCTCCGCCCCTTCCGTGACGCCCGGGCGGCGCCTCCGGTCCCCGTACGGCGCGAACGCACGGCTGCCAACCGCACGACGATCCGGCCGGGCCGCACAGGGGCTGGACCTTGCCCCTGGGTGAAGCCCCAGCATCATGATGCCGGTCGTCCTGGCCGGTTCGAGGGGTCGCCGGGGCCCGCGGATCGCCAACCTGCTGCACGGATCCGCTTCGGCGGTGCACGGCCCCCGGATGACGATCCACGCCGGCGGGCCCGGGCGATCGACCCCTGACCGCGGCGGGTGTACGGCGGCGCGGCCTCAGCCGCCCTGAGGGGGACCCGGCGCGAGCCGGGTCGCGGCAGGCGTTATTCGATGGATTCACCTCCGCCCCTCCCCCTACAGTCACCGGAGCGCCACGACGTCACGGGGAGGGGACCATGCGAGTGCACTATCCGCGCACTCCCCACCTGCCCTGGTCGCCCGGGGCGTCCGCGGACGACGTGCGGGCCGGCGGGGTGCCGGGGCTGGCGGGCCGGGAGGTCGTCGTCACGGAGAAGCTCGACGGGGAGAACACCACCCTGTACGCCGACGGGCTGCACGCCCGCTCGCTCGACTCGGCGCACCACCCGTCCCGCGCCTGGATCAAGGCCCTGCACGGCAGGATCGCCCGCTCGATCCCGCCGGGGTGGCGGGTATGCGGGGAGAACCTCTACGCCCGCCACTCGATCGGGTACACCGACCTGGAGAGCTGGTTCTACGCCTTCTCCGTCTGGGACGGCGGGCACTGCCTGGACTGGGACCGGACCGTGCGCTTCGCCCGGAGGCTGGGCGTCCCGGTACCGCGGGTGCTGTGGCGCGGCGTCTTCGACGAGCGGGCGCTGCGGGCCCTGCGGGTGGACCCGGCGCGGCAGGAGGGCTACGTCGTGCGGACCGCCGGGGGGTTCCAGCGGGAGGAGTTCGCCCACCGCGTGGCCAAGTGGGTGCGCCCGGGGCACGTGCAGACCGGCGAGCACTGGATGCTGGCGCCCGTCGTCGAGAACGGCCTGGCCCCGGCCGCCGCGCTGTGGGAGGTGCGCTCCGGGGCCTCGGCGGACGTGCCCGCGCTCCTGGCCGCGGTGGGGTTCCCCGCCGGGGAACCGTACGGGTTCTCCACGTCTGAGGGTCCCGCGGCGGGGGGTTCCGCGGCGGGGGACGCCGTACCGGCGGCCTGCGCCCCGGGCGCACCCGTGCCGGAGACGCCCACGCCGGATCCCGCCGCCCTCGATCGCGCCGAGGCGGCCGTGGCCGACGTCGCCTCCCGGCTCGACCTGCTGGGCCGGACCGGCGACGCCCGGCTGGCGGGGGTGCTGGCCGCGCTGCTCCACGGCGCGCACCGGAACCGGCTCGCGTCCCGGCTGGCGGCGCCCCTCGGCATGCCCCTGGCCCGGCGCATCGCCGACCTGGCCGAGCTGCACGCCGGGCTGCACCGGCCCTTCCCCGACGAGTCGCGCAGGACCGGCCTGGTACGGCTGGCCGCCGCGGCCGACCTGGGGGTCCTGCACGCGGTGGCCGCCGCGGTCCTGGCCGGGCGCGGCGACGGCGACGCGGCCGAGGCGCGCGAGCAGGTCGCCTGGTCCGAGCTCCACGCGGACGACGCCGGGCTGCTCGGCGAGGCGCCCCTGGAGCCGCTCCGCTCGGGCCTGCGCCGGGCGCTCGGGGCCTCCTCCGGGCACGGCTCCGGTACGGCGGGCGCGGGGGAACCCGGCGGCGCCTCCGGACCGGCGGGCCCGCGGACGGCGGCCGGCGTACCCGGCGCCGACGCGGCGGACCGGTGCTGGGCCGAGACGCGGGAGGCCTACGCGCAGGGCCGGATCTCCACGGCGGAGGAGGCCGTGGCGCTGAGCTGGAGGTGGCGGTCGGGCGGATTCCCCCGGCTCGTCGTCATGGTCGGGCCGTCGGGCAGCGGGAAGAGCACCTTCGCCCGGCGGATCGCCGGCGACGGCGCCGTCGTCTCGCTCGACGACCTGCGCCAGGCGCGCGGGTCCCGGTCGGACCAGCGGGCCAACCCGGAGGTCCTGCGCGAGGGCCTGCGCCGGCTCGACGCGCTCCTGGCCGGCGGCGGGACCGCCGTCTGGGACGCCACCGCGCTGAACCGGCACCAGCGCTCCCTGGTGCACGCCGTGGCCCGCCGCCGCGACGCACTGACGACGCACGCGGTCGTGCTGGTCCCGGACGAGGTGCTGGCCCGGCGCAACGCCGGCCGCGCGCACCCGGTGCCGCCGGGGGTGCTGGCCGCCCAGCTCCGCCGTTTCTCCCCGCCCCATGCGGGAGAGGCGCACCGCACGTGGTACATCGGAGCCGAGGGGGACGTCCGCGACGTCGCCGGGTCCCTGGACGGCGAGGAGGGATGAGGATGCGGACGAGCGAGGAGATCTACCACCGGGTCCGCTGGGATCCGCGCTTCGACCCGGCCCGGTTCGTCCTGGGGATCAACGTGCGCGGGGCCGCGCCCAAGCGTGTTCCGCTGCCCGCGTTCGTGCCCGGCGGCGACATCCCCTGGCACCGGATCCTGTTCGTCGAGGCGGACGGGGAGGTCGTCTGGGACCGGTCGTCGGGCCTGGACCTCATCGACTCCTCCCGGGCCGGACGGGTGCGGAACCCGCGCAGGCTCCGGGCGCCGTTCTTCACGGCCGGGACGCCGTCCGCCTGGGACCCGCTCACGGGCTGGCTCCCGGCGGAGGCCGTGCCCGCCGGGCGTGCGCCGCAGGCGGCGCGGGTGCGCGTGCTGACCTGGAACACCCTGTGGGACCGCTACGACGGCGACCGGATCGAGACCGCCCGGCGCAGGCCCCTGCTGCTGGAGGCGCTGGAGCGGGCCGACGCCGACGTCATCGCGCTGCAGGAGGTCGAGGCCGCGCTGCTGGAGGCGCTGCTGCGGGCCCGGTGGGTCCGCTCCGGTTACACGCTGGGCACCGATCCTGCCGGGCGGGACGTCGACGACAGCGGGCTGCTGCTGCTCAGCCGGCTGCCGGTGCGGGAGGCGGGCCGGTACGTCCTCGGCCCGTACAAGGCCGTCACCGCCGTCACGGTGGAGTCCGCCGCGGGGCCGGTCGTGGTGGCCGCCACCCATCTCACCAGCGACCACTCCGAGAACGGTCCCGCCCGCCGGGAGACCGAGCTCGCCCGGCTCGCCGAGGTGCTGGCCTCGGTGGACGGGGCGGTGATCCTGCTGGGCGACCTCAACGACGGCGGGAGCGGGCCCGCCGAGACGCTGGGGATGCGGGACGCCTGGACCGAGGTCCGCGGGCCCGGCGACCGGACGGCGACCTTCGACCCGGTGGCCAACCCGCTGGCGGCCGTCTCCTCCCTCTCCGGCCGGGCCTCCCGGCTCGACCGGGTGCTGCTGCGCGGGTCCGGCCTGCGCGCCGAGGCCGCGGCCCTGCTGGGCGACTCCCCGGCGACCCCCGACGGCCTGTTCGTCTCGGACCACTACGGCGTCGTGGTGGACCTCGCCGTCGTCGAGGACGAGCCGGGTTCTCCCGGTTCCCCCGGCGTCCTCGACGTACGGCCGACGGCCCGGACGGCGGTGGCCTGGATCCCGCCGGAGGAGCTCTGGCCGGCGATCCAGGAGATCCGCCGCGAGCACGACCCGCAGGCCCGCCGGTGGCCGCCGCACGTCAACGTGCTGTTCGGTTTCGTGCCGGAGTACGATTTCGAGGAGGCGGCCCCGCTGCTGGCCTCCGCCGCCGCCGAGACCGCTCCGTTCACCGCCCGGCTGGCGGGTGTGCAGGCCTTTCCGCACCGTGACGACTTCATGCTCTGGCTCGACCCTGCCGCGGCCGGCCCGGAGCCGTGGGCCGGGCTGCGCGCCGCGCTGGAGCGCCGCTTCCCCCGGTGCCGGGGCCGCGCCGAGGGCTACACCCCGCATCTGACCCTGGGCAGGACGCGCGATCCCGAGCGGCTGGCCGCCGGCTGCGCGGTGCGGCTCGGCGCCGTGTCCGCACACGTCGGTGAGGTGGTCCTGCTCTCGCGCCGGGGCGAGGAGCCCATGCGGCCCCGGGCGGCCGTCGCTCTGGGGACGGGCGAGGTGCGCTGGCTCGACCAGGAGGGGCGCGCCGCCGGCGGGAGCGGCAGACCGGAAGAGGACGGGCCGGAAGAGGACGGGCCGGAAGAGGACGGCGTGCGGGAGCGCCGCCGGGCCGTTCGGGCGCACGAGGTCGTGGAGCGGCTGCGGGCCGCGCTGCCGGAGGGGGTCGTCCACGTCGCGGGTTCGCGGCGCCTGGGCTGCGCCCCGGCGGACGCGGACCTGGACCTGGTGGCGGCGCTGCCGGGGACGGCCGACCTCGCGGAGGTCGAGGCCCGGGTGAAGGCGGCGCTGCCGGAGGCGGCCGGGGTGCGGCGCGTGACCGGGGCCCGGGTGCCCGGCCTGCGGCTGGACGCCGGCGACCTGGACGTCGATCTGGTCACCGTCGGGGCCGGGGACGTCTCCCCCGCCGAGGCGGTCTCCCGCCGCGCCGAGCTGGGCGAGGCCGCCGCGATCGCGCTGAGCGCGGTCAGCGACGCGGAGGCGGTGCTCGCCGCGATCGGCGCGGGCCCCGGGGACGGCGCGCGCCGTACCGGGTTCGCCCGGCTGGCCCGGGAGGTGAAGACGTGGGCGAAGGCGCGGGGGCTGGACTCCGCGCCGTTCGGCGGGCTGCCCGGCCTGGCCTGGACGGTCCTGGCCGCGCGGACGGTCCGGGAGGCCGGCGACCTGCCGCCCGGCGAGTCGCTGCGCCGGTTCTTCGGCACGTGGGCCGCGTGGGACTGGCACGAGCCGATCATGCTGCGGCCGGACGGCGTCCCGGCGGGACCGGAGGCGGGCCCCGGGGCGGCCGTGCGGGTCCTGACCCCGACCGCCCCGGTCCGGCTCTGCAGCGAGCAGGTCGGTCCCGGCATGCGGGACCTCCTCACGCAGGAGCTCTACAGCGCCTGGGAGGTCGTGGAGTCGGCCGCGGAGACCGGGCGGGATCCCCTCCCGGAGCTGTCGTCCCCGCCGCCGCTGCACCGGCGGCACGCGGCGTGGGCGGTCGTGACCGTGCGGGCGGAGCGGGGCGAGGAGTTCGCCGTGACGCTGGGCCGCGTCCGGGGCCGGGTGCGTGCGCTGCTCACCGCCCTGGAGCGCGCGGGCGTCCGGGACGTGCACGCGTGGCCCCGGCCGTACGAGACCGGGCCGGGACTGGCCCGCTTCGCGGTGGGGCTCGGCCGCAGGCCGCCGGACGCGGCCGGGCTGGCGGGCCTCTCCGGTCCGTGGGCGGCGGGATTGCGCGGTACGGAGGTCGGCCGGGCGGAGTGCGGTGAGGTGCCGACGCTCCGCTGACCGTCCCGGTCACGCCCGGAGGGTCCGGCCCCGGGCCGGGCTTTTCGGCTGAGTTCTGCCGAAAAGCCCGGCCCGACGCTGTGAGAGTTCGCACGGGCGGGCCGGACGGCCCGAAGGTACGGTCGAGATCGATCCGCGTCGTGGGAGGCGTCATGGCGATCGTGACGGAACTGGACCTGCCGGTGTTCGACTACTCGGCGCCCGACCTGGTGGGAGAGGTCTACCACCGGCGGCTGGCGGAGGCCGCCGCGCAGGGCTGGCTGGCGCAGGGGCCGCTCTCGTACGTGGTGCTGGACCGGGAGTCGGGCGAGTTCTTCCTGCGGTCGCGGGCCACCGCCTTCCCCGGCAGGCAGATCGCCGAGCTGTTCGGCGTCACCGGGGGCCGCCTGCGGGAGCAGATCGACGCCAACATCCTCAACCAGAGCGGCGAGCACCATCGGCGGCTGCGCGCGCTGGTGGGCCCGGCCTTCACCCCGCGGGCGGCGGACCGCTGGCGCCCGGCCATGCGGGAGTTCCTCGCCGGGCTGTGGGACGGGGCGGCGACCTCGTGCGAGTTCGTCGCGGCGGTGGCCAGGCCGTACCCGGCGCTGGCCATCGCCGCGGTGCTCGGCGCGCCGCCCGGGGACGCGCCGCGGCTGCACGAGTGGTCGCACTGGGTGCAGCGGCAGTTCGACGTCCGGGCCCTGGCGACGGAGCTGCCGCGGATCGAGCGGGCCGTGGCCGAGGTGTACGACTACGTCGAGGCGCTGCTGGCCGCGCGCCGCGACGACCCGGGCGACGACCTGGTCAGCGCGCTGCTGGCCGCCGAGGAGGAGGGCGACCGGCTCACCCGCGGCGAGTGCGTCGACCTGGTGCTGAACGTGCTCGCCGGCGGGGTCGACACCACCCAGGCGCAGCTCGCGCACGCGCTGCGCCTGTTCGCCGGGCATCCCGGGCAGTGGGCGCTGCTGGCCGCCGACCCCGCCCTGGCCGGCCGGGCCGTGCAGGAGGTGCTCCGGTACGAGCCGATCACCCCGTTCACCGCGCGGGTCTGCGTCGAGGAGGTCGAGCACCGCGGGGTCGTCTTCCCGGCGGGGTCGATCGTGGCGGTCTGCGCCGAGCGCGGCAACCGCGAGACCGAGGCGGGCGAGGTGTTCGACGTCACCGCCGGACGGGACGCGCGGCTGCTGACGTTCGGCGCCGGCGCCCACTACTGCCTGGGCGCGAACCTGGCACGGGCTGAGCTGGAGGAGGCGCTGGCGTTCCTGGCCCCTCGCATGCCGGATCTGGCGCTCGACGGAGATCCGGAGTTCGGCGGCGTCGAGGGCATCTACGGCCTGGGCTCCCTGCCGCTGCGCTGGTCGGCTCCACGGGATCGCTCTCCGGTCGCCGCCCTCCCGCACCCGTCCTGATCAGCGCGTTCAGGCGAAATCTCCGACAAGCGGTCCATTGTCGAAATGGATACGAGCAAATCTTTCCGGAAGACGATGGTTCTCGGGAAATATTCGTCCGGGATTCACCGGCCAGGTGAAGCACGCCGTCATCCCAAGAGGCCGGGACGGCTTTCAGGAGCGGTCTTCGGCTTTCTTCCGCCAGTCGGCGAGCTGGTGCCGGGTGTCCAGCGTGTCCGGATGCTCGGGACCGCGGACCCGCCGGCGCAGCGGCAGCAGCTCCGCCAGCATGTCCCGGGCCCCGGCCGCCTCCCCCGCCTCCCCCGTCCAGCGGGCGAGTTCGTGCCAGCTCTCCAGCACGGCCGGGTGTTCGGGACCGTGGGCCCGCCGGCGCAGCGGCAGCAGCTCCGCCAGCATGTCCCGGGCCCCGGCCGCGTCCCCCGCCTCCCCCGTCCAGACGGCGAGGCTGTCCCTGGTGTTCAACGTGCCCGGGTGCTCGGCCCCCAGCACCCGCTCGTACACCGGCAGCAGCTCCGCCAGCATGTCCCGGGCCCCGGCCGCCTCCCCCGCCTTCCCCGTCCACCAGGCGAGGTCGTGCCTGGTGCCCAGGGTGTCGGGACATTCGTGGCCGCGGACCCGCTCGTACACCGGCAGCAGCTCCGCCAGCATGTCCCGGGCCGCGGCCGCGTCCCCCGCCCCTCCCGTCCAGACGGCGAGGTCGTGCCGGACGTTCAAGGTGTCCGGGTGCTCGGCCCCCAGCGTGCGATCGCGCACCGGCAGCAGCTCCGCCAGCATGTCCCGGGCCGCGGCCGCGTCCCCTGCGTCCCCCGCCCACCAGGCGAGGTCGTACCTGAGGTGCAGTGCGCTCGGGTGCTCGGCGCCCAGCGTCCGCTCGTACACCGGCAGCAGCTCCGCCAGCATGTCCCGGGCTCCGGGTGCGTCCCCCGCGTCCCCGATGGAGTTGGCGAGCTGGTTCCGGGTGCTCAGGGTGTCCGGGTGCTCGGCCCCCAGCACCCGCTCGTACACCGGCAGCAGCTCCGCGAACGCGTCCCGGGCCGCGGCCGCCTCCCCCGCCCTCCCCGTCCAGACGGCGAGGTCGTGCCGGGTGCTCAGGGTGTCCGGGTGCTCGGCCCCCAGCGTGCGATCGCGCACCGGCAACAGCTCCGCCAGCATGTCCCGGGCCGCGGCCGCCTCCCCCGCGTTCCCCGTCCAGCGGGCGAGCATGTGCCGGGCCGTCAGCGTGTCCGGGTGCTCGGCCCCCCATACCCGCTCGTCCATCGGCAGCAGCTCCGCGAACGCGTCCCGGGCGCCGGTCACGTCGCCCGCCTCCCCGATGGAGTTGGCGAGCTGGTTCCGGGTGGCCAGGGTGTCCGGGTGCTCGGCCCCCAGCACCCGCTCGCGCACCGGCAACAGCTCCGCCAGCATGTCCCGGGCCGCGGCCACGTTCCCCACCCGCTCCGTCCAGTAGGCGAGGTCGTGCCGGGCGAACAGGGTGCTCGTGTGCTCGGGACCGAGACGGTCGCTCAGCGCGAGCAGGCGCCGGTGTTGCAGGGTGCAGGCGGTGGAGTCGTCACCGCTGGCGCCCAGATAGTCGATGACCATGCCCATCGCGTCGGTGTCGGGATCCAGGACGGCCCGGGCGTGCGGCAGCAGCCGTGCGTAGGCGGGCCAGGAAGAGGTGCGCTGGGGGTCGTCCGGCAGGGCGGCCTCCAGCAGCGCGGCCGCCTCTGCGCGGACCGCGGAGCGTTTCCCTCCGGGCATCTCGGCCAGGATGACGGCCTGCACCAGGCGGTGCACGCTCACCGACTGCCTGTCCACCGAAGGCGTGATCATACTGTAGGAGGCCAGCACCCCCAGGGCCTCGGCCACCGCGAACTCGTCGGCGTCCTCGACGCCGTTCAGCACGGTGCACGGCAGCTGGTCGGGGGCGTAGCAGGCCAGCAGCCGCAGCAGGCGTACCGCCAGCGGATCGGCCCGCGCGATGCGCCGGCCGGTCACCGCCCAGGTGCGCGCCACGACCTGCTCGGCCGGTCCGGACCCGGCACCGGCGGCGGCCAGGACCTTGACCGGCGCCGTGCGCAGCAGATGCCGGTAGCGGGGGATGCTCATGCCGGGCGTGTGCGCGATGTAGGCGCCGGCCTGTTTGAGCGCCAGCGGCAGCTCCCCCAGCTCGGCGGCCAGCTCCGCGGCCGACTCCTCGTCCCAGCCGGCCGCCGGGACCAGGTCGCGCAGCAGCTCGACCGCGGCCGAGGGCTCCAGAACCTTCAACCGCAGCACGGCGCCCATCTCCCTCCAGCCCGTGTCCCGGCGGGAGGTGATCAGCACGTGCCCGGCGGTCAGCCGCCCCAGGTACGGCTGGATGTGGGCGATCTCCTCGACGTTGTCGAAGACGACCAGCCAGCCGTCGCGGCCGGCCAGCCAGGCCAGCGCCCAGGCGGCGGCCTCCTCGACCGGCGCCTGGGCCGCGGCCGCCGACGCCACGCCCGTGCACAGCGCCCGGCACAGTCCGGCCAGACCGGCCTGGACGCGTTCGGGGCTGTCAGCGTCGATCCACCACACCGGGTCGTAGGCGTCCTCGCAGCGGGCGGCATAGTACAGGGCCAGCTCGCTCTTACCGATCCCACCCAGACCGACCACGGCCTGGGCGATCACCCCGGGCCCGTTCCGCAGTGCCTCCCGGAGCGCTTCCAGGTCGTGCTCACGGCCGACGAACACCGGCGAGACCGGGCGCGGCAGCCAGACGATCCCGGTCGCGTCCACGTCGGCCACCGGCGGCAGCGTCGGCCCGGGCGCGGCGACGGTGATGTCCCCGGTCGCCAGGACCCCGTGGTTGTCACGCCCGAACGCGACCGACCGCCCTCCGGAGGCTTTCACCTCGGTCACCTCCGCCGCGGTGGCGGCCGCCCGGAAGGCGCCTCCCAAAAAGACATGGTCGCCACCGGGCGGATCGGCCGCACGGTCTTCGCCTGCGGCCTCTTCCTGCTCGGCCTGCGGCGGGCGCCGCTGCGCGCGCAGCGCGACGACGCTGACGGCCAGACCGGCGAGGCCGATCACGAGGCCTCCGGCGCCCAGCACGAACCCGCCCACGCTGGCCCGCTTGTCCAGATCCTCCAGCTCGGTCGCCGGGATGCGGAACAGCGCGGCGACGAGACCGGCCAGTCCCGCGGCGGCCAGCAGGAACGACGCGGACGCGACCGCGACGACCGCGAATCGCGGCAGGCCCGGCAGGCTCCGTGCAATCCGGGCAGGGGGCGGCTCTGGGGCGGCGGTGTTCGGCACCCTTCCAGCGTGCTGTCAGCGGCCACCGGCGCGCGCACGATGTCACTGACCCGTTACCCGGGAGGCCTCACCCGGCCGGAACCCGGGCGAGGCCTCCGGCAGTGCTCCCGGTGACCCGTCTCAGTGTCCTCGGCGGATCCATTCCTGCAGGTGCGGCTTCTCGGCCCCGATCGTGGTGCTCTCCCCGTGCCCGGTGTGCACGGCCGTCCCGGGCGGCAGGGTCAGCAGGCGGTCGCGGATCGAGGCGACGATGACGCCGAAGTCGGAGAACGACCGCCCGGTGGCACCCGGCCCGCCCTGGAAAAGGGTGTCGCCGGTGAAGACGGCACCGAGCTCCGGCGCGTGGAAGCAGCAGGCCCCCGGCGCGTGGCCCGGGGTGTGCAGGACCTCCAGGCGGGTGCCGGCGACCTCGACGACCTGCCCGTCGGCCAGCGGCCCGTCGGGCTCGCGGTCCGGATGGGTCAGCCGCCACAGCGGCAGGTCGTCCGGGTGCAGCAGGACCGGTGCCCCGGTGGCCTCCGCGAGGGCCGGGGCCACCCGGACGTGGTCGTCGTGGGCGTGGGTGGCCAGGATCGCCACGACCCTGCGGCCCGCGACCAGGCCGGTGATGGCCGCCACGTCGTGCGGGGCGTCGACGACCACGCACTCGGCGTCGTCGCCGAGCACCCAGACGTTGTTGTCGACGTCGAAGGTCTGGCCGTCCAGGCTGAAGGTGCCGGAGGTGACGGCGCGGTCGATGCGGGCACCGCCCGTCACGGCACCATCCGTCACGGCGCCGCCCATCACAGCACCACCACCGAGCGCAGCACCTCGCCGCGGTGCATCTTGGCGAAGGCCGCCTCGACGTCGCCGAGCCCGATGGTCTCGCTGACGAACGCGCCGAGGTCGAGCCGGCCCTGCAGGTGCAGGTCGACGAGCATGGGGAAGTCCCGGCTGGGCAGGCAGTCGCCGTACCAGGAGGACTTCAGCGCGCCGCCGCGGCCGAAGACGTCCAGCAGCGGCAGCTCCAGCGTCATCTCGGGGGTGGGCACGCCGACCAGGACCACGGTCCCGGCCAGGTCGCGGGCGTAGAAGGCCTGCTTGTAGGTCTCCGGGCGGCCGACCGCCTCGATCACCACGTCCGCGCCGAACCCGCCGGTCAGCTTGCGGATCGCCTCCACCGGGTCGCTCTCCCGGGAGTTGACCGTGTGGGTCGCGCCGAAGCCCCTGGCCCACTCCAGCTTGCGGTCGTCGACGTCCACCGCGATGATCTTCGCGGCGCCGGCCAGCCGCGCCCCGGCGATGGCGGCGTCGCCGACGCCGCCGCAGCCGATGACCGCGACGCTGTCGCCGCGGGTGACGCCTCCGGTGTTGACGGCCGCGCCGATGCCCGCCATCACGCCGCAGCCGAGCAGGCCCGCCACCGCCGGGGCCGCCGCCGGGTCCACCGTGGTGCACTGCCCGGCCGCGACCAGGGTCTTGTCGGCGAAGGCGCCGATGCCCAGGGCGGGCGAGAGCGGCGTGCCGTCGGCCAGGGTCATCTTCTGCACGGCGTTGTGGGTGGCGAAGCAGTACCACGGCCGGCCCCGCAGGCACGCCCGGCAGTTGCCGCAGACCGCCCGCCAGTTGAGGATCACGAAGTCGCCCGCCGCCAGGCCGGTCACCCCCTCTCCCACGGCCTCGACAACCCCGGCCGCCTCGTGCCCGAGCAGGAAGGGGAACTCGTCGTTTATCCCACCCTCGCGGTAGTGCAGGTCGGTGTGGCACACGCCGCACGCCTGGACCTTCACCAGGGCCTCACCGGGGCCGGGGTCGGGCACGAGCACCGTCTCCACCGACACCGGCTCGCCCTTCGACCGGGCGACCACTCCGCGGACCTCATGCACCATCGGCTTCCGCTCCTTCCACTCGGGCCGCTGTCCGTGCCCGTTCCATCCTGATGCGGGAAATGTTACGTAAATACGCCGGGGGCGGCGCACGAATATGGGTAGGCCCGAAAAACCGCCCTGTCCATACCGGGAACTTCCTTCCCCTGCGGCGCGGCAACCATTACATCGAATCAGGCTTCAAGGAAATCGATATCTTTCATGGCACTCATCCGCGCAACGGATTCTCCGGCCGGACGGTCGCGTCCCCATGCCCTGCCGCCCGGCCCGCCCGCTCCCGTCGGCGGTCGTCAAGGGGGACGCAAGCGGACGTCTACCACCCGGTGTGCCAATGCGGGAACGACTGCCATCTCCCGAACGGAGGCCGGGACCATGAGACGCACCACTCTGATGATCACGCCACTTGCCGCAGGGCTGCTCGCGACGGGCTTCACCGCCCCCGCGCAGCAGCCGGCGGGCACCACCGCGGGCACGCCGTCCGCGCAGATCACCGCGGACAGGCCGCCCGCGGACGCGCTGCAGAGCTACTACCGCCAGAAGCTGGACTGGACCGCCTGCGGCGGCGGCTTCGAGTGCGCGAAACTCACCGTCCCGCTCGACTATGACAAGCCCGACGGGGAGCGAATCAAGATCAGCGTGATCCGCCTGGCGGCCACCGGCGGCGAACGGATCGGCTCGGTCGTGCTCAACCCCGGGGGTCCCGGCGGCTCGGGCGTCGAGTACGCCAGGTCGGCCGCGGACGTCGTCTCGCCCGGCGTCCGCGCCCGTTTCGACGTCGTCGGCTTCGACCCCCGGGGGGTGGGCGGATCGGCCCCGGTGCGCTGCCTCACCGGCCCGCAACTCGACGCCTACATCGCCGCGGACGCCACGCCGGACACCCCCGCCGAGGCCAAGGCCCTGCGGCAGACCTCGCGCAGCGTCGCCCGGGAGTGCCGCCGGCGCTCGGCGCGGCTGCTGCCCCACGTCGGCACGGCGGATGCCGCCCGCGACATGGACGTGCTGCGGGCCGCGCTCGGCGACGCCGGACTGACCTACCTCGGCAAGTCGTACGGCACCTATCTGGGTGCGATGTACGCGGATCTGTTCCCCGGGAAGGTGCGCGCCCTGGTCCTCGACGGCGCGCTCGACCCCTCGCTCTCCCTCATCGAGATCGGCGAGGCCCAGATCCTCGGCTTCGAGAAGGCCTACACGGCGTTCCTGCGGGACTGCTTCACGACCGAGGACTGCCCGTTCGCCGGCCGCACGGTCGCACGGGCCCGCGCCGAGACGGCCGCCCTGCTGCGCGGGGCCGACCGGACCCCGCTGCGCAACACCCAGGACAGCCGGGAGATCACCGAGTCCATCGCCGCGTTCGGCATCCTGACCCCGCTCTACGACCGCGAGGCCTGGCCCGTCCTGCGCAAGGCCCTCGCCGCCGCCTTCGCGGGCGACGGCACGATCCTGCTGCGCATCTCCGACATCTACTACGGCCGCAAGGCCGACGGCACCTACTCCAACCAGAACGACGCCAACACCGCGATCAACTGCCTCGACCACTCCTACCCGGGGACCGCCGCGGCCTACGCCAGGGCGGCGCGCAGGGCCGCCTCCCGCTCGTCCCTGTTCGGCGGTTACATCTCCGCCGAGTCCACGCCCTGCGTCTACTGGCCCGTCAAGCCCGCGGCGGCCGACCGGCCGCTGCGGGCCGAGGGCGCCGCCCCCATCATGGTGGTGGGCACCCTCCGCGACCCGGCGACGCCCTACGGCTGGTCGGCGGCGCTGGCGTCCCAGCTGTCCTCGGGGGTCCTGCTCAGCTACGACGGCGACGGCCACACCGCCTACCGCATGGGCTCCTCCTGCGTCGACCGGCTGGTCGACCGCTATCTCATCGGCGGGACGCCGCCCGCGGCGG
The DNA here is from genome assembly GCF_014203605.1 of Thiemannella venezuelensis. Lineage (GTDB taxonomy): Bacteria > Actinomycetota > Actinomycetes > Streptosporangiales > Streptosporangiaceae > Planomonospora_A > Planomonospora_A venezuelensis. The sequence continues at coordinate 76,741 of NZ_JACHJJ010000029.1, read as the reverse complement.
GCACCCGCTGCCCCAAGGTCTGAGGGCCGTACGGGTCCGGCGGCTCAGACCCCCTTCCACCGGGGTGCGCGCTTCTCCGCGAAAGCGCGCAACCCCTCGGCGGTGTCGGCCGAGTCCATGGCCCGGCGCGCGAAGGCGGTCTGCTCCTTCCAGGCCTGCTCCTCGGTCCAGTCGGCGGAGCGGCGGACGATCTGGGCCGAGGCGGCGACGGCGAGCGGCCCGTTGGCGCCGATCCGGTCGGCCAGTTCCAGGGCCTTCTCCACGGCGGCGCCGGACGGGACCAGGTGGTTGACGACGCCCCACTGGTGGAAGTAGGCGGCCGGGCGCGGCTGGGCGGTCAGCGCCAGCTCCATGGCCAGGTGGTACGGCATCCGCCGGGGCAGCCGGAACAGGCCGCCGCCGACCGCGACGAGGTTGTGCCGGACCTCCGGCAGTCCCAGCACGGCGTCCTCGGCGGCCACGACGAGGTCGCAGCTCAGGCAGAGCTCGAAGCCGCCGGCCACGGCGTGGCCCTCGACGGCGGCGATCAGCGGCTTGGCCGGCGGCTGGGCGAACAGGCCGAAGCCGCCGCGCCGGGCGGTCGCGGGCCGCTCCCCGCGGGCGGCGGCCTTGAGGTCGGCGCCCGCGGAGAAGGTGCCGCCCGCGCCGGTGACGACGCCGGCGCGCAGCCCCGGATCACCGTCGAGGAGGTCCATGGCGGCCTCCATCTCCTGCGAGGTGGCCCGGTCGAAGGCGTTGCGGGCCTCCGGCCGGTCGACGGTGACCAGGAGCGTGTGGCCCCTGCGTTCGGTGCGGATGTTCATGAGCGCCGTCCCGGGAGGTGTCGGAGGGTCCGTTCAGGGGGTCGTTCAGAGGGTCATGGAGTATCCGCCGTTGACCGGCACGGTCTGGCCGGTGATCCAGCCCGCGGCGTCGGAGGCGAGAAAGAGGATCATGTTGGCGGCGTCCTCCGGCTCGCCGAAGCGGCGGATGACGTAGTTGGAGAGCATCTTCCTGGCGAACTCCTCGTTCTCGGTGAGGGCGGCGATGGCCGGGGTGCGGGTGGCGCCGAGGGCGACGCTGTTGGCGGTGACGCCGTACCGCCCGCCGAGGCGCGCGACGGCCCGGGTGAGACCGGCCGCTCCGGCCTTGGCCCCGGAGTAGATCTCCATGCCGTGGGTCTCGCCGACCCGCCCCGCGTCGGAGATGACGGTGACGATCCGCCCGTAGCCCTCGGGGACCATGTGGGCCAGGGCGTTGCGGGTGCAGTTCAGGACGCCGTCCAGGTTGACCTGCAGCCAGGGCTCCCAGTCCTCGGGGGTCTGCTCCCACAGCGGGCGCGGCCTGCCCTTCGGCCGGGGGGCGGCGCCCCGGTTCCCGGCGTTGTTGACCAGGATGCCGACGGGGCCGAGTTCCGCCCCGGCCCGCTCGAACATCGCGGTGACGGCGTCGAAGTCCCCGACGTCGGCGGTGGCGGCGAGCGCGCTCACACCGGCGGCCCTGACCTCCTTCGCCACGCTCTCGGCCCGCCCGGCGTCGGCGTCGTTGACGACGACGCCCCCGGCGCCGTGCGCGGCCAGGTGCAGGGCGACCTGCCGGCCGACGCCCCTGCCCGCCCCGGTGACCAGGGCGACCCTTCCCTTGAGTGCGCAGATGTCGGTGCTCACGTGATGGCCTTTCGTGCCGGCGCCGCTGGCGCGGCGGTTTCCGTAAGGGGTGGCGGGTCCTCAGACGGCGCGGTCGCGCCCGCGCCAGTACGGCTCGCGGAGGCGGCGTTTCTCGATCTTCCCCATGGGGTTGACCGGGAGCGCGTCGACGAACTCGACGCGGCGCGGCCACTTGTACCTGGCGAGGCGGCCCTCGCAGAAGGCGATCAGCTCCTCGCCGGTGAGCGCCGCGCCGGGCTGCCGCTCGACCACGGCGATCGGCTGCTCGCCCGCGTCGGGGTGGGGTATCCCGAAGACGGCGGCGAGCGCGACGGCCGGGTGCCGGAGCAGGACGGCCTCGATCTCGGCCGGGTAGACGTTCACCCCGCCCGCGATGATCATGTCGGTGCGGCGGTCGGAGATGAACAGGTAGCCGTCCTCGTCGAGACGGCCGATGTCGCCGGTCCGGTAGAAGCCGTCGCCGTCGAGCTGGTCGGGGCCGAGGGGGCCGCGGCCGATGTAGCCGGAGATCACCGCCGGGGTACGTACCGCGATCTCCCCGGTCCGCCCGGGCGGCAGGATCCCGCCGTCCTCGCCCAGGATCCGGACCTCGACCTGCCGGAAGGGCCTGCCGGAGGAGCCCGGCTTGCGGCGGTGGTCCGCGGGGAGGCAGCCGCTGATCATCCCGGCCTCGGTGCACCCGTAGCCCTCGTGGAGGACCTCGCCGAAGTAGTCGAGGACCTGGTCCTTCAGCTCCCGCGGCACGGGGGCGGCCCCGGCGCTCAGGAAGCGCAGGGAGGAGACGTCGTAGCGGTCCCGCACGTGCCCGGGGAGCTTCATGATGCGCTGGAGCATCGTCGGCACCGACGACCAGTGGGTGATCGCGCTCCGCTCGATCAGCGCGAGCGCCGCCTCGGCGTCGAAGCGGCGCAGGAAGTGGGCGCTCCCGCCGGTCCTGATCGCCGTGCGCACCGAGGCCGGCCCGGCGCCGTGGTGCATCGGCAGGGTGATCATCGTACGGTTCCCCCGGCCGCCGGAGGCGCCGTCGAAGCCGGTCGAGGCGAGGTAGTCGGCGAGGACGCGGGGGTCCGGCCGGTTGTTCCAGCCGCCGAGCGGCGCGCCCTTGGGCGCCCCCGTCGTCCCCGACGAGTAGACGACCATGGGCGCGAAGGTCCCCTCCGGCCACTCCCCCGCCGGGGTCCGTTCCAGCAGCGCGGGCAGGCTCACCGCCTCCGGAGCGCGCGGGCCGGCCGCGAGGCCGCCTGCGGGGGGTCCGTCCGTCCCGGGTCCGTCGACGCCGACGACGGCGCGCAGGCCCAGGTGCTCCCAGGCCCGCAGGAGCGGGGTGAGATCGCCGTCGTCCGCGATGACGGCCCTCACCCCGCAGTCGCGCAGGATGTGCTCCGCCTCGGGCGGAGTCAGCCGGTAGTTGACCGCCACCTGGACGGCGCCGAGCTTGCCGAGGGCCAGGCTCACCACCATCCACTCCAGGCGGGTCCGCATCCGGACGGCGATCCGGTCGCCCCTGCCGAGGCCGTACCCGGCCAGCGCAGAGGCCAGCCGGCCCGCCAGGTCGTGCCACCGGCCGTGCGTCAGGACGGCGTCGCCCTCGTAGGCGCAGGGCTCGCCGGGGGACGCGGGGGGCCGGCTCACTTCGCCCCTCGCGGGGCGGGCACGAAGACGACCTGGGGTTCGAGGTACTCGGCCAGTCCCTCGGGGCCGCCCTCGCGGCCGATCCCCGATTCCTTGAAACCGCCGAACGGCGCGGCCGCGTCCAGCCGGAGCGCCCCGTTGACGTAGATCGAGCCGGCCCGGATCCGGGCGCCGACCTCCGCGGCCCGCAGCGGGTCCCGGCTCCACACCGAACCCGACAGGCCGTACTCGGTGTCGTTGGCGATCGCGACCGCCTCCTCCTCGCTGTCGTAGGGGATGACGGTCACGACGGGACCGAAGATCTCCTCCCGGACCACGCGCATGCCGTTGTCGGCCCCGGCGAACACGGTCGGCTCGACGTACCAGCCGCGGTCGAGCCCCTCGGGGCGCTTCCCTCCGCAGGCGAGCCTGGCGCCCTCGGCGGTCCCGGTGCCGATGTGGCCGAGGACGCGCTCCAGGTGGGCGCGGCTGACCATGGGGCCGAGCAGCGTGCGCGGGTCGGCCGGGTCCCCCAGCGGGATCTCCCGCGCCACCGCGCACAGCGCCTCGGTGAACTCGTCGTGGCGGGCGCGCGGCACCAGGATCCGGCCCTGCACGATGCAGGCCTCACCGTTGTTGTTCATCAGGCTCATCCCGGCCACACCCGCCGCGGCCCGCTCGACCGGCGCGTCCTCCAGGAGGATGCAGGCGGCGTTGCCGCCCAGTTCGAGCGAGTAGCGCGTCATCCGCTCCGCGCAGACGGCGGCGATGCGCTTGCCCGCCGCGGTGCTCCCGGTGAAGGTGACCTTGTCGACCCCGGGGTGCGCGACGAGCGCGGCACCGGCCTCGCGGCCCGCGGGCACCACGTTCAGCACACCGGCGGGCAGGCCGGCCTCGTGCGCGGCGTCGGCGAGGAGGCAGGCGCTCAGCGGGGTCTCCGGGGAGGGTTTGAGCACGGCCGTGCAGCCCGCCGCCAGCGCCGGGCCGAGTTTGGCGCAGGCCCCGAGCAGGGGGATGTTCCACGGCACGATCGCCGCGACGACGCCCGCCGGGAGCCGGCGGACCCGGAAGGGGGACCGCGCCCCCGGGCGCTCCTCCTCGAACTCCGTCGTCCTGGCCAGCTCCGCGTAGTAGGCGAGCGTCGCGATCGCCGGACGCACGTGCGCCAGGCCGACCACGGTGATCGGCAGGCCGGTCTCGGCGGTGATCACTTCGGTCAGCTCGCCGGCCCGCGCGGTGAGCGCGGCGGCGAAGGCGTCGATCGCCCCGGCGCGCTCCGCCGGGCTCGTTCCGGGCCAGGGTCCGCGGTCGAACGCCGCGCGCGCCGCCCCGACCGCCCGTCCCATGTCCTCGGGCGTGCCGTCGGGCACGTACCCGATGACCTCTTCGGTGGCCGGGTTCTCCACCTCGATGCGGCCGGTGCCGGTCGAGGCGGTCCACGCGCCGCCGATGTACAGCTCGTCCCTCACGTGCACGGCGCCTTCTCCTTCGGAACGCGGGCTGGGGAGCACTGCCGGGAACATACATGTTGGCTGACCGACAAGTAAATACTTGTCGGTCGGCCAGCAAAATGGCAGCATCGGCGCCATGTCGACTCCCTGCGCCGAACCCGCCCTCTACGGGACCGGGCCCGGCGGCGAGCCCGTCCTGTACGGCCTGCGCTGCGCCGCCTGCGACCGCGTGTCGTTCCCCCGCCAGCCGTACGGATGCGAGGCCTGCGGCTCCGCCGACGGCCTGCCCTGCGAGCTGGCCGCCACCGGGACCGTTCGGGCGGCCGCCGAGGTCCACCGCCACCACGACCCGCGGGTGCCGGTCCCGTTCACGATCGTGTCCGTCCTCCTCGACGACGGCCCCCTGATCCGCGGCGTGCACGCCGGAACCGCCCGTGCCGGAGACCGGGTGCGGGCCCGGCTGGAGCCCGGCGGGGCCGTACCGGACCTGCTGGAGCTGCGTTTCGCGACCCCCGCGAGTCCCGCAGGACCGGGGGGCGGGGCATGATGCGCGGCACTCTGGCCGACCTGCGGCCCGTCTACGTCGCCGGGATCGGGCTCCACCCCTACCGGCGGCTCTCCGAGACCCCCTACGTCCGGCTGGGGCTCACCGCCGTGCGTTCGGCGCTGGCCGACGCGGGCCTGGCCTGGACCGACGTGGACAGCGCCTGGACCGGTACGGCGGGCCTGGGCATGGCCGCCTCCCGGCGCATGCTGCGCCACCTCGGCGCGACCGGCATCCCGATGACCCAGGTCGAGAACGCCTCCGCCTCCGGCTCCTCCGCCTTCCGGCAGGCCTGCCTGGAGGTCGCCGCCGGGCTGGCCGACGTCTCGCTGGCGCTGGGCGTCGACAAGCCCTCCCGCGTCCGGGCCGCCCCCACCGGCGTCGCCGGCCTCGCCGACCGCCTGGTCGTCCCCGCCACGCACTTCGCGCTGCTCGCCGACGAGTACATGGACCGCCACGGAGTCACCGCCGAGCAGGTCGCGGCGGTCGCGGTGAAGAACCACCGCAACGGCTCCCGCAACCCCTTCGCGCAACGGCGCAAGGAGCGCACCCTGCAGGAGGTCATGGACGAGCCCGCCGTCTCCGGGACCCTGACCCGGCTCCAGTGCTGCCCGATCGGGGAGGGCGCCGCGGCCGCGCTCGTCGTCTCCGGCGAGGCGGTCGAGCGGCTCGGCCTGGACCCCGCCCGCTGCGTCGGGGTCACCGCCTCCGCCCAGCGCAGCGAGCGCCTGTACGGCACCGCCGACCCCGACACCGAACTCACCCGGGAGACCGCCGGCGAGGCGTTCCGGCAGGCCGGGATCACCGCGGCCGACCTCGACGTGGTCGAGGTGCACGACGCCTTCAGCATCGAGGAACTGCTGTACGCCGAGGCCATCGGCCTGTGCGGCGCGGGAGAGGCCGCCGGGCTCCTCGCGCGGGGCGCCTTCGACGTCGGCGGCCGGTGCGCCGTCAGCCCCTCCGGCGGCCTGCTGGCGATGGGCCACCCCATCGGCCCCACCGGGGTCGGCCAGATCGCCGAGATCACCCGGCAGCTCCGCGGCGAGGCGGGCGACCGGCAGCAGCCCGGGGCGCGCACCGGGCTGGCCCACATGCTCGGTGTCGGCGCCGTGTGCGTGATCCACGTGCTGCAGCGGCTCGACTAGGTCGTGACTAGGCTGGGAGGCATGTCAGAGCGGGGCACCCAGGCCGGCACGGCCGAGCGGGCCGGGGCGCCGGAGCGGCGCACCCAGGCCGACCGGACCGCGCAGGCCCGCCGGCGCCTGCTGCGCGCCACCATCCGGCTCCTCGCCGAGCGCGGCTACACCGGCACCACCCTCGGGGAGATCGGCCGCGAGGCCGGCCTCAGCCGCGGTCTGGTCACCCACCACTTCGGCACCAAGGACGCGTGCATCGGCGCGGCGATCGAGGAGATCCGCAGCTCCGCCGGGCGCACCATCCTGTCCGGAGGGGACGGCCGCCGGGGCCTGGCCGGAATCGACCACCTCATCACCGCCTACATCGGCTCGATGCGCGACGGCGACGAGTACATGCGCGCGATGTACGTCGTCATGGCCGACGCGATCAGCTCGGCGCCGGTCCTGCGCGAGGCGGTCGCGGGCAGCAACGAGGCGTTCCGGGCGCTGATCCGCACCTGGCTCGGCCAGGCGGCCGAGGACGGCGAGATCCCGGAGGCGGCCGACCTCGACGCGCACGCCGTGCTCATCGAGGGGCTGCTCCGCGGGATCTGCCTCCAGTGGCTCATCGACCCCGGGCGCGTCGACCTGGACGCCTCGATCCGCACGGCCCGGCGCGCCGTGCGCGCCGGGCTGGGCGCCCGCTAACGCCCGGGGGCCATGGCGGGCGGCTCCGCCGCGACGCGGGCGGGCACGGGGAACTCGGAGACGTCCCGGGTCTGCGCGGCCAGCAGCCGGGCGACGTCGCGCACGTCGTGCCGCGGCCGGTAGGCGGCGCGCTGGCGGGCCGCTCCCGAGCCGCGGCGGTGCAGCCGGTTCAGCAGTTCCGTGACCAGGGGCAGGTCGCCGCTCTCCTCCAGCGCGGAGCGCACCCACCGCAGCAACGCGCCGACCAGCTTCCACATCGGCGTCCGGCGGCCGGTCGCCAGGTCGAGGCCGTCGCCCTCCAAGCCGTCGCGGGCCGCCCGCCAGTAGGCGGCCTCCAGCAGCGTCTGGTCCACCTCGGGGGGCGGCAGGCCCCTCCTGACGTCGGCCAGGGCCGTGGCGGCCAGCGCCCTGACCAACCCGGCCAGCGCGACGGTCTCGCCGACCGTCGCGCACGTGTCCGCACCCCGGAACTCCAGGGTGGGCAGATGGTGGGAGGGCCTGACGTACCAGTAGATCATCCCGCGGTCCAGGACGGCCCCCGCCTCGAGAAGGGCCTCGACGAGGGCGTCGTAGCGCTCCGCCGAGGAGAAGCGGGGCGGCGGGCCGGCGCTGGGCCAGCGGGCCCACAGGACGGCGCGCCAGCTCGCATAGCCGGTGTCCGCACCCTCCATGATCGGGGAGTTCGCGGTCAGCGCCTGGAGCACCGGCAGCCAGGGGCGGACGTGGTCGCTCACCTGGACCGCCTCGTCCCTGTCGCCGATCCCGATGTGGACGTGGCAGCCGCAGACGCCCTGGCCGTACAGGAGGGCGCCGTAGCGGCGGGCCATGCGCTCGTAGCGCGGGGACGGGGTCAGCGGCGGCAGGCCCGTGTTGCCGAGCAGCGCCGTACCGGAGGCGACCAGGCGGGCCCCGGCCCGCTCGGCCGCCTCGGCCACCGAGGTCCGCAGCTCGGCCAGGTCGTGGCAGAGGCGGCGCAGGTCGGTGTGGGCGAGGCTGTTCGTCTCGATCTGGAACCTCGTGAACTCCGGCTGGACCCGTTCGGCCAGCGGGACGCCGATCCTCCTGCGCACGGTCGGCGCGGCGGGCACCACCCTGCCCGTCTCGGGGTCGACGAGCAGGAACTCCTCCTCCACCCCCAGGGTGAGCCGTGGGAAGGCCGGCGGGGGTCCCGCGGTCCCGGGGCTCATCCTTCGCACCGGCCGGCGGCGGGCCACCGTGCCAGAGAGGCGGCAGGTCCGGCGGTGTACGGCATGTGCGACCCCCTTGCGCCCGTACAAAAACGGACAGAAGAGACATATGCCCAGTTCTCTTGATAAAAATCCTGCTCGTCGCGGGCGACGGGGCCGGGGGCGGCGCACTCGCGAGAAAGGCCCGGCCGCCGGGGCGGGACCCGCCTGCGCGGGACACCGCCGGAACCGCGGGGCCGCGGGGCCGCGGTCGCCTGTGGACGGCCGCCCCCCAGGGCGGCCGTACCCGTGGTGTACCCCCCGTCGGCATGGCGGGAACCCTTCCCGGCCGGCGAACCGCCCCGGCTCCCGCCGCCTTTGCGATGACAGCACCGTTCCATGCGCGATCGATGCCCGGCGCGGGTTCGCCGCCCTCCCGCCGCGGGCACGAGGGGTCGTAACGGCGTGTGGGGATGGGGCCAATGAGGATCGTGGGGATCGCGGGCGCTTTTCGGCCGGGGGCGCACGTCCGCAGGCTTCTGGACGCGGTGGCGCGGCAGTTGCCCGAGTCCGCCGAGTTCGAGGTCTGGGACGGGCTGGAGCCGATTCCACCCGTCGGCGGCGGCCGGCTGCCCGCGGAGGTGGACGGATTGTGCCGCGTCCTTTCCGCGGCCGACGGCCTGCTGATCGCGGCGCCGGAGCACAGCGTGCTGCCCGTCCAGCTGAGGCACGCGTTGAGTTGGGCGTCGTCACCGATGGCGGGCGGCGTGCTGGTGGGCAAGCCGGTCGCCGTGGTGACCGCCTGCGTGCGCCCGCACGAGGCGATGTGGACGCAGGTGGAGCTGCACTGGCTCCTCGGCGCGGGCGGCGCCGTCGTGCACCGCGCCGACCTTCCGGTGTTCCCGGCGGCACGGCAGTTCAACGCCATCGGCAGGCTCGCCGACCCGGTGGCCAGGGAGCGGGCGGGCGCGGCGCTGGCGGCGGTCTGCGCGGACGTCCGCGAGGCGCTGAAGGCCAGGACGGCCTGCCGGCTCTCCGGTCTGACCCCTCTCGCGGGCCCGGCGCCGATCCCGGTGGACGAGCTCGGGTCCGGGTCCGGGTCCGGCGCCGAGCCCGGCACGCGGGCCCGGCGCGTTCCCGCCCGGTCGCGCCGTTCCGCCGGGGCCGAGCTGAGCCCGCAGCCGGGCTGAGCCCCGGCGGGCCCAGACGGCGGCGGGCCCAGACGGCGGCGGGCTCAGACCGCGATGACCACTTCCAGTGTGCGCGGGCCGTGCACCCCCTCGACCCTGTCGAGCTCGATGTCGCTGGTCGCCGAGGGGCCGCTGATCCAGGTCAGCGGCGAGTCCGGGGAGAGCCGGGCGATCGCCTCGGGCACGCCCGCCACGATCTGGCCGGCCCGGACCACGCACAGGTGGTGGTCGGGGACCAGCGTCAGCTCCCTGCGCCCCTGGCCGGGCCCGGCGTCCAGCACGATCGTGCCGGTCACCGCCACCGCCACCGCGCACCCGGTGAGCACCGCGTCCACGGTGTCGAGCTCGTCTCTGGCGGGGTCGGCGAGCACGGTCGCCGCAGCCTGCGAGACCGGTCCGGCCCACTCGGCGGGCAGCCCGTCCGGCACGGCGATCCGCTTGCCCTCCACCAGTCCGGCGAGCGTGGCGGCCACCCGGGCCGAGGGCACCACGTGCACGATCGCCCGGTAGTCCGCGACCCGCTCGGCCAGCAGCCCGGCCAGGTCGTCGCAGGGGACCTCCGTCCGGTAGGCGCGAGGGATCTCCGCCTCGGGAACCTCCGGTGCGCCCTCGACCGCGCGCCTGATCCGGCCGAGGACCTCCTCTCGGGTGCTCATGATCGCTTCCACCAGTCTCTGAACGACTCCTCGGGGATCTCCGGCAGGTCTCTGGTGTCGGTCCAGGCCGAACCCGGGCCCGGCAGCCGCCTGGGAACCAGCCGCCGGAGGCGGGTGGCGAGGCGCTGCGCCCGCGCCAGTCTCGCCTGGTCGCCCAGGAGCCACCCCGCCGCGCGCATCGCGGCCCGCTCGGAGCGCGGGTGGCGGGCCCTGGCCCGCAGCTCGACCAGGACCTCGGGGATGTCGATCGCGACCGGGCAGACCTCCAGGCACGCGCCGCAGAGCGAGGAGGCGTAGGGCAGGGAGTTGTCCAGCTCCGAACCCATGCCGCGCAGCTGCGGGGTGAGGATGGCACCGATCGGGCCGGGATAGACCGATCCGTAGGCGTGGCCGCCCGCGCGTTCGTACACCGGGCAGACGTTCAGGCAGGCCGAGCAGCGGATGCAGCGCAACGCCTGGCGGCCGACCTCGTCGGCGAGCACGCCGGTGCGGCCGTTGTCCAGCAGGACGAGGTGGAACTCCTGGCCCTCGACCGCCCCGGTCCACATGGAGGTGTAGGGGTTCATCCGCTCGCCGGTGGAGCTGCGCGGCAGGAGCTGCAGGAACACCTCCAGATCCCGCCAGGTGGGCAGGACCTTCTCGATGCCGACCACGCTGATCAGCGTCTCGGGCAGGGTCAGGCACATCCGGCCGTTGCCCTCCGACTCCACCACCACCATCGTGCCGGTCTCGGCGACCATGAAGTTGGCGCCGGAGATCGCGACCTTGCTGGAGAGGAAGCGTTCGCGCAGGTGGAGCCGGGCCGCCTCGGCCAGCGCCGCGGGCTCGTCGCTCAGCCCCTCCGGGGCGGGCCGCCCCCAGGAGGCCATCCGGTCGCGGAAGATCCGGCGGATCTCCGCGCGGTTGCGGTGGATCGCCGGGACCAGGATGTGGCTGGGCCAGTCGTCGCCCAGCTGGACGATCAGCTCCGCCAGGTCGGTCTCGTAGGCGGTGACGCCGTGGGCGGCCAGGTGCTCGTTGAGGCCGATCTCCTGCGTCGCCATCGACTTGACCTTGACCACGTCGCTCTCGCCCGTCGCCTGGACCAGCCCGGTGACGATGCGGTTGGCCTCGGCGGCGTCGGCGGCCCAGTGCACGTGCCCGCCGGCCCGGGTCACGGCCTCCTCAAGCTGGAGGAGATAGCGGTCCAGGTGGCGCAGCGTGTGGTCCTTGATCGCCCGGCCGGCCTCGCGGAGCTCCGCCCAGTCGGGCAGCTCCTCGACGACCCTGGCGCGCTTGCCGCGGATGGTGTGCGTGGCCTTGCGGAGGTTGCGCCCGAGCTGATCGTTCCGCACGGCCTCCGCGGCGTTCTCGCGGAAGCTCCGCGGCATGCCGATGAAGGTCACGCTCGCGCGCCCGCCTCCGCCCTCCTCCGCCGGCAGCGCCCGCGGTGCCGGCGCGCCCGTGGCCCGCTCGCTCATGCCCTCGCCTCCGTCCGGGCGAGGATCTCGGCCAGGTGCATGGTCCGCACTCCCGTCTCCCGGCGCCCGAGCATGCCGCCGATGTGCATCAGGCAGGAGTTGTCGGCCGCGCACAGCACCTCGGCGCCGGTCTCCAGCACGTTGCCCACCTTGGTGGCGCACATGGCGGCGGAGACCTCCGGGTTCTTCACCGAGAAGGTGCCGCCGAAGCCGCAGCACTCCTCGGCGCCGGGGAGCGGGAGGAGCTCCAGTCCCCGGACGTTCCCCAGCAGGGCGAGCGGCCGGTCGCCCAGTCCCAGGCCGCGCAGCGAGTGGCAGGTCGGGTGGTAGGCCACGCGGTGCGGGAAGTACGCCCCCACGTCGGTGACGCCGAGCACGTCCACCAGGAACTCCGAGAGCTCGTGGACCTTCGGCGCGACCCGGGCCACCTCCTGTGCGAAGCCCTCTTCCCCGCGCCCGGCCAGTCTGGGGTACTGCTCGCGCACCATCGCGGCGCACGAACCCGAGGGCGCGACCACCGCGTCGTAGTCCCGGAAGACCTCGGTGAAGCGGCGGGCGAGCCGTACGCCCTCCTCGGGGTAGCCGGTGTTGACGTGCATCTGGCCGCAGCAGGTCTGCGCGGCCGGGAAGTCGACCTCGCACCCGAGCCGGCGCAGGATCGAGACGGTCGCCCGGCCGGTGCCGGGGAAGAGCGTGTCGTTGACGCATGTGATGAACAGGGCGACCCGCACGGCACTCCTTTCCGAGTATGGTCAGACCATATTATGGTCTGACCATACTCGGAAAGCCATACTCGGAGAGGGAGCGCCCGCATGGAGTGGCAGCCGGTCAGGAAGACGCGCACGTTCGAGGAGGTGCTCGCCCAGATCGAGCGGCGCATCGCCGAGGACGGGCTCACCGCCGGCGACCGGCTCCCCGGCGAGCGGCAGCTGGCCGGGCAGCTCCACGTGAGCCGCGCCTCCGTGCGCGAGGCGCTGCGCGTGCTGGAGACGCTGGGCGTGGTCTCCTCCCAGGCGGGGCGGGGGCCCGACGCGGGGGCCGTGCTGATCTCAAGGCCGGAGAGCGCCCTGGCCGACCTGCTCAGACTCCACCTGGGCACGGCGAGCCTGTCCCTGGACGAGGTGATCGACACCCGGCTGATGATCGAGCAGTGGGCCGTGCTGCACGCCCACCCCGGGCACGCGCCGGCGGCGCTCGATGCCATGGCGGCGGCCCTGGAGCGGATGGAGGCGGCGGCCACGCCGCAGGAGTTCGTCGACCACGACGTCGCGTTCCACCTCGGCGTCGCGATGCTCTCCGGCAACCGCCTGCTGGCCGCCACCATGCGGGCGCTCCGGCAGACCATCCACGCCTTCTCGGTCGCCGCGGTCGAGCGGGCCGGGCAGACCGGCCTGCTCATGGCCGACCACCGGCGCATCCACGAGCTCGTCGCCGCCGGTGACGGCCCGGCGGCCGCCCGCGCCGTCACCGAGCACCTCGCCCGCGCCTACCCCCCGGCGCCGGACGGGCCCCCGGAGGCCTGAGGGCTCAGCTCGCGGCCCGGCCGTCGGGGCGCTCCGTCCACCGCGCGATGGTGGAGGCGAGCTCGTCGCAGTCGAAGGGCTTGGCGATGAAGTCGTCCATGCCCGCGGCCAGGCAGCGCTGCCGGTCCTCGGCGAAGGCGCCGGCGGTCAGCGCGATGACGGGGGTGCGCCGCTCCTTCCCCTCCCTGCGGCGCAGCACGGTGGTGGCGGTGTAGCCGTCCATGACGGGCATCTGGCAGTCCATCAGGATCGCCTGGTACTGCGTCCTCTCCGCCATCGCGATGGCCTCCTGGCCGTTGGTCGCGAGGTCGGCGTGGTAGCCGAGCAGGGTGAGGACCTCCATGGCCGCCATCTGGTTGAGCTCGTTGTCCTCCACCAGGAGGAGCCGGGAGCGGCGGACGGGCGCCGCGGCGGTCCCGCCGTCGTCCGCGGGCGGCCCCGCCGCGGACGCCTGCGCCAGCCGGATCGTGCAGGTGAAGGTGCTGCCCCGGCCCGGGCGGCTGGACACCCTCAGGTCTCCGCCCATCGCCCGGGCGAGCCGGCGGGAGATCGCCAGGCCCAGGCCGGTGCCGCCGTACTCCCGGGTGGTCGAGGCGTCGGCCTGGACGAACGGGTCGAACAGGCTTTCCTGCTTGTCGCCGGGGATGCCGATGCCGGTGTCCGTGACCTCTATCACGACCTCCGCCGTCCCCTCCGGGTCCACGCCGGTGAGCCCGGCGCGGACGGTGACGCCGCCGTGCGGGGTGAACTTGACGGCGTTGTCCACCAGGTTGAGCAGGATCTGCCGGATCCGGGTGGCGTCGCCGCGCAGCAGGGCGGGCAGCTCCGGCCCGCACGAGCCGGTCAGAGTGAGGCCCTTGGCCCCGGCCGTCCCGGAGAGCAGCCCGATGACGTCGCGGACGAGCGCGCCGGGGGCGAAGTCGGCCTCCTCCAGCACCAGCTGGTCGGCTTCGATCTTGGACAGGTCCAGGATGTCGTTGATGATCGCCAGCAGCGTCTGCCCCGCGGTGAGGATGCCCTGGAGCTGGCGGCGCTGGTCGGCGCCGAGCGGGCCGGCCAGCAGGACCGCGGCCAGGCCGATGACCGCGTTCATCGGGGTGCGGATCTCGTGGCTCATCGTGGCCAGGAACTGCGACTTGAGCCGCGAGGCCTCCAGTGCCCGGTCACGTGCCGTGGCCAGGTCCCGCTCGAACTGCTTGCGCTCGGTGATGTCCCGCGCGAAGGCGTTGAAGCGGCTGCGGCCGACGGACTCGACGGACCAGATCGTGACCTCGACGGGCAGCTCCCTGCCGTCCCGGTGCCTGGCGAGGACCTCCATGCGGTCCTCCGCGGCGGTCATCGCACTCCGGAAGCGCTCGTGGTAGACCTCCGCCGGGACGATGAGCCCGGTCAGCGGGCGGCCGATCGCCTCCTGCGCGGACCAGCCGAAGGTGGTCTCCGCGCTGCGGTTCCAGTCGGTGACCACGCCGTCGCCGTCGAACCCGAAGAAGGGGTCGCGGGCGGTGGCGATGATCGAACGGGTCCGTTCCTGCTGGGCGTGGAGCGCCGAGGTCGCCTGCTCGCGTTCGGTGATGATCGCCGCCACGAGCATGCTGGTGGCGATCAGCACCATGGTGTAGTTCTGGGTGGTCAGCAGGGTGCCCTGGAACGAGGGCTGGACGAAGGGGCCGACCCCGCGCGCCGCCGCGTAGATCACCACCGCGGAGGTGAACAGGCTGGCCAGGGACGCGCCGACCAGCCGGAACCTGATCGCGGCCCACAGCAGCACCGGGACGACGAGGGTCAGCCGCCCGGCCCCCAGGACGGGCCAGGTGACCACCGGGAGCGCGAGGGCGAGCAGCACGGCCTCGGCCACCCGGCCCCTGCCGGGGCGCGGCCGCCGGTGCCGGTGAGCCCACGCCGCCAGCAGCACCGGGGTCAGGGTCAGCACGCCGATCGCGTCGCCGAACCACCACAGCACCCACGAGGACACCAGGTCGGCCGCCGGCACGACGCCGCCGGCCCACAGGGCCGCCACCCCGACCCCGGCGCCGGCCGCCGTGGCCCCCAGACCGGCCGGTACGGCCAGCGCCAGCACGTCCCGGACCCGGCCGGCGCTCCGCCGGAAGCCCGTCCGGCGCAGCAGCCATCCGGCGCCGGCCGCCTCCAGCGCGTTCCCCGAGGCGATCAGAGCGGCCACCCAGAGCGGGAGCCCGGTCGAGGCGTTGAACACGAACGCTCCGAGCAGGACCGCGGGCACCGCGCGGTGGCCGCACAGCACGACGGCCGCCACCGCCAGCCCGCTCGGCAGCCACACGGGCGAGATGACGGTGTGCACGGCGGCCAGCGCGAACGCCGCCTTCGCAGCCACGGCGTAGAGCGCCGCCAGCGCGGCGACCCTGCCGAGATGTGCCGCGCCGCGGCGAAGCATAGAGCGGCTCCTCGCGCCGGATCCGGGGGTCCCGGCTCCCGCCATCGGTCTTCACGGTCGGTCGATCGGCCGCCGCGGATCCGCGTCCCGGCCCTGATCGCAGGCCAAGCCTACTCCGGAGCCGGGACGGCGGCCATCGCCTCGGCGCGATGCCCGCCGGAGCACGACCCGCCGGAGCACGACCCGCCGGAGCACGGCCCGCCGGCATGCAGCCCACCGGCGCACCGCCGGACGCCGCAGGCCGGTCGGTGCGCCGCCGGGCGGTGTGCGGTCAGTCCGCGCCCTTCCACTGCGCGATCAGCTTGTCGTAGTCGAGCGTCTCCGGTTTCCCCCGCTCGTCGGCGAGCTTCGGCACCGGGGCGCCCGGCTGGTCCAGCCAGTGCCGGGCGCCCTGCTCCGGGTTCAGCTTCGGCGCGCAGTCGCCGCCGTAGCCGCGGCGCTCCAGCCGGGAGAGGATGTCGTCCTGCTGCTTGGCGAGGTTGTCCATCGACTGCTGGGGGGTCGTCTCACCGGTCACGGCGGTGGCGACGTTCTGCCACCACAGCTGGGCCAGCCTCGGGTAGTCGGGCACGTTGGTCCCGGTCGGCGTCCACTGCTCGCGGGCGGGCGAGCGGTAGAACTCGATCAGCCCGCCGTACTTCGCCGCGTTCTCCGTGAAGTAGTCGCTGCGGACGTCGGAGTCCCGGATGAAGGTCAGCCCGGTGATGGACTTCTTCAGCGAGACGGTCTTGGAGGTGACGAACTGGGCGTACAGCCACGCCGCGGCCCGGCGCTCCGCGGGCGTGTTCTTCAGCAGCGTCCAGGAGCCGGCGTCCTGGTAGCCCAGCTTGTTGCCGTCCTTCCAGTAC
This sequence comes from Thiemannella venezuelensis, assembly GCF_014203605.1. Taxonomy (GTDB): domain Bacteria; phylum Actinomycetota; class Actinomycetes; order Streptosporangiales; family Streptosporangiaceae; genus Planomonospora_A; species Planomonospora_A venezuelensis. The sequence goes on along the minus strand of NZ_JACHJJ010000029.1, from coordinate 60,413 downwards.
GCGCCGTGCGGGCTCGGCGCCATCCGCCACTTCGGAGTGCCGTCGGCGTTGACGACCGGCAGCCCCTCCTTGGTCATGTCCGCGGTGAAGGCGGTGTACCAGAAGATCTGCTGGGCGATGTGGCCCTGCGCCGGGACCGGGCCGGCCTCGCTGAAGTTCATCCCGGCCGCCTCCTTGGGCGCGAACCGCTTCAGCCAGTCCACGTACTTGGTCAGGGCGTACACCGCGGCCGGGCCGTTGGTGTCGCCGCCGCGGCTCACCGACGAGCCGACCGGGCGGCAGTCCTCCACCCTGATGCCCCAGTCGTCCACCGGAAGCCCGTTGGGGATGCCGGGGTCGCCGTTGCCGGCCATGGACAGCCACGAGTCGGTGAAGCGCCAGCCCAGGGAGGGGTCCTTGCGGCCGTAGTCCATGTGGCCGTAGACCTTCCTGCCGTCGACGGTGCCGTCGCCGTTCACCTTGTTGGTGAAGAAGTCGGCGATGTCCTCGTAGGCGGCCCAGTTGACCGGCACGCCCAGGTCGTAGCCGTAGGCGTCCCTGAACTGCTGCTTGATCTCCGGATCGGTGAACCAGTCGTAGCGGAACCAGTAGAGGTTCGCGAACTGCTGGTCGGGGAGCTGGTAGATCTTCTTGTCCGGCCCGGTGGTGAAGCTGATGCCGATGAAGTCGCCGATGTCGAGCGTGGGCGACGTGACCGCCTTGCCCTCACCCGCCATGTAGTCCGAGAGCGGGAGCACGTAGTCGCCGCGGGAGTGGGTTCCGATGAGGTCGGAGTCGTTGACGTAGGCGTCGTAGATGTTCTGGTCGCCCTGGATCTGGGTCTGCAGCTTCTCGATGACGTCGCCCTCCTGGATCAGGTCGTGCCTGAGCCTGATCCCGGTGATCTCGCTGAACGCCTTGGCGAGCTGCTGCGACTCGTACTCGTGCGTGGTGATCGTCTCGGAGACCACGTTGATCTCCATGCCGCGGTACGGCGCCGCGGCCTTCATGAACCAGTCCATCTCCGCGAGTTGCCGGTCGCGGGAGAGGGTGCTGGGGGTGAACTCCTGGCTGACCCATCTCTGCGCCGCCGCCTTGGCGTTCGCCTCGTTGAACCCGCCCGTGCGCTCTCCTCCGGGGTCCTGCGAGCAGCCTGCCGCCAGCAGGCCGAGGACGGACAGGACGACGGCCGTCCGCCCCTTGAGTGTTAACGACATCGTCTGGCTCCTCCCAGGCCGGCGTCTGCTTTCTGCGGTCATCCCCATATGCCGATCACCAGCGCCACCAGCAGCGCGCACGCCAGCGCCAGCCACATGGACAGGTCGGTGACGGCGATCCACCCGGTGAGCACGGCCGCCGCGCTGATCAGGCCGATGTACAGCCGGTCGCCCCGGTCGGTCTCGATCCGCAGGAAACCGCGCCGCGCCACCGGCGGCGAGAGCCGGGCCCACACCGCCATCCCGGCGAGCAGCAGGGCCAGTCCGGCGAACACCGCGGCCGTGGGCGGGGTCCACACCATCCACTCCAGCATGGTCAGACCCTCCCGAGGGCGAAGCCCTTGGCGATGTAGTTGCGGACGAACCAGATGACGACCGCTCCCGGGATGATCGTCAGCACGCCGGCCGCGGCGAGCAGCCCCCAGTCGACCCCGGCCGCGCTCACGGTCCGCGTCATGGTGGCGGCGATCGGCTTGGCGTTGACCGAGGTGATCGTCCTGGCGATGAGCAGTTCGACCCAGCTGAACATGAAGCAGAAGAAGGCGGTGACGCCGATCGCCGAGCGGATCATCGGCAGGAAGATGCGGATGAAGAAGCGCGGCAGGGAGTATCCGTCGATCGCCGCGGTCTCGTCGATCTCGCGCGGGATGCCCGACATGAAGCCCTCGAGGATCCAGACGGCGAGCGGGACGTTGAACAGCATGTGCGCGACGGCGACCCCGAGGTGCGTGTCGAACAGCCCGACGCTCTGGTAGATCTGGAAGAACGGCAGCAGGAACACCGCGGGCGGGGCCATGCGGTTGGTCAGCAGCCAGAAGAACAGGTGCTTGTCCCCGGCGAACCTGAACCGGGAGAAGGCGTAGGCCGCCGGGAGCGCCACGACCAGTGACATGACGGCGTTCATGGACGTGTAGACGATCGAGTTCAGGTAGCTCGAATACCACACGGAGTCCGTGAAGAACGTCTGGTAGTTGTCGAACGTCACCCGCTGCGGGATGAGCGAGAAGCCGCCGAGGATGTCCTCGTTCGGCCGGATGGACATGCCGAACATCCACAGCAGGGGCAGCATGAGGGTGGCGGCATACAGCCAGAAGACCGTGCGGGCCCACGGGAGCTGCCGCCGTGCCGTCGCCGCCACGGCGGGCGGCCTCCTCCCCGTCGCCGCGGCGGGCGGTCCCGCTGCCCGAGCCATCCGGCTCACCTCCCCGTCCTGGTCAGCACGGTGAAGAAGACGTACGAGACGATCTGCACGATGAGGAAGTACAGCAGGGAGAAGGCGCCCGCCGGCCCCAGGTCGAACTGCCCGACCGCGATCTTCGACAGCAGGATGCTCAGGAACGACGTGGCGTTCCCCGGCCCGCCGCCGGTCACCACGAACGGCTCTGTGTAGATCATGAAGCTGTCCATGAAGCGCAGCAGGATCGCGATCGTCAGCACGCCGCGCAGCCGGGGCAGCTGGATGTGGCGGAAGGTCGCCCAGCCCGAGGCTCCGTCGATCTGCGCGGCCTGGAAGTAGGGGTCCGGGATCGACCGCAGGCCCGCGTAGGCCAGCAGCGCCACCAGCGGGGTCCAGTGCCAGACGTCCATGAGCAGGACCGTGATCCAGGCGTCGGTGGAGTCCAGCGTGTAGTTGAAGTCGACGCCCGGGATGGTGTTGACCGCCCAGCCGCCCAGCCCGATGTCGCCGCGCGCGAAGATCTGCCAGATGGTGCCCACCACGTTCCACGGGATGAGCAGCGGCAGCGCGACCACGACCAGGGCCGCCGAGGCCCACGGCCCGCGGCGCGGCATCGAGACCGCGAGCGCCACCCCGAGCGGGATCTCCAGCAGCAGCACCTGGGCCGAGAACAGCAGGGTCCGCAGGAAGGCGGCGCGGACCTCGGGGTCGCGGGCGACGTCCCGGAACCAGTCCAGCCCCACGAAGATCCGGTCGGTGGGGCTGAAGATGTCCTGCACGGAGAAGTTGACGACCGTCATCAGCGGGATCACCGCGGTGAACGCGACCGACACCACGACCGGGAGCACCAGGAACCAGGCCCGGTTGTCCTTCGTCCTGGTGTCCGCCCGGGACGCGTCGTGCTCGCCGGGCGCCTCGCGGGCCGCGCCGGCGAGGGTGTCGCCGGTGAGGACCTCCCCCGTCACCTGGCCTCCGGCGACGGCCGCGTCCGCCGGGGAGATCCCGTCCGCGCCCCTGCCGGTCACGTTCCCCCCCTCCCTTCGAGGGGCATGAGCGATCCGCACCGGACCTCGTCCCGGAACAGGAACGCGCGGCCGGGGTCGAACCGCAGGAACGCGGCGGTGCCGGGCTCGTACCGGGAACCGGGACCGGTCTTGGAGACCAGGGCGTGGCCGTCCACCCGGGCGTGCACGAGGTGGTGGGAGCCCATGCGGTCCAACCCGGTGATCCGCGCCGCCAGGCCCGGGCCCGCCGGGTCTCCGGCGTCCGGGGCGTCCTGCCCGGCGGTGATCCGGACGAACTCCGGCCGGACTCCGATCCGCACCGGGCCCGGCGGGAGTTCACCGCCGTCGCCCGCGGCGCGCCCGACCGCCGTCCCGCCGACCCGGACCACCCCTCCGGCGATCTCGGCGGGCAGCACGTTCATGCCGGGTGAGCCGATGAAGTGGCCGACGAACTCGTGCGCGGGCGCCAGGAACAGCTCGGCCGGCTCGCCGGCCTGCACGATCTCCCCGTCCTTGAGGACGACCACCTCGTCGGCGAAGGTCAGCGCCTCGGTCTGGTCGTGGGTGACGTAGATGAGCGTGTGGCCGGTGTCGCGGTGGATCTCCTTCAGCTTGCTGCGCAACGTCCACTTCATCGCCGGATCGATGACGGTGAGGGGCTCGTCGAGCAGGACCGCCGCGACCTCGGGGCGGACCAGCCCGCGGCCCAGGCTGACGATCTGCTGCCGTCCCGGGTCCAGCCGCCGCGACCTGCGGCCGAGATGGTCGTCCAGCCCGAGCATCCGGGAGACCTCGCGCACCCGCCGGTCGACCTCCGCCCGGGGGTACCGGCGGTTGCGCAGCGGGAAGGCGAGGTTGTCGTAGACCGACATCTCCTCGTAGAGGACCGGGAACTGGAAGACCTGGGCGATGTTGCGGCCCGCGGTCGGCACCGCGGTGACCTCCCGGTCGTCCAGCCAGATCCGCCCCGTCGTCGGGGAGAGCAGGCCGGAGACGATGTTCAGGAGCGTGGACTTGCCGCACCCGCTCGGCCCGAGCAGCGCATACGCCCTGGCGCTCCGCCAGGTCCAGGTCATCGGCTTGAGCGCCCACGTCCGGCCCCCGTCGTAGCTGTGGGACACCTCCTCCAGGCGGATGTCAGCCATGCGGACCGACCTCCGCCGCCGACGTGGCGAGCAGGTTCCCGCCGGCCTCGTCGAAGACGAAGACGTGCGCGGGGTCCACGTGGGCCACCGCCGGCTCCCCCGGGGTGAACAGCCGGGTCCCGGGCAGCTGGGCGACGAGGTGCCGCCGGTCGGGCAGGAGCAGGTGGAGGAAGGTCGTGCTCCCCGTCACCTCCGCGAGCCGGATCTCCGCGGGGAACTCCAGCCCGCCGGGGCCGGTCCGCTCGATGCTCACCTGGTGGGGGCGGACCCCGAGGACGACGCGGCGGCCGGAGCCCTGCACCCCGGGGGCCGGGAAGGAGACCCCGAGGCATTCGATCCGGCCGTCGCGCACGACGCCCGGCAGGAGGTTCAGCGGCGGATCGCTGAGCGTCGCGGCGACGGCCAGCGTCGGCGGCCGGTCGTACATGTCCGCCGCGTCGCCGGCGTGCCGGACCCGGCCCTCGCCCAGGACCACCGTCGGCGCCGCGAAGGTCAGCGCCTCGGCCGGGTCCGCGGTGGAGTACAGGACCACGCCCGGGGAGCCGGCGAACATGCCCTTCAGATCGGCGCGCAGCTGTTCCCGGAGCTTGTAGTCGAGGTTGGCGAGCGGCTCGTCCAGCAGCAGCACGTCGACGGGACGGGCCAGCGCCCGGGCGATGGCGGTGCGCTGCTGCTGGCCGCCCGACAGCTCGGCGGGCCGGCGCCCGAGCAGGTCCCCGATGCCCATGAGCTCGGCGACCTCGCGCACCCGCCGGTCGACGTCCTCCTTGGGGAAGGAGCGCGCCAGGCGCAGCGGGGAGGCGATGTTCTCGTAGACCGTCAGCGACGGGTAGTTGATGAACTGCTGGTAGACGAAGGCCACCGACCTCTTCCGCACCGAGACCGGGGTGACGTCCTTCCCGTTGACGACGACGCGCCCGGCGGTGGGCGGCAGCAGCCCTGCGGCGACGCGCATCAGCGTCGTCTTCCCCGCCGCCAGCGGGCCGATGAGCGTCGTCATCCCGCTCGGGAATTCGAGGTCGATGCCGTCCAGCCAGGGCTCTCCGCGCTGCCGCACGCGAACGCCGTCGAGAATCAGCGTCACGGTGCCCGGTCCTCTCTGCCGGAGCATGATCGAAACCGTGCGGTCGGTGCAAGCGCTCCGACGTGCGATCGCGACGGTCCCGAGCCGAATGCAATTCCATATAACCTCAGCGTCACGTCCGTGCATAGGGGGCGTCTGCCGTGGCGCGAGACGCACCGCCGCACGGGAACCCCGCGCGTTTCAGTCCTCCGGGGCGCCTCTCCGGCGGGTACGGCCCGCCGGAGAGGCGCGGGCCGTACCCGCCGGGTCAGCCCTTCACCGCCCCCGCGATCATTCCCGCCCCGACCCTGCGCTGCAGGAACAGGAAGACCACCAGCACCGGCAGGGCGAACAGGGTGGCGGCGGCCATGGTGGCGCCCCAGTCGGTGCCGAACACGTCGCGGAAGGACGACAACCACACCGGGAGCGTGCGCTTGCCCTGGTCCTTGATGATCAGCACGTTGACGAACGCGAACTCGTTCCAGGCGGTGATGAACCCGAACAGCGAGGTGGCCATCAGGCCGGGTGCGAGCAGCGGGAAGACCACCCGGCGGAAGGCGGCGAGCCGGGTGCAGCCGTCGACCAGAGCGGCCTCCTCCACCTCTGCGGGGACGGCGGCGAGGAAGCCGCGCAGGGTGACGATCGTGAACGGCAGCGTGATCATGAAGTAGACGCCGGTGAGCATGGCCAGCGAGTCGAGCAGCTCGGTGTCCCTGGCGATGATGAACATCGGCACGAGCAGCGCCTCCCACGGAGCCATCTGCGCGGCGAAGACCATGACGATGAAGGGCCCCCTGCCGCGCCAGCGCATCCGGGCCACGGCGAAGGCCGACAGCAGCGAGACCGCCAGGGCCAGGAGCACGGCGGCGGCGGTGACGGCCAGGCTGTTGCGCCAGAACGTCCAGAACCCGTCGGCGCCCACCGCGGCGGCGAAGTGCTCCAGCGTCGGGTGCGCGGGCCACAGGCTCGGCGTCTCGGACTGGATCTCCGCCGCCGGCTTGAACGCGGTGGCGAACATCCAGTAGACCGGGAAGATCATAACGGCGAGTACGGCCGCCGCGGCGGTGTTGAGGGCGATCCTGCCCGCCCTCACGGCCGGCCTCCTCCCCGGCCGGGTGCGCGTTCTCATGACTCGTTTCCTTCCTGCCTGAGCATCCGGCGCAGGTTGCCGACCAGGGCGACGGCGAGGATCGCCACGGTGAGCATGGCGACGGCCGAGCCGAGGTCGTAGCGGTGCAGCACCCGGGCGACCTTGAAGGCGTAGACCGGCAGCGTGGTCGTCGCGTCGTCGGGACCGCCCTGGCTGAGCACCCAGATCTGCGGGAAGCACTTGAAGACCCAGATCACCTCGAGCGAGGTGACGAGCGCGAACATCGGGCGCAGGATCGGGAAGGTCACCCTGGCGAAGATCTGCCTCCCGGTGCCGCCGTCGATCCTGGCCGACTCGTACAGTTCGGCGGGGATCGTGGTCAGGCCCGCGTACAGGGTGAGCGCGGCGAACGGCACCGACTGCCAGACCACCAGTGTCACCAGCACGCCGAACATCGCCCCGCCGTCGGCGAACCAGGAGTAGCCCTGGAAGGAGCCGAATCCGAGGCGGGTCAGCACCCAGTTGACGACCCCCAGCTCCGACTGGAACAGCCATTGGAAGATCGTGGTGGCCGCGATGACCGGGGTGGCCCAGACGAGGGCGAGCGCGCTCATCAGCGCGACGCGCATGCGCCGGCCGAGCCGGGCCAGCATGAGCGCGACGCCGGTCGAGATCCCCACGATGAGCACCACGTTGACCGCGGTCCAGGCGAAGGTGCGCAGCGTGACCGCCCAGAACTCCTCGGCGGCCAGCAGTTCCCGGTAGTTGTCCAGGCCGACGAGCTCCGCGCCGCCCCGGATGAGCTCGCCCATCCGGAAGTGCTGGAAGGAGATCGTCGCGGCGCGCAGCAGCGGGTAGAGCAGCAGGAAGACGCCGCCGGCCACGGCGGGGGCGATGAGCAGGTAGGGCCACGGGTTCCTGCGCCTGCGGGGTCTTCCTGTCGGGGCCCGCGGCGTCTGCCGCCGTCGCGGCGGGGCCGGGGTCCGGGTGGCGGCGGGCACGCTCGCTCCCTCCGGTTCTGGCGGGCCCCGGCTCCGGCGACGTCCGGGAGCCGGGGGCCCGCGGGGGTCTCAGGATCCGCTGTTGAGGGTGGTGGTGATGGTCTCGGACGCCTTGCGCGCCTCGGCCGCCGGGTCCTTGCCGGTGAGCACGGCGGTCATGTACTGCTTGATCACGGAAGTGGCCTCGACCGCGGCCCAGTTGGGGGTGTTGGGGGTGGCCCTGCCCGCCGCCGCTCCCCTGGCCATGGCGGCGGTGCCCTCGTCGGCGTCGAGCACGTGCGCCAGCGACGCCCTGTTGGGCACGAAGTTCATCGTCTTGGCCAGGTCGGTCTGGAACTTCTCCCCCGCCAGGGCCTTGACCACCTCGTAGGCGGCGTCCTGGTTCTTCGACGCCTCGGGGATGATCAGGTCGGAGCCGCCGGTGAACACCGCGCCGGGCTTGTCGGCCGTCTTGCCGGGGATCGGGAAGAAGCCCATCTTGCCCTTCATCCCCGGTTCGACCTCCAGCACCCGGGCCGCGCCGCCGGGCACGTTGATCATCTGGGCGACCTTGCCCTGGGCGAAGACCTCGTGCTGCGGCGGGTTGGCCTCGTCGGCGTCCTTCGGCCCCTTGCCGAGGGCCTGGAGCCGCTTGTAGAAGTCCATGCCGGCCAGCGCCTGCGGGCTGTCGAGGGCGCCCTTCCACCGGTCGCCGTCCTTGACCGCCAGGTCGCCGCCCTCGTCCCAGATGAACCCGGCCAGCGCGTACCAGGTCTGCCCGGTGAGGTAGATGCCCTGGTTCCCGCCCTCGTTCAGCTTGGCGGTGATCTCCAGCCACTCGTCGCGGGTCCTGGGCGGGGCCTCGATCCCGGCCTCGGCGAACAGCTCCTTGTTGTAGACGACGACGCGGTTGGCGGCGTACCAGGGCACGCCGTACTGCCTGCCGTCGATGTTGCCCGGCTGGGCCAGCCCCGGGATCCAGTCGGAGCCGGCGAGATCGGAGACCTTGTCGGTGAGGTCCTTGACGCCGCCGCTGGCGGCGTACTGGGCGACCTGGGTGTTGCCGACCTCGATCACGTCGGGGGCGTCGGTGCTGGCCAGGGCGGCGGTGACGCGCTCGCCGATGCCGTCCCAGGCCTGGATCTGGATGTCGAGGTCGACGCCCCGGTGGGCGGCCTCGTACTCGGTCTCGAAGCGCTTGGCGAGCTCGTCGGTGACGCTCCCGTCCATGATCCAGACGGTGAGCCTGGCGGGCCCGGTGCTCGCGGGGGCGGCGGACCCGCCGCCGGAGCCGGAACCGCAGGCCGCGGCGGTGGCGGCCAGGGCCAGCGCGGCCGCAGCGGCCAGGAGGCGGTGCTTCATGGTGTCTTCTCTCTCGGGGGGTACGGCCCCCGGACCGGTCCGGGCGGGTGCCGGGGTCCGGTCCGGGGGCCGGTACGGCTCCGCGCGGGAGCCGTACCGGCTCCTTCAGGGGGCGGGGACGGTGTCGGTGAACGTGGTGGAGGCCGCCCGGAAGGCGGCGACCCTGCTCAGCACGTCGGCGGGCGCGACGACCTCGTTCCTGCTGTGGTAGACCCAGTCGACCTGCTGGCGGTAGGTGCGCGGGGCGGAGCCGCCCTGCAGGTCGATGAACCACTGGTTGAACATGATCCACATAGGCGTCTCGGGATAGTAGGCGTCGCCGTGGTCGGCGAACAGGCGCCCGTCGACGTAGTACCTGATCCGGCCGCCGGAGACCTGGATCACCAGGTCGTGCCAGCCGGCGAAGCTCGCCCGCTCCTCGGTGTGGGTGTTGACGGCCTGCCAGGGATCGGCCTGGTAGGTCTCCCAGCTCGTGGCGTAGAGGATGTTGCCGGGCTCTCCCCAGCCGCCGTTGGGCAGGTACTCGAAGTCCAGCTCGCCGTAGTCCGGGTCCATGTTCTGCCGGAGCGGCGTGATGGTGAAGAACGTCTGCACCACGTGCTCGCCGTCGGGGCCGGACAGCGGGGCGTCGCTGAACTTCACCCGGGCGGCGTAGGTGCCCTCGAAGAACTTGCGGGAGGCGGTCGAGAGCTCGGTGTGCACGGTGCCCGCCCCGGTGCCGTCGGTGGAGGAGTCGAGCTGCAGGACCTGGCCGCCCTCCGCCGAGGGGAAGGTGACCGCGCCGGGCGACCAGGTCGCGCCGGGCACGCCCGGACCGCCGGAGGCGGAGCGCACCGTCCAGCCGCGCTGCGCCAGCCGCGGATCGGACGAGCCGGTGTAGGCGAAGTCGTCGAAGAGCGTGCCCTGGCCGCCCGGGTTCCCCGTCGGGGTGACGGTGGGCGTCGGTGTGGGCTCCCCGCTCCCGCCGCCCGCCGGAGTGCCCCAGACGAGCCGCCCGCCGGCGTAGACGGCCACCTTGTCCCAGTCTCCGTAGGAGGTGCGGCCCGCCCCGAAGGAGTGGTCGTCGGACTGGGTGAAGTTCTGCCAGTCGGTGCGGTGGAAGCGCAGCTGCATGTCGCCGGTGTCCGCGCCGGGGGCCAGCGTCCCGGAGGTGAAGCCGACCTCCAGGTACCGGTCGGCGCCCGCGACCGGGCTCGCCAGCGGGACGAAGTGCCCGGTCACGGTGGAGCAGCTCACCACCGCCCATGAGCAGGCGAACCGGTAGGAGGTCTCACCCGTGAAGTAGTAGCGGATCTTCACCTGGCTGAGCGGGACGGGCTCGGTTCCGTCGTTGACGAGCTTGAACCACGGCTCGGCCTGTGCGGTGACGGCTCCGGCGGCGCTGGTCTTGTACTGCAGGCGCAGCGCCTGGGCGGCCGAGGCCGGCGAGGCCAGGGCGACGGCCACCAGGACGAGGGGCAGGGTCAGTGCGAGGATGATCTTCAAGGGGGGTCGGGGCATGGGCGGATCTCCTTCTGAGCGGCCCCCGAGGTGTTCGATGGCACGGCGAGGCGGACCCTCGCGTGGTGTCCGGCGTGCGGGGGGGACCCGTCGCCGGATGCCCGGCGGGACGCAGCGGGCCTTCACCGGTTCCGTGACGGGGTGGGAGGACCCCTTCGCCGGCCGCGTCTTGGCGGCTGCGTCTTCAGCGGATGTGTCCCAGGGAGCGGGCGGGCCCGCGCCGTTCAGCCGCCCCTGCGGATGCGGCCCGCGTACCGGGCCTCCAGGGCGAGGTTGTGCGCGTCCCCCTCGGGGACGTTCGCCGACAGGTACACCGGCGGCGTCCGGCCGGCGGCGAGCATCTCGGCGACGGCACCGGTGACGACGAGCTGGGCGAGCAGGGCCGAGGTGATCGTGGAGACCGCCGCCACGGCGCCGCCGCCCGGGAGCGGGAGCACCGCGTCGCCGTACGGCGCCCGGTTGTCGAGCACCACGTCGGCGAGGTCGCACAGTCTGCGGCCCGAGGGGTGCCGGGCCGGGACGGCGGAGCTGTGCGCGAGAGAGGTGATGGCGATCAGGTCGTGACCGCGCTCCTTCACCTGGGTGGCCAGCTCGACGACGACGCCGTTGACGCCGGAGCTGGAGATGACGACGAACAGGTCGCCGTCCGCGATCGGGGCGGCGTCGAGGATCCGGTGGGCGACCGCGGGGTCGCGTTCGAGGTCGTAGCGTTCGAGTTCGCTCCGGTCGGCCCCGCCGTACAGGACGATGTCCCGCAGCGCGAGCCGGTTGGTCGGCACGAGGCCTCCCGCACGGCCGGCGATCTCCATGGCGACCGCCTCGGAGTGGCCCGAGCCGAACGCCTGGATGACGCCGCCGCCGTCCAGCGCCCCCGCGACCAGCGCGGCGGCGGCCCTGATGGGGTCCGCCTGCTCGACGGGGATGGACCGGACGAGGTCCGCTATGTGCCGGACGTAGGCGTCCGGGTCCGGGAGGTCCGGCCCCGGCGGGCCGGCGGGTCGCCGGGCGTCCGGTGGGTCCGGAGCCCGCGCCCCCGGGTCGGGGCGGGAGGGGTTCCCTCCCGTCACATCGGTTTCCGCGGTCATGTGTCTCCTTCCGGGAGCCGGTGCCCGGTCACCGCACGGACGGTCAGGTCGAACGCCTTCCGGGTGCGCTCGTAGGTGCGCTGCGCGACCGAGACGTAGATCACGTCGAGGACGAGCAGCTGGGAGTGGATCGCGGCGAACCCTTCCGAGCGGAAGGTCGTCTCCCTGCTGGAGGTGGTGACCACCAGCTCGGCCACCTCGGCCAGCGGCGACCTCGGGTGCGAGGTGACCGCCACGGTGATCGCGCCGTGGCTGCCCGCCTCGGCGAGCACCTCGATGGCCTCGCGGGTCCTGCCGCTGTGCGAGATGCCGATCGCCACGTCGCCCTGGCCGAGCAGGGCGGCGTCGGTCAGCGCGCTGTGCGCGTCGGACCGGCTCCAGGTCGGGATGCGGATGCGCTGCAGGCGGTACTCCATCTCGCTGGCCACCGCCGCGCTGCTGGAGACCCCGAACAGCAGCACCCGGCCGGCCTGGGCGATCGCGCCCGCGGCCTTCTCCACGGTGGCCAGGTCGAGCTGGGCGGCGGTCTCCTGGATCAGGCGGATGTCGTTGCCCGAGACCACGCCCAGCACCCGGTCGAGGCCGTCGTCCGGCAGGATCTCCTGCCCGATGTCGGTCTCCCAGCGCTGCCGCGCGGCCCGGCCGGTCTCGGTGGCGAGGGCCACGCGCAGCTCGGCGTAGCCGCCGAACCCGAGCCCGCGGCAGAACCGGGTGATCGTGGCGGTCGAGGTGCCGCTGCGCTCGGCCAGGTCGACGATCGTCGACCGCGCGGCCTCGGCCGGGTCGGTGAGGATCACCTCGGCCACCTTGCGCAGCGCCTCGGGCATCTCGCCCTGCTCGGTCCTGATCCTGCCCAGCAGTCCCACCACCGCTCCCTCCGTCTTGTTGGTGAAAATTATGCTCATAGACTAGTGCCGTCAAGGCTTTCGGGTAATAATTTTTGACATGAGCGTGGTACTCGGCGTGGACGCCGGTGGGACGTCATCTCGCGCGGTGGCCGTCACGACGGCCGGCACCGTACTGGGCCGCGGCAGGGCGGGCGGGGGCAACCCCGTGGCGCTGGGCGCCGGGAAGGCCTTCGCCAACCTCGGCCTGGCCGTGCGAGCCGCCCTGGCGCCGGTGGACCCCGCGCGGGTGAAGGCGGTGACCGTCGGGCTGGCCGGTTCGGGGATGCTGCGGGACCCGGCCGTGCGGGGCGCGCTGGAGGAGGCCCTGCGCGGCTGCGGGCTGGCGGTCGCCCCCCGGGTGGTGGGTGACGTGGTGGCGGCCTTCGCGGCGGGTACGGCCGCGCGGTCGGGAACGGTCCTGATCTCCGGCACCGGGGCCGTAGCGGCGCGGATCGCCGACCACGAGCCGGTGGCGCTGTCCGACGGGTACGGCTGGCTGCTCGGCGACGAGGGGTCGGCGTTCTGGCTCGGCCGGGCCGCGGCCCGTGCCGCCGTCAGGCAAGCGGGTGGTGAACAGGCGGGCGGTGAACAGGCGGGCGGTGGACCGGCGGCACGCGACGCGGGCATGCTGACGCGGCTCGTCGTCCGGCACCTGCTGCCCGCGGCCGTCAAGGATCACGAGGGCGGCGAGGGCGGCGAGGGCGGCGAGGGCGGCGAGATCATCGTGCCGGACGGGGAACTGGCCGACCTGCTCGCCGCGGCCGCGCAGGCCCGCCACCCGCTGGCCCTGGCCGAGCTGGCCCCGCTGGTGAGCCGGGCGGCCGCCGCCGGGGACCCCGCGGCGAAGGCGATCGTGACCGGCGCCGCCGCCCGGCTGGCCCGGACCGTGTCCCGCGTGCACGCCCCCGGCCCGCGCACTCCGGTCGTGCTGGCCGGAAGCGTGCTGACGAGCGAGGGTCCCGTGCGCGGCGCCGTGCAGGACCTCCTCCGGCGGCGCTGGGACGGCGCTCCGGTCACCGTCGCGGGAGACGGCGCCGGAGCCGCCGCGTGGCTCGCGGCCGCGCCGTTCCTCGGCCCCGGAGAGGCGGCCGGCCTCCACCACCGGTTCACCCGCCCGCTCCCCGATCCCCCCGGATGACCGCCCCTCCCGGAGGACGGCCGGTTCCCGGGGGTGACGGCGGGCCCGCCCCGGCGGTACCGGTGCGGCGGCCATGGACACCGCCGCCGTCGGCGGGGATGCTCATGGCAGCTCCTGTGCATCTACTGTTCATCAGACAGACAGACAAAGTGATGTCAGGACATGGATGGGTCGCTTCCGGGCCCGGAGACGACTTCCGGGCCCCGAGAGGAGTCGTCATGGTTTCCATCGACCGAAGGTCCTTCCTGGCCACGACCGGCGGCGTCCTCGCCGGAGGGGTCGCGGTGAACACGCTCGGGGCCCACGCCGCCTGGGCGGAGGCGGGCCGCGCGCCGTCCGATCCCGGCGAGGTCGGCTACGGGGAGCTGCGCCGTACCGCCTCCCGCAACACTGGAGAGGAACTGCTCGCCCTGCCCGCCGGCTTCTCCTACACCGTCCTCGGCAGGACCGGGACCCCGATGGACGACGGCACGCCCACCCCGATCGCCCACGACGGGATGGCCGCCTTCCGCGGCTCCCGGCGGCACACCGTCCGCCTGATCCGCAACCACGAGGTCCGCACCCCGCCGGGGACGCCGGCCGGCCGGGTGCACGTCCCCGGTTCGGCCCGCTACGACGAGCTCGGCGTCGGCGGGACGACCACGCTGGAGGTGGACCTGCGCAGCGGCGAGGTGGTCCGCCACTTCGTCAGCCTCAACGGCACGGTCGTCAACTGCGCCGGCGGCCGGATGCTCGGCGACCGCGGCTGGCTGACCTGCGAGGAGACCACGGCGGGACCGGCGCAGGGCTGGCAGCGCAAGCACGGCTACATCTTCGAGGTCCCGCTGGAGGGACCCGCGCCGGGCAGGCCCGCGGCCTCGATGCCGATCACCGCGATGGGGCGCTTCTCGCACGAGGCCGTCGCGGTCGACCCGCGCACCGGCTACGTGTACGAGACCGAGGACGACTCCGGCAGGCCGAACGGCTTCTACCGCTACCGGCCCCGGGACCCGCGGAACCTGGCCGCCGGCGGCGTGCTCGAGATGCTGAAGGTCAGGGGGCGCGACGGATACGACTGCCGCGAGGGCCAGCGCATGGGCGCGCGCCTGCCGGTGGAGTGGGTGACCGTCGACAGTCCCGACCCCGATCTGGAGGGCGGCGCCCCGACCTGCGCCCAGCAGGGCCTGGCCAAGGGAGCGGCGATGTTCAACCGCCTGGAGGGCTGCTGGTGGGGCGACGGCGGCGTGTTCTTCAACTCCACCAGCGGCGGCGACGCCAAGAACGGCGACGCGCCGGGCGCCGACGGGTTCGCCGAGGGCTACGGGCAGGTCTGGCGGTACGTCCCCGGCCGCCGCGGCGGCGGGACACTGGTGCTGGTGTACGAGTCGCCCGGCCGCCGGGAGCTCGACTCTCCCGACAACCTGACCTTCACCCCGCGCGGCGGCATCGTGCTGTGCGAGGACGACGCCTCCGACGCCGACGCCGACCCGCACCCGCTGGCCCCGGGCCTGGCCAACGTCAACCGGCTGATCGGCCTGGACCCGCGCGGCGGGCAGCCGTTCGAGTTCGCGGTCAACATCGCCGACGACAGCGAGTTCGCCGGGGCGTGCTTCAGCCCCGACGGCGCGGTGCTGTTCGCCAACAACCTCGGCAGCACCACCGCGACCGACCCGCCGGGCCGTACCTATGCGATCCGCGGCCCGTGGAGCCGCGGGCCGCTGTAAGAAGACGGCACCGCAGGAGGACGGCACCGCAAGAGGAGGTCGCCGCGAGAGGACGGCGCCGCCGGGCGTGGCGCGCTTCTGGACGGCCGCGCCTGGCGGGTTTCCGCCAGGACGGGTTTCCGCCACCGAACGGCGTTCCGGGGAGAAGACCGGCTGGGCTAGATCTCTTCCATGCCCCTCATCCCACCCGGCCGCCGGCGGGCGCTGGCGGCCGGAGCGCTCTCCGCCGCGCTCGTCGCAACCGGCCCGCACGCCGCCCACGCCGCCCCCGCCGGGACCGCCGCCCCCACCGCCCCCACCGGACCCGGCGGGTCCACCGCATCCACCCCGCAGGGCGAGGAGTTCACGGTCACCCTCCTCACCGGCGACCGGGTCCGTATCGTCGACGGCCCCGGAGACGCCGACGCCGTCACCGTCGCCAGGCCCGCCGGCGCCGAGGGCGGCGTCCAGGTCCGGCGGGTCTCCGGCGACACGTACGTGCTCCCCGACGAGGCCGTCCCGCTCATCACGGCCGGGAGCCTGGACGAGCGCCTGTTCAATGTCACCACGCTCATCGAGATGGGCTACGACGACGCGCGCAGCGACGGCCTGCCGGTGATCACCACCTACGCGGGCGCGCTGCCGCGCACGGTGGCCGCGCCGCGGGGCGCCGAGGTCGTGCGCCGCCTGCCCAGCATCAGGGGCGCCGCGCTCACGGCCGGCAAGAAGCAGGCCCGTGTGTTCTGGGAGGCGATCGCCTCCGGCGGCGCGCGGCGCCTGGCCGGCGGCGTCGACCGGATCTGGCTGGACGGCAAGGCCCGGGCCGCGCTGAAGGACAGCGTCCCGCGGGTGGGCGCGCCGCAGGCGTGGGCGGCGGGCTTCGACGGCACCGGCGTCAAGGTCGCGGTGCTCGACACCGGAGTCGACGACACCCATCCCGACCTCTCCGGGCGGATCGCGGAGAAGACCAGCTTCGTGCCGGGTGAGGACGCCGGGGACGCGGACGGCCACGGCACGCACGTCGCCTCCACCATCGCGGGCACGGGCGCGGCCTCCTCCGGCGCGAACAAGGGCGTCGCCCCCGGCGCCGACCTGGTGATCGGCAAGGTGCTCGGAAACGACGGCTACGGCCAGGACTCCTGGATCATCGCCGGCATGGAGTGGGCCGCCGCCCAGGGCGCCGCCGTGGTCAACATGAGCCTGGGCAGCAGCGTCCCCGACGAGGGCGACGACCCCATGGCGCTGGCGGTGGACCGGCTGTCCGAGCAGTACGGCACGCTGTTCGTGATCGCCGCGGGCAACAGCTACTCCTCCGGCTCCATCGGCGCGCCGGGCTCGGCCGCCACGGCGCTGACCGTGGGCGCGGTCGACACGTCCGACCGGCGCGCGGAGTTCTCCAGCTGGGGCCCGCTCGTCCGGACCGGCGGCCTCAAGCCGGACCTCTCCGCGCCCGGCGTGGCCATCGAGGCCGCGCGTTCCTCCCTCAGCCCCGGGGAGGGTCCCTACCGGTCGCTCGACGGCACCTCGATGGCCACCCCGCATGTGGCGGGCGCCGCGGCGATCCTCGCCCAGCGCCACCCGGACTGGACCGGGCAGCGGCTCAAGGACGCGCTGATGAGCACGGCCGCGGCGCTGCCGTACGAGCCGTTCCAGCAGGGCACCGGAAGGCTCGACGTCGCCGCAGCGATCACCGCCGCCGTCACCGCGACGGGCTCGGTGCCCGCCGCGTTCTACGACTGGCCGCACGCCGCCGGCGACGAGAAGGCCACCCGGACCATCGCCTACCGCAACCACGGCGACGCCGAGGTCACGCTGGACCTGGCCGTCTCCGGCTCCGGCGCGGCCGCCCTGTCCGCGCCGCGGGTCACCGTACCGGCCGGCGGGCGGGCCGAGGTGACGCTCACCCTCGACCCGGCCGCGCTGGAGCCGGGAACGCAGGTGTCCGGGCTGGTCACGGCCGTCTCCGGCACGACCGTGCTGCGGACCGCGTTCGGCGCGGTCAAGGAGCGGGAGCTGCACGACCTGACGCTGAAGCTGCGCGACCGGGACGGCGAGCCCGCCGACGGCACCGTCGTGCTGGCCGACCTGAACGGCGACGCCACGCCGTACGCGGTGAGCGGCGAGCGCACGCTGCGCCTGCCGCCCGGCACCTACATGGCCTGGTCGGTGCTCGACGTCCGGGGCGAGCGGGCCGACGCGCTGGGCGTGGCGATGCTCGTCGACCCCGAGACCGTGCTGGACCGCCCCTCCGAGATCGTGCTCGACGCGAGCAGGGCCCGCCGGGCGAGCGCCACCACCCCCCGGGCGGCCGAGGACCGGCAGCGGCGGCTGGACTTCCACCGCGCCGTCCCGTCCGGTCCGGGCATCAGGGGCGCCTACCTGCTGCCCGTCCGCTACGACGACGTCTACGTCTCGCCGACCGGGAAGGTCGCCACCGGTTCGTTCGGCTACCTGACCCGCTGGCGCAAGGGCGAGCCGCGGATCTCGCTGGCCGTGCCGGGGCGTCCGGAGATCGCGGCCGTGCCGCAGCCCGGCGGCGCCATCAAGGATGGCAGGGCCGTGCTGCGGACGGTCCGCGCGGGCACCGGCGCAGCCGGGGACTACGCGGGCCTGGACGCCCGGGGCAAGGCCGTCGTCGTACGGCGCAGCGACGAGGTCCCGCCCGCCGAGCGCGCCGCCCAGGCGGTCAAGGCCGGGGCGAGCCTGCTGCTGGTCGTCAACGACCGGCCCGGCGTGCTGAGCGAGTACTACGGCGAGGACCTGCCGATCACGATCGCCGCCCTGTCCAGGGACACCGGCGAGAACCTGGGCAGGACGCTGGTCGTCACCCGCACGGCGTTCCCCTCCTACCTCTACGACCTGGCCGACGTCCACCCCGCGGGCGTGCCCGACAGGGATCTGACCTACCGCGCGGACGAGCGCCGGAACCTGGCCCGCGTCACCAACGTCATGCACGGTGCGCTCACCCCGCAGACCGGCGGCGGCTACCGCTACGACCTGCCGGCCGGCTGGGGCCCGGGAGCCGGCTTCGAGGAGACCGAGGTCTTCCCCGCCACCCGCACCGAGTGGGTCTCCACCGGGCCGGGCGTCACCTGGTACGAGAACCACACCATCGGCGACGGCCTGTGGGAGATGCGGCAGACGCCGCGCGTCTACCGGCCGGGCGAGCGGGCCGCGCAGGAGTGGTTCGGCCCCGTCGTGCGGCCGCGTGTCCGCACCGAGTACTGGGGCCCGTTCCGGCAGGGCAACGACATGCAGTTCAACATCCCGTCACTGGCCGACGGCTCGCCCGCCCACTCCGGATCGGACGCGGCGACCGAGTACGACACCTCCTCCATCGCGCTCTACCAGGGCGACAAGCTGATCAGGAAGCAGCCGGGCCGGGCGCTGGTGGCCTGGGACGGCATCGCCCCCGAGGCGCTGCCGTACCGGCTGGTGCTCGACACGGTCCGGGACCCGCGGATGTGGCGGACCTCGGCCCGCGTGCGCACCGAGTGGGGCTTCACCTCCGCCGCCGACCCGTCCGACCCGTGGAAGCGGGTGGACATCCCGCTCCTGCAGCTCGACTACGGCCTCCGCGTGACGGGCGCCCGGACCGAGATCACCCTGTCGGGCGCCGTGCAGGAGGGCCTGCCGGTCACCGGTGCGGCCACCGAGGCGACGCTGGCCGTCTCCTACGACGACGGCGCGACCTGGCAGCCGGTGCGGCTGCGGGCCGAGGGCGCCGGGCGATGGACGGCGGCCGTGCGCGGCGGCGCGATCTCGCTGAAGGCGACGGCGGCCGACCGGGGTGGCCGGACGGTCAGCCAGGAGATCATCCGGGCGGTCGTCACGAAATAGAAGTCGTCACGAAGTAAAAACCGTGATGTCACAATTCGGGGCCGGAGACGACCGGCTCGCCTCCGGCCCCGCCCTCTCTCCCATACTGGTCGGCATTCCCGCCGACCGGAGGAGGAAGGGCGCGGTGCTGGAGGGGCTGGGGCTCACCGCCGGGGAGGAGGCGGTCTACCGCCACCTGATCACCAGGCCCTCGGCGACCCCCGCCGAGCTGGGCGCGGCCCTGGCCAGACCGCAGGCCGGGGTCGAGGACGATCTCGCGGCGCTGACCGGCCACGGCCTGGTGTCCCGCCTGGCGGGCACGCCGGTCCGCTACGTCGCCGCGCCGCCGACCGTGGCGCTGGGCGCGCTGCTCACCGCGCGCCGGGAGCAGTTGCACAGCGCCGAGCTGGCCCTGGCGACGCTGGCCGAGCAGCACCGCATGGCCTCCACCGGGCGCGCCGCCGGGGACCTGATCGAGGTGGTCACCGGCGTCGAGGCGGTACGGCAGCGCTTCCTGCAGGTCCAGCAGGCCGCCTCCGAACGGGTGCGCTGCTTCTCCACCGCCCCGTTCGTCGCCGTGCCGCCGGGCGAGAATCCCGCCGAGAACCAGAGCCTGGACCGCGGCGTCACCTACCGCGTCGTCCTGGAACGCGAGGTGCTGGCCGCGCCCGGCGCGGTCGCCGAGGCGCTCTCCTCGCTCCGCAGGGGCGTCGAGGTCAGGGTGGCCGAGACACTGCCGATCAAGCTGATGATGGCCGACCGGGAGCTCGCGCTGGTGCCGCTGACCACCGAGCCCGGCGGAGAGCCCGCCGCGGTCCTGCTGCACCGCAGCGGGCTGCTGACCGCGCTGGAGGCGTTGTTCGAGTCGGAGTGGCGGCGCGCCTACCCACTGCGCGTGGACGCCTCCGGCGGGCTCGCGGAGGATCCGGAGCCCGCGATCGGCCCGCTCGACCGGAAGATCCTCACTCTGCTCCTGGCCGGGCTGACCGACGAGGCGGTGGCCGGGCAGCTCGACCTGTCGGTGCGCACGCTCCAGCGGCGGGTGCGCGGGCTGATGGACCTGGCGGGGGCGCGCACCCGTGTCCAGCTCGGCTGGCACGCCGCGCACCGGGGCTGGGCCTGATCCCGGCCCGCCGGGGGAATCGGCTCCGGCGTCTCGACATCGTGCGCGCGGGGTGCTGGGATCGGAAATGTCGTACGCCGGTGCCAGGATCGGCCGGCGGGACGTCGCGATGCCGTGGATGTTCCCGATGTCCCCGACGGAAGGAAACGATCGTGGCTTTCGCGGGTGGCGGGCCGCCCCCGGACGACATCGTCGTCGAGGCCCTGCGCGCCGGTGACGAGGCGATGTTCGCGTCGCTGCTCGACGCCTGGTCGCCGGGGATGCTCCGGCTGGCCCGCGCCTACGTGTCCACCGACGACTCCGCGCAGGAGGTCGTGCAGGACGCCTGGCTGGCGGTGGTCGAGGGGATCGACGGGTTCGAGGGCCGCTCGTCGGTCAAGACCTGGGTCCACCGGATCCTGGTCAACACGGCCAAGAAGCGCGGCGCCCGCGAGCGGCGGGCGATCCCCTGGAGCAGCGCCTTCCGGCCGCCCGTGGGACCGGCCGCCGATTCCGCCCGCTCCCCGGACGGGGACGGCCTGCCGCCCGGCCCGTGGAAGGACTTCTCCGTGCTCTGGCCGACCCCGGAGGACGAGGCGCTCGCCGCCGAGGTCCGCGGCCAGATCGCGGCGGCCCTGGCCGGTCTGCCGGCCAGGCAGCGGACCGTGATCACGCTTCGCGACGTCGAGGGGTGCACATCGGCGGAGGTCTGCGAGATCCTGGACATCTCCGCGGCCAACCAGCGGGTCCTGCTGCACCGCGCCCGGGCGTGGGTGCGGGGGCGGATCGAGGACTACTTCGAGACGGTGGGGCGGCCGGCGTAGTGGAACGGTTCATCTCAACACAGGTAAGGCGGTCGACGCCGTGAAGCGGTTCAGGTGCGCTGATGTGGCGGAACTCGTCACCGCCTACCTCGATGACGCCCTCGACGCGCCGGTGCGGCGGCGCATGGACGAGCACCTGACCTGCTGCGCCGGGTGCGGCCGCCGTCTCGACCAGTTCCGCGCCGTCATCGGCGTCCTCGGCACGCCGCCGGCCGAGGACCTCCGCGGTGACGTGCGCGACCGGCTGATGTCCGCCTTCCGCGACCGCCGCCGCGGCTGAGGGACGCCTCCGCCGGGCCTGAGGCCCCCTCCGCACCGCGTCGGGCACCGCAGGACCGGAGAATTCCGCCGGACCGTAGGACACCGCTGAGCTGGGAGGAGTCCCTCACGGCCGGTCCGCCGTACAACGATCTTCAGCGATCCCCGTAACGTTCGCGCGCCTCGCGGGTCTGTAGATCCATGCGTACCGGGCGGAAGGGGGGACGATGACCGGTCTGGCGGCCGATGAGACGCCGATCCGGGACCGTGCGGAGGTGGAGGGTTTCGCGCGGGACTGCTTCGGCGCCGCCGGGGGCCGGGCGGCGGGCGGCGACCGGGTCGGGGTCGAGCTGGAGTTCCTGGTCTTCGACCGCGCGGACGTCACCCGCCACGTCCCGCGGGCGCGGATCGAGGAGGCCCTCCCCCGGCTGACGGGCGGGAGCCGCGTGACGTTCGAGCCGGGAGGCCAGCTGGAGCTGTCCGGTCCGGCGGGCCCGCTCGCCGAGGCGATCGCCGGGCTGGAGGCCGACGTGACCGCCGTGCGCGAAGCCCTGCGGGAGGCGGGACTGGCCCTGGCCGGGGTGGGACTCGACCCGGTGAGGCCTCCGCGGCGGCAGCTGCGCCAGCCCCGCTACGACGCGATGGCGGAGTTCCTCGGCGCGCCGTACGGGCCGCTGATGATGTGCTCGACGGCGTCGATCCAGGTCAACCTTGACCTGGGCGGGCAGCCCGCCACGCGGTGGGAGCGCGCGCACCTGCTGGGGCCGGTGCTGGGCGCGGCCTTCGCCAACTCGCCGCTGGCCGGCGGCCGGCCCACGGGCTGGATGTCGGGCCGCCAGGCGGTGTGGGAGAACCTGGACCGCACGCGCACCGCCCCGGTCCCCGCGACCGGCGATCCCGCCGCCGACTGGGCGGAGTACCTCCTCGACGCCCGGCTCATGCTGGTGCGCGAGGACGGCGGCGGTTCCGGCGGGGAGGGGCGCGCGCCGCGGTTCCGCCCGGTCCTCGACGGCTCGACCTTCCGCGACTGGCTGGGCGCGTCCGGGCGTCCGCCGACCCTGGCGGATCTGGCCTACCACGCCACGACCCTCTTCCCCCCGGTACGGCCCCGCGGCTGGCTGGAGATCCGCTATCTCGACGCCCAGCACCCGGGGCTCTGGCCGGTGTGCGCGGCCGTGGCCCACGCACTGGTGACGGACGACCGGGCGGCCGGGGCGGCGCTGGCCGCCTGCGAGCCGTACCGGGGCCTGTGGTCCCGGGCGGCGCGGTGCGGGCTGCGGGACCCGCTGATGCGGCGGGCCGCCGAGGCCTGCTTCCGGACCGCGGTCGAGGCGCTGCCCCGCCTGGGGGCGTCCGCGGGCCTGGTCGGCGAGGTGGCCGCCTTCGCCGACCGCTACGTGGCGGCCGGCCGGTCCCCGGCCGACGACCTGGTGGATCTGGCGGGCCTTGCGGGGCGGTCCCTGCCGGACTGGCTGACCGAGGGGGCGCGGACGTGAGCGGGCGGGCCGACGGGCACGGCGCGTTCACGGATGCGGGCCCCGAGACGAGGAAGACCGTACGAACGGAAGGGCGGGCATGAACGGTATCGGGGAGCGGGACTTCGGGGGGCACGGCGTCCGGGAGCACGGCGTCCGGGGGCGGGAGGCCGAGGGGCGGGGCGTCGGCGAGCGGGACGAGGGAGAGCGGGACGTCAAGGAGCGGATCGCCGCCGGGCTGGCCGCCGTGCGGGACCGGTCGCTGGCCTACACCGACGCCGACGACGACCTGCTGGTGCGCCAGCACTCCCCGCTGATGTCCCCGCTGGTGTGGGACCTGGCGCACGTCGGCAACTACGAGGAGCTGTGGGTGCTCCGGGAGACCGGCGGCATCACGCCGCTCCGCCCCGAGATCGACGACCTCTACGACGCCTTCAAGCATCCCCGCAGGGACCGCCCGTCCCTGCCCATCCTGGGGCCGGAGGAGGCCCGCCGCTACATCTCCGGTGTGCGGGGCCGCGTGCTGGACGTGCTGGACGCCGTCGACCTGGACGGCCCCGACCCGCTGCGCCGGGACGGCTTCGTCTTCGGCCTGGTGATCCAGCACGAGCACCAGCACGACGAGACGATGCTCGCCACGCTGCAGTTGTCCGGGCGGCCGGGCCTGGTCGCCGAGGGCGGCCTGCCGCCCGGCCGGGCCGGGGCCCCGACCGGCGCCGAGGAGGTGTTCGTCCCCGGCGGCCCCTTCCTGATGGGCACCGACCTGCTGCCGTGGGCCTACGACAACGAGCGTCCGGCCCACCGGGTCGATCTGCCCGCCTACTGGATCGACAGGTTCCCGGTGAGCAACGGCGCCTACGCCGCCTTCGTCGAGGACGGCGGCTACGGCGACCCGCGCTGGTGGACGGCGGAGGGCCGGCGGTGGCTGCGGAGCAGCGGCGCCTTCGCCCCGCTGTTCTGGACCAGGGACGGCGGCACCTGGTGGCGCACCCGCTTCGGCCGTACGGAACCGGTGCCCATGGACGAGCCGGTCCAGCACGTGTGCTGGTACGAGGCCGACGCCTACGCCCGCTGGGCGGGCAGGAGACTGCCCACCGAGGCCGAGTGGGAGAAGGCCTGCGGCTGGGACCCGGAGGCCGGCCGTGCCCGGAAGTACCCCTGGGGAGACGGCGACCCCGGGCCCGGACGGGCCAACCTCGGCCACCGGGCGGCGCGCCCGGCACCGGTGGGCGCCTACCCGGCGGGGGCGAGCGCCTACGGCGCCGAGCAGATGATCGGGGAGGTGTGGGAGTGGACCTCCTCCCACTTCCTGCCGTATCCCGGCTTCCGCAGCTTCCCCTACCCCGAGTACAGCGAGGTCTTCTTCGGCCGCGACCACCGGGTGCTGCGCGGCGGCTCCTGGGCCGCCGACCCGGCGGCGGTCCGCACGACGTTCCGCAACTGGGACTACCCGGTCCGGCGGCAGATCTTCTCCGGTTTCCGCTGCGCCCGCTCGGCCTCCCGGGAGGAAGCCTGATGTGCCGTCACGCGGCCTGGCTGGGCGCCCCCCGCGCCCTCGCCTCACTGATCCACGAGCCGGAGCACGGCCTGCTCAGGCAGTCCTACGCGCCCCGGCTGCAGCGGTACGGCACGGTCAACGCCGACGGCTACGGCATGGGCTGGTACGACTCCGCCCACCCCGAACCGGTCCGCTACCGCCGTGCGGTCCCCGCCTGGACCGACGCCAACCTGCCCGCCCTGGCACGGGTGGCCCGCTCGCACTGCCTGCTGGCCGCCGTCCGGTCGGCCACGGTCGGCATGCCGGTCGAGGAGACGGCCACCGCGCCCTTCACCGACGGGCGGTGGCTGCTCAGCCACAACGGCCGCGTCTCCCGGGACGCGGTCGGTGACCTCGCCGGCGACCTGCCCGACGGAGCGGAGAGCTCCTGCGACTCCGCCTGGCTGGCCGCCGCGGTGTTCCTGCGGCTGCGCGCCGGGCTCCCGCTCGGCGACGCCCTGGCCGGGGTCGTGGCCCACGCCGGGGCGAAGGACCCCGGCGCCCGGCTGAACCTGCTCGCCTGCGACGGCGCGTCGCTCGCCGCGACCGTCTGGGGCGACACCCTCTTCCTCCGCCACGACGACGGCTCCGGCGCCGGCGGCGGATCCGGTGGCGGCGTGCTCGTGGCGAGCGAGCCGCTGGACGGGCGGCCCGGCTGGCAGGCCGTACCGGAGCGGAGCCTGCTGCTCGTCTCGTCCGGCGGCGTGCACGTCCAGCCGATCTGACCCGCCGCACCCGATCCGACCCGCGCACCCGCCCGGCCCGACCGCCGCACCCGATCCGACCCGCAAGCGACCACCCCGACCCGCCGGCACCCGTTCCGGCCCGCCGGCGCCTGTTCCGCGCGCCGGTGCACCGATGACCGCCGCGACCCGCGACCCTGGAGGCCCCGTGCCCGTCAGCCAGTCAACCGTGCACCTGATCGACCATCTCGACCGCGACTACCTGCGCCAGGCGCTCGAGCGCGACGTCCGCGCCGGCCTGGCGTCGCGGCCCAAGCAGTTGCCGCCGAAGTGGTTCTACGACGCGGCGGGCAGCGAGCTGTTCACCCGGATCACCCGGCTGCCCGAGTACTACCCGACCCGCCGGGAGCTGGCCATCCTGCGCGCCCGGGCCGGTGAGATGGCGGCGGCGTGCGGCGCGGACACGCTGGTCGAGCTAGGCTCGGGGACCAGCGAGAAGACCGTCCTGCTGCTCGACGCCCTCACCGCCGCGGGGACCCTGCGCGCCTACACCCCGGTGGACGTCGACGCGCACACCCTCGCCGAGGCGGCGCGGCGGCTCACCGCCCGCCTGCCCGGGCTCACCGTGCGGGCGGTCTGCGCCGACTTCGAGCACCACCTGGGGCTGCTGCCGCGGACGGGCAGGCGGATGGTCGCCTTCCTCGGCGGCACCATCGGCAACCTCGACCCGGCCACCCGCGAGGTGTTCCTGAAGGAGCTGCGCGCGACCCTGCGCCCCGGCGACACCTTCCTGCTCGGGGCGGACCTGGTCAAGGAGACCGGACGGCTGGTCGCGGCCTACGACGACGCGGCGGGCGTGACGGCCGCCTTCAACCGCAACGTCCTGCACGTGATCAACCGGGAGCTGGACGCCGACTTCGAGCCGGACGCCTTCGAGCACGTCGCGCTCTACGACGAGCGGCACGACTGGATCGAGATGCGGCTGCGCGCGACCCGGGACATGACCGTGCGGATCGGCGCCCTGGACCTGTCGGTGCCGTTCGCCGCGGGAGAGGAGACGCGCACCGAGATCAGCGCCAAGTTCCGTCTGGAGGGGCTCAGGGACGAGCTCGCCGCGGCCGGTTTCACCACCCTGCGCCAGTACACCGACCCCGCCGGCGACTTCAGTCTCACCCTGGCCGGTGTATGACCACCGGGACCCGGCCGGCGCCCGGCCCCCATGACCCGCCGGGCCCGGGCGGCACGGACGGTCCGGACCTCGTGGCCGTGCCGGGCGGGGCGAACGGCCCGCCCGGCGCGACGGCGGTCGCCGACGCCTGGCGGGCGGCGCGGTCCCGGGTGCCGCCCGGCCACCTCGACGCCGCCGGGTGCAACGTCCCCAGCGACCTGGTGCTCGACGCCGTCGTCGCCCACCTGCGGCGGGAGCGCGAGACGGGCGGTTACCGCGCGGCCGCGGACCTGGGCGGGTCCCGGTCCGCGCTGGCCGCCCTGGTCGGCGCGGACGCGCGGGACGTCGCCTTCCTGGAGAGCGGGACGGCGGCGATGGCGGCACTGCTCGGCGGGTGGCGGCTCCCCCCGGGCGGCCGCGTCGGGTTCACCCGCGCCGAGTACGGCAGCACGCTCATGCTCCTGCGCCGCCTGGCCCGGGACCGCGGCTGGCGGCTGGTCGAGGTCCCGGCGGACGGAGACTCCCGCGTCGACCCGGACGGGCTGCGGTCCGTGCTGGCCGGCGGGCTGGATCTGCTGACCGTCCCGCACATCGCCTCGCACCGGGGCGTCGTGCAGCCCGCGCGGGCGATCGGGCGGCTGTGCCGCGAGGCCGGCGTGCCGCTGGTCCTGGACGTGTGCCAGTCCCTCGGGCACGTGGACACCGGCGGCGTCGGCGCCGCCGCCTACGTCGGGACGTCCCGCAAGTGGCTCGCCGGGCCGCGCGGAGTCGGTTTCCTGATCGTCCCCGGGCTCCACCCGGGGATGGACACCGCGGCCCCCGCGCTCGGCGGCCACGTCTGGGTGGACGGGCAGCCCTCTCCCCTGGCGGGCGCGGCCCGCTACGAGACCGCGGAGGGGGCGGTGGCCGCGCGGGCCGGTCTCGGCGTCGCCGTACGGGAACACCACGCGCTCGGCCCCGCCGCGGTCCACGCCCGCCTGGCGGAGCTGGGCGCCACGGCGCGCCGCCTCCTCGACGGGGCCGGCGGCTGGCAGGCGGTCGAACCGCTGGACGAGCCCTCCGCCGTCGTCACGCTCAGGCCTCCGCCGGGTGCGGACCCCGCGGCGGCCGTCGCGGACGCCGCCTCCCTCGCGGCGGAGGCGTCCCTGCTGGTCGGCGCCGTACCGGTCGGCAGGGCACCGCTGGACATGCCGGTGCCCGTGCTCCGCGTCTCCCCGTCTCCGGGAACGCCCGCCGAGACCCTGCACGCCCTGGCGCGCCTCCTCGGCCGCCGCTGACCGCGGGACCGGCGGACGCCGGGCGGGTTCACCCCTTGAAGTAGACCAGCTGGTGGGTGGAGGCCAGCAGGGTGCCGTCGCGGCCCCACATGTGGGCGGTCTGGTCGAAGTAGCCGCGCGAGAAGCGGTGGGTGCGCGCGGTGCCCAGGACGTAGTCCTCGCCCTGGGCCGCGAGCTCCCCGGCGTCGGCGTGGAAGTACACGGTGAGGGAGACGGTGCCGGCCGGCATGTACTGGCCGCGCCGCAGGAACACCCGCGGGTAGAACACGTCGCACAGCGAGGTCAGCGCCGGGAAGTCGAGGGGCCGGGCCGGGTTGTCGCGCACCCACAGGGTCGTGGTCGAGTCCGGGTGTTCGCCGGCGTCCTGGTCCGGCACGGCGCCCCGGACGAAGCGCATCTCGTAGTTGCGGGCCCACGCGACGAAGTCCGGGAAACCCTGTACCGGGACGGCGTCCGGCGGCGGTGCCGACGGCATGGCGATCTCGGTGTCCGCCCACGTGTCGCGGTGGATGCCGAACACCGCGGTGGCGGTGGTCGTCACCGCGCCGTCCTGGGTCAGTTCGAGCGTCCAGTGCTGGTTGGTGCGGTTGCTGCGCACGACCCGCGCGGCGATGTCGAAGTCGCCGTCCGCGACGGGGGCGGCGTAGTTGACGGTGATGGAGAGCGGGTCGCCGAGCCGGTCGGGGTGCTGCTGGACGGCCTGCACGAGGGTGGCCGCGGTGACACCGCCGAAGGGGCCGACCATGTTGGCGTACTCCGGCCGGGTCCGGCTCCTGGTACGGCCGTCGGCCGCAGGGGTGAGCGCGACGGCCGCATCGAACGGGTGCGGCGGGGCGTCGGTCTCGGTCACGCTGTCTCCTCGGGGCAGGGTAGACATTTCTATGTACACCACATCTATGTATGACAACATACATAGAAACGGAGACAGCGGGAGCACGCGGATGACGAGACGGCACGACCCCGCCGGCCCCCGGGCGGCGATGATCCGCAGCACGGTCGAGCTGATGCGCCGGCGCGGTGTCGCCGCGGTCTCGTTCGCGGACGTGCTGGCCGACAGCGGTGCGCCTCGCGGCTCGGTCTACCACCACTTCCCCGGCGGCAGGTCGCAGCTCGTCGAGGAGGCCACGCGCAGCGCCGCCGGGCACCTGAGCGCCGCAGTGGCCCGGATCCTCGACGCGTCGGACACGCCGGGCGCGCTGCACGCGATGGCCGACCTGTGGCGCCGCGGCCTCGAAGCCGGTGACTACGCCGTCGGCTGCCCGATCGTCGCGGCGGCCCTGGGCACCGAACGGGCCGCCCGCGACGTCGCCGGAGAGGTGTTCGGGGCCTGGTGCGACCTGATCTCCGACAGGCTCGTCGCGGACGGAGCCGACCGGCGGCGGGCGCAGTCCCTGGCGGTGCTCGTCGTCGGCGCGCTGGAGGGCGCACTCGTGCTCGCCCAGGCTCAGCGCACCTCGGCGCCGCTCGACGCGGTGGTCGACGAACTGAGCACGCTGTGCCGGTCGGTGATCGGTACCACCCCGCAGGCCCGCTGACCGCCTGACACCCCGCCTGCCCGGTGTCCATGCGGGCGGGGGCGCCGGCGGGTCCCGGCTATGCGATGAGGGCGGGACTGCCGGCCATGCCCAGCAGGAGCCTGGCCTGCTCCCAGAGGTCGTCCAGGATCTCCGGGTCGTTGCCCAGCTTCGCGAACAGGACCATCCCTTCCAGCTGGGCCACCAGCGAGCGGGCCGTACCCTGTCGCGGCGCCGGGATGGCCCCTTCGCGCGCCGCGTCGTCGAGAACGGCCTGGACGAGACCGATCTGCTCGGCGAAGATCTCCTCCAGCCGTTCCTGAACCGGGCCGTCCTGCCGACTGAGCTCGAGCGCCAGGTTGGCCAGCAGGCAGCCGTGCACCGCTCCGCCGTCCAGTTTCGCCCGGCGCTGCCCCTCCGCCTGCTCGCGCAAGAGCCGTTCCAGCCGGTCGAGCGCGGGCGCCGGCGCGTCCAGCACGGCGGTCCAAGCCGTCCGCTGCGCCTGCCAGTGGGCGTCGACGACCGCGACCGTCAGCGCCTGCTTGGATTCGAAGAAGTGGTAGAAACTGCCCTTGCGCACGTCGGCGCGTGCGCAGATCTCCGCCACTCCGATGCTGCCGTAACCCCTGCCGAGCATGAGCTCGCAGGCGGAGTCGAGGAGCCGTTCGCGGGCAGTGCTCGATCGTCCCATGACCGCAGTATACGGTCGGTCAACTACAACTGGACATAGTTGACCGACCGTCTATAAGCTCGGCCAAGCATCTGCGGAAGAGAAAGGGCACCCATGCTCCCACCGATCACCGTCGCCATCGCCTACCACAGCGGCTACGGCCACACCGAGCGCCAGGCCCGGGCCGCCGCCGGCGGCGCGCGCTCCGTCCCCGGCGTGCGGGCCGAGCTGCACGACGTGACCTCCCTGACCGACGAGCTGTGGACGGCACTGGACGGGGCCGAGGCCATCATCTTCGGCTCCCCGACCTACATGGGCAGCCAGTCCGCCGCCTTCCAGGCCTTCGCCGAGGCCAGCGCCAAGGTCTGGGCGGACATG
This sequence comes from Thiemannella venezuelensis, assembly GCF_014203605.1. Taxonomy (GTDB): domain Bacteria; phylum Actinomycetota; class Actinomycetes; order Streptosporangiales; family Streptosporangiaceae; genus Planomonospora_A; species Planomonospora_A venezuelensis. The sequence continues at coordinate 30,399 of NZ_JACHJJ010000029.1, read as the reverse complement.
GGCTGGCGCGACAAGCTCGCCGCCGGGTTCACCAACTCCGCCGGGGTGAACGGCGACAAGCTCAACACGCTCACCTCCATGGCGCTCCTCGCCGCCCAGCACGGCATGACCTGGGTGACGCTGGGGCTGCCGCCGGGCTGGCTGTACAGCGCCGACGGAAGCCCCGACGACCTCAACCGGCTCGGCGGCTTCCTCGGCGCGATGGCCCAGTCGCCTTCCGACGCCGGCCCCGACCTCGCCCCCTCCCCCGCCGACCTGCGGACGGCCGAGCACCTGGGCCGCCGGGTCGCCCGGACCGCGCTCCGGCTCGCCTCCGGCCGCCGCGGCCTCGAAGGGGTGGCCTCCTGATGGGCGCGCGCATCCCCTCCTGGTCCGGCGGCAGGCTGGAGCGCCTACTGGGCCTGGAGCACCCGATCGTCCAGGGCCCCTTCGGCGGCGGCCTGTCGTCCGTCGCGCTGACCGCGGCCGTGTCCGAGGCGGGCGGCCTCGGCTCCTACGGCGGGCACATCCTGGCCCCCGGCGAGCTCACCGGCCTGGTCGCCGAGCTCAGGGCGGCGACCGGCCGGCCGTTCGCGGTCAACCTCTGGGTCCCCCAGCCCGGGGAAGCGGAGCTGCGGGCGGCGCCGGCCGACGTGGACCGGATCCGGCCCTACTTCGAGGAGCTCGGCCTCCCGGTCCCCACCCCCGGGCGGCAGGCCGGGCAGGACTTCGACGACCAGGCGGACGCCCTGCTCGCGGCCGGTCCCCCGGTGATCAGCTTCGTCATGGGAGTCCCGCCCGCGCGCGTCCTCGCCGAGGCCCGCCGCCGGGGCGTCCTGACGATCGGCACCGCGACGACCGTGGACGAGGCGGTCGCGCTGGAGGAGGCGGGCCTGGACGCGGTCGTCGCCTCCGGCAGCGACGCGGGCGGGCACCGGGGCGCCTTCCTGCGGCCCGTGCACGAGTCGCTGGTCGGCACGTTCTCCCTCGTCCCGCAGGTCGCCGACGCCGTCTCGGTGCCGGTGATCGCCGCGGGCGGGATCGCCGACGGCCGCGGCGTCGCCGCGGCGCTCACGCTCGGGGCGCACGGCGTGCAGATCGGCACCGGTTTCCTGGCCACCGGGGAGTCGGGGGCGAGCGAGCTGCACAAGGCCGCGCTGCACGCCCCCGATGCCCGGGTCACCGTGCTCACCCGGCTGTTCTCAGGGCGGCTCGCCCGGGCGATCCCCAACCGCTTCGTCCGGGAGATGGCGGCCTTCGAGGAGGAGGTGCCGCCGTACCCGGTGCAGAACGCGCTGATGCTGGGTCTCCGCCGGGAGGCGGGCCGCCGCGGCCTGGCCGGCCTGGTCAACCTGTGGGCCGGCCAGGCCGCGGCGCTGACCGCGCCGGGCGGCGCCCGCGGCTACGTCGAGAGGCTGCTCGCGGAGACGGGGAAGATCATGGGCGGCAGGCCCGCCGGAGGCTGACCCCCCCCCGGCCGCCGGGGCGGGAGGCGTGTCCGCCCCGGCGGGTCAGCGGTAGTAGCCGTCGACCGGGACGCGCGCCTCGTCGAACAGTGCCGGACCCTCGTAGGGCACGTGCGGCCGGCCGCCGCCCGGCTTGAGCTCGCCGAGCTGCTCGTCGGAGAGCGCGAACACGACGCGGCCGAGACCGGAGCGCTCGATGGCGCCCGCGCACATGCCGCAGGGCTGGCAGCTCGTGTACATGGTGGTGGCGGCCGCCGTACCGGGATCGAGCTCTCGGGCCGCCCACCTGGCCAGCTTCAGCTCGGGGTGGGCGGAGATGTCCCGGTCGCCGGCGACCGTGTTGTACCCCTCGGCCAGCACTCTGCCGTCCGGGCCCACCAGAAGCGATCCGAAGGGCGCTTCTCCGGCGGCCCGGGCCCCGGCGGCGAGCTCGATGGCCCTGCGGAGGAAACGTTCGTCGTCAGAGGTCATGATCGGCTCCGTCCGTATGTGATCTGTGCCCAGCATGCACCGGGATCTCATGAATTTGCCAAGAAGATCGGGTTCACTGCCGGCTGTCGTCCATCGAGGGAAGGGAGTTCGGGCATGCGGATGATCCGTGCGGGTGCGGCGGCGGTGTTCGCCGTACTGGCCGTGGTGTGCACCGCGGGAAGCGGCGCCGCGGCGGAGACGGCGACCCGCGCCGCAGGCGAGGGAAGGACCACCGTCCACACGATCACGGTCGACGGGCGGGAGCGCGGCTACCGGCTCTACCGGCCCGCGTCGCTCCCGGCGAAGGCTCCGCTGGTGGTGATGCTGCACGGCGGCTTCGGCTCGGCGCGGCAGGCGGAGCGCTCCTACGGGTGGAACGCCGAGGCCGACCTGCGGGGTTTCGCCGTCGCCTACCCCGACGGGTACGGCAGGGCGTGGAACGCCGGCGGCGGCTGCTGCGGCAGGCCGGGCCGGGAACGGGTGGACGACGTCGCCTTCGTCGGCCGGATGGTCGCGGAGATCGGCCGGAGGCTGGGGACCGACCCCCGGCGGGTGTACGTGACGGGGATCTCCAACGGCGGCATGATGGCCTACCGGCTGGCCTGCGACACCGCGGTCTTCGCGGCGGCCGGTCCGGTGGCCGCGACCCGGATGGGCGCCTGCCGCGCGCCCGCGCCCCTCTCGGTCGTCCACGTCCACGGCCTGGCCGACGAGGCCGTGCGGTTCGACGGCGCCCCCGGCGCCGGGTTCGCCAGGATCGACGGGCCTCCGGTGCGGGAGGTCGTCGCCGGCTGGCGCGCGACCGGCGACTGCGGCCGTCCCTCCGTCTCCCGGTCGGGACCGGTCACCGTCGAACGCGCCAGGTGCCCGCGCGGCCGCGCCGTCGAACTGATCACCGTCGAGGGGGCGGGGCACCAGTGGCCGGGCGGCGAGGTCGTCCGCGAGCGGGCCGATCCCCCGTCGGCGGCCCTCGACGCCACCGCCGTCATCTGGCGGTTCTTCGCCGCCCACCCCAGGTCTTGATCCCGGCGCGGGCCGTACGGCCCCGCCACCGGCCGCGCGGGGAGGGGAGGACGGGCGGAGCACTCGCCGGCCGGCCTCCGGTGCTCCGCGGCCGTCAGTTCTTGACGGCGCGCAGGAGGACGAACTTCGGGTCGCTCGCGACGACCTCGCAGTTGCCGAAGATCCGGCGCAGCTTCACGTGGTAGCCGAGGTGCCGGTTGCCGATGACCCACAGCTCTCCCCCGCGGCGCAGCGCGGCGCGCGACCCGGTGAACATCCGCCAGGCCGTCGCGTCGGTCGTGCCCCGGTGGCTGTGGAACGGCGGGTTGTTGAGCACCAGGTCCACCGTCCCCGCCGGCACGCCCGACAGGCCGTCGCCCACCCGGAACTCGGCCGCCGCGTCCGGGCCGAGGTTCGCCCCGAAGGTGGCCCGCGCCGAGGCCACCGCCTGGTGGGACTCGTCGACGAACAGCACCTCGGCCTCGCCGTTGGCCAGCGCCGCGGCCGTGCCGACGACCCCGTTGCCGCAGCCCAGGTCCACCACCCGCTCGGGGCCGCGGCGGCGGGGCAGGTGGCGCAGGAGGAACCGGGTCCCGACGTCGAGGCGGTCGGCGCAGAAGACCCCCGCGTGGTTGACGACGGTCCGGCCCGAGACCGCCCCGACGCTGGCGGGCAGCTCGTAGCTCCGCGGCCACGGGCTGGGGGTCCTGGGCAGGTCCGGGTCCGGCGCGCAGAAGACGAGCCGCGCCTTCTTCACCGCCAGCGACGTCCTGGTCGGCCCGAGGATCCGCTCGAACAGCCGCAGCGTCGAGGTGTGGATCTCGGTGACCATCCCCGTGCCGGCCACGACGGTGCCCGCGTGCACGGCGGGCGCCAGGCGGTGCAGCTGGTCCTCCAGGAGCGCCAGACTCCTGGGCACGCGGACCAGCAGCACGTCGATCCGGTCCGGCGGCGCGTCCCTGGTCGACAGCAGCCGCACCGCGTCCGGGTCGGTCCCGTTGCGCTTCAGGTTCGCCCGGGTCGCCTCCTGGGTCAGGAACGAGTCGGTGATCTGCACAGGGTGGTGGCCGGCGAGCGCGGCGGCCAGCGCGCCCCACCGGTCGCCCGACACGACCACGGTGCCCGACAGGTCCACCGGCTCCGTGTCGATCCCTGCGAGGTGCCGCAGCAGGTACTCGTCGGCGGCGTCCCAGGCGCGGAACGGGTCGCGGGGGTCGTCGGGGAAACGGGCGAGGTCGAGCTCGCCCCAGGGCGTCGTCAGGCGGTTCATCGGGCCCCAGGTTAGCCGAGCCCGCCGGCCCGGCGGGCGGCCCGGGGCCGGTACGGCGGCCGCCGTGCCGTACCGGTCGCCCTGGTCAGCGGGCACCGCACCGGACGCGGCCGCGGGTCACCGGGGCTCGTAGGCGAGGTTGGGCCGGAGCCAGTGCTCGACCTCGGCGAGGCCGAGACCGCGCCGGAGGGCGTAGTCCTCGACCTGGTCCCTGCCGAGCCGGCCCACCGTGAAGTAGCGCGACGACGGGTGGGCGAAGAGCAGCCCGCTGACGCTGGCGGCGGGCGTCATCGCGAAGGACTCGGTCAGCGCCATGCCGAGCTTGCCGGCGCCGATCAGGTCGAACAGTTCCTGCTTCTGGCTGTGGTCCGGGCAGGCGGGATAGCCGAGCGCGGGGCGGATGCCGCGGAAGCGCTCGGCGTGCAGGTCCTCGATCGCGGGATCGGCGTCCGGCTCGTACCAGTCGCGCCGCGCCTGGAGGTGGATGTGCTCGGCGAACGCCTCGGCGAGCCGGTCGGCCAGGGCCTTCACCATGATCGCGCGGTAGTCGTCGTTCCGGGCCTCGAAGGCGGCGGCGAGGTCCTCGGCCCCGTGGACGGCCACGGCGAACCCGCCGAGGTGGTCCCCGGCCGGAGCCACGTAGTCCGCCAGGCACCGGTTGGCCCGGCCCTCGGGCTTGGCCGTCTGCTGGCGCAGCATCGGCAGCCGGAGCGCCTCCGGAGCGTCCGGCGAGCCGGTGTCGAGGAGGATGTCGTCGCCCTCGGAGCGCGCGGGCCAGAAGCCGTAGGCGCCCTGGGCGTGCAGCGATCCGTCGGCGATGATCTGGTCGAGCAGGGTGTTCGCCTCGTCGTACAGCTCGCGGGCCACCGGCTGGTCGAGGATCGCCGGGTACTTGCCCTTGAGCTGCCAGGCGAGGAAGAGGAACTGCCAGTCGATCATCCCGCGCAGGGTCTCCAGGTCCGGGCGGACGGTGCGGACGCCGGTGAAGGCCGGCACGGGCAGGTCGCCGAAGGGGATCCGCTCGCGGTTGGCGCGGGCTTGTCCGACGGTCAGCAGGGGGCTGCGCTCCCTGGCCGCGTGCTGCTCGCGCAGGCGCGCCTGCTCGGTGCGGTTGCCCGCGTCCAGCGCCTCCGCCCGGTCGGCGTCCATCAGGTCCGCGACGACACCGGCGACGCGGGAGGCGTCGAGCACGTGGATCGTGGAGCCGTCGTAGGCGGGGGCGATACGCACCGCGGTGTGCTGGCGCGAGGTCGTGGCGCCGCCGATCAGCAGCGGCAGCTTCAGCCCCCGGCGCTGCATCTCCGCGGCCACGGCGGCCATCTCGTCCAGCGACGGGGTGATCAGCCCGGAGAGCCCGACGACGTCGGCGCCCTCGGCGACCGCGGTGTCGAGGATCCGCGCCGCGGGGACCATGACGCCGAGGTCGACGACCTCGTAGTTGTTGCAGCCGAGCACGACGCCCACGATGTTCTTGCCGATGTCGTGCACGTCGCCCTTGACGGTGGCGAGCACCACCTTCCCGTTGCCGCGCCCGGTCTCGGCGCGCCCCTCCCTCAGCGCCCGCTCCTTCTCGGCCTCCATGTACGGCTCGAGATAGGCGACCGCCCGCTTCATCACCCGCGCGCTCTTGACCACCTGCGGCAGGAACATCTTCCCCGCGCCGAACAGGTCGCCCACGGTCTTCATGCCGTCCATGAGCGGCCCCTCGATCACGTCGAGGGGCCGCGCCGCCCGCTGCCGGGCCTCCTCGGTGTCGGCCTCGACGAAGTCGACGACGCCGTGCACGAGCGCGTGCGCCAGACGCTCCTCCACCGGCGCCTCGCGCCAGGACAGGTCCACGGTACGGCGGGTGCCGGACCCGCTGACCGTCTCGGCGAACGCGACGAGCCGGTCGGTGGCGTCGGGCCGCCGGTCGAAGATGACGTCCTCGACGAGTTCGAGCAGGTCGGCGGGGATGTCCTGGTAGACCGCGAGCTGGCCGGCGTTGACGATGCCCATGTCCAGCCCGGCGCGTACGGCGTGCAGCAGGAAGGCCGAGTGCATCGCCTCGCGCACGACGTCGTTGCCGCGGAAGGAGAACGACAGGTTGGAGATGCCGCCGCTGGTCCGCGCCCCGGGGCAGCGCTCCTTGATGAGCGGGAGCGCGTCGATGAACGCCTTGGCGTAGCCGTCGTGCTCGGCGATGCCGGTGGCGACGGCGAGCACGTTGGGGTCGAAGATGATGTCCTCGGCGGGGAAGCCCGCCTGCTGGGTGAGCAGGTCGTAGGCGCGGGCGCAGATCTCCACCTTGCGCTCGGCGGTGTCGGCCTGGCCCCGCTCGTCGAAGGCCATGACGACGACGCCGGCTCCGTAGTCGCGGATGCGCCGGGCCTGCTCCAGGAACGGGCCCTCGCCCTCCTTGAGGCTGATGGAGTTGACGACGCCCTTGCCCTGCACGCACTTGAGCCCGGCCTCCAGCACGCTCCACCGCGAGCTGTCGATCATGACTGGGATGCGGGCGACCTCCGGCTCGGTCGCGATCAGGTTGAGGAACGTGGTCATCGCCCGCTCGCTGTCGAGCAGGTCGGCGTCCATGTTGACGTCGAGCAGGTTGGCGCCGCCGCGCACCTGCTCCAGCGCGACGTCGACGGCGCCCTGGTGGTCGTCCGCCTCGATGAGGCGCCGGAACCGCGCCGAGCCGGTGACGTTGGTGCGCTCCCCGATCATGACGAAGCCGGTGTCCGCGCCGATCTCGAAGGGCTCCAGGCCGCTGAAGCGGGTGCGCGCGGGCGGCGCCGGGACCGGGCGCGGGGTCAGGCCGGAGACCGCGGCGGCGATCCGCTCGATGTGCTCGGGCGTCGTTCCGCAGCAGCCTCCGGCGATGTTCACGATCCCGGACTCGGCGAACTCGCCGAGCAGCCGCGCGGTCTCCTCCGGCGTCTGGTCGTAGCCGCCGAACGCGTTGGGCAGCCCGGCGTTGGGGTGGGCGGCCGTGTAGACCCCGGCCACCCGCGACAGCTCGGCGACGTAGGGGCGCATCTCCGCCGCGCCCAGGGAGCAGTTCAGGCCCACCACCAGCGGGTCGGCGTGCTCGACCGCCCGCCAGAACGCCTCGGCGGTCTGACCGGAGAGCGTGCGCCCGCTCAGGTCGACGATCGTCACCGAGATCCACAGCGGCAGGTCCGGGGCGACGTCGCGGGCCGCGGCGATGGCGGCCTTCGCGTTGAGCGTGTCGAAGATCGTCTCGATCAGCAGCAGGTCGACACCGCCCTCGGCCAGCGCCCGGATCTGCTCGGCGTAGGCGGCGTGGACCTCGTCGAACGTGACCGCGCGGAACGCCGGGTCCTCCACCTTCGGCGAGAGGGAGAGCGTGACGTTGAGCGGGCCGACCGAGCCGGCGACGAACCGCCCGCCCGCCTCGTCGGCGGCCTGGCGCGCGAGCTGGGCCCCCCGCAGGTTCATCTCCCGCACCAGCGGCTCCAGCCCGTAGTCCGCCTGGCCGATGCTCGTCGCGGTGAACGTGTTCGTGGTGGTGATGTCCGCGCCGGCCGCGAGGTAGCGCCGGTGGACGTCGAGGACGACGTCCGGGCGGGTCAGGTTCAGCAGGTCCGGGTCACCGGTCACGTCGCGCGGGTGGTCGCCGAAGCGCTCGCCGCGGTAGTCGGCCGGGGTGAGCCCGGCGTTCTGCAGCATCGTGCCCCAGGCCCCGTCGAGCACCGCGATCCGCCGGTCGAGCAGTTCCCGGAGGGCGCGGGCCCTATCACCCGGCGCCGCCTGCCTTGAGCCGGGTGTGTGCCGCAGGCCACCGCACTCATCCGTGTCGCCGCGGTTCAGGGATACGTCCACCGGTCACCTCCGTTGTCGGAGGCGCCCTTCGCGAAAACGGAGCAGACCGAGCGTGGCGGGTGTGAACCCGTTGCAGCGCCTCTCGGCCCGGCGCCAAGAGTACCAAATCCACCACGGCAAGGTAGGGATTCCGAGTCGGAGGCAAAGCGGCCCGCCGGAGGGGTCAGGGCAGGCGTAGCGTCGGGCGGTACAGCTCCAGCCAGGCGGCCAGGTTGAGGATCCACTCCAGGGTGTTGCGGGTCCGGGCCGGCATGGAGCGGGCGTCCCGCCGCCCGACGGCGCCGAGCCAGGACCGGTCCGCGATCGCGAACACGGCGTGACCGGCTTCGGCCGCGAGCTCGGCCGCCTGACGCGCGAGCGCCGCCGAGTACGCGGGATGCCGGATCGACGGGAAGGCGGTCTTCAGGCGGCCCAGGACCGAAGGCGGCAGCAGACCGCGGGCGGCGGCGCGGAGCAGGCTCTTCTCCCGGCCGTCGAAGGTCTTCATCGACCACGGGACGTTGTAGACGTACTCGACCAGCCGGTGGTCGGCGAAGGGCAGCCGGACGTCCAGCCCGGCCGCCCTGCTCAGACGGTCCTTGCGGGTGAGGAGCACCGGCAGCGCCCTGGTCAGGTACAGGTGGGCGACGGTCCGCATCCGCCGCTCGCCCTCGTCCTCGCCGTCGAGGCACTCGACTTCGGAGACGGAACGGGCGTACTCGCCGGCCAGGTGGCCCGGGAGGTCCAGCCGCAGTTCCGGACGCAGGGCCTCGGAGACCGGCCCGTACGTGGTGTAGCCGGTCGCGACCCACGGGAAGGTCCGGGCCCGGTGGATCACGGGATCGAAGAACACGGCGTAGCCGCCGAACAGTTCGTCGGCCGCCTCGCCCGAGAGCGCACCCGGGAAGTCCTCACGGACCGAGCGGTAGAGCAGGTAGGCGGAGCGGTCCCGGTCGCCCCAGCCGGGCGGGATCCCGTAGGCGCGGACCACTGTTCTGCGCAGGTCCGGGTCCGCGAGCGCGGCGGGGGTCAGGCCGACCGTGCGGTGGAGGGTGCCCAGGTGGGCCGCCGCCTCGGCGGCATAGGGGGCGTCGGGGGCCGCGCGCTCGTCATCTGCGGTGAAGTGGTCCTCGTAGCCGGTGAAGTCCACGTCGTAGGTGTGAAGCCGGGTTCCGGCGAGCGCGGTGAGCAGACTGGAGTCGAGGCCGCCGGAGAGCAGCGCGGCGCGGACGGGCCGGCTGCGCACCGCGTCGGTGAGCAGGTCCCGGATGTTCGCCACGGTGGTGGCGAGGTCGTCGGTGTGCTCGCGGGCCGTCAGTCTCCAGTAGGTCTCCGTCCTCACACCGGAGGGGGTGACGGTCGTGGTGGTGCCCGGCGCGACCCCGGAGATCCCGCTCCAGGGAACGCCGGGAACGCTGAGGGTGAAGGCCAGGGCCTTGCGGAGGCCGTCCAGGTCGAGGACCGGGTCGACGTGGGCGAGGATCGCCTCCGGCCGGGACGCGAACAGCACGCCGTCCCCGGTGAGGTGGTAGTACAGCGGGTTCGAGCCCAGGCGGTCGCAGGTCAGGCGCAGGGTCTGACCGCGGGGATCCCAGACGGCGGAGGTGTCGCCGTCGAAGGAGGCGGTGGTGGTGGCGGTGGCGGTGGCGGGGAGGTCCGGGACACCGAACCGGATGTGCCCGAAGATTCCCGCCATCGTCGCCAACTCCTGTCCGGGCGCCGGAGCGCCTGCGTAGACTGGATGGCCGTAGGCCGAATCCATCCGGTGGGGTAGGACATGGACATCGCTGCGCTGGTCTCGTATCTCGCTCCTTTGCTGCCCCAGCTGCTGAACATCGCCGCAGGAACCGGAGACGGCGGCGGGCAGGAAGGACCCGGATTCGGCCAGAGGATCTGGGAAAGGCTGCGCGGCAGGGTCGAGGAGAGGCCCGCGGCGAGCGAGGCCGTCAACGACGTGGCGGAGAACCCCGACGACGAGGAGCTCCGGACCGTCCTGAAGGTCCAGCTGAAGAAGCTGCTCGCGGAGGATCCCGGGCTGGCGGCGGAGATCGGGCGGATCTTCGACGAGGCCAGGTCCGCCGGGGTCGCGGGAACCGTGACGACGGTGACGGCGAGCGGCCAGGGTTCCGTCGCGATCGGGCGGGACGTGTCGGGCAGCAGGATCACGACCACGACGCGCTCCGCGGACTAGCGGGCCCCAGCAGGCGGAGGGCGTTGTCCCGGTAGACCTTCGCCAGGACGTCGTCCGGCAGGTGGAGCCCGGTCAGCCGCCAGCTCTTCCCCGGGCGGTCCCCTCCCGGGCCGGGGAAGTGCTCGTCATCGGTCTCCAGGAACCGGTAGTGGGTACGGTACATCCCCACGTCGGCGGGCCAGTCCGTGCCGAACACCACCCGGTCCTGATGCCGGACGACGAACCGCCTGGCGGTGTACGGCTGCCGCGCCAGCTCGTCTAGGCGTGCCGCCAGGTCCACGTAGAAGTTCGGGCACCGGTCGAGGAGCACGCTCACCCACGCGAGGTTCTCGGCGTAGCAGCCCACGTGGGCCCCGACGAAAACCGTCGAACGGTGCCGGGCGACCAGCGAGGCCAGCTCACCGACCACGGTTTCGAACGGGGGGAACCCCGGCCGGAGCGCGTGCCACTGCGGGTTCTCACGCAGCAGCTCGTAGCGTTCGTTGCGCTCGTCCATGGGGCGGAAGAAGGCGACGGGGTCGGCGACGTGGATGACCACCGGCACGCCGAGCTCGGCCGCGGTCGCCCAGAGGACGTCGAGCCGGTGGTCGTCGACCGCCACCCGGCACCCGCGCTGATCGGCCACGGACAGGCCGAACGGCTTCCAGATCTTGAGTCCCTGGGCGCCCCTGCGGACCTGCGCGGCCAGCCGGTCGGCGGCCCACTCGGGGAACCGGTTGCCCAGTTCCGGCCAGGCCTGCCAGTCGACACCGCCGAAACAGGCGAAACGCTCAGGGGCGGCCTCCTTGAACAGTGCCAGATGCCGGTCGAGCACCTCCTCGTCCCAGCCGCCGTCGAGGTCGACGAGGCGTTCCACACCTGACGCGTCCAGGACGTCCAGCAGTTCGCCGACCGGGCGGCGGTCCCAGCCGCCGCCGAACTCCGTGCCCAGATGGCTGTGGGCGTCGATCACCGGGAAACGCGGACGCGTCACCGATGTCTCGGGGACGACCAGCTCGGACCGCGGCGCGTAGTCCTCCAGTCTCAGCGACTCAGCCGCCACAACCAGACCTCCGCCATACGTCCGCTGAAGACACGGGCGGCCTCGTCCGGCCACGCGCCGATGTTCAGCCCGTAGGGCCACTCGACGCCGCCCATCCTGCCGAAGTCCGCGTGGCGGGAGGCCACCACCCGGCCGTCCAGGGAGAGGGACGCGGAATCCCGTCCGTCGTAGACGAAACCCACGTCGATCCAGCGGTGCCGGGGAACCACCCCCGGGCCTGTCCTGATCAGGTGCCATTCGAGGCCCGTGTAGACGCTTCCGGAGAGCGCTCCGTCGGGTTCGACCGAGAACGAGAACGAGAGGTAGCCCTCCATGATCGTTCGCCGGTCGTCCAGCTCGTCGACCTGCACCCGCGCCCGGGCCCGGATGCCCCCGAGGTCGGTGAGGCTCAGCGCGGGGAACACCACGACGCGGGTGCTCCGGCCGTCGAACGGCATCCCTTCGGCTCCCGCCGTCCCCGCCGTCGCGTGCCCGTCGTTGGCGTACCCGGAGAGGTCGGCGCAGCTCCCCGACCCGTACCGGTGGTGGACGACCAGCTCGAAGCCGGGGGTCACGGCCACCACCGGTGTGCCGAGGTGATCGCCGCGCCCAGATCCGCCAGGCCCTGGAGGCCGGCCGCTTCCACCAGCCCCGGCAGCAGGTCCGGGACCGCCTCGAGAAGCTGCGCCCGGGTTCCCGTGGCGAGCGTGCGCAGTGTTTCACGGAGATGGCCCTGGATGTCCGGCGCTCCCGACGCGACCAGCGGTCCCATCAGTCCCGCGAGCACGCGGGCCCGGCTGACGGGATCGCGCAGCGTCCGCGCGAGCCCCGCGGCCTCGCCCACGGCGTCTCCCGCGTACGGCGCCAGCGGGGCCAGCGCCGCGGCGCGCTTCTCCTCCGGCAGCATCCTGACGACGTCGAGCGCCGCCTCCGGGCGCCCGGACTCGGCCAGGGCGAGGCTGACCGCGTTGGCCAGCGGAGCCAGCAGCACCGGATCGCCGACGTCGGCGAGTGCCGTCCGCGCGTGGGCGATGCCGTCCCGGTCCTGGTCACCCGTCTCCCCGATCCGGAGCAGGACGGCGATCCGCTCGCCCGGGTCCGCCGAGCCGTCGGCCACCGCGAACGCCTCGGCAGGCCGCCCGGCCCGCGCGAGCACCTCGGCCCTGTGCGGCGGCGACGCTATCCGGGCGGCGATCAGCGCCGCCGGGCCGTCCTGTCCGGCCGCTGCGAGCCCGCACCCGGCCCGGTACAGCGCCTCCGTGAGCCAGTGCGCGTCCGAAATCGACGAGACGATCCCGTCCAGGTCGCCGAGCCGGGCGAGACCGCCCATGCGGGCGGCGAGGACGGTCATGCCGTGGTCGCGCTGTTCGGGGTCTTCGAGGGCGCCGACGGCGGCGTGGGCGGTGGCGAGGAGCGGGGAGGGGAGGTGGGGGATCAGTTCGGCGATGACCCTCGCCCGTCCCGGCTCGGTGGCGGCGACGGCGGTGGAGAGCGCCTTGGCCAGCAGGTCCTCGTCGTGGTTCCGCTCTCCCATCGCGGCCCACACCGATGCGCGCCAGTCGGCGCCGAGTGATCCGAGGAGGTCGTCGAGGTCGCCTTCCAGCTGGGCCGCGTGCTGGCGGAGTATCTGCCCGCGGACCGCCGGGTCGGCGATCCTGCCTGCCGTCCCGGCGGCGCGGCGGGTGATCTCCGCGCGCTGCGGGGGCGGAGCCTGGGCGGAGACGGCGAAGAGCGCCCGGGTCAGGCCCTCCGGGTCGCGTATCTCCGAGATGCAGGCGAGTGCGGCCGGGACGTCACCGGCCGCGGCCAGGCGGGCGGCGACCGAGGCGAGAGCGGCGTTCAGGGCGTCCCGGTCACCGGCCATCAGGGAGATGCTCAGCGCCGCCCTGAGGATGTCACCACGGGCGTCGCTGGGCGCGGTGTGCGCCGAGGCCGTCAGGAGTTCGGCGCGCCAGCGGGGGTCCCGGACGAAGCGGCTGGCCGCTACGTGCCGGTGGGCGGAGGTCTCCTCACCGGGGTCCGCGCCTATGCCCTGCAGGAGGGTCGCCACTCCCCTGCGCGTCCGCTGGAGGTACTGGGCGGCGAACACCTGGGGGTCGGCCGGATCGAAGCTGAAAGCCGTGGGAACGGGTTCCGTGGTGCGCCGCTCCGGTTCCGCCGACAGGAAACGCAGCGAGATGGAGCGGTCGTAGTCCCGGCTGAGGCCGGTCGCGATGCGAAGCAGGTCGTCCCGGTGGTCGGGCCCTGCGGCGGGGGCCAGCCGAACCAGCTCGCCCGCGCGCCAGTAGCCGTCCGGGACGAGCTGCACGCTGGCGAGGGCCTCGCGCACCGTTTCGGCACGGGTCTCGCCGGTCAGCACGGGCAGGAGGGCGGTGAGGGCTTCGGCGCGGGCCTGGGGCTCGGTGATCCCCCGTGCCAGTTCCAGGGCCTGCCCCGCCGTGGCGACGCCGTTGTCGACGAGGAGCAGGAGCAACTCGCTCGGAACGTTCCCGGCCATGCTGTTGACCGAGGCGGCGACGAGCGCGTAGCGCAGCTCCAGGGCGAGCGTCCCGCTCCTCTCGGCCCGCGCCCAGGCTCGCCGGACGTCCAGGGCGTACCCGGCGAACGTGCGGCGGGCCCGGTGGACCTCGTACCAGGCGTTGGCCGCGGGAGAGGCGTCCACGGGGTCGACGGCCTCCTCCCTCGGCCATTCCAGCTCCATCAGACGGTGGAGGACGGCGTCCGCCCCGGCGGCCGCGAGGTGGTGGACGACATGCCGCAGGCCGTAGCCGCCGTCCATGTCCGCAACCTCGCCGCGGAGTCCGGGGAGCCCGCCCTCCAGGCCGCCCCAGGCGGTCAGGTAGCGCTCGGCGATGCGATCGTGCGCCTCTCGCTGAGCTGCGGACAACCGCGCGACGAACGGCCGTTCGGCACTGGTGAGGGCGCTGGAGTCGATCTTTCCCGCCACGAACTCGCCCAAGCTGTCGTGGAAGGCCGCGTACCGTTCCTGCGTCCCTTCCTCGACCTGGAGGAAGGGACGCCAGGCGTCGCCGACGAGTCTCGCCGCGCGCTCGGAGTCCGGGAACCCGCTCAACCGGCACAGCGCGTCGAGGGTCAGCGGTTCCTGAACGGCCGTGAGCGTGACGAGCAGCGGCAGGTCCATCTCTGGCCAGGTGTCCTCGTGGGTGCGCTGCCATTCGCTCCAGAAGCGCGCGTAGTAGTGCCAGAGACCGACGGGCAGTGATCCCAGGTCATCCGGCGTCCGCGTTCCGTTGCGCAGTTCCGCGAGCACATAACGCAGCACCAGCCAGACCCCGGCGCTGCGGGTCACCAGCTGCCGGACGAGGTCCTGCGGGGCGACGCCGGCGTCCGCCAGACGCGCGGCCAGGGCGGGTTCCGTGACCGCGGTCTCCAGGTAGGCGCGGAGGTCGGCGAGGTTCTCGGGGCTGCCCGCCCGGATCCTGAGCACCCGGCGCGGGGTCGCCACGGCGAGCGGGATGTGCACCGTGCGCTGCGAGACCACGACGTAGACGCCTTCGGGCAGCTCCACCGGGAGGGCGAGCGGGTTCCGGCCGGGAGGGGCAGCGGTCTCGTTCAGCCCGTCCACGACGATGACGATCGGCTCGCCCGGCCGGATCTCGTCCCGTTTCCCGGCCGCCTCGTAGACGACCTCCTCGAAGAAGTCGGGGCGGGACGCGCTGGCGGGGAGCACCCCGCCGACCGCCATCGGCTGAAGGTCCCAGGCGCGGATCAGCTGTGCCGCCATGTTCCGGAGCGCGACCCCGACGTCGTTGGCGTCGGGCATGAGCCGTACGAAATGGTGCACGTAGCGTCGTTCACGCGCGAGCCAGGCCATGAAGGCGGTCTTGCCCATGCCCGCTTCGGCCTCGATCACGAGATAGCCGCGGTCGTTCGTGGCGAGAAAGTCGTCGATCGCCCGTAGCAGCCAGGCCCGTCCGGTGAACTGGTCGAGCCGCAGTTCGCGGTACAGCGCCCTGGGGTTCAGATAGGCCTCCACCAGCCGCTCATACTGACCGATGAAGAACTGGTTGGCGCCGCCCGTGACGAAGATGCTGTTGATGGCGTCGCCGCCGATCGCGATCGCACCCGCCCCCTCTGCCCGGACGGTGGTGCTCATGCGCGTCCCGGCAGGTAGCGGGGCGGTGCGGAGCCCGCTCTCCTGCGCCGGGGAGCGACTGCGCGCGCGAGGGCCACGAGCGGCGGCACCAGGTCGTCGGGGGCGAACCACGCCGTCTCGTGGATCGCCCGCCACGAGGACCACCATTCATGAGGGGTGAGCCTCCGAGCCCTTAGCAGCGACCATGCTGAGCGCACGTCGTTACTTTCGACCATCACGACCCGGCCGTCAACCGGTTCTCCGGCGACCACCGGTCTCCCGGTCAGATCGAGGTGCAGGGCACGGACCACGTCCAGGCCCGAATCCGTCGCGAAGAGCCGGAAGATCGCTCCGACACGGGGGTTGAGGTCGAGCAGTTTGTACCGGCCGTCTCTCCTGTCGAACCGGTAGTCCATGCTCACCGGGCCGCGGTAGCCGAGCTCGCGCAGCAGCGACCTCGCCTGGTGCTCCAGGGCGGGGTTCCGCTCCGACCGGCCGAGCGCGGTCTCGCCCGCGCCGGGCGGGAACGAACGGAGCTTCCGGCCGGTGAAGGCCACCGGGCACTCCGACCTCGCGTCACAGTACCCGTGGAACAGCCAGTCCTCGCCGTGCTCGGCGGGGATGTGCTCCTGGAGCAGCAGTGCGGACGAGACGTCGAGCCGCAGCAGCTCCCCGAGTCCCCGGACGATCCTGGTGCTGCGCGCACGGCGTCCGTCGGGGAGGAGGAGCGGCACCGCCCGCTTCGCCACCACCGGGAACGCCGCCGTCCTGGCGAACGACGCGAGACCGTCCGCCCCGGTGACCGTGGTGGCCTCGGGGACGGCGAAGCCGAGGGCGCGGCAGCGCGCGTGCAGCTCGGCCTTGTCGATCACCCCTCGGACGAGGGAGGCCGCCTGCGCGGGGATGAGGAACCGGTCCCGCAGGACCTCGGCGTGCTCGGCGGCGAACAGCGCGGCGTGGTCATCGGTCGGGATCAGGACGGCGGGGCGGCCGATCCGCTCGGCCACCATGCCCATGCCGTCCAGCAGCTGGCGCCGGTAGTGACGCTGGTCACCGGTCCGCCACACGAACCGCCCGGTGGCGTAACGCGACAGACCGGCGGGCGAGAACCGGTCCTCGTGGACGCCGTAGACGGGGATGCCCAGGCGGCCGAGCGTGCGGGCGACGGCCAGCCCGCCGTGGTGGAGCGCGTACTCACCGACTTTCAGCACCAGTGCGGGAACCGAGGTGTCAAAGGACTGCAACCGGGACCTCCTCCCCGATCCGGGACAGAACACGGGCCCAGTCGCCGAGAACCCGGCTCCACGCCCAGGTCCGGCCGGTCCAGGCGGCGGCGGCCGCCAGCCGGTCGGTTCCGACGAGGCGGGCGGCCTCGACGGCCCGCGCCAGCGCCTCCGGCCCGTCCGGTTCATAGGTCACCGGCAACCCGGCGTGGAGGAGGTCCCGGGCCAGGGACCCGGGCATCACCGTCGGCACGCCGAGCGCCATCGCCTCCTGGATGGCCCGCGGCACGCCCTCACTGTGCGAGGCCAGCACGGTGACGTCGCTGCCGAGCATCATCGCCCCCGCGTCGTCGCGGTATCCGTGCCAGGTGATCCGCTGGCTGACGCCCAGCCGCTCGGCGTTCCTGCGGAGGCGCCGGAGATAGGCCGAATCGTCGCAGCCTCCGACCATGTGCCAGTGCGTGCCCGGTGACCGCTCCGCCAGGACGGCGCACGCCTCGAGCATGAACCCGTGGTTCTTCACCGGGTGCACCCGCGCGACGCTCAGGCAGGCCGGAGATCCCGGCAGGGGCACCGGGCGGGGGCCGCCCGGCTCCACGGCCTGGGCGCTCACGGTGGTCCTGGCCGGTAAGACCGACAGGGAATCGTGGAGGCCCGCCGCAACGGCCCTGCCCCAGGCGACCCAGTGATCGGTCCGGCGGACGGCCGCCCGCAGATCCGGCAGGGGCAGGTAGCCCAGGCAGGCACCGGGATCGGAGTGGACCGCCGCGACGACCCTGCGGCCCCTCAGCCGGCATGCGGCCGCCAGATCGACGCCCTCGTGACTGACGATGACGTCCCCTGGGCGGGTCCTCACCTCGAGCGCCGCCGCCACCCGGTCCACCGCCTCGACCCGCCGGTAGACGTCCACCGTGCGGTCATCGAACAACGCCTCACCGGCGGGGCCCTCGGGCAGGAGCGCCGGGTCGCGCACCCCGCTGACCAGCAGCCTCACGTTCCACCCCGCCCGGTGCTGGGCCCGGACGAGCGCCAGTGCGCTCAACCCCCGGCCGTGGCCCGCCTTCACTCGGTCCACTACGTGAACGATCGCCATACGCCGTCCAGGGGTGAGGGGCCGCGCGAGGGGCGCGGACCCTCCATTGGATCACAGAATCGGCTTCCGGTCCCGGCACTGGGACGACCGGCGGGCGCGCTACAGCGCTCCCGCGTAGACCCAGGCGCCCTCGTTCCGGACGAAGCGGCTGTTCTCGTCCAGGTGCCCCGCGTTCCCGCGCTCCTCGTAGTGGGCGCGGAACCGGACGGTGCCCTCGGTGTGGAAGGCGCTCCCGCCGGTGGTCTCCAGGATCTCCAGGCGCACCCAGCGCGTCGTCCGGTCGAGATCGACGCGCGGCGGGCGGGTGGCCGGATGCCAGGTCCGCAGGAGGTACTCCTCGTCGCCGACGCTGAAGGCGCTGAACCGGGAGCGCATGAGCAGTTCGGCGGTGGGCGCGGCGGCCTCCCCCCGGTGCAGCCTCCCGCAGCAGTCCCGGTACGGCGCGCCGAGCCCGCACGGGCACGGGGCGTTGGGCGTGGAAGGCGGCCGGGGCCGTGAACTGCGTCGGGGCATGCTCCCCATTCTGCCGCTCGTCGGCGTGCCGGTCGTCCCGGGCCGGTCGCCCCGGGCCGGCGACCGCCGCACCGGTCGCCGCCGGGCCGGGCGCGGGCCGCGACCGGCAAGCGCCTTCGCCGGCCGGTCAGGGGGTCACCGGGGCTGTGCCGCCGGGATGACGCCGTGGACGACCCGGCCGATGCGCCCGGCGGCGGCGCCGGGGCCGGGCCTACCGGCAGAATGGGAAGCATGTCCCGACGCGGTTCACGGTCCCGGCCGC
This sequence comes from Thiemannella venezuelensis, assembly GCF_014203605.1. GTDB lineage: Bacteria > Actinomycetota > Actinomycetes > Streptosporangiales > Streptosporangiaceae > Planomonospora_A > Planomonospora_A venezuelensis. Next base: position 12,008 of record NZ_JACHJJ010000029.1, on the reverse strand, counting down.
ACTGCCGGTCACCTGGTGACCCGCCGACACATGAGGAGGACATCATGGCCACCACGGGTGTGCGTCATCCGGTCTTCGCCCGGCTGTACCCGCGTCTGAGCCGCAACCTCGATCGCAGCGGGATGGCCGAGCACCGCCGGGCGCTGCTGGCGGGACTGTCCGGCCAGGTCATCGAGGTGGGTGCCGGAAACGGGCTGAATTTCGCGCACTATCCGCCCGCCGTCACGCGCGTGCTGGCCGTCGAACCGGAGCCGCGGCTGCGCGGCCTGGCCCGCTCCGCGGCGGCGGCGGCGCCGGTCCCGGTCGAGGTGGGCGACGGCCTGGCCGAGCACCTGCCGGCCGCCGACGCCTCCTTCGACGCCGTCGTGGCGGCGCTGGTGCTGTGCTCGCTGCCCGATGTGCCCGCGGCGCTGGCCGAGATGCGCCGCGTGCTGGTCCCCGGCGGGCAGCTGCGGTTCCTGGAGCACGTGCGCGCCGACTCGGCCGGGCTCGTGCGGGTGCAGCGGCTGCTGGACGCCACCGTCTGGCCGCGCCTGGCCGGTGGCTGCCACACCGGCCGCGACAGCGCCGCGGCCATCGAACGCGCCGGGTTCGCCATCACCGGGCTGGAGCGCTTCCTGCTCCCGGAGATCCGCACGCCGGTGTCGTTCTTCATCCGGGGAACGGCCCGCCCGTCCCCGGTCACCGGCGCGTGACCGCAGGGCGGTCAGGCCCGGGTCAGCCGCCGGGTCACGGTGGTCTCCGGCGCCAGGAACGCCGCGGCGATCCGCGCCGTGCTCAGCCCGCACACCACGCGCAGGGTCAGCGCGATCTGCGCGGCCCGGGACAGCGCGTCGTGCGCCTCCTGCTCACCCACGGCCCGGCCCCCCGCTCACGAGGCCGGCTCGCCCTCCGCGAACGGCCCGTCGGTGACGAGCGGCTCGCGCCGCGCCGAGGCCGCCGCAGTATGGTCGATTCCCGGAGTGTGGAGGAGGGTGCGCCGATGGAGGAGTTCCTGGCCGTACAGGATCCGGTGGCGGTCGCGCTGACGGCGGCGATCAGGTCCGGAGACCTCGAAGGACTGCGGCGGCTGCTCGCCGAGCGGCCCGGGCTGGCCGCGGCGCGGATCGGGGACACGGGCATGTCCCGGACCGCCCTGCACGCGGCCACCGACTGGCCCGGCCACTTCCCGTACGGCCCGCAGGTCGTCGCGGCGCTGATCGCCGCGGGCGCGGACGTGAACGCCCGCTTCGCCGGACCGCACACCGAGACACCCCTGCACTGGGCGGCCAGCAGCGACGACGTCGCGGTGCTGGACGCGCTGCTGGACGCCGGCGCGGACATCGAGGCGCCCGGGTCGGTGGTCGACGGCGGGACCCCGCTGGCGGACGCGGTCGCGTTCGGCCGGTGGAACGCCGCCCGCCGCCTGGTCGAGCGCGGAGCCCGGCAGAACCTGTGGCAGGCGGCCGGCCTGGGCGATCTCGGCCGTGTCCGCGCCCTCCTGGACCCCGGTCCGCCGCCGGACCGGCAGGAGGTCACCGGTGCGTTCTGGTGCGCCTGCCACGGCGGCCGGCGGACGACGGCCGCGTACCTGCTCGAGCGGGGCGCCGAGCTGAACTGGATCGGCTACGACGGCCTCACCCCGCTGCAGGCCGCGCAACGGTCCCGGGCGAGTGACGTGGCCGCCTGGCTGCGCGAGCGCGGCGCCCTCACCGCCGACGAGGTGCGCGGCGCGGAACCGGGCCGCTGAGCCGCGGGGCCCTGCCGGCCCCGCAGCTCAGCCCCGTACCAGCAGGTTGTCCCGCTCGACGGCCTCCAGCAGGAGCGTCTTGTAGCCGACCTCCTCGAACAGCACGGTGACGCGGTCGCTCTCCCGGCTCATCACCATGCCCGGTCCCCATTCGCTGTGCCGTACCCGGGCGTGCATCGCGAAGGGACCGCGGTCGGCTCCGCCCTCCTGCTCCCCGGCCTCACCGGCCCGGCAGGTGTCGCAGTTCCCGCAGAGCCGCTCGTACGGCTCGCCGAAGTACTCCAGCAGGAACCGGCGGCGGCAGCCGGTGGTCTCGGCGTAGCCGCGCATCATCTCGATCCGGGAGGCGTCGACGCACCGGCGGGCCTCCTCCAGTTCCACGGCCCGCGCGACGGCGCGCTCGGGGCCGGGGCCGTCCTCCGCCCAGCGCAGGTGCCCCCGGCCGGTGACCGTCACGGCGGCGGCCCGCTCCAGGAGGTTCACCACCCTCGTCAGCCGGGTGGCGCCCACGTCCAGTGTCCGGCGCAGCTCCCGGGCCGGGACCGTGCCTCCGTACTCGCGCAGCAGGGTCGCGGCCCGCAGCAGGAGCTCCTCGTCGGCCCGTCCTCCGGCGAAGAACCTGCGCAGCCCCAGGTCCTCGGGCCGGTAGAACAGCACCGCGACGGCCGGACCGCCGTCCCGCCCGGCCCGGCCGATCTCCTGGTAGTAGGAGTCCGGCGACTCCGGCGGGGCGGCGTGCAGGACGAACCGCACGTCGGGCTTGTCGATGCCCATGCCGAACGCCGAGGTCGCCACGGCGACGTCCAGCCCGCCGTCGCGGAACGACTCGTGCACGCGATGCCGGTCGGACGCCCTCATCCCCGCGTGGTACGGCTCGGCCCGGCGCCCCTCCGCCCGCAGCGCGGCGGCGTACTCCTCCGTGTCCCGGCGGGTGGCGACGTAGACCAGCCCGAGCCCGGAGCGGGAGGCGGCCTCGGCCACCAGCGCCCGGCGCAGGTCGTCCCCGGTGACGAAGCGCCGTACCCGGAGGTCCAGGTTGGGCCGGTCGAACCCGCGCACCACCTGGCGCACGTCCCGCAGCCCCAGCACGGCCGCGATCTCCTCGCGCACCGCCGGGGTCGCCGTGGCGGTCAGCGCCACCACCGGCGGGTGCCCCAGCCGCTCGATCACCCGGCCGAGCCCCAGGTAGTCGGGGCGGAAGTCGTGGCCCCAGGCGGACACGCAGTGCGCCTCGTCGACGGCGATCAGCGAGGGGCGCGCGGCCCGCAGCCGTTCCACCGTCTCGTGCCTGGACAGTTGCTCGGGGGTCAGGAACACGAACTCGGTACGGCCCGCGCGCACCGCCTCCAGTGACGCCTCGCCGCCGGGCTGGGCGGAGTTGACCGCGACCGCCCCGCCCGCGCCGGCCTCCGTCAGCCCCGCGACCTGGTCCCGCTGCAGGGCGATCAGCGGCGAGACGACCACCGTCGGGCCGTCCAGCAACTGGGCGGGCACCTGGTAGACGGCCGACTTCCCGCCACCGGTCGGCATGACCACGAGCGCGTCCCCGCCGCCCATCAGATGGGTCATGGCCTCCACCTGGCCGGCCCGCAACTCCGGCCAGCCGAACACTTCGCGGGCCACGGCGCGCAACCGCCCCGCCTGCGATCCCGCCGCTTCTCCTGCGCCCATCTCCCCCGCCTTCCGCCGCGCGGACAGGACCGCTACCCGCGCTCCGGCGTCGTAGTCGGCATCCGCCACCGCCCGCCGCGACCGGGCCGACCGGTCGGCGGTGACGCCGGTGAACGGCTGCGGCGGCGTGGAGCACCATCCGCAGGGGGTCAAGTGGAGCACCATCCACAGGGGGTCAAATAGTGGCAATCACTGGTAAAAAAGGTGAATTGCCCTCACCCGCCCCTAGGACGCACCGTGATGCTGTTCGACCCCGCCCGTGGCCCGGCGTTCGCCGTCTCGTGCACCGAGCACGGAGACGCGGTCGTCGTCCATCTCAGCGGCGAGCTGGACCTGCGCTCCACGCCGGTCCTGCGCGACCACCTCCGGCCCCTCTGGGAGCGCCCCGGGACCCGCGCACTGATCATCGACATGAGCGGGCTGGACTTCTGCGACTCGACGGGCCTGGGCGAGCTCCTGTCGACGATGAAGCGCAGCCAGCGGGCCGGGATGCGCTTCATGCTCAGCGAGCTCTCCGATGTGGTGGCCCGGGTGCTGAGCATCACCGGCCTGCGGAACGCGTTCGAGATCCACGCGGGCACCGCCGAGGCGCTGCGCCGGGTCTCCTCACCGTGACGCGACCGCCCGGGAGGTCAAGGAAGGCAGCCGACGTGTGCCAGCGCCTGCTTCAGCAGGACTCCCTGCCCGCCGGTCATCTCCTGCTGCACCAGCGGTGACGCGGCCTCCTGGGGCGTGAACCAGACGAGGTCGAGGGCGTCCTGGCGGGGGCGGCAGTCCCCCGCGACCGGGACGACGTACGCCAGCGAGACCGCGTGCTGCCGGGGGTCGTGGTACGGCGTGACGCCCTGCGTCGGGAAGTACTCGGCGATGGTGAACGGCTGCGGGGAGGCCGGGACCCGGGGCAGCGCCACGGGGCCGAGGTCCTTCTCCAGATGGCGCATGAGCGCGTCGCGGACGCGCTCATGGTGGAGCACGCGCCCGGACACCAGAGCCCGGCTGACCTTCCCGCCCGATCCGATGCGCAGCAGCAGGCCGACGCGCGTGACCACTCCGGCGTCGTCGACCCGCACGGGGACGGCGTCGATGTAGAGGATCGGCATCCGCGCGCGTGCCGCCTCCAGCTCGTCGGGAGCAAGCCAGCCGGGCGAGGTTTCGGTCATTTCGGTCATTGAACGATCGTACTTCGCGGCCCGCCTCCGGGGCACGGCCACTCCCGCGCACGCCGCGCCGGGGCCGGCGCGGGCCCGCATCCCGCCTCCCCGCCGGGCCGCCCGGAGCCCGGCCCCTCGACCGGGCGGCGCGGGAGCGCCGCCTTGATATGCAAGTCGCTACTTGCATATAGTGGAGACGTGGCGGAGGACGTCTTCAAGGCACTGGCCGACCCCACCCGCCGGCGCATCCTCGATGAGCTGGCGGAGCGGAACGGCCAGACCCTGTTCGAGATCTGCACGCGGCTGGCCGTCAGGCACGGCCTGGGGCTGTCCCGCCAGGCGATCAGCCAGCACCTGGCCGTGCTGGAATCGGCGGATCTGGTCCGTTCGCGGCGCCAGGGCCGCTACAAGTTCCACGACCTGAACACCGGGCCCCTGGAGCACATCGTGACCCGGTGGCTCAGGCCCGACACACCGGAGGGAACCCCATGAGGATCCACCTGTCCAGCGTCTTCGTCGACGACCAGGACAAGGCCCTGCGCTTCTATACCGACGTGCTGGGCTTCGTGAAGAAGACCGAGGTTCCGGTGGGCGAGGACCGGTGGCTGACCGTCGTCTCACCGGACGACCCCGACGGCACCGAACTGCTGCTGGAGCCCGACGGCCACCCCGCCGTCAAGCCGTACAAGGCCGCGCTGGCCGACGACGGCATCCCGGCCACCGCCTTCGCCGTGGACGACGTGCACGCCGAGTTCGACCGGCTGCGCGGGCTCGGGGTGCGCTTCACCCAGGAGCCGCTGGAGATGGGCCCGGTCACCACCGCGGTCCTGGACGACACCTGCGGCAACCTGATCCAGATCGTGCACCACAAGTAGTCCCCTGCGGCCCGGCGGAGGCCGGGCCGCAGGGGCCGGTTCCGCGCCCGCCGGCCGCCCGGCGGGCGCGGCCGGTCAGGGGTGGGGGATGAAACGGCCGAACCGGCCCTGGTGATACAGGAGGGGGCGGCCCGGGCCGTGCACGACCGCCTCCGCGACCAGGCCCACGACCAGGATGTGGTCGCCCACGGCGGTCGTCTCGTACGGCAGGCAGACCAGGTGCGCGGAGACGTCCCGCAGCAGCGGCGCCCCGAGCGGCCCGGGGCTCCAGCGGGTGGGGGCGGCGAAGCGGTCGACGCCCCTGCCTGCGAAGCGCGCCGCCAGCTCGGCCTGGTCACTGCCCAGGATGTTGACCGCGAAGTGGTCGGCCGCCCGCAGCCGGGGCCAGGTGGTGGAGTCCTGGTCGACATAGAAGGCGACCAGGGGCGGGTCGAGGCTGACCGAGGAGAACGAGGTCGCGGTCATCCCCGCGGGCACGCCCCCGCTCTGCGCGGTGATCACGACGACGCCCGCGGCGTGGACGGCGAGAGCCCGCCGGAAGGCGCCGCCGTCCACGGACCGGCCCGGCCCGTGGTCGCCGGACCGGCGGGCGGCGCGGCCTTCCCGCAGGTCGGCGCCGTGATCCGCGGGCCGCCCCCGGAGGAGCCCCGGAACGGTCTCCGTCATGCCCTCGATCCTTCCCTGTCCGCCGCGGCCACCTGGGGAGCGACCCGGTCGGCCCATCGTGCGAGGACCGGGCCGAGATCCGGGATCTCGGCCTCCAGCAGCGCCAGGCCGGGTGTGGGCACGTGGGCGCCGAGCTCGACCAGGACGGGCCGCAGGTGCAGCTCCACGGCCAGGGCGTGCCGGGCATCGCCCATGACCAGCAGCGGCAGCGCCGTGGTCCCGGCCAGCGCCCCGCCGGGCAACCGGTCCAGGAACGCCTTGAGCAGGCCGGTGTAGCTGGCCTTGTAGGTGGGACTGGCCACCACGAGCACGTCCGCCTCCGCGACCAGCTCCAGCGCCACCTCCACACCCGCGGACGGACCGGGCGCCAGCAGGTGCGGCCCGAGCGCCGACAGGTCCACGACCTCGCCGGGCGCGTCGTACCCGGTCCGCCGCCCGACCGCCGCGGCCGCGGCCTCGGCCACGGCCCGTGTCCGGGAGCCTCCGCGGGGGTTGCCGACCAGCGTCACCAGGGAGCCGCCCGCCGGTGCGCCGCTCCCGCCCCGTGCCGTCGCCGTCGCCGTCGCCGTCGCCGTCGCCGAGACGCTCACGAGGCCACCGCCGTCTCCAGCCGCCCGGCCGCCGCCGGACGCGCGTGGCGGGAGGCGGGCCGGGCCAGGCCGTAGTGCTCGCGCAGCGTGCGGCCCTCGTACTCGGTCCGGAACAGGCCTCTGATCTGCAGTTCCGGCACGACGTGGTCGACGAAGTCCTCCAATCCGCCGGGCAGGACGGGCGGCATGATGTTGAAGCCGTCGGCCGCGCCACCGGTGAACCAGGCCTGGATCTCGTCGGCGATCTGCTCGGGGGTGCCGGCCACGACCCGGTGCCCCCGTCCGCCCGCCAGCCGGGACAGCAGTTGCCTGACGGTCAGGTTCTCCCGCCGGGCGAGGTCGATGACCAGCTTGCGGCGGCTCTGCGCCCCTTCCGTCTCGACCGGGACGTCCGGCAGCGGCCGGTCCAGATCGTCGTGCGACAGTTCGATGCCGGTCATGTTCGAGAGCTGGGCCAGGCCGTACGCGGGGATGACGAGGTCCTCCAGCTCCTTCTCCAGCCGGAGTGCCTCCCGCTCGGTGGAGCCGATGATCGGGGAGATGCCGGGCAGGACCAGCAGCTCGTCCCCGTGCCTGCCGTACCGGGCCAGGCGGCCCTTGAGGTCGGCGTAGAACTCCCGGGCCCCGGCCAGGGTCTGCTGGGCGGTGAAGACCGCCTCGGCGTGGCGGGCGGCGAACTCCTTGCCGTCCTCCGAGGAGCCGGCCTGGACCAGGAGCGGGTGGCCCTGCGGCGGACGCGAGGTGGTGAGCGGCCCTCGGACCCGGAAGTGGGCGCCGTCGTGGTCGAGCGCGTGGATCCTCCCCGTGTCGGCGTAGACGCCCGCGCGGCGGTCTCCCACCACGGCGCCGTCCTCCCAGCCGTCCCAGAGCCCGGTGACCACCTCCAGGAACTCGGTCGCCCTGGCGTAGCGGTCGGCGTGCGCGGGACGCTCGGTGCCGAAGTTGTGCGCCTCGGCCTCACCGGCCGAGGTGACGATGTTCCAGCCGGCCCGGCCTCCGCTGATGTGGTCCAGCGAGGCGAACTTGCGGGCCACGTGGAACGGCTCGTTGTAGGTGGTGGAGACGGTCGCGATCAGGCCGATGCGGTCGGTGACCGCGGCCAGCGCCGACAGCAGCGTGAGGGGTTCGAGGCCGCCGATCGCGTTGTGCCGTACGTCGCCCTGCAGGGCGAGGCCGTCGGCGAGGAAGAGCGAGTCGAGCCTGCCCCGCTCGGCGATCCGGGCCAGTTGCTGGTAGTGGCGGACGTCGTTGAGGCGGGCGGGCTCGGTGCGCGGGTGGCGCCAGGCCGCCTCGTGGTGGCCGACGCCCATGAGGAAGGCGTTCAGGTGCAGCGTGCGGGTGGGCATCAGGTGGTCCTCCACGTCGAGAAACGGCGCTCCACGCCGAGCAGGAGCAGGTTGAACAGCAGGCCGAGCGCGGAGATCGTGATGATCCCGGCGTACATGTCGGGGATGCGGAAGCTGAACTGGGAGTCCTGGATGAGGTAGCCGAGCCCGGCCTTGGCCCCGACCATCTCGGCGAAGATCAGCACGAGGATGGAGTAGGCGCCGGCCAGCCGGATGCCGGTGAAGACGGTCGGTACGGCCGCCGGAAGGATCACCTTCTGGAACAGCCTGACCGGGCCGAGTCCCATGGACCGGGCCGACTTGACCAGCAGCGGTTCCACGGTCCTGACGCCGCTGACGGTGTTCAGCAGGATCGGCCAGGCGCAGGCGTAGAACACGAAGACGATCTTCGAGGTCTCCCCCAGGCCGAAGATCAGGATGAAGACCGGCAGCAGGGCCACGGCCGAGGTGTTGCGGAACAGCTCCAGCACCGGGCTGAGGAAGTCGGCGACCGGCCGGTACCAGCCGATGGCCAGCCCGAGCGGGATGGCCAGCACGATCGCCAGGCCGAACCCGCTGAAGGAGCGGGTCAGCGAGGCCTGGAAGTGCTCGGCCAGCCGGCCGTCGAGCAGCAGGTCGTACCAGGCGAGCAGGACCTCCGACAGGGGCGGCACGAACACCGGGTCGACCGCTCCCGTCCGGGGCAGCACCTCCCAGACCCCGGCCAGCAGCACGAGCGCCAGCGACCGGTTGACCCCCGTGACCAGCCGGGACGCCACCGAGGTCCGCGTCCCCGCGACGGTCCTGAAGAAGTTGGTGGCCCTGTCGTCGGCGGTGGGGGCGTCGCCCCGCGCGGATCCGGTCCCCGGGACCGCGCGGCCGGCGGGCCGTGTCCCGTCCGCGTTCTCCCCGCCGTCTCCGGCCGTGCCACCGGAGGGCCCCGCGCCGCGGGCCGGGGTGAGCGTGTCAGCCAATGGTCCGCTCCTGTTCCTGGGCCACGGCGACCTCGTCGCGCAGCAGGGTCCAGATGTGGTGGCGGTACTCGCCGAAGCGCGGGTCCGCGCGCAGGTCGCCCTCGCGCGAGTCGAACGCCACGTCGATCACCCGCTTGATCCGGCCGGGTCTGGAGGTCATCACCGCGACCCGCTGCCCCAGGTAGATGGCCTCGTCGATGCCGTGGGTGATGAACACCACCGTCTTGCCCGTCTTCTCCCAGATGCGCAGCAGCTCCTCCTGAAGCGATTCACGGGTCTGGGCGTCGAGCGCGGCGAACGGCTCGTCCATCAGCAGCACGTCCGGGTCGAAGGCCAGGCTGCGGGCGATGGCCACGCGCTGGCGCATGCCGCCCGACAGCTCGTGCGGGTAGCGCTGCCCGAAGCCGTCCAGCCCGACCAGGTCCAGGTAGTGCCGGGCCCGCTCACGCCGCTCCTTCCTCGGTACGGCCTTCGCCTCCAGCCCGAACTCGATGTTGGCCAGGGCCGTGCGCCAGGGGAACAGGGCGTACTGCTGGAAGACGATCCCCCGGTCCAGGCCGGGGCCGTCGACGGCGCGGCCGTCGATGAGGATCTCGCCGCGGGTCGGCGCGGTGAGGCCGGCGACCAGGTCGAGCAGTGTGGACTTGCCGCACCCGCTCGGGCCGACGAGGGTCAGGAACTCCCCCTCGCGGACGTCCAGGTCGATGCCGTCGACCGCGGTGAACGGCCGGTCGGATCCCCTGACCCGGAAGGTCTTGCCGACGTCCCGGATGCCGATCTTCGCCGGCCGCGCGGCGGGGGCGCCGTGCCCGGGGACGGCTGACGCGCCCTGCTCCACGGCGCCCCGTCCGGCGCCCGTCCCGCGACGGCCTGCCCGGCCGTGCGCGCTCACGAGGCGCTCCCGTTCCCGAAGGGGTTGAACTCGTTGGTGTACAGGTCGGATGCCTTGACCTGGCCAGGCCTGATCTCTCCCTCGCGTTCCAGCCACTCGATCCAGGTCTGGAACTCCCCGGCGTCGATCACGCCGCCTCTGCCGCGCACGCCGCTGCTCTTCCAGAAGCCGACGGTCGTTGCGTCCTCGTTGCGCCCGCGCTTGGCGATGATCTCCCTGTACTTGGCGATCACCTCGTCGCGGGAGTGCGTCTGGGTCCACTCGACGGCCTTGGCGAAGCCCTCCACGAACGTCCTCGTGGTGTTCGGGTTGTCCTCGATGAAGTCCTCGCGGAGCACGACGCTGCCGGCGGTGAAGGAGCCGAACAGGTCGATGTCCTTGAGCAGGGGGTGGATGCCTCCGCGCTCCAGGGCCTTGTCCCGCAGGACGCCCGAGAGCGCGGCCACGTCGATCCGCCCCTGCCGCAGCGCCTGCTCGGTGTTGGCCGGCGGCACGACGACCAGCTCGACCCTGCCGATCTCGTCCGGGGTCAGGCCGCCGCGCTTGAGGTACTCCTTGAGCACGGCCTCCAGGTGGGCGCCGAGGGTGTTGACCCCGATCTTCTTGCCGATCAGGTCGCGGGGTCCCTTGATCGGCGACCCGTCCGCGACGTAGTAGCCGATGTAGCTGTCCTCGTCGCTGCCGTAGTAGCCGACCACGGCCTTGATCGGGGCCTTGGCGGCGACGAGCTTGATGACGGCGCCGTTGAAGGCCCCGCCGAAGTCGGTCTGGCCGGTGGCCGCCGACTGGATGTCCTGCGGGCCGGAGACGGTGTTGCCGACCCATGTGAGCCTGAGGTCTCCGAGGTAGCCGAGCTCCTGGGCCAGCTCAGGGAAGGTGACGGCGCCGGCGCTGCCCTGGTAGCGCAGCTCGGTCACCTCCTGTCCCCCGGGCCTGGCGGCTCCGGAGGCCGATCCGCAGGCGGCGAGGGAGGCGGCCAGCAGGACGGAGACGAGGGCGTGTCTGGTTCTGATCACGGAAGTGGTCCTCATGGAGGAAGGGCATGCTCGCGCGGCGCCCTGCCGCGGGCGAGGCATGCCGGGGGAACTGTTGCGCGAAGGGGCGTGGACGTCGTCGGCCACGCGAGGAGGACGAGGGTGCCGGTGCGGCCTGTGGCCGTACGCCCTCGGCGGATGCGGTGGACGCTGGAGATCCGCGGTCAGCGACACTGCGCGCTGGCGACGTGGCCGAAGTCCACGTGCGGGCGGCGCGTGAGGTAGGTCCCCTGGCTCATGCCTCGAACCTAGGGCCTCCCGGGGGACTAAGTCAATCTTTCCTACTGGTTTTACATGAAATAGGTCCGGAACCGTCCCGGTCCCGGCCGAGGGCCCGGTGTCACGGGTTGGGCGGGCGCGGACCACCGGAGTCTCGTGCCGCTCGACGAGAGGACGGCGGCGTGGGACGACGCGGCCACCTGCCGGAGTCCCGGCGCGAAGCCCGGTTCCCGGGCGGAGGCGGGCGGCGCCGCCCGGAGCGCCGCGTACGGGCCCGTCCGCACGCCGGGAACGGCGTCCGGACCGGGCCGGCCCCCGCTACCGGGGCAGGCTCGGCTGGGGCTCGGCGGTGACGCGGGCGGCGGCGCCGGTGGACTCGCGCACGACCAGGTGGGTCTCCAGCCGGGCCAGCGTGGGCGTGCCGGAGTCTCCGGCGCTGACGGCGGCCAGCAGCAGGTCGACCGCCATCCGCCCGGCCGCCGCGGTCGGCATCGTGATCGTCGTCAGCTTCGGCCGGTTCAGCCGGCCGGGCAGACTGTCGTCCACACCGATCACGCTCACGTCACCGGGCACGTCCAGACCCCGCTCGCGCAGACCCTCGATCAGGCCCAGCGCGACCAGGTCGTTGTAGCACAACACCCCCGACGCCCCCGACGCCGCCACCGCGCCCGCCACCGCCAGCCCGCCCTGCTCGGTCGGCGCGTTCGGCCGGAGCACGGTCAGCTCCACTCCGTACTCGGCGGCGGCGGCGGTGGCGGCGGCGTGCATCTCCTCGCTGGTCCAGGAACCCTCCGGCCCCGACAACAACACCACCCGCCCATGACCCAACCCCGCCAGATGCCCCACCGCGGCCCGCACCCCCTGACCCACATCCATCAACAC
>NZ_JACHJJ010000028.1 GCF_014203605.1 Thiemannella venezuelensis | reverse complement strand
CGCCGATGGTACTGCACTCGGGAGGGTGTGGGAGAGTAGGTCGCCGCCGGACAATCTTTTCAGTGAGGGCCATCCTTCGGGGTGGCCCTTTCTGTGTTTCGGAGGGGGCCGTCCCGGAAGGGGACGGCCCCTTTCGTGTTTTCCGGTGGCGTGTTACCGCTGCTCTCCCTCGCCCCACCGGGTCAGGGCGTCGATGCTCTCCCGGAGCGCGGCCCCGCGTTCGGTGAGGGCGTATGCGAGCACGTTGTGCGCGAGCGGGACCCGGTACAGGATGTCTGCCGCGTGCAGTTCCCGCAGCCGGGTGGCGAGGATGTTCGTGGGTGCGCCGAGCTCGCGCTGGAGGTCGCCGTAGCGCTTGGCGCCGCCGAGGAGGCTGCGGACGATCAGGAGCGCCCAACGCTGGCCGACGAGTTCGAGCGCTGCGGCGAGGCCGTCCCTGTCGCCGGGCGTCACTTCGCGGACGGGCCGTCCGGGTCCGTCCAGAACGGCGCGAAGTGGTTGCCGTCCGGGTCTTCGAACTGCCGCTGGTACATGAAGCCGTAGTCATCCGTTCCGCCGAGTTTTGCGCCGGCGGCCTCCGCCTTCGCGACGAACGCGTCCACGTCGGCACGGGTCGGGAAGTCGAACGCGAAGGTGACCAGCGAGGTCGTCGCCGGGTCGCCGACCTGCTTGCTGCCGTCGCCGAGGCTCGCGTAGTAGTCGCGGCGGAGCGCCATCAGGTACAGGTCGTCATCGAGGATGAAGCACGCGGCGTTGTCGTCGGTGACGGCCTCGTTGATGCTCCAGCCGAGGGCGGTGAAGAACGCCTTGGAGCGTTCGAGATCGGCGACCGGGAAGTTCGCGAAGAAGTTCATGACTTGATACTTGCAAAATGCAAGTGGCCGGTCAAGGGGTCACCCGCAACGGCGTCAGCAGGCTGAGCGATTTTCTGGTGGCCTGCTCCCGGAGGCCGGTTCCCGGAAAGGTGTAGGGGTCTCGGGGCTTCGGAGCCTCGGGGGGGTGACGGGATCGGGGACCGTCCTGGTCCGTCATCCGGGGAGGGCGCCCCTGTCCGGGGGCGATGGCCGCCCGGGAGCGTGCCAGGCCCTCTGCGAGCGGCCTTTCCACTGTTCCGGAAGCGGCCGGGGCGGTCCGGCGCACCCTTTACAAACACGGCGGTGATCACCCAGGCTTGGGCTGGGCGACCTGGCGTCGCCCGCAGGGCGCGGCCGGAGCGTGCCGTACCACCCGCGACTGTCCGCCGATTCCGATTCCGATTCCGATTCCGGTTCTGGTTCCTCCGTCCTCCGTTCTCCGGGAGTCATGGTGTCCGTCTTGCATGGTCGGTGGCGGGTCTCGGTGGCCTTGGCGTACGCGGTCTTCGTGCTGGTGGGGATGAGCGCCGGGGTGGGCGGCGTACTGCTGCCCGCGCAGATCGACGATTACGGCGTGGACAAGACCACCATCGGGATCACCTTCTTCACCTTCTCCGCGGGCTTCATGCTCGCCGGAGCCACCGCCGGGTCGCTGGTGGACCGTCTCGGCACCCGGGCCGCGCTCGTCGCCGGCGGCGGCGCGTTCGTGCTGGCCGGGCTGTACACGGCCACCCGCCCGCCGTTCGTCGCGCTCGTGGCGGTGCAGGTGATGGCCGGATACGGGACCGGTGTGCTGGAGTCCGTGCTCAACGCCCACCTCACCCGGTTGCCGTCGGCCACGACCCTGCTCAACCACCTGCACGCGTTCTTCGGCGTCGGCGCGCTGCTCGGCCCGCTGCTGGCCGCCTGGATGCTGGGTTTCCTGCCCTGGACGGCCGTCTGGCTGGTGCTGGCCGTCCTGTGCCTGCCGCTGACGGCGGGCTTTCTGATGGCCTATCCGGGGAGCGGCGCCGCCGCAGGCCGTGCGGAGGGGAAGGAGCCGCAGTCCGGTGTGCCGGCGGCCCTCGACGAGCCTGGCGGTACCTCGGACGGCCCCGGCGGCGCCTCGGAGAAACCGGGGAAGGGCCTGCTGGCCGCCGCCCTCAGGATGCCCGGTGTGCTGCTGGCCTCGGTGTTCCTCGCCGTCTACGTCGGACTGGAGATCGGCGTGGGCAACTGGGGCTTCAGTTTCATGGTCGAGGAGTACGAGCAGCCGGATCTGGCGGCCGGGTACACCGTCAGCGGTTACTGGCTCGGGTTGACCCTGGGCCGGTTCCTGATCAGCCCGGTCGCCGCCAGGCTGGGGCTGACGGCGACCGGAATGGCCTTCGTGTGCCTGTTCGGCGTCACGGCGAGCGCCGCGCTGACCTGGATGGCGCCGGTGGCCATGGTGGCCGCCGCCGGGTTCGCACTGCTCGGTTTCTTCCTCGGACCGCTCTTCCCGACCGCGATGGTGGTGGTGCCGAGACTGACCGCGCCCCGGCTGGTGCCCACGGCCATCGGCGTTATGAACGGGGTGTCGGTCATCGGGGGCTCCGCGTTCCCCTGGCTGGCCGGAGCCGTCGCGCAGGGCGTCGGCGTGTGGACCCTGATGCCCTTCGCCCTGACTCTCGCCCTGCTGCAGCTCGTCATCTGGCGCCTGCTCGTCACCAGGATGACGGCGGAGGAGGACGCCCCGGCACCGAGTCTCGGCTGACACGGGTCCGCCCTCCGGAGACGGCGGATCGCGGCCCTTCGAAGTCGTGTCGGAGGTCATGGCGTCTGATCGGCGGGGCGGGACCGCCCGTTTCCCTGAGTCCGCCTGCGCGGCGGTGCCGCACTAAGATCGCATCCTGTGTTTTCGGATGGTTTCTGGCGGATTGCCAGGGTCGGATTAGTAGGTCTGGTTCTTGCTGCGGCGGTCGCGGGCCTGGTGCTCGGCGACGCCTGGCTCTGGGCGGCCGTCGAATGGTCGCCGCCGGTCTATGCGGAGTTCTACGCACCCGACGGGTTCGACACCCTGACGGTTGCGACACTGCTCGTGGCCGCCCTGGTGAAGGCCGCGTTCCTGTGGCTGATCCTGCGCGCCCCCGCGCCGGGGCCGCTGGACCGCCGGGCGAGGGCGCTGCGCCGGCTGCTGTATCTGGCGGTGGCGTACACCCTCGTGCTGTGGTATCCGATCGCGCTGCTCCCCGGCGCGGTGGACGCGGCGTTCCAGCTCGCGCTGTGGACCGCGATCGACGTCCTCTTCCTGCTCGTCATCCGCTGGCGGTCCCGCGTACTGCGCGCGGCGGCCGGAGCGATGTTCGCGGTCGAGCTGGCCGGGACGGCCAACGAGCTGCTCGACGAGCTCGACCTCCCGGAGCTCGGATCGGGCGGCATCGCCGAACCGGGCTTGATGCTGGGCGGAGTGGCGGCGATCATCCTCACGGTCGTCGGGCAGCGGCGCGACGGCCGGTGGAGCCGTGGCACGCTGGCCGCCGGGTGGTCGTCGGCGGGCGTCTACGTGCTGGGGATCCCGCTCGGCGCTCTCTTCGGAAGGATCTCCAGCGGCGATCTGGCGATGCTGGTCGCGGTGGACGCGGTGGGGCTCGTCAGCACCGTGTGGATCGCGGCGACCGCCCGCGAACTGCCCGCTGAGGACCGCCCGGCGGACCTTCCGCCCACGCGGCGCGTGGTCCGCGTCACGGTGGCGGCCGTGGCCGTACTGCCGGTCATCGCGCTGATCCACCCGGAGCGGACCCCGCACCTCACCTACAGCGGCTGGTCGGCGGACTGCTACGACCGGCCCGCCTTCGGCGACCTGAAGCCTGCGGAACGCGAGGCCGCGTTCCTGTGCCGGGCGCGGGACACAGCGAGCGGGGGCTCGTCCATGTTCCCGGACGACCTGTCGGACCAGGAGATCCTCGCCTACGGGCGGGCGCTGTGCCGTGCGAAGGAGCGCGGCGAGCAGGAGGCGATCCTGGCGCGGGCCGGGAGCGCGCGGCCCGCCTGGGGCGCGGACCCGTGGGACCTCGTCTACATCTGCCCGGAGATCGTCGGCGCGACCCACCCCGAGCTGCTGCGGTCGACCGCGGAGACGGAGGCGGCGAACACCGCCTTCGTCGCCGAGGAGAACGCGAAGTGCCGCGACCCGTGGCCCCGGAGGAAGGGTGCCGTCCAGGCCACGGCCAAATACTTCCTGTTCGCCGACGGCGATCACGGCTATCTGGTCCACGACCCCGGCGACGAAACGGTCGGCGAGGCGGCGGAGCAGGCGATCGACAAGCTCTACGACGACAACGCCCTCATCGGGGTGGCCGGCAGCGCGGTGCTCGTCGGGCACATCGAGGACGTCATCGATCTGTGCCTCACGGTGAAGGCCTTCCGCACCGCGCCGCCACGGCGGACGGCCGGATGGGACCAGGTCACCGAGGTGCCGGTCGTCAGCCGCAGCGGCCGGCTCACCGTGCCGGAGATGGACGGGGACGGCGTGGGCGCCGGTGCCCCGATACCGAACCTGGCGATCGCGGGGAAGGGCCGCTACCGGCTCCGCGTCCACGTGCGGGTCGACGACGCGGGAGAGGAGCAGCACCTGGTCGTCGTGTTCCCGGGTGCGTCGAGGAAGAGGCTCACGCTGAAGCCGTGAGCGGCGGCGGGGACGCGGGGGCGGCCGGAGCGGGAGCCATGCGACCGGCGGAGACCCCGGATCAGAGAACGCGCAGCAGGTCCCATTCGGTCTCGCAGACGCGGCGGCCGATCGCGGCGAGCTCCACCGACCGGGCGCCGCCGCCCAGGTGCCGCATGGCCTGCATGACGCAGATGATGCCCCACTTGAGCACGCCGAAGATCTCCCACCAGCGCAGCGCGTCCCGATCCACCCGGTATCCGCTCGCCTTCTCGTAGGCCTCGACGAGCTCGTCGTACTCACCGAACCCGCCGACCGGCAGCGGTGAGCCGAACCGCCACGACTTCACGCACAACCAGCCGAGGTCCTCCAGCGGGTCTCCCGCATGGGCCAGCTCCCAGTCCAGCACCGCCCTGACGCCGTCGGGTGCGATGATCAGGTTGCCGTTGCGGAAGTCGCCGTGCACGACGGTGGTCCGGTCGCCCGGGGGCCGGGAGGCGGCCAGGCGCCGGAGGGCGAGTTCGAAGACCGGGTGCGGTTGCCCGGTCAGGTCCAGGAGGTCGCGCCAGGCCGCCAGCGGGTCGTCCGGCGCGCTCTGCGGAGCGGGTACGGCCCGCGGACCGGATCCGGTCCGCGGGGACCGGGGATCCGGGGAGGCCTCGGGCGGCGCGGGCGTCCCGGGCAGGCAGGAGAGCGGCATGCGGTGGACCGCGGCGAGGATCTCCCCGCACCGGGCCGCCAGGCGGGGCCGTACCGCGGCGAACGCCTCGTCCCGGAGGATCCTGCGGGGGATCGTCTCCCCGGCCACCCGGGTCATCAGGATGTGCGCCTCGCCGGCCGACAGGATCCGGGGGACCGGGACGCCCTCCGCGGCGGCGGCCCGCATCAGCGCGGCCTCTCCGGCCAGCCCGATCCCCGCCCCCGGAGCGGAACCGGGCGAGTCGAGGCGCAGGATCAGCTCGTGGACGCCGCCGCCGGGGTCCACCGCGTCGAGCGCCCACGTCTCGCGGGACGCCCCGCCCGGAAGCCGGACCTCCGCCGCGACCGCCGTGCCCTCGCCGAGCGCGCCGGTGAGGATCTCTTCTCTGTCCATCGGGCCTCTCCGTCGTACCGTGTCCGCTCGCCGTCCCGCACGCCCCGTCCCCGGTACCCGGCGGACGGCCGGACCCGGCGGTCGCCCCGGCGCCGCGTGCCGGTCCCCTACCGCAGGCCGAACTCCCAGTTGCCGCCGGCGGCGTACTCGCCGAGGATCCGGCGGCCGACCGCGTCGATGTGCACCTCGTCGGGGCCGTCGTAGATGCGCCCGGCGCGGGCGTGCCGGTACATCCGGTCCAGCGGGGTGTCGGGCGTCAGGCCCGCGGCGCCGTACACCTGGACGGCCCGGTCGATCACGTTGTGCAGCATCCGCGCCCCGGCCACCTTGACGGCGCCGATCTCCACCCGCGCCTGCTCGCCCCGGTCGATCGCCCGGGCGGCGTGCAGGGTCAGCAGGCGGGCCGACTGGATCTCGGTGTAGGAGTCGAACACGTGCTGCCGCATCAGCTGCCGGTCCGCCAGCGGGCGGCCGAAGGAGCTGCGCTCGTGCAGGCGGCGGCACATCAGGTCGAAGGCCCGCTGGGCCTGGCCGAGCCAGCGCATGCAGTGGAAGATCCGGCCCGGGCCCAGCCTCCGCTGGGCGATGACGAACCCCTGGCCTCGCGGGCCGAGGAGGTTGGCGGCCGGGACGCGGACGTCCTCGTAGCGGACCTCGCAGTGGCCGCCGTCGAGGCCCAGCACCGGTGTGTCGCGGACGATCGTGTATCCGGGCGTGCCGGTCGGCACGAGGATCATCGAGAAGGCCAGGTGCGGCGGGGCGTCCGGCTCGGTGCGGCACATGACGGTCGTGTAGGCGGCCCGGTTCGCGCCGGTGGTGAACCACTTGTGCCCGTTGATCACCCACTCGTCGCCGTCCAGCACGGCCTCGGTGCGCAGCTGGGTGGGGTCGCTGCTGGAGACGGCGGGCTCGGTCATCGCGAAGCTCGGCCAGATCTCCGCCCGGACCAGCGGTTCGAGGAACCGCTCGCGCTGCTCGGGACCGGCGAACTCGTGGAGCATCAGCGAGTCCTGCAGCGTGAACGTGCCGAGCGCCAGCTGCCCGAACTCGCTGCGCCCCTGGACCTCGTTGACGTAGACGTAGTCGAGGAAGGGCAGGCCCCCGCCGCCCAGCTCGGCCGGGTGGCCCAGGGCCCACAGCCCCGCCTTCCTCGCCTCCTCCTGGAGCTCGACCAGGACCGCCGAGGCCTCGGGTCCGCCCCGGTGCAGGACGTCCTCGGCGGGCTCGACCCGCTCGGTCATGAACGCGTGGACGGCGTCGCGGAGCGGGCGCACGCTGTCGGGAACGGCGAAGGTCATGCGATGATCTCACCGGAGATTCGTTGCCCAGTCAACGGATAAGGAGTCCCTTATGTCGCACCCCAGGGCGCCGGAGGATCCGCGGACGCCGGACCGGCCGGAAGAGCCGTCGCCGCCCCCGGCCGGTCCCGGTCCCCACGGCGCCGCCTCCGCCGCTCCCGGTCCGGGCGTCTCCCCGCCCGTGCCCGCGGGCCCCCACGACGTCCCGTCGGCGGCCCGGCTCGTCGCCGCGGTCCGCGACTTCCTGGAGAGCGACGTGCTCCCCGCCGTCGAGGGCCGGGTCCGCTTCCACACCCGGGTCGCCGCCAACGTGCTCGGCATGGTCGAGCGGGAACTGGAGCTCGGCCCGGGGCAGGCGGCCGCGCACGCGGCCCGCCTCGGCGGGCTGGGCTTCGCCTCCGACGCCGAGCTCGCCGCCGCGGTCCGCGAGGGGCTGGACCACCCCGGTCTCGTCGCCGCTCTGACCGAGGCCGTTCGGGACAAGCTCGCGGTGGCGAACCCGGCCTACCTCGACGGCTGACGCGCGGAGGGCCCGTCCGGCCCGCGGTCCGCCTCTTCCGGTGCGGGCGCCCGCCGTGCCGCCGGTACGGCCCCGCATGCCGGTACGGCTCGCGCCGCCACCGCGAGGCGCGAGCCGTACCCGATCGTGGAGAGGGTCAGTGGGTTCCCGGCGTGAGGTCGAGGTCCTTGACGCGGGGATCGCCCTCGTCGGCGAGGTAGTGGTCGGGACGGGTGGCGTCGCCGCCGTCGGCCAGCTTCATGGACCGGGCGAGGACCGTGCCGAGGGCGGCCACGACCAGGTTCACGGCCAGGGCCAGGATGCCCGCGTAGACGGTCATCTTGGTGTCCAGGCCGAGCCTCTCCAGCGGGAACGCCGATCCGGCGAAGTGCAGCTTGCCGGTGGCCGGGTTGCCGACGTTGTAGAGCAGGACCATGCCCGCGGTCATGCCCGCGGCCCAGCCGGCGATCAGGCCGCCGCGGTGGAACCAGCGGGTGTACAGGCCCAGCGCCACTGCCGGGAGCGTCTGCAGGATGATGACGCCGCCGATGAGCTGCAGGTCGATGGAGAAGCCGGTGTCGAGGAACAGGATGCAGGCCACCGCGCCGACCTTGACCAGCAGTGAGGTGATCTTCGAGACGCGGGCCTCGTCGGCGTCGCTCGCGTCCCGCTTGATGTACTCCTTGTAGACGTTGCGGGTGAACAGGTTCGCCGCGGCGATCGACATGATCGCGGCGGGGACCAGCGCGCCGATGCCGACCGCGGCGTAGGCCACGCCGGTGAACCAGTCGGGGAACATCTGGTCGAACAGCCGCGGCACGATCGTGTTGTTGTCCTTGCCGATCGGCGTGGTCCCGGCCGCGATGGCCATGTAGCCGAGCAGCGCGATCAGGCCGAGCAGCAGG
The DNA here is from genome assembly GCF_014203605.1 of Thiemannella venezuelensis. Lineage (GTDB taxonomy): Bacteria > Actinomycetota > Actinomycetes > Streptosporangiales > Streptosporangiaceae > Planomonospora_A > Planomonospora_A venezuelensis. The sequence goes on along the minus strand of NZ_JACHJJ010000028.1, from coordinate 101,029 downwards.
CTGTAGGCCGGGAGCGCGGACATGTTCCGCTTGATCACGTCCCGGTTCCGGGAGGCCAGCACGCCGGTGATGCTGTGCGGGTAGAGGAACAGCGCCAGCGCCGAGCCGAAGGCCAGCGTGATGTACTGCAGCTGGTTGTTGGCGTTGAGCAGGATGCCGTCGCCGGGGGCGGGGGAGGCGGCGAACTTGGCCTCGGCCGCGTCGAAGACGGCCCCCCAGCCGCCCAGCTTGGCCGGGATGACGATGATCGCGACCAGGATCACGACGTAGATCAGCGTGTCCTTGACGAAGGCGATCAGCGCCGGGGCGCGCAGGCCCGACTGGTAGGTGTAGGCGGCCAGGATCGCGAACGCGATGATGATCGGCAGGTGCCCGGTCACGCCCATCGACTTCAGCACGGCCTCGATGCCGACGAGCTGCAGCGCGATGTACGGCATGGTCGCCACGATGCCGGTGATCGCCACCAGCAGCGCCAGCGTCGGGGAGCCGAAACGGGCCCGGACGAAGTCGGCCGGGGTGACGAAGCCGTGGATGTGCGAGACCGACCAGAGCCGGATCAGCACCAGGAAGACCATCGGGTAGATCACGATCGTGTACGGCACCGCGAAGAAGCCCATCGCGCCCGCGCTCCAGAGCAGGGCGGGCACGGCCACGAAGGTGTAGGCGGTGTAGAGGTCGCCGCCGACGAGGAACCAGGTGATCCAGGAGCCGAAGTTCCGGCCGCCCAGGCCCCACTCGTCCAGGCTGGCCAGGTCCTGCGGGCGCCGCCAGCGGGCGGCCACGAAGCCCATGCCGCTGACGAGCAGGAACAGGAAGGTGAAGACGATGATCTCGGTCAGATGCTCCTGCACGGGGTCACCGCCCCCGCTTGGTCATCTGGTAGACGACCGTGGTGCAGGTGACGCCGACCGCGATGAAGGCGAGCTGGAGCCAGTAGAACAGCGGGAAACCGAGCAGGCGGGGTTCGTCGGAGTTGAACAGGAAGGGCAGCAGGGGAAGGACGATCGGCACGACGAGCAGCCAGTTCCACGGGCTTCGGTCGCTCCGGTCCCCGTTCGGCACGGTCAACGCGGTCTCCCAGGTGTGCGGGACGGGCCGGCCGGGCCGGCCCGTTCGGGTTGACCGGCAGAGTAATCATGGGTCTGTTTCGTTGTGGTCACCGATCGCCGAACGGGCCGGTTGGCGCGACGAACGGTCATCGGCCGCCCGCGCGACCGGCCCTCAGCCGCCTCCTGAGATGTCGTCGGCGATGTCGCGGCTGCCGTACCCCTCGGGCGCGGCCACCTCGACGACCGGTTCGGGCCGGTCGTCGAATTCCAGGCGGAGCGCCCTCGACATGGTGGCGTGCATTTCGTAGAGGCAGGTGATGTAGGTGAGCTCCAGGATCTGCTCGTCGGCCAGGTGCGCCTTCAGCACCGCGAAGATCTCGTCGTGCACCCGGCCGCCGTCCAGCACCAGCCCGTCGGTGTAGCCGAGCACGGCCCGTTCCAGCTCGTCGAAGCACGGGCTGACCTGCCAGTACGCGACCGCCTGGACCTTCTCGTCGGGGACCCCGATCGCCCGCAGCTGCTTGCAGTGCTGGGAGAAGACGAACTGGCTGCCCCGCGCCCATCCGGCCCGCGCCTGGCCCAGCTCGCGCAGGACCGGGTCGAGGCCGGCCTCGCGGTAGAGCTGGAAGCCCTTCACGCAGTGCTTGAGGATCGCCGGATGCAGTGCGAAGACCGTCCACCAGTCGCCGGGCGAGCCGGTCGCGGTGCCCGGCTCGGCGACCGGGTCGCGGCCGGCGCCGAAGAGGCGGTCGTAGAAGAAGAGGGTGAGCGGGTCGGTGACCCGGTCGCGGGGGACCTGGCGCAGGCGCGGCATCACACGGTCCGCTCGGCGGCGGTCTTCGGCTCGTGCCGCACGTCCTCGGGCCGGTCGAGCGCGCGCGTCCACGCCGCGAACTCCATCAGGATGCCGTCGGGGTCCTTGAAGTAGATCGACCGGACGAACACGCCCTCCTGCATCGTCGGCGCCACGCCGAACTCGCTGTCGTCGTGGTTGAGGATCACCCCGACGTCCACGCCCTTGGAGACGAGCTTCTCCCGGTACTCCTCGATCTTCTCCGGTGCGACGTCGAAGGCGATGTGGTTCATCGACCCGACCGCCGAGAGCAGCTCGCCCCGGTCGGGCAGGTTCTTCGGCGCCGAGACGCCGGGGACCGGCTCGGGGGCGTCGGGGAACCAGAAGAACGCCAGCGCGTTGCCGCCCCCGCAGTCGAAGAAGAAGTGCTGGCCCCAGCCCATCGGCAGCTCGATCGTCTTGATCAGCGGCATGCCGAGGACGCCGGAGTAGAAGTCGACGGTCTGCTTCATGTCGGAGCACACCAGCGCCACGTGGTTGACCCCGCGCAGCTCGAACTCGCTGTTGTCGGCCATGGTCTCCTCGCTCGTCGAAGTAATGAATTACTTATCACACCGGAGGGGTGGGTCCCATGGGCCGGGAGGCCGGAAAAAGGGGCGGGAAAACATGACATGGGATGTCCTCTTTTCGCGGAAGCATCATGGCCATGGAAACGACGCTGAAGGGAAAGGTCGCCCTCGTCGCCGGGGCGACGCGGGCGACGGGCCGGGCGATAGCGGTCGAGCTGGGCGCGGCCGGGGCCACGGTCTACTGCACCGGGCGCAGCACGCGGGAGCAGCGCTCGGAGATGGACCGGCCGGAGACCATCGAGGAGACGGCCGAACTGGTGACGCGGGCGGGCGGCGAGGGGATCGCGCTCCGGGTGGACCACCTGGACACCGAACAGGTCCGGGCGCTGGTGGAGCGGATCGACGCCGAGCAGGGCCGGCTCGACGTGCTCGTCAACGACGTCTGGGGCGCCGACAGGCTCGCCGCCTGGAACACCCCGCTCTGGGAGCACCCGCTGGACGACGGCCTGCGCCTGCTCCGCCTGGCGGTCGAGACCCACCTCGTCACCAGCCACCACGCCCTGCCTCTGATGATCAGGAGCCCGGGCGGCCTGCTCGTCGAGGTCACCGACGGCACCTGGGAGTACAACTCCGCCAACTACCGGTTGTGCGTCTTCTACGACCTGGCCAAGATCTCGGTGAACCGGCTGGCCTTCTCCCAGGCCCACGAACTGCGCCCGCACGGCTGCACCGCGGTCTCCCTCACCCCGGGCTGGATCCGCTCGGAGGCGATGCTGGAGGGCTTCGGCGTGACCGAGGAGAACTGGCGCGACGCCACCGTCGACCAGCCGCACTTCGTCATCTCCGAGTCGCCCGCGTTCACCGGCCGCGCGGTCGCCGCCCTGGCCGCCGACCCGGAACGGGAGCGCTGGTCGGGGCGGTCGCTCTCCAGCGGGCAGCTCGCCCGGGAGTACGGCTTCACCGATGTCGACGGCAGCAGGCCGGACGCCTGGCGCTACATGGCGGAGGTCGAGGCGGCGGGCAGGCCCGCCGACGCCACCGGCTACCGGTGAGAAGGACGCGGCCGGACGGCGCGGAGGCCCGGCCCCTCCGCGGGCGGCGGGCCCGGCGTCCGGGCGGCGCGGGGCCCGGCGCGCTCAGCCGTACAGAGCGGTCATGCGGGCGGCGGCCCCGGCCATGAGGGCGCGCAGTCCGGGCGGGTCCAGGACCTCCGCGTCCGGGCCGAAGCGCAGCACCTGACCGTAGGCGACCTCGTAGGACTCGACGGGCAGGCGGACGGTGACCCAGCCCTGCCCGTCGGGCTCCCCCATGGAGGCGAGCGCGTCGGGCAGGGCCGCCGGGTCGGCGGCGGAGCGCAGGACGCGCCGGCCGTGCGGGCTGAGCCGCAGGGTGACGTGCTCCCTCAGCAGGGACCGGGAGAACAGGGACCGGGAGAACTCCGCGGCCCGCCCGGCCCAGAAGGCCGCCAGGTCGAAGTCCCGGTCGCGCGCGAAGCGCCGGTCGAGGTGGAGGACGACGTCGCCGAAGCGGTCCACCCGGTAGATCGCCGTGCGGGTGGCCAGGTACCAGACCCCGCCCTTGAGCACCAGCCCGTAGGGCTCCAGCGTGCGCTCGGCCTCGCGGTAGCGGACGGTGACCGGGCGGTCGTCCCACACCGCCCTGGCCAGCGGGGCCAGGGCCGGCGGCGGAGGGCGCTCGCCGGCGAACCAGCCGGGGGCGTCGAGGTGGAAACGCTGCGTGGCGGTCGCGGGGGCGTCGCGCAGGCTGGGGGAGAGCGCCGCGGCGGCCTTCAGCCTGGCGGTGGCCGCGACCTCGCCCAGCCCCATCTCGCGCAGCGCCTCGGGCACCCCGGACAGGAACAGCGCCTCCGCCTCGGCCCGGTCCAGGCCGGTCAGGCGCGTGCGGTAGCCGTCCAGCAGCCGGTAGCCGCCGCCGCGCCCCCGGTCGGCGTAGACCGGGACGCCCGCCTCGGACAGGGCGAGCACGTCCCGGTGCACGGTCCGCTCGGAGACCTCCAGCTCCCGCGCCAGCTCCGCCGCGGTCATGCCGCCGCGCGACTGCAGCAGCAGGATCACCGACATCAACCTCGCCGCGCGCACCCGTCGACCCTAACGCCCGGACGGCCGGTAACCCCTGACGTAGTCCACGGTGAAGCGCTTGGGGTAGGGGCCCTCGCGCTCCGGCGACCCGTCCTCCGGGGGGAACTCGTAGATGTTGAGCATGAGCTGCATGGGGTAGGCGGGCGACTGCCGGACCGTCCTGACATGCCGCCCGTCGACGAAGAAGGCGACGTGGTCGGGAGTCCACTCGGCGGCGTAGACGTGGAACTCCCGGGCGTCGATGGGGAGCGTCTCGACCGTGAAGTCGTCGGTGACCGCCGGGTCGTCGAAGGGGTGGACGCCCATGCCGATCCGCGCGCCGTCCGGGCCGACGTCGCGGCCGAAGATCTCGCAGACGCAGATCTCCGCCGAGCGCTCGGGCTCGTCCTCGTAGCCGATCATCCACAGGGCGACCATGCAGCGGGGGTCGTCGGTCGCCCTGGCCCGCAGCTCGATCAGGCCGTACCGAGGGGTGTAGAGCCGGACGTCGCGCTGCGCCTCCCGGACGACCGCGGCGGGGCCGAGCCCGTGCTGCCCGACGGAGCTGCCCACGGGCCCGGCGAAGACGCCGGTCTGCAGGGACGAGACGCGCAGCCGCCCGTCGAGCTCGGGGCACCAGGGGGCCTGGTCCTCCTCGATCAGCAGGTGCAGCAGGCCGTCGCGGATCTCGTACCGGGCGGCGGAGGCGGCTCGGCTGCTCCACTGGGGCAGGTAGTGCGGGATCCAGCGGGTCCCGTCGAGCCGGTCGCCGTCGAAGCGGTCCTCGAACTCCAGCTCGTAGCCGGCCTTCGTGACCGGATCGAGCCCGTCCGCGCGGTCCCCCGCCGTCGCCGCCACGATCGCCCCGCCTTCCGTCCACCCGGGCGTCCCGCTCCGGCGCACGCCGCCGGTCCGCTCGTCCGCGGGCGCACGGCGCGCTCCGCCTCCCGGGAACGCCGATCCTCTCACAGGCCCTCCGGAACCCCGGAGACCGCGGGCGGCGCGCGATCCCGGCGGGAGTCAGCGGGGGACGACGGGCAGGATGACGGCCGAGGGCCGCGACGGGTCGTGGAAGACCTCCTGCCGCGCGGCGACCATGGAGCTCGCCGTGCCCAGCGGGTCGCCGGTGCCCAGGTTGCGGGCGATGCGGGGGTAGGCGCCGCTCGCCACGTGGACCCGGATCCGGTGCCCCCGGCGGAAGCGGTGGCCGATCGGCCACAGGTCCACCTCGACCCGGCGCACCCCGTCGGCGTCCGCCGCGGGCGCCCCGGGGGCGAGCCGCCGCACCCCCTCGCAGACGTTGTAGGACGCGCCGTCCGGGTGGACGTCGCAGACCCGCACCACCACGTCGGTGTACGGCGTGCTGGAGCGCAGGTGGATCTCCGCGCGGACCGGGCCGATCACGTCGGTGTCCTCGCGCAGCTCGGGGCCGGTGTAGACGAGCACGTCGCGCCGGGCCTCCAGGCGCCGGTTGTCGCGCGGCCGGGAGTCGCCCAGCAGCACCGGGCCGCCCAGCGCCGGGGTGGGGTGCGCGGGGTCGTAGCGGTAGAGGTCCGGCTCCGACTCCACCGGATTCTCCGGGGCCAGCCCGGAGTCCGGCCGCAGGTGCCAGCGCTGCTCCCGCATGCCCGGCACCGGCCAGTCCGGGTAGTCGCGCCACTCCTCCGCGCCGGTCACATAGAGCCGGACCGGCTGCTCCCGCAGCCCCGACGGGTCGCCCATCAGATGCGCCCGGAACCAGGCCAGCGCGTCGGCTCCGGCCGCCCGCATCTGCCGCATGTCCGCGTGGTACCAGGGGCCGATCGTCAGCTGCGGCCGCCGCCCCGCGGCGCGCATCGCCGCGTAGTCCTTCACCTGCCACGGCAGGAAGACGTCGTACCAGCCGCCGACCATGGTGACCTCGGCCCCGACCTCGCCCACCGAGGCCGAGAAGTCGCGCCTGCCCCAGTAGGCGGCCGGCTCGGCGTGGTGGGCCAGCAGATCCTGGAAGAAGGGCATGCCCCGGCCCGCCGACAGCACGTCCAGCTCCGCCAGGGGCCGCCCGGACAGCGCCGCCCGCCGGGTCCTGCGCGGGGCCAGCAGCGCCCCGGCCCCGCCCAGCGGGCTGCCCATCGAGGCGGTCAGCGTGGTCCAGATCAGCGACGACTCCAGCGCGAACGCCCCGCCCACGTAGGCGGCGTCGCGGAACTGCGAGGCGGTCACCGAGGTGGCCATGGCCTTCAGCTCCGGTCCGGCGAACGGCGCGACGGCCCACTGCGTGTAGCCGAGGTAGGAGGGGCCCTGCATGGCCAGGCTCCCGCCGTACCAGGGCTGCCCGCGCAGCCAGGCGAGGGTGGCCAGGCCGTCGTCGTGCTCGTCGCCGAGCGGGTCGAGCAGGCCGCCCGAGCCGAAGCCGCCCCGGCAGCTCTGCATCACGACCTGGAAGCCCCGGTGGGCGAAGGCGCGGCCGTACACGAGGCCGAAGACCCCGCGCCTGCCGTACGGCGAGCGGACCAGGATCGTGGGCGGGCGCACGGCCCCGACCGGGATGTAGCGGTCGGCCAGGAGGACGACCCCGTCCGGCATGGGAACCGGAAGGTCGCGCTGGACCGCCACCCGGTGGGCGGTCCGCGGCCAGGTGATCGCCATGTGTCCTCCCGAGCCGTTCCCTACTTACTGGTAACAGAAGCGGGGCCCTCCTGACCAGCACCCGCGGGTGTGATGAGCACCATTTTTCTGTTTCGCCCATGTCGTCACGGCCGGGGCGGCCGGGCGCCCGGCCCCGTCCGGACGCGGGACCCGCAGGCCTACGGTCGCGTAGGGGGCGTCCGGCGCGGCAGACTGTCGCGACATGTCAGTGATCACCTCGTATGTCGCTCTTGGGGACAGCTTCACCGAGGGCTTGAACGACCACGTCGGCGGAGACCGCTACCGGGGCTGGGCCGACCGGCTGGCGGAGCTGCTGGCCGCAGGAGAGCCCGGCCTGCGCTACGCCAACCTGGCGGTCCGGGGCCGCCTCATCCGGCAGATCCTGGACGAGCAGGTGCCGCAGGCCGAGGCGCTCGCGCCCGACCTGGTCTCGCTGTGCGCCGGGGGCAACGACATCCTGCGCCCCGGCGGCGACCCCGACGCCATCGCCGCGCTGCTGGACACCGCCGTGACCAGGCTGCGCGCCACCGGCGCCCGGGTCGTGCTCTTCACCGGATTCGACCTCCGGCAGGTCCCGGTGATGCGCCTCGTCCACCACAAGATCGCCGTCTACAACCTGCACATCCACGACATCGCGGCCCGGCACGGCTGCACGCTCGTGGACCTGTGGGCGATGGGCGTGCTGCGCGACCGCCGGGCCTGGAGCGAGGACCGCCTCCACCTGTCGGCCGACGGCCACCGCAGGATCGCGCTGCGCGCCGCCGAGGTCCTCGGCCTGCCGGCCGGGGAGGACTGGCGGGAGCCGTACCCGCCGCTCGTCCCGGCCGTGTGGACCGACGCCCGCAGGGAGGACCTGCGCTGGGCCCGGGCCTTCCTCGCCCCCTGGATCAACCGGCGCCTGCACGGCCGCTCCTCCGGCGACGGCCTGGACGCCAAGCGGCCCGACCTGGCCCCTCTGCGGTGACCCGCCGGGAGGCCCGGTCCGGCCGCCCGCGACGACCGCGGGGATCCCGGGCCGGCCTCCCCGCGGCGACACCCCGGCGTGATGCGGCGATGACGTTGCATGATCATGTCCGGCACCGGTACGCTGACCCACATGCGATCCTCCTGTAACCTTCAGTGGTGGCGCCGCTTCTAGGCGGCGCGGGTTTCGCATACGCGATCAGACGGACGGCCGCCCGGGGAGGCGGCCTTTTCTGCGTCCGCCCCCCTGGGCATCAGGAAAGCGACAAGGGGCGAGACAGCAGTGGAGACGAGCGGATATACCACCGCCGGTGGCATCGGGGTCGAGGTCTCGACGGCCGACGTGCCGGAGAGCGTGCTCGGCGACGTCGTCGGCACGCTCGGCGAGCGGCGCGGCGGCGTCCTCTCCTCCGGGATGGAGTATCCCGGCCGCTACAGCCGATGGCACCTGGCCTACGTCGACCCCTGCCTGGAGATCGTGTCCCGGGGGCGCAGGATCGCGGCCCGCGCGCTGAACGCCCGGGGCCGGGTCGTGCTGCCCGCCGTGACGTCCTGCCTGCTCGCCGCGGGCGAGGCCGTCGCGGAGCCGACGGCCGACCACGTCGAGGTGTACGTCGCCGAGTCCGACGAGATCCTGCCGGAGGAGATGCGCAGCCGCCGGCCCACGGTCTTCACCGCGATCCGCGAGGTCATCGCCGCGTTCAAGGGCGAGGACGGGCACCTGGGCCTGTACGGCGCCTTCGGCTACGACCTGGCCTTCCAGTTCGAGCCGATCCGGCAGGTGCTCACCCGTCCGGACGACCAGCGCGACCTGGTGCTGCACCTGCCCGACCGGATCATGGTGATCGACCGCAAGCGGGAGACCAGCAAGGAGTACCGCTACGAGTTCACCGTGGACGGCGTCTCCACCCGCGGCCTGCCCCGCGAGGGCGAGGTCGTCCCGCTCCCGGCGGCCCCGGCCGAGATCCCGGCGAACCCGCCCAGGGGCGCCTACGCCGAGGTCGTCGCCGCGGCCAAGGAGAAGTTCGTCCGCGGCGACCTGTTCGAGGTCGTCCCCGGCCAGGTCTTCCACGCGCCCTGCACCGACCCGGCCGCCTTCTACCGGGGCCTGCGCAAGGCCAACCCCGCGCCGTACGAGTTCCTGTTCAACCTCGGCGAGGGCGAGCACCTGGTCGGCGCCTCGCCGGAGATGTACGTCCGGGTCGGCGGCGACCGGGTGGAGACCTGCCCGATCTCCGGGACCATCGCCCGCGGCAGCAACCCCGTCGAGGACGCCGACGCCATCCGCACCCTCCTGTCCAGCGTCAAGGAGGAGTCGGAGCTGACCATGTGCACCGACGTGGACCGCAACGACAAGTCCCGCATCTGCGTGCCCGGCAGCGTGCAGGTCATCGGCCGCCGCCAGATCGAGATGTACTCGCGGCTGATCCACACCGTGGACCACATCGAGGGCCGGCTGCGCCCGGAGTTCGACGCGCTGGACGCCTTCCTCACCCACATGTGGGCCGTCACCGTCACCGGCGCGCCCAAGACCTGGGCGATGCAGTTCATCGAGGACCACGAGGCCACCACCCGCCGCTGGTACGGCGGCGCGGTCGGCTACATCGGCTTCGACGGCTCGATGAACACCGGCCTGACCCTGCGCACCGCGCAGATCAGGAACGGCGTCGCCACCGTGCGGGCCGGGGCCACGCTGCTGTTCGACTCCGACCCCGACGCCGAGGAGCGGGAGACCGAGCTCAAGGCCAGCGCCCTGCTCGGCGCGCTCGCCGCCGTCGGCGCGCCGGCGGCCGAGGCGGCGGCCCCCGCGCCGGCGGCCGAGCTGCCGGGGGAGGGGATGAAGGTCCTGCTCGTCGACCACGAGGACTCCTTCGTCAACACCCTGGCCGACTACTTCCGCCAGCAGGGCGCCGAGGTCGTGACCCTCCGGCACGGCTTCCCGGCCGAGATGATCGACGAGATCGCGCCCTCGCTCGTGGTGCTCTCACCCGGTCCGGGCTGGCCCTCGGACTTCGGCCTGCCCGCGCTGGTCGAGGCGCTCTACGCCCGAGACCTGCCGGTCTTCGGCGTCTGCCTGGGCCTGCAGGGGATGGTCGAGCAGGCGGGCGGCACGCTGGAGCTGCTGTCCTACCCCGAGCACGGAAAGCGCGGCCAGGTCAAGCGGCAGGGCGACAGCGCGCTGCTGGAAGGGCTCCCCGAGGAGTTCACCGCCGCCCGCTACCACTCGCTGCACGCCAAGCAGCCGGGAGTGGTCGGCTTCGCGTCCACCGCCCTCACGCCGGACGGCGCGGTCATGGCGATCGAGGACGTGCAGCGGCGCCGCTTCGCCGTGCAGTTCCACCCCGAGTCGATCCTCACCGCCGAGGGCGGGGCCGGAGCGAAGATCATCGCCAATGTCCTGCGGCTCTCCCGGACGGCGGGCTGAGACGGCGGCGCCCGGGACGGCGGCCGCAGGCGGTGACGGGCCGGGGCCGGACGGCGCCGGCCCCGCGCGCTGATCCGAAACGGCAGCGCGATCACAGCGCGTAGCCGTAGAGTGCTCCAGAGGTGAACTGCGGGCGGGCCGGCGGACCGGCCCGCCCGCAGCCGCGTGAGAGGAGCCCCGCGATGCGACCGGAAGACGTGCTGCCCGGAGAACCGTCCGGAGAATTGCCCGCCGGGCTGCCCGACGCGGTCAGGGAGGCCCTGCTGGCTCCGCTCGTGGACCACCACTGCCACGGCGTACGCCGCGACGACCTGGTCCGGTCCCAGTTCGAGCTGCTGATCACCCCGGCGGACAGCCCGGCCCCGCCGGGCACCACCCACTTCGACACGCCCGCCGGCGCCGCGATCCGCCGCTGGTGCGCCCCGGTCCTCGGCCTGGAGCCGCACGCGCCCCCGGCCGTCTACCTGGCCCGCCGCGCCGAGCTCGGCCCGGCGGAGGTGAACCGGCGGCTGCTGCGCGAGGCCGGGATCGCGGCCTTCCTGGTCGACACCGGCGTGGACGGCCCGGACCTGCTGTCGGCGGCGGAGCTGGGCCGGCTGGGCGGGGCGGCGGCCGACGAGATCGTCCGGATCGAGCGGGCCGAGGAGGAGATCGCCGAGACCGCGGCCTCCGGCGTCGCCTACATCTCGGCGCTGGAGACGGAGCTCGCCTCCCGGGCCTCCCGGGCCGTCGCCCTCACGTCGGTCATCGCCCACCGGCACGGACTGGACTTCGACCCGGCCCGCCCGAGCCGGGGCGCGGTGATCGCGGCGGCCAACCGGCGCCTGACCGACCCCAAGGAACCGCTCACCGACCCGGTGCTCCTGCGCCACCTGCTCTGGACGGCCGTGGACGCGGCCAGGGAGCACAACCTGCCGCTGCGGTTCCAGACGGGCCACGGCGGTCCCGACCTGGACCCGCACCGCGCCGACCCCGCGCTGATGGCCGGTTTCCTCCGGGCGCTCCAGCCGATCGGGGTACCGGTCGTGCTGCTGCGCTGCTACCCGTTCCACCGCCAGGCCGCCCACCTCGCCGCCGTCTTCCCGCACGTCTACGTGGACGTCGGCCTCGCGCTGACCACCACGGCGGCCGGATCGGCCGCCGTCATGGCGGAGCTGCTGGAGCTCGTCCCCTTCCACAAGCAGCTGTTCGGCTCCGGCGCCCGCGGCGTGGCCGAGACCTTCCACCTCGGTGCGCTCCACTACCGGCGCGCCCTGGCCCGGGTCCTGTCGGCACGGCTGGCGGCCGGGGAGTGGAGCGCCTCCGACGCGGCCCGGGTGGCCCACATGACGGGATCGGGCAACGCCCGCCGCGTCTACCGCAGGTGAACCCGGCGACTCCTGAAGGGCACGTGTGATCGTATTTCCTCCCTGAGAAGGAGGTACGGCCGGCGGCGCGCAGGAATAATCCCGATCGATGACTGCCATCGAGATCCGAAATCTGTCGAAGGCGTTCGGTCCGGTCAGAGCCGTCGACGACGTCTCCTTCTCCGTCGAGTCCGGCACGGTCACCGGTTACCTGGGGCCGAACGGCGCGGGGAAGACCACGACCCTGCGCTGCCTGCTCGGGCTGGTCACCGCAGACAGCGGCACCGCCCTCGTCGACGGCCGGCCGTACACCGCCCTGGAGCGGCCGCTCGCCGAGGTGGGCGCGGTGCTCGAGGCCACCAGCTTCCACCCCGGCCGCACCGCCCGCGACCACCTGCGGGTGATCTGCACCGCCGCGGGACTGCCCGTGAGCCGCGCCGACGAGGCGCTGGAACAGGTCGGGCTGGCCGACTCGGCCGGCAAGCGGGTCGCCGGCTTCTCACTCGGCATGCGCCAGCGCCTGGCCCTGGGCACCGCGACGCTCGGCCATCCCCGCGTGCTCATCCTCGACGAGCCCGCCAACGGCCTCGACCCCGCCGGGATCGAGTGGCTCCGCGGCTTCCTGCGCAGTCTCGCGCACGAGCAGGGCGTGGCCGTGCTGGTCTCCAGCCACGTGCTCTCCGAGGTCCAGCAGACCGTGGACAACGTCGTCATCATCGCCCGGGGCAGGCTCGTCCACCAGGGCTCCCTGGCCGAGCTGACCGGCAACGGCGACCGCCCGGTCCGGGTCCACGCCGCCGACGCGGCGCGGCTGGCCCCGGTGCTGGAGGCCAAGGGCGCCCGGGTGGAGCAGCCCCAGCCGGGAGTGCTCCGGGTCCACGGCGTCGGCGCCGAGACCGTCGGCCAGGCCGTGCTGGACGAAGGGGTGCTGGTCACCGAGCTCGTGCGGGAACGCTCCGACCTCCAGGAGATCTTCATGGAACTGACCAGGGAGAAGTGATGACGGCACTGGTCCGTTCCGAGCTGCAGAAGCTGTTCACCACCCGGCTGTGGTGGATCATGCTCATCGTCATGCTCCTGTTCACCGGCATCAGCCTGGGCTTCCTGATCGGCTTCGCCGGGGTGGAGGGAGCGCAGGGGGCTCCCACCCTGCCAGGCAGGGACACCCTGGAGTTCCAGCGGTCGGCCTGGACGGCCGGCGCCGGATCGTCGATCTTCGTGATGGTCCTCGGCATCATCATGATGACCAGCGAGTACCGCTACCAGACGATCACCACCACCTTCCTCGCCACGCCCCGGCGCGGCCGGGTGGTGGCGGCCAAGCTGCTCGCCGGGCTCCTGGTCGGCGTGCTGTTCGGCGTCGCCGCGCTGCTGCTCACCGCGGCGGCGGTGATCCCGAGCGTGCTGATCGCCGGGGGCGAGCTCGCGCTGACCGACGGCGGCATCCCCCGGATCATGCTCGGCGTGGTGGCCACCTCCGCGCTGTACACGCTGTTCGGCATCGGCCTCGGCGCGCTGGTCCGCAACCAGATCGCGGCCGTCGTCGGCGCGATCGTCTGGGTCTTCGTCATCGAGTCGCTGCTCACGGCCATCCCCGCGCTCCAGGAGGTCGGCAAGTTCACCCCGTCCGGGGCGGCGCAGAGCCTGATCGCGGTCCAGGCCGACACCGGGTTCGGCCAGGCCGATCTGCTGCCCTCCTGGGCGGGCGCCTCGGTGCTCGTGGCCTACGCCCTGCTCTTCGCCCTGGTGGCCTCCCTGACCACGGTCCGCCGCGACATCACCTGACGGTCCGCCCGGGCCGCACGGCGTCCCGGGCGCAGCCCGGCCCTCACCCTGACCGGAGGCGACCGCGCGGTGCGGGAAACTGGGAGGGTGACCACAGAGAACGGCAGGACGGGCCCGCCCGCGATGAGCACCTCCATCGTCGTGCTGACGCTGGCGCGCCGGGTCGAGGCGGAGCTCAACGCCGCTCTCGCGCCGCTGGACCTCACCGTCAGCAGGCTCGGCCTGCTCGGCCACATCGCCGGCGTGCCGGGCGCCTCGTTCAGCGATCTCGCGCGGATGTCCGGGATCACGGTCCAGACCGTGCACTCCGCGGTGAAGGCGCTCGCCGGGGCCGGGCTGGTGCGCGATCACACCGCACGGGCCGGATCGGCCTCGGCGATCGAGCTCACCCCCGAGGGGACCCGCCTGCTCCGGGCGGCGGAACAGGCGGTGTCCCAGGTCGACGACCGCATGTTCGGCCCGGACGCGGACCCGGTGCAGCGGCAGGTCGCCGATGCCGTCCGGGCCGCGTTCGCCGGCGGCGCCGCGTCCTGACCCGCCCCGCGGCGCCGTACGGTGGTCCTCGCACGTGCCCGCCCGTCAGCTCCCGGGCCGGTCCGGGGCGGGAGGGCCCCCGGCGGAGGGGCCGTGCCGGAAGCGCCGGAGCACGAGCAGCCCGCCGACCCCCGGCACGGCGGCGCGCCACCGGACACCGGGCACGGCCGGGACCGACAGGGTGATCACGATGACCGCCAGGTAGGCCGCGCCGTGCAGGGGGCCGACGAGCGAGGGGACCGCCTCGGCGTGGACGGTGAGCAGGTTGGCCAGCAGGGCCGCCAGCGACAGGGCTTCGACGGCGGCCGTGACCCGCAGCGCACGCACCGTGCTCACGCCCCGTAGGCGGCGCCGGGGCGCACGATCATCAGGACCACGACGACCGCCCACAGCAGGTTGTAGAAGCCGGCGAGCATGGACAGGGTCCGCAACTCGCCGGACCGGGCGGGTACGGCGAGCGCGGCGCGCTGGCGCGGGTAGATCTGCAGGGCCAGCAGGACTCCGGCGGCGGCGGTGAGGACCATGGCGAGGGTGATCCAGATCTCGCCGCTGCGGCCCTGGACGAAGGCCAGGACGATGCCGGCGGCGGGCACGACGAGCCCGAGGAGGCTGTACCCCCGGGTGATGCGGTGGAGGGCGACGGCCACGGCCCGGCTCCGGCCGGCCGAGGCGTCCGGTGGTGAGGCGGCCGGGGCGGGCGCCGCGGCCCCGGGGGGCGCGGTGGTGGTTTCGGCGCCGGTGGTGGTCCCGGCGGTGGTGGTTTCGGCGCCGGTGGTGGTCCCGCCGGTGGCCGCCACCGGTGCATAGCGGGGGAACAGGCTCGCCGCGATCGCCGAGCCTCCGACGAACACGATTCCGGCCAGCACATGAATCGACAACAGGAGCTCTTCCACGTCTTCTCCCTTCACCTTCAGGTAGCCTGAACCCTAGCAGGCGAGCTTCAGGGTCCCTGAAGGAGGTGGCGGAGGCGCGCGGTGCCCGCAGGCCTCACGAGGGCCTGGTCCGGTCGGCGGCGATGACCAGGGAGACGCCCAGAGCCGCCAGGCTCAGGTTCGCGAAGATCTCGTAACCGGTCAGGAAGTCCAGCCGGCCGACGACGACGCGGTTGAAGAAGTTGAGGACCGGTCCGAAGAAGGGCTGGACGAACAGCCGGTCGATGGTTCCGCTGACCCCTTGGAGGACCATGACGATCCCGGCCAGATGAATGAGCTTGCGCATGCCCCAACGCTAGGAACCGCCGCCGCCGCGGGAATCGGCCATAGGGATCTCCCTCCTAGACCGAAGTCGATCCTTCCGCTCCGCCGGCGGAAGCGGGGCCCGGCCGGGAGATCCCCGCAGCGGCGGCTCGCCGGACGGGCGGCGCTAGGCTTGCCTGCGGTCCTGATCCCGACGCCGGAAGGTCTCTGCCGTGGACGAAAGCCAGCCGCGTTTCCTCGATGACGTGACCGTGGAGTTGGTCAAGCACAGCGCCTCGGACACCGACGTGCTCTGGGCGGCCCGGGTGTCCACCGCGGGGGAGCAGTCCCTGGACGAGATCGGCAAGGACCCCGAGAGGTCCAGGGGACTGATCAACTACTTGATGCGGGACCGGCACGGCAGCCCGTTCGAGCACAACTCGATGACCTTCTTCGTCGGAGCCCCGATCTTCGTCTTCCGCGAGTTCCACCGCCACAGGGTGGGGTGGTCCTATAACGAGGAAAGCGGGAGATATAGGGAGCTTCAGCCCAATTTCTATATTCCGGGCATGGAGCGCAAGCTTGTCCAGAAGGGGCGGCCGGGCAAGTACGTCTTCGTCGAGGGCACCGAGGAGCAGCACAAGGTCGTCTCCGAGGCGATGGAGGCGGCCTACCGGCAGTCGTACGCCGCCTACCAGGAGATGCTGGAGGCCGGGATCGCCCGCGAGGTGGCCAGGGCCGTGCTTCCCGTCGGGCTGTTCTCGTCGATGTACGCCACGTGCAACGCCCGCTCGCTGATGCACTTCCTGTCCCTGCGGACCAAGAACGAGCAGGCGAAGGTGCCGTCGTTCCCGCAGCGGGAGATCGAGATGGTCGCCGAGAAGATGGAGGCCGCGTGGGCGGAGCTGATGCCGCTCACCCACTCGGCCTTCGTCGCGAACGGCCGCGTCGCCCCCTGAGGGGGTGACGGGAGGGACCCCGTCCACGCGGGGGTCCCTCTCCCGGTGGCACGGCCGGATCAGAGCAGCGCGGCGCGGACGGAGAGCACGTCGGGCAGGTGCCGGGCGACGAGGGACCAGGTCTCGCCGTCGTCGCGGGAGCCGTACACCTCGCCGTCGCGCGTGCCGAAGAAGATGCCCGCGGGCGTGGCGCACATCGCGTCGCGCAGCACGCTGGAGTGGACCGGGTCCTCGGGCAGGCCGGTGCTCAGCTCCTGCCAGGACCCGCCCGCGTCGTCGCTGCGGAAGACCCGGCAGCGGTGGTCGACGGGGGTGCGGTCCATGTCGGCCTGGAGCGGGAAGACGTAGATCGTGTCGGGCCGCTCCGGGTGCACGACCACGGGGAAGCCGAAGTCGGAGGGGAGCGAGTCGCCGATCGAGGTCCAGGAGCCGCCGAAGTCGTCGCTGCGGTAGACGCCGAAGTGGTGCTGGAGGAACAGGCGCTCGGGCCGGGCCGGGTGCATGGCCACCTTGTGCACGCACTGGCCGAACTCGGGGTACTGCGAGCCCTCGGGGAGGAACGGGGCGCGGATGCCCTGGTTGGCGGCCTCCCAGGAGGTGCCGCCGTCGGTGCTGCGGTAGAAGCCGCCGGTGGAGACGGCGATCCCGACGGTCTTCGGGTCGGTGGGGTGGGGCAGCACGGTGTGCAGGCAGAGCCCGCCGCCGCCGGGATGCCACTGGGCCCGGTGCGGGTGGTTCCACAGCCCTTCCACCAGGGAGAACGTGGCACCGCGGTCCTCGGAGCGGAACAGCGCGCCCGGCTCGACCCCGGCCCAGACCACGTCGGGCTCGCTCGGCGAGGGCAGCAGCTGCCAGACGCGCTCCAGCGTGGCGCCGGTGTGCTCGGGGAAGGCGATGGGAGGCTTGTCCGCCTCCTGCCAGGTGGCGCCGAGGTCGTCCGACCGCATTACGGACGGTCCGAAGTGGCCGTACTCGATTCCGGCGAGGAGTCTGGGGGCCGGGCCCCGGGTGTCGATCGCGACTGAGGGGACTCCGATGGTGGAGAAGTGGACCGGCTCGACCTCGAACGGGCCGCCGTCGGCGGAGCGGGCGAGGAACAGGCCTTTGCGCGTGCCGACTGCCAGGATTGCGTCGTGCATGGTCGTCTCCCTTCGATTCATCTCCATGGTTTCACGGCACGACCTGATTCGCACGTGTTTCCTGATGCGCGTGTCCTGTTCGAACTGATCTTCGGGGATCCGGGCGGAGGGGGGCCCGGTCCCGTCAGAGCTCGCCGAGGGCGATGTCCCTGTGGATGTTCGCCAGGGGCACCCCGTTCCACAGCAGCCGGCGGACCGTCTCGTTGACCATGGCACCGGGCCCGCAGACGTAGACGTCGTGGTCGGCCCACGAGTGGAACCGCTCGGTGACGTCCGGCACCTGCCCGCGCATCCCGTCGTAGCCGGGCTCGTCGGAGACCACCGGGAGCACCCGCAGCCAGGGGAAGCTCGACTCCATCCGGATCAGGTCCGGCAGGTCGTAGAGCTCGCAGGAGCGGCGGGCGCCGTACAGCAGGTGGATGTTGGGCCGCCTGCCCGAGGCGATCACGTGCTCCACGATGGCCTTGAGCGGGGCCAGCCCGGTGCCGCCGGCCACGCACAGCATGTCGCGGCCCGAGTCCGGCGGGGTCATCGTGCCGACCGGCGGACCGAGCATGACGGTGTCGCCGATCCGGGTGTGGTCGACCAGCGCCGTGGAGACCCAGCCGCCCGGGACCGCCCGGACGTGCAGGCGGATGGTGTTGTCCTCGCGCGGCGCGTTCGCGATGGAGAAGGTGCGCCAGACACGGGGCCAGCGCGCGGTCTGCACGTTGATGTACTGGCCGGGCAGGTACGGCATGCGCTGGCCGGGCCGCAGCGTGATCACCGCGATGTCCCGGGTCCGGCGCTCGTGGTCGATCACCTCTGCCAGCCACCAGGCGGGGGAGACCCCGGCGTCGGAGTCGGCCGCCTCGATCATGGCGTTGGCGGCGGCGGTGTAGGCGGCCACCCACGCCGCCTCGATCTCGGAGCTCCACACCTCGGCGGCGAAGCGCCTGGCCGTGGCCAGCAGCGCGTTGCCGATGGCGGTGTAGTGCTCGGCGACCACCCCGTACTTGCGGTGGTCGCGGCCGAGCTGGCCGAGGAACGAACTCAGGCTGTCCGGGCTGTCGAGGCTCCAGACGATCCTGGTCAGCGCGCCGAACAGCCGGTCGCGCTGGAGGTCCATGGCCGGCGGGAACATCCCACGCAGGTGGGGGCTCTCGGCGAACAGTCGGCCGTAGAAGTATGCCGCGGCCTTGTCCGCGACGGGCTCGATGACGGCGAAGCTCTCCTTGACGAGATGCGGATTCAAAGACATGGACGGAACCCACCCTAATTGACCGGACCGACATCCGGTTTTGAAGATCCACCTCCCTGACGGTTCCGGGTGACGAGCGTCCGGCGGCCCCGGCGCACCTGGCGCTCTTATTTGAGTCTTCCATCACCATCGGGACGTCACAACCGATTCCCTCCAATATGGTGCGGATTCAAACTCTCTGTAATTGAGCGATTATTGACTGCTACGATCTGTTCGTCGAATGAGTGATAGGCGAATATGAATCGCATTCGGTGAAACCCGGGCATTTACTCGCTCTGGAAATCGCCGTCACCGCGGCCGAACCGCCCGCCGGGCCCGCAACCCCCCTCCGCCGTGGCCGGTGGACGCTTCCCGGCGAGACGACACTGATACCTGGGTTACGTGACATGGGGGAAATGGTGTACGTCATGATGGGACTGCTGCTGGAGATGGGATGGGTACCGCGGAGACAGGCGGTACGACCCGGCGCATGGCCCCTGGAGATCGCATGTCCCGACCTTTGATCGGTATCACCTCCTACCTCGAAGCCGCCCGCTGGGGCACCTGGGTCCGGGAGGCCGTCCTGTCCCCGCCGGCCTACGCGCGGGCCGTGGAGAAGGCGGGCGGGGCCCCCGTCCTGCTGCCGCCGCTCACCCTCGCCGCCGTCGACGACTACGTGGGCGGGCTGTCCGGCCTGATCCTGGCCGGCGGCTCCGAGCTCGACCCCGGCCTGTACGGCGCCGCCCGCGACGAGCGCGCCGAGGAGCCCCAGCCCCACCGCGACCGCTTCGAGCTGGCCCTGGCCCGCGCCGCCGTCGCGGCCGACCTGCCACTGCTCGCGGTCGCCCGGGGCATGCACGTCCTCAACGTCGCCCAGGGCGGCTCCCTGATCCCGTCCCTGCCCGACGTGGTCGACCACGACCGGCACGGGGAGGGCGGCCGCGTGCACACCATCCAGATCAGCGTCTCCAGCAAGCTGGGCAAGGCGATCGGCGACCGGGCCGAGGTGGCCGCGCCGCACCGGCAGGCCGTCAAACGGCTCGGCACCGGCCTGCTCGCCGTGGCCTGGGCCGACGACCAGATCGTGGAGGGCATCGAGCTCCAGGGCCACCGGTTCGGCGTCGGCGTGCAGTGGCACCCCGAGCGCGACACGGACAACCGGCTGGTCGAGGCGCTGGTCGAGGCCGCCGTCCACTGACCGCGGGCGCCGGGGCGGCGCGGTGCGCAGGCTGGTGCGCAGGCCGGGCCCCGCGGGGCTCCGGAGAGGCGGAGGGTAAGGTGCGATCATGGCGCTGCACCCCCAGGCCGAGGCCTACCTGAAGCTGTTCCCCACCGACCTCGGCACGCCGCTGGCCGAGCTCACCCCCGAGGCGATCGCGCAGATGCGGGCCCTGGACGGGTTCGCCGAGCAGCGAGGGCCGATCGCGCCGCTGCCGGTCGTGCGCGACGAGATCGCGGCCGCGGGGACCGGAGAGGGCGCGGGCGGCGTGCCGGTCCGGGTCTACCGGCCCGTCGACGGCGACCGCCCGCTGCCCGCGATCGTCTACTACCACGGCGGCGGATGGGTGTTCGGCAGCGTCGCCCGCAACGACGCGCTCGCCCGCGACCTGGCCGTGCGCAACGGCGCGGTGGTGGTCTCGGTGGACTACCGGCTCGCCCCCGAGCACCCCTTCCCCGCCGCGGCCGACGACGCGTGGACCGCGCTGCGGGACGTCTTCGCCCGGCCCGGGGCCTACGGAGCCGACCCGGAGCGGATCGCGGTCTGCGGCGACAGCGCGGGAGGGAACGTCGCCGCCGTGGCCGCCCGCCGGGCCAGGGACGCCGGGCTCCGCCTGGCGCACCAGGTGCTGGTCTACCCGGTGCTCGACGTCGCGATGGACACGCCGAGCTACCGGTCCTACGCCGCCGGCTTCGGGCTGGGCGCCGACGAGATGGCCTGGTTCGTCGCGCAGTACGGCGGGGACCCGGCCGATCCCGCGCTGGCCCCGATCCGGCTGGCCGACAAGTCGGGTCTGGCCCCGGCGACGGTGATCACCGCCGAGTGCGACCCGCTGTGCGACGAGGGGGAGGCCTACGCCGCCCAGCTCGCGGCGGCCGGGGTCCCGGTGGAGCTGCGCCGCTACGAGGGGGCGATCCACGGCTTCTTCGGCCTGCCGGGCTTCTTCGACCAGGCGATCGAGGCGCGCGAGTACGCCGCCGCACGACTCAGGGAGGCGTTCGCGTGAGGCACTACGAGAAGCTGAAGGTCGACTGGGCCGCCGACGGGGTGCTCCGCGTCGTGATCAGCGAGCCGCGCAGGCTCAACGCGGTGGACATGACCGGCCACCGCGAGCTGGCCGAGATCTGGCGCGACGCCGACCTCGACGACGACGTGCGCGCCGTGGTCGTCCGCGGCGAGGGCGAGGTGTTCTCCGCCGGCGGGGACCTGTCCATGATCGAGGAGATGACGCGCGACCACGCCACGCGCATGCGGATCTTCACCGAGGCCCGCGACATCGTCTACAACGTGATCAACTGCTCCAAGCCGGTCGTCTCCGCCATCCAGGGCCCGGCGGTCGGCGCCGGGCTCGCGGTCGCGCTGCTGGCCGACGTCTCGGTCGCCGGGCGGAGCGCGAAGATCATAGACGGCCACACCCGGCTCGGCGTGGCGGCGGGCGACCACGCGGCGATCGTCTGGCCGCTGCTGTGCGGCCTGGCCAAGGCCAAGTACCACCTGCTGCTGTGCGAGCCGGTCACCGGCGCGCAGGCCGAGGCGATGGGCCTGGTCAGCCTCTGCGTGGACGACGGCGAGGTGCACGAGAGGGCGCTGGAGATCGCCTCCCGGCTGGCCGCCGGCTCGGCCGAGGCGATCCGCCTGACCAAGTACTCGCTGAACAACTGGCTCCGCCTGGCCGGGCCGTCCTTCGACGCCTCCCTGGCCATGGAGTTCCTCGGCTTCACCGGGCCGGACGTGGCCGAGGGGGTGCGGGCCGTACGGGACAAGCGCCCGCCGCGCTTCACCTGACCCGCCCGGGCGGGCCGTCAGGGGTCGGGCAGGCGGCTGATCACGGTGTTCTGCACCCGCTGGAAGACGACCGAGGTGCGGAAGCCGGCGATCTCGCGGCGCTGGCTGAGCTGGTCGAGCAGGAAGCCGTGCAGGTGGTCCAGGTCCTGCACGGCGACGTGCAGCAGGAAGTCGTCGCCGCCCGCCAGCACGAAGACGCTCAGCACCTCGGGCAGGCGGCTGACGGAGTCCTTGAAGCTCTCGATCACGGCCCGGCTGAGCGGGCGGACCTGGACCGAGACCATGGCCTGGACGCTCCGGTTGAGCGCCGCGTGGTCGATGTCCGCGTGGTAGCCGCGGATCACGCCCCGCCGGGTGAGCGCGCGGACCCGTTCCAGGCAGGTCGAGGGGGCGACGCCGAGCGCGCGGGCGAGCTCCCGGTTCGACTGCCGCGCATCTGTCTGGAGAAGGCGGACGATTTCCGCATCAAGTTCATCCACACCGGTGATTCTACCCTGATTCCGACCATTCGTTCGGCTGATCACCCCGGTCCCCGCCCAACTGGTTACCTTCCTCCCCGTATCGCCGATCGAGGGGAAGGCAGGACTGACGATGCCGGTGGCAGGATGTGCGGACGGACCCGGCGCGGCGGGCTCCGGGACGGGACACGGCGGAGCCGCCACCGCGGGCCGGGACGCCGCAAGGGCGCGGTCCGCTGCGGAGACCGGGCCGGGGACGGGCGGCAGGCTCAGGACGGGGCAGGGGACGGCGCTGATGCTCGGCGGGGTGCTGGGGCCCGGCGTGCTCGCCCTGCCGCACCTGGCCGCGGCCGCCGCGGGCCCCGCCTCGATCCTGGCCTGGGCCGCGCTGCTGGCGCTCAGCGTGCCGGTGGCGCTGACCTTCGCCGCGCTGGGCGGCCGCTTCCCCGACGGCGGCGGGGTGGCGACGTTCGCCGCGCGGGCCTTCGGCGCGCGGACGGCGGCGGTGACCGGCTGGTGGTTCTACTTCGCCGTACCGCTCGGGGTGCCGGCCGGAGCCATGATCGGCGCCGGGTACGTCGCCCCGGCACTGGGTCTCGGCACGGCGGGGACGGCGGCGGTGACCTTCGGGCTGCTGGCGGCGGCGTTCGCCGCCAACCACGCCGGCCTGCGCCTGGCCGGCGGGGTGCAGCTGCTCCTGGCCGCCCTGCTCGCCGCGCTCCTGGTCGCCGCCGTCGTGGCGGCGCTGCCCGCCGTACGGCCCGGCAACTTCACGCCCTTCGCCCCGCACGGCTGGAGCGGGGTCGCCCAGGCCTCCGGAGTGCTGTTCTTCGCCTTCGTCGGCTGGGAGGCGGCCAGCCACCTGTCGGCCGAGTTCGCCGACCCCCGCCGCCACCTGGCCCGGGCCACGGCGCTCACCCTGGCCGTCGTCGGCGTGCTCTACCTGGGGCTGGCCGTGGCCGTGACCGGCGTGCTCGGCGAGCGGGCGGCCACCTCGCCGGTCCCGCTCGCCCTGCTGCTCCGGGAGGGCGCCGGGGACCTGGCCGGACCGGTCACGGCCGTCGCGGCCGTGCTGCTGAGCTTCGGCGCGATCAACACCTACATCGCCGGAGGCGCCCGGCTCGGCGCCGCGCTGGCGCGCGACGGGGCGCTGCCCGGGGTCCTCGCCGCGGGCGCGGCCCCGGGGCGGGTGCCGCACCGCAGCCTGGTCCTGCTGGCCGTGCTGACCGGCGCGCTCACCGCCGCGGCGGTGGCCCGGGGGGTCGGCCTCGACCCGCTCATGCGCGCCACCTCGGCCTGTCTGGCCGCGGTCACCGCGGTCGGCGTCGCCGCGGCGACCCGGCTGCTGACCGGGGCCGGGCGCCGGGTCGCCGCGGTGGCCACGGCCCTCACCCTCCTGCTGCTGGCATCCTGCGGGCCGTACCTGCTGGTGCCCGCGGGGCTCGCCGCGGCGGGCCTGGCGGTCTCCCGCGTGGGGCGGGGCACGGGACGGGCGGCCCGCGCCGCCGGGCGCGCCTCGGGAGGCTAGAAGCGCTTGTGCAGGGCGGCCAGGCCGGGTTCGAAGACGCCGCGGGTGAAGATCGCGGCCATCTTCGCCTCGTCGTCGGCGGTGAAGGAGGCCGACCACTCGACGAAGGCCCGGCCGCTGTCGGTGACGGGGGAGACCCGGTAGACGGCCCGGTAGCCGCTGACCGGCAGCGGGCACTCGAGGATCTCGTAGGTCGCCGAGCGGGAGGCGTCGTCGAGGGTGAGCAGCCGCTCCCGGAACAGGCCGCCCGCGCTCTCGATCCGGCGGACCGCGCCCGGCTGCGAGGCCGTCCCCTCCTCGATCTCGCAGCCGGTGATCCCGGGCAGCCACTCGGCCACGTTGCCGAAGTCCCGCAGGTAGTTCCAGACCTCGTCGGCCGAGGCGTCGACCACGGTGCTGGCGTAGGCGGTCATGAGGGCTCCTTCGCACTCGATGAGGCGGACCAGCCCATGGTCCGTCAGCGGGGCGCGCGCCGCAATCGCTCAGAAGCTCCGGGGCAGTCCCAGGACCTGGGTGGCGAGGTAGTTGAGCAGCAGCTCCTCGGTCACCGGGGCGACCTTGCCGATCCGGGCGTCGGCCAGCAGGCGGGCGACCGGGTACTCCATCGAGTAGGCCATGCCGCCGTGGGTCTGGAAGGCGTGGTCGGCCGCCTCCCAGGCCGCCTGGGAGGCGGTCAGCTTGGCGATGTTGGCCTCGGTGCCGCACGGCCGCCCGGCGTCGAAGAGCCAGGCCGCCTTGTACAGCATCAGCCTGGCCAGCTCGATCTTGGCCTTGACCTGGGCGAGGGGGAAGGCGATGGCCTGGTTGGCGCCGATCGGGCGGCCGAAGACCTCGCGCTCCTTGGCGTAGCGCACCGCGACCCGCAGCGCCACCTCGGCGCCGCCGAGGGCGGAGGCGGCCAGCAGGATGCGCTCGGGGTTGAGGATGTCCCAGAGCACCGCGGCGCCCTGGTCGACCTCGCCGACGACGTTCGCGGCGGGGACGCGCAGGTCGTCGATGAAGACCATGTTGGACGGGGTGGTGTTGGCGCCCATCTTGGGGATCGGCCGGAAGGAGAGCCGCCCGGAGGCGACGGCCTCGGGCACGTTCACCAGCAGGACGGTCATGCCGTGGGTGCGGGGCCGGGCCTCGGACGCGGGGACGGTCCGGGTGACCAGGAGCATCCACGTGGCGCGCTGCACGCCGGTGATCCAGATCTTCTGGCCGTTGACCACGAACTCGTCGCCGTCGCGGCGGGCGGAGGTGGAGATGCCCAGGGCGTTGGAGCCGGCGTCGGGCTCGGTGAGGGCGAAGCAGGTCTCGATCTCCCCGGTGGCGAGGCCGGGCAGCAGCCGCTCGCGCTGCCACCGGCTGCCGTGCCTGGCCAGGGTCATCGCGCCGAAGCCGGGGGTGAGGACGTAGGTGAACGCCGAGCCGCCCGCCGAGCCGGAGGCCGAGAGGGTCTCGGTGGCCACGGCCAGCTCCAGCAGCCCCTGCCCGCCGCCGCCGTACTCCTCCGGTACGGCCAGGCCCAGCCAGCCCCCCTTGGCCAGTTCCGCCCAGACCTCCTCCGGCCAGCGCTTGTCGGTCTCGCAGCGCTGCCAGTAGTCGAGGTCGTAGCGCGAGCAGATGTCGGCGACGCCGCGCTGGACGGCGAGTGCGCTCTCCGGAAGGGTGAAGTCCACCGTGATCAACTCCGTTCTGGTTGCGTGCGCAATAGTAGAACGAAGTTCGGTTCTGGAGCGAGGGTTTCCCGCGACTCCTGCGGGCGGGCGCCGCTACGGGCGGGGGCGGCGCGCGTGGTAGACGAAGGCCGGCGGGAGGTTGCCCCACACCGTCCGGCCCGTCACGACCTCCTCGAAGGTGTCGTGCAGGCGCCGCCGGAAGCGCCGCGCGGGCGGCAGCGGCTTGGCGAAGCTGTAGGCGAAGGTGGTGAAGGCCGTGTTCGGCCCCATGATCGCGGCGACGGCCTCGAGCAGGCTGGTCTGCGTCTCGGCGGAGAACGCGGCCCAGGGGAGCCCGCTCACCACGGCGTCGGCGTGGGTCAGGCCGCGCTCCGCCAGCAGCTGCGGCAGCTTCGCCGCGTCGGCGACCAAGACGTCCACCGCGGGGTGCCGGGCGGCGAGGTGCTCGGCCAGCTTCGGGTTGATCTCCACCGCCAGGTGGTGCCCCCGCCCTCCCAGGCGCCGCTGGATCTCGGCGGTGAACGCGCCCGTGCCGGGGCCGAGCTCGACGACGACGGGCTCTCCGCGCTGAGGGACCGGTGTGGCCACGGTCTCGGCGAGCCTGCGCGAGCTCGGCGCCACGGCCCCGGTGGTTCCCGGGGAGCGAATCCACTGACCCAGGAAGAGCGCGGTGTCATTGGTCATGGTGTGAAGATTAAGGGTTCTTTTGCCGTACATGACCAGCCATCCGGCCGATCTTCCGGCCACTAGGAGGAGGCGGGGCCGTACCGGAGGATGAGAGGGTGCGGGGCGGAGCCGGATACCTTCAGTCCATGAGACTCCGCGATCCGGCCCCGGAAGGCAGAACCCGCGGTCCCGCGCTGGACGTCTTCCTGGCGCTGGCCGGAGTCGCCTTCGGGCTGTTCGTCTCCGGCAAGACCGGCCATCCCGTGTCCTGGCCGGCGACCCTGGCGCTCGCCGCGGCGGCCGGGATCCCGATGGGCCTGGTCTGGAGGTGGCCGCTGGCGGTCTGCGTCTACCAGTCGGCGTTCCTGGTCGTCTGCGACCACTTCTCCAACTCCACCACCGACACGGTCCAGACGCTCACCCCGATCGCCGTGGGAGTCCTCGCCTACCGCTGCGACTGGCGGCAGGTCGTGCCCGGCGCCGCGCTGGCCGCGGGCGCCACCGCGGTCAACCTCGCCGACCCCGGGCTCGCGCTCACCGCCTCCACCTGGTATTTCCCGCTGGGGATGAGCGCCGTCCCGGTGGTCGTCGGCCGCTACCTGCGCAGCCCCATCGAGGCCGTGGCCAAGGTCGAGCGCCGCCCCGGCCTCGACCTGCTGCTGTCCGGCGGCGGTGTGGCCTTCATGGTCCTGGACACCTGGGCCGACTGGCACGACGGGCCCTGGCCGGTCTGGGGGGTGGGCTGGTTCGTGATCGGCTGCGGGCTCACCGCCGGCCTGGCCCGGATGCTCCCCGGTACGGCGTTCGCGCTGCAGGCCGTCCTGGTCCTGGTCGCCGACCAGTACGCCGGGTTCGCCGCCAACTCGCTGCAGGGCCTCTTCCTGGTCACGCTCGGCGCGTTCGCGATGCGCGCCTCGTGGTCCTGGACCGCCGTCGCCTACCTCCTGGCCGCCGGGGTGACCGCGCTGAACGTCGTGGAGGAGGAGTGGGCGGAGGTGACTCCGGCCCGGGTCGCCGCGCTGCTGGCCATGGTGGCCGCGCCGATCATCATCGGCCGCTACTTCGGCGTCCGCCGCGACGCCGCCGACCTGCAGCTCGCCATGGCCGAGGAGGCCAGGCAACTGGCCGCCGAGCGCGCCCGGGCCGACCTGCTGGCCGAGCGCGAGCGCATCGCCCGCGACGTGCACGACATCGTGGCCCACCACGTCGGAGCCATGGTGCTGCGGGCGGGCGCCGCCCAGTACGCCGCGCCGTCGGGGCCGGTCGCCGAGGCGCTCTCCGACATCCGCACCACCGGCCACCAGGTGCTGGAGGACCTGCGCGGCCTGCTCAACGTGCTGCGCGACCCCGAACTGGCCCACCTGCCCGTCGCCGCCCCGGAGGAGGTGGTGCGCGACGCGGTGGAACGGATGAACGCCGCGGGGCTGAGGGTCGAGCTCCGCTCCGGCCCCGAGGCCGGGCTCGTCCCCCTGGTCACCCGGGCCTCGGCCGCCAGGATCGTCCAGGAGGGCCTGACGAACGTGCTCAAGCACGCCGGGCCGGGCACCGCCGCGGTCGTGGAGCTGAAGGTGACCGGGGAGGCCCTCGAGGTGATCGTGACCAGCGGTCCCGCGCCCGAGGAGGCGCCGGGGCCGGGCCTCCTCCCGCCCGGCCCCCGCGACGCGCTGCCCTCCTCGGGCCAGGGCATCGCGGGCATGCGTGAACGGGCCCGCGCCCTGGGCGGGGACCTGTCCGCCGCCCCTGACGGGGCCGGCGGCTGGCGGCTGGCGGCGACGCTCCCGCTGGAGCGGGACGGGGGCTCGTGCGGGATGACGCCGCAGCGCAGGATCCTGCCCTGGCGGCGGGAGGAAGGACGGGAGGAAGGAAGGGTGGACGGCATGGGCGACCACGACGGCGCGGCGGGCCCGCGCCAGGCGGAGCGGCTCCGGTGATCCGGGTCGTCATCGCCGACGACCAGGCGCTCGTGCGCGCGGGCGTGCGGATGCTGCTGGAGGCCGCGGGGGAGATGGAGGTCTGCGGCGAGGCCGTCGACGGGGCGCAGGCCGTGCAGCACGCCGAGCGGCTCCGCCCCGACGTGCTCCTGATGGACCTGCGCATGCCCAGGATGGACGGGCTGGAGGCCACCCGGCGGATCCTGTCCGCCTGGCCCACCGCCAGGATCGTGATCCTCACGACCTTCGCCGAGGACGAGAACGTCTACGCCGCGCTGCGCGCCGGGGCGATCGGCTTCCTGGTCAAGGACGACGAGCCGGAGCGGATGGTCGACGCCGTGCGCCGGGCCGCCGCAGGGGAGCCGCTGCTCGCCCCCTCGGTGCTGCGCCGCGTGGTGGAGCGGGCGCTGGCGGCCGAGCAGCAGGTCGCCCCGCGTGTCCCGGCGGGCCTCACCGACCGGGAGCTGGACGTGCTGGCCCTGGTCGGCACGGGACTGTCCAACGCGGAGATCGCCGACACCCTGCACGTGGGCGTCACCACGGTCAAGACCCACGTCTCCACCGCCATGGACAAGCTCGGCCTGCGCAACCGCATCCAGGCGGCGGTGGTCGCCCACCGGATCGGGCTGGTCGACGCGGGCTTCCGGCCGGTGCGCAATCCGCCCCGAGGCGGACCCGGGGGTCAGCCCGCAGGCTGACGACGCCGCCGGGCCCCGGCGAGCACGATGTGTCCCGCAACACTCACCCCCGAGGAAGGACACGTCTCATGCAGGAGGTCATCACCCAGGGAGCGGCCGCCCAAGGACGGCCGGTCTCCGCCGGCCTGCTGTACGGCCTGCGCGTCCTGGTCGTCGCCCAGGCGGCCGGGCTGATCGTCGCCGCCTCGTTCGCCGGCCAGGCCGTCAACGGGGACCAGTCCCTGTCCGACACCCATGTGATGGTCGGAATGGTGGTGCACCTGATCGCCCTGCTGCAGATCGTCGCGGCCGTGCTCGTCTGGCGCCCAGGGCGCGGCGCGGGCTGGCCCGCGCTGGCCAGCCTCGGCCTGTTCCTCATCGGCATGGGGCAGCACTTCTCCTGGGAGATGCTCGGCACCCACGTGCCCAGCGGCCTGACCCTGTTCGGGCTGACCGTGGCCGTGCTCATCTGGGCCTGGTCGCCCCGCGCCGCCGTACGGCGCTCCTGAGCCCGCCGGGGGCGCGGACGGAACGCAGCCCGCCCGCGCCCTCCGGCAGCCCGCTCCGGCGGTGTCCGGACGCCCCCGCGAAGCTCCCCGGACACCGCCGGACACCGCCGGGCGCCGTTCCCGGCGCCCGCGGCGGCGTCGTCAGGGCGCCGATCAGACCCCCTCGACGGGCAGGTAGACCCGGCCGCCCTCGCGGGCGAACTCGTCGGCCTTCTCCCGCATGCCCTCCCGCAGGGCCTCGTCCTCGGTCAGCCCGCGCTCCTCGGCGAACCGCCGCACGTCGTGACTGATCCGCATGGAGCAGAATTTCGGCCCGCACATCGAGCAGAAGTGGGCCGTCTTGGCCGGGGCGGCGGGCAGGGTCTCGTCGTGGAAGGAGCGGGCGGTGTCCGGGTCCAGGGAGAGGTCGAACTGGTCCTCCCAGCGGAACTCGAACCGGGCGTCGGACAGCGCGTCGTCCCAGGCCTGCGCCCCCGGGTGGCCCTTGGCCAGGTCGGCCGCGTGCGCCGCGATCTTGTAGGTGATCACGCCGGTCTTCACGTCGTCCCTGTCGGGCAGGCCCAGGTGCTCCTTCGGCGTGACGTAGCAGAGCATGGCCGTGCCGTACCAGCCGATCATCGCCGCGCCGATGGCCGAGGTGATGTGGTCGTAGCCGGGGGCGACGTCGGTCGTCAGCGGGCCGAGGGTGTAGAACGGCGCGTCGTCGCAGAGCTCGCGCTGCAGGTCCACGTTCTCCTTGATCTTGTGCATGGGGACGTGGCCGGGACCCTCGACCATCACCTGGACGTCGTGCGCGTGCGCGATCTTCGTGAGCTCGCCCAGCGTCCGCAGCTCGGCGAACTGGGCCTCGTCGTTGGCGTCGGCGATCGACCCGGGCCGCAGCCCGTCGCCGAGGGAGAACGCCACGTCGTAGGCGGCGAGGATCTCGCAGATGTCGGCGAAGCGCTCGTACAGGAAGCTCTCCCGGTGGTGGGCCAGGCACCAGGCCGCCATGATCGAGCCGCCCCGGGAGACGATCCCGGTCTTGCGCCGGGCGGTCAGCGGCACGTGGGCCAGCCGCACCCCGGCGTGCACGGTGAAGTAGTCCACGCCCTGCTCGCACTGCTCGACGAGGGTGTCGCGGTAGACCTCCCAGGACAGTTCCTCGGGCCGGCCGCCCACCTTCTCCAGGGCCTGGTAGAGCGGGACGGTCCCGATCGGCACCGGGGAGTTGCGGATGATCCACTCGCGGGTGGTGTGGATGTTGCGCCCGGTGGACAGGTCCATGACGGTGTCGGCGCCCCACCGGGTCGCCCAGGTCATCTTGTCCACCTCCTCCTCGATGGTGGAGGCCACGGCGGAGTTGCCGATGTTGGCGTTGATCTTCACCAGGAAGTTGCGGCCGATGATCATCGGCTCGCTCTCCGGGTGGTTGACGTTGGCCGGGATGATCGCCCGCCCGGCCGCCACCTCGTCGCGGACGAACTCCGGGGACACGTCCTCGCGGACGGCGACGAACTCCATCTCCCTGGTGATCAGGCCGCGCCGGGCGTAGGCGAGCTGGGTCACCGGTGCCCCGGTCGCCCGCAGCGGCCTGCGGTCCCGTCCCGGCCGCGCCGGGTCCGCGCCGCCGCCGTCGAAGACGGCGTCCAGCGAGCGCAGGTCGCGGTTCCAGGACGCGGAGTCACGGTAGCCGTCGTCGGCGGGCCCGGCCGGGCGGCCGCCGTACCGGGCCACGTCGCCCCGGCCGAGGATCCAGTCCTCGCGCAGGCGCGGCAGGCCGCGGGTGATGTCGACGGCCGCGTCCGGGTCGGTGTACGGGCCCGAGGTGTCGTAGAGGGTGACCGTCTCGCCGTTGGTCAGCCGCACCTGGCGCATGGGGACGCGGAGGTCGCCCCGGTAGATCTTGGAGCTGGAAAGGCGCGCGTCGCTCATCGCGCAAACTCCCTTCGCCGGCATTACCCGGAGCAGGTTCTGGCGGTCGGCGGCCGTCACAGCCGTCCTCTCAGCCCGGTTCTCCGGGCTCCCGCGTTGGTCGGCGGAAACCATAGCGCGTCCCCGCGGCCGTGACCACCCTCCGCGCCGGGCCTGCGGGGCGCGGCTCCGGGGTGCGGCCCGCCGGTGCGGCTGGCCGGTGCGGCTGCGGGCCGCGACGCGAAGCGCCGCCATGGAAGCAGTAGTGTCACTATCAGGCACGGGGAGGGAGATAAACGGGTGAATTCGGAAGTACCGGGAACCGAGGATCGGATCTGGACGGTTCCCAACGCGTTGAGCCTGGCCAGGCTCCTCGGCGTGCCGGTCTTCCTCTGGCTCGTGCTGGGCCCGAAGGCCGACGGCTGGGCCGTCGCGTTGCTGATGCTCGCCGGGTTCTCCGACTGGCTGGACGGCAAGATCGCCCGGGCGTGGAACCAGACCAGCAGGCTCGGCCGGCTGCTCGACCCGCTGGCCGACCGGCTCTACATCCTGGCCACCCTGCTCGGCCTGGCCCTGCGGGACATCATCCCCTGGTGGCTGGCACTGGTCATCCCGCTGCGGGACGTGATGCTCCTGGGCATCCCGCCGATCCTGCGCCGGCTCGGGTAC
This sequence comes from Thiemannella venezuelensis, assembly GCF_014203605.1. GTDB lineage: Bacteria > Actinomycetota > Actinomycetes > Streptosporangiales > Streptosporangiaceae > Planomonospora_A > Planomonospora_A venezuelensis. The sequence goes on along the minus strand of NZ_JACHJJ010000028.1, from coordinate 69,368 downwards.
GGCCCGGCGCTGCCGGTGCACTTCCTGGGCAAGGCCGCCACGGCCAACCTGCTCTACTCCTTCCCGCTGCTCTTCCTGGCCCACCACGACACGTGGTACGCCGACCCCGCGCGGATCGTCGGCTGGTCGCTGGCGATCTGGGGCGTGGGGCTGTACTGGTGGTCAGGGGTGCTGTATTGGGTACAGGTGCGGCAGCTCCTCAAAGGAGCCAAAACGCCGTAAGGGGTGATGTGTGAAGGCCGTCGTCATGGCGGGCGGTGAGGGGACGCGGCTCCGGCCGATGACCGCGAACCAGCCCAAGCCCCTGCTCCCCGTGGTCAACAGGCCGATCATGGAGCATGTGCTGCGCCTGCTGAAGCGGCACGGGCTCACCGAGACCGTGGTGACCGTGCAGTTCCTGGCCGCGCTGGTCCGCAACTACTTCGGCGACGGCGACGAGCTCGGCATGAGCCTGTACTACGCCACCGAGGAGAGACCGCTCGGCACCGCGGGGAGCGTCAAGAACGCCGCCGACGAGCTCCGCGACGAGCCCTTCCTGGTCATCTCCGGCGACGCCCTCACCGACATCGACCTGACGGACATGATCCGGTTCCACCGGGAGAACGACGCCCTGGTCACCATCGGGCTCAAGCGCGTGCCCAACCCGCTGGAGTTCGGCATCGTCATCGTGGACGACCACGGCCGGGTGGAGCGCTTCCTGGAGAAGCCCACCTGGGGCCAGGTCTTCTCCGACACCGTCAACACCGGCGTCTACGTGATGGAGCCCGAGGTCCTCGACGAGGTCGGCGCCGACGGGCCGGTCGACTGGTCGGCGGACGTGTTCCCGAGGCTGCTGGAGCGCGGCGCCGCCCTCTTCGGCTACGTGGCCGACGGCTACTGGGAGGACGTCGGCACCCACGAGAGCTACCTGCGGGCCCAGGCCGACGTGCTCTCCGGCCGGGTCAAGGTGGACATCGGGGCCTTCGAGCTCTCGCCCGGGGTCTGGGTGGCCGAGGGCGCCGTGGTGGACCCCGACGCGATCCTCAAGGGCCCCCTCTACATCGGCGACTACGCCAAGGTCGAGGCGGGGGCCGAGCTGCGCGAGTACACCGTGCTCGGCAGCAACGCGATCGTCCGGGAGGGCGCGTTCCTGCACCGCGCCGTCGTGCACGACAACGTCTACGTGGGGCCCAGCACCCACCTGCGCGGCTGCGTCATCGGCAAGAACACCGACCTGATGACCGGCTCCCGGGTCGAGGAGAACGCCGTCGTCGGCGACGAGTGCATCATCGAGGCCGAGGCCTACGTCTCCTCCGGGGTCAAGATCTACCCGTTCAAGACCGTCGAGGCCGGGGCCGTCGTCAACACCAGCGTCATCTGGGAGTCCAGGGGCCAGCGCAACCTGTTCGGCCCGCGCGGGGTCTCCGGCCTGGTCAACGTGGAGATCACCCCCGAGCTGTGCGTACGGCTGGCCAGCGCCTACGCCACGACCCTGCGCAAGGGCACCTCGGTCATCACCTCGCGCGACTCCTCCCGGGCCGCCAGGGCCCTGAAGCGGGCCGTGATCAGCGCCCTGAACGCCAGCGCCATCAACGTGCTCGACCTGGAGGCCGCCCCGCTGCCGGTCGCCCGCTTCCACACCGCCAAGGAGAACGCCGTCGGCGGGATCGCGCTGCGCACCACCCCCGGCGACCCGCAGAGCGTGGACATCGTCTTCATGGACGAGACCGGCGCCGACCTGTCCCAGTCGGCCCAGCGCAAGCTGGAGCGGGTCTTCTCCCGCCAGGAGTTCCGCCGCGCCTTCCCCGGCGAGATCGCCGAACTCGGCTTCCCGCCGAGGGTGATCGAGGACTACACGCACGAACTGCTGCGCTGCGTGAATACGAACGGGGTGCGCGACGCCGACATGAAGGTCGTGGTCGACTGCGCGGGCGGCACCTCCTCGCTGGTGCTGCCCAGCCTCCTCAGCCGGGTCGGGGTGGACGTGCTGACCGTCAACAACCGGCTGGACGAGGCCTCGCCGACCGAGACCTTCGCCGAGCGCCGCCGCGACCTGCAGCGCCTCTCGGAACTCGTCAGCTCCTCCCGGGCCGCCTTCGGCGTGCGGTTCGACCCGGTGGGGGAGCGGGTCTCGCTGGTCGACGAGAGAGGCCAGCTGATCAGCGAGGAGAGGGCCCTGCTCGTCGTGCTGGACCTGGTCGCGGCCGAGCGGCGCGGCGGCCGGGTGGCGCTGCCGGTCACCACCACCCGCGTGGCCGAGCAGGTCTGCCGCTTCCACGGCGTGCAGGTCGAGTGGACCTCCACCGCGATCGACGCGCTCACCTCCGCCTCCCGGGGGAACGGCATGGTCTTCGCCGGAGACGGGCGCGGCGGGTTCGTCGTGCCGGAGTTCGGGCCCGCGGTGGACGGCCTGGCGGTCTTCCTGCGGCTGCTCGGGCTGGTCGCCAGGACCCGGCTCTCGCTCAGCCAGATCGACGCCAGGATCCCCGTGGCCCGGCTGCTGCGCCGTACGGTGCCCACCCCCTGGGCGGTCAAGGGGGTGGTGATGCGCTCGGTCATAGAGGCGGCCGAGGGCTACCGGATCGACACCACCGACGGCGTGCGGGTCGTCGCCGACGACGGGGGCTGGGCGCTGGTGCTGCCCGACCCGGCCGAGGCCGTCACCCACCTGTGGGCGGAGGGGCCCGACGTGGACTCGGCCCAGGCGCTCCTGGAACGATGGGCCAGGGTCGTGGAGCACGCCGCCGGTTCCTGACACGCCTCACGACCTGTGAGCACGGCGCATGAGCACGGCGCATGAGCACGGCGACGCGCCATCGTGGCGGGAGATATAGACCTTGGACCGTGCCCGGCTGTAGTTTTGACATCGACCGAACCCGCGGTCCGCCGCTCGTCTTGACCTTTGCGCTTCATCAGCGTAAGTTTCGGCATTCGCAGTCTGAACACACTTGAGAAGCGAAGAAGCGAGGCGCGCATCCCCGAGCACCGTTGCCGCGTCTTCGCGGTAGGAGGCCGAGCCGATCGATGCCGAGCGTCTACTGCACGCAGTGCGGTCATGCCAACCCCGAGGACGCGCGTTTCTGTTCTCGATGCGGGTCGCCGCTGACCAGAGCTGAGATCCCCGGAGACAGTACGTCGACGATCTCCCTCTCCGGGATCGAGGCGTACGAGGCGGAGACAGGGGAGACGCTTCTCGCCGAGCGGCAGGCCGTCGAGCAGTTGCCGCCGGGCACCGCTCTGCTGGTCGCCATGCGCGGTCCCAACGCCGGCAGCCGCTTCCTCCTGGACAGCGACCTCACCACCGTGGGCCGCCATCCCGAGAGCGACATCTTCCTCGACGACGTCACCGTCTCCCGCCGCCACGTGGAGTTCTACCGGCGCGGCGGCGGCGTGTTCACCGTCCGCGACGTGGGCAGCCTCAACGGCACTTACGTCAATCGCGAGCGGATCGAGGAGGTTCCGCTCTACGGTGGGGACGAGGTGCAGATCGGCAAGTTCCGCCTGGTGTTCCTCACCCGCGGCGCCGCTGGAGGATGATGAGCTCGCAGGCTGCTCGTGCCCACATGAGCATTGGGGAGGTCCTCGCCCTCCTGCAGGGCGAGTTCCCCGACGTCAGCATCTCCAAGATCCGTTTTCTGGAGGGCGAAGGGCTGATCGAGCCGGAGCGCAGTCCCTCCGGCTACCGCAAGTTCACCTACGCCGACGTCGAGCGGCTGCGGTACATCCTCAGCGAGCAGCGTGACCGCTACCTCCCGCTGCGCGTGATCAAGGACAGGCTGGAGGCGGCCGACCGCGAGGAGCGGCCGGTCGCCCGGCCGCGCGCGCTGCCCGGCGAGCCCGCCCCGGAGGTCCGCCTCAGCCGGGAGGAGCTGCTCGCCGCGGCCGAGCTCGACGAGGAGACCCTGGCCGAGCTCGAAGACTACGGCCTGCTGTCCGCCGTCGCCCGCCACTACGACGCCGAGGCGCTGGCCGTGGCCCGCAGCGTCGGCGCGCTGGCCGCCTTCGGCCTGCACGCCCGCCACCTGCGGGCGGTCCGGGCCGCCGCCGAGCGCGAGGCCGGGCTCGTGGAGCAGGCCGTCGCCCCGCTGCTGCGCCGCCGGGCCCCCGGCGCCATCGACCGGGCCGACGAGACCGCCCGGGAGATCTCCGGCCTCCTGCTGGACCTGCACGCCTCGCTGCTGCGGTCCGGTGTCCGCGACGCCCTGGGCAGGTGAGGACCTGGCCGGGCGCGCCGTGTCTCCTGCGGATGCCGTGTCCTCTGCGGATGCCGTGACCCACTGTGCTCTCCGCCCCCTGAGTGTTGCACCGCCCCCCGGGTGTTACGTTGAAGAAACCGGTCGGAACCCAGCGAAAAGACGGAGCAGCCCGTGTTGCAGATGGAGGTCGTGGGCGTTCGGGTTGAAATGCCCTCAAACCAGCCGATCGTCCTGCTGAAGGAGGCGCACGGGGAGCGCTACCTGCCCATCTGGATCGGCATGACCGAGGCGACCGCGATCGCCATGGCCCAGGCGGAGGAGCCGCCGCCCCGGCCGCTCACCCACGACCTGTTCCGCGACGTGCTCGACGCGCTCGGCGTGGGGCTGCGCACGGTGAACATCGTCGCCCTCCGTGAAGGCATCTTCTTCGCCGACCTGGTGTTCTCCAACGGGGTCGAGGTGAGCGCCCGGCCCTCGGACTCCATCGCCTTGGCACTGCGCACCGGTGCGCGTATCTTCGCCAGTGAGGACGTGGTCCGGGAGGCCGGGGTGATCATCCCGGACGACCAGGAGGGCCAGGAGGAGGAGCTGGAGAGGTTCAGGGAGTTCCTTGACCAGATCTCGCCGGAGGACTTCGGCCGCGCGGGGTAGGAATTTCGGTGCATTTACGCTTCACGACGCGCCGAGTGGGGTCGTTGACTGAGGTGGATCCCAGTCTTACGGTGCGAGTGAACCTGTGGCCGTGTGCAAACCCCCAGATCAGGCCATGGGATGAGAGAAAGCCGGAGGTCCGCAGTGGCGGTCAGCAGCGGCGAAGGAAAGGCGGCCGGCCAGGATGATCCGGGGCGGCGCCGGTCGGCGCGGCAGCGTGCCGGAGAAGAGGGCCTGCTGTTCGAGGGGCAGCCGGTGAGCCTGCCCGCCGACGTCGGCTATCGAGGCCCCACGGCCTGCACCGCTGCCGGGATCACCTACCGGCAACTGGACTACTGGGCCCGGACCGGGCTGGTCGAGCCCACGGTCAGGGCCGCGCACGGCTCCGGCTCCCAGCGGCTGTACGGCTTCCGCGACATCCTGGTGCTCAAGGTCGTCAAACGCCTCCTCGACACCGGCGTCTCCCTCCAGCAGATCCGCATCGCCGTGCACCACCTCCGGGCCCGCGGGGTCGCCGACCTCGCCCAGATCACCCTCATGAGCGACGGGGTGAGCGTCTACGAGTGCACCTCGCCCGACGAGGTGATCGACCTCCTCCAGGGCGGCCAGGGCGTGTTCGGCATCGCCCTGGGCAGAGTGTGGCAGGAGGTGGAGGGATCCCTGGCGCAGCTGCCCGGCGAGCGCGCCGAGGCCGGCGAGGGCCCTTTAGCCGAGCACCACACCGATGAGCTGGCCCGCCGCCGCAGGGCACGCCGCACGGGGTAAAGTTGACCTCGCTGACGACCCTGTGCGGGAGAGACCCCGGCCCGACCGGGGCGCCGAAGGAGCAACCTCCCCGGAATCTCTCAGGCACCCTGTACCGCACGGACGAGGCGACTCTGGAAAGCAGGCGCGCCCGCCAGGCGCGACTCACCGACGGTGAAAACCTCCCCGCGCGGGGCAGGTGAAGCTCTCAGGTCGAGATGACAGAGGGGGAGATCCGGCAACACGCCCGCGCTCAGCGCCGGTCTCCACCGCCTCGGGAGGCTTTCCATGACCGATCTGTCACCCCTCAGCGAGCTCAGCTCCCCGCCGTTCGCGACCCGTCACATCGGACCCGGCGACGCCGACCGGGCCCGCATGCTGGAGGCGGTCGGCTTCGGCTCCGTCGACGACCTGATCGCGGTCGCCGTGCCCGAGGTGATCCGGGCCGAGGACCGGCTCGCGCTGCCCGCCGCGGCGAGCGAGACCGAGGCCATCGGCGAACTGCGCGCCCTGGCCGGCCGCAACACCGTGCTCACCTCCATGATCGGCCTCGGGTACCACGACACGATCACCCCCGCGGTCATCCGCCGCAACCTGCTGGAGAACCCCGGCTGGTACACCGCGTACACGCCCTACCAGCCGGAGATCTCCCAGGGCCGCCTGGAGGCCCTGATCAACTTCCAGACGGTCGTGTCCGACCTGACCGGCCTCGACGTGGCCGGGGCCTCCCTGCTGGACGAGGCGACCGCCGCCGCCGAGGCGATGACCCTGGCCCGCCGGGCCGGCCGGGCGAAGTCGAACGTGTTCGTGGTGGACGCCGACGCGCTGCCGCAGACCAAGGCCGTGCTGCGCACCCGCGCCGAGCCGCTCGGCATCGAGCTGGCCGAGAGCGACCTGTCCGGCGAGCTGCCCGAGTGCTTCGGCGTCCTGGTGCAGTACCCCGGCGCCGGCGGCCGCCTGCGCGACGTCCGCGCGGTGGCCGAGGCCGCCCACGCGCACGGCGCCCAGGTCGTCGCCGCCGCCGACCTGCTCGCCCTCACCCTCCTGGCCGCCCCCGGAGAGCTCGGCGCCGACATCGCGATCGGCTCCTCGCAGCGCTTCGGCGTGCCGCTGGGCTTCGGCGGCCCGCACGCCGCCTACATGGCGGTCCGCGAGGGCCTGCAGCGGCAGATGCCCGGCCGCCTGGTCGGCGTCTCCCAGGACGCCGACCGGCGCCCCGCCTACCGCCTGGCCCTGCAGACCCGCGAGCAGCACATCCGCCGCGAGAAGGCGACCAGCAACATCTGCACCGCGCAGGTGCTGCTCGCCGTGATCGCCGGCATGTACGCCGTCTACCACGGCCCCGAGGGCCTGCGCCGGATCGCCCAGCGCGTGCACCGGCACGCCGTCGTGCTCGCCGAGGGCCTGCGCCACGGCGGCGTCGAGGTCGTGCACGACGCCTTCTTCGACACCGTGCTCGCCCGGGTGCCCGGCCGCGCCGCCCAGGTCGTCGCGGCCGCCCGCGACAACGGCGTGAACCTCCGCCTGGTCGACGCCGACCACGTCGGCGTCACCTGCGACGAGAAGACCGAGCTGCTCCACCTGGAGCAGGTCCTGGCCGCCTTCGAGGTCAGCGGCGCCGTCCTGACCGACCTGGACGCCGCCGCGCACGACGCGCTCCCCGCCGAGCTGCTGCGCACGAGCGGCTACCTGACCCACCCGGTCTTCCACAGCCACCGCTCCGAGACGGCGATGCTGCGCTACCTGCGCCGCCTGCAGGACAAGGACATCGCGCTCGACAAGTCGATGATCCCGCTGGGCTCCTGCACCATGAAGCTCAACGCGACCACCGAGATGGAGCCCATCACCTGGCCGGAGTTCGCCGGCCTGCACCCCTATGCCCCCGAGGACCAGGCCGAGGGCTTCACCGAGCTGATCAGGGGCCTGGAGGGCTGGCTGGCCGAGGTGACCGGATACGACGCCGTCTCGATCCAGCCCAACGCCGGCTCCCAGGGCGAGTTCGCCGGCCTGCTGGCCATCCGCGCCTACCACCGGGCCCGGGGCGAGGCCGGGCGCGAGGTCTGCCTGATCCCGTCCTCGGCGCACGGCACCAACGCCGCCAGCGCCGTCATGGCCGGGATGAAGGTCGTCGTGGTCGCGTGCGACGCAGGCGGCAACGTCGACCTCTCCGACCTCACCGACAAGATCGAGAAGAACCGCGACCGGCTCGCCGCGATCATGGTGACCTACCCGTCCACGCACGGCGTGTACGAGGAGACCATCACCGAGATCTGCGAGCTGGTCCACGAGGCGGGCGGCCAGGTCTACGTCGACGGAGCCAACCTCAACGCCCTGGTCGGCCTGGCCAAGCTGGGTGAGTTCGGAGCCGACGTCTCCCACCTGAACCTGCACAAGACCTTCTGCATCCCGCACGGCGGCGGCGGCCCCGGCGTCGGCCCGGTCGCGGTCCGCGCCCACCTGGCGGACTACCTGCCCGGCCACCCGCTGCGCGAGGACTCCGAGGTCGGCCCGGTCTCGGCGGCGCCGTACGGCTCGGCGGGCATCCTGCCCATCTCCTGGGCCTACATCCGGATGATGGGCGGCGAGGGCCTCAAGGCGGCCACCGAGCAGGCCATCCTCTCGGCCAACTACCTGGCCCGCAGGCTCAGCCCCCACTACCCGGTCCTGTACACCGGCCGCGGCGGTCTGGTCGCCCACGAGTGCATCGTGGACCTGCGCCAGATCACCAAGGAGACCGGCGTCACCGTGGACGACGTGGCCAAGCGCCTCATCGACTACGGCTTCCACGCCCCGACCATGTCCTTCCCGGTGGCCGGCACGCTGATGATCGAGCCGACCGAGAGCGAGGACCTGGCCGAGCTCGACCGGTTCTGCGACGCGATGATCGCCATCCGGGAGGAGATCGGGAAGGTCGCCTCGGGCGGCTACGACCGGGCGGACAACCCGCTGCGCAACGCGCCGCACACCGCCGACTGCGTCGTCGCCGACGCGTGGGACCACGCCTACACCCGTACCGAGGCCGCCTACCCGCTGCCCTCGCTGCGCGAGGGCAAGTACTGGTCGCCGGTGCGCCGCATCGACCAGGCCTACGGCGACCGCAACCTGGTGTGCTCCTGCCCGCCGCTCTCGGCCTACGAGGACTGACGGCCCGCGAGGAGACGACCGCGAGGAGACGGCCCGCGCCCCTTTTCCCGGGTGCGGGACGTCTCCTCGCCGAGGTCCGCGGCAGGCTCCTGGAGTTTCCCCGTTCGCCTTCCTAGATCACGGACCGGACGCTAGTGTGTTCACGTCCGAATCGGGCAGGCGGCCGGGCCGGTCGTCTCGGGGCGTGAAGACTTGGGGGTGCCCGGGTCGGTGAGACGTCAAGCACCCCGTTCCGCGGTTCGCGGTGTGCCGCGAGCCGCCGCACGAGCGGCACGGGAATCCTCGCCCCGGTAGGGCGGGGAGCAGGTCGACCGGGGAGGACCCTGCATGCCTGAGGTGGACACGCACCCGCTGGACACCGCGCGCCGGCTCGCCGAGGACGGCGATCTGGACGGCGCCGCGACGATCTTCGCCGAGCTGGCCGCCGATCCCGAGGGGCCCGACCGGGCCCAGGCCGCGGTGGGGCTGGCCGTGGTGCTGGAGGAGCGGGGAGACGTGCCGGGGGCCCGCGCGGCCGCGCGCACCGCACTGGCCACCGGGCACCCGGAGTTCGCCGCCCAGGCGGCCTGCCTGCTGGCCCGGAGCTTCGAGCGGGAGGACCTGCCCGACCAGGCCAGGGCCGCCTGGCAGGCCGCGCTCGGCCTGGAGAACCCGGCCTACGCGCCGCTGGCGCACATGGCGCTCGCCAGGCTGGCCACCGGGGAGCGGGAGGCCGAGGAGGCGCTGAGGGCCGCCCTGGCCACCGGCGACCCGGAGATCGCCTCCCGGGCGGCCCAGCGGCTGGCGGAGTTCCTGATCGGGGAGGGCGAGGCCGGGCAGGCCGCGGACGTGCTCCTGGAGGCACTGGAGATCCCCGGCGCGGCGGACGGGCCGCGGCTGCGGGTGCTGCTCGGCATCGCCCATCTGGAGCTGGCCTGCGCGGAGTTCGCCGCGGCGGTGGAGGAGTGCGAGGACCCGGAGGACCCGGAGGACGCCGAGACCGGCGCGCTCGCCATCGAGCTGCTGGCCCGCACCCTCCCGCTGCGCGGGCACGACGAGGACGCCGAGCGGGTGTGGCGCTACGGTCTCGACCACGCCGACGAGCGCCTCGCCGAGGAGGTCCGCCTGCGCCTCGGCCGCGACGCCTGACCGCGCGCGCCCGGGGCCGCCGGGAAGCCGCTCGGCCGGTGCGGGCCCCGCGGCGGGCTCCGCGCCGTCGCGCCCGCCGCGGGACGGAGCCCGCCGCGCCCGCGACCGGGAGCGGTCCCGCCCATGAGCGCCCTCGTCAGGCGGGAGGCAGGTCCACCACCAGCAGCGGCCGGCCGGTCGGCTGGGCGGAGCCTCCGGCGGGCTCGACCGTCACGGCGAGCCGGGTCACGCCCTCGCCCGTCGCGGCGGTCAGCGGCAGCGCGTCCCCGGTCGCGTCGGTGCTCAGCAGCCCCGCCGACCCGATCCGGGCGGCCGACAGCTGCCAGACCTGGTAGGCCCGGTCCCCGGGCAGCGGCGCCAGGTCCGCGGCCAGGAACACCAGCCTGCCCCGGGCGCGCGAGACGACCACGGTGCCCCGGCCGGCCGGCCCGGCCTCGGAAGTGGCCGTGCGGGCGTCCGGCGCGGCGAGCACCGCGGCCGCCTCGCGGGCGGCCTGCCGCTCCTGCTCCAGGCGGTGCCGGGCGTCCAGCGCGACGACGCCGAAGACGGCGGCGGCCGCCACGCTCACGGCCGCCGCCGCGGACGCGAGCCGCAGCCGCCACCCCGGCCCTTCTCCCGCCCGGCTCCTGCGGGTCCGGCCACCGGGTGACGCGGCGACGACCGGAGGGGCCTGCCTGACCTGTTCGATCTCGGCCATGACGCGCATCCGCAGCTCCGGCGGCGGTTCGGCGGCGGCGGCCCCGCCCAGCCGGGCGGCGGTCTCCGCCAGGGTGGCGATCTCCTGCGCGCACTCGGCGCACCGGGTCAGATGCTCCTCGAACCGCCGCCGCTCCAGCTCGTCGCCGATGGCGTCCAGCGCGTAGGCGCCCGCCAGCGTGTGCGGGTCGCCTCCGCCCGGCGCGGCCCTCATCGTTGCACCCCCAGGCAGTCGCGCAGCCGGATCAGCCCATCGCGCATCCGGGTCTTCACCGTCGCGAGCGGCGCCTGCACCAGCTCGGCGACCTCACGATAGGAGTATCCGCCGTAATAGGCGAAAGTCACCGATTCGCGCTGCAGCGGTGTCAGCCCGTCCAGGCAGCGGCGCACGCGTTCGCGCTCCAGCCGGCCCTCCACCGACTCGGCCACCTCGTCGAAGGGGCGGTGCACCTGCAGGCGTGCCGCGCGCGCTTCCCGGTCGCCGCCGGTCTGGGCCGAACGCACCCGGTCGACCGCCCGGCGGTGCGCGATCGTCATCACCCAGGCCGACCCCGAGCCGCGGCCCGGGTCGTAGCGGGCCGCGCTGCGCCAGACCTCCACCAGCACGTCCTGGGCGACCTCCTCGCTCTGCGCCCGGTCGCGGACCACCCGCAGGACCAGGCCGAACACCCGCGGCGCGATCAGCTCGTAGACCCTCTCGAACGCCGACCGGTCTCCCCGGGCGACCGCCCCCAGCAACTCCTCCAGCCCCGGCGGCTCCCCCCGGTGGACGCCCCACCGGTGTATCTCGCGCTCCGGCCCCATGCACCCCTCCCAGTCCCGGTCGGCCCGGTCTCTCCTGAAGAGGTTTCGGAGCACGACCCCGGACGGATGGCCGCGCACCTGCCGTATTCGGTGCCGGTCGCCGGAGCCGGGGGAGGAGCTGAGAGGACGGGGGATCGGGGGACGGGAGGATCACGGCGCAGCGGTGGTCGTTCTCCCGGGGCGCTCAGTCGCGGTGGCGCCAGTTGCCGATGGCGTGGGCGATGTTGATGGTCACGATGCCGCCCCAGGCCAGCAGCAGTCCCGCCAGGCCGGCCTCGGCGGCCGCGATGCCGGTGAGCGGGATGCCGATGCCCAGCGAGCCCAGGGCGATCGGGATCGAGGGGTTGCCGCTCCTCTTCGGCTTCTTGTACGGCTGGCCGGGGTAGGGCTGGGCCGGGTACGGGGCGGGGCCGGCGGCGTGGATCTCGGCCCGCACCCGGGAGGCGATGGTCGCGTCGAGGCGCTCGACGAACGACTCCACGAGTGCGGTCTCGTACTCGGGGCCGAGGTCGCGACGGGCGTCGATGGTGGCGCGCATGTCCTGGCGGATGTCGTTGTAGTCCTGCACACCCCCAGTCTGCACCCGCCCACCCTCTCAGGCATCGGTCATCAGGACGAGATGCGAGGGGGTACGGGCCCGGCGCGCGCCCGGTCAGGCGAGCTGGTCCAGGGCGGCGAGGTCGCCGGGAGCCAGGTCCAGGCGGGCCGCCGCGAGGTTCTCCTCCAGGTGGGCGAGGGAGGAGGTGCCCGGGATGGCCAGGGTGACCGGTGAGCGGCCGAGCAGCCAGGCGAGCGCCACCTGGGCCCGGGTCGCGCCGTACCGGCCGGCGGTCTCGTCGAGGACCGCGAGCTGCTCGGCGCTCGGCGCCATGCCGGGCGGGGCCTGCGAGAGGTCGAGGCCGGGGCGGAGCATCCCGGCGGCGAGGGGGAAGTAGGCGGTGAACGCGATGCCGGCGTCCTCGCACGCGGACAGGACGCCGGCGCTGGAGCGGTCGAAGAGGTGGAAGCGGTTCTGCACCGCCGCCACGGGGGCGATCCGGCGTGCCTCGGCGAGCCGGTCGGCGGTCACGCCGCTGAGGCCGAGGTGGCGGATCAGTCCGCGCCGGCGCAGGTCGGCGAGGGCGCCGAAGGACTCGGCGAAGGGCGTGTCCCCGGGGGACAGCAGCCCGTCGCCGCCCACCCGCAGGTAGACCAGGTCGAGCCGGTCCCTGCCGAGCCGGTGGAGGTTCTCCTCGACCTGCTCGCGCAGCTGCGCCGGCTCGGCTGCGGCGTCGAAGCCCTTCCACCCGTCGCGGACCACGCCGACCTTGGTGGCGATGACCAGGTCGTCCGGGTAGGGGTGCAGCGCCTGCCTGATCAGGTCGTTGGCCACGTGCGGGCCGTAGAAGCCGCTGGTGTCGATGTGGGTGACACCCAGCTCCACGGCCCGGCGCAGTACGGCGAGCGCCGTCCCGTGGTCCTGGGGCGGCCCCCACACGCCGGGGCCGGGCAGTTGCATCGCCCCGTAGCCGAGCCGTCCGACGGTCAGGTCACCCGCCAGGCGCAGAGCCTTGGCGGGGGTGTCGGCCCCGGCGGGGTCCCCGTTGACGGAAACGGTCATGCGTAACCTCCCTGTATCGGCCGCGGGTCGGCCGCGGAGCGTGCGGAGAGGCGGGCCTGGATCGACGCCGTGGTGACCCCGCCGTCCGGGGCGCGTTCGAGCTTGCCGCGCCGCAGGAGGTCGTGGACGCCCTGGCGGGTGATGCCGAGCATCGCCGCGGCGGCCGAGACCGGCACCGCGGAGGCGGCCGGATGGCCGGCGCGCCTGGCGACGGCCCGGCCCAGCGGAGTGTCCCACCAGGCTGCGGGCGGGTCGAACGGCGCGTCGCCCGGATACAGGGCGCTCACCAGGCGGATCGCCAGGTAGGCGGCCGCCTGGTCGTTCTCCCCGAGCAGCGTGTCGGCCCACTCGCGGCTCCTGGCCTCCAGCCGCTCGCGCAGCCGCTCGCTCCCGCCCGCGCCGGACGGCTCGTCGTCGCCGAGCAGGATGTCCAGCGGGTCGAGCAGCCTGCCGCCGACGAGCCTTCGCAGGTCGCCTGCCAGAGCACGGTGTTCGCCGGACCTCGGTTCCATGCCCGCCCTCCCTCTACTTGACGTTAAGTATCAAGTACTTGTCGTTGACCGTCAAGTAGTGCATGCGGACCGGGTGCGGGAGTCCGGCCCGGTACGGTCACCCCATGGAGTTCATGACGCCGCACGGGCCGGCGCGGGTGGAGATCGACAGGCCGCGGGACCCCCGGTTCCTGCTGGTCCTCACGCACGGTTCGGCCGGAGGGCTGGACGCGCCGGACCTGCTCGCCGTACGGGAGGCCGTGCTGGAGGCCGGGGGCGCGGTCGCCGGGGTGACGCAGCCGTTCCGGCTGCGGGGCGCGCGGGCGCCGGGCTCGGCGGTCAAGCAGGACGAGGCGTGGGTGGCGGTGGTGGAGGAGATCCGCCGTGGTCACCCCGGGCTGCCGCTCGCGCAGGGCGGGCGGAGCAACGGAGCCAGGGTCGCCTGCCGTACGGCTCTGGCGGCGGGGGCGGAGGCGGTCGTCGCGCTGGCCTTCCCGCTGCACCCGCCGGGGAGGCCGGAGCGGTCCCGGGCGCAGGAACTGCGCGGGGCGGGGGTGGACGTGCTGGTGGTCAACGGGGACCGCGACCCGTTCGGGGTGCCCGAGGCGGCTGACGCCGCGCGCCTGGTGGTGCTGGCGGGAGAGGGCCACGACCTGAAGAAGGATCCCGTCCGGGTGGGCGAGGTCGTGGCGGGGTGGCTGGGGGAGAGGATGCGGCCGGACGCCGGATGAGCCCGCGGCCCGAGGGACTCAGGGGCGCGGGCGGGCGTCCGGTGCGCCGCCGGGCGGGGCCGCGCGGCGGCGGCCGACGGCTCCGGCCTTCCGGCGGGGGCCTCTCAGGAGGCGCCGACCAGGGGCCGGTGCGGCTCGATGACGCCGCCGTCGGGCAGGAGCTCACCGGTGTCCTCGAACAGCACCACGCCGTTGCAGAGCAGGCTCCAGCCCTGCTCGGGATGGGCGGCCATGGTTCGGGCGGCTTCGCGGTCCTTCGCCTCGGCGGACGGACAGGACGGCTCGTGCGGGCACATCGGCGTGCCTCCGGATCTCTCGTGTCGGCTCGCCGGGACCGGCATCGGATGAGGGGGACACCGTCACCGATGGGACCCCGTTCCCACGTGTGACGGGGACGAGCATCTGGATGGACATATGGCCGTGCGCGCCTCGAACGGGGTGGGGCGCGCACAGTGGACAAGGTCAAGTGTGCGACGGGTCACGCCCGGGCGACATAGTCAGTTAGGGCCGTTTGAGGACCACTGGGGATGGTCCTCCGGGACTCCTTCGGGGGTGTGACCTATAACACAGGGTGCCTTATGTAGACATAACAGGCCAAGTGCGACACGCCGTAACGTGGTAAATGATTGGTTACAAGTTTCTGGCATCGTGTCCTGCCTGGTCAGGGCCCTGTCGCAGACCGGTCTCGTTCATCTCTGCGCGAGACCGGCCAGCAACGCGTCGAGACCGCGCTCGAAGTCGGCGTCGGCCGCCGGGTCGCCGCCTCCCTGCGACGGAGGCCGCCAGGGCTCGCCGCCGTCGCCCGGCGGCTCGGCCCAGCCCGACTGCTGGACCTCCACCGCCACCGCGCCCAGCACGTAGGCCCGCAGCGCCCGCACGGCCTCCGGCGCGTCCGCCAGCCCGGCCTCGGCGAGCTGGTCGGTCTGCTCCCGCAGGGCCAGTGCGGCCTGGCCCTTGGGCGGTTTGGTGAGCGCGAGGGCCAGCACTCCCGGGTGCTCGCGCAGCGCGGCCCGGCTCGCCCGGCACCACGCCCGCGCGGTCTCCCGCCAGTCGGCGCCGGGCTCGGCGTGCACGGCGGTGACGTGCTCGGCCAGGGCGTCCATGAGCGCGTCCTTGCCCCGGGGCAGGTGGTGGTAGATGGCCATGGCCTCCACCTGGAGCGCGTCGCCCAGGCGGCGCATCGTCAGCCGGCGCAGCCCCTGGCCGTCGGCGATGTGCAGGGCCGCCTCGATGATGCGCTCCCGGGAGAGCGGGATCGGAGGTCGTTTCGCAGGCATGGGATCATGCTGCCACCTCTTACCTTACTGCGTAAAGGGCGACGCGCCGGACGGTGGCGTCCCCGAGTAGGTGGGACGGGGGCCCGCGGCGTAGGCTGCGGGTGTCGATGCGCCGGGAAACGCCCGGCGACGAGTGAGAGAGGGCAGACGATGGCGTTTTTCCGACCGCGGGTGAGCCGGGAGGCGGAGGTTCGCTACCACGCCGACCAGGAGGTCGGGAAGAGCTTCCCCGAGCTTCTGGAGAGGGCGCGGGTGGCCGAGGCCGTGCTGCGCCAGGTGCAGGCCTCCTCGGCCTCCGCCGAGGAGCGGCGGGCCGCCGGCCTGGTCTTCGACAAGGCGCTGACCGAGGCGCTGCGCGCGGCCGAGGCCGGCCTGCGGGCGACCTTCGGCGTCAAGTCCTACGACGACCGGATCCGCCGCCGCAAGGGCAAGGCCACGCCCAGGGGCGCCGAGTGGAGCGCGCAGGTCGAGCGCCTGCGCACCCTGCGCGAGCAGAACCGCCTCACCGGCATCGCCCGCGACCTGCTGCCCGTCGGCACCGCGCACTGACGCGCTGACCTCCGCCTCCTGATCCCCGGTACGGCCCGCCGTGCCGGGGATCGCGCGTTCCGGAGCCCCGGCGGGCGGGGCCCGCCTCTCCCCTCCGGGCTGAGCCGCCCCCGATTGTCACTCACAGTATTCGACATGTCACGATATCGACATATGGGGGTGGCCGTCGGGGGAGGGCCGCGCGCGTACGGCGCGTGCGGACGCCCGGGGCCGGTGCCCCCGGTCTGATCGCTCACGCGGCCGTACGGCCGCGCCAGGGGGGAGTCGAGCGGTGATCAACTCGTCGATGGTGGGGGCCAAGCTCTCGTTCAGGGTTCCCCGGTACCGGGAGTCGCGGGACACGGGATGGGGCGGCCGGCTGGCCCTGCGGACAGCGCTCGGCGCGGCCGTCTTCGCGGTGGTGTGGCTGCTCTGGGACTGGCCCGCGGCTCTGGTCGCCGGGGCGCTCGCCGCCCCGGCCGACCTGGTGTACCGCTGGTGCCTGGATCTGCCGGTCGTCGCCCGGTACCGGGGAGCGGCCGGGGAGCGGGCCACCGCCCGGATGCTCCGCCCCCTGTGCCGCCGCGGCTACACGGTGCTGCAGGACCGGGCGCTGCCGCACGTGGAGGGCGGCGCCTGCCACCTGGTGATCGGCCCGAGCGGTGTCTACGTGGTGGACTCCAGGAAATGGCCCAGGTGCGTCAGGGTCGCCGGGAGCCGGGGCCGGCTGTGGATCGGACGCAAACCGGCCGACCAGGAGGTCCGGGGGGTGGCGGGCGCGGCGCGCGCGGTCGCCGGCGCGCTGCGGCCGGTGCACGGCGGGCGGGTGGAGGCGGTGCCCCTGGTGGCGGTCCACGGGGCGCGGCTGCCCCGCTGGGGGGCGCTCAGGGCTTCGGGGGTCGTGCTGATGCGGGCGCCGAGGGTGCGCGCCTGGATCGTCCGGCAGAAGGTGCGGCTCGACGCCTGCCAGGTCGCGGCCCTGGGCGCGGCGGCCGAGCGGCTGCTGCCGCCGGCCGGTGCGGAGAGGACGCCGCCGGCCGGCGGCGAATGAAGATCATCGCGGCCGCGGAGGCGCCGGCGGCCGGCCCCGCCGTGCGGTCCCCAGGACGCGGAGGAGCCGCCGCGGCCACGGGCCGCGGCGGCTCCTCCTTCCCCGGGCTCAGCTGGCCCAGTCGAGCAGCGGGCGGGTGTTGCTCGGGTGACGCAGCTTGGACAGGGACTCCTTCTCGAGCTGGCGGATGCGCTCGCGGGTCAGGCCCAGGTGCTTGCCGATCTCGTCGAGGGTGTGGGGCTTGCCGTCGACGAGGCCGAAGCGCAGCGCCATGATCCGGGCCTCCCGGGGGGAGAGGTTGCCGAGCACGCCGCGCAGCTGCTCGCCCAGGAGCTGGCGGTCCACCACCTCGGAGGCCTCGGGGGAGTCGACGTCCTCGATGAGGTCGCCGATGGTGGTCTCACCGTCCTCGCCGATGGTGGCGTTGAGGCTGATCGGCTGGCGGCTGGTGCGCAGCAGCTCCTCGATCTGGTCGGGGGTCCTGTCCAGCTCGACCGCCAGCTCCTCGGGCGTGGGCTCCCGGCCCAGGCGCTGGTGCATGTCGCGCTCGACCCGCGACAGCTTGGAGAGCATCTCCAGCACGTGCACGGGCAGCCGGATGGTGCGGGCGGAGTCGGCGAAGCCGCGCTGGATGGCCTGCCGGATCCACCACATGGCGTAGGTGGAGAACTTGTAGCCCTTGGTGTAGTCGAACTTCTCCACCGCCCGGATCAGGCCGAGGTTGCCCTCCTGGACCACGTCGAGCAGGGCCATGCCGCGGTCGGTGTACTTCTTGGCGACCGAGACGACGAGCCGGAGGTTGGCCTCCAGCATGTGGTCCTTGGCGCGGCGGCCGTCCTCGGCGATCCACTCCAGGTCGTCGCGCATCGCGGCGGACAGGCCGGGCTCGGACTCCAGCTTGGACTCGGCGTACAGGCCGGCCTCGATCCGCTTGGCGAGCTCGACCTCCTGGGCGGCGGTGAGCAGCGTGCGGCGGCCGATCGACTTCAGGTAGGTGTGCACCGAGTCGCCCATGACCGAGGACTGGTCGTCCAGGTCGGCGGAGGTCTCGGCCTCCAGCTCGGCCTCGTCGGGGGCGGTCCACTCCTCGCCCTCCAGCTCCATCCCCGCCTCGAGGACGTCGGCGGGCGGGGCGCCCTCCGCCCCGGCCTGCCCGTCGGCGGCCTTCCCCCCGGAGCCGGCGGCCGTCGTGGCGGCGGCCTTGCGGGTGGCGGGCTTGGCGGCACCGGCGGGCTTGGCCGCCTTGACCGCGGGCTTCTTCGCGGCGGGCTTCTTGGCCGTGGTCTTCTTGGCCGCGGCGGCGAGCGTGGGCTCGTTCTCGGCGGCCAGGCTCACGCCCGCCTCGGTCAGCTCACGCAGGATCGACCTGCCCTCGACAGGGCTGATCCCCGCCTCGGCGAAGGCGTGACGCAGCTCCGCCAGAGAAAGGTGACCCTGAACTCGCCCTCGGTCAAGGAGCTGGTCGAGGGTCGTCGGGGCCTCGGAAGATGAGGTCGCGGCGGCGGTTTGGGGCATGAGGACACCTCCTCCGTAACGGAGTCGTCGGTTTGCAGATTGTGGCGGGTGGGGCGGCCTGGGCCGCGCGGCACACCAGTACCAATAACCCCGTCCGGGGTCTTTCTGTTCCCGGCTTGACGGGGAAAATATGATGGGTGGACCGGCCGTCGGCCGGTCCACCCAGGCGGAACGGTTCGGGGCTACTCCGTCGGGCGCCAGGCGCCTTCGCCGGTCCCCTCGAATCCGGGCATCGGCATCGGCTCGGCCTCTTCCATCCGGTGTTCGGTCCAGTAGCGCGTGACCTGCTCGGGGTCGGGGTTGACCTCCTTGGAGACCACGAAGTCCTCCGCCGGCGGGGCCGTCTCCGCGGGGGCGGGCGGGACGGGCGTCTTCTGCGAGGCGGGCTGGTGGGGCTCCGTCGCGGGCGAGGGGCGGCCGTCCTTCTCGAGCCTGCCCGCCGAGGCGGCCGCCGAGACGGACACGCCGCCGACGAGGACCGCGGCGACGACTCCGGCGGAGACCCACATCTTGCGGGTTGGGTTCATCGGCGAGTCCTTCCTGCTCCTGCTACCTCTATGACGCGCGCGGGCCCCTCACGGTTCCCGCTACTGACCATAACGGAGGGCCGAGAGGTCCGGCTTCCCGTTGGGCAAAAGTGGTATTTCGGTCAGGACGACCAGCTCGGTGGGGGCGGCATAGGCCGGCAGCCGCTCCTTGACGAAGGCCCGGAGCTCGGCCAGGGACGGCGGGCCGGGGGAGACGACGACGGCCACCACCCGCTCGCCCCACTCGGGGTCAGGGCGGCCGACCACGACGGCGTCCTCGATCGCGGGATGCTCCGCGACCGCCGCCGCGACCGCCGCCGCGACGACCTTCTCGCCGCCGGTGTTGATGACGTCGTCGGCCCGGCCCAGCACGCGGAGCCGGCCGCCGTCCAGCGCGCCCAGGTCGGAGGTGACGAACCAGCCGCCCTCGCGGGCCCCGGCGGTCAGGTCGGGGCGGAGGCGGTAGCCGGAGAACAGCACGGGGCCGGAGATGCGGATCCGGCCGTCGCCGCCGATCTCCAGCCCTACTCCCCCGAGGGGGCGGCCGTCGTAGACGCACCCGCCGCAGGTCTCGCTCATGCCGTACGTGGTGACGACCCGCCCGCCGGCGGCCCGCGCCGCGGCGAGCAGCTCCGCCGGGGCCGCCGCGCCGCCGAGCAGGATCGTCCGGAAGACCGACAGGTCCGCCGAGACGGCGAGCAGGCGGCGGAGCTGGGTCGGCACCAGCGAGACGTGCTCGGCCCCGGCGGACAGCACCGACTCGGCGGAGAAGCCCTCGTGGACGACCGGCTCCGTCCCGCCCAGCAGGGACCGGACCAGCACCTGCAGACCGGAGACGTGCGAGGGCGGCAGGCAGCAGAGCCAGCGCTCGCCGGGCGCGGCCCCCAGCCGGTCCAGGGAGGCGGAGGCCGAGGCGCGGAGGGCGGCGGCGGGCAGCTCGACGCCCTTGGGCGCACCGGTGGTACCGCTGGTGGCGATGACCACGGCCACCTCGGGGGAGACGCCGGTGCCGCCCGCCTGCCGTACCCCGTCGAGGTGGGTGGGGCGCAGCGCCGCGAGCGTGGCGCGCAGCGCGGGGGCGGGCAGAGCGGGGGAGAGGGGCAGGATGGCGGGTCCGGTGCCGTCGAGTGCGGCGGCGACCGCGCGGAACAGCCCGGGTCCGGGCGGCAGCGTGACGGCGTTCAGCTCCCTCGGCCCCCCCGAAGCGGAAGCGGGGGACGACTCCGCGTGCACGGGGGCAATCCTCACAGTCGTAAGGTTAGTGCGACGGCAGCGGAGAGCGGCCGGGGGAGCACCCCGGCGCGACGGAGGGGGCGCAACCATCGTGACCGGCGACGTGGACGGTCGCGGCGTGCGGGAGGGGACGGCGGGCCGCGACGGCGGCGCGCTCCGGGTCTTCCGGATTCCGATGCGCACGCGTTTCCGCGGGCAGACCGTCCGTGAGGGCGTGCTGATCCAGGGCCCCGCCGGCTGGGGCGAGTTCTCCCCCTTCCCCGAGTACGGCCCCGCCGAGTGCGCGCGCTGGCGGGCGTGCGCGGAGGAGGCCGCGTTCACCGGCTGGCCCGCGCCGCTGCGCGACCGGATCCCGGTCAACGCCATCGTGCCCGCCGTCGGCCCCGAGCAGGCCCACGCGATGGTGCTCCGGGCGGGCTGCGGTACGGTCAAGGTGAAGGTCGCCGAGAAGGGGCAGCCGTTCGCCGAGGACCTGGCCCGGGTGGGGGCCGTGCGCGACGCGCTCGGCCCCGGGGGCCGGGTCCGGGTGGACGCCAACGGGGCCTGGGACGTCGCGACCGCGGTGGCCCGCATCGCCGAGCTCGACCGCTTCGGCCTGGAGTACGTCGAGCAGCCCTGCGCCACCCTGGAGGAGCTGGCCGCGGTGCGCAGGAGGGTCGGGGTGCCGATCGCCGCCGACGAGTCGATCCGCCGCGCCGAGGACCCGCTGAGGGTCAGGGCGGCCGAGGCCGCCGACATCGCGGTCGTCAAGGTGCAGCCGCTCGGCGGGGTGGCCGCCGCGCTGCGCGTGGTGGAGGCCTGCGGGCTGCCCGCGGTGGTCTCCAGCGCGGTGGAGACCTCCGTCGGCCTGGCCGCGGGGGTGGCGCTCGCCGCCGCCCTGCCCGAGCTGCCCTACGCCTGCGGGCTGGGCACGCTGTCCCTGCTCGAGGGCGACGTGGTGGCCGACCCGCTCGTCCCGGCCGGAGGGATGCTCGAGGTGCGGCGCCCGGCCGTGGCCGAGGCTGCCCTGGAACGCTATGAGACGGAGTCGCCCGCCTGGGCGCGCCGTTTCGAGGAGGCGGTGCGGTGAATCCCGCGACGGCGCTCGCGACCGTGCTGGTCGATGAGCTGGTGCGCTGCGGCCTGACGGACGTGGTCCTCGCCCCCGGCTCGCGCTCGGCCCCCCTCGCCCTGGCCGTGCACGCCGACAGCCGCCTCCGGCTGCACGTGCGGATCGACGAGCGTTCGGCGTCGTTCCTCGCGCTGGGCCTGGCCCGGCGCGGCGCGCGCCCGGTGGCCCTGATCTGCACCTCCGGCACCGCCGCGGCCAACTTCCACCCGGCCGTGCTGGAGGCGCACGAGTCGGGGGTGCCGCTGCTGCTGCTCACCGCCGACCGCCCGCCGGAACTGCGCGACACCGGCGCCAGCCAGACGATGGACCAGGTCAAGCTGTACGGCACCGCGGTCCGCTGGTTCAGCGAGGTCGGCGTCGCCGAGGAGCGGCCCGGCCAGGTCGCCTACTGGCGCTCGCTGGCCTGCCGCGCCTACCAGCGCTCGCTGGGCCCGGCCGACCCCGGCCCCGTCCACCTGAACCTCGCCTTCCGCGAGCCGCTGGTCCCCGACGGCGACGCCTCCTGGTGCGAGCCGCTGGACGGCGGGACGACCGGGCCGTGGACCCGCGCCCGGGTGGCGCCCCCGGCGGTCGCCCTGCACCTGGCGCCCACCCGGCGGGGCGTGCTGGTGGTCGGCGACGGCGCCCCCAACGTGCGCCGGTACGTCGCGGCGGCGGGCATGGCCGGATGGCCGGTCCTGTCGGAGCCCAACGGCGGCGCCCGCTACGGCGACCACGCGATGTCGTCCTACCACTTCCTGCTGGGCACCTCCGAGTTCGCCGACGCGCACCGGCCCGAGGTGGTCGTCACCCTGGGACGCCCCGGCCTGTCCCGGCCGCTGCTGTCCTGGCTCAAGCACGCCGACGAGCACATCGTGGTCGTCGGCGACCTGACCCGCTGGCCCGACCCGACCCGGTCGGCCACCCAGGTGGCGCAGGCCGTGGAGATCCCGATCGCGGCGGGCGAGGACGGCTGGCTGCACTCCTGGCGCCGCGCCGACGCCGCGGCCGGGCAGGCGGTCGACGCGGTGCTGGACGCCTCGGGGCTCAGCGAGCCCAGGCTCGCCCGCGACCTGGCCGGCGCGCTGCCCAACGGGTCGCTGCTGATCTCCGGCTCCTCGATGCCCATCCGCGACCTGGACCAGGCCATGCGGCCCCGGCGGGGCCTGCGGATCATGGCCAACCGGGGCGTCGCCGGGATCGACGGGACGGTCTCGACCGCGATGGGCGCGGCGCTGGCCCACAACGGCCCGGCGTTCGCGCTGATGGGCGACCTGACGTTCCTGCACGACCAGAACGGGCTGATCCTCGGCCCCCGCGAGCCCCGTCCCGACCTGTGCCTGGTCGTGGTGAACAACGACGGCGGCGGGATCTTCTCGCTGCTGCCCCAGGCCGCGCTCCGCGACCCGTTCGAGCGGGTCTTCGGCACCGCGCACGGGGTGGACCTGGCCTACGTGGCCGCGGCCACCGGCACGCCGTACGCCTCCGTGAGCGAGCCCGAGCACCTGGACAAGGCCCTGCGCGGGGAGGGGGTGCGGATCGTGG
Organism: Thiemannella venezuelensis; assembly: GCF_014203605.1. GTDB lineage: Bacteria > Actinomycetota > Actinomycetes > Streptosporangiales > Streptosporangiaceae > Planomonospora_A > Planomonospora_A venezuelensis. The sequence goes on along the minus strand of NZ_JACHJJ010000028.1, from coordinate 46,438 downwards.
AGGTCCGCACCGACCGCGTGGCCAACGCGGAGCTGCACGCGACCATGCGCGAGGCGGCGCAGGCCGCGATCCTCGCCGCCCTGTGAACCCGCGGCTCCCCCCGGAGGGGAGTCGGGCGGGCCGTCGCCTGAGCCGGGCGGGACGTCACCTGCGCCTTCGGGCACGGGCTCGCGCCGGAGGGGAACCGGCCGGCGCGCCCGGGGACGTCCAGTGGGCCGGGCGGGTGAGCGACGGCGGCAGCTCCGTGGCGGCGTCGCCTCCGGCCGCGTCGAGCTGGGACCGGGTGAGGAAGAGGCTCTCGGCGAGGCGGGCGCCGCGCAGGTCGGCGCCGCGCAGGTCGGCCCCGGTGAGATCGGCCAGTCGCAGGTCGGCGCCGCGCAGGTCGGCGCCGATGAGGTAGGCGCCGCGCAGGCAGGCGCCGCGCAGGTCGGCGCCTTTGAGCTTGGCCCCGATGAGGTCGGCGCCCCTGAGCTCCGTCTTCTTGCGCCGGACGGGGGCCCGCACGAGCTCGCTCGCGCGCAGCAGCAGGGCGTTGACCTGCTGCCGGTGCGCGGACACGTCCACCTCCGCGAGGGTCCCGGGGTCGCCGCCGGTGAGCCGTTCGAGCTCTGTGCGGGCGCGGGCGAGCTCCGCGTGGAGCGGGCCGGCCGCCGGCATCGCCAGTGCCTCGGTGAGGTACCAGAGCAGCTCGTGGAGGTTCCGCATGATCGGGAACACCTCGAACATCCGCTTCGCGGTCTGCGGGGCCTGCCGCCAGTCCCGTCCGCCGAAGGTGACCTGGGAGACCTGCTGCCCCGCGCCGAAGCAGTCGTAGACGGTGCAGCCCGTGAAGCCTCGCTGCCGCAGGCGGGTGTGGATGCCGCACCGGAAGTCGGAGGCCAGATTGGGGCAGGCGCGCCCGGCGGGCTTGTCGATCGCGAAGTCCGCCGAGACCGTGAAGGCCGGCACCACGCAGCACAACCCGAAGCAGCGCTCGCAGTCGGCTCGCAGGCCGGGGCGGCTCTCGTCGGAGAGGGACTGCGTGTGCTCGCGTTCGCCGGACAACCGGGGGGCCTCCTGCCGGATGGGGAACGCCGCCTTCCGGCGTTCGAGGACTGGGATCCCACTGTATTGGGGGAGACGGCCCGGCCGGACCGGTCGCGGCGGGTGGCGGAACCCGGTACGCCCGCCCGCGCCGGGTCAGCGTTCGACGAGGGTGACCTCGAGGGAGTAGTGCGAGGCGCGGTAGACGTGGGATCCGTGCTCCACGGCACGGCCCTGGTCGTCGTAGGTGGTGCGGACCATGGTGAGCAGGGGCGCGCCGCGCCGCTCGCCCAGCAGCCGGGCCTCGGCCGCGCTCGCGGCCCGGGCGCCCATCCGCTGGTTCGCCACCCGCATCCGCACGCCGGCCGAGCGGAGCAGCTCGTACAGGCCGCGCGCGGCGAGGTTCTCGGCGGTCAGTGCGGCCAGGCCCGTGGGCAGCCAGTTGTGCAGCAGCGCCAGCGGCTCCCCTGCGGCGTAGCGCAGCCGTTCCACGCGCAGGACCTCGGTGCCCGGGGCGACGCCGAGGAGCGCGGCGACCGGCTCCTCCGCGGGGACGGGCCCCAGCGCGAGCACGCGCGTGGCGGGGTCCTGCCCGGCGCGGCGCAGGTCGTCGTAGAGACTGGTGAGCTCCACCGAGCGCTTGACCTGGCCGTGCACGACCTGGGTGCCGACGCCGCGCTTGCGGACCAGCAGGCCCTTGTCGACGAGGTACTGGATCGCCTGGCGGACGGTCGGCCGGGACAGGCCGAGCCGGTCGGCGAGCAGGATCTCGTTGTCCAGCCGGGAACCGGGGGGCAGGTCGCCGCGCCGGATCGCCTCGGAGATCTGCTCGGCCACCTGGAAGTACAGCGGCACCGGACTGGACCGGTCCAGATCGATGGCGAGCTCGGCGGTCATCGGCCCCTCCCGGCGGGTACGCTCTGTGACCACGTTAGCGGACATCAGGATGTCCTGACAAATGCCGGACATCTTCGGGCGCGGGTCACCCGGCGGGAGGCCGCCGGGCCCCGAGCCCGGCATCGCGGGCGCGGGCGACGGCGGCGGCGCGGTCGCCCACGCCGAGCTTGGCGAAGATGTTCGACACGTGGTTGCGCACGGTCTTCTCACTGAGGAACAGCCGCCCGGCGATCGCGTGGTTGGTCAGGCCGGTCGCGACCAGCGAGAGCACCTCCGCCTCCCGGTCGGTCAGCTCGGGCAGCGGGCGGGCCCCGGCGCGGGAGTCCGACAGCGCCGCCAGCACCCGGTCTCCCGCGCCGCCGCCGAAGACGACCTGTCCGGCGGCGACCGCGGCCAGGGAGCGGGCGATCTCGGCCGGGGTGGCCTCCTTCAGCAGGTAGCCGCGGGCTCCGGCCCGGACGGCCTCCAGGATCGTGGCGTCGTCCGAGAGCATCGTCAGGGCCAGCACCGCCACGCCGGGATGGCGTGCCCGGATGATCCGGGTCGCCTCGATCCCGCTGATCCCCGGCAGGTGCAGGTCCATCAGGACCACATCCGGAAGCGCGGCCTCCACCAGGGCGACCGCCTCCTCGCCGGTGGCGGCGTGCCCGGCGACCTCCACGCCGTCGAGGTCGCCGAGCAGCCCGATGAGCCCCTCGGCGAACATCGGGTGGTCCTCGACCACGACGACCCTGGTCATCACGCCTCCTCCAGCGGGGGCCGCGCCCCGTGCGCGGCCGGCGGCCGGGCCGTATCCCCGGGGGACGACGGTACCGGCAGGCCGGGCGTCCGTACGGCCCGGCCGGGCGCCGCCTCCTGGAGCGGGAGCCGTACCAGGACGCCGGTCCCGCCGCCCGGCGCGGGCCGGATCTCGAAGGAGCCGCCCAGCTCGGCCGCGCGGCGGCGCATCGAACCCAGGCCGACCCCGGCGCGCGGCCGCTCGGGCACGCCCGCGCCGTCGTCGTCGACCCGGATCTCCAGCTCCCGGCCCGCGCGCAGCCGGATCGCGCAGCGGGACGCCCCGGCGTGCCGCGCCGCGTTGGAGAGGGCCTCCGCGGCGATCCGGTACGCGGCCAGTTCGACCGCGGCCGGGATCGGGGGCAGGCCGCCGCCCGCGTCCACCTCGACGGCCAGGCTCCCGGCGAAGCCGCGCCCCAGTTCCGCCAGCGCGCCCGCCAGGCCGAGACCGTCCAGGGGCGGCGGGCGCAGATCGTCGACGATGGCGCGGACGTCCGCCACCGTCGAGCGGATCCGGGCGGCCAGATCGTCCAGGAGCCGCTCGGCCTCGGGCGAGCGCCCGGCGACCAGCCTGCGGCCCCGGTCGGCCTGGAAGGCGAGGGCCGCGAGCGTAGGGCCGACGCCGTCGTGCAGTTCGCGCAGGAGCCGGCTGCGCTCCTCCTCGCGGGCGGCGAGCAGGCGCTGGTGGGAGCGGGCGAGGTCGGCGCCGAGGCGGTGCGCGCGGACCGTCACCGCGACGTGCGGGGCCAGCTCGGCCAGGACCGCCCGGTCCCGGCTCCGGAGCGGTTCGCCCACGACGAGGGCGCCGATCTCCCGGCCGCGGTGGCGGAGGGGGACGCGCTCGGCGGGACCGCCCGGTCCGCCCCACTCCGCGACGACGGCGCCGTCCTCCTCGACCGCCACGTGGCGGACGCGCAGCGTACGGCCGACGGACTCGGCGACCTGGCCGAGGAGCTCGCCGGGGTCGCCCGTCCCGGAGAGCCGGGCGCCCAGGCGGCGCAGCGCGGCCACCGGATCGTCGCGGTCGCCGAAGACCAGCTGGTTGGCGCGGGCGTGGATCCGCGTGTACGCCGGCTGGACGAGGGCCGCCGCGACGGCCACGCCCGCCGGGGACAGGCCGTCCCCGGCGTCGAGGTACCGGCCCAGCGCCAGCACGCAGCCCGCGTAGGCGGCCAGCAGGGTCGCGGTGAGGGCGGAGAGGGTCAGCGTGCGCGCGAGCAGCAGGTCGACGTCCCAGAGCCGGTGGCGGGCCACCGCGACGGCGATCGCCGCGGGCAGGGGGACCGGCGCCAGCGTGAGCAGGAGCGGCCCGCCGGGCGGGGACGTCAGCGCCGTCCCCAGCAGGGCGACGGTGACGATCCCGGCCGCCAGCACCCACTGCACCTGCCTGCGCACCGCGCCCGAGGCGGTGCGGTGCCGGTGGACCAGGGACGCGACGGCGGCGGCCGTCGCGCAGCCGCCGAGCACCAGCCCCGCCGCCTGCAGGGGAGGGGCCAGCCACGGCAGGACCGGTACCACCCCGGTATGACCGGGCGGGAACATCCCCGCCACGTCGACCTCGGCCACCGGCAGCAGCGCCCAGCCGAGCGTGGCCGACGCGACGGCGGCGGCGGCGAGCGCCGCGGCCGGCCGCCACCGCCGCGAGGGCAGGGCGCCGTCCGGGAACAGCAGCAGGAACAGCGTCGGCACGGTCAGGTACGCGGGTGCCCACAGCCAGTTCGACAACCACATCAGCGGGTCGGCCAGGGGCAGGCCGAGGCCGGGGTCGTTGATGCCGAGCAGGCCGTAGGCCCCCATGGCCAGGGAGACCGCCTGGACGGCGCCGACGCCGAGCATCAGGCGGCCGATCAGGCTCCCCGGGCGGTGGGTGACGACCAGGGCGCCCGGCAGGCCGAAGGCGAGCGCCCCCACGGCGCGGAACGCGTCGAACCGCTCGACGAAGCCGGTCACGCCCAGTTCCCGGAGCCGGGGCTCGACGGCCAGGGCGCCCGCGACGAGCACGAGGAGGCCGGTGGCGACGGCGGTGCCCGGCCAGGCGGGCCGGGCGGTTGTCCGGGAGTGCATGAGCGGCATCGTGCCACCTGCCGGTCCCGACGTCATAGGACGAGAAGTCCCGAGATGACCGTGATGCCTGGCTCATGTGGCCCGGCCGTCCCCACCGCGATCGTGGGACGTGCTCGGAACACCTGCCCGGAACACCACTGTGAGGAGAGACGACATGACAGGTGGACATCCCCACCGGGAGACGCTCGCGAGGACCGCCAGGTCCACGGGGACCACGGGGACCGCGGGAAGCACGAGGGGCACGGGGGCCACGAGGGGCACGGGGGGTCCGGGGAGCACGGAGGGCGCGGAGGGCGCGGGGACCGCCGCGGCGGCGGCCGCGAAGGGCCGGCCGTTCGTCGCGGCGGCCCTGGTGAGCGCGGCCTGCTGGTTCGCCCTGGGGATCGAGTCCCTGGTGAGCCCGCCGCCGCAGTCCTACCGCGACGCGCTGGTCCAGGTGCCCTGGGTCCTGTTCGGCGCGGTCCTGGCCGGGGTCCAGCGGGCGCAGTCCCACCGGACGGGGCGGTTCGCGGCCGCCGCGCTGGCCGTCACCCTGGCGGGTACGGCGGCCGCGACCGTCGGGACCGTGGGAGTGCTCCTGGGCCACGGGGCCGTGGCCGTCGTCGCGTTCCCCGTGGGCCCCCTGCTGTTCTCCACCGGCCTGGTGGCCTTCGGCGTCGCCACCGCCCGCGCCCGCGTCCTTCCCGCCTGGGTGGGAGCGCTGATCGCCCTCTCCCAGTTCGCCGTGATGGCCCTCGGCCTGGCCCTGTCGGTGTGGGCGCCGGTCAGCCAGACCGGCAGTTACACCGGCGGCATGTGGCACGGGGTGACGATGCTCTGCGTCGCCCTGGCCCTGCGTGGAAACGCCGCCCGGCGTTAGTGTTCCGCGGTGTTCCCCGGACCGCTGCGGAACGACGCGGCGCCCCGCGGCGGTCGCGATCCGGAGGACCGCCATGGGGCGGTCGCGGTCCGGAGAGCCGCCGCGGGGCGCCGGCGCGAGGTCAGCGGCGGGGGTGCCAGCCGTCGGTGTCGACGGCCAGGTCGTGCAGATCGGCGACCTCGTCCCATCCGACGAACTTGAAGTTCGTGTTCTCCCGGTCGCCGTCGGCGGGGAGGTTGGCGCCGTCGTGGACGACCAGGACGCCCTTGTCGAACTCTCCGCCGAGCGGCACGTTCAGCACCATCGCGCCGTCGCTGTGCTCGACGCCGTCGACGCCTCCGGCGGCGCGGACGCGGAACCGCCCGAGGTGGGCGTTGGAGCCCTCGCGCCGGTAGACCGAGAAGGTGTCGTCACCCTGGCTGGAGGCCAGCAGGTAGCCCTTGCCGCCCGCGCGGTAGTAGATGGTCAGGCCCTCGGCGTCGGCCGTGAGGTGCTCGCCGCCGAGGCCGGGGTCCTCGCCGAAGGTGCACTCCTCGGTCCCGGGGTCGTAGGTGCCCGGCACCCCGTACCCGCGCACCTTGTCCATCAGCACCGGCTCGCCGGTCAGGTCGGCGCGCATCCTCCAGATGCCGACCGTCTCCTGGGCGGCGTAGAGCACGTCCCGCTGGACGTCGACGACCATGCCCTCCACCTGGGGGAGTTCGTCCGGCTCCAGGCAGGGGCTCCAGGTGGCGCCGCCGGGCAGGTCGAAGGAGGAGGGCAGGCTGATCTGGCGGACCTTGTCGTAGCCGATCCTCCCGCCGGGGGCGGTCTTGAGCTTCAGCAGCGCGACGGTGGTCCGGTGCCTCTGGCTGACCAGGACGTAGGTGCCGGTGGAGTCCTTCCAGGCGGCCAGGCCGTAGGCGGTCTCGGCCTTGTTGACCTGCTCCTGGGTGGTGTTGAACACGAACGGCGCCGCGGGGTCGGTGACGTCGGTCAGCGGGGCGCGGCCGGCGCCGGCGCGCGCCGGGTCGACGGCGTAGAAGCGGATCTGGTCGCGGCCCCGGTCGGAGACCACGGCCAGGTCCCTGCCGCCGAAGCCGTAGACGATGTCGCCGTTGTTGAACCGGCCGGGCTCGTCGTCCCTGCCGGGAGCGGCGGGGGCCGGGACGTGCTGGAGCAGCCGCCCCCTGAGGTCGTAGGCGTACAGGCCGCCCTCCTTGGCGGTGGCGACCACGACGCTCCTGCCCGGCCTGGTGGGATGGACCCAGATCGCCGGGTCGTCGCCGTTGGCGCCGCCTCCCGCCTCGTCGTCGAAGAGGGCGGGGGTCTCCACCTCGGGACGTACGGCGGGCACGCCGGAGGCCTGGGCGGTGCGGACCGCGGGCAGGGCGGTGACCGCCAGGCACGCGGCCAGGGCGGCCAGGGAGAGTCGTGACAGGGGACGCATGGCGCCTCCACGGTGAGGGTCGGGCTGATCGGCGCTCGATCATCGTGACACCACGCTAAGGACCGGTTAACGAGTACGGAACGGCGCCGGCGCACGCCGTGACATGACGATGAAGACCGGGGCGCCGCGCCGGGACCCGCCCGGTCCCGCGGAGCCGGTCCGCCCCGGGTGCCCCGGAGCGTGCCCGCGGTCGATCCCGCGGAGCGGCATAAGTCCTAATGTCACGACAAAGCATTGACAGCACGGTGTCCCGCGGTTACAAACCATGCACGGGGGGTTCCAGCGGGACGACGCGGGAGGGCTACCCATGAAGCGGGCGACAGGGCTGGTCATAGCGGCCATGCTGGGATTCTCCGCGCTGAGCGGCTGCTCGTCGGGGCAGGGCGGGCAGGGCCAGGCGGGGCCGTCGAGCGCTCCGGCGGGCACGGCTCCGGCGGCCGGCGGCGGGAACTTCGCGGTCATCACCCACGCGGCCTCCGGCGACGCCTTCTGGGACGTGGTCAAGAACGGCGCCGAGGCCGCCGCGCAGCGGTACGGCGTCACGGTGAGCTACCAGGGCGACGGGGATCCGGCCCGGCAGTCCCAGCTCATCGACCAGGCCGTGAGCCAGAAGGCCGACGGCATCGTGGTCTCCATGGCCAACCCGGACGCGCTGAAGGAGTCGATCGGCAAGGCCGTGACCGCGGGGATCCCGGTGATCACCATCAACTCGGGGGCCGACCGCTCCCGGGAGTTCGGCGCGATCACCCACGTCGGCCAGTCCGAGGACGTGGCCGGGCGGGGCGCGGGGGAGCAGCTCAAGGCCGCGGGCGTGGGCAAGCTGCTCTGCGTGATCCACGAGGCCGGCAACGTCGGCCTGGACCAGCGCTGCAACGGCGCCACCGAGGGGCTGGGCGGCACCGTCGAGCGGCTCCAGGTGGACGTGGGCAACCTCGCCGACGCCACCTCGAAGATCGCGGCCAGGCTCCAGTCCGACACCTCGATCGACGGCGTGCTCGCGCTGAACCCGGCCGTCGCCATCGCCGCCCGCGACGCCGTCGCCGACACCGGCTCGAAGGCCGGGGTCGGCACGTTCGACCTCTCGGGCGACGTGGTGGCCGCCATCCAGGACGGCGAGATCCTGTTCGCCGTGGACCAGCAGCAGTACCTGCAGGGCTGGCTGCCGATCACCTTCCTCACCCTCTACAAGGACAACCTCAACACCGTCGGCGGCGGCCTGCCGGTGAACACCGGCCCCGGGTTCGTGACGAAGGACAACGCCGCGCAGGTCGCCGAACTCGCCGAGAGCGGCACCAGGTGACCGTCGCGGCCGACGAACGGCTCGCCGGGACCGGCCTGGTCCGGCGGCTGCTGATCCGCCCCGAGCTGGGCGCGGTGGTCGGCGCGGTCGTGGTGTTCGCGTTCTTCGCGAGCCGGTCGGAGACGTTCCGCTCGGTCGCCGGGGTGGCCAACTGGCTGGATCCGGCCTCCACCCTCGGCATCATGGCGGTCGCCATCGCGCTGCTGATGATCGGCGGCGAGTTCGACCTGTCGGCCGGGGTTCTCACCGGCACCACCGGCCTGATCACGGTCATCCTCGCCACCCGGTACGGCTTCGCGATCCCGGTGGCGATGCTCGCCGCCCTCGCCGCGGCGCTGCTGGTGGGGTTCCTCAACGGGCTGATCGTGGTCCGCACCGGGCTGCCGAGCTTCATCGTCACCCTCGGCACGTTCCTGATGCTGCAGGGGATCAACCTGGGCGTCACCAAGGCGCTCACCGGGACCGTCCAGGTGGGCGGGCTGCGCCGGGCCGAGGGGTACGAGCAGGCGCGGGCCGCGCTGGCCGGGACGGTCTCGCTCGGCGGAGCCGACTTCCGGGTGGCGATCCTGTGGTGGCTGGGCGTCACCGCGCTGGCCACCTGGGTGCTCATGCGGACCAGGGCGGGAAACTGGATCTTCGCGGTGGGCGGCGACGAGCGGGCCGCCCGCGCGGTCGGCGTGCCCGCCGGGCGCACGAAGATCGCACTGTTCATGACCACCGCCGGGGCCGCCTGGCTGGTCGGCTCGATCCTGGCGCTGCGCTTCACCTCGGTGCAGGCCAACGCGGGACTGGGCCAGGAGTTCGTCTACATCATCGCGGCGGTGATCGGCGGCTGCCTGCTCACCGGCGGGTACGGCTCGGCGGTCGGCGCGTCCATCGGAGCCGTGATCTTCGGCATGGCCGACAAGGGCATCGTCTTCGCCGGCTGGGACGCCGACTGGTTCACGTTCTTCCTGGGCGCGATGCTGCTGCTGGCCACCCTCGCCAACCGCCTGGTCCGCCGCTACGCCGAGGAGGTGCGGCATTGACCGGGACGGACGAGGCGGCGCACGGAGCGGTGGACAAGGCGCCCGCCGGGACGGAGGAGGCGGGGAAGGCCTCGCCCGGGGCGGGAGGGACGGGCTCCGCCGTACCGCTGCTGGAGACCCGCGGCTGCGGCAAGACCTTCGGCGGCGTGATCGCGCTGCGCGACGTCTCGACCCGGGTGCACGCGGGCGAGGTCACCTGCGTGCTCGGCGACAACGGGGCGGGCAAGTCCACGCTCATCAAGATCCTGTCGGGTGTGCACCCGCCCGACTCGGGCGCGTACCTGGTCGACGGGGCTCCCGCCGCCTTCGCCGGCCCCCGCGACGCCCTGGACCGGGGCATCGCCACCGTCTACCAGGACCTGGCGATGATCCCGCTGATGTCGGTCTGGCGGAACTTCTTCCTCGGCTCCGAGCCGACCCGGGGCCGGGGCCCGCTGCGCAGGCTCGACGCGGCCCGCGCCAGGCGGACGGTCCGCGAGGAGCTGCGTTCCATGGGCATCGACATCCGCGACGTCGACCAGCCGGTGGGCACCCTGTCCGGCGGCGAGCGCCAGTCCGTGGCCATCGCCCGCGCGGTGCACTTCGGCGCCCGGGTGCTCATCCTGGACGAGCCGACCTCCGCGCTGGGCGTCAAGCAGGCCGGAGTGGTGCTGCGCTACATCGCCCGGGCCCGCGACCGCGGCCTCGGCGTGGTGTTCATCACGCACAACCCGCACCACGCCTACCCGGTCGGCGACCGCTTCCTGCTGCTCAACCGGGGCGCGAGCATGGGCGAGTACGGCAGGGCGGACGTCACCCGCCAGGAGCTCACCTCCCTGATGGCCGGAGGAGCGGAGCTGGAGCAGCTCACCCACGAGCTGGGCCGCGACGAGCCGCCGGTGACGCCCTGAGGGCGCGGGCGGTCAGCGGGGGAACAGCTCGAAGGCGACGGCCGGGCGGCCGCCGAAGCGGGCGGCGGCCGCGGAGGTGACCTGGTCGACGAAGGCGCGGCAGTAGCCCTCCGGTTCCTCGTCGGTGAGCGCCTCGATGTAGGTGCGGTGCTCCAGCAGGGAGCGGACCGCGCGCTCCACGCCGCCGCTCACCTCGACGGCGTGGGTCGGGCGGGGGGAGCCGCTCACGGCCACCCAGCGCACGCCGTCCCAGGGGGTCAGCCCGCCGGCGGACAGCTCGGGGAAGATCCACCGGTTGCCCGCGTCGCCGGCGGCGTCCAGGACGGCCCGGCCGACCGCCCGGTGGTCGGGGGTGTTCCAGGCGACTCCGCCCCAGGTGTCGTGGTGGTTGATGGTCAGCACCAGCTCGGGCCGGTGCCTCCTGATCGCCGCGGCGAGGTCCCTGCGCAGCGCCGGACCGTACTCGATCACCCCGTCCGGGTGGTCGAGGAACTCCACCGAGGTCACCCCGACCACCTCGGCGCTGGCCCGCTGCTCGCGCTCGCGCACGGCGGCGGCCTTGACCGGGTCCATGGTGGCGATCCCGGCCTCGCCGCGGGTGACCAGCAGGTAGGAGACCTCGCGGCGCTCGTCGGTCCAGCCCGCGATCGCGGCGGCCGTGCCGTACTCCAGGTCGTCGGGATGGGCCACGATCGCCAGGGCCCGCTGCCAGTCGGTGGGCATCGCGTCGAGCTGTTCGGTCATCATGGCCTCCAGAATGAATCTACATTGTAAAGGAAGCGGGCCGGTCCGGACATCACCGGTCCGGACATCACCGGTCCGGCAAGCCAATCACGCCGCCACAACGGAAGCGAGGCTCCGGGCGGGCCGGGGAGGCGGCGTCGCGGTGCTCTCCCGCCGGGACGGACCGGTGCTCCCCACCGGGCGGCTCCCGCCTGGAGGGGAGGCCGCCCGGCTCACGGCCCTTTGGCCCCGCCGGTACCCTGCGAGGGTGGCCGAGCCGTACCTGACGCTGGATGAGCAGATCGAGCACGAGATCGAGATCAAGGGGTCGCGGTTCATCTGCCTGCTGGTCCCGGTCTCCGCGGAGGAGGACGCCCGCGCGGTCGTCGCCGGGCGCAAGGAGCTGCACGCCGACGCCACGCACAACTGCTCGGCCTACGTGATCGGCGGTGACCGGCGGGTCCAGCGCTCCGACGACGACGGCGAGCCCGGGGGCACGGCCGGGGCGCCGATGCTGGAGACGCTGCTGCGCCGGGGGATCGGCGACGTGGTGGCGGTGGTCACGCGCTACTTCGGCGGGGTGAAACTCGGCGCGGGCGGGCTGGTGCGCGCCTACGGCGGCGCGGTCGCCAAGACCCTGGACCTGGCGGTCCCGGTGACGATGGTGCCCGCGAGGGTCATGACGGTGACGGTGGACCACGTCCTGGCCGGGCGGCTGGAGAACAGCCTCCGGGCCTCGCCGTACGAGGTCAGGGGAGTCCGCTACGGCGCGCGGGTGGGGCTGGAGGTGGCGGTGCGCGAGCCGGAGCTGGCGGCCTTCCCCGACTGGGTCGCCACGCTGACGGCCGGCCGCGCGGACGTCGAGCCGGGGGAGGCGGTCCATCTCCGGCAGGAGGGCGGCTGAGGCCGGCTCCCGCCCGCAGGGACGGGCGGGAGCGTCACGGCGGGGAGGTCACGGCAGGGCGGCGTAGAGCCGGGGGAGCTCCTCGGCGACCTCGTCGGAGAACGCGGTGAACGGCGCCGCGGCCAGGGTGCGCCTCGCGCCGCGGCCGGTGTGATTCCAGGTCCCCACGACCCGGCCGTCGCTCACCACGGTGGGCCGGAACACGCCGTTGCCGCCCGGCACGATGCGGCCGGCGAACTCGGCGGGCAGCGCCGCGCCGCGGTCGCCGTAGCCCAGCATGAACTCGTCGAACCCGGGGAGCAGGAAGACGCCGCGCGCGCGGGACCGGCAGGAGTCGAGCAGCTCGGGGGCCGCGGGGTCCATGAAGTACTCGGCGCCGCCGGACTCCAGGCGGGCGAGCCGGGGGAGGGCGAGCGCGAGCCCGGTCCGGGCGTCGGCCATCAGGAGGTTCGTCCACCGGGCGAAGTCCTTGAGGGTGGCCGGGCCGTGGCCGCGGAAGTAGCGCAGCGCCAGCTCGCCGAGGGCCTCCTCGCGCTCCGGCCGCCGGGGCGCGGGGATCCACTCCTCGGTGAGCACGATGAGCTGCTCGTTCTCGTGCACCGGCCCGAGGCAGAGGACTCCGGTCTGCGCCAGGTGGCCGAGCATGTGGTAGCCGCGCTGCCCCTTGGTGGCCAGGCCGCCGGCGTCCCACACGGCCATCAGGTCGTCGCGGCGCAGCCGGCGCCCGCCGGACAGGGCGTCCACGGCGAGCGTGCGGGCCTCCTCGAAGGAGGAGGCGTCGAGGCCGAGCTCGGCGTGGCGGGCCCGGGTGGCGGCGATGATCCGCGGCGTCATCGTCTCCAGCATCCAGGGCAGGTCCTCGGCCGCGACGACGTGCAGGGTGCCGCGCATCGGCCAGGACCTGACGATCTCGCCGGCGTCGAGCGCGGCCTCGACGGCCCCGCGGGTCCCCTCCGCGGTGCGCAGCGCGATCGAGGTGAGGGCCCCCGCGTAGTCCTGCGCCTGCACGGCGGTCAGCAGGCGGACGGCCTCGGCCGGGGTGGCCGGGCCGGGGGCGGCGAGACGCTGCGCCGCCAGCCTGAGCAGTGCGAGCTCGTGCGGGGTCGTCATGGCTGCGCCGATGGTGTGCCCCGGGTCACTGCTGCGGTCATGAGCCCTCCTTCGCGCGGTCCGGACGCCGCACAGCCTAGATCGTCCGGCCGCCGGGCGGGCGGTCGCGGAACCGCGGGCAGGGCCCGCACCCCGCGTTCCGCGAAACTATGAGATAAGTCACACCGGCCTGCGCCCGGGCGGCCGCCGACGGCCGCGGCGGCGGGCTTCGCCTCTCCCCGGTGGGCCGCCGGCCCCGCCCACCGCTGCCGCCGGGAGCGGGCTGCAACCGTTCTGACGTGCGGAAACATCGACGATGATCCAACCGTCCCGCCGACCGGCGCGGAACGTGCGCCCGTACGGCGGGCGCCTGGGGTTTTCCGCACCCCCGGCCTGGGGCGCACGCCAGGGGAGTCTGGCGGCACGCCTCATGCACGGCATATCCCCGGGTCCCTAGCCTTGTGCCATGAGTTCAACGACTGTCGAAGAGGTCTCAGGAGTCGCCGGGTGGGCGATCAACCTCATGGAGACCCTGGGAGCGCCCGGGGCGGGGATCGCGATCGCGCTGGAGAACCTGTTCCCCCCGCTGCCGAGCGAGGTGATCCTGCCGCTGGCCGGGTTCACCGCCAACAAGGGGGACATGGGCCTGTTCGACGCCGTGCTCTGGACGACGCTGGGTTCGGTGATCGGCGCGCTGGTGCTCTACGGGGTCGGCGCGCTGCTCGGCCGGGACCGGGTGATCGCCATCGCCTCCCGGCTGCCGCTGATCAACGTCTCCGACATCGAGAAGACCGAGGCGTGGTTCGCCAGGCACGGGAAGAAGACGGTCTTCTTCGGGCGGATGATCCCCATCTTCCGGAGCCTCATCTCGATCCCCGCCGGCGTCGAGCGCATGCCGATCTCTATCTTCACCATCCTCACCCTGGCGGGGAGCCTCATCTGGAACACCGCCTTCGTGATGGCCGGGTACCTCCTCGGTGAGAACTGGGACCTGGTCGAGCGGTACATGGGCATCGTCTCCAAGGCCGTGCTGGGCGTCGTCCTGCTCGCCATAGTGATCTTCATCTGGGTCCGGGTCGTGGACCGGCGCAAGGGCAAGCACCACGCCGGATGACGGCACGGGCGGCGCGTTCGACGGTGGCGCGTTCGACGGTGGCGCGTCCGACGGTGGCGCGGGCCGCGGGGTCGCTGGCCGGCCTCGCCCTCGGGGTCGTCTCGGCCCTGGCCGGCCTCGCCTTCCTCGCCGGGGCCGCCCCGCTCCTGCTCTCCGCCCGGGCGAGGCCCCGCGCGCTGGCCGGAGCCGTACGGCTGGCCGCCCTGGAGACCCGGAGGCTGGAGCTGCTGGGCGGGGTGGAGGTCTCCGGCTACGACGGCCGCCGGGCACTGGGCTACCTCGCCCGGCGCGTCCCGCTCGGGCTGCTCGCCGCGGCGGTCCTGCTGCTCCTGGTCTTCGGGATCGGCACCGGGGTGACGATCGCCTGGCAGTGGGGCCGGGGGGAGCCGTTCGACGGCATACCGCCGGATCCGGGGGTGGTGGCCTACATCGCGTTCGCCGGGCTGGTCCTGCTCTTCCTGGAGATCATGGGGTTCCTCGGCCTGGTCGCCGTGGAGCGCAGGCTCGCCCTGGCGGCGCTCGGCCCCAGCCCCACCGAACTGCTCCGGCGCCGCATCGCCGAGCTGGCCGATACCCGCGCGGGCGCCGTGGCCGCCGTCGACCAGGAACGCCGGCGGATCGAGCGCGACCTGCACGACGGGGTCCAGCAGCGCCTGGTCGCGCTGGCCGTGCTGATCGGCAGGGCCCGCAGGGGCCGCTCGCCCGAACGGCTCGACGAACTGCTCGCCCAGGCCCACGCCGAGGCGCAGGAGGCCCTGAGCGAGCTGCGGGAGGTCGCCTGGCGGGTCTACCCGAGCGGTCTGGACGCCCTCGGCCTGCAGGACGCGCTGGCCGGCGTCGCCGAGCGGGCCGCCGTGCCGGTCACGGTCCGGTACGGCCTGCGCGGGCGCCCGCCGGGGCCGGTGGAGACGGCCGTCTACTTCGTGGTCAGCGAGGCGGTCACCAACGCCGTCAAGCACGCGCGGGCCGGCGCCGTCACCGTGGACGTCGGCCTGGAGACCGCCGGGAGCGGTGCGGCGGTCGTGGTGCGGGTGGCCGACGACGGGCGGGGCGGCGCCGATCCCGCGGGCGGCGGCCTGTCCGGCCTGGCCCGGCGGGTCGCCGCGCTGGACGGCCGGCTGCGGGTGGACAGCCCGCCCGGCGGGCCCACCGTGATCGCGGCGGAGCTGCCGTGCGGCTGAGCTCCGTTCCCCCGGCCCCGCTACCGTGATCGTCATGGAGGTGCCATGCGGGTGATCCTGGCCGAGGACTCGGCGCTGCTGCGCGAGGGCCTGGTCCGGCTGCTGGTGGAGGAGGGCCACGAGGTCCCGGCCGCGGTCGGCGACGGCGAGGCGCTCGTCGCGGCGGCGGCCGAGCACGGGCCCGACATCGTGGTCGCCGACGTGCGGATGCCGCCGACCCACACCGATGAGGGGCTGCGGGCGGTGCTGGAGATCCGCCGCCGCCGGCCGGAGACCCGCGTGCTGGTGCTCTCGCAGTACGTCGAGAAACGCTACGCGACCGAACTGATGAGCGGTGAGGTGGAGGGCGTCGGCTACCTGCTGAAGGACCGGGTGGCGCAGGTCGCCGACTTCCTCGACGCGCTGGAGCGGGTCGGCGCCGGGGGAGCGGCCTTCGACCCGGAGGTGGTGCGCCAGCTCCTGGCCCGCACCACCCACCTGGACCCGCTGGCCAGGCTCACGCCCCGTGAACGGGACGTGCTCGACCAGATGGCGCAGGGCCGTACGAACGCCTCCGTCGCCGAGCGGCTGCACGTCTCGCAGAGCGCGGTCGAGAAACACGTCAACGCGATCTTCGACAAGCTCGGGCTGCTGCACGTCACCGGCTACAGCCGCCGGGTGCTCGCCGTGCTGCGCTACCTGGAGTCGTGACCGCCCCTCCTCGGAAGAGGGGATTCCCGCCCGGTCCTCTGCGCGGCGAGGGCGGTGGCCGCGCTGTACGGCGTCATGGCGTGCGGCGGGAGCTGGGGCGGTCACCGGCTGCTGTCGGCCGGAGCCGTCGAGCGCGCCCGGCAGGGACAGGGCGCCTGCGTCGACCTCGTGCTCGGCGCGGGCCTCGGCGGCGAGACCGAGATCGCGCTGGGCTACTGGCTGAGCGGGGAGCGCGGCTCGTACGGCCCCAACCCGCGGGCGTTCGGCCACGACGGCTACGGCGGCTCGTGCGGACTGGCCGACCCCGAGGCGGGGGTCTCCATCGGCTACGTGATGAACCGGATGGGACCGCTGATCTCCGACGACCCCCGGAAGACGGCGCTGGTCGAGGCGGTATACGCCGCGCTGTGACCGCCGGTCCGGGGTCGCCGGTCGGCGACCCCCATCCGGTCGGTGGGGGCGACACCCGGTCATCGACCAGGAGCTCGCATGCTTCGGCCCGAGGGCCGTCCTCGCCGGCGCGCGCCGGACACGGCGGCCCTCAGCCCTCCAGGGCGTACTGCATGACGCGGATCTTGGCCTGGGCCTCGGCCAGCTCGGCGGCCGGGTCGGAGCCGGCCATGATGCCGCCGCCGGCGAACAGCCGGGCCCGGGATCCGGAGATCTGGGCGCAGCGCAGGGCGATGCCCCACTCGCCGTCGCCGCGGGCGTCGACCCAGCCGACCGGCCCGGCGTAGCCGGCGCGGTCCATGCCCTCCAGCTCGCGGATGACCTCCAGCGCGGTCCGCGTGGGAGTGCCGCCCACGGCCGCGGTGGGATGCATGGCCGCCACCACGTCCAGCACCGAGATCCCCGCGGTCAGGCGGCCGGTGACCGGAGTGGCCAGGTGCTGGACGTTCGGGAGCACGAGCAGCTCGGGCTCCTCGGGCACCTTCAGCTCCGCGCAGAGCGGGCCGAGGGTCTCGCGGACCGACTCCACCGCGCAGGCGTGCTCCTGGCGGTCCTTCTCCGAGGCGAACAGGGCCGCGCCGCGGGCCACGTCGTCGGCGGTGCCGGTGCCGCGGGCGGTCGTTCCGGCCAGGACCAGGGACTCGATGGTCTCGCCGGTGTGGCGGACCAGCAGCTCCGGGGTGGCGCCGACCAGGCCCGCGCAGGAGAAGGCGTAGCACTCGGGGAAGCGCGCGGCCAGGCGGGACAGGAGCAGCCGGACGTCGATGGGGCGCTCGGCCACGGCGGTCAGGTCGCGGGCGAGGACGACCTTCGCCAGGCGGCCGGAGCGGATCCGCCGCACGGCCTGGGCCACCGCGTGCTCCCACTCCGGGGCGGTCAGGCTGCCGTCGCCGTACCGGATCCTGCCGGGGTCGCGGATGGGGGCGACCGGGTCGAGGAGCTCCTCGCCGATGGTGGTGAGCCAGGCCCGGCCGCCGCGGCGGGCGAGGATCGTCCGGGGCACGACGAGGACCGAGCCGGGGGAGTCCGGGTCGAAGGTGAAGGAGCCGAAGGCGACCGGGCCGGAGCCGGGAGCGCGCACGTCGTCGTCGACGTGCGCCTGGTCGAAGATCTCCGAGAGCCGGTCGCGGGCCCACTCGAAGCGGCCGGGGCCCGGGGGCACCGTCACCCGCGCGGCCTCTCCCCAGGCGACCAGTCCCTCTCCGCGCCTGATCCAGGCGTAGGGGGCGGTGCCGGGAAGTCGCGAGATCAGGTCGCCGGGGTCTCCGACGAGGGTGCTTCTCACCACGAGAGGACGGGTCAGTCCGGGTGCGACTCTCACCCACAACACTCTATGCGGAAACTGAACGTGTTCGACGGGGGCCCCCGGGCAAGCACGCCCGCTGCGGTGTGTCAAGGAAACCAAGGGAGTCGGTCAAGTCCGGGCGTGTCCCTGTCCTGCGGTGATACATCCGGATCAGTAGCGATCTCGCGACCGGAGGCGCCATGACCCGCAGGACTGTGACCACATTCACAGGGGCGGCGGCCCTCGTGGCCGCACTGCTGACCCCCGCGGCGGCGAGCGCCGCCGAACCGTGGAGACCCGTGGTCATGGCCGCGCTGGGCGATTCGATCAGCGCGGGGTTCAACGTCTGCGGCTGGTACGTCGCGTGCACCTCGCGGTCCTGGACGGCCGGGGACCATCCGGAGGTGCGCAGCCACTACCTGCGGCTGCGCGCCGCGGACGGGGCGATCGACGGCAACAACGTCAACCTGGCCGTCCCCGGGGCGACCAGCGCCGACCTCGCCGGCCAGATGGAGCGGGCGGTGGCGCGGCGGGCCGACTACGTGACGATCCTGATCGGCGCCCAGGACGCCTGCATGTCCGAGGAGCGGAGGATGACGCCGGTCGCGGTCTACCGGCAGCGGGTGGCCGAGGCGCTGCGCCTGTTCCGGCAGGGCAGGCCCGCCGGGCGGGTCCTCCTGGCGAGCATCCCCGACCTCAAACGGCTGTGGCAGGTGGGCAAGGACAGCCCGGTGGCGCGCGGTTTCTGGTCGGTCGCCCGGATCTGCCAGACCATGCTGGCCAAGCCGACCTCCATGGCCGCCGCCGACCGGGCGCGCCGGGACCGCGTGCGCGCCCGGGTGGCGGACTACAACACGGCCCTGGCCCGGGTCTGCGCCGCGTACGGCCCTGCCTGCCGGTTCGACGGCAACGCCCTGTTCGACTACCGGTTCACGCTGGAGCACGTCAGCGGGTGGGACTACTTCCATCCCAATGCCGCCGGCCAGCGGCTGATCGCACGGGAGACCTTCGCCGCGGTCGACGACTGGATCGGTGCGCCCGACCGGGAGCCCGCCCGTCCCTGAGGGGCGCGGCCGGGGAGTTCGGCGACCTGAGGCCCACCGCCCCGTCCGGCCGTCCCCGCCGCGCTCATCCGGCCAGGGCGGCGAGCGCGGCGGCGGTCTCGGCGGGCTTGGAGAGCATCGGCCAGTGGCCGGTGGGGACCTCGGCGAAGCTCCACTCCGGGCCGCCCAGCGCGGCGAAGAACGGGTGGCCGGCGGCGATCATCGCGTGCACCTGCTCCAGCGGGAAGGAGCACGTGATCAGCGTCTTGGGCAGCCCGTCCGCGCCGCCGGTGAGGGACAGCGGCCGGGTCATGCTCCCGTACGGCTGCGGCGTGGCGCGGGAGGCGAACCACTCGCGCTCGGCCTCGCCCAGCCCCTCCACGCTGGCGCCGGCCTTCTCCTGCTCCTCCCACGAGATCAGCGGATAGCCGGTCCCGCCGCCCTGCCCGGCGACGCGCTCCCGGACGAAGGCGCTCCACTCGGGCTCGTTCATGTCCATCAGGGCCATGCCGTCGGGCAGGGGGCCGCTCTCGATGTAGACGACCCGGGCGATGCGCTCAGGGATCCGGTCGGCGGCTCCGGTGACCGGCGCGCCGCCGCCGCTGTGGCCGACGAGGACCACCTCGTGCAGGTCGGCGTAGACGATGGTGTTGACGATGTCCTGGATGTGGGTCTCCAGGTCGGTCTCGGCGGTGGCCAGGTGCGCCCGGTCACCGAGCCCGGTGAGGGTGACGGGGTGCACGTCGTGGCCGGCCGCGCGCAGGTGCGCGGTGACCTTCTCCCAGGCCCAGCCGCCGAGCCAGAAGCCCGGGACCAGGACGTAGGCGGCCCTGCCCCGGGAGCGGGCGGTGCCGTCGGTGCGCTCGTTCATGCTCTCTCCTCCGTCGTTCCGGTCTGGTTCCACCGTAGGATCGAATCCGGGCAGAATCGGTCCGGATTTCCAGGGGAATTTCATGACGGTCACCCGTGTGCTCGCGCTGCTGGAGTTGCTGCAGGCCAGTCCCGGTCTGACGGGTCCCGAACTCGCCGCCCGGCTGGAGGTGGACGAGCGCACGGTGCGCCGCTACGCGGGGAAGCTGGCCGAGCTCGGCGTGCCGGTCGAGGCCGAGCGGGGCCGCTACGGCGGTTACCGGCTGCTGCCGGGGTACAGGCTGCCGCCGCTGATGCTCACCGACGACGAGGCCACGGCCGTCGTGCTGGGGCTGCTGGCCGGGCGGCGGACCGGGCTGGCGGTGGGGGAGACGGCGACCGGGAGCGCGCTGGCGAAGATCCAGCGGGTGCTGCCCCAGGCGCTGCGCGAGCGCGTCGAGGCGGTCTCGCAGACGCTGGAGCACACCCGGGCGGCCCCGGCGGCCGTGAGCGCGCCCCGGGCCGGAGCGCTGCTGGCGCTGGCCGACGCGGTCCGGCGGGGGTGCACGGTACGGCTGGCCTACCGGTCGTGGAAGGGGGAGCCGTCGGAGCGCGACCTGGACCCCTACGGCATCGTCTTCCACTCCGGCCGGTGGTACGTCGCGGGCTTCGACCACCGCAGCGGAGAGGTCCGGACCTTCCGGATGGACCGGGTGGCGGGCGCGGTCCGGACGGAGCGGGCCTTCACGGTCCCGGAGGACTTCGACGCGGCCGGGCACGTGGCGGCGGGGCTGTCGGCGGTGCCGTACCGGTACGAGGTGCGGGTGCTGCTGGAGACCACGCTGGAGGAGGCCCGCCGCCGGATCCCGGCCGAGGCGGCCGCGCTGGCCGGGACCCCCGGAGGGGTGCTGCTGACGGCGCGGGCCGAGCGGCTGGACGGGATGGCGCAGATGCTGGCCGGTCTGGGCTGGCCGTTCACCGTGCTGGAGCCGGACGGCCTGCGCGCGGAGGTCGGGGCGCTGGCCGCCCGGCTGGCGGAGTACGCGGACCCGGGCGGCGACTGAGGAGGGGCTCCGCGCGGTCACGGCTCGGACATGCGCCGGCTGCGGCCGCCGCAACGGGGCCCCGCGCGGCCGGGTGCGGCTCGCCCGGCGGGACCGGCCCCCGCCGGGCGCCCGTGTCAGCGGGGCGGCAGGCCGGGGACGGTCGGCCGGGGGCGGTCGGCCAGGTCGGGTGTGTGTGGCGGGTGGGTGGCCAGGCGTTCCAGGGCGACGTCGATGGCCTTCTCCAGCTGGGTGTCGATGCCGCGGGCGTAGTCCTGCGGGGTGATGTCCACCTCGATGTCGGGATCGGTGCCGTAGTTCTCCACCTTCCAGCCCACGTCGTCGAAGGCGAAGGAGAACTCCGGCTGGGTGGTGACGGTGCCGTCGGCGAGCTGGTGGCGGGGCCAGATCCCGATCACGCCGCCCCAGGTGCGCTTGCCGATCAGCGGGCCCAGGCCGAGCAGCTTGAAGGTGTGGCTGAAGATGTCGCCGTCGGAGCCGGCCCACTCGTTGGTGATGGCGACCATCGGGCCGCGGGGCGACTCGTCGGGGTAGGGCTCGGGTGCGCCCCAGCGCGGGAAGTTGTAGCCCAGGCGGCGCCGGGAGAGCTTCTCCATCAGCAGTGAGGAGACGTGGCCGCCGCCGTTGAATCGCACGTCGACGATGAGGCCCTCCCGGTCGTACTCGGCGAGGTACCCGCGGTGGAACTCGGCGTAGCCGTCGGGGCCCATGTCGGGGATGTGCAGGTAGCCGAGCCGGCCGTCGCTGCGCTCGTGGCAGCGGGCGCGGTTGGCCCGCACCCAGTCGCGGTAGCGGCCGGGCTGCTCGTCGGAGATCGCCCGGACGCTGACGGTCCTGCGTTCCCCGTCGCGGCCGATGGTGAGCTGGACCTCCTGGTCGGCCTGGTTGACCAGGCGTTCGCCGGGGCTGGTCGCCAGGCCGACGGGCTGGCCGTTGACGGCCAGGATCGTGTCGCCGGGCCGTACGTCCAGCCCGAGGCGGTTGAGCGGTGAGGTGGCGTCGGGGTCCCAGCGGTCTCCGTCGACGATCCGCCGGATGCGGTAGACACCGCCCTCGAAGGCGAGGTCGGCGCCGAGCTTGCCCTGGCGGTAGTGCGGGCGGGAGCGGTAGGCGCCGCCGCTCTCGTAGGCGTGCGAGGTGCCGAGCTCGCCGAGCAGTTCCCAGAGCAGGTCGGAGAACTCGCCGCGGGTCGTGATCTTGTCCACCAGCGGCAGGTAGCGGTCGTAGACGCCGTCCCAGTCGACCCCGGCCATGTCCTCGGTCCAGAAGTTCTCCCGCTGCAGCCGCCAGGCCTCGCGGAACATCTGCCGCCACTCGGCCTCCGGGCAGATCGAGACCTTCACCCGGGACAGGTCGATCCAGCCGCTGGCGCGGCTCGGCTCGGAGCCGTCGTCGTCGGGCTCCTCGCCCGCCTTGATCACCCGGAGCCGGTTCCCGGACCGGTAGAGCATGGTGGCGCCGTCGCGGCCGATCCGGAAACCGGAGACGTCGGTGGCCAGGACCTCCTGCTTCTGCTTGGCGAAGTCGTAGGCGTGCAGGGTGCCGTCGGAGGTCTCGGCGTACTCGTCGCCGAGGGCGCCCTCGACGGGGAAGGTGAGGTAGACGGCCTTGCCCTTGACGGCGGCGATCGTGTCGTAGTGGCATTCGGGCACGGGGAAGGCGACGAGGCGGTCGGTCAGGCCGTCGGTGTCGATGACGAACTCCACCTCCTCCTCGTCGTCATCGTCGTCGTCGCCCTTGAGCGGCCGGGGTTCGGGGACGAACGGAGAGCCGACGTCGGCGCGGAGCGCGACGGCGTAGGGGCGGGAGCCGAGCGGGAATCCCAGGTCGAACTGGAGCTCGTCGTAGACGGGGTTGAAGACGCGCCGGCCGATGAAGTAGAGGTACTTGCCGGCGGGGTCGAAGGCGGGGCTGGAGTCCCGCAGGACCGGGCGGGTGGCGGGGAACGTCTCGCGGGTCTCGACCCGGTACAGCTTGATCGCCGTGGTCTGCGCGGTTTCGTGGCAGACGTAGGCGAGCCAGCGGCCGTCGGGGGACCAGGTGAGGTCCTCGATAGCGCCGAACCCGCTGGAGTCGATCACGGCGGCGGTGGCCGGTTCCTGGGCCAGGTCGACCAGGAGCAGCTGGTTGCGGTGGTTGGCGACGGCCACCAGGTCGGCCTTGGGGGAGACCTCGAGGGCGATGGTGCGGCCGGTGTCGAGGTGGTCCAGCCGGAGGGGGTCGTCGCCGCCGTCGGCGGTGATCACGGTCAGGAGTTCGCGGTCGCCGTCGTCGCTGGCCGCGGTGATCAGGCGTGCTCCGTCGTTGAGCCAGGTCAGCAGGCGGTAGCGGACGCCGTAGGCGGCGCCGTGCTGGCGGACCGGGCCCTCCCAGGCGGCGAAGGAGAAGGCCTTGCCCCGGGTGGTGATGGCCACGCCGCTGCCGTCGGGGTCGAGGGTGGCGCTGTCGAGGAAGCCCGAGGCGGAGGCGAAGCGGCGGTTGCGCTGGGTGCGGGAGCTGCGCAGGTTCACCCCGACGTGGTGGGGGTCGCCGTTCTCGAGGAGGTAGAGCTCGCCGCCGGCGTGGTAGACCAGCCTGCGGCCGTCGCCGGACAGGTTGCGGGCGTAGTAGTCGCGGTGGTCGGTGTGGCGGCGCAGCTCGGTGCCGTCGGCGGTGCAGGAGTAGACGTTGCCGATGCCCTCGTGGTCGGAGATGAAGTAGACCCGGTCGCCGATCCAGCAGGGCGAGGCGAGGTTGCCGGGCAGGGCGATCAGCCGCCGGAACTCCTCCGCTCCCGCCGCGCCCGTCCCCGTGCCGATCCACAGGTCGCCCACGGTGCCGCCGCGGTAGCGCTTCCAGCGGGCCGGGTCGGCGGTGTTGCGGCCGAGCACGGTCTGCGGGCCGTAGGCGACGGTGTTGGCGGGGCCGTACGGCAGGCGCTCTGGCACGCCGTGCGGGAGCACCCGGTGCAGCCACCTCTGGCCGTCGAAGGGCTGGCCCTCGTCGCTGGCGTAGACGACCGCGCCGCCGGGGTCCCAGCCGGTGACGGTGGAGCGGACGCCGTGGTAGGTGATGCGCCGGGCGGAGCCGCCGTCGGCGGGCATCACGTAGACCTCTTCCGGGCCCTCCTCCCGGCCGGCGAAGGCGAGCTGCTCGCCGCGGGGGGAGAAGCGGGGGTAACCCGCCTCCGCCACCCCGGCGGTGAGGCGGAAGGCCCGCCCGCCGGCGGCGGGCAGCATCCAGAGGTCGTCCTCGGACGCGAACACGACAACGTCACCGAAGATCGTCGGGAATCGCACATAGGCGGACATCGTGGTACTCCGTGATCGGGGTGGCCGGGATGTTCACCGGCCGCCTGATCGTGGTCTCTCCTCGGCGGGCGGCGGGCGGCGGGCGGCGGGACGGGTGTGGGTGCGGCGGCGCCCCGGCGGGTCCCGCGGGCGGGGCCCGTCACGGCCGCATGCGGTCTTCGGGGCCGCCGGGGCGCCGCCGCGGCGTCACTCGGCGTTCTCGGGACGCCTGGCCTGCTGCTTGGCCTGCTTGGCCTGGCGGGTGGCCTTGATGGCGGCCTTCTTCTGCTTGCCCGAGGCCTTGGCGGGTTTCTTCTTCTCTGCCACGGTTCTCCCCCGTTGAGATTCGTACGGCGATGTGGCTGATCGACACATCGAGGCCGTTAATACCCTTTGCGGGCATCAATCACCCGTCGCCCGACAGGGGAGAAACCGATCCCTCCGCCCGTGCGGCCGGAAGGAAAAGAAGCGGTAAATCGCAGCCCTCGGAACGGATAATGATCTCCACGATTGGGCAGAACGTCGGCACACGCCTTGCGTCCCGGGGAGGTGCGGCATGGCCTGGTCGCAAGACGAGGAGCGAATGCTGCTGCAGATCGAACGTCACCTCATCGACGAGGACCCGCGGCTGGCCGCGCGGTTGGAGTCGTTCAACGAGCGCGTCCAGCGCCGTGAGAACGGCCGCCGCGGACGGGAGCGCGGGCAGGAGGGGAGTCGTCCGCGCAGACGCCCCCGGCGCTCCACGGTCATCATCATGATCAGCTGGCTGGTCATCGCGACCCTCATCGCCACGCTGCTCATCATGGTCCTGCGCCACGACGCCGCGGCGCTTCCCCTGTGAGTCCCCTCCCGGCCTGAGCGCGGCCGTACGGCACCGCCCCCTGACGCCGGCCGGGGAGCCGCCGGATCCTCGTGGCGAGGTCTTCGGCATCAGCGAAGGCGCCACCGTCGTCTCCGGCCTCGCCCCGTCCGGCGGGTGCAGCCTCACCACCTCGTCGCCCGCGCCGGACGCTGGTACCCCGTCGCCTGGGAACCGGGACGCCGGGACTGGCGCATCTACCGCGCCGACCGGATGGCGGTCCGCAGCCCCGGCGGCCCCCGCTTCACCCGCCGCGAGCTGCCCGGAGGCGACGCGGCGTCCTTCGTGGCCGCTCGCTTCAAAGGCTCGCAGGGAGCCGACGCCTGGCCCTGCCAGGCCGGCGTCATCGTCCATCTCCCGGCCGGCGGCGTCCTTCCTTTCGCCGGGGACGGCATCGTCGAGGCCGTGGGGCCCGACCGCTGCCGGGCCAGACTCGGTTCGTGGTCCTGGAACGGCCTGGCCGCGGCACTGCTCCGGTTCGACGCCGACGTCGAGGTGGCGGACTCCCCGGCCCTCCGCCGCGCCTTCGCCGCCGTGGCCGCGATCGCCACAAGTATTTCGTGTCTGTTACGATCGTTTTTATGACGAGCGTTTTAGATATGAGCGATTTCCGGAACGTGGACGTGCTCATCGTCGGAGCGGGCCTGTCCGGCGTCGGTGCCGCGTGGCACGTGCAGCGCAACGGCTGGACCTACGCGGTGCTGGAGGCCAGGAACCGCCTCGGCGGCACCTGGGATCTGTTCCGCTATCCGGGCGTCCGCTCGGACTCGGACATGTTCACCCTCGGTTACCCGTTCCAGCCGTGGCGGGGCGCGAAGTCGCTGGCCGACGGTGACAGCATCCGCCGCTACATCGAGGACACCGCCCGCGAGCACGGGATCGACCGGCACGTCCGCCACGGAGTCAGGGTGGTCTCCGCCGCGTGGTCGTGGAAGGGGTCCCGGTGGGTGGTCGAGACGCAGGAGGGCGGCCGCTCCCGGGTGTGGACGTGCTCGTTCCTGTACGTCTGCGCCGGTTACTACGACTACGCGCGGGGCCACCAGCCGGACTTCGAGGGCGTGGAACGCTTCGGCGGCCGGTTCGTGCATCCGCAGTTCTGGCCGGAGGACCTCGACGTGGCCGGCAAGCGGGTGGTGGTGATCGGCAGCGGCGCCACCGCGGTCACCCTCGTCCCCGCACTGGCCGAGACGGCGGCGCACGTCACGATGGTGCAGCGGTCACCCGCCTACCTGGTCTCCCGGCCCGGGACCGATCGCACGGCCGACGTACTGCGCCGCCTTCTCCCCGCCCGGTTCGCGCACGCGCTCATCCGCGGCAGGAACGTGCTGGGCGGCCAGCTGACCTACTGGCTGAGCCGGCGCTTCCCCGAGCGGACCAAGCGGTACCTGCGCGGGGGACTCCTGCGGCTCCTGCCGGATCCGGCCTATCTGGACAGGCACTTCACCCCCCGGTACCAGCCGTGGGACCAGCGGCTGTGCGTGGTGCCCGACGGGGACTTCTTCCGGCCGCTGTCCGCCGGGCGGGCCTCGGTGGTCACCGACGGGATCGCCCGCTTCACCGCCGGCGGGATCGAACTGGAGTCGGGGGAGTCCCTGGACGCCGACGTGGTCGTCTCCGCGACGGGGCTGTCGCTGCTCCCCCTCGGCGGGATCCGCCTGTCGGTGGACGGACGGGCGGTCGACCTGGCGCGCACCACCGCCTACCGCGGGCTGATGCTCAGCGGCGTGCCCAACCTGGCCTTCTGCGTCGGATACGTCAACGCCTCGTGGACGCTGCGGGCCGACCTGTCCTCGCGCTACGTCGTCCGGCTGCTCGATCACATGCGGCGGCGCGGCCTCACCACCGCGATGCCCGGCCTGCCGCCCCGGCAGTCCGGGCGGCCCCTGCTCAGCCTGACCTCCACCTACGTTCAGCGCGCCGCGCACCTGTTCCCCCGGCAGGGCGAGCGCGACCCCTGGACCGTCACCCAGAACCACCTCCTCGACCGGGCGCGATTCGCCTTCCTCGATCTCCGTAAAGGCATGGTCTTCGATGACTGAACCGGACAAGCGCACAGTGGTCGCCCTGGGCGGAGCCGGAGCGATGGGCGCGCCCGCGGTCGAAGTGCTGGCCGCCCGCGGCGACATCGCGGAGCTGGTGATCGCCGACCGCGACCTGGACGCCGCCGAGCGGCTGGCCGCCCGGCTGGCGGGCGGCTCCACGCCGCTGACCCCGTACGCGGCCGACGCGACGGACCCCGTACGGCTGCGCGCCCTCTTCCGGGACGCGGACCTCGTCATCAACACCACCGGGCCCTTCTTCCGGCTCGGCGTACCCGTCCTGCGGGCGGCGATCGACACGCGCACCGACTACGCCGACATCTGCGACGACTGGGAGCCGACCCTGGAGATGCTCGCGCTGGACGCCGAGGCGCGCAGGGCGGGCGTGACCGCCGTGATCGGCGCCGGGGCGAGCCCGGGCACCAGCAACATGCTGGCCGCGCTCGCGGCACGTGAGCTGGACACCGTCGACGACCTCCACACGGCCTGGCCGGTGGACGTGCCCTTCGTCGGCGACGACCGGGCCCAGGACTCGGCGGTCGGCCTCTCGGCCGCCACCGTCCACTGGATGCAGCAGCTGTCCGGGACGATCAGGACCTGGAGCTCCGGAGGGCCCGCCGAACGCCCGCCCCTCGAAGCGATCACCCTGGACTACCCCGGACGGGGCAAGGGCACCGCCTACACGGTCGGCCACCCCGAGCCGGTGACCCTGCCGCGGACCCGCTCGGTCACCCGCGACTCGACGTGCGTCATGGTGGTCCGGCCGTTGACCGCCGCCTACCTGATGACCCTGCGCGACGACATCGACCGCGGGAGGCTGACCCTGGAGGAGGCCGCCGCGGCGCTCGACGACCCGGCCGCGCGCCGCCTCGCCCGATCCGTCGCCAACCGGCTCTCGCTGCGCGGCCCCGGTGCGCTGCCCGCCTTCTTCGCGCTGGCCGCCGGGAGCCGCGACGGCCGGCCGCACACGATCGGAGCACGGCTCGTCGCCTCTCCCCGGGGGATGGCCAGAGCGACCGGGATCCCCCTGGCCCTCGCGGCGGGGCAGATCCTCGACGGGTCGGTCCGCGTGCCCGGTGTCCACGCGCCCGACGCGGTGCTCGACCCCGAGCGGTACTTCGACGAGCTGGCCGCCCACACCGATCCTCCGCGAGGCGGGCGCGGCGAGGTGGTCGCGGTGGACCGCGCCTGACGGCCGCCCCGGGCGCCGGGGCGGTGATCGGCGCGGCTGCGACCGGCACGGGCACGACGCGGACGATCCGCTTCGTCATAGGTTAGGTCAACGATCGAGCCGGATACGATAGTTGTCTACATGTTAGCGAGAGGGCGGTGGGCTCGTCCGCCCCGTCGTGGAAGGCCGCAGCATGAACGCCGCACCCCACCCGCCGGGCCCGGACGTCCAGGTCCCCACCCGGATGCTCGTCGAAGCGCTCGTGCGCGCGGACCTCACCGTGGATGCCGGCGAGCTCTACGCGACGGCCGGGTCGCTCGGCATGACCGACCAGCAGGTGCGCCTGTGCATCAAGCGGCTGGTGGCGGAAGGGCGTTTCGTCCAGGAGGGGCGCGGACGCAAGGCGCTGTTGCGGGCCACCGGCAGCACCGGACGCGCCATGGGCCTCGACGTCGAGTTCGTCGCCCACTCCTTCCGCCAGGACGCCGGGCTGGCCCCGTGGGACGGTGTCTGGCACCTGGTCGCCTTCGCCGTGCCCGAGACCGCCCGCACCGCCCGCGACGCCCTGCGCACGGCGCTCACCGACCTGGGGGGAGCGCCCGTCCAGGGCGGCCTCTACCTCAGCGCCAACCCGTGGGAGCCCTACGTCGAAGAGCGGGCCCGCCACCTGGGCGTCTTCGACCACGTCACCTTCCTCACCACGCGGGACCTGCGCCAAGGCGACCAGGACGATCCCGTGGAGCTGGCCCGTGCGCTGTGGCCGCTGGAGGAGATCGCCGAACGCCACCGCCGGCTCGCCGAGGTCGCGCGACCGCGGCTCGACCGCCTCCTCGGGCAGGACCTGCCCGAGCCGCAACGGCTGACCATCGCGGTGGAGCTCGCCACCGCGTTCACCCGCGCGATGGAGCCCGACCCGCTGCTGCCTTCGGAGCTGCTGCCGCAGCCCTGGGCCGGAGCGGAGGCGCGAGCGCTGGTCGCGCGGTGCTGGACGCTCCTGGAGAGGAGCGCCGAACCGGACGGCGGGAACATCCGGCTCTTCCGCCTCTACGGAGACCTGGCCCGCGCATCGGCCCGCTGAGCGATCCCGTCAACCGACCCTGGCCCCTGCGGTCCGCCACGTGGAACGACCGTCCCGCTCGCTCCGTCCCCGTCTACGGCAGTTCCAGGTCGGGTTCGCCGAGTTCCGCCCGTACGTGGGCCACCAGGCGGCGCAGCGCGCGGAAGCGTTCCGAGGCGCGGGCGGTCAGGAGCGTGTCGAGGAGTCGCTTCTCGCTCGCCGAGAGCGGGACCCTGTGCAGGTAGGCCATGCGCCGTGAGCCCGCGGCCCGGGGGACGTCGTGGATCGCGAACAGTGCGTCGATGACCGTCTCGGTGAACACCGAGGCCCAGAAACCCTGTTCTCGCGCGTCGTCCAGACGGGCCGCCCGGTCGAGCTTGGCCTGGCCGTGCCACAGGAGCGACGCCAGGTTCTGGCGGAGCTCGGCCGAGGTCCGGTAGGTCTCCAGCACCACCCGCGCCTGTGCGGCCAGTCGTTCCGCCGGTCCCGAGTCGTACATCACCTCGCCTTCCAGGAACGCGAAGAGCCACGACGTGCGCGGCCGGTCGAACCGGGCGAGCCAGGCGTCCTCGGTGCGGGCGATCCACTCGACCAGCAGACCGCCGCGAACGGTGCGCCGCGAGACGGGAAGGGACGTCTGCTCGCCGGTGACCACCAGCAGGTCGACGTCGGAGGCCGCGAGATGCTCACCGCGCGCCACCGAGCCACCGATCAGAACGGCCAGCACGTCGTCACGCGCGCCGAGTTCCCCGGCGACTTCCGCGGCGAGCTCGCGATGAGGATCCATCCGCAGATCTTCGCTCTGGTCACCGCCGGGTGCAATCGCTCCGCCCGGCGGATGCGACGGCCGGGGGATCGCCGGGCGCGACGGCCCGGGGCCTTCAGCGGAAGGAGCGGCGGTAGGCGGCCGGGGTGGTGCGCAGGGCGGTGTGGAAGCGGCGGCGGAGGTTGACCGCGGAGGAGAGGCCGACGCGGGTGGCGATGGTCTCGACGGGCAGGTCGGTCTCCTCCAGCAGGGCGCGGGTGGCGGCCAGGCGGCGTTCCAGCAGCCAGCGGGCGGGCGGGACGCCGAGCTGGTCGGTGAACTGGCGGGTGAGGGTGCGGGGGGAGACGCCCGAGTGGGCGGCCATGTCCCCGACGGTGATCTGGTCGGGCAGGCGGGAGAGGAGCCATTCGAGCAGGGGGGCCAGGGAGTCCGGCATGGGGCCGGTGGTGGGGAGGGGCGGGTACTGGCGCTGGCAGCCTTCGCGGTGCGGACCGGCGGCGAGCTGGCGGCCGATGCGCATGGCGTGGGCCGCGCCGTACTCCTGCAGGACCTGGTGGAGGCAGAGGTCGAGGGTGGCGGCCGAGGCTCCGGCGGTGGCGATGTCGCCGTGGTCGACGTAGATGACGGTGTCGTCGGGGATGACGCGGGGGTGGCGGGCGGCGAGCTCGGCGGAGAGCTCCCAGTGGACGGAGGCGCGGCGGCCGTCCAGGAGGCCCAGGGCGGCCGGGACGAAGATTCCGGCGCAGACGCCGACGATGCGGGCGCCCCGGGCATGGGCCTGGGACACCGCGTGGAGTACGGCGGGCGAGGGGGTGAGGGTCCAGCTCGCGATGAGCACGGTGTCGGCGTCGTCGAGGGCTTCGAGGCCGCTGTCCACCTGGATGGGGCCGCCGAGGGTGGTGGGCAGGGAGCCGGGGTGCTCGGCGCACAGGCTGAAGCTGTAGTGCTGGGCGATGCCGGGGCCGTGGTAGCCGAAGACGGCCGCGGCGGAGGTGACCGGATAGAGCTCCTGCTTCGGGGCGACCAGGGCGACCACGCGGTGCGGAGCGGGAGGCGTCGGAGGTGTTTCCGGGCAGTCCAGGGGCATGGCGTAAATGTACTCAATGATGTCATCTGGGACACCGGTGCTCTGATCTGGAAAAATCAAGAATTGGGGCTCATGTGGACGAGGAACTTCACCCTCTACTTCGGGGCCCGCACGATCTCGCTGCTCGGTGACGCGATGATGCCCGTCGCCTCGGCGCTGGCGATCGGGAAAGTCTATGGGATAGCAGGCGTCGGCTACGTGCTCGCGCTCTGGACCGCGTCGGCCGTACTGGTCATGTTGTTCGGCGGGGTCGTCGCCGACCGGATCGGCGCCCGGCGCTTGATGATCGGCGCGGACGCGGTCAGGGCCGTCACCCAGGGGGTGGTGGCCGTCGCCTTCCTGGACGGTGCTCCGCCGTACGCCCTGCTGCTGGTGACGGCGTTCCTGTCGGGCATGGCCGCCGGGATGTTCGAACCGGGTGTCAACGGCATGGTCCCCATGGTCGCGGAGGATCCGCAGCGGGCCAACGCGACGTTGAAGATCGCTGAGGCGGTCACCCACCTGGCGGGCCCCGCGCTGGCCGGCGTCCTCATCGTCGTGGCCGGGCCGGTCTTCGTCTACACGGTGGACGCCGCGACGTTCCTGGTCAGCGGGGTGTGCCTGCTGCTGGTCCGGGTCGCCGTACCCAGGCCGGAGCCCTCCGACGTGCTGAGCGACCTGCGCAGGGGCTGGGAGGAGTTCAAGGCCAGGACGTGGATGTGGTCGGTCATCCTGGTCTGGGTGTTCTGGGGCGTTCTGGTGGTCGGGCCGTACGTGCCGATGTCGTCGCAGGTCATCGGGGCCGACTACGGCTGGGTGATGGCGGCGCTCGGCCTCGGCACCGTGCTGGGCGGGCTGGTGGCGATCAGGCTCAGGCCGCGCAGGCCGCTGGCGGCCGGGGCGGCGGCGCTGAGCGGGTACGTGGCGGTGCCGCTGACGGTCGCGCTCGGGCTGCCGCTGCCGCTGCTGATGGCCGGGCACCTGCTCGGCGGGTGCGCGCTGGCGTTCTGGTCGGTGATGTGGTCGACCAGCGTGCAGACGCAGGTCGCCCCGGACGTGGTGAACCGGGTCAACGCCTACCAGGTGGCCGGGTCGGTCGCGGGCATGGCGGTCGGGCAGGCGCTGGCCGGTCCGGTCGCCGCGCTGGTCGAACCGCGCGCCTTCATGCTGGGGTCGGCCCTGGTGACGGCCGGCGTGGTGGCGGCGCTGCTGCTGATCAAGCCGGTCAGGCGGCTGGGCCGGGAACCTCGGGAGGCCGGAGACCGGCAGGTCCCGGTTCCGGCCGGCGCGTTGACGTAGCCGGTCGCCGTCCGCGGCGGGACGGGGGCGGGCGGAAGGCCGTGATCATCCGGGAGGGCCCCGCCGGTCGTTCCGCCCGCCGCCGGCGTGCGGGCGGGCCGCGGGGTCTTGCACGTCGATACCGCGCGCCATAAGTTACTCTTCAGTAGCCTCATGGACGAGGCATCGATCACCGGCGCCGGAGGGCGCGGTACGTCCGGCGGCCGGTCCGCCCTGAGGAGCCTCCATGCCCGAACTCGACCGCCGGGACGACGTGTTCGTCCTCGACCTCGGGGACACCGAGAACCGGTTCCACCCCGACTGGATCGCCTCCGTCGGCGCCGCTCTCGACGAGGTGGAGAAGGCGGAAGGCCCCCGTGCCCTGGTGACCGCCGCCACGGGGAAGTTCTACTCCAACGGCCTGGACCTGGACTGGCTGTTCGCCCACGCCGACCGGCACCGCGACTACGTCGTCTCCGTCCACGAGCTCCTGGCGCGGATGCTGGCCCTGCCCGTGGTCACCGTGGCCGCCCTGCAGGGGCACGCCTTCGCGGCCGGGGCCATGTTCTCCCTGGCCCACGACTTCCGCGTGATGCGCGCCGACCGCGGTTTCTGGTGCCTGCCCGAGGCCGACATCGACATCCCCTTCACCCCGGGCATGTCCGCCCTCATCCAGTCCCGGCTGACCCCGCAGACCGCGCACGAGGCCATGACCACCGCCCGCCGCTACGGCGGCCACGACGCCCTGGCCGCCGCCGTCGTCGACCGCGCGGTGGACGAGGACGCGGTGCGCCGGACCGCGGTGGAGATCGCCCGGTCCCAGGCGGGCAAGGCCGGGCCCACCCTCGGCACCATCAAGGCCCGCATGTACGCACCCGCTCTGGCCGCCCTGCGCGACAGGGACGACCCCCTCGGCTGAGGCCCGGCGAGGGGGCCGTCCGCGGCCCCTTCCGGACGTTCCTCAGTCCAGGGCGCGCAGGAAGGCGGCGGCCACCGGGGCGGCGTCCGAGCCCCCGCCCTTGCCGTCCTCGACGATCACCGCGAAGGCCAGGTCGCCGCGGAAGCCGATGAACCAGGCGTGGGTCTTCAGGTCGCCCGCCGGGCCGTACTCGGCGGTTCCGGTCTTGCCGCGGGTGCCCGGCGGCAGGCCCGCGTCCTTGGCGGTGCCCCTGGTGACCACCGCGGACATCATCGGCCGCATCTTGGCCGTGACGCCGTCGGGCAGGGCCTGCGGCTCGATCTTCTGCTCCACCGAGGGGACCAGGGTCGGCGGGCGCCAGGTGCCGTCGGCGAACGCGGCGGCGACCGAGGCCATCAGCAACGGGCTGGCGGTGATCCGCCCCTGGCCGAAGGACTCGGCGGCCAGCTCGGCGTCGCTCTCGGCACGGGGGAAGCTTCCCTTCGCCGCCGGGACGCCGATGTCGAGGCGCTTGTTGAAGCCGAACAGCTCCGCGGTCCGTACCAGTTCGTCGGCGCCCAGCCGCTCCTTGGTCAGCGGGGCGAAGGTGGTGTTGCAGGAGTGGGCGAAGGAGTCGGAGAAGGTGACCGAGCCGTAGGCGGCGTGGCCGGAGTTGCGGATCGGCAGGCCGCCGACGTTGACGTCCTTGGGGCAGGTGACCCGGTCGCCGGGGTCCACCCCGGCCCCGAGCAGGCCGACCGCGGTGATCGCCTTGAACGTGGAGCCGGGCGGGTAGTTGCCGTCCAGCGCCCGGTTGAAGCCGCCCCGGTTGTTGACCACCGAGAGGATCTCGCCGGTGGACGGCTTGATCACGACCATCGAGGCGGTCTTCTCCAGGTCGCGCACGGCGCCGACCGCGGCCTGGTGGACCCGCAGGTCGAGGGTGGTCTCCAGCGGCTCCCCCTCCTCACCGTCGATCTTGCCGAGGACCTTGACGCTTTTCTTGTCGGCGCCGACGAGCCGGATCTCGGTGGCGGGGATGCCGGCCAGGCGCTGCTGGAACCTCTCCTGCAGGCCGCCGCGCCCGATCGCGTCACCCGTGCGGTAGGAGGAGCCGAGTTTCTTGACGTCCTTGGCGGTGGCCTTGTCCAGGAAGCCGACCAGCTGCTGGATCGAGCCGCTCACGTCGGCGCCGTCGATGCGCTCGCCTCCGGCGGCGGTGATCGCCGCCCGCTGCGGCCACCCGGCCTTCAGCGCGAAGGAGGAGCCCGCGGCGAGGTCGGGGTGGGCGGCCCGGGGGGACCAGTCGACCCGCCAGTGCCGGTCGACGACCGCCAGGTCGACCGTCCCGGAGTAGCTCCACTCGCCGACGTTGCGCAGCTTCAGCGTGGCGGTGTAGGCGGCCTGGGCGGTGCCGTCGCCGGTCTCGCGCACCGCGTCGAGCCGTACGGCGGTGCTCTCCACCGCCCAGCCCTTGTTCATGTCCTGGTAGGTCTGGTCGAAGCCGGGGGCGGGCGCGCCCAGCTCGGCGCGCATGGCGGCCAGGTCGCCCCGCTGCCAGGCCTGGGTGAAGCGCTGCGCGGTCTCCTGCGGGGTTCCCCGGGTGTGCAGATACCACCACGCGCCGCCGCCGGCGGCCCCCGCCGCCAGCGCGACGCTGACCGTAGTGATCGCGATCGTCCTGCCGCTCGGCACCCCGTCCACCCCCAGCTCGTGCGCTCCGGCCGGCTCCCGCCGCGGCGGGGAGTCCGGCGGACCCACCCTAGCGTGGGTAATCGGACATATGCCGGAAAACGATCAACCGGTCTCCGTACGGCCGGGCGCGTAGCGCGGTACGTACTCCTGCCCGGAGAGCTCGTGGATCGCCGCCATGATCTCGTCGGCCACCCTGCGCCGGTCCCGGGCGCTGCTCTCCGACCCGGTGAACGTCATCGGCTTGCCGATCCGCACTCCCACCCGGCCCAGTCTCGGCGTCGAGGCGCCGATCGGCAGCACCTTGTCGGTGCCCGACATGGCGATCGGGACCACCGGGGCCCCGGTGGCCAGCGCGAGCCAGGCGACCCCGACCTTGCCCCGGTAGAGGCGGCCGTCGGGGGAGCGGGTGCCCTCGGGGTAGATGCCGAACAGGCCGCCCTCCCTGAGCACTCCGGCGGCGGCGTCGAGCATGTCCTGGGCGGCGGTGGGGCTCTGCCGGTCGATGGGAATCTGGCCGGTGGCCCGCATCCACGCCGCGGTGACGGGGTTGCCGGTGAAGTACTCGGCCTTGGCGACGAAGCGCACCTGGCGGGTGAGCACCAGCGGCAGGAACGTCGAGTCGAGGACCGACAGGTGGTTGGAGGCCAGGATGGCCGGGCCGGAGGCGGGTACGTGCTCAGCCCCGGTGACCTCGGTCGGCCAGAGCAGGTGCAGGAAGGGGGCACTGACGATCTTGGTCAGGCGATAGAGCACGGACTCTCCTCACGGGACGGGATCACCACACTAGGTGGTGCTCCGGCGACCGGCGGGTGTGCGCACCCGCACAAGCGGGGCCCGGCCGTTTGTAGGCCTCCTCCAAAAAATCGCCGGTCTCCCCGCGGGCGCGGCGGGACGGGTGGGGTGGAGGCACGGGTGGGGCGGAGGCAAACGAAACGCCCCGCCGGGCGCGGGGCCTGGCGGGGCGGGACGTTTAGCGCCGATGTGGCGGTCGCCTCCTCGGCGAGAGGCACAACACGGCTCCAGCCGAACGGTATTCCGTGAAGGCGGTAATTTGCGGCCCGGGGGACACAAACCACATCGGCACGATGACTCTAACGGACATCGGGGGGTGGTTATTCCACTTCCCGATTACCGGTGCGGCCGACGGGCCGTGCGGACCACGCCCGACGGGCGCATCCGCCGGTCGGCGCGGGCATCGCGACCCGGACCGGAGAGCGGAAGATTTTTTCCGGTGCGGCCGCCTCCGCCGCCGGTCCGGGCGGGAGCCGTCCGGGCGGAAGGGGACGGACCGGTGCGGCACCGGCGATCGGGGCCCGGCCGGGGGTGGCGCGCCCCGCACCGCCCGTGCCACACTCACTGTTATAGAACTCTTTCCAGAGTTATAGAACGAGGTGAGCGTGAGATGAGAGATGTGCCGCCATGGCGTGAGCCCGTCCCGGCGGCCGGGGTGATGGGCGAGCCCCGGGAGCGGGGCCGGTTCGGCGGGTACGGCGGACGGTACGCGCCGGAGTCCCTGGTGGAGGCGTGCCGCGAGGTGGACGAGGCGTTCCGGGAGGCGCGGGCGGATCCGGGCTTCCGCGGCGCCCTGGCGGAGCTGCTCGCCCTGCACGCCGGGCGGCCGACCCCGCTCACCCCGGCCCGGCGGCTGTCGCGGGAGCTGGGCGTGCGGCTGTACCTCAAGCGCGAGGACCTCACCCACACCGGGTCACACAAGATCAACAATGTGCTGGGCCAGGCCCTGCTCGCCGCGCGGATGGGGCGGCGCAGGCTGATCGCCGAGACGGGGGCGGGCCAGCACGGGGTGGCCACCGCGACCGCCGCCGCACTGCTCGGGCTCGAGGCCACGGTCTTCATGGGCGAGCGCGACATCGAACGGCAGGGGCTGAACGTCTTCCGGATGCGCATGCTGGGCGCCGAGGTGGTCCCGGTCACCACGGGAAGCCGCACGCTCAAGGACGCGACCAGCGAGGCCATGCGGCACTGGGTGGGTGCCACCGTCGACTCCCATTACTGCGTCGGCTCGGTCATCGGGCCGGACCCGTACCCGTGGATGGTCAGGGAGTTCCAGCGGGTCATCGGCGACGAGGCCCGCGGGCAGTGCGCCGCCGAACTGCGGACCGGCGTCCCGGACCACGTGGTCGCGTGCGTCGGCGGCGGCTCCAACGCGGCCGGCACGTTCGCCGGATTCGCCGACACCCCGGCGCGCCTGGTCGGTGTCGAGGCGGAGGGCGGCGCCGGGGCGGCCCGCGGCCGGCTCGGCGTCCTGCACGGCTGCCGCTCGCTGTTCCTGCAGGACGACGACGGGCAGATCGTCGAGCCGCACTCCATCGCCGCCGGGCTCGACTACCCGGGGGTCGGCCCGGAGCACGCCCACCTGCGCGACCTGGGCCGGGCCCGCTACGCCACGGTGACCGACGAGGAGGCGGTCGGCGCGGCGGTACGGCTGGCGCGCACCGAGGGCATCGTCCCGGCGCTCGAATCGGCGCACGCCCTCGCCTGGGTGATCCGCGAGGCGGGCGGCGGCGAACTGCCCGCCGGGTCGACGGTCCTGATGACGCTGTCCGGCCGGGGCGACAAGGACATCTCCACCCTGAAGGAGCTGGTATGACGGACATCCTGGCCCCGGGCGCGGTCGAGCGCCACCTGCGCGCCCGCCGGGACACCGGCCGCGGCCTGCTCATGCCGTACGTCACCGGGGGCATCGCGCCCGGCTGGACGCGGTACCTGGAGGCGTTCGCCGAAGCCGGTGCGGACGCGATCGAGGTCGGCCTGCCGTTCTCCGACCCCACGCTCGACGGCGCCACCATCCAGCAGGCGAGCGAGACGGCGCTGGCGCGGGGGGCGAGCACCCGCCGGATCCTCGCCGACCTGGCCGAGGGCCGGGACCCGGGGGTGCCGCTGGTCGCCAGCACCTACTACAACCTGGTGCTGCACGACGGGCCCGAGGCGTTCTGCGCCGCGCTGCGCCGGGCCGGCGTCGGCGGCCTGATCGTGCCCGACCTGCCGGTGCACGAGGCGGACGAGCTGGCGGACGCGGCCGCCGCCGCCGGGATCGACCTGGCCCTGCTGGCGTCGCCGGCGACGCCGCAGCCGCGGCTGGCGGAGATCTCGCGCCGCAGCCGCGGCTTCGTCTACGCGGTGTCGCTGATGGGCACCACCGGCGAGCGGGCCGCCCTCGCCGCCTCGGCGGCGGAGCTCACCGCGCGGATCAGACGCGGCACCGACCGGCCGGTCTTGCTAGGATTTGGCATTTCCACCCCGGACCAGGCGCGCGAAGCCCGCCGGCACGCCGACGGCGTGGTGGTCGGCGCCGCGGTCATGCGGCGGGTGCTCGACGGGGCGGGACCGGACGACCTGCGAGACTTCCTCGCGACCCTGAGGCAGGCCCTCGACCAGGAGTGACGCACCACGATGACCCCCGACGCCGGGCACGAGGCGAGATACCGCGCCATCGCCGCCGACCTCGCCGCGAAGATCCGGTCGGGACACTACGCCCCCGGCGAGGCCCTGCCCCCGCAACGGGAGCTGAGCGCCTCCTACGGGGTGACCCTCATGACGCTGCGCCAGGCGCTGCGGGGCCTCAGCGACGAGGGGCTGATCGTGCAGCGGCCCGGCAAGGGCACGTTCGTGGCCCCGCCCCACCTGGCCTACCAGCTCGGCTCGCTCCGCAGTCTGGCCGACGACCTGCGGGAGCAGGGCCACGACGTGCGGACCGCGGTGGCCGGGCGGGCGCTGCGCCGGGCCCCCGCCCGGATCGCCGCGGAGCTGCGGCTGCGTCCCGGCGACACCGCCCTGCGGCTGGAGCGGGTCCGCGAGTTCGCGGGACGTCCCGCCGTCCACCAGGTGTCCTGGGTCCGCCGGCCGGTGGCCGACCGGATCCGCGACCGCGACTTCACCGCCGTCTCCCTCTACACGGCGCTCGCCGACGCGGGGGTGGCGGTCGCCCGGGCATCGGAGGTGGTCCGGCCCGGCCTGCTCGACCCCGCCGCCGCCCGCCACCTCCACGAGCCGCAGGGCAGCGCGGTGCTCGTCAGCACCCGGATCACCTACACGCTCGACGCCACGCCCGTGGTGTCCGACCATGCCACCATCCTCGGCAGCATGATGGAGATCCGCACCGAACGCGCCGCCACCGGCCTCTCCCTCACCTGGGGGGCCACCAGCTAGCGCCCGGCCGCACGTCACCGGGCCGGTGCGGCGCCGCTGAGGGCACCGGCGCCGCACCAGATTTGAATCTACAAAGTAAAGACGGTCGGATCGTATACACATCTACCGACCCCCAAATACCCCTCACCGGACGGACAGCTCCGCCCTGCGGGACAGCAGGAAAGCCCGCTCCGGATCGGTGCCGACGACCTCCAGCGCCCGGCCGTAGGCGTCCAGGGCCTCCCGTTCCCGACCGAGGCGGCGCAGCAGCTCCGCGCGGGCGGCGTGGAGCAGGTGGTGGCGGCCCAGTTCGTGGTCCAGCCCGTCGAGGAGCGCCAGCCCGGCCCCGGGCCCGTCGGCCTCGGCGACCGCCACGGCACGGTTGAGCCTGACCACCGCCGACCCGGTGAGCCGCTCCAGTTCGCCGTAGAGCCGGGCGATCGCGGACCAGTCGGTGTCCGCGGCGCGGGTGGCGGTCGCGTGTTCGGCGGCGATCGCCGCCTGCAGCAGGTAGGGGCCGGGGAAGGGGTCCGCCGTGTGCTGCGGCCGGGAGGACTCCAGCAGGGAGACCGCCTCGGCGATCTCCCCGCGGTGCCAGCGCGAGCGGTCCTGGTCGGGCAGGCGGACCAGCTCACCCGAGGGGCCGAGCCGGGCGTCGCGCCGGGCGTGGTGCAGCAGCATCAGCGCCAGCAGCCCGTCCACCTCCGGGTCGGCGGGCAGCAGCTCGCGGAGCATCCGGCCCAGCGCGACCGCCTCGGCGGCGAGGTCCTCGCGGATGAGCCGGTCGCCTCCGGTCGCGGCGTACCCCTCGGTGAAGACGAGGTAGACCACGGCCAGCACGCCGTCGCGGCGCTCGGCCAGTTC
The DNA here is from genome assembly GCF_014203605.1 of Thiemannella venezuelensis. Classification (GTDB taxonomy): domain Bacteria; phylum Actinomycetota; class Actinomycetes; order Streptosporangiales; family Streptosporangiaceae; genus Planomonospora_A; species Planomonospora_A venezuelensis. The sequence goes on along the minus strand of NZ_JACHJJ010000028.1, from coordinate 6,671 downwards.
GGGTCCGGCCGGGACCCGGTAGGGGATGCCGGCCTGGGCGATCTTCTTCTTGGCCCGGGTGATCCTGGCGGCCATGGTGGCCTCGGGAACCAGGAACAGCCGGGCGATCTCGCGGGTGGTCAGGCCGCCCACGCAGCGCAGGGTGAGGGCCACCCGGGCGTCCGCGGACAGCGCCGGGTGGCAGCAGGTGAAGATCAGCCGGAGCCGCTCGTCGGGGATGGAGGAAGGCTCCGGCCGGTCGTCGACGATCAGCAGCGGCAGTTTCCCGGCCGCGACGGCGACGCGCCGGAGCCGGTCCAGTGCGCGTCTGCGCGCCGTGGTGAGCAGCCAGGCCGGCGGGTTGGCGGGCTCCGGCGGCCAGGCGGTGACGGCCGCGGCGAAGGCGTCCTGCAGCGACTCCTCGGCCAGGTCCAGATCCCGCAGTTCTGCGGTGAGCAGGGCGAGCAGGCGCGCCCAGTGCCGCCGGTACGCCTGCTCGACCGCTGTCACGCTCCTGCTCATCCCTGGTATTCGACCACGGGGCGGATCTCCACGATCTCCTCGGGGCAGGCCGTGGCGAACTCGATCGCCTCGTCCAGGTCCCGGGCCTCCACGAGGTAGAAGCCGCCCAGGTGCTCGGCGGTCTCGGCGTAGGGGCCGTCGGTGCGCAGTGTCCGCCCTCCGCCGGTGCGCAGGGTGACGGCGGTGGAGGAACCGTCCAGTTCCTCCCCGCCGAGGTAGGCCCCGCGTTCGGTGAGCAGATCCATGAACCGGCCGTGCGCGGCGTAGGCCTCCTTGATCTCCTCCTCGGTGGCGGCGGCCCATCGGCGCTCGTCGCCGTACATCAGCAGCGCGTACTTCACGGCGCGCTCACCCCCTGTCCGGGACGGGGCGGATCTCCACGACGTCCGACGGGCAGGCCCGGGCGAACTCGATCGCCTCGTCCATGCCCGCCGCCTCGATCGTGACGTACCCGCCGATCTGCTCGGTCGCCTCCGCGTAGGGGCCGTCGGTGACGATCACCTTTCCCCCGGTCTTCCTGACCGTGGTGGCGGTGCCGGAGTGGGCCAGCTCGTCGCCGCCCCGGCCCGCGTCCCGGGCCGTCAGCATCTCCTCGAACCGGCCCCACCGGGCGTAGACCTCCTCCCGTTCGGCCGGTCCGGCCTCCGCCCAGGGCCTCTCGTCCCCGACGGCCAGCAGCACGTATCTCATGCGTTTTCCCCTTCGGTGTCGTCCGGCCGGTGCCGTACATATTCCTATGACGTACGGCACCGGCCGGAATCGACAGCCGCGGGCGGATTTCTCTCCTGCCGCGGCCTCCACCGGAGGCAGAGGCCGGCTTCCGGGTCCTACCGGCGCGCCTCGTCCGCCGCCGTCGCGACCAGGCAGTCCACGAGGTGGGCCGTCGGCGCGCCGGGGCCGCCCCGGGTGGCCGCCCACCTCCGGCGCGGCGGCGGCGCCGGGTGCAGCGGCCGGATCGTGGCCCCGGCCGGCGGATCGCTCAGCGCGGAGGCCGGTACGAGGGCGATGCCGTGCCCGGCCGCCACCATCGCCAGCGTCGTCGGGTAGCGGTTGGAGCTCAGGGCGACCACCGGGGTGAATCCGGCGGCTCCGCAGATGGCGCGCAGCGACTCCGCGCAGGCGAAGGAGGTGCCGCCGATCCATGCCTCTCCGGCCAGGGCGGCGACGTCGACGACGGGTGTCGGGGCGAGCGGATGGTCCGCGGGCAGCACGAGCGTCAGCGGGTCGTCCGGCAGCGGCTGCACGGCCAGATGGCGCAGGTCGATGGGGTGAGCGGCGTAGTCGTAGGTGAGCGCGAGGTCCGCCTCTCCCCGCCGGACCAGCTCCAGTGCCTGGTCGGCGTCGCATTCGACGAACTCGAACGGCAGCGCGGGGTGGCGGCGCCGCCACAGCGCGACCGCCCGGGGCAGCAGGCGGCTGCACGCCGTGGGGAACGCGGCCACCCGCACGGTCGCGAAATCGCCGGAGCGGAGCTGGTCGAGCTCGCGGCGGGCCTCGTCGCAGGAGGTCAGGATCCGCAGCGCGTGCCGGAGAACGATCTCACCTTCCGGGGTCAGCCGGGCGCCGCGGGTGGTGCGCTCGACCAGCCGGGCGCCCAGCTCGCGTTCGAGTGCGCCGACGTGCTGGGAGACGGCGGGCTGCGACATCGCGAGCGCGCCGCCGGCCGCGGTGAACGAGCCGTGCTGCGCGACCGCCCGGAGCACCCTCAGCCGCTGGAGGTTCTCCACGCGCCGACCATAACCATCGCTTATGGGTACGGCAACAGATCGGGGGTTCTGGTCCACGGAGCGGGGCCGTACGGTCTTCTGGAGCCGGTCGGAGAGATGGTGATCGACGTCCGGCGCGGGTGCGCCGGGGCGCCGGTCCGGTGCCGGGCTCTGGTGGACGTCGACGGACGGGAGAGGACGGTATGGACAGTATGGACGGCGGCAGGCGGGAACGGGCGGAACGTTTCGTCGGGCTGCACCGGGAGGGCTGCTTCCTGCTCCCGAACGCGTGGGACGTGGGAAGCGCCCGGATCCTGGAGTCGGCGGGCTTTCCCGCCGTGGCGACGACCAGCGCGGGCGTCGCGTTCTCCCTCGGGCGCCCGGACCACGACTTCTTCGCCGAGCAGAAGCCGGAGGGCAGGGTCGGCCGTGAGGCGATGATGCGCCGGATCCGTGAGATCGCCGCCGAGGTCGCGGTGCCCGTGAGCGCGGATCTCGAGGAGGGGTACGGCGAGGCGCCCGAGGCGGTGGCGGTCACGGTCGCGATGGCGCTCGCGGCCGGAGCCGCGGGCGGCAACATCGAGGACTTCACCGGTGACCGCGCCCGGCCGCTCTACGACACGGCGCTCGCGGCGGACCGCATCGGCGCGGCCCGAGCCGCCGTAGACGCCGGGGGAGAGCCGTTCGTCCTTGTCGGGCGGACCGACGCGCTCCAGGTCGGCGCCTCGCTGGAGGAGTGCGTGCGGCGGGCCAACGCGTACCTGGCGGCCGGAGCGGACTGCGCCTTCGTCCCGGGCGCCGCCGACGCCGCCACCATCGGCACGCTGGTGCGCGAACTCGACGGCCCGCTCAACGTGGTCATGGGCCTCACCGGCAGCGCCCTGTCGCTGGACGATCTGCGCGGGCTCGGGGTGCGGCGGGTCACGGTGGGCGGCAGCATCGCCCGCGCGATGTACCGCCACCTGCTGCGCGCGGCCCGGGAACTGGCCGAGCGGGGCACGTTCTCGTACGCCGACGACCAGCTCTCCCAGGCGGAACTCAACGACCTCTTCCGGTACGGAACCGGATGAGACCGGTCCTGTGAGGCGGGCATCGGCCTCTTCGGCACCTCGGACGTGTACGGCGGCGCGCGGAGTCCGGTGTCAGGTGTCGGGAAACTCCAGCTCGACTGTTTGCCCGGCGCCGAGGAGGAAGTACGCCAGGAACGTCACTCCGTCGTCTTGCGCGTCGAAGCGGGCGATGCGGGTGCCCTCCGGTTCGTAGAACGTGTCGCCCGGGGTGAGCACGGACTCCGGCCGGCCGTCGATCTGGTACACCACGGAGCCGGTCTCGATGTTGCCGAACACGGGGCAGTTGTGGACGTGCAGTCCGGCGGGCAGGCCGGCGGCGATGCTGATGCGCCGCACTTCGACGCGATGGGTGGCCGACGGCGCCGCCAGCGGTTGGTCGAGTACGACGGTACGGGTGACCGGCGGGGTGCCCGTGGCCGGGACGACGTGCTGGGAGCCGACGACGTGCTGGGAGCCGCGGTATTCGATGTCGGTGACCGGCCGGTCGGGCTCCGGTCCGGCGCCGTCGCCGGGGATCTCCCCGGTCGCCGGAGTTCTCGGGGCGGGCATGACGTCGCAGTCCTTCCGGTCGGGTTCCCTGCTCACGCGCGTTGCCGGGCGGTCTCGGGGGCGTGGGCCGCCAACAGCGCGAGCACACCCGATACGGCCTGATCGAACGGGTCGGTGGTGCCCGAAGCGCGGGCGAGCACGTATCCGCCTTGCAGGACCGCGACGATGGCCGCGGCCGTGGCCGGCGGGTCGAGCCGGCGATCCAGTTCGCCCGCGGCGCGGCCCTCGTCCAGCACCTGCGCCAGGCGGGTGCGAAGCCACGCAAGGGTGTCTTCGACCGGCGCCCGTAGGGCGGGATCGGCCATCACGTCGGGGTCCTGGGTGAGTCTGCCGACCGGGCAGCCTTTCAGCACGTCGCGTTCGCGACGCAGGTAGGCGGTGATGCGTTCGAGGGCCGTGCCGGGAACCGACAGCCGGGCCTCCGCGACGGCCTGCAGTTCCTCGGCGGTGCGGCGGATGGCCGTCAGCGCCAGGCCGTGTTTGCCGGCGAAGTGGTGGTACATGCTGCCCTGTCCGGCGCCGGCCCGCTGCTGGATGGCTTTCGGACTGGTGCCCAGGTAGCCGCGCTCCCACAGCAGGGCACGCGTGCTTTCGATGAGGCGTTCTTCCGTGTTCACCTCTCTACTGTACATACTAGTAGGTACAGTAGAGGAGGCCCCCGTGGCCGGGATCGGGGTCCCGGTAGCAATGGAGAAATTTCTAACGGATATGCCACTCTAAGCTGATCTGCGCAGGTCAACCGGTTTCCGAGAAGATCGTGCTCTCGGAAGCGGAGACGGTCACGACTTTGAGAACACGCACAGCTGAGAGGCAAAACCCCAGCTTGGCGCCTCGGTGAACAGGGCTGCGTCGCTAGATGGCCGACTGGGGCCACCTCCGAGAGAAGGACGCCGGAGATCCAGGTCTCGAGCAACCCACCAGTAGCCGTCCAGGACGGCGATCTTCATTCGGACATCGTGCGACTACGATCACCGGGTGACGTTCGCGGGAAATTGGGATTATCTGGAACCGGCTACCAAAGAGGCCTACCAGCGCTTCGACGCCCTCACCGAGCAGGGCCTCGACCCCGGCCCTGGCACCGATTGGCGCCTCTACGGCACCTACGCCCACACCAAGCTCTGGCTCAGCCCGCAGGGCGGCCACGACTACGACGAGCGCGTCCTGCGCCTGGTCCGCACCGTGGCCGCGCGCGCCGTCGACTGGACTCCCGACGACGCCTGGAACCTGGCCGAACGCGCTGGCTACTGGGCCCGCCAAGGCCACACCCGCCACGAGGAGCTCTATCGGATTCCGCTGTCGGCCGCCCACCTGCTCCATCCGCAACAGCGCCGTGACCTGTTCGGCCACCTGACGGACCTCGGAGAGCTCCAGCCGCTCCTGGAGAGTCTGCTCACCGAAGATGGCCCAGACGGTGCGGTCAGAAACGTGATCGGGGAGGCCGACCCCTTCGCCACGATGCTGGCCGAGGAGTACGGCCTCCGCTTGGCCGGAATGCTGCCGCTGCTGCGTCACTGGGCCACCGCCGGCACGCCGGCCCCAGGCGACGGCTGGTTGCCGGTCGTCTGCGACCTGCTCACTCCTGAGGCCATCGCCCTGGTCCACGAGCTGGTCATCCGCCTGGCCGCCTACCGGGGCGGCCCGTTCGTCTGCCATCACGCCGACATCAGCTGGAGAGAGGACCGCTTCCTGAAGGGCCGGACCGTCTCGGTGGTGCGCGGCCTGATCTGGACCTGCGAGGTCATTGACGAACCCTGGGTCCCGTCGCTGCTCGCCGACGCCGCCGTCACCTGCGGCACCGGCCACGATGGCCCCGGCTCCACCTGCCGCAGCGAGACCGTCGCCAACGGGGCTGTCAGCGTGCTGGCCCGCCGTGGCGGACCCGAGACAGTCACCCCGCTGGCGCTCATTCAGGCGCGGGTGCGGGTGGCGTCCGTACAGGAGAATGTCACTCGCGCGCTCGATGCGCTCGTCGACGCGGCCGTGCTGACCCGCGACCAGTTCCTCGACCGCACTCTGTCCGCCGCCGCCACGCCCAGAGAGGTCGAGCAGGCGCGCACGGCCGCGCGCTACCGCCTGGAGCAGGCGCTCATCCACCAGCGCGAATGGACCTGGCATGAGGTCGGCGAGTACCTCCTCGACCACCCCGTCACTGGCCCCGACGCACGCACCCTGGTGTGGCGGATCCCCGGCGGCCCCTCTGGCCTGCCAGTCAGAACCGTCGACGGCTGGGAACTGGCCGGGCACCGCCCCGAGGGCCCTGTCGCGTTGTGGCACCCGGCCGGCGCAAGCGCCGAGGAGGTGGGCGCGTGGCGCGAGAGGGGTCTGGCGCAGCCGTTCGAACAAGTCCTCCGCGAGGTGTACGTGGAAGAGCCGGACCGTGTCGCCGGTCACGTCGTGCGCTACGACCTGGCCCGGACGGAGCTGATCCGGCACGGCTGGACCGGCGTGTCGATCGGCTACTGGGAGCATGACTGTCACGAAGGGCAGGGCGAGGTGGTGCGCGACCTTGCGGGCTGGCAGGCCCGCTGGCTCCTGCGCGTCGTCGAGGGCATGTCCGACGAGGGCTGGGACCTGGACGCGCTGTGCGCGACCAACCCAATGACCTTCCACCGCGACGGCCAGAAGGTGCCCGCAGCGTCGGTGCCGCTACTGGTGCGGTCGGAGATCCTCCGAGAGGCCGACCTCACAGTCGCCGCCGCTTCGGCCGGCCCAGACGCCCAGCACCTGGTCGACCACTACGACGGATATTGGCACTAGGAGACTACTGAAGATGTAGGGGCTGACCTCGCCGTGAACACCGGCGGGGTCAGACTGGTGTTATGCAAGGTCAGTGGGCTGGTGAACC
>NZ_JACHJJ010000027.1:33216-110881 GCF_014203605.1 Thiemannella venezuelensis | reverse complement strand
GCACTCGGGAGGGTGTGGGAGAGTAGGTCGCCGCCGGACAATCTTTTCAGTGAGGGCCATCCTTCGGGGTGGCCCTTTCTGTGTTTCGGAGGGGGTCGTCCCGGAAGGGGACGGCCCCCTTTTTTCGTGTTTTCCGGTGGCGTGTTACCGCTGCTCTCTCTGGCTCCACCGGGTCAGGGCGTCGATGCTCTCCCGGAGCGCGGCCCCGCGGTGGGGGGTGTGCGAGCACGTTGTGCGTGAGCTGCGGCCGGGTGGTCCCTGTCGTCGGGTGTCACTTCGTGGACGGGCCGTCCGGGTCCGTTCCGAGCGGTTTCTGCGGGAGGGCGGCCGGGATGTTTTCCGGGGATTGCTGAGCGCGATGAATATTGCGCTCAGCAATCCCCGGGAACCGGGAAGCGTCCCCTCCGGGGGAACGTCCTCGAAGAGGATGCGGTGAGAGGGCGGGCAGGAACCCGTCACAGAGGTCAGTAGGCTGGGACCGTGGACTATCGAGCGGTTGAACTGGCAATCATGGAACGCGGCGTCGAGTGGAACTTCGAGCCCACGCTCGACAGGATCGCCGCGCTCATGGACGTGCTCGGTTCCCCGCAGAACTCCTATCCGGTCATCCACGTCGCCGGCACCAACGGCAAGTCGAGCACGACACGGATGATCGAGACCATCCTCCGGGAGCGGAACCTCCGCGTCGGCCGGTTCACCAGTCCGCACCTCGTCTCCATGCGCGAGCGCATCTGCGTCGACGGGGCGCCACTGAGCGAGGAGCGTTTCACCGAGGTCTACGAGGACGTCGCCCCCTACCTCGCGATGATCGACGCCCAGGGCAGGAGGCTCTCCTTCTTCGAGACCCTCACCGCGATGGCCTTCGCGGCCTTCGCCGACGCTCCGGTGGACGTCGCGGTCATAGAGACCGGTATGGGCGGCACGTTCGACGCCACCAACGTCGCCGACGGGGCCGTGGCGGTCATCACCCCCGTCTCCCTGGACCACACCGACTACCTGGGCCCCGACGTGGAGACCATCGCGGGGGAGAAGGCCGGGATCATCAAGCCCGGCGCGACCGCCGTACTCGCGCAGCAGGAGCTCCCCGCGGCCGAGGTGCTGCTGCGCCGGGCGGCGGAGACCGGGGCGACCGTGGCGCGGGAGGGACTGGAGTTCGGGGTGCTCGCCAGGGAGCTGGCGATCGGCGGGCAGCTGCTGCACCTGAAGAGCCTCAGAGCGGACTACGAGGAGGTCCTGCTCCCGCTGTACGGCGCGCACCAGGCGGGCAACGCCGCCTGCGCGCTGGCGGCCGTCGAGGCGCTGACGGCCGGAGAGGACCCGCTCGACCCGGAGCTGGTACGGCAGGCGTTCCTGCAGGTCCGCTCTCCGGGGCGGCTGGAGGTCGTCCGGCGGGGACCCACCGTCCTCGTGGACGCCGCGCACAACCCCGGCGGAGTCCAGGCCACGCTGGAGGCCGTGCACGAGTCCTTCGGCTTCGCCAGGCTCGTCGGCGTGGTGGCGGTCTTCGGGGACAAGGACGTCCGGGGCATCCTGGAGCTGATGGAGCCGATGTTCGACGAGATCGTGGTGACCCGGAACTCCTCGCCCAGGTCCATGGAGCCGGCCGAACTCGAGGCCCTGGCCGCCGAGATCTTCGGCCCCGACCGGGTACGCCGGGCCGAGCGGCTCGACGACGCCATCGACATCGGCATCGGCCTGGCCGACGAGGCGGGGGAGTTCGGCGGGGCCGGGGTGCTGATCACCGGATCGGTGGTCACCGCGGGAGACGCCCGGCTGCTGCTCAAGGCGGACGAGGTCGGGTGACCCGGTGGGATCGGAAGCGGACCGGATGACCCGGACGACGGCGGAAGGCAAAAAATGATCACGGTTACCCCGGGCATGAGGCGGCTCTGCGCCAGTGTGCTCGGCATGGAGGCGATCGTCGTCGGGCTCTTCACCCCGGTGGCGATCAACACCCAGGACGTCGAGCCGCTCGTGGCGGTGGCCGTCGGCATCGGGCTCGCGGTCGCCTGCGTGCTGGTCGCGGGCCTGCTCAAGCACCCCTTCGCCTACGTCGCGGGAAGCGTCGTCCAGGTGCTCGCGATCGCCGCGGGACTGCTGGTCCCGACCATGTTCTTCCTCGGCGCGGTCTTCCTGGCGCTGTGGATTACCGCGATATTCGTCGCTCGCCGTGTCGAGGGCGTGACTTCCCGCTAAAGTCGGCCTACATGGCCGTCCCCCAGAAGTCGGCGCAGGCGGTGGCCGCAGGGTCCACCGTCCCGGTGCGCGCGCTCAGTTCCTCCCTGCCGATCGACATCGTCCTCGGGCTGCTCGTCATGGTGGCGCTCCCGCTGGCGATCGTCGCCATCCCCAACACCATCGCGGTGGTGAAGGCGCTGCTACCGGCCGACGTCGCGGAGCTCGACATGGTCAGAGCGCACGGGCTGGCACTGCCCGCGATGGTGCTGACCGTCCCGCTGGCGGCGGTGGTCGTGCGCCGCATGCGGGCCGCTCCGATCCTGGTCGGCGGGCTCACACTGCTCGCGCTCGCCGACGCGGCCGGCGGTTACGCCGGCTCCCCGCTGGTGGTCGGGATCCTGCGCGTCGCGCACGGGGTCGGCGCCGGGCTGCTGGTGCCCGCCACGCTCGTGGCGGTGTGGGAGCGGCCCCGGATCCTGCGCGCGGTGTGGGCGGGCGTGCTCGCGGTGAGCCTCCTGGCCGCGCAGGCCCTGGCCCTGTGGCCCCTGGACGAGGCCACCTCGTGGCGGATCACGCTCCAGCCGTACCCGCTGCTGACCGGTGTCGCCCTCGCGCTCTCCGCGCTCTACCTCGTGCTCTGGCTGAGGAGCGGCCAGAGCGCCGCGGCGGGTCCGGGGCCGAGCTCCGCGGAGCGCGGGCGGCTGCTGATGACGACGGCCCCGGCCGTGGGCATCGTGGTCCTCGCGCTGGGCGCCACCTTCGGGTGGGCGCCGGAGCTCATCGCCGCGGCGGCACTGCTGTCCGTCCTCGCGCTGCTGGGGCTCGCCTCGGTGGGCACCTTCGAGGGAGTGAACGGGCGCACCCTCGCCTACACGACGGTGGCGGTGGGGGTGGTCGCGCTGCCCACCGCGGCCCAGGTGACCTACGTCGGGCTCGGCGGGCTGGGCGGTCCGGGGCTCTCCGGTCTCTGGCAGGCCTTCACCGCCGCCGGAGTGGCCGGCCTCGCCGCGGCCGTGCTGGCGGGACGGCTGAAGGACCAGATCATGCCCCTGGTCGCGGCGGGCGGCCTCGTGGTCATGGTGGGCGGGCTCTGCGCGGTCCGCTTCCTGCTCCCGGCCGCGGGCGGGCCCGCACTGGTCATTCCGTTCCTGCTCCTCGCGGTCGGCGCGGCGACGGCCCTGACCTCCGCCCTGCGCCCGTCGGGCCCGGGAGCGGCGCTCTTCGCGCTCTCGCTCTTCTTCCCCGGGGTCCTCGCCGGCTTCATGCTGGGCAGCGGGGTCCTGCTCCTCCGCCTCAGGGAGGCCGTGCGGGAGGCGGCGTCCGCCCAGTCGCTGGTCGACGCATATGTCAGCGCCCTGCACCTCTGGGCGCTGATCGGCGGTGCCCTGGTGGTCGCGGTGATCGTGCTCGGCGCGATCCTGGCCCGCCGCGCGCCGACGGCGCCCGGTACGGCCGCCGCCGACTCCGCCGCCGGTGAGGAGGGGCGGCCGGTCACCGCGCCGGAGCCCGAACCGGAGCGGGGAGCGGCGAGGAGCCACGAGCCGGGCCGGGAGGCGGGGCACGAGCCGGACGCCGGCCAGGAGCCGGAGCCGGAGTCGGCGGGCACGGGACCGGTGGTGCCCTCTCCCATGTCCTCCCCGGAGGGCTCCACCGAGGACAGACCCGCCGATGCATGAGATCACCGGCCGTGGGGGATCCTGCCGGGGACGGTAAACTTCGCCCGTTCACCGCACTCTGCGAGTCATCCATGTTCGAAGGAGAACATCAGTGTCCGAGCGCACTCTTGTCCTGATCAAGCCCGACGGCGTCGCGCGTGGTCTCATCGGCGACGTGATCGCCCGCGTCGAGCGTAAGGGCCTGAAGGTCGTGGCGATGGACCTGCGCACGCTGGACGCCGACACCGCCAAGGCCCACTACGCCGAGCACTCCGAGCGGCCGTTCTTCGGCGAGCTGGTCGAGTTCATCACCTCCGGCCCGCTGGTCGCGCTGGTGCTCGAGGGCCCCCGCGCCATCGAGGCGTTCCGCTCCCTGGCCGGCCTGACCGACCCGGTCAAGTCCGCCCCCGGTACCATCCGCGGTGACCACGCCCTGGAGATCGGCGAGAACGTGGTCCACGGCTCCGACTCCCCCGAGTCGGCCGCCCGCGAGATCAAGATCTTCTTCCCGGACCGCTTCTAGTCGTCCGACCGGCCGGCTCTCCAGCCGTCCGGCACACCCGGGCCTCGTCGTCCCTCCGGGGACGGCGGGGCCCGACGTGTTCGTGGAGCCGGAGATTTTAATGGGACGAGACGGCTCATTATGCCCATAGTTGGGTACGTCAGGTTACGCTTCGAATTCGTTCTGTAGTTTTCGCCGATGACCTGACGGAAGGAAGGGCAGCCTTCCATGGGCAGCAAGCTTGCGTTCCTCGGCCGCGACATGGCGGTCGACCTGGGCACCGCCAACACACTCGTCTACGTGCGCGGCCGCGGTGTCGTGCTCAACGAACCGTCGGTCGTGGCGATCAACACGACCACCGGGAAGATCGTGGCCATCGGCATCGAGGCCAAACGGATGATAGGCCGAACCCCCGCCAACGTCGTGGCCGTCCGGCCGCTCAGAAACGGGGTCATCGCGGACTTCGACGTCGCCGAGCGCATGCTCCGCTACTTCATCCAGCGGGTGCACCGGCGCCGCCCCTTCGCCAAGCCGCGCATCGTCATCGCGGCGCCGAGCGGCATCACCGGCATCGAGCAGCGCGCGGTGAAGGAGGCCGGATACCAGGCCGGCGCCCGCCGGGTCTACCTCGTCGACGAGCCGATGGCGGCGGCGATCGGGGCCGGGCTCCCGGTGCACGAACCGACCGGCAACATGGTGGTCGACATCGGCGGGGGCACCACCGAGGTCGCCATCCTCTCGATGGGCGGTGTGGTGACCAGCCAGTCGATCCGGGTGGGCGGTGACGAGCTGGACCAGGCGATCATCGCCTTCGCGAAGAAGGAGCACTCCCTCATGCTCGGCGAGCGCACCGCCGAGGAGATCAAGATGGCGATCGGCTCGGCCTGCGCGCTGCCCGAGGAGGGGCACGCGGAGATCCGGGGCCGGGACCTGGTCAGCGGCCTGCCGAAGACGGCCGTGGTCTCGGCGGGGGAGATCCGCACGGCCACCGAGGAACCGGTGAACGCGATCGTGGACGCGGTCAAGACCACGCTGGACAAGTGCCCGCCGGAGCTCTCCGGCGACCTGATGGACCGGGGCATCGCGCTCACCGGGGGCGGGGCGCTCCTGGCGGGCCTGGACGAGCGGCTCAGGGACGAGACCGGCATGCCGATCCACCGCGTGGACAACGCCCTCGACTCGGTCGCGCTGGGGTCGGGCAAGTGCGTCGAGGACTTCGAGGCGCTGCAGCAGGTCCTCGTGCCGGAACCACGGCACTGATGAAGGACACACGCCGGACGCGGGCGATCACGGGGCTGCTGCTGGCCATGGCGCTGGTGCTCATGACCGTGGACCACCGGACGGGGGAGGGCTCCCCGCTGGGCCCGCTCAAGGGGATGGGCGCGGCGGTGTTCGGCGGGGTCGAGCAGCTCGGGGCGGAGGTGGCGCGGCCGGTGGGCCGTTTCCTCGACGCGCTCCTGGACGCGCCCGGCGCCCAGGAACGCGTCGAGGAACTGCGCAGGGAGAACGACCGGCTCAGGCGGGACCTGATGGCGCAGAACCTGGACCGCCGCAGGTCGGAGGAACTGCACAGGCTGCTGGGCGCGGCGGGGACCGGCGGATACAGGATCGTGCCCGCCCAGGTGGTCGCCCGGCGCGGCGTCCCCGGGTTCGAGGAGGCCGTCGAGCTGGACGCCGGCGAGTCCGACGGAGTGCGGCCCGAGATGACGGTGCTGAGCGGCGCGGGCCTGGTCGGCAGGGTGATCCGGGTGGGACCGGCGACCTCGACCGTGGTCCTGGTCAGCGACCTCGCCTTGGCGACCGGTGCCCGTCTGGAGGGCAGCGGCGAGATCGGGTTCGTGAACGGGACCGGGGACCACGGCCGGCTGCTCCAGTTCCGGCTGCTCGACTCCACCGCGCCGCTCGAGGCCGGCCAGCGGATCGTGAGCTTCGGCTCCCACCGGGGCGCGCCGTACGTGGCGGGGGTGCCGATCGGGGTGATCGAGCGGGTGGAGGCGACGCCGGGAGAGCTGACCCGGACCGCCTACGCGCGGCCGTACGCCGACCTGACGGCGCTGGACGTGGTGGGGGTGGTGGTGGAGCCGCCGGAGCGCGACCCGCGCGACGCGCTCCTGCCGCCCCGCCCCGCGAAGGCGTCCGGACCCGCGAAGACCGCGGGCCCCTCGGAAGCATCGGACCCCGCCAAGGCCGCGGGCGCCCCTGGAACGACCTCCCCCCGGGAACGCCGGCCCCGCCGGGAACGGCGCAGGCCCCGCAAGCGGGAGGAGACCGAATGACGAGGCGTGACACGACGGGCCTGGGCCTGATCCTGGCGGTGATGATCCTCCAGGTGACGGTCGTCAACCGGTTCTCGCTGCCCGGCGGCATAGCGCCCGACCTGGTGCTGCTCACCGTGGTGGGGTACGCGCTGGTCGCCGGGGCCGAGTCCGGGGCGGTCATGGGCTTCGCGGCCGGGCTGCTCGACGACGTCCTGCCGCCCGCCGCGCACGTGGCGGGCCGGCACGCGCTGGTGCTGTGCCTGGTCGGATACGCCGCCGGCCGCGTGCTGGAGATCAGGGAGGACGCCGGGCCGGTGGTGGCGCTGGGCTGCGCGGCGGCGGGCCCCCTGCTCGCGGCGGTGGCCGGCGGGCTGCTGGGGGAGGTCCCGGCCGGTGCGGAGGTGCTCGGGAAACTGCTGCCCGCGGCGGTGGCCGGCAACGTACTGGCCGCGCCGCCGGTGGTGTGGGCGGTGGCCCGGCTGGTCCGGGGCCGGGCCAGGCCCCGGATCGTGCCCCGGCTGGGATACACCGCGGTGCGGAGCCGCTCGTGAACCGCATGAGGGGCCGGTTGCGGGCGCTGCGGGCCCTGACGCTGGCCCTGCTGCTGATGCTCGGCGCGCGCCTGTGGCAGGTGCAGGTCGTGGACGGTCCCCGGTACGTGGCGGCGGCGACCGAGACGCGCACCCGCGACGTCGTGATGCCCGCCGTACGGGGCCAGATCCTCGACTCGGCGGGCCGGCCGCTGGTGCGCAACCGGACCGCGCTGGTGGTCTCGGTGGACCGTACGGCCCTGGCCAAGATGGCCGACGGTGGCAAGGCCGTGATGGCGCGGCTGGGCGCGGTGCTCGGCCGCGACCCCGCGGACCTGGCCCGGCGGATCCGGCCGTGCGGTCCCACGGTCTCCAAGCCGTGCTGGGCCGGCTCGCCGCACCAGCCGGTCCCGGTCGACGGCGACGTCGGCACCCGCGAGGCCCTGCAGATCCTGGAGCGGCAGGAGCGGTTCCCCGGGATCGTCACCAGCGTGCAGGCCGTACGGGAGCATCCGGGCCGGAGTGCGGGCGTGCAGGCGCTCGGCTACCTGCAGCCGGTCACGAAGGAGGAACTGGAGCGGCGCGAGGGGTTCAAGGCGGAGTTCTCCGGGGTCGACGTGTCGGGCCGCGACGGCCTGGAGTCGGTCTACGACCGGGCGCTGCGCGGCACGCCGGGGCGCAAGCGGGTGCAGGTGGACCGGCTCGGCCGGGTGCTCGGGACGGAGCAGCAGGTGGCTCCGGTCCCCGGGGACACGCTCATCACCAGCATCGACGCGAAGGTGCAGGCCGTGACCGAGAAGGCGATCGCCGAGGCGATGGAGGCCGCGCCGCAGGCCGACGGGGCCGCCGGGGTGGTGCTGGACGCGCGCAGCGGCCGGGTCGTCGCGATCGCCAGCGCGCCGTCCTACGACCCGGAGGTCTGGACCGGCGGCATCGAGGAGGACGACTACCGGCGCCTGCTGTCGGAGAAGGCCGGCAAGCCGCTGGTGTCGAGGGCGATCAAGGGGGAGTTCGCGCCCGGTTCGACGTTCAAGATGTCGTCGGTCGCGGCGATGCTGCGGGCCGGCTACCCGATCGACGGGCGCTACAACTGCCCCGGCTCCTTCATGGTCGGCGGCCGGTCGTTCAACAACTTCCGGGGCCGGGCGCTGGGCGTGCTGAGCCTGCACACGGCCCTGGTGAAGTCGTGTGACACGATCTTCTACCGGGCCGCCTTCGAGCAGTACACGCGCGACGGCGGCCGCAAGCCCAAGGGCAGGCCCAAGGAGATCATGGCGAACACGGCCCGGGCCTTCGGGTTCGGCCGCCCGACCGGCATCGACCTGCCGGGCGAGTCTCCCGGCAGGATCCCGGACCGGGCCTGGAAGAAGGAGACGTGGATCGCCACCAAGGAGGAGAACTGCAAGCGCGCCAGGACCGGATACCCGGAGGTCGCCAAGACCGACGCCGGCCGGGCCGCGTTCCTCAAGGCGCTGGCGCGCGACAACTGCCAGGAGGGCGACCAGCTGCGCCCCGGTGACGCGGCCAACTTCTCCATCGGCCAGGGCGACGTGCTGGTGACGCCGATCCAGCTCGCCGCGGCGTATGCGGCGCTGGTCACCGACGGGAGACTGCGCAGCCCCCGGGTGGGCTGGAAGCTGGTCCGGCCGGACGGCACCACGGTCAAGGAGATCAAGGTGCCGGTCACCGGCAAGCTGCCGATCTCCGCCGCCGAGCGGGCCTACATCAAGCGGGCGCTGAGCCAGGTCGCCGCCGACGGCACCGCGGCCGGCGCGTTCCTCGGCTTCCCGATGAAGAAGGTGAAGGTCGGCGGCAAGACCGGCACCGCCGAGGTGTGGGGCAAGGCGGACACCTCCTGGTTCGCCTCGTTCGCGCCGGTGGACGACCCCCGCTTCGTGGTCGTCGCGATGGTCTCCCAGGGCGGCATGGGCAGCGAGGCCGCCGCCCCCGCGGTACGGAAGATCTACGAGGGCATCTACGGGTTCACGCCCGAGGGCAAGAACGCACGTGCGGCGCTGCCGGGCTGGGCGCCCGCGGCCGCGCCCCCGGTGATCGGACCGGACGGCACGGTCACCCGGCCGGTCAAGGCGGCGCGGGGGAAGGTCCGGTGATCCGGCTGACCCGCTTCTCGCGCCGGTTCCGCAGCCCCGGGCTGGCGGGGGCCTCCTCGCCGATCTGGCGGATGGACGGCCCGCTGGCGGTCGCGGTGACGGCGCTCGCCCTGATCGGCACGCTGCTGATCTGGTCGTCCACCAGGACGTGGGCGCCCGGCAGCACGGGCCTGCTCAAGAAGCACCTGCTCAACCTCGGCATCGGCGCCGGACTGGCCGTCGCGGCGGCCGCGGTGGACCACCGGGCGCTGCGGGCCTACTCGCCGCTGGTGTACGGCGCCGCGGCGCTCGGCCTGGTGCTGGTGATCACACCGGTCGGGTCGGAGGTCAACGGCGCCCACTCCTGGATCATGCTGGGCGGCGGGTTCGCCCTGCAGCCCTCGGAGTTCGCCAAGCTGGGCCTGGTGCTCGCGCTCGCCATGCTGCTGGCCCAGCCCGCCGCGGGCGGCGACCGGCCCCGCGGGCTGGACGTGGCGATCGCGCTGGGGGTGGCCGCGCTCACCATGGGCCTGGTCATGGCGCAGCCCGACTTCGGCACCACGATGGTCCTCGGCGTGATCACGGCGGGCGCGCTCATCCTCAGCGGGATCCGCAAACGCTGGGTCGTCGGCCTGGCCGTCGCCGTGGCGGCCGGGGGAGCGGCCGTGTGGTTCCTCGACGTGCTGGAGCCGTACCAGGTCGCCCGGTTCACCGCGTTCGTCAACCCGTCCACCGACCCGCGGGGCGTCGGCTACAACAGCACCCAGTCGATGAACGCCGTCGGCTCGGGGCAGCTGTTCGGCAAGGGGCTGTTCGGCGGCGGCCAGACCATGGGCCGGTTCGTGCCCGAGCAGCACACCGACTTCGTCTTCACCGTGGCGGGCGAGGAGTTCGGGTTCCTCGGCTCGGTTACCGTGGTGGCGCTGCTCGGGGTGGTGCTGCTGCGGGGCCTGCGGATCGCGCGGCTGTGCGAGAACCGGTTCGGCATGCTGGTGGCCGGCACGATCGTGTGCTGGCTGGGGTTCCAGGTCCTCATCAACGTCGGCATGACGATCGGGGTCATGCCGATCACGGGACTGCCGCTGCCGTTCGTCTCCTACGGCGGCACCGCGACCTTCGCCAACATGATCGCCGTCGGCATCCTCCAGGCGATCCACATGCACGAACACCGCTTCTAACCCGGCCCCGCGACCTGGGGCCCCGTTACATGAGAGCCTCCCGCATGTGGGCGGTCCCCGGCTCTCACTGGCGTTTCCCGCGTCAAGCGAACATTCTGGGAACGAAGCCGGAACTCGCGATGACGGAGGGGCCGTGACATCGGAGCTCGCCGAGCGGCAGCGCGCGCTGGAGCTGCTGCGCACCGCGTTCCCCGACTACCGGATCGTGTTCAGCAAGGGCAGGTGGGCCGCGGTCTCGGCGGGCAGCCCGCCCGCGGTCTGGTTCGCCGAGACGCCGAGCAGCCTGTGCGGGCAGCTCTTCCAGGCGCAGCTCCGCAACGGCGGGACGGTCGTGCCCTTCCGGGACGGCGATCCTTCGTGAGGGGTGCGCTCCTCCCGGGGCGGGCGGTCCTCCCCGGGAGGAGGCCGGTTCTCAGTCCACCGGGTGCCGGCCCGGACACTAGCGTGGGGGCATCCGCCTTCCCCCGCGGAGACGGCCGGAGCGCCGGTGTGAAGACGACCCCTCGACGTGACGGCCGGGAGAGCAGATGACCCAGAGTTCACGTGGCGGAGACCGCGCCACGCTGGCCTACGCGACGATCATCCGCAACCGCACGCTGGCCGCGGTGCAGGGCCTGCCGTCCGTGGCCGTCATCCAGCGGATGGTGGACGAGATCCACGCCTGCGCCCCGCAGCAGACCAGGTTCAAGTGCTGGCGGCTGGCGCACGGCTGGACGGTCGAGGAGGCCATCGAGCGCTTCCACGCCATGTGCGACGCCCACGGCATCAAGCGGCGCGGGCTCAGCGAGCGCTCCTGGCGGGAGTGGGAGGCGGGCTCGCGCCCCGACCGCGACTACACCGACCTGCTCTGCCGGCTGTTCGAGACCGGGCCGGTCCAGCTCGGCTTCGCCCAGGACTACACGCCCGAGGGGCTGCGGGCCGCGCCGCCCGCGCTGGACCTGATCGCCGCGGCGGCGGACGAGGCGGGCAGCCACGCCGAGCAGGCCGAGGCGAGCGAGCTGGGCTCCGGCGCGCTGGAGCGGCTGCGCACGCAGGTGGTCTGGGTGGGCAAGCGGTACGTCTCGGAGGCGCCGCTCCCGCTCTTCGTGGAGATGCGGGAGCTGCAGGAGCGCACCCGCAGGGCGCTGGACAAGCGCATCCACCCCGGGCAGGCCAGGGAGCTGTACTTCCTCACCGGCGCGTTGTGCGGGCTGATGGCCAACGTCAGCATGGACATGGACCGCCGCATCCCCGCCGACACCCTCGCCCGGGCGGCGTGGACCTACGGCAAGGTCGCCGGGCACCACGCGCTGATGGGCTGGGCGCGGGGCATGCAGTCCTCGGTGGCGCTGTGGGACAAGCGGTACGGCGATGCGGCCCGGTACGCGGAGGAGGGCCTGACCCACCTGCACGCCGGCTCCGGCGCGACCCGGCTGCACATGCTCAGGGCGCGGTCCTACGCGATGCTGGGCCGTACCCGCGAGGCGACCGAGGCGCTCGCGCGGGCCGAGGAGGCCCGCGCGGCCGGGAGCGACGAGCTGCACGACGAGATCGGCGGGGAGTTCGCCTTCCGTCCCGCCAAGGAGCGCTACTACGCGGCGGTCACCCGCCTGCACCTGGGCGACCCGGCCCGGGCCATCGAGGCGGCCCGCGACTCGCTCTCCCTGTACGCCGCGGGGGAACCGGAGAACCGCTCCTACGGCTGCGAGTCCATGGCCGGCGCCCACCTGGTGGTCGCCCACCTGATGGAGGGGGACCCGGCCGGGGCGGAGGAGGCGATGGCGCCCGTCCTCGCGCTCCCGCCCGACCGGCGGATCAGCAGCCTGGGCACCACCCTGGACACCGGCCGCGCGCTGGTCTCCGCCCAGCCGGGCGGAGAGCGCATCGCGCGGCAGATCGAGAGTTTCTGCGCCGTGGGCCTGCCGCAGCAGGCCCGGCACGCGATCTCCGAGAGGAGCCGATGACATGACGATCGCCGCCGAGGGGGAACTCCTCGGGCAGGCAGGCGCCGCACTCCGCCTGGCCTGCGAGCAGGCCGGGCTGGACACGGGGGGCGTCACCCTGCTGCGCGACTTCGCCAACGCCGTCTACCACCTGCCCGCCGAGAGGGCGGTGGTACGGCTGACGCAGGCGGCGGCGCCGGGCAAGTACGACCGGCTGACGACCTCGGTCCGGGTCACCCGCTGGCTCGCCGGGCAGGGCTTCCCCACGGTCCGGCCGCTGGAGGTCAGGCAGCCGGTCGCCGCCGAGGGGTTCCTGGTGACCTTCTGGCACCACGAGGAGCACATCGGGCCGGCGCCGGAGCCGGCGGAGCTCGGCGCGCTGCTCCGGCTCCTGCACGAGCTGCCGCCGGTCCCGTTCGAGCTGCCGACCCACGACCCCTTCGGGCCGGTGCGCCGGGCGATCGACGCCGGGCGCCTGCTCGGCGAGGACGACCGGGCCTGGCTGCTGCGCCGCTGCGACGGGCTCGCGGAGGCCTACTACGAACACGTGCGGTTCGCCCTGCCGTACGGGCTCGTGCACGGCGACGCCCACCGGGGCAACCTGATCCGCACCCGGGGCGGGCTGCTGCTGTGCGACTGGGACTCGGTGTGCGCCGGGCCCCGGGAGACCGACCTGATCCCCACCCTGCAGGGCGTGCGGTTCGGGCTGACCGAGGACCAGCGGGCCGGCTTCGGCCGGGCGTACGGCCACGACCTGACCTCCTGGGCGGGCTACCCGGTCATGCGCGACATGCGGGAGCTGCAGACCCTCACCGCGGTGCTCCGCAACGCGCACCGCGACGCCGCGGCGGCGGCCGAGCTGCGGCACCGGCTTGACTCGCTGCGAGCGGGTGACGACCGCCTGTGGCATCCGTTTTAGCGGATACCCTTGAACACATGTCTGTCGAGTCCCTGTTTCCCCGCCTGGAAGCGCTGCTGCCGAAGGTGAGCAAGCCGATCCAGTATGTCGGGGGTGAGCTCAACTCGACCGTCAAGGACTGGGACGAGGCCACGGTCCGTTGGGCTCTGATGTATCCCGACGCCTACGAGGTGGGGCTGCCCAACCAGGGCGTCCAGATCCTCTACGAGATCCTCAACGAGCTGCCGGAGACGCTCGCCGAGCGGACCTACGCGGTCTGGCCCGACCTGGAGGCGCTCATGCGCGCCGAGGGCGTCCCGCAGTTCACGGTCGACGCGCACCGGCCGGTGCGCGCCTTCGACGTGCTCGGCCTCTCCTTCTCGACCGAGCTCGGCTACACCAACATGCTGACCGCGCTGGACCTGGCGGGCATCCCGCTGCTCTCGGCCGACCGGGGCGACGACGACCCGATCGTGCTCGCGGGCGGTCACGCGGCCTTCAACCCCGAGCCGATCGCCGACTTCCTCGACGCCGCGGTGCTGGGCGACGGCGAGCAGATCGCCATCGCCATCACCGAGGTCGTCCGCGAGTGGAAGGCCGAGGGCTCGCCCGGTGGCCGCGACGAGCTGCTCATGCGCCTGGCCGAGTCCGGCGGGGTCTACGTGCCCAGGTTCTACGACGTCGACTACCACGCCGACGGCCGGATCCAGCGCGTCGCGCCGAACCGGTCCGGCGTGCCGTGGCGGGTGCACAAGCACACGGTCATGGACCTCGACGAGTGGCCCTATCCGAAGAAGCCGCTGGTCCCGCTGGCCGAGACCGTGCACGAGCGGTTCAGCGTGGAGATCTTCCGCGGTTGCACCCGGGGCTGCCGCTTCTGCCAGGCAGGGATGATCACCCGGCCGGTGCGGGAGCGGTCGATCACCACGATCGGCGACATGGTCGAGGCGGGCGTCAAGGCCTCCGGCTTCAACGAGGTCGGGCTCCTGTCCCTGTCCAGCGCCGACCACTCCGAGATCGGCGAGGTCGCCAAGGGCCTGGCCGACCGCTACGAGGGCACGAACACCTCGCTCTCGCTGCCCTCGACCCGGGTCGACGCCTTCAACATCGACCTGGCCAACGAGTTCTCCCGCAACGGCCGCCGGTCGGGTCTCACGTTCGCCCCGGAGGGCGGCTCCGAGCGCATGCGCAAGGTGATCAACAAGATGGTCACCGAGGAGGACCTGATCCGGACCGTCACCACGGCCTACACCCAGGGCTGGCGGCAGGTGAAGCTCTACTTCATGTGCGGCCTGCCCACGGAGGAGGACGCCGACGTGCTCGGCATCGCCGACCTGGCCAGGAAGGTCATCCAGGCGGGCCGGGAGGCGACCGGGTCGCGCGACGTCCGCTGCACGGTCTCCATCGGCGGGTTCGTGCCCAAGCCGCACACGCCGTTCCAGTGGGCGGCCCAGGCCGACCACGAGACGGTGGACCGCAGGCTCAAGGCGCTCAAGGACGCCCTGCGCGGCGACAAGGAGTACGGCCGGGCCATCGGCATGCGCTACCACGACGGCAAGCCCTCGATCGTGGAGGGGCTGCTGTCCCGGGGCGACCGCCGGGTCGGCGCGGTCATCCGCGCGGTCTGGGAGGACGGCGGCCGGTTCGACGGCTGGAGCGAGCACTTCTCCTACCAGCGATGGATGGACGCCGCCGACAAGGCCGGCGTCGACGTCGGCTGGTACACCACCCGCGAGCGCGAGGAGAACGAGGTCCTGCCCTGGGACCACCTCGACGCCGGGCTCGACCGCGAGTGGCTCTGGCAGGACTGGCAGGACGCGGTCAACGACGTCGAGGTCGAGGACTGCCGCTGGACCCCGTGCTACGACTGCGGCGTGTGCCCCACGATGGGCACCGAGATCCAGATCGGCCCCACCGGCAAGAAGCTCCTGCCGCTGACGGTCGTCTAGAGCGCCGGCCCGGGAAGAAGCCCTCGTCACCGGCCGTTGTCTGGAGTAGGCCGTGCGTGAGCACGGTCTGCTCCGCAGGCGACGGTCACGATTCGGAAAGGACGGCACACCCTGAAACCCGCTCCCGACGGGCCTCCGCCCGCGCCCGTGGCGCAGCGCCTGCGCGTGCGCTACGCCAAGCGCGGACGCCTGCGCTTCACCAGTCACCGTGACATCTCCCGGGCCGTCGAGCGCGCGGTACGGCGCGCGGACGTCCCCGTGGCGTTCAGCGCGGGGTTCTCGCCTCATCCGAAGATCTCCTACGTGGGGGCCGCCGCCCCGACCGGAGTCGCCAGCGAGGCCGAGTACCTCGAGATCGGCGTGACGCGGGAGTACGACCCCGACCGGCTCCGCGCCGAACTGGACGACTCGCTCCCGCCCGGCCTCGACGTGCTCGACGTCGTCGCGGCGACCTCCGGGAGCCTGGCCGACCGGCTGGAGTGCTCGGCGTGGGAGATCCGGCTGCCGGGGGCCGACCCCGCGCTGGCGGGGGAGGCGGTCGAGCGGTTCAACGCGGCCGAGCGGATCGAGGTGGAGCGCCTGACCAAGAAGGGGATGCGCCGCTTCGACGCGCGGGAGGTGGTGCTGAATCTGCACGCCATCGAAGGAGGAGAGACAACAGCAGGTCAGGCGTCCAGTCAGTCATGTGTCATACTTCGCATGGTTGTACGGCACGCAACTCCTGCCGTTCGACCCGACGACGTCCTCACCGGACTGCGTCTTGTGGCCGACTTCGCGCCGCCGTCACCCCCCGAGGTGACCAGGCTGGCGCAGGGGCCGCTGGACGTGCACATCGGTGGCCCCGCCGACCCGTTCGGCCCTGACCGCGACACTACGCGCGGCGGCGAGACGGGACCGGCAGGCGAGCACGTCGACGGCGACCTATAGGACTTGGCGCCGGGCCCAGGCCCGGCGGACAGCGAGAGACGAGAGCTCCCGCGCGGCGCGGAGACGCGCCCGGGGGCTGACGGGAGAACGCCCGCATGCTCGACAACGAGCCCAACGTCGGGGCCAACGGCCCTGCCGGGGATACGACGGAACAGACTGCTCAGCCGGTCCGCCGCAGGCGGGCCGCCAGCCGGCCGGCCGGGCCTCCGCCGGAGGAGCCGGAGCCCGCGGCCGCCGCGCCGGTCCAGGCCGCGCCGGTCGCGCAGACCGCGCCGCCG
This sequence comes from Thiemannella venezuelensis, assembly GCF_014203605.1. Taxonomy (GTDB): domain Bacteria; phylum Actinomycetota; class Actinomycetes; order Streptosporangiales; family Streptosporangiaceae; genus Planomonospora_A; species Planomonospora_A venezuelensis. Next base: position 94,516 of record NZ_JACHJJ010000027.1, on the reverse strand, counting down.
GAGGAGGCCGCGCCCGCGCAGGAGGCGCCGCCCAAGCGCGCCACCCGGCGCAAGGCGGCCGCCGCGGACGACACGGCCGCCGCGCCGGCCGCGACCAGGCGGAGCCGCGCGAAGAAGGCGGCCGCCGTACCCGCCGCGGAGGAGGAGGTTCCCGCGCCGGTCGCGGAGGAGGAGGTTCCCGCTCCGGCCGCCGAGGAGGTCGCCTCCGAGCCCGCCGCGGCGCCCGCCAAGCGGACGCGCACGCGGAAGAAGGCCGTGCAGGAGACCGCGGAGGACGCCCGGCCCGTGGCGGAGCCGGTCATGGACCTGTCCACCGCCGAGGCCGAGGAGGTCGCGGCGGCTCTGCTGCTCGCGATGCCCGTCGACGAGCCGCTGGACGACGAGCCTCCCGGTGAGGAGGTCGCCGAGGAGCGCGACCTGGTCGCCGACCCGTTCGGGCTGGCCGCCAGGGGGCGCGCCGAGGTGCCCTCGGTGACCTTCCAGGCTCCCGCGGCGGTGTTCCAGCCGCTGTTCCAGGCCCCCGACCCGCACCGGGCCGAGCAGCCCTCTCCCCGCCCCGCCGCCGAGCGCGCGGAGCGTCGGCCCGAGCCCGCCGAGACCGAGCCCGAGGCCGGGGCCGGGACCGAGGCCGAGGAGATCGAGGACGAGGAGATCGAGGAGGCCGAGGGCGACGAGGCCGGCGGCCGCCGCAGGCGCCGCCGGCGGGGCGGCCGCGGCCGGGGCAAGGGACGCGAGCTGGACGAGGCGGAGGAGACCGAGGCCGGCCAGGCCGAGGAGGATGCCGCCGCCGAGCCCGAGCAGGAGGGCGAGGAGGAGGGCGGCTCCCGCCGCCGCAGGCGCAGGCGCCGCAGGAGCTCCGACGAGGCGGCCGAGGTCCAGGACCTCCCGCCGAACACCGTGGTCCGCATCCGCGCTCCCCGCGCCGGGCGGAGCACCTCGGTCGACGAGGTGCAGAGCGTGCGCGGCTCGACCCGGCTGGAGGCCAAGAAGCAGCGCCGCAGGGAGGGCCGGGAGCTCGGCCGCAGGCGTCCGCCGATCATCACCGAGTCGGAGTTCCTGGCCCGCCGGGAGTCCGTCGAGCGCGTGATGGTGGTCCGCCGCACCGGTGGCCGCACCCAGATCGCGGTGCTGGAGGACGACATCCTCGTCGAGCACTACGTGGACCGCGAGGCGAGCCAGTCCTACGTGGGCAACGTCTACCTCGGCAAGGTGCAGAACGTCCTGCCGAGCATGGAGGCCGCCTTCGTCGACATCGGCAAGGGCCGCAACGCGGTGCTGTACGCCGGTGAGGTCAACTTCGACACCGCCGGGCTGGAGGGGCAGCCCAAGCGGATCGAGGTGGCGCTGAAGTCGGGCCAGTCGGTGCTCGTCCAGGTCACCAAGGACCCGATGGGCCACAAGGGCGCCCGCCTGACCTCCCAGGTCAGCCTGCCCGGCCGCTACCTGGTCTACGTGCCCGACGGCTCGATGACCGGGATCAGCCGCAAGCTCCCCGACAAGGAGCGCACCCGCCTCAAGAGCATCCTGAAGAAGGTCATGCCGGAGAACGCCGGTGTGATCGTCCGTACCGCCGCCGAGGGCGCGTCGGAGGAGGAGCTCGGCCGCGACGTGGCCCGGCTCTCGGCGCAGTGGGAGAACATCCAGCGCAAGGCCAAGTCGGCCAGCGCGCCGGAGCTGCTCTCCGCCGAGCCGGACATGACCGTCCGGGTGGTCCGCGACGTGTTCAACGAGGACTTCACCTCGCTGGTCGTCCAGGGCGACGAGGTGTGGGGGACCGTGGACGAGTACGTCCGCTACGTGGCCCCGCACCTGGCCGAGCGCCTGACCCGGTGGGACGAGGACGGCGACGTCTTCGCCGCCTACCGGATCGACGAGCAGATCGCCAAGGCGATGGAGCGCAAGGTCTGGCTGCCCAGCGGGGGCTCGCTGGTGATCGACCGGACCGAGGCGATGACCGTCGTCGACGTCAACACCGGCAAGTTCACCGGGCAGGGCGGCAACCTCGAGGAGACCGTCACCCGCAACAACCTGGAGGCGGCCGAGGAGATCGTCCGCCAGCTCCGGCTGCGGGACATCGGCGGCATCATCGTCATCGACTTCATCGACATGGTGCTGGAGAGCAACCGGGACCTGGTGCTGCGGCGGCTGCTGGAGTGCCTGGCGCGGGACCGGACCAAGCACCAGGTCGCCGAGGTCACCTCCCTGGGCCTGGTCCAGATGACCCGCAAACGGGTCGGACAGGGCCTGCTGGAGGCGTTCTCGACCGTCTGCGACTGCTGCGGCGGCCGGGGCCTGCACATCTCGACCGAGCCGGTCGAGGGGAAGCCGGAGCCGCGCGGTACCCAGGGCAAGATGGCCGTCGAGAAGGCCGTCTCGGAGAAGCTCGGCAAGGAGCCGGGGAGCGCCGTCGCGGCGGGCGACCAGTCCGGACGTGATACGGTGACAGATGCGCTTGGCGACGTCCCGGATGAGGACGCCCAGGCCGCACAGGCTTCCGGCCGGGGGCGGAGACGCTCCCGCAAGGCCAAGCCGGCCGACTAGCCGGTGTCCCGCGGCAGGCAAGGGCCGCGGGACGCGGCACGGTCAGGTCTGGCGAACGCCGGCGCGCTCCGGTCGCGCCGGCACCACCGACGTTCCGCCCGGTTCGACCAGGACACCGCAGTCCGGTACCCTGATGAATCGGTGCGCTCGTGGCGCGCCCTGTTCGCGCGCCTACCCGGTTCGTCGGTCAAATCGGTGACCATAGCCGGATGCGGGCGCAGCATCCAGCGAGCATGTAGTCAGAAGAAGGGTTCCGCGGTGTACGCGATCGTTCGTTGCGGCGGCAGGCAGCAGAAGGTCTCCGTCGGTGACGTCCTCGAGGTGGACAAGGTCGCCGGCGAGGTCGGTTCCACGGTTACGCTGCCGACGGTGCTCGTCGTCAACGACGGCGACGTGACCACCGAGGCCGGCCGGTTCTCGGTCGCCGCCGAGATTCTCGGCGAGACCAAGGGTCCGAAGATCCGCATTCTGAAGTACAAGAACAAGACCGGTTACAAGAAGCGCCAGGGTCACCGCCAGCGGTACACCCAGGTGAAGATCACCGGCATCAACCAGGCCTGAGTTTCGGGAGTTTTGCGAGATGGCACACAAGAAGGGCGCGTCGTCCACTCGGAACGGCCGTGACTCCAACGCCCAGCGGCTCGGCGTGAAGCGCTTCGGCGGCCAGCTGGTCAACGCCGGTGAGATCATCGTCCGCCAGCGTGGCACCCACTTCCACCCGGGCGACAACGTCGGCCGCGGTGGCGACGACACGCTGTTCGCGCTGGCCGCCGGCCACGTGCAGTTCGGCGTCAAGCGCGGTCGCCGCGCGGTGAGCATCGTCCCGGTCGCGGAGTAGATCCGCACCGGCAGACGTTACGACAGGGGTGGATCGCGTTCCGCGGTCCGCCCCTGTCGCGTTGTGAGCGCCGGTTCCCGCGGTGGGGGCAGGCCCCCTCCGAGGGGGCTTTCGTGGCAGAGGGGTTTCCGCGGTCGGCGGGGATCCCGCAGATGGGGGTAGGAGAGCAGACATGCCGGACTTTGTGGACCAGGTGGTCCTGCACATCAAGGCCGGTGACGGGGGACATGGCTGCGCCTCTGTCCATCGGGAGAAGTTCAAGCCGCTCGGCGGCCCCGACGGCGGCAACGGCGGCCGGGGCGGTGACGTGATCCTGGAGGTGGACGCGAACACCGCGACCCTGCTGGAGTACCACCGCCGCCCGCACCGCAAGGCCGACAACGGCAAGCAGGGCTCCGGCTCCAACCGGGACGGCGCCAACGGCGGCGACGTCATCCTCCCCGTGCCCGACGGCACCGTGGTCAAGGACGCCGCCACCGGAGAGGTCATCGTCGACATGGTCGGCGCGGGCACCCGGTACGTGGTGGCCGAGGGCGGCCACGGCGGCCTCGGGAACGCGGCGCTGGCCTCCGCCAAGCGCAAGGCCCCCGGCTTCGCGCTGCTCGGCGAGCCCGGTGACGCGCTCGACGTGATGCTGGAGATGAAGAGCGTCGCCGACGTGGCGCTGGTCGGCTTCCCCAGCGCGGGCAAGTCCTCCCTCATCGCGGCGCTCAGCGCCGCCCGGCCGAAGATCGCCGACTACCCGTTCACCACGCTGGTGCCCAACCTCGGCGTGGTCACGGCGGGGGAGACGGTCTTCACCGTCGCCGACGTGCCCGGCCTGATCCCCGGCGCCTCCGAGGGCAGGGGGCTCGGCCACGAGTTCCTCCGCCACGTCGAGCGGTGCAGCACGCTCGTGCACGTGATCGACTGCGCGACGATGGAGCCGGGCCGCGACCCGATCAGCGACTACGAGGCGATCGAGGCCGAGCTGGCCGCGTACGGCAAGCTGGAGGACCGGCCCCGGATGGCCGTGCTCAACAAGGCGGACGTGCCCGACGCCCGCGAGCTGGCCGAGATCGTCCGCCCCATGCTCGAGGAGCGGGGCCTGCGGGTCTTCTCGATCTCCGCGGCCACCCACGAGGGCCTCAAGGAGCTGACCTACGCCATGGGCGAGATGGTCGCCGCGGCCCGGGCCGCGGCTCCCGTCGCCGAGCCCACCCGCCTGGTCATCAAGCCCCGGCAGCTCGGCGAGGCGGGCTTCAGCGTGCGGAGGATCGACGAGAACACCTTCCAGGTCACCGGCGCCAAGCCGGAGCGCTGGATCCGCCAGACCGACTTCACCAACGACGAGGCCGTCGGCTACCTCGCCGACCGGCTGGAGCGCCTCGGCGTCGAGGAGGAGCTCACCAAGGCCGGTGCCAAGGCCGGGGCCGAGGTGGTCATCGGGCCGATGGAGGGCGGCTACGTCTTCGACTGGCAGCCCACGCTCAACGCCGAGGCCGTGCACCAGGGCCCGCGCGGCACGGACAACCGGCTCGGATAGCCTGCTCCCGCCCGCTGCCCCTGGCTCCGCCAGACCTTCGAAAGGTGCCTCCCGTGACCTCCGCGCGCGACCGGATCCGTACGGCCTCACGCCTCGTCGTGAAGGTGGGTTCGTCCTCGCTCACGACCCCGCAGGGGACGATCGACGTCGACCGGGTGGACGCCCTGGTCGACGTCCTCGCCGCCCGGCGGGCGACCGGCACGCAGATCGTGCTGGTCTCCTCCGGTGCGATCGCGGCGGGTCTCGGCCCGCTCGGCCTGTCCGCCCGCCCCCGCGACCTCGCCACCCAGCAGGCGGCCGCCTCGGTCGGCCAGGGCGTGCTGGTCGCCCGCTACACCTCCTCCTTCGCCCGGTACGGCCTGCGCGTCGGCCAGGTGCTGCTCACCGCCGACGACATGATGCGCCGCGCGCACCACGTCAACGCCCAGCGCACGCTGAGCCGCCTGCTGGAGCTGGGCATCGTCCCGGTGGTCAACGAGAACGACACCGTCGCCACCGACGAGATCCGCTTCGGCGACAACGACCGGCTCGCCGCGCTGGTCGCCCACCTGATCCGGGCCGACGCCCTGGTGCTGCTCTCGGACGTGGACGCCCTCTACGACGGCGACCCCCGCCGCCCCGGCGCGCGCCGGCTCGGCGACGTGCGCGGCCCCGAGGACCTGGCCGGGGTCGAGCTGGGCAAGGGCGGCGCGGTCGGCACCGGCGGGATGGTCACCAAGGTCCAGGCGGCCAGGATCGCCACCGGCGCGGGCGTGCCGGTCGTGCTGACCGCCGCCGCGCACGCCGCCCAGGCCCTCGCCGGCGCCGACATCGGCACCTCCTTCCATCCGGACGGCCGCCACCCCGGCACCCGCCTGCTCTGGCTGGCCCACGCCACCACCGGCCGCGGCCGGCTGCACCTGGACGAGGGGGCGGTCGAGGCCGTCGTGGGCCGCCGCAAGTCGCTGCTGCCCGCCGGGGTCACCGCGGTCGAGGGGGAGTTCGCCGCGGGGGACCCGGTGGACCTGTGCGGTCCGCACGGCCACGTGGTCGCCCGCGGGCTGGTCAACTTCGACGCCGCAGAGATCCCGGACCTGCTCGGCCGCTCCACCCGCGAGCTGGCCACCAGCCTCGGTCCGGAATATGAACGCGAACTCATCCACCGTGACGACATCGTCATACTGGAGCCCACCCACTAGTCACCTCCCCTGGAGCATGAGATGTCCGAGCACGATTTCCTGAAGGTGGCCCTGGCGGCTAAGGAGGCCGCCGCCGAGCTGGCCCCGCTGCCGCGGGCGCCGAAGGACGCCGCGCTCCGGGCGATCGCCGACGCGCTGGTGGCCAGGTCCGCCGAGATCGTCGAGGCCAACGCCGTCGACGTGGCCCGGGCCAGGGAGAACGGCACCTCCGAATACATGATCGACCGGCTGGGCCTGGACGCCGGGCGGATCGAGGCCATCGCCGAGGCCGTCCGCCAGGTCGCCGACCTGCCCGACCCGGTCGGCGAGGTGATCCGGGGCAACACCCTGCCCAACGGGCTGGAGCTGCGCCAGCTCCGGGTGCCGCTCGGTGTGATCGGCATCATCTACGAGGGCCGCCCCAACGTCACGGTCGACGCCGCCGCGCTCTGCCTGAAGAGCGGCAACGCGACCCTGCTGCGCGGCTCCTCCAGCGCCTACTCCTCCAACACGGTGCTGGTGCGGGTCATGCAGGACGCGCTCGCGGGCACCGAGGTCCCGGCGGGAGCCGTACAGCTCGTGCCCGGCCAGACCCGGGAGTCGGTCAAGACGCTGATGAAGGCGCGCGGCCTGGTCGACGTGCTGATCCCGCGCGGCGGCGCCTCGCTGATCAACTCGGTGGTGGAGGAGTCCACGGTCCCGGTCATCGAGACCGGCGTGGGCAACTGCCACGTCTACGTCGACGCCGAGGCCGACCTCGACCTGGCGCTGGAGATCCTGCTCAACGCCAAGGTCCAGCGCCCCTCGGTCTGCAACGCGGCGGAGACCTTCCTGGTGCACGCCGCCGTCGCCGACGCCTTCGTGCCGCGCGCGCTGGCCGCGCTGGCCGGGGCGGGTGTGACGGTCCACGGCGACGCGCGGATCGCCTCCTACGGCGAGGGCCTGGGCGACACGGTGGTGCCGGTCACCGAGGAGGACTTCGGCACCGAGTACCTCTCGCTGGACATCGCCGCCGCCGTGGTCGACTCGCTGGAGGACGCGGTCGCCCACATCAGGAAGTACGGCTCCGCGCACACCGACGCGATCGTCACCCGGTCGGTCACCGCCTCCCGCAGGTTCGTGGCGCTGGTCGACTCCGCGGCGGTGGCGGTCAACGCCTCCACCCGCTTCACCGACGGCGGCGAGTTCGGGTTCGGCGCGGAGATCGGCATCTCCACCCAGAAGCTGCACGCGCGCGGCCCGATGGGACTGCCGGAGCTGACCTCCACCAAGTGGGTCTACACCGGCGAAGGCCACCTGCGCACCTCCGAGGGCACCGTCATCGCCTCCTGCCCGAACGCCTGACACGGCGCGGGCGCCTCTCACCGGCTCCCGGGCCGCGACGCCGCGGACGCGGTGCAGCCGGGAGCAAGCAGGACGCAAGGCGGGCGGGATATCACTGGACCATGGCCGAACAGCGCATCGACGTCGCACATGTCTCGCCCGCCCCGCCGGACCGCCTCTGGGCCCTCCTGACGGACGTCTCCACCTGGCCGGAGTGGGGGCCCTTCGACACCGCCGAACTGGAGTCACCCGGTTCTCCCGAGCGCGACGGCGTCGGGGCGGTCCGGCTCTTCCGGCGCGGGAGCAGGGTCACCCGGGAGCGGGTGGTCGCCTTCGACCCCGGCTCGTGGCACTTCGCCTACGAGCTGCTGGAGGGCGTCCCGGCCCGGGACCACCGCGCCGACGTCACGCTGGAGCCGATCCCCGGCGGCGGCACCACGATCCGCTGGAGGTCGCGCTTCCGCGGCCGCCTGCCGGGGCAGGGACCGGTGGTCAGGGTGGTGCTGCGCAGGTTCATCGACGATCTGGTAAAGCGTCTCGCCGCTCACGGTATGTAGCCGCGTGTCGTCCGCGGAGGCCGCGGAGGATCCGGCTTGACTCTCCGCGTGGAGATCGTGATCGCATGCCTCTTCGTCGTCGCGGTGCTGCTCGGCGCCGACCGGCTGATGTTGTTCCTGGAGAGCCGGGGGCACGTGAACTGGCGGCGCAAGGGGCGCCTGGACCTGTCGGCCGAGCCCGTCGCCGAGCTGGAGAGCCTGTTCGTGCCCTCGGGACGCGAGCCCGCGGGCCGATCGTAGCCCGCCCGCCGATCTTCCCGCGTACGGCGTGCCGCCGGGGTTTCGTCGTGCCCGCCCGCTAGGGTTTGGTCTCCTATGGGTGGAGGTCGGGGCAGACTCGGGCGCGTCGGCCCGTACACGCTGGTGGAGCGCCTCGGCAGGGGCGGGATGGGCGAGGTCTACCTCGCCGCCACCCGCCGGGGTGAGAACGTCGCGCTCAAAATGCTCCGTGACGCGATCGAGGCCGACTCCGAGGCCCGGATCCGCCTGGAGCGCGAGGTCCGCGCGCTGCGCCGGGTCGAGAGCCCCTACGTCGCCCGGGTGCTCGACGCCGACCTCGCCTGCGACCGTCCCTACCTGGTCATGGAGCACATCGAGGGCGACACCCTGCTCGACCGGGTGCGGACCGCCGGCCCGCTGACCGGCGCCGACCTGGTCGTCCTGGCCCAGGGCCTGGCCGCCGCGCTGGCGATCATCCACGCGGCCGGGGTGGTCCACCGGGACCTCAAACCCGCCAACGTCCTGGTCGGCCCGTCGGGTGAGCCCGTCCTCATCGACTTCGGCATCGCCCAGGTCCTGGACGCCACCCGGCTCACCATGACCGGCACCTTCCTGGGCACCCCCGGCTACTCCGCCCCCGAGCTGTTCGCGGACGAGCCGGTGGGCGAGCCCGCCGACGTGCACGCCTGGGCCGCCACGGTGGCCTTCGCCGCCACCGGCCGCCCCACCTTCGGCCGGGGCACGGTCGAGGCGCAGATGTACGCCATCCTCAACGGCCAGGCGGACCTCGCCGGGGTCCCCGCCGCGCTCCTGCCGCTGCTGCGCGCCGCGCTCCACCGGGAGGCCGCCAAACGCCCCACCGCGGCCCTCCTGGCCGCCCGCCTCGCCCGCCTGGCCCGCGCCCGCGAGCAGTCCCCGGAGCCTCCGGCGCCGCCGAAGACCGCCAGGACCGTGCGGAGGAAACCCGCCCCGGCCGAGCCGCCGCCCCCGCCGCAACCCGCCGCCGCGGAGAAAACGGGCCCGGAGAGGACGGGAGCGCGCAAGGCCGGGACGAAGGCGGAGAGCGGAGCCGAGCCCGGGCCGGAGCGGGAGCCCGCGCGCGCGGCCAGGCAGGCGTCCGGGAGCAGGGAGCCCTCACGCGGCACGCGGACCGCGGCGGCCGAAGGGCGGGAGCCCCGGCGGGCCTCCGCGACGGGGACGCGGACCGCCAGGACCGCCTCCCGGGGGCGGCAGGCCGACAGCGCCCTGGCGGCCGAGGCGGCGCCCTCCGCCCCGGCGGGTCCGCTGCCCGCGGGGAACATGGCGCTGATCGTCCTCGCCCTGCTGGCGGTGCCCTGCGTGGTGGCCTCGGTGATCTGGCCGGTGGCGACCTTCGCCGTCACCGGGTTCTTCGCCGTCCTGGCACGCACGGTCTGGACCGGGCACTGGCTGGTCAGGAAGCGCAGATCCGCCCGGGTCCGGGGCGCCCTGCGGGTCCTGGGCTTCCCGCTGACCTTCGCGGGCTCACTGGCGAGCGCCGTCTTCTGGCCGGGGCTGCCCGCGGCCGGACTGGCGGCCTTCGCGCTCTGGCTGACCCTGGGCGGGACGCTGCCCCCCGACTGGTGGCAGCGGCCCGCCCCGGTCGCCTTCGCGGGCGTCGTGTTCGGGGTGACCTGCGGCGGGATCATCGGCCGCGAGGTGGAGCGGGTCGGCTCCGGCCTGCCCGACCTCCGCAGGGAGGGGTTGCGGGCGCTGGCCGTCCTCGGCGGGTTCGTCGCCCTGTGCGCGGCGGCCGTACGGGTCGTCGCGCTGGTCCTGTGACCGGTCGGCGCGCCCAGGGCGGGCGACCGTCAGGCCACCTTGGACGAGGGGGCGGACCAGGTGTTGCAGGAGGCGGGATTGCCGGTGACGTAGCCCTTCTTGGTCCAGTAGACGCGGTTGCCGCCCTTGCCTGCGGTGCGGGGCTTACCCTTGACGTCGCCGCTGGTCTGGAGGAGACCCAGCAGGTGCTTCCAGTCCTCACCCGGCCGCCGTAGGGAGGACCAGACGCTCTTGACGAACACGCCGCCTAGGCAGTCGGTCTGGAGGCTCTGACGCCGGATCTGCTCGTTCAGCTCGTTCTTGTTCGCGTACGGCGCCGCCTGGAAGGCCTCCTCGATGCCGACGAGGTTCATGACGTGGTATCCGTACATCCCGCCCGCCAAGTGGAGCAGCCAGAGGTCGTCCGTGTCCTCCAGCCAGTTCTTTCCGAGCTGCGCCATGATGGTCTTCGACTGCGGGCAGTAGTACGCCATCGAGTCGTCTTTGACGATCTCGAAGTCGCAGTACTTCTTGGGAATCTTTCCGAACTTCAGGACCGGCTTGCTGAACGGGAGACCCGCCTTGGTGAGGTGGGCACCCCAGACGGTGTCCAGACAGGTGTTGATCCCGGCCCAGTACTTCTTCAGCGAGGCGGCGTCGCCGTCCTTGACCGGCGGCTCCTTGCACGCGGCCGCGGCGAGTCTGCCGGAGGAGTAGAGCTTGTTCTTCGTCAGCATCTCGTCCTTGATCGGGTAGGCGTGGGCCGTACCCGACAGCAGCAGCCCGGCCAGCCCGGTCAGGGCTGCGATCATGCGCATTCTCATGGCCCGGCACAGTAGGGCAATCTTCATGTACATGCAAAAAGGTCCGGAAGGTGAACTTCCAGACCTTTTTGTGAACGAAATGAGCTAGTTGCCGTCGCGTCGGGAGAAGCGGTTGAAGATGCGCTCGCCGGCGTTGACCGCGCCCTCGGCGACGTCGCGCAGGACGCCGATGAACGGGTCCTGGGACTGCGACCAGGACTCGCGGTAGGAGCGGGCCGCGGCCTTGACCTCTTCGGAGATCTTCGCGCTGGAGTCGTCGGCGCGGCGCGGGTAGTCGCCGCGGAGGACGCTCTCGTACTCGCCGCTGCGGCGCCACCTGTCGAGCTCGGCGACCCGGGAGACGGCGAACGGGTGGGTGGTGCCCAGCAGGTTGAGGACCTTCAGCAGGCCGTCGCGGACGTCGCCCGCCGTGTCGTACTCGCGCGCCTGGTCGAGGAAGGCCTCGATGTTCATCTCGTGCAGGCGCGAGCCGCCGGCCAGCTTCATCAGCGCGCGCAGCGCGGCGTCGGGGTCCTGCCCGACGAGCAGGCCGCCGCGGTCGGCGGAGAGCTCGGACTTGCGGTGCCACTCCTCCAGCCCCGCCACGATCGCGCGCAGGCCGATGTAGCCCAGCGGGATCCAGGCCACGCGGGTGGCCAGGCGGGTGAGGATGTCCAGCATGGTGCGGTAGACCGCGTGGCCGGACAGGATGTGGGCGGTCTCGTGGCCGATGACGAAGCGCTGCTCCTCCTCGTCCATCAGGTCGAGCAGGCCGGTGGTGACGACGATGAACGGGTCGTCGAAGCCGATGGCCTTGGCCTGGACCTGCGGGCTCTGCTGCACGTAGACCTCCGGGATGCGGTGGAGGTCGAGCACGTAGGCCGCGTCGCGGCCCATGTCGTGCAGAGCGCGGAACTGGGTGTCGCTCGTGCGCACCGCCGAGGCGAGGTAGATCAGGCGCAGACGGCGCTCGCTGATCAGACCGGACATCTGCTTGAGGACCGTGTCGAACCCGCTGAGCGAACGGAGAGCGACCAGCGCGGACCGGTCGGCGGGATGTTCGTAGGCACGGGAGCTGATGCCGGGAAGCTGCACGCGGTTGCGATCCGGGGTGGTGGTCATGTCCGGCATGCTACGTCGGGTCCGCCTGTCACGCGCGGGGGGCCCTTAAAAGCTCTGTACGGCTTGCGCGTATGGTCCCTTCCATGATGAACGCGCCGATCGGCCGGGGGAAGCGCCGTCTGGGCGTCATGGGAGGAACCTTCGACCCGATCCACCACGGTCACCTGGTCGCGGCCAGCGAGGTCGCGCACCACTTCGAGCTCGACGAGGTCGTCTTCGTGCCCACCGGGCGGCCCTGGCAGAAGGCCGACCAGGCGGTCTCCGCGCCCGAGGACCGCTATCTGATGACGGTCATCGCGACCGCGTCCAATCCCCGCTTCTCGGTGAGCCGGGTGGACATCGACCGGCCGGGCCCGACCTTCACCATCGACACGCTGCGTGACATCGCCGACATCCACGGCCCCGACACGGAGCTGTACTTCATCACCGGCGCCGACGCGCTCTCCCAGATCCTGAGCTGGCGGGACGTGGACGAGCTGTTCACCATCGCGCACTTCGTCGGCGCCACCCGTCCCGGCCACCACCTGCACGACCCCGGCCTGCCCGCGGGCCGGGTCAGCCTGCTGGAGATCCCGGCCCTGGCCATCTCCTCCTCGGAGTGCCGGGAGCGGGTGGCCGCGGGAGAGCCCATCTGGTATCTCGTGCCCGACGGCATCGTCCAGTACATCGGAAAGCGCGGGCTGTACCAGCGGGCAGAGGACTGAGCAGGGCTTTCCTCAGCCGTCCGCCGGGCGGCCGGCCGCCCGGCCCTGACCGCTGCGAGGCCCTTCGGGCCCTTGCACGGGTGCCTTCGGTGGGCCCCGGCTCCAGGATGATCGTGATTGCAAACCTGGGCCGTAGGTGGTTGCGGCGGCAGACAGGGCGACCAAGCAGGAAGATGTGGTGGCGAAACGTGGAAATGTCGCTCTTACCTGCTTGGATCGTGCGACTGCCCGGGATGGAAGGTAAGGGTTCGCGACAGAGCTCATCGCGCACGCAGTGGTCAGGACCGTCGAGGGCTCGTTCGGCCCAATGGTGATCGACTCGGCCGTCCTCGACGACGAAGACCATGCCCCGTGGGAGCAAGAATGGTCGTCAATCAGACGTGATGGTTGGGCGGAAATGGGACGTAATAAAGCGCAGAAACTCCACCGAATCATGTTGGTTATGGTCGGCCCTTACCCGCATGACCTGGGCGGGCACCCTGCTCGATCTTCTAGTTGAACCTGCTCCGCTTCGAAGGACACCCCTGGGGTGATGGTCGGGCCGCGCAAGCGGCCTCGTAAGCGGCAGGGCTCGACGATCTCGGCCTTGAGCTCACGCGTGAGCGGCGAGGCCGGGCGGCGGAACGGGCGCCCGGCCCGGAGCACCGTTGCGGATACCCTGGTCAGGGCACCGGCGAGCGCGCCGCATCAGCGGACGCCGCCTGGACCGCGCGCAGAGCCCGCGGCCGGACCGCCAAATCGTTTGCGGTGCGGAATCGGGTGGCACACGATATGCGTTGTATCCGTGCCCGCTCTTAACGCGCGCCACACCGGGCATCCTTAGGGGTGACCCCTGGGCATGACAGGGCCGACTACCGGAGGACTAACCCACACCGTGACCGCAACCGACAGATCCGTTCAGCTCGTCAGGCTCGCCGCCGAGGCCGCCGCCGACAAGCTGGCCGACGACATCCTCGCCTATGACGTGAGCGAGCAGCTCGTCATCACCGACGCCTTCCTGCTCTGCTCCGCCACCAACGACCGCCAGGTCCGTGCCATCGTCGACGAGATCGAGGACCGGCTGCGGATCGAGGCCGACGCCAAGCCCGTCCGCCGCGAGGGGGAGCGCGAGGGCCGCTGGGTCCTGCTGGACTACGTCGACATCGTCGTGCACGTCCAGCACGAGGAGGACCGCACCTTCTACGCCCTGGAGCGGCTGTGGAAGGACTGCCCGGCGATCTCCCTGCCGGACAGCGTGACCCAGGTCGCCGCGCAGCGCGCCCGCCCGGCCGCTCCGGGGGACGCCCTGTGACGGGACGGCATGAGCGGGCCGCCGTCCGGACGGCCCCCGCCCCCACCCCCGCCCCCGCAGCCCGCGGTGAGGGCGGCGCATGAGCCGCCGGGTCGTCTGCCTGAGACACGGCCAGACCCTGTGGAACGTCGAGCGGCGCTTCCAGGGCCACACCGACATCCCGCTGGACGAGACCGGCATCGCGCAGGCCGCGCGCGCCGCCTCGATGCTCGCCACGCTCCGCCCCGAGCTGATCGTCGCCTCCGACCTCCAGCGCGCCGCGGACACCGCCGACGCGCTGGCCCGCGTCACAGGCCTGTCCGTGACCGTTGACGAGGACCTGCGCGAGCGCGGCGGCGGCGAGTGGGAAGGTCTCACCCGTGAAGAGATCTCCGCGGGCTGGCCCCGTGAGTTCGCCGCCTGGGAGGCGCCCGGCGGGGAGGACGTCGCCGACGTCGCCAAGCGGGTGTCGGCCTCCGTCCGCCGCTGGGCCGAGCGGCTCAGCCCCGACGGGCTGCTGGTCGTCGTCTCCCACGGCGCGGCGATCCGGCTCGGCATCGCCAGGCTGATGGGCCTGCCCCAGGAGCACTGGCCGGCCCTCGGCGGCCTGGGCAACTGCTCGTGGTCGGTGCTGCAGGAGGGCCGCAAGGGCTGGCGCCTCATGGAGCACAACGCCGGGACCCTGCCGGAGCCGATCCAGAGCGACGACAGCCCCGAGGCCGCGCCGTCCTGACGGTGCGTACGGCTCGCCTCCGCCGGTGACGGGCGCGAGCCGTACGGCCGTCGATTAGGTGAACGGGACGTTGTCCCTATATGCTTCCCAGGCGCCGCAACGAGAGCACTCGGAGCGGTGACCAGGGGCTATGGCGCAGCTGGTAGCGCGCCTCCATGGCATGGAGGAGGTCTGGGGTTCGAATCCCCATAGCTCCACAGCGGGCCGTTCTCGAAACGGCCTGGAGCACGTTGACGAGATCCCGCCCGATCGCCTCGATCGGGCGGGATCTCGTCGTTTCCCCGGATGGCGTGACCACCGGCGGTATCACCGACCGTTTGCGCAGCTCCTGCAGCTCCTGGCCCTTCGATGCCCCGGACGGGACGGGTTCCGGTTCAGGACGACCGGATCCGCGGATCAGGAGATCGCCTCGGCGGGGCGGGCACGGAGGAGGAACCGCACGGGAAGAGCGGTGGCGGCCAGGGCCAGGGCGGCCACCGAGGCGACCAGGGCCAGGTAGGCCGGCGGCGGCACGTGCGGCCGTGCCGAACCGATCATGCCCAGGCTGAAGGCGGTGAGCGTGACCAGCGAGATCACCGTGCCGACGGCCACCGAGACCAGCACCGCGGTCAGCGTCTCCAGACGGGCCATCCTCAGCACCTGCCGGCGCGTGGTGCCGACGAGGCGGAGCAGGGCGAACTCGCGGGAGCGGTCCGAGGCGGACATCGCCAGCGTGTTGACCGCGGCGATCGCGGTGAACGCGATGATCAGGCCCATCGTCACGTAGTTGACCTCGGCGTTCGGCGCTCCCGCCTCGGCGGCCCGGACCCTGTCGAGCACCGCGACGCCCGGTGCGGCCCGCTCCAGGGCCGCGCGGGAGACCGACGGCGCCGAGACCAGGACGGTGGAGAACGGATCGTCGACGTGCGGGCGCACCAGCTCGTGCGCCAGGAGGAGCTCGCCGTACCCGAGGCCCCGCTCGTAGAGGGCGACGACGCGGAGCGTCGCGCGGGTGCCGTCGCCGAGGGTGAGCCTGAGCGGCGAGCCGACCGACACGCCGAGGCGGGACGCGGCGGTCCGGCTGACGGCGACCGTCTGCGGGCCGAGCCCGTGCAGCGATCCGGCGACCACTCCGGGGTCGAGCGTCAGCAGGAGCCCCGAGGGCGTGACGGCTCGTGCGCCGTACTTGTCCAAGCCGACCCGGACCGAGGTGTGCAGCATCTCGGTGACCGCCTCCACGCCCGGCACCCGGCGTACGGCCTCGGCCGCGGAGGAGGAAACCCGCGGGCCGAGCACGTAGTCGGCGCGGTCACCCGCGGCCGCCTCCTCCTGGGCGGCGTGCCCCATCGTGGTCTGCACGAACAGGATCGTGCACGTCATGGCGACCATCAGGCTGAGCGGAGTGATCACCAAGGCCATCCGGTGCGACCCGGCCCGCAGGTTCGCGGCGGCGAGGTACCCGCTCACCCGCCAGGCGCGCAGCACCACTCCGAGCAGCGCGACGGCCACCCGGGCGATCACCTGGCCGAGCAGGGCGGCCGCGACCGTCCACACCAGTGCGGTCAACATCGTCACAGGGCCGGATGCCGCCTCGGTGGACAGCCCCGACAGCACCAACGTCAGCACGGCACCGCCCGCGGCGCACAGCAGTCCGGCGATCATCCGTCCCCGGGGCAGGCGCGCGGCCGGCAGCGCCGCCTCACCGAGGGCCTCGACCGGGCGGATGCGGGCGGTACGGCGAGCGGAGAGGCGCGCGGCGGTCCAGGCGGCCAGGACGGTTGCCGCGAGTGCGGCGAGTACCGGGAACGGGCTCACCACGAGCCGCAGGTTCTCCGGCATCACGCCCAGCGCGACGAACCGGGAGCGCAGCCAGAAACCCAGGCCGACTCCCAGAGCGGACCCCGGGATCCCGGCGACGGCGCCGAGCATGAGCGCCTCGCCGCCGAGCAGCCGACGCACCTGCCGGGGCGTCGCCGCGACCGCTCTCAGCAGGGCGATCTCCCGCTGGCGCTGCTGGACGGAGAGCGCGAACGTGCCGACCACGACGAGGACCGCGACCAGCAGCGCGGTACCGCCGAGGGCGCCGCCCATGCTGACCAGCTTCAGCCGTGCCTGCTCCGCGTCGAGGAACTCGGCCGCGCCGCGCTCGTCGCCGGTGTGGACGAGCGCACCGCCGAGCACCGGGGCCGGGTCGATCCGGGACGCGCCGGACCGGGGGAAGACGCCGATCGCGCTGACCAGACCGGGGCGGCCGGCCAGGCGGCGGGCCTCGGAGGCGGCGAAGAACAGTATGTCCTGGCTGGGCAGGGCCTCGGCGGTGACGCCCGTCACCCGGTAGACCCGTGATCCCACCGGTGACTCCACGGTCACCTCGGCGCCCACCTCCAGCCCCGCCCGTGCGTCCGCCACCAGTTCGTTCCCGCTGCCGGGCGCGCGTCCGGCGCGCAGGGTGAACGGAGTGAGCGGGGCCGACTCCCAGCCGTGCCCCCAGAAGGACCGGCCCGCGGCCAGGACGGGGAAGGTCACCTCGGTGACCACCCGCTCGACCCCCGGGAGCCGGCTCAGCTCCCCGGCGAGAGAGGCGGGGATCCACCGGCGCTCTGACAGGGCCTTGGCCTTCTCCTTGGTCTTCCCCTCCGACTTCCGGATCGTCTCGCGGGCGTACTGGTCGCCCGCGACGAGCATCGGGGTACCCGCGTAGCGCTCGGGGGCGACGCCGCCGCGCAGCCCGGTCTCCAGCAGCATCCCGCAGGCGCAGACCAGGGCCGCCGCGCACATCAGGGCGAGGAAGGCGCCCGCGAAGCCGGCCTTGCGGTGCCGGATCGTCCGCAATGCGAAGAAGATCATTACACCCACGCTCCCAGCCTGGTCATCCGCTCGGCCACGCGCTCGGAGGTCGGCGCGGTCATCGTGTCCACGATCCGGCCGTCGGCCAGGAGCAGGACGGTGTCGGCGTAGGAGGCCGCCACCGGGTCGTGGGTGACCATCACCACGGTCTGGCCCATGCCGTCCACCACCTCGCGGAGCAGCCTCAGCACCTCACGGGCGGTCATCGTGTCGAGCGCGCCGGTGGGCTCGTCGCCGAAGACCACCTCAGGCCGGGTCATCAGCGCCCGGGCGATGGCCACCCGCTGCTGCTGTCCGCCGGAGAGCTGGGCGGGCCGGTGCCCGGTCCGCCCGTCCAGGCCGACCCTCGAGACGATCTCGCGGAGCCAGGCCCGATCCACCCGGCTGCCCGAGAGCCGCAGCGGCAGCGTGATGTTCTCGGTCACGGTCAGCGCGGGCACCAGGTTGAACGCCTGGAACACGAACCCGATCCGCTGCCTGCGCAGCTTCGTCAGCCGCGTCTCGTCCATCCCGCTCAGCTCGGTGCCGCCCAGCTTTACCGAGCCCGAGGACGGTGAGTCCAGCCCGGCCGCGCAGTGCAGAAACGTGCTCTTCCCCGACCCCGAGGGTCCCATCACCGCGGTGAAGCTCCCCTGCGGGATGCCCGCCGTCACCTCGCGCAGGGCCGCCACCGCGCTCTGGCCCGTGCCGTACACCTTGCTCACCGCGTCCAAACGCACTACGTCCGTCATGCCTGCCAGCCTGCTGGCCTGCGGTCCGCCGGGCCAGAGATGTGATCATCGAGGGACCGTGACATCGTCATGATCCGGACACTGGTAGACATGTCCCGTGATCCGTGTGCTGTTGGCCGAGGACCAGTACGTCGTCCGGGGCGCCCTGGCGGTGCTGCTGGGCCTGGAGGAGGACCTGGAGGTCGTCGCCGCCGTCGAGTCGGGCGACGCCGTGGTGCCCGCCGCGCTTCTGCACCGGCCCGACGTCGCGGTGCTCGACATCGACATGCCCGGCGCGCTCGACGGCCTCGCGGCCGCGGCAGAGCTCCGCCTGCGATTGCCCGGCTGCCGGACGCTCATGCTCACCGCGTACGGCAAGCCGGGCCATCTGCGCCGGGCGCTCGGCGCGCGGGTGGACGGGTTCCTGCTGAAGACCGCGCCGCCGGAGGAACTGGTGGCCGCCATCCGCGCGGTGGCCGGCGGAGAGCGGGTGCTCGACCCCTCGCTGGCGGTGACGGCCTGGGACCTGGCCGACAACCCGCTCACCCCCCGCGAGGCCGACGTGCTCCGGCTGGTGGCCGAGGGGATCGACGCGGCCGAGATCGCCGGGCGCCTCTTCCTGAGCGCGGGGACCGTGCGCAACTACATCACCGCGATCGTCGCCAAGCTCAACGCCCGCAACCGGGTCGACGCCGTGCGCATCGCGAGACAGGCGGGCTGGATCTGACCGCGCCGCACCCGCACGGCCGGGACGGGAGGCGGGGACCGGGCCGCCCGGGGACGGCCGCGGCGCCTGCCGTCCGAGGCGCGGGGGAGCCTCAGCCGGCGGGGACGGACACCGCGAGGGACGCGGTGGGGACACGGGCCTCGATCTCGAACCGCTCGCCGTCGCGGGTGGTGGCGAGACTGCCGCCGAGGGCGGCCAGCCGCGTGGTCAGGTTGCCGACTCCCGCAGAGCCGCGGCGCCCCGCGGTCCGGTCCGGGGCGGAGTCCTCGGCGGGAACCGCGGCCGGGCGCACGCCGTCGTTGCGCACGCGGAGCCGTACCTCGCCCTGCTCGCAGTCCGCCGTGATCGTGCAGCGGCGTGCGGCACTGTGCCGGAGCACGTTGGTCACCGCCTCGCGCAGCACCGTGCTCAGCACGGTCTCGACCTCCGCGGCGACCCGGCCGTGGCTCAGCTCGACCGTGACCTCGATGCCCGCGGCGCCCAGGAGCGACCGCGCCGAGTCCGCCTCGGCGGCCAGCGCCATCTCGTGCCGCTCCCCGGAGACGGAGCGCAGGTCGGCCTCGGCCTTGTCCACCATCTCGAGTACGTCCTCGATCTCGGCGCGGGCCCGGACGGGGTCGAGCCTCCTGGCCAGCTCGCACTTGAGGAGGATCGCCGCCATGCTGTGGCCGAGCAGGTCGTGCAGGTCCCGGGCGGCGCGCAGGCGCTCCTCGACCACCGCCGAGCGGGCCAGCTCCTCCTTGACCGCCTGCACCTCCTTCGCCAGCAGGGCCAGGCGGAGGAGCCCGTGGACGACCAGGCCGGTCACCAGCGTGCTCACGGTGTAGTTCACCGTCACGGCGGGCTCCAGCCCCAGGGCGACGCCGATGACCGCGGCACTCGCCGTCACCGAGGCGACGAGCGGCCAGGCGAGCACCGCGGGGAAGGCCAGCAGGAGCGGGCCGGACAGGAAACCGGCGACGCCCAGCCAGACCGCGCCGAAGGCGGGGATCGGGAGATAGGTGAGCAGGGCCATGACCGCCAGCGACCGTATGTGGTGGCCGGACACCGAGCGGAGCTGCAGGAAGAGGATCAGCCCGAGACAGGCGGCCGCCGGGGGCAGCGAGCCTGCCGGGAGCTGGAGCAGCGCCTTGGCGCTGAACCCGGCCAGGACGACGGCCAGCAGGGTGAAGGAGAGAACGGAGGCGTGCCGGTCGTCCGGCGGGAGCGACGGAGCGGATCCGGCGCCGGGAAGCACGACGGAGACGGTGAAACGGCCGGTGGAGGACAGGCCTGTGGTGAGCGATCCGCCCGCCTCGGCGACCCGGCCCGGAAGGTCGCCCAGGCTCTCGTCCTCCGCGGTCCTGGCTCCGTCGTTGGAGACGCGGAGCCGGACTCCGCCCTCGGACACGTCGGTCTCGATCTCGCACGTCGTCGCCGTGCCGCGCCGTACGACCTCGGTCACCGCCTCCCGGAGCACGGCCGCGAGCAGCGCGCCCGCGGGCCCCAGCGGTTCGGCGTGGCCGACGCGCACGTGCGCGGTCACGCCCGCGGCCGCCAGCATCGCGCGGGCGGTGGTGATCTCGGGCGCCAGAGACATGGCGCGGTACCCGGAGGCGGCGGTCCGCGCCTCGGCCAGGGCGCGCCGTGCCGTGCCCGCGACCTGTCCGAGGATCTCGGCCGTGCGTTCCGGCTCGGCCAGGGCGCGCCTGCCGCCTGCGGCGATCATGGTGAGGCCTCGCCCGAGACCGTCGCTCAGTTCGGCGGCGATGTGCAGGCGCTCCTCGGCGACGGCGGCCACGGCGAGGGCGAGCCTGGCCGAGTGCAGCTGGTCGACCCGCTCGGTGAGCCGGGTCAGGCCGTAGACCACCAGCGCGATCAGGACCATCGTGATCGTGGCGTCGGCTGCGGCGGACGCTTCGCCGTACCGGACGGAGCCGATCACCGCCGCCGCCACGGCGACCGCCGGAGCGAGCGGCCACAGCGGCGACAGCAGCAGTGACCCGGCCAGGAAGCCGAGCATGCCGACGGATGCGCCGGAGGCGAGAACGCCCCAGAACCCGGCGCCGGCCTGTACGGCGAACAGCACCGTTCCCCGGAACCGCCTGAGCGCCGGCAGGACGTGGACGAGCTGCAGCGCGAACACGACGATCGCGATCGGCATCCCGGCCAGCAGGTACACGCTCGCGAACGCGCCCAGAACGGCGAGGGTGATCCCCCGGGCCAGATGGGGCGCCTGCATCTGTGGCAAATCCGTACCCCCGAACATCCGGGGGAACAGCCTAGACGAGCCGGCCCGCCGATCGTCGCGGGCACGGCACGCGTCTGCGCCGAACGCGACGCCTGCCTGCGGCTGAAGCCGTTCGAATTCGCCGCCGCCCGTCAGGTCCCGGCGACGGTCGGCGGCCCGTCCAGGAGCGCGGATACCGAGGCGACCGCACTCAGATTCCGCGCATTCCCGCCGCGGACTCCAGCGCACACCGCCAAGAAATCAGAGATTCACCCGGTCGCCGCTTACCCGGCGCGCACACGGGCACGATCAGGGACGTGAGGACCCGGCCGGGTGAGGAACGGCTGGCGGACCACTTGTCGATCAGTGTTCTCACATCCGCCTTCCCGGTGTCACTGCTCGACGAGGTGATACGGGCCAGCGGGTGCGCGGACAGGCGGCGACGAGCTTTGCCGGCCCATCTGACGATGTACTACGTCCTGGCGCTGTGCATGTTCCCCGACAGGAACTACGACCAGGTCATGCGCCTGCTCCTGAACGGGCTCGCGTGGCGCTCCCGCAGGGTCCTGCGGTGGGAGGCGCCCAGCACATCGGCGATCAGCCGGGCCCGCGCGCGGCTCGGCGCGGAGCCCCTGCGGGCGCTTCTGCACCGCGTGGCCGTCCCCACGCCCCGTGCCCATGACGAGGACTTGGCCGGACTGTGGCCGGTCACGATGGACGACATGACGCTGGCCGTACCGGGGACCCCCGACAACGCGGCGTTCGGCCGCCCGGACGGGAAAAGGCCTCTCCCCTGTGTCCGGGTCGTGGCGGTGGCGGAGAACGGGACCCACACGCTGGTGGACGCGACGTTCGCGGGCTCGGCGGTGGAGCGGCACACGCTGGCGGCGCGGGCGCTGCGCAGGCTGGGACCGGGGGCGCTGCTGCTGGCCCGGTCCGGTCCCGAGGGGTTCGGGCTGTGGCGTACGGCGGCGGCGACCGGCGCGCACCTGCTGTGGGGGATCGCCGGGGCTGACGGGCTCGCAGTGGAGCACCGCCTCGGGGACGGCTCGTATCTGTCCCGGCACGCCGCGATGGGAGGCGCGCCCGTCAGAGTCGTTCCCCGGCCGGGCACGGACTGGCTGGTCACGACGCTGACGGATCCGGGGCGGGCGCCCGTGGCCGAGTTGTCGGCACGGTACGCCGGGCGGTGGGACATGGCGGGCGCGATGGCCTGGGCCGGCCGGTGCGGCCCGGCGGCTGTGCTGCGTTCCAGGAGCGCCGAGACGGTGGCCCAGGAGGTGTGGGCGCTGCTCTGCGTCTACCAGGCGATGTGCGCGCTGGCGTTGTGGACGGAGGGCTCGCAGCTGTGGCCCGCCCCTCCCGCGCGAGGCGGGGAGGCGGGCCGATCCCCCGGAGGGGAGGGGCTGTACCGCTGCGGCGAACGCCGTCAGGAGGTGATGTGGAGCTTCTGGTCGTAGACGCCGGATCCGGCGACGGTCTCGCCGAGCAACTGGAAGGTGGCGCTGTATCTGGCCGTACCGGGGCACAGGAAGCTTCCACTGACCTTGGAGAGGCCGGAGTTGACGGCCCTGGCCTGAGCCTGGTCGACGGAGGGGTCGGGGCGGGCGGCGTTGTCGGCGTTGAAGCCGTCCAGGACGATGCTGTCGGAGGCCCCCGATCCCCGGTAGACGCAGGTGATGGTGCCGAACCAGCCGGTGGTCACCGAGGAGACCCTGACATTCGTGAGCGTCAGGGTCGCGTCGCGCCCGCCGCTCACCGCGCCGTAGGTGACGTTGCCCCCGTTCCACGGCAGTCCCACCGCGCTCACGGTGGACTGGCCGCCGGCGCTGTTCGGGCACGCCGGTCCGGGGCTGTTGCTGAAGGAGAAGCCCGAGACGTTCAGGGCGGTGCCGTCCGACTGGATGGCGGCGTCGATGTTGCCGGTGTTGCAGGTGGCGGTGCCGAGCGAGGTGGAGACCGACACGGGCGCGATCAGCGTCGCCCGCACCTTGCCCGCGTAGGCGGCGCCCGCAGCGTTGTCCCTGTGGATCGTGGTGGTGGCCGCCCAGGCGGGGGCCGCGGCGAGGATTGACGCCGCGGCGGCGAGGAGGACGGCGGCGGCGAGGTTCCCGAGACGTTTCATCGGCCACTCCAATACGATATGCCGGTTATTTCGAGAATAAAGACAGGTGTATTCTCCGTCAATGTCCGGGAGTCGATTCGAATTGTCATTGATCGTATTCTGATCCGCTTCGCGGAAATAATGTTGAGATAAGCGCTCCGCTATGGGGCCCCTCCCTTTTCTGGCGCGTTCCAGCCGGCGGATCGAAGATCACCGGGGTCCGGTCTTGCCGCCGACGGGCCGGATGGGAGGCCGTGATTTCCGCAGTGACCCGGGCATCCCGGCTCTTCGTGAGGGCATTCGCCCCGGGAAAAGGGCCAAGCGCCTGAGTCAACATCCCCGCCGGCGGGCCGGGGAGTGCACATGCGGCCTGTCTCCCCCGGGTGTCTTCCGGTGCTGCGGGAAGACGCCCGGGGCGGCGGTCCGGAGGATATGGCATTCCAGTTCCCGGCCCCGCCGGAAATGGGCGGAAGTCTCACCCATAAAAAGAGGTTCAAGCACTCGCTGACAAAAATAAACACATTTTGTCGTGTGCGGATGACAACAAAGGGAATGGTCTCTGCTTCAGGTCTCGCGTACGGCGGCCGTACCGCCGGGCGGCGCGGTGAACGGTGCCGGGCCGCTCGGGTGAGCTGCCGGGTCTTCCCCCGGGACACCCGGGTGCTGCCGCGGTCCCGCGGTCCAGGGCCGGAGCTTGTCGGGGTTGCGCACCGCCCAGATGCGCGTGATCCGGTCGCCTGCGACGTCGAACGCCGTCACCGTCACGGTGACGCCGCCCTGCTGGGCCACCAGGCCGGGCCGGCCGTTGACCGTGCGTTCCAGGATCGTCATGGCGGGCGCCGTACCGGCGACGGCGAGGATGTAGCGGACGATCTGCTCGCTGCCCTCGATCGGGCGGAGCCCGGCGCTGGCGAGGCCGCCGCCGTCGGTGATCGCCGTGGCGCCGGGGTCGAGCAGGCCGATGAGGGCGTCGATGTCCTTGGCCTCCCAGGCCCGCTTGAAGTCCCTGACGACGCCGGCCTGCCGGGCCGCGGGGGCCGTGGACGCCTGCGCGGCGCGGAGGCGGCGGCGGGCCGAGGAGGCCAGCTGGCGGCAGGCCGCCGGGGTGCGGCCGACGGTCGCCGCCACTTCGGCGAAGGAGTAGCGGAAGACGTCGTGCAGGACGAACGCGACGCGCTCGGCCGGGGTCATGGATTCGAGCACGACCAGGAAGGCCATGCTGACCGACTCGTCGAGCGTGACCCGGTCGGCGGGGTCGGCCGCGGTGCCGTCCGACGGCCCGGGGGTCCACTCCGCGGGGTCGGGCAGCGGTTCGGGGATCCATTCGCCCACGTACCGCTCGCGCCGGGCCCGGGCCGAGCCGAGCAGGTCCAGGCAGATGCGGCCGGCGACCGTCGTCAGCCAGGCGCCGGGGGATCCGACGGCGTCCTGCCGTTGCCGGGGCATGGCGTACCAGCGGACGTAGGTCTCCTGCACGACGTCCTCGGCGTCGGACAGGGAACCGAGGAGGCGGTAGGCGAGATTGATCAGATGACGCCGCTCGCTCATGATCGCACTCAGGTTCGGGTCGGATCGGCCGTCTCCCGGCTCGGGCTGGGTGGTCATGGTCCCCGGCTTTCCTCTGTCGCGGTTGCTCTCATCAGACCGACGAGACGGCCCTCCGGAATGTGAGGTCGCGCGGTCGCCTCACATTCCCGGCGGCCGCGTCGTCGGACTACTGAGGCACCATGCCGCAGAGCCTCGGACCAGAGAAGAGGAGACCCCATGTCCACGACGGGCAAGCAGGGCTACGCCACGTTCCTGCGTGTCGTGATCGTCCTGCAGACCCTGGCCCTGTTCGCCGCACCGGTCACCGCCGGACTGCTGCTGTCCTCGCCCGGCGGGTCGGCGCTGCACAGCGCTTCGGGGTACGGGGTGTTCACCGTGACGCTGGCGCACCTGGTCGCCGCGGTCCTGGCGTGGCGTCCGGGAGGCGGCTCACCCGGGCCCGTCCTGTACGCGGCCGGGTTCTTCGCGCTCACGCTGGCGCAGGTGGCGCTGGGCATAGCGCAGGTGAAGACCCTGCATGTCCCGCTGGGCGCGCTGATGTTCGGCCTGAGCGTCCTGCAGCTCGGCCAGGTCTGGGCCGGCCGCCGCGCCCACGGGGCCGCCGCGGCGTGACCGGGCCGCCGGTGAGGCGGCCCGCGCCGGTCGTCAGTGCGTGCGGGGCGCCCCCGACCAGCGGTCGCCGACCACCCGCCGGGCCGCCCCCGACCAGCGGCTGCGGACCGGCCGCCGGGCCGCGCGCGGCGTGCGGTCCCGCTGGTCGGTGCGGAACCACAGCTGGACCCGGGCGCCGCCGAGGGAGGAGGCGTCGATCCGCAGGTCGCCGCCGGTGGTCTCGGCGAGCTGGCGGGCGATGTCCAGACCGAGCCCGGTGGAGCCCGATCCGCTGGCCCCGCGCCGCAGCGCCGCCGACGGGTCGGGGATGCCCGGTCCGGCGTCGGCGATCAGCATGCCGACCGTGCCGGAGCCCTGGTGCAGGGTCACGGTGAACGCCGAGCCCTCGGGGGTGTGCCGGAACACGTTGCCGAGCAGCGCGTCCACGACGGCGCTGAGCTCGGTCGCCGCGACCGGGACCCGGACGGGCGCGTCCGCGCCGATCAGCTCCCAGCGGCGCTGCTGGTCCTCGGCCAGCGCCGACCAGAAGGTCAGCCGCTCGCGGAGGACCTCCGCCGCGTCGCAGGCCACGAACTCCGGGGCGCGGGAGGGCGCCCGGGCCGCGGCGATGATCTGGTCGACCTCGGACTCCAGCCGGCTGAGGGAGCGGCGGCTCTGCTCCGCCTCCGGGCCCAGGTGGTCGAGGCTGAGCCGCAGGGCGGTCAGCGGCGTGCGCAGCCGGTGCGACAGGTCGGCGGCCATCTCCCGTTCGGCGGCGAGGAGCTGGACCACCCGGTCGGCCATGGTGTTGAAGGCCTCTCCCGCGGCGGCCAGCTCCGGCGGGCCCTCCGGATCGATGCGGACGGTGAGGTCGCCGGCGCCCAGAGCGCCCGCGGCGCGGCCCAGCCGGCGGGCCGAGCGCACCACGCGCACGCCCATCCGGTCGGCGACCAGCACCGAGCCCGCGACCAGCATCACCGCGACCCCGGTCAGCACCGCCCAGGAGGTGGTGACGCCCCGCGTGAGCTCCCCGCCGGGCACGAAGATCTCGATCACCACCGTCCGGCCGCCGTCCAGGGCGACCGGGCGCAGCAGGAGGACCCCGGTGTCGGTCTCGGCGGTCACGGCCCGGCCCTGCCCGGCGACCGCGGTCACGGTCGGGACGGGCGCGCGGACCGTGCCGACCGCGCCGCCGTTCGGCAGGTGCACGGCGATGCGGTCCCCGGCGCCGGTGCTGGCCAGGGCATGGGGCAGCCGCTCCGGGTTCACGGTGATCGCCAGCACCGGGACGAGCGCCGCGGCCTGCCGTTCGGCCTCGGCCAGCGCTCTGCCCTCGGCGCTCTCCTTGACGAAGAGCCCCAGGGGGACGAGGAAGGCCAAGGCGATCATCGAGGCCCCGGCGAGGGCGAGCAGGGCGAGGGTCCGCCTCATGGCGGCGGCGCTACCAGCATGACGCCCACACCGCGCACGGTGTGGAGGTAGCGGGGAGCGGAGGCGCGCTCGCCGAGCTTGCGGCGCAGCCACGACAGGTGGACGTCGATGGTCTGGTCGTCTCCGTAGGACTGCTGCCACACCTCGGTGAGCAGCTCCTTGCGGGAGACGACCCGGTCGGCCCGCGCGGCCAGGTAGGCCAGCAGGTCGAACTCCCGGCGTGTCAGGGTGAGGGGCGTGCCGCCCACGGCGGCCTCGCGACGGTTCAGGTCCACCGACAGGTCGCCGATGCGCAGCACCTGCGGCGGGCTCGCGGTCCGCGCCCGCCGGAGCACCGCGTCCAGCCGGGCGTTCAGATGGTCGCCGGAGAACGGTTTGACCAGGTAGTCGTCGGCGCCCGCCTCCAGCAGGCGGACGATCTCCGCCTCGTTGTCCCTGGCCGTCGCGACGATGACCGGGACGCCGGAGACGCTGCGGATCATCTTCAGCGCCTCGGACCCGTCCAGGTCGGGCAGGCCGAGGTCGAGGATCACCGCGTCCGGGGGACGCTGGGTGATCTCCCGCAACGCGTCGAGAGCCCGCCCCGCGCTGCGCACGGCATGCTGGCGCCTGCTCAGTTCCTGGATGATCGCGGAGCGCACATACTCGTCGTCTTCCACCACGAGAACGGTCGCCATGAGGTGAACAGTAGTAAGTAAAGAGACATTTGGGGTAATAATTCACTGCATGCGGCAGAAGCTTGGTTTCATCGCGGGGTGGTTCGGGGCCACGGTCCTGGCGATCTCGATCGCCTGGTTCGGCGTCCGCGATGTGCTGCACCTCGGGGTCTTCGACGACGTGACGATCGAGCGGTTCGGCGCCGCGAACGGCAGGACGGGCGCGGCCCCGCCGCTCTCGGGGCCGACGGCCGAACCGGTGGTGGCCGTCGGCACGCCGACGGCCACGTCCGGGACGGAGCGGCCGGACCGGACGGCGGATCCCTCGCCCGCCGCCGCCCGGTCGAAGCCGGCCCGCCCGGGTCCGCAGAACACCGGCCACTCCGTACGGCCGCGCGGTTCGGCCAGCCCTTCGCCCTCCTCCGCCCGGCCCTCTCCCGCCCGGACCACGGCGGCGCCCAAACCCGCCCAGACGTCCGCGGCGCCCAAGCCCGCCGCGACCACGTCGGCTCCCAAGGCGGCCGCGACCACGTCGGCTCCCAAGCCCGCCGCGACCACCACGGCTCCCAAGGCCACCACCCAGGCGGCGGCGGCGAACCAGAACGTCCGGGTGGTCCGGGTCAAGGGCGGGACCGTCTCGTTCACCATCGAGAACGGCGCCTGCCGCCTGGTCTCCGCCGTGCCGAACTCGGGCTACCAGACCAGGATCTCCCAGGCCGACGGCTGGATCCGGGTGGACCTGTACCAGGGGGACCACGGCTCGGCCGCCTTCTGCATCGGTCACGAGAACCGCACGGACACCTGGGAGTACTGACATCCGGGGGCCCTGACATCCGGGAGCACCGGCGCCGGGTACGGCGCGACCGGCCCCGGCGCGCCTCCGGGCGTCTCCCGCGGGCCGGTCACCGGCCTCCGGGCTCCGCGGTTCCTCCGGCGTCCTCGATCTCGCGGAGCCGTACCCCGGCCTCCGCGATGCGGTCCTCGCCGAAGACCGCGATGCCGTGCAGTTCCAGCAGGGCCGCGGTGACGCCCCGGCCGGGCAGGCGGCGGCCGCGGAAGGTGCCGTCGTAGAGGGTGAGGACGCCGCAGGAGGGGCTGCCCTCCTTCAGGACGGCGACCTTGACGCCGAAGGACCGGGCGACGGCGAGCGCGGCCTGGGCTCCGGCGAGGAACGCCGGGGTGACGTCCTCCCCGCCGGCGGTCAGCACCCTGGCGGCGCCCGCGAGCACGGCCGCGCCCCCGGCGCCGCTCTCGATCTCGGCGGCCGGGCGGGGGACGGGCAGCCCGCCCTCGACCTCCGGGCAGAACGGGACGAGGCGGCCCTCCTGCCGCCAGGTGGCCAGCAGCGCGTCACCGCTGGTCTTGGCGGCCCCGTCATAACGGACCTTCCGCCCCATGAGGCAGGCGCTGACCAGGATTCTCTCCACGGTTCCAGCGTATGCGCCTCGGATCGGGGGGCGGCGCGGGCGGGCAGTACCCTACTGCTCATGTCCGCAAACCTCCCGAGGCCCCGATGATCGGCCCGCTCGCGACCGGCCTGATCGTGCTGGCGCTGGTGATCGCGCTGGTCAGCCTGCTGACGACCGCGCTGAACAAGGCCATGGGCAACGTGCTCCTCGTCGCGCTCGGCGTGCTGGAGCTCGGCCTGCTCGTCCAGGCGGGGCTCCTGATCGCCGCGCTGGTCCGGGGCGAGGGCCCGGCCGAGACGGCCACGCTGATCGGTTACATGGCGGGCACCGTGGTGATCCCGCCGGTCGCCGCCTTCTGGGGGGTGGGCGAGCGCTCCCGCTGGGGCCCGGCGGTGATCGCGGTCGCGGGCTTCGCGATCCCGGGTATGGTCGGGCGGATGCTGCAGCTCTGGCAGGGGACGGCATGAACGAGCACGTCAACGGGTCCGGCGGGGCCGTGCCCGCCTCAGGGGCCCCCTCCGCCGGCGCGGCGGCCGTCGGCGCCGGGCCCGGCCGGGTCCTGGTCGCGGTCTACGGGATCTTCGCCCTCGCCGCCGGGGCCCGGGCGGCCGTGCAGATCGCCCGGCAGTTCGACGAGGCGCCGCTGGCCTACCTGCTGTCCGCCTTCGCGGCCCTGGTCTACCTCGTGCTCGCCGTCGCCCTGGCCAGGGAGAACCGCGTGCTGGCCACGGTCGCCTGCGGCATCGAGCTGGCCGGGGTGCTCATCGTGGGCACGTTCAGCCTGGTGGACCCCGAGGCCTTCCCGAAGGCCACGGTCTGGTCCGGTTTCGGCAGCGGATACGTCTACATTCCGCTCGTCCTGCCCCTGCTCGGCCTCTTCTGGCTCTCGCGCCGCCGTTGACGGGACGGTGGCGGGGGCTGGTTAGGCCCGCGCCGTACCGGGCAGAGGCAGCCTTCCCCGACCCCGAGAGGAAGGCAGGATTGTGAGCACCATCGAGCAGTCCATCGATGTGAACGTGCCGATCCGGACGGTCTACAACCAGTGGACCCAGTTCGAGAGCTTCCCCGAGTTCATGGAGGGCGTCGAGTCGGTCAAGCAGCTGAGCGACACCCGCACGGCCTGGATCGTGGAGATCGCCGGTGTGCGCCGTGAGTTCGAGGCGGAGATCACCGAGCAGCACCCCGACGAGCGGGTCTCCTGGAAGTCGCTCGACCGGCCGCACCAGGCGGGTGTGGTGACCTTCCACCACCTCACGCCGGACACCACCCGGGTCACCCTCCAGATGGAGTACGACCCGGAGGGCTTCGCGGAGACCGTCGGCGACTGGCTGCAGATCGTCCGCCTGCGGGTCCGCGGCGACCTGGAGCGTTTCAAGACGTTCATCGAGTCGCGCGGCGCCGAGACGGGCGGCTGGCGCGGGGACGTCCCCGGGCCGCACGACCGCGGCACCGGCACGCTCCCCGGCGAGCAGTTCCCGCCGGCCCCCGGCACGCTCCCGGGTGAGCAGTTCCCGCCGACCCCCGGCCGCCAGCTCTGACGGTTCCGGCAGGCCCGGGTTCCTCCCTGTCAAGGGTGAGGGGCCCGGGTTTCCACTTTGTCAAGGTTTCTCCCGCCAGGAACAAATCGGCGTTTCACTCCTGTTACAGTTTGGGTCAGCCAATCATCCTATGAATCCACGACTGTACGGAGGACTGAACCCGCATGAGCGTGCTCACCCACGAGAGCCGGGGTCGCACCGATGGGACGCCGGGATCCCTGGCCTGGTTGCTCGTGCTGGGAATCGTCCTCGCCGCACTGAACCTGCGCACCGCGGTCACCAGCGTCGGCCCCGTCCTCGACCACATCTCGGCCGGCCTGGGAATGTCCGGCGCCGGGATCGGCCTGCTCACCACGCTTCCCGTGCTCATCTTCGCCACCGTCGGCGCGGTGACCCCGGCACTGGCCCGCAAGGCGGGCGAGCACCGGCTGCTCCTGCTCGGCCTGCTCGCCCTCGGCGCAGGCCTGCTGACCCGCGCGATGGTGGACTCGGCCGTGGTCTTCCTGTTCAGCAGCGCCCTGGCGCTGTCCGGCGGCGCGGTGGGCAACGTTCTCATCCCCACCCTGATCAAGCGCCACTTCCCGGGCCGGGCCGGGACCATGACCACCGTCTACACCACCGCCCTGGCGGTCGGCACCATGCTCGCCGCCGCCGCGACCGTCCCGATCGAGCGCGCCGCCGACGGCAACTGGCACGTCGCGCTCGGCGTGTGGGCGGCGCTGGCCGCCGTCGCCGCCCTGCCCTGGCTCCTCCTGCTGCGCAGCGAGCCGGAGCGCGCCGCCGGGACCGCCGGCCTGGGCATGCGGACGCTGGTCCGCAGCAGGCTCGCCTGGGCGGTCGCCGCCTACTTCGGCACCCAGAGCATGGTGGCCTACATCATGTTCGGCTTCCTGCCGAAGATCCTCACCGACGGCGGCCTCACCACCGGCCAGGCCGGGCTGCTGCTGGGCGTCTTCACCGCGATCGGCATCCCGGTCTCCCTGGTCGTGCCCTCGGTCGCCACCAGGTTCGCCGACCAGCGGCCCGTGGTGGCGGCGTTCGTCGCGCTCTACGCGGCCGGGTTCCTCGGCCTCTGGCTGGCGCCCGCCTCCTGGGCCTGGCTCTTCACGATCCTGGTCGGGATCGGCATGGGCTCCTTCCCGCTCGCGCTGACCATGCTCGCCCTGCGCACCCGCACCCCCGAGGCCACCGCCGCGCTGTCCGCCTTCGGGCAGAGCGCCGGGTACCTCATCGCCGGTGCGGGCCCGCTGGTCGTCGGTGTGATGCACGAGTCGACCGGCGGCTGGACGGCCCCCTTCCTGTTCCTGTTCGCGGTGGTCGCGGTGCAGCTCGCCGTCGGCTGGTACGCCGGCCGCTCCCGCTACCTGGAGGACGAGCGGGCCCTGGCCCGCTGACCTCCCCGAGAGCCGGAACGGCCTGCGCCTCCTCGGGGGCGGCGCAGGCCGTACTGGCATCATGAGGGCATGAAGATCGAGACATCGACGCTGGTCACCTACCCGGCGGGGGAGACCCGGGGGAGGTCCGCCGTCATCGGGGTCGTGCCGGTGGGGGAGCGGCACGGGGTGATCGTCGCCGAGACCCCGTTCCACCCCCTCGACCACACCTGGCCGGACCAGCCCGCCGACACCGGCACGATCGGCGGGGCCCCGGTGACCGACTGCGTCACCGGGGCCCTGGAGGACGGCGGGGACACCGTCCACCTCGGCGAGGACATCCCGGTCCGCCGGGGCACCCCCGGCTGGCACTGGCTCGTCGTCCACGTCACCGACACACCCCTGGAGGGCGAGGTCGAGCTGGTGGCCGACGCCGGGCACCGCCGGGCCCTGTCGGCCGGGCACACCGCCTGCCACCTGGCCGCCCTCGCGCTCAACGCCGCGCTGGCCGGCCGCTGGCGCAAGGAGGCCCCCGCCGACGGGCTGGGCAGCCCCGACTTCGACCAGACGGCCATCGCCTCCTCGCGGATCGAGCCGTACGGCAGCCGCGACGTCTACCGGCTCGGCAAGTCCCTGCGCCGCAAGGGCTTCACCGCCGAGGGCCTGGCCGAGGAGCTCCCGGAGATCACCCGGCGGACCGGGGACCGGCTCAAGGAGTGGATCGCGGCCGATGCCCCGGTCCGGATCGAGAGCCCGGGCGCCGAACTGACCGCGCGCCGGAGCTGGCACTGCGACCTGCCCGAGGGCGCGGTGAGCATCCCCTGCGGGGGCACCCATCTGACGCGCACCGCCGAGCTGGGCGCGGCCGCCGTCACCCTGGAGCTGTCCGCCGACGGTTCCGAGCTGACCATGCGCACCACTGCGCGCACCACCGCGCGCACCACCGTGTCCCCGGCCTGATCCCGCCCGCCGGGGCCGGGGCGCGGGAGGCGTGCCCGGTCGCCGGACACGCCTCCCCGGCGGGTCAGGCAGCCACGGGCGCGCCCACGGCACGCAGCGCGGCCCGGGCCGCGGCCAGGGCGCTGTGCGTGGAGACCTCGCTGAGCAGACCGGGAGCGGCGACGGAGTCTCCGCACAGCCAGACGCCGTCGCCCCGGTCGACCGCCGGGCGGTCCCGCCACGAGACGCCGGGCAGGTCCAGGGCCCCGCTGCGGCCGTTCGCCACCGACTCCCGCCGCCAGGTGGTGCGCTCCCGCCAGCCGGGCAGGGCGAGGTCGGCCAGGCGCTCCAGCCGGGCGAGCCCTCCGGCCCTGGCCTCGCCCGCCCGCAGCGGCATCTCCAGCTGCGCGAGCGTGTGCCCGGCCGGGGCGAGCGTGCGGTCCGCCAGGCCGTACTGCTCGACGAACCCGCCCTCGTCCAGGTCCGAGGCGAAGAACACGTCCCTCGGACTCCGGGTGAGCCCGAGGTCGAGCAGGACCGCCCGGCCGCTCTCCCAGCGCAGGGACTCGTCGCCCAGCAGCGCCCTGGCCGCGTCCAGCGAGGTCGCGACGATCACGGGCGTGTCCTCCGGCAGGCGGTCGGCCCGGGAACCGGTCTCGATCCGCACGCCGAGCCCGCGCGCGTGATCGGCCATCCGGTCGACCACCCGCTGCCAGCCGCCGACCACGTAGCGCGGGGCCGGGTACTGCGGCGCGCTCGCCCGCAGCGCCCGCTCCCAGACGAACGCGGCCGACAGCCGCCCCGGGTCGGCGTCGTAGGTGATGACGCCGACGAGCCCGCAGGCCGCCCGCATGGCCTCCTCGCCGAAACGCCCGGCGGCCCAGCTCCGGAAGTCCCGGTCCACCGGGGCCACCGCCTTCCGCTTGGTGAGCGCGCTCACCAGAGACCAGGGAGGGGTCAGGGCCAGGCGGCCGCCGTACCGGAACCGGCTCCGCGCGAGCTCGCCGAGCGTGGGCCTGCGGAACGGCTGGACCAGCTTCCGCGCGGCCATCCAGCGCCACGGCTCGCCGTCGGAGTAGAAGACGTGCGTGCCGTCGTTGGCGATGTACGGCGCGGCGGACGAGCGGGCCCGCCCGCCCAGGGCGCGGTGGGCCTCGTGGAGGGTGACGGCGGCGCCGCCCTCGGCGCACGCGATGGCCGCGGTCAGCCCGGCGAGGCCGCCGCCGATGATGGTGATCTGTCGTCTCATGCCCTCACGACGCAGCCCGCGGACGCGTCCGTGACATCACAGACGCGTCAGTTTCTCCGGGTTGGCGAGCAGGTAGATCGTCTCGATCAGGCCGTCCCTGACCACCAGCGAGAACACCGCGACCGGCCGGCCGCCGGCGGCCGCCACGACCGCCGGGGCGCCGTTGACCTCGGCCGTCTCCACGGTGAGCCCGCCGGCCGCCTCGGCGCCCGCCGACTCCAGGAACCGCCGGATCCCCGCCTCGGTCGTGATCGCGGCGAGGAAGCGGGTGACCTTCCCGGCGCCGGTCAGGGTCCGCAGCGGGGCCTTGACCTTCCCGCCCCCGTCGGCCACCAGCGTGACGTCGGCGGCGAGCATCGAGATCAGCCCGTCCAGGTCGCCGCCGGCCGCGGCGCCGATGAAGCGCTCGGTGATCTCGCGGCGCCTGGCCCGGTCCACGTCGAACCTCGGCCGGCCCTCCTCGACGTGCCGCTTGGCCCGCCGCCCGAGCTGCCGGGCCGTCGCCTCGCTGCGGCCGATCGCCTCGCCGATCTCCGCGTACGGCAGGCCGAACGCCTCCCGCAGCACGAACACCGCCCGCTCCAGCGGGGACAGCGTCTCCAGCACCACCAGCAGCGCGAGCTCCACCGAGGTGGTCAGCTCGACCCGCTCGGCCACCCCGGGAGCCGTGGCGACCGGCTCGGGCAGCCACTCCCCGACGTAGGTCTCCCGCCGGGCCCCGATCCGCCGGAGCCGGTCGATGGAGAGCCGGGTGACCACCCTGATCAGGTAGGCCCTGTCGTTCTCGACCGCGGCGGCGTCCACGCCCGACCAGCGCAGCCAGGCCTCCTGTACGACGTCCTCGGCGTCGGTGACGGTGCCGAGGATCCGGTAGGCGACCCCGGTCAGCAGGTCGCGGTGGTGCTCGAAGCGTTCGACGGCCATGGATCCAGGACGTATCACGGTCCTTCCCGCGTGACACGGCCCGGGACCCTTTTCCACGGGACACGGTCCGGAAACGGTGGCGCGAGGGGTGCCCCGGGTCGGCTAAGATTTCTTCTGTGCCGCCCTCCGCAGGGGGCGCACCGCACACCGCAAGGGGCTATGGCGCAGCTGGTAGCGCGCCTCCATGGCATGGAGGAGGTCTGGGGTTCGAATCCCCATAGCTCCACAGAGGGCCGTTTCTCAGACGGCCTGAAGCGCGTTGACGAGATCCCGCCCGATCGGCTTGATCGGGCGGGATCTCGTCGTTTCCCCGGCTGGTGCGGCCGTCGGCGGGCTCGCTTGAGCGTACGCGGCTGGGTCAGCGGGCGGCGCCGAGCTGGTCGAGCAGCAGCGTCAGGCGGGCCTCGCGGCCCGAGGCGGGGAGCCGGCCGCCGCGGGACAGGACGATCAGCCCGTGCAGGGCGCTCCAGGCGACCTCCGTCAGGATCGCCGGGTCGCGGCCGCCGGCGAACTGCGCGACCCCGGACAGAAGCGCCTGGAAGCCGTCCCGGAGCGGCTCCGGGGTGTCGTCCTGGCCGAACGGCAGGTCCACGGCCATCGTGAACATGGCGTCGTACAGCGCGGGGTTCTCCTCGGCGAACGCCAGGTAGGCCCTGGCCAGTCCCTCCAGTGCGGCCCGCGGCTCGCCCGTCCGGGTCGCGGCGCGCAGGCGGGCGGCCAGTTCCGTGAAGCCCTCCAGCGCCACCGCCGCGACGATGGCGTCCTTGCCGGCGAAGTGGCTGTACAGGACCGGCTGGCTGTACTCGATCTCGTCGGCCAGGCGGCGGGTGGTCACGGCGTCCCAGCCCTCGGACTCGGCCAGCTTGCGGGCGGTCGTGACGATCAGGTCGTGGCGGCGGGCGCGTTCGCGTTCTCTGCGCTGCTGTGTGGACACCCTCGGATTCTAGCACCGCTAGACAGAGAAGCGTTGCTAGGTTAGCGTCGCTACTACTTCTAGCAACGATCTAAGGAGACGGCATGGTCACCATCGCCACCTGGCTCGCCGGGCTGGTCGCCATCGGGATCATCCTCATCGGCATCCGCTTCCTGCTGCAGCCGGTCGCGTCGGCGGAGGGCTACGGGGTTCCCGTGTCCATGAACGCTTACCTGACCGTCAAGGGCGTACGGGACATCACGGCCGGGCTCGTCGTGCTGCCGGCCCTCCTGACGGGGAACCAGCACATGCTCGGCTGGCTGATTCTCGCCAGCGTGTTCGCCCCGCTGGGC
The DNA here is from genome assembly GCF_014203605.1 of Thiemannella venezuelensis. GTDB lineage: Bacteria > Actinomycetota > Actinomycetes > Streptosporangiales > Streptosporangiaceae > Planomonospora_A > Planomonospora_A venezuelensis. Next base: position 58,445 of record NZ_JACHJJ010000027.1, on the reverse strand, counting down.
GACATGGTCGTCGTGCTCAGGAACGGGGGTCCGCGGGCGGTGGCGTTCGGCGTCCACGGCCTCACCGCCGCGGTGATGGCGGTGGTCGCGGCGATTCTCATCCTGGTGTGAGGCGTGTCCGCCCGGCGGAGCGCTCCGGATCGGCCGCGGCGGGCCGCAGGTGGGCGCTCTGCCGCCGCGGGGCGAGGACGTGCAGGTCGGCGATGCGGGTGGTCCCGCCCGCCGGCGGGACGGCGCTATCCTCCGATCGATATGACTTCTCCTTTCCGGGACGTTCGGATCGGGCGCTGCGCCCCGGCGGATGTGGCCTTCCACCCCGGAGGCGGCTGTTTCGCCGTCGCGGGGGAGGACGGGACCGTGCGCCTGTGGGACACCGCCACCGGTCACGCCGTCGGCCGGTCCCTGGCCGATCCGGTTGAACAGGCCTGGGCGGTGGCCTTCCATCCCCGGGGCCACCTGGTCGCCACCGGCTGGTCGGACGGCGCGGTCCGGGTGCTCCGCACCGCCGCCTTCCGCACCGCCGCCTTCCGCACCGCCGGCGAACCGCCGGGCGGTCACACCGGGGGCGTCACCGCGCTGGCCTTCCACCCCGGCGGCCACCTGCTGGCCAGTGCGGGCCAGGACGGGAGGGTACGGCTGTGGCGCACCGACACCCTTCAGCCCGCCGGGGAAGCGCTGGGCGACCACGGCGACCCCGTCCACGCGGTGGCCTTCTCCGCCGACGGAGGCCTGCTGGCCTGCGCCGCGGGCCGTACCGTGCGGTTGTGGGAGGTCGGGGGCGGTCGGTCCGCCTGCCGCCTGCCGGGCGATCACAGCGGGTCCGTGCACGCGGTGGCCTTCCACCCCGCCGGACGCCTGCTGGCCGCCGCCGGTTACGACCGGAACCAGGTGAGACTGTGGGACGTCACGACCGGCTGCCCGGTCGGCGAACCGGTGCGCGGCCATCGCGGGGACCACGTCTGGGCGGTGGCCTTCCACCCCGGCGGCCGGTTCTTCGCGACCGCCGGTGACGACCTCGCGGTGCGGCGGTGGGACACCGCGACCGTCCGGCCCGCCGGGGAGCCGCTGAGCGGCCAGACGGGGCATGTCTCCTCACTGGCCTTCCACCCCCGGGGGCATCTGCTGGCCGCTCCCGATGCGGGTGGCACGGTGCGGCTGTGGAGCATGGCTTCCATCCGGGACGCCCGGATCCGGTGATCCGCGTCATCCCGGCGGCGATGCCCGGGCCGGTGACTCCCCGGCCCGGGCGGGGCCTCAGCTGCCGGTCTGGTCGTCGACGGGGGCATCGGCGTTGTTCCTGACGGCCTCGATGCCCTTGAGCGCGCCGGCCTTGCTCGTGTACGACTCGCTGGTCGCGATGATCTCGCCGTTGCCGGCGACCAGGTTGAAGCGGAATCCCGCAGAGGTCTTCTTCAGCGTGTACCGGGCTGCCATCACACGACTCCTTGTCGCAGATCGTCCTCCAGATCGTGCCTGCCTTTTCCCCCGGCGGACCCGGTTATGCCCCGGCGGCAGAGGTGTTCGGCGATGCGCCGGACGCGGTTCCGGGTCACGGCGCGGACCGGGCGGTCCGCGGGGGCCCCGCGTTCCCGGCCGCGCGCCGTACCCGCCTCCGCGCAGATCAGGGAGAGCCGTCCTCCGGCCCGAGGGGCCGTCGCAGGGCGGTGCCGAGAAGCGAGTCCAGCGCCTTCCGGGACTCCTGGAGCCGGGCGATCGCCTCGGCGATGCGGCCGGCGTAGGTGCGCAGCAGGGCGGGGACGCCGCGTCCCGGGCACCGCAGGGGCGGGAGGAAAAGGATGTCGACAGGGACGGCTGACTCGTCGTGAGGTGCTGCCGGGGCGTGTGAAACTACATGAAATCAGACAACCGTCTCCCGTACGGGGCGGGTCCGGAGCCGTGATCCGGCTGGGGTTCTTCCGCGTGGCTGCGTGGCTGCGTGGCTGCGTGCCTGGGTGGCCGTGTGGCCGCGCGGCCCGGCACTGGGAGCCTTCAGCGTGTCACGAAACGCACGATTTCGCGGCCGAGGCGCTCGCCGGCGTCCTCCTGCAGGAAGTGGCCGGCGCCCTCCAGCACCGGGTGGTCGATTCCCCGCGCGCCCGGCACGAGGCTCTGGAACAGCCCGGCCATGGGGCCGGTGATCGGGTCGCGGTCGCTGAAGGCGACGAGGAAGGGCTTGTTCCAGGCGCGCAGGACCTCCCAGGCGTCGCGGTTCGGCTGGGCCTCGACGTCGTCCGGTTCGGCGGGCACCAGCCCCGGCATGGCCCTGGGGCCCGCCTTGTAGGCGGTGTCGGGAAAGGGCGCGTCGTAGGCGGCCAGGACCTCGGGCGGCAGCGTGCTCGTGCAGCCCGACTGGACGCCGCGCGGCACGTCGAACTCCGCGCCCGCGCCGCGTACGGCCTCGCGGAAGCGCAGCCAGGTCTCCGGCATGGGGAAGTCGCCGGTCGGCAGGCCGGTGTTGGCGGCCACGATCCGCGCGTAGCGGCCGGGGTCGGCGACGGCCAGGCGCAGACCGATGAGACCGCCCCAGTCCTGCCCGACGAGCGTGACGTCGTCGAGGCCGAGGGCGTCGACGAACGCGGCCGTCCAGGCGATGTGGCGGGCGTAGGTATGGTCGGCGATCGCGGCCGGCTTGTCGGAGCGGCCGAAGCCGATCATGTCGGGGGCCACGGCGCGGCAGCCGCCGTCCACCAGCACCCGGATGACGTGCCGGTACAGGAACGACCACGACGGCTCACCGTGCAGGAGCAGGACGACGGGGCCTTCGCCCTCGTCGACGTAGGCCATGCGCGGGCCGTCGGGCAGGTCGACATAGCGCGGCGGGTAGGGGAAGTCGGGCAGGTCGGCGAAACGCTCGTCGGGAGTCCGCAGCACATCCATGGGTGCATACGTACCAGAACATTCGTCTATGGGCTACCGTGTGCGCGGCTCCGCCGCCGGGGCGCCGGGAGCCGGGAACGGGCCGCCGGGCGCTCGCACCCGCCGTTGACACATCAAATGAACGCTTTTTTAATTCGTTCATGGGGCGCATCGCAGGGGTCACCGCCGCCGAGACCCGCGAGCGGCTGCTGCAGGCGGCGGCCGAGGCCTTCGCGCGGTGCGGCTACGACGGCACGCGCGTGGCCGACATCGCCGCGACCGCGGGAGTGAGCAACGGCGCGCTGTACGCGCACTTCGGTTCGAAGGCCGAGCTGATGGTGGCCGCGCTGCGCGCGCACGGGCCGCAGCTGCTGGCCGAGCTGCTCGCCGCCGACCCGAGCCGGCCGGTAGCGGACCTGCTGGTCGTCGTCGGCCGCAGTCTCCCGCACCGCCGCGACGCCTTCGGCTACCTCATCGTCGAGGCGCTCGTCGCGGCCCGCCGCGACGAGGACGTCGCCCGGCCGATGCGCGACTACGTCGGCGAGCGCGCCGGCTGGCTGGCCGGGCTCGTCCGCGCGGCCCAGGACGGCGGCGAACTGGACGGCACGCTCTCTCCGGACGCGCTGGCGCATTTCTGCCTGCTGCTCGCCATGGGCAGCGCGCTGGTCGCACCCGGCCTGCACGCGGTGGACGACGGGGAGTGGACCGCGCTGCTCACCCGGGTCGTCGCCGCCCTCGCCCCCGACGGCACCACAGCGCAGAAGGGAACGCCGCAGTGAAAGTCACGATCGACTCCGGGCGATGCCAGGGCCACGGCCGCTGCTACGACCTCGCCCCCGGCCTGTTCGGCGAGGACGACGAGGGGTACGGCCGGGTCTCCGGCGACGGCGCCGTTCCGCCCGAGCAGGAGCATCCGGCGCGCCGGGCCGCGGCGAACTGTCCGGAACGAGCGATCGAGATCCTCCAGGAGGTGTGACGTGACCGTCGACGACCGCTTCGACCAGCGGAACTACGAGGAGAGGATGCGGCACCGGCCCGCCGGCGTGCGCAACGAGATCATCACCGGTCCGGTCGCGGACTGGGCCACCGACTTCTCCCACGCCGAGCCGGAGTGGGCGGCCGACCCGTACCCCATCCAGGACGACCTGCGGCAGCGCTGCCCGATCGCGCACACCGACCGGTTCGGAGGCGCGTGGCTGCCGACCCGCTACGAGGACGTCGCGGCGATCGCCTACGACACCGAGCGCTTCTCCTCCCGCGCGATCATCGTGAGCAACGTCCGGCCGCCCCGCGAGCTGGCCCCGGTGGGCGGCGTGCCGCCGATCTCCTCCGACCCCCCCTTCCACCACGACGCGCGCAAGCTGCTGCTGCCGGCGTTCACCAAGAGCGCGGTGGCCGGGCAGGAGCAGGCGACGCGCGAGCTCTGCCACGCGCTCATCGACGCGCTGGAGGGGCAGGACGTCGTCGACGCCGCCCGCGACTACGCCCAGCACATCCCGATGCGGGTCATCGCCGACATGCTGGGCTTCCCTGCGGAGGACGGGCCGCGGTTCCGCGAGTTCGTGGAGAACGCGCTGGAGGGCGTCAACCTGCCGCCCGAGGAGCGCATCCTCCGGGCGGAGAAGCTGTTCGACTACCTGATGGTGCAGATCCGCGACCACGTCGAGAACCCGCGCGACGACCTGACGACCTACCTCGTCAACGCGGAGCTCTACGGCCGGAAACTGGAGACGGCCCACGTGGCGGGCACGATGGCGCTGCTGCTCATCGCCGGCATCGACACCACCTGGAGCGCCATCGGCGCGTCGCTGTGGCACCTGGCCAGGACGCCGGCCGACCGCGAGCGCCTGGTCGCCGAGCCCGCCCTGCTGCCGACCGCGATGGAGGAGCTGCTGCGGGCCTACGCGCCGGTCACGATGGCGCGGCTGGTCAAGGAGGACATGCACTGGAACGGTGTCGAGATGAAGGCCGACGACTGGGTCCTGCTGTCGTTCCCGGCGGCCAACCGCGATCCGGCCCAGTTCGACCGGGCCGGCGAGGTCGTCATCGACCGCGAGGTCAACCGGCACGCCGCGTTCGGCCTCGGCATCCACCGCTGCGTGGGCTCGCACCTGGCGCGCATGGAGCTGCGGGTCGCCCTGGAGGTGTGGCTGGAGCGGATCCCGTGGTTCAGCCTCGACGATCCGGCCGCGGTGACCTGGGCGACGGGCCAGGTCCGCGGGCCGCGCACCCTCCCGCTCCGTCTCCGGAGGCCGTCCCCGAGGTGAACCGCCGGGCGCCGGAGGCCCCGCTCCGCCGGAGCGGGGCGGAGCGGGACGGGGCGGGGAAGGCGCTCCCGCCGTGCTCCCCGCCCCGCGGCGGGCGCTCAGCCGGCGCGCAGGGCGAGCCGGGCGGCCCGGTACCCGCCCATGCCGTGCACGCCGGGGCCGGGCGGGGTCGCGGCCGAGCAGAGGTAGACACCGGGCAGCGGGGTCCGCCAGGGACGCGGGGAGTACACCGGGCGGCCTACGAACTGGCGCAGGTCGGCCAGACCCGCCCCGATGTCGCCGCCGACGTAGTTGGCGTTGCGGTCCTGCATGGCGGGGGAGTCCAGGGAGTGCCTGGCCAGGACGCGGTCGCGGAAGCCGGGGGCGAACCGCTCGATCTGGTCCTCGACCGCCGCGGTCATGTCCACCGCGGAGCCGTTGGGCACATGGCAGTAGGCCCACAGGGTGTGCCGGCCGGCCGGGGCGCGGGACGGGTCGGCCACGCACGCCTGCACCAGCAGCACGTACGGCCGCTCCGGGTGGACGCCGCGGGCGACCTGCGCCTCGCTCAGCGCGATCTCCTCCAGGGTGCCGCCCAGGTGGACGGTGCCGGCCAGGCCGACCGCCGGGTCCTTCCACGGCACCGGCCCGTCCAGGGCCCAGTCCAGCTTGAACACGCCGGGGCCGTACCGGTAGCGGGCCAGCCGGCGGGCGTAGCGGGCCGGCAGCCGGTCGCCGGCCATGGCGAGGAACTGGCGCGGCGTGACGTCCAGCAGGACCGTCCGCGCGGGCGGCAGGCCGGCCAGGGAGGTCACCCGGTGCCCGGTGACGGCCTCGCCGCCGAGCTCGCGCAGCCGGGCCACCATCAGGTCGGCCAGCACCTGAGAGCCGCCGCGCACCACCGGCCAGCCCGCGTGGTGGGCGAGGGCGGCCAGCATCACCCCGAAGCCGCCGGTGATGGGGGAGCGCAGGTCCAGCATGGAGTGGGCGGCCATTCCGGCCAGCGCGGCCCGGCCCCCGGCGGTGCGGAAGGCCGCCCGGGCCAGCACCGTCGCCGGCTGCACCGCGAGCGCCCCGAAGCGGGCGGCGGCCAGCGGCGCCCGGGGCAGGCCGAGCGGGGACAGCAGGGTGTCGACCAGCGGGGTCCCGGCGCGGGCGGTCGCCCCGACCACGGCCCGCCAGGCGCGCCCGTCCCGCCCGAGACCGGCCGCGGTCCGATCCGGGTCGCGGTGCACCAGTACGGCGGGGCCGTCGTCGAGCGGGTGCGCCGCGGGCACGGGAGGGTGCGCGAAGCCGACGGGCAGGCCGAGCGAGCGGAACGCGGCCGAGACCGCGGCCATCGGCAGCGCCGTCGCGCACACGTCGTGCACGAACCCCGGCAGCGTCAGCTCCTCGGTGCGCAGCCCGCCGCCGAAGCGCTCCGCGGCCTCCAGCAGCAGCACCCGGCGCCCCGCCCCGGCCAGGGTCAGCGCCCCCGCCAGGCCGTTCGGCCCGGAGCCGACCACCACCGCGTCGAATCCGTCCATGCTCATGCTCCTTCCCCGTCCCGTCCCGGTTCTGCGTCCTCTCACACTCCCGCTCCCGCCGCGCGCCGGCGGGATCCCGCACCGCCCGGCCCGGCGTGCGGATGATCTCCGCCGACGTTTGGATCTTGCGCACCGGGGCAGCCGTCGGTCAGCTCGGGACGGACGGCTGCGGGAGGTCATCATGCCGAAGGGACAGCGGAAGGCCGGTACGGTCGCTGTGATCGCCCACCAGCGGAAGTCGCTCGGCGGCGGTCTGGACGAGCTGCGCCGGCTGCTGGCCGACGAGGGTGTGGACGAGTTGCTCTGGTACGAGGTGCCCAAGAGCAAGAAGGCTCCCAAGCAGGCCAGGAAGGCGCTGAAGAAGGGCGCGGACCTGGTCCTCGTGTGGGGCGGCGACGGCATGGTGCAGCGGTGCGTGGACGCGCTCGCGGGCTCCGGGACGGCCGTCGGGATCATCCCCGCCGGCACGGCCAACATGTTCGCCAGGAACCTCGGCATCCCCGAGGACCTGCCGGAGGCGGTGCGGATCGCCTTCCACGGCGAGGACAGGAAGCTCGATCTGGGCAGGGTCAACGGTGAGCACTTCGCCGTCATGGCCGGGATCGGGTTCGACGCGGAGATGATCAAAGACGCGGACCGGGGGCTGAAGGACCGGATGGGCCGGGCCGCCTACTTCTGGACCGGCCTGCGGCACGTGCGGGGCGAGCTCGTCCCGATGAAGATCAAGGTGGACGGGACGCCGTGGTTCGACGCCGAGGCGAGCTGCGTGCTGTTCGGCAACGTCGGCACGATCACCGGCGGCATCGAGGCCTTCGACGACGCCCGCCCCGACGACGGCTGGCTGGAGGTCGGCGTCACCACGGCCGAGGGGCCGATCCAGTGGGCCCGCACGCTCGGCCGGATGAGCGTGAGCCGCTCCGACGCCTCGCCCTTCGTCCGGATGACCCGCGCCAGGAAGATCACGGTCAAGCTGGCCAGGCCCATGTCCTACGAGCTGGACGGGGGCGCCAAGGGCACGGTCACCAAGCTGAGGGCCGAGGTCGTCCCGGGCGGCCTCATCCTCCGCGCCCCACGGCCGGAGCCCTCCGGGGAGCGGAGCGACACCGGCCGGGAGCCCGCGGTCACGCAGGGGTGACCGCCGTCCGCCGTCCGCCCGGCCCACCGGGCGCGGACGGCCGGGTGTCAGCGCAGCGCTCCGGCGTAGGCGCGGGCGAACAGGTGCTGCAGGAGGCCGGGGACGGGACCGGCGAGCCGGGTGTACCAGCGGCCGGGACGGGTGTAGGCGTGGACGGTGAACCGGACCCGCCCGTCCGGGCCGCGCTCCAGCAGGAAGCCCTCCTCCCCGCTCTCCGGGTGCCCCGCCAGCGTGCCGTAGCCGAACCCGGCCCGGTCGCCCTCCTCCAGCGTCCACACCACCCGGCAGGGAGCGGGCAGCCGGAGCGGCCCCAGGCCGAGCCGGGAGACGACGGTCACCCCCGCCGCGGCCCGGGGGGCGGAGGCGACCGGCCGGAGCCCGCACCGGGCGTGGGCCTGCCAGGTCAGCAGGGTCTCGGCCGCCCGCTCCAGGCTCACCCCGGGGCCGAGCAGCCGCCGGTGGCGCACCCGCCGGTAGCCGGGCGGTACGGCCCCGGCCCGGAACGCGTCCGTGTCCGGGTGGGTGAAGCCGACGTCGGGATAGCCGAAGTCGGCGCCGAGGTAACGCTGGAGCGGGTCCATCGTGGTCCTTCCGGGGCGGGTCAGAGCGGTTCGGGACGGAGTCTGATCCAGGCGGCGAGCGCGCACAGGGCGAACCCGAAGGCGTTCAGCAGGCCGTGGGTGGCGACCATCCAGTCCAGCGGGAGCCGGGGCAGGCCGCTCGCCTCGCCCAGCGCCCAGCTCAGCGCCAGCACCATCGAGACGGCCAGGACCAGGGACGAGACGGCGAGCAGGGCACCGGTGAGCCGGTCGTGGCCGCCCCGCCGTACCTCGGCCAGCGTCAGCCAGCCGACCAGCCACATACCCGCGGTGAGCACCACCGCACCGGCCAGCTCCGCCCAGTCGCCGACGAAGTAGCCGCCGAGCACCAGCAGCGTGCCGCCGGGCACGCTGAGCGCCGCCGCGCGGGACAGCGGGCCGTCCCCGGCGGCGCGGCCGGTCAGTCCCGCCACCAGCGCGGCGGCGAAGCCGGCGAAGTGGAAGTGGGCCACGGTGAGCGCCAGGATCTTGAGGGAGAAGCCCCACAGCGGATGCCCCGCACGCTCGGCGACCAGCGCGACGGCGGCGACGGCGGGGGTCACCAGCGCGGTGAGCGCGGCGATCTCGCGAGGGGCGAGGAGGTCCCGCAGCGGGGGCCGGGAACCGGGGGAGCTCGGGTCCCGCCGGGACCACAGCCGGATCGGGGCCTGGACGGCCAGGCAGGCGGTGGCGAGCGCATAGGCTGACGCGGCCGCCGCAGCCCAGGGACCGCGCTCCAGCCAGAGCGAGAGCGCGCCGGGCACCGCGCCGAGCCACCACGCCCGCAGCAGCCACCGCGGCACCCGCAGGAGCCGCAGACCGGCCGGGACGACCACGAGCATTCCGGTGGTCAGAACCGCGTCGATCAGGGGACGCATGCCGCCCTCCATTTTTGAACACGTTCAAATCCTGTCCCCTCCACCGTAGCACCGGCCCGGAGGTCGTCGGCGAGGGGGAATAACCGGTTGGCCGGAGATCGCGGGAGGAGCAGCATGGCGGGCATGTCACTGCGCTTTCACGAGATCGCCGAGGCCGATCACCGCATCCTCAACCCGTTCACCGACGACAAGCTCGCCCTGCTCGGCGAGGTCGCCCGGCTCCGGCCCGGCACGCGCCTGCTCGACCTGTGCTGCGGGAAGGGCGAGATGCTCTGCCGCTGGGCCGCGGAACACGGGATCGAGGGGGTGGGGATCGACATCAGCCGGGTGTTCCTGGCGGCGGCGCACGAGCGCGCTGCGGAGCTGGGCGTGGCCGGGCGGGTGCGGTTCGAGCACGGGGATGCCGGGGCCCACCGGGCCGAGCCGGGCTCCTACGACGTCGTCTCCTGCCTCGGGGCGACGTGGATCGGGGGCGGGGTGGAGGGGACGGTCGAGCTGATGCTCCCCGCGCTCAGGGAGGACGGGGTCCTCCTGGTCGGCGAGCCGTACTGGATCTCCGAGCCGCCCTCCGGGGCCTACGAGGCGTTCGGCTTCGCGCCCGAGGCCTTCACCTCTCTGGCCGGGACCTTCGACCGCTTCGAGGCGGCGGGGACGGAGGTGCTGGAGATGGTCCTGGCCGATCCCGGAAGCTGGGACCGGTACGTGGCGAGCCAGTGGTGGACGCTGAGCGACTGGCTGCGCGCCAACCCCGGCGATCCCGAGGCCGGGGAGATCCGCGCGTTCCTGGAGCGCTGCCGCAGGTCGCACGTGGAGTACGGCAGGCGCCACCTCGGGTGGGGCGTGTTCGTGCTGCGCCGCCGTTGACGGCTACTGGCGAGTAGCAATACGTTCTGGAATAACATTCCGGACGCCAGCCGACCTCCCGGAGGAACGATGACCGATGTCCAGCTCGCCCGGCAGTCCTGGCGCCGCCTGGAGCCCCTCCACGGGATGATCTACTTCGTCCCCGAGGCCACCGAGCGCTACGCCGCGCTCGGGCTCGACGTGCACGCGGGCTACTTCGCCTCCCGCTCGGCCGCGTTCGGCGCCGCCTCGCCCGAGCTGGTCATCGCGACCTTCTACAACTTCTGCCCCGCGCTCGTGCGCAGGGCGCTCCCGGCGGCCTGGGAGGCCGTGACGCCGGAGAAGATCCTGCAGGCCCGCTACGACGCCGCCGACGCGGCGCTGCGCCGGGGCGGGATCCACGAGCTGCCCGGCCTCGCCGAGACGGCCGCGCTGGCCCGGCGGGCGGCCGAGCACGCCTGCGAGCAGCCCCAGGGCCGCCCGCTGTTCGCCGCGCACGCCACGCTGCCCTGGCCGTCGGACCCGCTGCTGGAGCTCTGGCACGCCCAGACGCTGCTGCGCGAGTTCCGGGGCGACGGACACGTCGCGACCCTGCTCGCCGAGGGGGTCGGCCCGCTGGAGGCGCTGGTTCTGCACGGCGCCTCCGGGGGCGTGCCCACGATCTTCCTGAAGCTCAGCCGGGCCTGGCCGGAGGAGGAGTGGCTGGCGGCCGAGGAGTCGCTGCGCGGGCGCGGGCTGCTGGCGGGCGACGAGCTCACCGCGGAGGGCCGGGCGCTGAAGCAGCGGATCGAGGACCGCACCGACGAGCTGGCCGCGCCCGCCTACGCCGCGCTCTCCGATGGGGAACTGGCCCGCCTGGCCGAGCTGGCCCGGCCCTTCGGCCGCGGCGTGGTGGGCGCGGGCCTGCTGAACATCGGCGGCTGACCCGGGCCGGGTTCAGCCCGCCGCGGCCGGGTCGGCGACCTGGCCGACGAAGAGCGGGACCAGCGTCGGCCGGTGGACGATCGCGAAGGCGAACGGCCGGTCGGCGCGGAGCTCGGCCTCGGCGGGCGGCGGCGCGGACTGGAGGAAGGCGAGGCCGGTGACGGCGGCGGCCTCGGTGCCCCACTCGTCGACCGCGATGTTCGCCTTGTGGACCGCCCGCCCCAGGAGGAGGCCGTCGGCGATGCCGGAGTAGCCGGCGCCCCTCAGTCCGAGTGCCGCCAGCGGCTGCTCCAGGTCCAGGCCGGTGGAGAAGTCCCAGCGGGGCATGGCGACCTTGACCCTCGTCTTCTTCAGCTCCCTGCCCACCTCGGCGACGGCCGCGGGGGCCAGCCGGTCGCCGGGAGCGCCGCCCGGCTCCGGCAGCAGGATCCACATGGCCAGCTCGCCTCCGGCGTACGGGAGCTCGACCGCCTGCCCGCCTGGCCCGCTCGCGTAGCGGAACTCGCCCTCCTGCCGCATCAGGTCCGTGCGCACCGCCGTGCCGTCGCCGCGGGTGAAGACGGCGTCCCGCTCCGGCGGGTCGGTGAACGGCACGGCCCAGTCGGCCTTGAGGTAGAGCGTGTTCACGATGACCAGCCTCGTCTCCGGGTCCAGCCGGTCGAACACCTCCTTGATCCGTCCGGCGGTCCGCTGCTCCGCCCAGGCGTTGATCGCATCGGCGGCGTCCCCGGCGAAGTCCACCTGGCGCGCGCCCGCGCCGTACTTGGCGGCGAGCACGCGCAGGAACTCCTGCCGGACGCTCAGCCCGTCCTGCACGAAGAGCCCTCCGGCCAGGCTGACGACCGGCGGTGCGGCCTCGCTCTCCTGGGCGTCGCGCGGAGTGCCCCGGTCGGGTACGGGCGGCGGCCCGTCGGTCGTGGTGACCACGCGGGAGAGCGTGTTGAAGGCCGAGTGCGGTCCCTCCGGCGGGAAGCCGAAGACCCGGTCCAGCTCGGCCCCGGTCGCCTCGTCCGCTCCCGCCCTGGCCATGCCGTAGGCGTAGGCGATGCTCAGCGGGGACAGCACCGTGTTGGCCTGCGGCTTGGCGGCGGCGGTGAACAGGGCGTGGCCGAAGGCGGCCAGGCCGGGCTGGAGGTTCGCGACCGGGGCCCCCGGCGGGTTCTCCCGCTCCACCCCCTCGGCGGTGATCGCGCGGGTCTCCGGCCCGCCGCCGCACGCGGCGAGAGCGGCGACGGCCAGCAGGGCGGTGGTGAACACACGACGGCGCATGCCCTTCAAACGTCCGCGCCCGCCGCCCGGTTCACGGGGCGCCGCCGGAGGGGCGCCGTCCGAGAGCCACGGCCCGAGAGCCACGGCCCGAGAGCCACGGCCCGAGAGCCACGGCCCGAGAGCCACGGCCCGAGAGCCACGGCCAGGGCCGGGCGGGTCCGCCGGCCGGGCGGCCCGGTCAGACCGCGTATCCGGCGAAGACGGCGAACGGCAGCAGGGCGCGGACCGGGGTGCGGCGCAGCGGCCGCCCCGGGAAGCGCTCCCGTACGGCCTCCGCCAGCTTCCGGGAGGAGGTGAACCGGAAGTCGTAGATCCGCAGGGGCGCCCCCGGCCTCAGCACCCGGGCGAACTCGGCCACGGCCCGGTCCACCCGGTCCCAGTGGTGCATGCTCAGCGTCGAGACGACGACGTCGAAGCGGCCGTCCGGGTAGGGCAGCTCGGCCACGTCGGCCACGTCCAGGGAGACGCGGTTCTCCAGCCCGGCCCCGCGCACGTGGCGGAGGCCGATCCCGATCATGTCGGCCGACAGGTCCACGCCGGTCAGGCGCAGGTCCGGGCGGATCCGGGCGAGCTCCAGGAGCAGGTGCCCGGAGCCGGTCCCGGCGTCGAGGACCGCACCGTCCCGCGGCGCCACGGCGGCGACCTCCCGGCAGATCTTGCGGAACAGGGTGCGGTTGAGGCGGCCCGCCCGGCGGTCGTACCGCTCGCCGCTGCGGCCTTCGAAGTGGGACATGCCGATCGCTTCCTCTCGGGGATTGATCTCCGCCCCCACTCTGCAGGTTAATGTGAACATGAAGTCAACCGCCGCGGAGTCGCTCGAGATCGGCGAACTGGCGGGCCGGTACGGCCTGGCCGCCCACGTCCTGCGCCACTGGGAGGCGATGGGCCTGCTCAGCCCCGCGAGGCAGGGCAACGGGCGGCGCCGCTACGGTCCCGAGGACGAGGCCAGGGTCGCGCTGATCGTGCGGGCCAAGGAGGCCGGGGCCTCGCTGGAGCAGATCCGCGACCTGGTGACGGCCGGGAGCGGGGCGCGCAGGAGGGAGATCCTCGCGCGGCACCGGGCCGGGCTCGCCCGGCGGATGGAGCGGCTGCGTGCGTCCATGGAGATGGTCGAGCACGTGCTGGACTGCCCGGAGGAGGACTTCTTCGACTGCCCCGAGTTCCGGCTCATGCTCACGGCGGGTCCTGACCGCCGGCCGTGCGAGCACGGCTGACGGGACGGCCCCGGTGGAGCGCGCCCGGCTCCGGGCGCCCCGCGCGCCGGACGGGCCGCGCGGCCCCGGGGCTGCGGGGGCACGGACCCGGGTGATCGCCGTCAGCCGGTCCCGGGCGCCGGGTGCTCCCGGCCGGCCGCCGCGACGAACGCCTCGATGCCGTCCAGCACGCGCTGCAGGCCGAACTCGAAGCCGAAGCCGTCGCCGTCGTCGACGGTGAACACGCCGGCCTCGGCGGCGCGGGTCAGCGTCGGGAAGCGCTCGTCGCTCATGAAACGCATGATGAACGGTCCCTGCGCCTGCCAGAAGTCCTCGTCGCTGACGCCGGTGCGCTGCGCGGCCTGGCCGGCCTCCACGGCGAGCCGGGCCGTGCCGGTCACGTAGCTGTCGATCAGGGAGATCACCTTCATCATCTGGAAGTCGTCCAGGCCGATGCCGTCGAGCAGTCGCATGGCGATCTCCAGGCCCGTGATCGAACTGGGGCCGAGGACCGGCCGGGCCTGGGAGACCTGCAGGATCCACGGGTGGCGCAGGTGCAGCGCCCACGACCCGCGGGCGATCTCCTCCAGCCCGGCCCGCCAGCCCCCGGCCCGCAGCCGCGCGGCCTCCTGCCCGGGATCCTGCTCCAGGTCGATGTCCTCGCCGTACACCGCGTCGAGCATGAGGTCGAGCAGTTCGGCCTTGCCCGGCACGTAGCGGTAGAGCGACATCGTGCCGACCCCGAGCTCGGTGGCGATCCGGCGCATGGACAGCGCGGCCAGCCCTTCGGCGTCGGCGACGCGGATCGCCGCCTCGACGATCCGCGTCAGGTCGAGGCCTGGTTTCGGGCCGCGCGAGGGCCGTTCTCCGCCCCTCCACATGATCTTGAGGCTGAAGGACAGGTCGCCGCCGCCGCTGTATTCCGTCGTCATCTTGCGTCAATCCTAGAACTGCGTATTGTGTACGCATAACTTCGTACACTGTACCCAGTAAGGAGACCGGCATGGCTCCGAACGGACCGGCGATCGTCGCCGAAGGACTGCGGAAGGAGTACCGGCAGACCAGGGCGCTGGAGGGGTTCGACCTCACCGTCCCCGAGGGCTCGGTCTGCGGGCTGCTCGGCCCCAACGGGGCGGGGAAGACCACGGCGGTGCGGATCCTCTCCACGCTGCTGGAGTTCGACGGCGGCAGGGCCGAGGTCGCCGGCTTCGACGTCGTACGGCAGGCCGCGCAGGTGCGCTACCGGATCGGGGTGACCGGGCAGCACGCCGCGGTCGACGAGATCCTCACCGGCCGGCAGAACCTGGAGATGTTCGGGCGGCTCTACCACCTCGGCGCGGCCGGGGCCCGGCGCCGGGCGGACGAGCTGCTGGAGCGGTTCGGGCTGGCCGGCACCGCGGGCAAGTCGGTCAAGCACTACTCCGGCGGAATGCGCCGCCGGCTCGACCTGGCGGCGAGCCTCATCATGGCCCCGCAGGTGCTCTTCCTCGACGAGCCCACCACCGGTCTGGATCCGCGCGGCCGCATCGAGGTCTGGGAGGCGGTCCGCTCGCTCGTCGCGGAGGGCACCACGGTCCTGCTGACCACCCAGTACCTCGACGAGGCCGACCGGCTCGCCGACCGGATCGTCGTGCTCGACAAGGGCAGGATGATCGCGGAGGGGTCACCCGACCGGCTCAAGTCCACCATCGGCGGCGACCAGCTCGACCTGGTCATCACCGACGCCGCCGAGCTGGACCGGGCGGCGCGGGTCGTCGCCGGAGTCTGCGGGGCCGAGCCCGAGACGCGGCCCGACACGCGGGGGATCACCGCCCCGGTCCGGCACCGCGCCGCCACCCTCGCGGCGACCACCCTCGTCGAAGCCGTCCGGGCCCTGGACGAGGCCGGGATCGCGGTGGAGGACATCGCCCTGCGGCGGCCGACCCTGGACGAGGTGTTCCTCCGGCTCACCGGGCACCCGGCGGGACCCGGGGAGGAAGCGGGACCCGGCGGGGGGCGGCCGGACTCCGGGAAGAGGCGGGCGGAGCCCGCGGGCCACCGAGCGGAAGAGGAGACGACCGCCGTATGACGACATCCACCGCATCCACCGCATCCACCGCCCCCGCCGCGCCGGGCCGGGTACTGCCGTCGGGCCCGCTCGCCCGCGTCCGCTGGGCGGTCGCCGACAGCTGGACCGTCACCCGCCGCTACCTGATCCACTGGGTGCGGGAGCCCTCCTACGTCGTGTGGGGGCTGATGTACCCGATGGTCTCCGTGCTGCTGTTCGGCTACGTGTTCGGCAGCGCCATGGTGGTCCCGGGCGGAGGCGACTACCGCGAGTTCCTGCTCCCGGGCCTGTTCGGCATGACCATGATGTTCGGCATCGGCAACACGATGATGGGCGTCACCACCGATGCCGACAAGGGCATCACCGACCGGTTCCGGGCGATGCCGATGGCCCGGTCGGCGGTGGTGGTCGGCCGGAGCACGGCCGACATGATCAACTCCGTCATGGACCTCGTGATCCTGATCCTCTGCGGCCTGATCGTGGGCTGGCGGGCGCACGGGACGGCCGGGGAGACCCTCGCCGCGGTCGGGCTGCTGCTGCTGCTGCGGTTCGCCTTCATCTGGGTCGGCATCTACCTGGGGCTGAGGGCGAAGAACGCCGAGACGGCGGGCAACTTCTACGCCCTGCTGTTCCCGCTCACGATGATCTCCAACGCCTTCGTCGCCCCGGAGATGATGCCGGGCTGGCTGGGCGCCGCCGCCGCGTGGAACCCGCTCTCCTCCACGGTCGCCGCGATCCGCGAGCTGTTCGGGAACCCGGGGCTGGGCGGCGACTCCTGGATCGCGCAGAACGCGCTGCTGATGGCCGTGGCCTGGCCCCTGGCGATCGTGGCGCTCTTCCTCCCCCTCTCCGTCCGCCGCTACCGCAGGGCCAGACGCTGATCCGCGCGGCCGCGGCCCCGGGCCGCGGCCGCCCCGCCCCCCGCCCCCCGCCCGCCGGTCCGGCCGGGCCGAGCCGAACGCGGGGCCCGGTCGGGCGCGGTGAATTACGATCACAGAACATGATCGTGCCTCCCCCGGAAGTCCTGGCCGTCACCGACCGCTACCTCGCCCTCGCCGACGCCCACGCGCCGGATCTCGTCGACGGGCTCTACCTCGTCGGCTCGCTGGCCCTCGGCGACTACCGCCCCGGCCGCAGCGACGTCGACTTCGTCGCCCGGACGTCCGCCGAACCCACCGCCGAGCAGGTCGCCGCCCTCGGCCGGGTGCACGCGGAGCTGGACCCGCCCATGCCCTTCGACGGCGTCTACGTGACCGCCGCCGGCCTGGGCGACGACCCCACCCGGAGCGGGCCGCGGCCGTACGCCTTCGCGGGGGGTTTCGAGGTCGCCGAGTGCTTCGAGAGCAACCCCGCCGTCTGGCAGACCCTCGCCCAGTCCCCGGTCGTCCTGCGCGGCGGGCCGCCGCACGTCCGCACCGACCCGGAGGGGCTCGCCGGGTGGACCCGCGGCAACCTGCGCGGCTACTGGTATCCGAGGCGTGAGCTGATCGCCGGAGCGGACCCGGTCCACATGGGCGACGAGCTCGTCGTGTGGACCGCCCTCGGCGTGAGCCGCCTGTGCTACACTCTCACCACCGGGCTGGTCACGTCCAAGAGCGGTGCGGGCCGGTGGGCGATGGAGGAGTTCGGCCCGCTCCCGATCCTGGCTGAGGCGCTGCGCCTGCGCGCGGGAGACGGCTCCGCCCGGATCCCGCCTGCCGACCGCCGCCGGGACCTGGTCGGCTACCTGGACATGCTCTTCACCCGCTTCGGGATCCGGCCGTAGCGTTCCCGGCCGGGACGCGCGGCCCGTAGGGGGACGCCGGCCGGGGCGCTCGGCGCCCGCTCGGGCGGGGCGGCGCACGCCCGGGGATCCGGCCCGGACGGCATCCCATCGATAGAGGACCGGAGACTTTAGTCGGTGGAGGCCCCTCGTCCGGCTGCCGGATAATCGAGATATGACGGATCTTGGCGTTGCAGTGCGGGAGACCGCCGATCGGCTGGCGGCGACACACGCGGGTGTGGTGGTCGCCGCGGTGGCCGGAGGATCGGCGGAGATCGGAGGCGCGGGCCGGACGGGAGGCGAGCGCGACGGCACGCCGGACGCCGGCACGCTGTTCGAGATCGGGTCGGTGACGAAGACGTTCACCGCGCTGGCCCTGGCCCGGCTGGCCGTGGCGGGCGAGGCCGGCCTCGACGAGCCGCTGGCCGCGCTGCTGCCCGAGGGGACGGCCGTTCCGTCGCGGGACGGCGGGGAGATCACGCTGCGGCACCTGGCCACCCACACCTCGGGCCTGCCGCGCCTGCCCAAGGGCATGCTCCTGCCGGCGCTGCTGCGCCCCGGGAAGCCGGACCCCTACGCCGGGTGCACCGCCGATTTCCTGCTGCGGGGGCTGGCCGCGACCCGGCTGGGCGCCGCGCCCGGCCGCCGGTTCCGCTACTCCAACCTCGGCGCGGGCCTGCTCGGGCTGGCGCTCGCCCGCCGGGCCGGCACCGACTACGAGACACTGATCACCCGGGAGATCTGCGCGCCCCTGGGCATGGCGGACACCGGCATCGCCACCGGGGGGGACCGCTCCGCGCGCCTCGCCCAGGGGCACACCCGGCGCGGGCGGCCCGCCGCGCCGTGGCACCTCGCGGACCTGGCCGGCGCGGGCGGACTGCGGTCCACGGCGGCCGACATGGTCGCCTTCCTCCGCGCCCAGCTGGACGACGCCCCGTCGGGCGGCGGAGCGGGCGGGTTCGCCGAGGCGGTCCGGCTCAGCCGCGAGACCGAGCACCGCATCACCCCCTTCTCCTGGATCCACCTGGGCTGGATGGGCCAGCGCCTGCACGCCCGCCAGGGCGGCCACCTCCAGATCTGGCACAACGGGGCGACCGGCGGGTTCTCCTCGTTCACGGGGTTCGACCCGGAGAAGGGGGTGGGCGTCGTCGTGCTGAGCAACACGCAGCGGCCGGTGGACCGCCCCGCCTTCGACCTGCTCGGCAGCCTGCAGCAGGCGCATTCCTGAGCGCGGCGCTCCTGCGCGGGAGCACCGGCCCGGCCCGGCGCGACGCTCCACCTGCCGGGCCGGGCCGGGCCGGTGCCCCGCCCCTGACCCGGGAGGCGGCGCCGTACGGCCTCAGACCGAGGAGCGGAAGGCCCTGCGGTAGGCCGAGGGAGAGGTGCGCATCGCCCGGGCGAAGTGGTGGCGGAAGGTCACCGCGCTGTCGAATCCGACCGCGGCGGCGACCTCCTCCACCGGAGCCGAGGCGGACTCCAGCAGGGGCAGGCTGGCCGCCACCCGCTGGGAGATCACCCAGCGCAGCGGGCTGGTCCCGGTCCGGCGGCCGAAGCGCCTGATGAAGGTGCGCTGCGACATGTGCGCGGCCCTGGCCAGATCGGCGACCGTGAGAGGTTCGGCGAGGTGCTCCAGGGCCCAGGCCATGGCGGCGGCCACCGCGTCGCCGTCCTCCAGCGGCGTGACCGCCGCCTGGACGAACTGCGCCTGCCCGCCGTCCCGGTGCGGCGGGATGACCAGCCGCCGCGCGACCGTGTTGGCCACGCCCGGGCCGTGGTCCCTGCGCACGAGATGGACCAGCAGGTCCAGCCCGGCCGCGCTGCCCGCGCTGGTCAGCACGTCGCCGCCGTCCACGTAGAGCACGTCCGGGTTCACCCGCACCCGGGGGAACCTGCGCTGGAGCAGTTCGGCGTACTGCCAGTGGGTCGTCGCCTCCCGCCCGTCCAGCAGGCCGGCGGCGGCCAGCGCGAACGCCCCCGAGCAGATCGAGACGACCCGCGCGCCCCGCCCGTGCGCCGTGCGGAGCGCCGCCACCACGCCGGGGGAGACCTCGCCCCGCACGTCCGGCACCCCCGGGACGATCACGGTGTCCGCGGCGGCGAGCACGTCGAGGCCGTGCCCGGCCCGCATGGTGAAGCCGCCCACGACCCGCAGGTCGCCGGGGGCCTCGGCGCAGACGGCCAGCTCGTACCAGGGCGCGTCCAGCTCGGGACGGGGGATCCCGAAGATCTCCACCACGCACCCGAGCTCGAAGGGGGCCATGCCGTCGAAGGCCAGCACGGAGACGGTACGGCGGACGCCGCGCGGCGCCGGCAGCGGTAGCAGCATGGCGAGATATTAGCGATAAGCGGCATTCGTGCCACTGTTGGGCGTCCTCCGGTCGCGGCAGTATTCCTTCCGTTGCAGTCCTTCCGCCGCCCCACTCCACCGATCAGCGCCGCAGACCGGCCCGGCAGACGAGCCGGACCGGTCCGACCGAAAGGCCGTACGAGATGTCCCCCACCCCCGCCCCTGCCGCCCCTGTGTCCGCCGTCACCTGGATCCCCGCCGCGGACGGCGCCGCCGCACTCGCGCACTTCGCCGCCCGCCTGGCGTTCGAGACCGACGTCTCCGACGTCGCCGCCGACCTGGCCGCAGGCGTCCCGGGCATCGTCGTGGTCGACTCCCGCAGCCGGGAGAGCTGGGACCAGGGCCACATCGAGGGCGCCGTGCACCTGCCCACCGCGGAGATCCCCGCCCGCGCCGCCGAGACGGTCCCCGCCGGGGCCACCGTGGTGACCTACTGCTGGGGTCCCGGCTGCAACGGCGCCACCCGCGCCGCGCTGGAGTTCGCCAGGCTCGGCCACCCGGTCAAGGAGATGTTGGGCGGTTTCGAGTACTGGGCCCGCGAGGGGTTCCCGGTCGAGACCGCGGGCGGCGTCTCCCGCCGCCCGGTCGACTCCCTGACCGCCCCCGTCTCCGGCGCCGCCTGCGCCTGCTGACCGGTCCGCCCCGCGGACGCCGGAACCCCGGGATCTCCGCGCCGGGACGCTCGGCGGCCGGTTCCGGGCGGACACGCGTGATCACGGATCATATGTCGCGTTTCTCCGGGACAGCAGGGGGATCGACAGGAATGATGAGCGCTATGAACGAGATGTTGTCGCGTGCGGCCGACCGCACTGTGAACGTGGTCCGGGGGATCCGGGACGACCAGCTCGCCCTGCCGACCCCCTGCAGCGAGTACGACGTCCGGGCGCTGCTCGGCCACCTGTCCTGGGTGGCGCTGATGTTCGAGGCACTGGCCCGCAAGGAGCCCCTGCCGCCGGAGGACAGCGAGCCGGACGCCCTGGAGGGCCGGGTCCGGGGCATGGTCGAGGCCTGGTCGCACCAGGAGGCGTTCGAGGGGGAGAGCCCGATGATGGGACTGCCCATGACCGTCGTGTTCCAGATGGGCCTGGGCGACCTGGTCTTCCACGGCTGGGACCTGGCCCGGGCCACCGGGCAGGACTACGAGGTGGACTCCGAGACCGCCGAGGCCATGGCGGTCTACGTCGAGCAGATGGCGCCGATGGCGCGGCAGAACGGGGTCTTCGGCGAGGAGGTCGCGGTGCCGGCGGACGCCCCGCCCCTCGACCGGGCGCTCGGGCTCACCGGGCGGGACCCCGCCTGGAAGGCGTGATCACGCGACGGGCACGGTTCGCACTCGCTTGGGTCAAGCACCCGGCCCGCACGGGGACGTCGTCGTCGTAGGGGGTGACCCGCATCCCCGGAGGCGACCATGAAGTCACGGAAGTCACGTCCGCTCGCCATCGTCCTCGCCGCGCTCGCCCTGCTGCTCGCCGCCGCCTGCGGCGGAGGGACGGGAGGCGAGGGCACCAAGCCCGCGGCCGGTCCGATGAACCAGGACCGGGCCGCGCCGTCCCGGGCGCCCGCCCAGGAGCAGAAGGCGGCGGGGGAGGAGACCGCGGCGGGGGAGCCGGGCGCCCGGGAGGGCCGGGACACCTCCGCCGAGCAGATCTCCACCTTCGCCCTCGACGTGGACACCGCCTCCTACGGCTATGCCAGGCGGCTCCTCGGCGAGGGCCGGCTGCCCGATCCCGCCGGGGTCCGGCCGGAGGAGTTCGTCAACTCCTTCCGGCAGGACTACCGGGAGCCCGCGGACGACGGCTTCGCCGTGCACGTCGACGGCGCCCGCGCGCCCGAGAACGGGACCGCGCTGCTCCGGGTCGGCCTGCAGACCCGCCGGGAGGACCCGGAGACGCGCCGTCCGGCGAACCTGACCTTCGTGGTGGACGTGTCCGGCTCGATGGGCGAGCCCGGCCGGCTCGACCTGGTCAGGCAGTCCCTGCACATGCTCGTCGACCAGCTCGGGCCGGGGGACCGGATCTCCATCGTGGCCTTCAGCGACGAGGCCGAGACGGTCCTCTCCATGACGCCGGCGACGGATCGCGAGACGTTGCACGCGGCCGTCGACCGGCTCGCCGTACAGGACTCCACGAATCTGGAGGCGGGCCTGACCGCCGGGTACGCCGAGGCCTCCCACGCGTTCCGGCCGGTGGCCACCAACCGGGTCATCCTGCTCTCCGACGGCCTGGCCAACACCGGCGACACGAGCTGGCAGGGCATCCTGGACCGGGTCGAGGAGTCCGCCGGCAAGCAGATCACCCTGCTCTGCGTCGGAGTCGGCCGCGAGTACGGCGACCACCTGATGGAGCAGCTCGCCGACAACGGCGACGGCGCGGCGGTCTACGTCGGCTCGGCCGACGAGGCGCGCAAGGTCTTCGCGGAGCAGCTCGCCACCACCCTCGACCTGCGGGCGCGCGACGCCAAGGCGCAGGTGGTGTTCAACCCCGCGGTCGTGGAGTCCTACCACCTCATCGGCTACGAGAACCGCACGCTGGCGGCCGAGGACTTCCGCGACGACGCCCGGGACGGCGGCGAGATCGGGCCCGGGCACTCGGTGACCGCCCTCTACCGCCTGCGGCTGCGCGGCGGGGCCTCCGGCCAGGTGGCCACCGCGACCGTGCGCTGGCAGGACCCCGACACCCGGCGGCCCGCCGAGGCCAGCGGCTCCCTGGAGGCGGGGGAGCTGTCGGAGTCGCTCTGGGCGGGGATGCCGCCGAGGTTCCAGGTGGACGTGGTGGCCGCGGCGTTCGCCGAGTACCTGCGCGGCCGCGAGCCGCTGGCCGGAGTGGGCGTCCGGGACCTCGCCGGGCACGCCGCCCGCCTGGCCGGGAGCACCGAGGACCCGATGGTGACCGAGCTGGCCGGCCTGATCGGCCGGGCCGTGGAACTCGGCTAGCGTCCGGCGGTTACGGGGTGCTGCGCGATGTCCTATACACTGGCGTGGTGCCGCCGGGTGAGAGCCCGGCGGGCCACGGCAAGGGGCTATGGCGCAGCTGGTAGCGCGCCTCCATGGCATGGAGGAGGTCTGGGGTTCGAATCCCCATAGCTCCACTCCGGGCCGTTGTCGAAACGGCCTGAAGCACATCGACGAGATCCCGTCCGATCGCTCCGATCGGACGGGATCTCGTCGTTTTCCTCCCCGGCGCGGCCGCCGAGCCCTGATCGGGGAGGTCACGCATCGGCCGGCAGCGGTTCGCCGGTCTCCAGCAGCGACTTCAGGCTCGACACCACGTTCGGCCAGCCGTGGCCGACCATCTCGGCCAGGCTCGATCCGGGCTCGAAGCCGTCGTGCACGACGGTGAGCTTCACGACCTGCGCGGTCTCCTCGATCGTGAAGGTGACCTTCGAGCGGGCCTCGCCGGACAGCCGGGGGAGCAGTTCCTCGTCCCAGCCGAAGCGGTTGGAGAGCTCCGGGGTGATGGCGTGCCAGGTGTGGGAGAGCCGGGTGTAGGGTTCGGCCTCCAGCACGACCTGCTCCGGGTCGCTGATCAGCACGCCGTGGTTGTCCCAGGTCATCGGCGAGCCGGCGGACCAGTCCGTGATGAACTCCGTGGCCCAGTAGCGGCGGGTGAAGGCGGGCTCGGTCAGCGCCTGCCAGAGCTTCTGCGGGGTGGTGCGGATGTAGGCGGTGTAGACGAAGGTCGGCGCGTCCATCGGGGTCCTCTCCAGGGCGAGTTTCAGGTCCGCCAGGGCTCGGACCCTGGCCCGGTCGTAGCGGCTGATCCACCGGTGGGCGATCTCGTGCACGGGCGCGGCGTTGAGGTAGTGCAGCTCCTCCCGGCCGAGCACTCCGCTCCTGGCCGTCTCCGGCGCGGCCGGCTCACCGGACGGGCCGTGGCCGAGGAGCCGCCCCGGCTCCGCTACGGCGTGCTGACGTTTTCCGCACACGGCCTCTCCACGGTCCGGCGAACTTCGGCGCGGCGGGGGGCGGCCGGACAAGGCGCGGGATTCTTCGTCGCTCAGGTGAGCCTTCATCGCTACCCTGATCACATGAGCGGGCTCCGTGAACGCCGGCGGCTCAAGGCGATGCGCGCCGTCCAGGAACGCGCCCTCGACCTGTTCGACGAGAAGGGGTTCGCCGCGGTCACGGTCGAGGAGATCGCGGCCGCGGCCGAGGTGTCGCCGTCGTCGGTGTACCGCTACTTCGGCACGAAGGAAGGGATCGTGGTCGCCGACGAGTTCGGCAGGATGATCCCCGAGGCGCTCGAGGACTTCCTGGTCCCCGGTGATCCCGTCGGCGGCCTGCTCCGAGCCGTCCGCGCCTGCGGATCCGCACCGGAGGGCGCGTCCGGTTCCGGGGACGCGGGCGAAGGCCATCAGACGAGGAGCCCGTGGCGCAGGGCCCGTTACCTCTTCGCCGAGCCGTCGGTCCGCGTGGCGGTCTGCGCCGATCTCGACCATGCAGGCCGGCGGATCGCACCCCTGATCGCGGCTGCCGGCGGGCTGACCGGAACGCAGGCTCGCGTGACCGCGAACGCCCTCGTCTTCGGCTGCTTCGCCGCGCTCGAGCAGTGTTACCTCGACGGCGGCGGTCGTCCCGTCGCCGACTACGTCGAGGAGGGCATGCGTCCACTGCGCGGCATCTGGCCGTCCTCCGACCGCTGACATCCCACCGGCATCCCGGGCGACGGCCGCACGCGCCCGGGTGCCGCGACCGGCTCCCGCGAGGCGCCCGGACGTCAGTACCGGTTCATCTTGGCGTCCAGGGCGAGTCCCGCGTCGATCGCCTTCGCGGGAACCCCCTTGATGCCCAGCTGGTCCTTCGCGATCCGCCCGAGCGTGGGCAGGCTCTTCCGGTCCGGCCAGGTCTCGGGCTCCCACAGCGACGAGCGCAGGAACGCCTTCGCGCAGTGCATGTACAGCTCCTCGACGTCGACGAGGAGCGCCAGCCGCGGCCGCTTTCCCTGGACCGCCAGGTCGTCGAAGAACGGCGCGTCGGAGACGATCGTCGCACGCCCGTTCACCCGCAGTGTCTCGTTCATTCCGGGCACGATGAACAGCAGTCCGACGCGGGGGTTGCTCAGCACGTTGCGGAGACTGTCGAGCCGGTGGTTGCCGGGCCGGTCGGCGAGCACCAGCCGGTGGTCGTCGAGGACCAGCACCGCCCCGGCGGGATCCCCCCGGGGCGACACGTCGCAGACTCCGTCCGAGTCCGAGGTCGCCAGCAGCACGAACGGCGAGTGCGCGATGATCGTGCGTGCGTGCTCGTCGATCCGGGCGATGTCCTTGTCCCAGATGGTCTGCGGCGGCTCTTTCGCGATCTCCCGGAGCTCGGCCTCGGTCCTCACCGTACGAATGTCAGAAGGATTCATCGTTCGAATATATTAGGTAAGGCTAACCTTTGGGAGTGGAAGATCTCATCTCGGGTCGTTCCCGCGATGTCCGGGGGAAGACCGGCGAGATCCCGCCCGATCGTCTCGACCGAACGGGACCTCGTCGTTTCCGGCCGGCGGGGATTCCTACCAGCCGGTGCCGATCTGGGTGCGCGGGAGAAGGCTGGGGGTGAGGGTGCCTTGGCCTCGGTAGAGCCAGAGGGCGCCGTTGATGTCGCGGGCGATGATGTCTTCGTTGCCGTCGTTGTTCCAGTCG
>NZ_JACHJJ010000027.1:0-33121 GCF_014203605.1 Thiemannella venezuelensis | reverse complement strand
GTTGATGTCGCGGGCGATGATGTCTTCGTTGCCGTCGTTGTTCCAGTCGGTGGTGCCTGCGAAGGTGTAGCCGTTCCAGCCGGTGCCGATCTGGGTGCGCGGCAGGAGGCTGGGGGTGAGGGTGCCTTGGCCTCGGTAGAGCCAGAGGGCGCCGTTGATGTCGCGGGCGATGATGTCTTCGTTGCCGTCGTTGTTCCAGTCGGTGGTGCCTGCGAAGGTGTAGCCGTTCCAGCCGGTGCCGATCTGGGTGCGCGGCAGGAGGCTGGGGGTGAGGGTGCCTTGGCCTCGGTAGAGCCAGAGGGCGCCGTTGATGTCGCGGGCGATGATGTCTTCGTTGCCGTCGTTGTTCCAGTCGGTGGTGCCCGCGAAGGTGTAGCCGTTCCAGCCGGTGCCGATCTGGGTGCGCGGCAGGAGGCTGGGGGTGAGGGTGCCTTGGCCTCGGTAGAGCCAGAGGGCGCCGTTGATGTCGCGGGCGATGATGTCTTCGTTGCCGTCGTTGTTCCAGTCGGTGGTGCCCGCGAAGGTGTAGCTGCTCTGGGCCGAGAGGGCCGGAGGCGAGACCGCCCGCAAGGAGGTTCCGAGGACGAGGGCGGTGGCCATGGCGAGGAGGACCGTCACCGCGCGGCGCCATGCCGGGTGCTTTATGGGTTTCATGAATGAGCTCAATTTCTTGATCGGCTTTCTGGATCCAGGTGCCGTTCAGCGTGGGGCGGTCAGGCGGAAGGCGCGCTTCGCCCCCGCGTGATGTCGAATCCCCGTGCGTTCCGCCCGGATGGGCCTCTCCCGCTGCCCGCGCGCTCTGTTCGCGCGTCTCCGCGTCCTCGAAGTCCTCGGACGGAAGCTGTGGACGGCACTACCGTCCGGATCCTGCCCAAATGCTCTCAGAACCACACTCAGGGCTCCCGCGAAGCCGACCGGGCGACCGCCGATCGCGGCGCCGGACGCCCAGGTCCTCACCCGCCGGTCTGAGACCGGGGTGAGGACCTGGGCGTCCGGTGGAAAGGCTCCGCCGTCATGGGGGCGCCGTCATGGGGGCGCCGTCATGGGGGCGCCGTCATGGGGGCGCCGTCAAGGGCTCACGCGTGGCTGAGCTCGGTGACGTCGTCGGAGAGCTCCTTCGGCACACCCCGCAGCGCGTAGAGCGCGGCCACCGCGAGCACCAGGAGGATTCCCGCACCGGTGAGCACGGTGGCCTGCATGCCGTCGACGAACGCCTGCCGGGAGGCCCCGGCGACGGCCGAGGCGAGGTCCGCCGGGAGGGTCGCGGCGGTGCGCAGGGCGTCGCCCAGGGTGTCGCGGACCTGCCCGGCGGCTTCGGCGGGCAGCCCGGCGGGAAGCACCAGGTTGGCGGTGTAGGCGCTGTTCAGCACGGTTCCGAGGATGGCGATGCCCAGGGCGCCGCCCATCTCGGTGGCGGTCTCGGAGATCGCGGCGGCGGCTCCGGCCCGCTCCTTGGGCGCGGTGGCGATGATGGTGTCGTTGACCACGGCGAAGGTGAGCCCGATGCCCGTGCTGGTGATGATCATCGCGACGACCAGGTAGGCGTAGCCGACCTCCATGCCGACCTGGCTGTAGAGGCCGAAGCCGACGGCGGCCAGGGCCATGCCGAGCGCGACGACCTGGGCGCGGCCCCAGCGCATGACCAGCGGGCCCGCCGCCGACCCGCCGATGGCCGCGCCCACCCCGCCCGGCAGCCCGGCCAGGCCGGAGACCAGCGGGGACCAGCCCAGGACGAGCTGGAAGTACTGGGCGAAGACGAGGGACATGGAGAGCATCGCGAACATGGCGACCAGCGCGGAGCCGACCGAGGCGGAGAAGGCGCGGTTGCCGAAGAGCCGGACGTCGATGAGCGGTTCGGCGAGCCGGGTCTGCCGCCGGACGAACACGGCGAGGGCGGCGACGCCGAGCACGGCCGGGACGAGCACCGAGATCTGACCGGCGCCCCCGTGGGCGGCCTCCTTCACCGCGTAGATGACCGCGATCACGCCGACGACGGAGAGCGGCACGCTCACCAGGTCGATCCGGCCCGGGCGCGGGTTGCGCGACTCGGGCAGTACGGCCAGGCCGGCCGCGAGGATCACCGCGACCACCGGTATGTTGACGAGGAAGACCGATCCCCACCAGAACTCGTTCAGCAGCGCGCCGCCCACCACGGGACCCAGCGCGAAGCCCGCCGCGCCGATGCTGCTCCAGATGCCGACCGCGGTGGTCCGCTCCCTCGCGTCGGTGAACACGTTGCGGATCAGCGAGAGCGTCGAGGGCATGATGGTCGCGCCCGCCACACCGAGCAGTGCCCGGGCGGCGATGAGCAGTTCGGGGCTGGGCGCGTAGGCCGTCAGCAGGGAGGCGGCGCCGAACGCGGCGGTGCCGGTCAGCAGCAGCCGCCGGCGGCCGATCCGATCGCCCAGGTTGCCCATGGTCACCAGCAGCCCGGCCAGCGCGAAGCCGTACGCGTCGGCGATCCACAGCAGCTGGGTCCCGGACGGGTCCAGGTCCTTGACCAGTTTGGGGGTGGCCAGGTGCAGCACGGTCAGGTCGATGGAGAGCAGGAGCATCGCCAGGCACGCGATCACCAGCGTGCCCCACTTGCGGGAGTCGTTCCTCATGCCGTTCGTCATGACGGCAGCTTCGGCGACGGCGCTGACGGATCACTCACCAAGCGCTGACAGCTGCTCGCCGAGGACGGTCAGCGCCGGTTGCGGCGACTCTTCGAGGCCGGGTGAGTCCCGGCGGATGAGCCGGGCGCCGCGCGCGTGGGCGGAGTCGTAGCCGGCCTCGCCGATCCGGGCGAGGCACCACGCGCTCACGCGGGCCACGTCGGGATCCCCCGCGAGAGGGGAGCCGCGCAGCGCCGTACCCACACCGAGCAGCAGGGCCGCCCGCTCACCGTCGCCCTCCAGCATCGCGACCCCGGCCAGACCCTCGGCGATGCGGGCGGTCACGGGCAGGTGGCGGTGGTCGAGCCCGGCCTCGATCGCCCGCCGGTGCCAGGACAGGGCCTGGTCCGCGTCGCCCTCGGCCACGGCGATCCAGCCGAGCGCGACATGGATGAGGATCCGCGTCTGGCTGGCGTCGAACCAGCCCGCCGAGCACTCCGCGAGCGCCGCCTCGCACAGGCGGCGTGCCTCGTCCAGCTCGCCGCGGAGCCGGGCGACCTCTCCGAGCCCGAGCCACGAACCGGCCACCAGCTCCCAGGCGCCCGCCCGGCGCCCGAGCTCGGCCACCCGCTCGTAGTCGTCGTAGGCCCTCGCCAGGTCTCCGTCCCGCACCCTGCCGTCGGCGCGGCGCCGGAGCAGCTCGGCCACGTCGACGGTGGCGCCGATCTGCTCGGCCAGGCCGAGCGCCTCGTCCGTCAGGGCCACGGACGTGGCCCGGTCCCCCCGCCAGTCGGCGAGGTCGGCCATCCCGGAGAGCGTCTGGGCCAGGCCCCAGCGGTCGCCGAGGGCGCGGAAGCCCGCGAGCGCGAGAACGAAGTAGCGTTCGGCCTCGACCGGGTTCCCGTCGAACAGCTCGAAGTAGCCCCAGCCGAAAACGCTGATCGCCCGCATCCAGGGATCCATCTCCAGCTCTTCCCAGCGGCGCATCAGCTCCATGCCCGCCTCCCGCTGCGGGGGACCGGCGACCATCGCCCACAGGACGCTGGCGAACGGCTGGCGGGGCATGGCCTCCCGGCGGGTCATGATCTCCCGGGTGGCCTCCAGGTGCCCGTCCAGCTCGGGCCCGTGGCCGCCGCCCGAGGCGACGGCCATCACACACATGGCGTACTCGTCGGCGAGGCCGGGGGGCGGGGCGGAGCCGATCGCCTCCAGCAGCTCGCGGGCCTGCACGGCGCTCTCGCTGCGCAGGCCGCGCAGCCACCAGTAGGGCGTCAGGGCGGAGAGCAGGCGCAGTGCCCGCCCGATCTCACCGGCTCCGGTCGCCCGGTGCAGCGCGGCGTGCAGGTTGTCGCGCTCGGAGTCCAGCCGGGCCAGCCACTCCAGCTGCTCGGCGCGGTGCAGGTGCGGGCCCGCGGTCTCGGCGAGGTCGAGGAAGTGGTCGGCATGGGCCAGGCGCAGCCGCTCCTCCTCGCCCGCCTCGGCCAGCCGTTCGGCGCAGAACGCCCGGATCGTCTCCAGCATCCGGTAGCGGTCCCCGACCACCTCCACCAGCGACTTGTCCACCAGTGAGGCGAGGACGCCGTCGGTGTCATCCACCCCGCAGACCCGCTCGGCGGCGGCCAGGGTGGCCCCGCCCGCGAAGACCGTCAGCCGCCGGGCCAGCGTGCGCTCGTCGTCGTCCAGCAGCTCCCAGCTCCACTCCACCACCGCCCGGAGCGTCCGGTGCCGCGGCTGGGCGGTACGGCTCCCGCGCGAGAGCAGCCCGAACCGGTCGTCCAGCCGGGCGGCCACCTCGTGCACCGTCAGCGACCGCAGCCGGGCGGCGGCCAGCTCGATCGCCAGCGGCTGCCCGTCCAGCGCCCGGCAGATGTCCGCGACGGCCTCGGCGGCGGCCCCGTCCAGGGTGAAATCCGGCCGTACGGCGGCCGCCCGGTCGGCGAACAGCCGCACCGCGGGCGCATGGCCCGGGGGAGTGCCCGGCTCCGGGAGTTCCAGGGGAGGGACGGGGTGCAGGGTCTCGCCGGTGATGCCGAGCGCCTCCCGGCTGGTGGCCAGGATCCGCAGCCCCGGGCAGGCGCCCAGCAGCCGGTCGGTCAGCCGCGCGGCGGCGTCCACGACGTGTTCGCAGTTGTCCAGGACGAGCAGGACCTCCCGGCCGGTGAGCGCCGCGACGAGCCTGCCCACCGGATCGGGCGGACCGGCCTGCATGCCCGGCGCGGTCAGCACGCCGGTCTCCTGGAGGCCGAGCGCGCCGAGGACCGCCTGCGGCAGCTCCGCCCCGCCGCCGAGCGGTGCCAGCTCCACGAAGCAGGCGTCACCGGGGTGGCGTCCGGCGGTCTCCGCCGCCAGGCGGGTCTTGCCGGTGCCGCCGGGGCCGGTGAGCGTGACCAGCCGGGCTCCGGCGAGCAGCGCGCCGATCCGCTCCAGCTCGCCCGCCCGGCCGACCAGCGAGGTGAGCGGGGCGGGCACGCCCTGCCGGGAGGCCTGGGGCGGTGCGCCCGGTGGCTTCGGGGGCGTCCGGGACGCCGGGGCCGCCGGGCCGGCCGCCCGGGCCGGAGCCGCCAGGGACGGGTCGGCCCGCAGGATCGCCAGATGGACCGCGGCCAGTTCGGAGGAGGGGTCGGCGCCCAGTTCCTCGGCGAGCCGCCGCCGGCAGCCGTCGAAGACGGCGAGCGCGTCGGCCTGCCTGCCTGCGCCGTACAGCGCCCGCATGAGCTGCCCTGCGAGCCGCTCCCGCAGGGGATGCGCCTGCAGCAGCTGCCGCAGCCCGGAGACGAGGTCGCGGTGGCCGCCGAGCGCCAGCACGGCCTCCGCGTGGTCCTCGGCGGTGGTGACGCGCAGCTCCTCCAGCCGTACGGCCTGCGCCGCGGCGAAGGGGGCGTCGCCGACGTCGGCCAGGGCCGGGCCGCGCCAGAGGCCGAGTGCCTCGCGCAGGGTGCCGGCGGCTCCCGGGTGGTCGCCCGCGGCGAGCGCGGCACGGCCCTCGGCGGCCAGCCGCTCGAAG
The DNA here is from genome assembly GCF_014203605.1 of Thiemannella venezuelensis. Classification (GTDB taxonomy): domain Bacteria; phylum Actinomycetota; class Actinomycetes; order Streptosporangiales; family Streptosporangiaceae; genus Planomonospora_A; species Planomonospora_A venezuelensis. Next base: position 27,520 of record NZ_JACHJJ010000027.1, on the reverse strand, counting down.
CGGTGGACGTCCACGTCGTCGGGGTCGGCGGCGAGCAGGTAGCCCGCCGGGTGGTGCTGGATGAGCTCTCCGGCGCCGTCGCCCTCGCCGAGCAGGCGGCGCAACCGGGAGACCTGCGCCTGGAGCGCACCCGCGGGGCCGCTCGGCGGGGCGTCGCCGTACAGGCCGCCGACCAGCCGCTCGGCGGTGACCACCCGGCCCGCGTCCAGCAGCAGCATGGCCAGCAGGGCGCGCAGCCTCGGCCCGCCGACCGCGACCGGCCGTTCGCCGAGCCTGACCTCCGTGGACCCCAGAACACCGAACCACATGTGTGGATTGTCGCAGGTGCCCGAGGGCTTCACTCAAGATCGTGGTCAAGGCGGAACGGATGGCGGCCGTCGTCGTGCGGACGGGCCCGTCGCAGGTGCTCTGCCCATACTAATGCGAAAAGAATCGCATTAGTATGGGCATGCCGACCGACGGCTACCGACGCACCTGGAGTCGATTTTGACTGAAGCGCCGATCAGGCGGCCCGGCGGACGCAGCGCCCGGGTCCGCGCGGCCGTGCTCGACGCGACCCTGGCGGAGCTGACGGGCGAGGGCTACGACGGACTGACCGCGGAGAGCGTCGCGGACCGGTCCGGAGTGCACAAGGCGACGCTGTACCGCAGGTGGGGCGGGGTGGACGGGCTCGTCGCCGACGTGCTCTCCCGCGCGGCCGGGCAGCCGTGGCAGGTGCCCGACACCGGTTCCCTCCGCGACGACCTGCACGCGATCACCCAGGCGGTCCGCGCCGGCTTCACCGATCCGGACGGCGGGGCCGCCCCGCGGAACCTGATCCTCGCCGCGCTCCGCTCCCCGCAGGGCCGCGAGGCGCTGACCGGCCTCTTCGAGGCCCGCCACGGGCTGGCCGCCGGGGTGGTCACCCGGGCCGTCGCGCGGGGCGAGGTACCGGAGGGCACCGACGCGGTCGACGTCGTGCGGGCCACCTGCGCGCCGCTGTACTACCGGCTGTTCGTCACCGGCGAGCCCCTCGACGGGCCCGCCGCCCGCCGCGCCGCCGAGGTCGCGCTGGCCGCGGCCCGGGCCGGAGCCTTCGCGCCGCCGCCGTGACCCGGCCGTGCGATCCCGCCGCGAGGCGGCCGTACAGGGCCGGGAACGGGAGCGAGCCGTACAGGAGACCCTGCACGGCTCGCTCCACGCGCGGGTCAGCGGGCGACGACCTCGGCGAAGTGGCAGGCCACGGGGTGGCCGTTGCCCCGGTCGACGAGGGCGGGCTCCTCGACGGCGCAGATCTCCTGAGCCTTCCAGCAGCGGGTGCGGAAGCGGCAGCCGCTCGGCGGGTTCAGCGGGCTGGGCACGTCACCGGTGAGGATGACGCGCTCGCGGGCGCGCTCCTCCTTCGGGTTGGCCGTGGGGGCGGCCGAGAGCAGCGCCTGCGTGTAGGGGTGGGCGGGACGGTCGTAGAGGTCGTCCCGGGGACCGGTCTCGACGACCTTGCCGAGGTACATCACCGCGACCCGGTCGGAGATGTGGCGGACCACCGACAGGTCGTGGGCGATGAACACGTAGGCCAGGCCCAGCCGCTCCTGCAGGTCCTCCAGCAGGTTCACCACGCCCGCCTGGACCGAGACGTCCAGCGCCGAGACCGGCTCGTCGAGGATCAGCAGCTTCGGCTCCAGCGCCAGGGCGCGGGCGATGCCGACGCGCTGGCGCTGGCCGCCGGAGAACTCGTGAGGGTAGCGGTTGCCGTGCTCGGGGCTGAGGCCGACCAGGCGCAGCAGCTCGGCCACCCGGTCCGGACCGCCGTTCTTCCACATGTCGTGGACCTTCAGCGGTTCGGCGATGATGTCGTTGACCGGCAGCTTCGGGTTGAGCGAGGCGTAGGGGTCCTGGAAGACGATCTGCATGTCCCGCCGGACCGGCCGCATCTCCTTGGCCGAGAGCCCGATCAGCTCCTTGCCCTGGAAGCGCACCGAGCCGGAGGTGGGCTTGTGGAGCTGGAGGATCGCCCGGCCCGTCGTCGACTTGCCGCAGCCGGACTCGCCCACCACGCCGAGGGTCTCACCCTCGTCCACGTGCATGGACACCCCGCTGACGGCCTGGACGTGGGCCACCACCCGGCGCAGGAAACCGCCGCCGCGGACCGGGAAGTTCATCACCAGGTCCTGGACCTCGAGCAGGTGGTCGCCCGTGTCCGGCTCCCGCTGGGGCGCGGGCGTCTCGTGGGTCTTCACACTCATGCCACGGTCTCGCTCTCGGTACGGAAGAACTCGGTCGGATCCTCGGCCGCGGCCAGCCTGTCCCAGTGGTGGCAGGCCGCGAAGTGCCCGCCGCTGTCGGTCTCGGCCAGCGGAGGCTCCTCGGTCCGGCAGATGTCCGTGGCGAGCGGGCAGCGCGGGGAGAAGGGGCAGCCGGTCGGCAGGTTGATCAGCGACGGCGGGGTGCCCTTGATCGGGCGGAGCCGGGCCGAGCCGCTGTCCTTGTCCAGCGAGGGGATCGAACCGAGCAGGCCCGCGGTGTACGGCATGCGGGGCTTCTCGAAGACCGGGTCGGTCTCGCCGAGCTCGACGGGGCGCCCGGCGTACATGACCAGGACCCGGTGGGCCATGCCCGCGATGACGCCCAGGTCGTGCGTGATGAGCACGATGGCGGCGTTGACCGCGTCCTTGACCTCCAGGAGTTTCTCCAGGATCTGGGCCTGGACGGTCACGTCGAGAGCCGTGGTCGGCTCGTCGGCGATGATCACGTCGGGGTTGTTGATGACCGCCATGGCGATCATCGCGCGCTGGCGCATACCGCCGGAGAACTCGTGCGGGTAGCTGCGCAGCCGCGACTCGGCCTGCGGGATGCCGACCAGGTCGAGCATCTCCTTGGCCCGGGCCAGCGCGATCTTGCGGGGCATCAGCTCGTGCGCGAGCACGGCCTCGGCGAGCTGGTCGCCGATCGTGTGCACCGGGTTCAGCGCCGTCATCGGGTCCTGGAAGACCATCGCGAGCTTGCGTCCGCGCAGGCCGCGCTGCTTGCGGGGCGACATCTTCAGCATGTCGTCGCCGCGGAACAGGATCCGCCCCTTGACCCGGGCGCTCCTGGGCAGCAGGCCCATGACCGCAAGGGAGGAGACGGACTTGCCCGAGCCGGACTCGCCGACGATGCCCAGCACCTCGCGCTCGCGCACGGTGTAGGAGACACCGCGGACCGCGTGGACCACTCCGTCCTCGGTGGGGAACTCCACCGTGAGGTTCTCGACCCGGAGGATCTCCTCCTGCGAGGGCGGGCGCACGGCGTCCAGGGTCAGGCCGACGTGCACCTCCTCGGCGGAGTCCACGAGGTGGGCGGCGTTGTCGTAGGCGTGCGGGTCGACCGCGTGGGGTTCGATCGGCACGTTCGGAGGAGTCGTCATTAGGCACGCACCCGGGTCTGTCGGGGGTCGAAGGCGTCACGCAGGCCGTCGCCGATGAAGTTGATCGAGAGTGCGATGGCGATGATGAAGATACCCGGCCACCAGAACAGCCAGGGACGGACCGTCATGGCGCTGCGGTACCGGTTGATCAGCTGGCCGAGCGAGGTGTCCGGCGGCTGGATGCCGAAACCGAGGAACGACAGTGCCGACTCCAGCAGCACCGCGTTGGCGACGGAGAGCGTCGCGGCGACGATGATCACGCCGACGGTGTTCGGCAGGATGTGCCGGAAGATGATCCGCTTGGCCGAGGTGCCGGCCGCCCGCGCGGCCTCCACGAACTCCTTCTCGCGCAGGGAGAGGAACTCGCCGCGGACCAGGCGGCCCAGGGTCGGCCAGAGCACCAGTCCGAGGAAGATGCCCAGGGCGACGGCACCGCTCTTGCCCGTCATCTGGCCGACGACGGCGGCGATGATGAGGACCGGGATGGTGATCATCACGTCGGTGAGGCGCATCAGCACGGCCTCCGCGCCCTTGCGGAAGTAGCCGGCCACGGCGCCGACCACGGTGCCGACGGTGGTGGCGACGACACCGACGATGAGGGCGACGATGAGGGACTGCTGGGCGCCGCGCATGGTCAGCGCGAAGTAGTCGATGCCGAGGTCGTCCTGGCCGAAGGGGTGCTCGCCGAAGCGGAAGCCCTCCCCGCCGAGGAACCCGGGGACCACGCTGAGCGTCGGCCTGCCCTGGTTCACCAGGGAGCCGGTGTCCAGGTAGCTCTTGTCCCACCAGCCGGGGATGCCGGCGAAGCCGATCGAGCTGAACGCCAGGACGATCACGAAACCGAAGACGAGCATCCCGGCGAGGGCGGCGCGGTGCCGGAAGAACCGGCGGCGGACCATCTGGCCCTGGGTGCGGGCGACGATGGTCATGCCCTGGGAATCGGCGGAGGCGCCAGGCCCCTTTGCCTGCGCATTGAGCGTCATGAGTGGTTCTCCGATTTCAGGACAGCCGGATGCGCGGGTCGAGGTAGGCGTAGAGGATGTCGGCGATCATGTTGAAGACGACGATCGCGGTCCCCGTGACGATGAAGAACGCCATGACCGGGGTGGGGTCGACATCGTGCAGGGCGGTGATGAACATCTTGCCCATGCCCTCCCAGCCGAAGACGGTCTCGGTGACGACCGCGCCGCCGATCACGCCGGCGAAGTCGACGGCCATCAGCGTGGTGATCGGGATGAGCCCGTTGCGGAAGGCGTGCTTGACCACGACGGTCCGCTCCGGCAGGCCCTTGGCGCGGGCGGTGCGGACGTAGTCCTGGTTCATGACCTCCAGCATGCTCGCCCGGCTGTAGCGGGTGTAGGTCGCCAGCGAGATCAGGATGAGCGCCATGCTCGGCAGCAGCAGGTGGCTGGCCGAGTCCAGGTTCATCTGCCAGAAGTCGCCCTCGAAGTTGGGGGTGCGCGCGCCGATCGTCGAGATCGGGCGGCCGCGTACGGCGGCGCTGTAGCCGTTGAACGCCTGGAGCATGCGGTCCACGAAGATGACCCCGCCGGTGAACAGGCCGGTCAGCACCGCGGCGGTGATCGCCTGGCGGCGCTGGAGCCCGCCGAGGGCGTAGCCGAGGCCGGCGCAGACCGCGACCGTCACCAGTGCCAGACCGATGATCTCCAGCCAGGTCGGGTCGGCGAGCACCGAGCGGAGCACCTCGGAGGCGAGCGCGCCGAGCACGGCGGCGCCGAGGGCGGCGTAGAGCGGGCCGCGCGGGTTCAGCCCGGCGGACAGGACCGTGAAGCCCACCGCGGCGGCGAGCGAGATGGCCAGGATCAGGGGGAGCCCGAATCCGGGGTCGGCGAACCAGCGGGTCACCGAGAGCAGGGTGAACAGCGCGGCGGTGACGGCGAAGCCGACGGCGAAGGAGAGCAGGCGGCGCTTGCGGTCCCCGGCGGTGAGCGCGCCGAAGACCAGGCCGCCGAGCAGGGCGAGGGCGCCGATGACGGTCGGCGGGATGCTCGGATCCTTCAGCCAGTTGTTGAACTCGATGGCCATGTACTGCTTGAGCATCACTGCGACCCAGAAGAGCGGGAGCGAGAAGCAGATGAAGGCCGCGAAGGTGACGGTGTAGTCGAAGCCGCTGTACTGGCGCAGCGCCGAGACGATGCCGATGACGATGCCGATGATGATGGCCATCACGGTGGCGGCGACGACGAGCTGGAGCGTGGCCGACAGGGCGTCGCCCAGGATGATCGCGACGTCGTGGCCGTCGCGGTTGACGCCCAGGTCGCCGCGGACGACGTTGCCCAGCCAGCTCAGGTACCGGACGGGGATCGGGTCGTCGAGCTGCATGCGTTCGGTGCGGTCCGCGATCTTCGCGGCTCTGTTCGGGCTGTTGTCCTGGCGGAGATCTTCCAACGGGTCGCCCGAGAGCGCCGTGAGAACGAACATGATGACGGTGGCCGCCAGGAGGACGAAGAACGAGATGACCAGTCTCCGCGCGATGAAGACGATCATTCGTCACCTCCTGTTGTGTGAGGGACTGTAGGTGCGGACCAGGGCCGGGGCCAGAGGGCTTGTGCTCCTCCGGCCCCGGCCCCGGGGTGGTGGGTGTTCCGTCAACCGCACGCGCGGTGTTGAGGACTTAGAGCAAGCGGACTACGAGACGCTCCACTTGTCCATGTTCCAGGTGATGCTGGACTGGGCCGGGTTCGGGACCACGTTCTGCACGGTCTCGTCCCACGCGCTCAGGCCCGGGTGCTGGAAGAGCGGAATCGTGGCCAGGTCCTCCCAGAGGATCTTCTCGATCTCGGCCAGGATCGGGTCCTGGGCGGCCACGTCGACGGTCGAGTTCAGCTTCTTGACGAGCTCGTCGATCTTCTTGTTGGAGTAGCAGCCGTTGTTGTTGCCCTTGCTCTCGCCGTCGCACTTCGTGGGGGTGCTGTAGGTGGAGCCCCAGCCGCTGACCAGCGAGGAACCGGCCCAGGCGAACAGCGCGACGTCGTAGTTGTTGGCGGGCATCACGGTGCCGAAGAAGTCCTCGGAACCGCCGTCGACGACCTTGAAGCCGGCCTTGTCGCAGGAGTCCTTGATCAGCTGGACCTCGGCGGTACGGCGCGGGTTCGGGGTCTGGTAACCGATCTTGACCTCGAGCCCGGTCTTGCCGGCCTTCTCCAGGAGGGCCTTGGCGCCCTCGATGTCCTGCTGGGCGTAGGCGCCCGCGCCGCCGCTGGCCTGCAGGACGGTGGCGTGGTTGCTCTGGAACGGGGCGACGTTGCGGATGTCGAGGGTCTTGGCCTCGGGCGCGATCGGCTTGATCAGGTTGTCCACGATCAGCTGCCGGGGCACGCACTTGGCGAAGGCCTCACGCAGCGCCTTGTCCTTGAACTCGCTGGAGTCGAAGTTGAAGTCCAGGTGCTCGTAGGTGTACTGGGTGGTGTTGTTGATCTTCACACCCTCCAGCGTCTTGAGCTGGTTCAGGACGTCGGGGCCGGGCTGCGGCTCGATGATCTGGACTTCGCGGTTCTGCAGCGCCTGGGCCTGCTCGTCCAGGGCGATGAAGCGCTCGACGACGGTCGGGGTCGCCGCCGGGGTGCCCCACCACTTGTCGTTGGCGACGAAGGTCAGCGACTGGCCGGCGTCCAGCTTGGAGAGCTTGTACGGGCCGGAGGCCGGGATCAGGTCGGCCGCGGGCAGCGCGCCCTCCGCGATCCAGCCGTCGTTGAAGAACTTGGCGGCCTTCTCGAGCTTCTTCTTGTCGGTGGCCTTGACCGCGGCGATGAACTCGTCCTCGGTCAGGCCGCCCTGCTTGGCGACGACGTGGGCCGGCATGAGCTCGGCGGCGCCGGGGCCGTTGGCGTGCCAGTCGGCGAAGGGCTGCTCGTAGACGAAGGTGAACTTCTTCTCGCCCTTGTTGCACTCGGGCAGCTTGACGCTCTCGACGCCCGTGGTGCCGGCGGTGGAGAAGGCGGGGAGCTTGCCGGACTTGTAGGCCCAGAACAGCAGGGCGTCGTCACAGTCGATCGGCGTGCCGTCCGACCAGACCGCCTTCTCGTTGAAGGTGTACTCAACGGTCAGCGGGTCGTCGGAGGTCTTCTCGTAGGTGCCGAACTCCTTGTCCGGGGTGATCTCGCCGTTCTCGCCGTAGAACCAGAACCCGGCCAGCACGCGCTGGAGCGGGCCGTTGTTGCGGGTGGCGTTCTCCGCGGCGGTGTTGCCGTTGTAGGAGTGGAACTCCTGCTCGTAGGCATAGGTGATCGTCGAAGCCGCGGGGGCGGATGCGGAGGCCGAGCCCGTGGGCGTGCTCGCAGAGTCCTCGCCCGCGCAGGCGCTGAGCAGGAGTGCACCTCCTGCCACTGCAGCTAGAAACTTGCCAGATGTCCGCGTGTGGAACACGGCAGCACTCCTTAGTTATCCGGTTTGAGGTCAGCCGCCAGCTATGTCGAACAAAGCTGAGCACCGCAACTCTCTTCTGGACAAGTAGGACGACAGGGGTGTTGCAGACCTGAGACCGGCAGCGCCCCAACCTGTAACAAACTCGGGCGTGAGGCCTGAAACACCGCAATAGGTGAGGATCAGGAAAAACGTAACGTTTGCCCGAATCGTCCCAGTATCTGAGATGACAGAGAGTAGTCTATCAGGGGTGCGGGAGAGCGATTTTGGCGGTTTGGGGGGATACTTTCCTGTTCGAGGGTGCTGCCGCAGTGCGGGTTGACAATCACCCTCCGTGTCGGTCTGTCCGCCGCCCGTCTCCCCGTCCGGCGGGGGCCGGGTGCTCGCGCCGGGAGACTCGCAGGGGCGGGGGATCGCGGCGGCCGGAGGCCCGATGTCAAACTTCTCCTTCCCTCCGGCGGGCGGGGAGGAAGTTGGGCGATCAAATCAGGCAATAGGCACTTTTTTTACACAAAACTGACGATGTGTAGCCTTGTTCGGGCCATATGTTCATGATTGTCCGTTCTTCACTTGACAAGCGCGCGGCTCCCTTCCTCCTGTCCGCCCGCCTCCACGGGCGCCGTCTCCGGGAGGGCATCCTTGAGAGGTGCTCGGAGACACGACGAATCAGAAGGTGCTTCCCCTGGTGGTCAGGATCGAGCGCGCCGCTCCGCCGGAGCGGAGCGACGCGCTGGAGGCGGCCGCCCTGGCCGTGCTGGCGCTGCTCGACGACCCCCGCGCGCGGGACGGCGGCGAATGGGGCGAGACCGTGCGGAGCTGGGAGGCGGTCGGCATCAGGAAGGTCGTACGGCGGGCGCGCGGAGCCGAGTGGCGCAGGGCGCTGGACCTGCCCGGCATCACGGTCGCGCACCGCACCGCCGAGGTCCGCGTGCACCCGCCGGTCCCCCTGGACGCCTGGCCCAGGGACCTGGCCAGGCTCCAGGTCTCCGGAACCGACCTGGACGACCCGGCCGAGCCCGGCCCGCCGGCCGGTGACGACGCGGTGCTCTGGCTCAACCCGGACCTGTCCATGTCGGCGGGCAAGGCCATGGCCCAGGTGGGGCACGCGGCCCAGCTCGCCTGGTGGGGCAGCGACGGGGCCGCCCGGGCGCGCTGGCGGGAACGGGGCTTCGCGCTCGCCGTACGGACCGCCGGGCCGGCGCACTGGGCCGGGCTCTCCGGCGCGGGCCTGCCGACGGTGCGGGACGCCGGGTTCACCGAGATCGAGCCCGGCTCGTGCACGGTCGTGGCGGACGCCCCCTGGCTGCGCCGGGGAGGTTTCCGCCCGGCGGGCTCCGGGCCGCTGCGATCGTCCTGACCTCGGACGGAGGGGAAAGGGGAAAGCACTCGTTCCCGAAGTGTGATGGGTATGGCGCACACGAAAACGGGATTTGTCGTACGCTCCCGATCGTGCTCGATGGGTTGGGTGGTACTCAAGGGACCCGGGGGACCGGCGTCGCTCCGGCGCGTACGGCCGCCGAGGCGGAGACGTCCGCGTCGCCCGAGGCCGTCGCCGCCACACCGCCCCGGGCACCGTCGGACTCGCCGGTGAAGCGCTCGCGCATCGGCGACCTGCGGATGCGGGTGGTCTACCGCATCCTGGCCGGAGTCGTCGCGGTGGCCGCGATCGCGGTCGCGGCCGTGATCGGGCTCGTGTCCTCCGGCTCCGCAGAGCAACCGGGCGAGGACGCGCCGGGGCAGATCGCCGCGCCATCTGCCGCGGCGCCCTCGCCCGGTCCCACCTCGGCCTCGTCCCCGGCCTCGTCTTCGGCCGCGCCCTCGGGCTCACCGTCGGCCCCGCCGTCGTCCGGGCCCTCCTCCGCTCCCACGCCGGACGGGAGCGCGGTGACCGCGGCCCTGGCGGACCCCCGCGTTCCCGGGTTGCCGCCCGACAAGCGGCTCGGCCGGCTCCCCGGCAAGCCGTACCCCTCCAAGCGCCGCGTCCAGGACGAGAAGTCCGGCGTCTCGCTGATCCGGTTCGGCAAGCCGTGGAAGCCGTACGGCGCCTCGCCCTTCGCGACCAAGCAGGTGCTCCCGCCGGTGAAGGGCGCGGGCCACCGGGCGATGCTCGTGAGCTGCCCGGTCCCGACCCTGCCCCAGGCCACCATGAAGGAGACCGCGCTCCTGGCGGCCCGCTGGACGCTCAACCACCACCCCGGCGGAGCCAGGATCAGCTGGACCGCCTCCCAGCCGGTCAAGGACGGCTGGCTGCTCGCCTACCGGGTGAAGTACACGGTGAAGGGCAAGGCCCGCTCCTCGATGGCGGCCGTCGCGCTGACGGAGGTCCCCGGCACCAAGCCCGCGATGGTCTTCGTGACCATCCCCGACAGCCAGCGCGACCGCTGGCGGGACATCAACACCGCGATGTCCTCCGTCAGGCCGGCGCACGCCCGCTGAGCGCCGTCCCGGCCGTGACGGGCGCGGTCGGCCGACGCCGGCCGGCGGGCGGGGCGCCCCCGGCCGTGACGGGCGCGGAGCCGTGGGATCCGGCCGGGGAGCGCCGGTAGGCTCGGGCGTCGTGACCCAGATCGTGCTCGCCTCCGCCTCACCCGCCCGCCTCGCCCTCCTCCGCAGCGCCGGACTCGATCCCAAGGTGATCGTCAGCGGCGTGGACGAGGACGCCTTCACCGCCGCCACGCCGGCCGAGCTCTGCCTCTCCCTGGCCAGGGCGAAGGCGGCGGCCGTGGCCGCAGACCTCGCCGGGGCCCTGGTCGTCGGCTGCGACTCGGTGCTGGAGCTCGACGGCAGGGCCCACGGCAAGCCGTCCTCGCCCGAGGACGCCCTCGCCCGCTGGCGGGACATGCGCGGCCGGAGCGGCCGGCTGCTCACCGGGCACTGCGTGATCGACACCGGTACCGGCCGCGAGGTCTCGGCGGTCGGCGCGACGACCGTCCGCTTCGGCACGCCCTCGGACGACGAGATCGCCGCCTACGTGGCCACCGGCGAGCCCCTCCACGTCGCGGGGGCCTTCACCCTGGACGGCCCCGGCGGCTGGTTCGTCGAGGGCATCGAGGGCGACCACGGCAACGTCCTGGGCATCTCCCTGCCCCTCCTGCGCCGCCTGCTGGCCGATCTCGGCGTCTCCGTCCCCGCCCTCTGGCGGCGCCCCTGACGCCGTCCCCCGCGCCCTCAGGGGCGCCCCGGGCCGGCGCCCCCACGCAGTGATCGGCCGATCCCGCTAGCCTTCACGGCATGGGTGTAATCCGCTCCTTCAAGGACGGCATCGGTTTCTTCCTCCAGGGACTGCGCTGGGTCGCGCGCCACCCCGGGTGGTGGCTGTTCGGGCTGATCCCGGCACTGATCGTGTTCGTGCTCTACGCCGTCGGGCTCTACTTCCTCGGCGTGAACGCGGGGGACCTGGCCGACTGGATGACGCCGTTCGCCGACGGGTGGACCGAGGCGGTCAGGAACACCTTCCGGATCCTCGTCGGCGTGGTGGTCTTCGGGGCCGGGCTCGTGCTGGCCGTGGTGACCTTCGCCGCGGTGACCCTGGTCCTCGGCGAGCCGTTCTACGAGAAGCTGTCGGAGAAGGTGGAGGAGACCCACGGCGAGGTGCCCGGCGGCCACGAGGTGCCGCTGTGGAGGTCGATCCCCCGGTCGATCAAGGACAGCCTGGTCACCCTCATGTACGTGCTGCTGTTCACGGTCCCGCTGTTCTTCCTGGGGTTCGTGCCGGTGATCGGGCAGACCGTGGTCCCGGTGCTCGGCGCCCTGGTCTCGGGCTTCTTCCTCACCGTGGAGCTCACCACCCTGGCGCTGGAGCGCCGGGGCCTGGCCCGCAGGAGCCGGTTCGCCGTGCTCCGCGCCAACAGGTCCATGGCCCTCGGGTTCGGGGTCCTGCTGTTCCTGCTCTTCCTCATCCCGCTGGGCGCGGTGGTCGCGATGCCCGCCGCCGTCGCGGGGGCGACCATCATGGTCCGGGTACGGCTGGCGCCCGCTCCCCGGCCCGGAGCCGTCCCGCCGGGCGGGTTTCCGCCGGGCGGCCTCCCTCCGGGCCGCCTCCCGCCGAGGACCTTCCCGCAGGGGCACTGAGCGGCCCTTGCGACGGGCGGCCCCTGCGACGGCGGCCCCTGCGACGGCGGCCCCTGTGACGGGCGGCCCGGAGGGGGCGGCCCCTGTGACGGGCGGCCCGGAGGGGGCGGCTCCGCGCGGGAGGACCCGGCGGTGGTTTCTCCACAGGGAGGCCGGGCGGACGCCGGCCGTCCACAGAACCCCGCTCGGCGGGAACGGGGCGGCCCGGACCCGGCCAGACTCCACGCCATGACAACCGAAACCCCCGGCCCGGACCCCTCGGCTCCGGGCCTGCCGGCCGAGCCTCCCGGTCTCCTGCTGGCCTCCACCCAGGACGTCCTCGGTGCGGTGCCCTACCTGCTGGGCTTCCATCCCGGCGACAGCCTCATCGTGATCGGCCTGCGGGGCGACCCGCCCCGGGGCCGCGTGCACCTGACCGTCCGCTGGGACCTGCCGCTGGCCGCCCCCGCTCCCGGCAGGATCCTCCCGCTGCTGCGCAAGGAGGAGATCACCCAGGTCATCGCCGTCGGCTACGGCCCGGGCCCGCTGGTCACCCCGGCGGCCGACGCGGTCATCGCACTGCTGCGCGGGAGCGGGATCGCGGTCCTCGACGTGCTCCGGGCCCACGACGGCCGCTACTGGTCCTATCTCTGCCAGGCGGCCGAGTGCTGTCCCCCCTCCGGCACGCCGTACGACCGGGAGGCCGGCCCGATCGCGGCCCAGGCCACCGTGCACGGGCTGGTGGCCCTGCCCGACCGCCGGACCCTGGAGCGCTCGCTCGCCCCGGCCGGCGGGCGGGAACGGACCGCCATGCGGCGGGCCACCGCCCGTGCCACCGCGGAGCTCCGCGCCCGGCTGGCCGGGTGCCGGGACGTCGACGGGCTCGCGGCGGAGCTCGTCGCGGACGGGGTGGCGCGGGTCCACGGAGCCATCGCGGCGTACGCCTCCGGCGGGCGGATCGACGACGAGCAGGCCGCCAGGCTCGGGCTCGGCCTGGCGGTGATCCGGATCCGCGACGAGGCCTGGGCGCTGATCACCGATGACACCTGCGACGCCCATGTCAGGCTCTGGCGGGATCTCACCCGGCGGCTGGAGCCGAGGTTCGCGGCCCCCGCCGCCTCCCTGCTCGGCATGGCCGCCTGGCGCGGCGGCGACTGCGCGCTGGCGGGGATCGCCCTGGCCCGTGCGCTCGACGCCGATCCCGGCTACTCCATGGCGCACCTGCTCATGCAGGCCCTGCGGCACCTGCTGCCGCCGCACGCGCTCAAGGAGAGGATGCCCAGCCCCGAGGAGCTGGACCAGGAGATGGGCGGCGCGCGGGCGGCCTGGCTGCTCCCGGTGATCGCCCTGCTGGAGGAGCGGCGCCGCGGTCCGGTCGCCGTGGCCGGATGAGCGGCCGGCGGCCGTGCCGGGAAGGCGCCGGATCGTCGTGGGCCGGGGGCCGGTCAGTTCTCTTCGCGCTTGCGCCGCTCGTTGTAGGCCCGCATCCGCGGGGGGTAGCCGGTGAGCTGCACGTCGTAGACCGGAAGGGCGAGACCGCGGGCGACCTTGCCGATCACCGCGGGGGAGCCGACCCGGCGCCGGGTCCACTCGCCGTCGTCGGCGACGGCCACCGCCGTGGTGTCGGTGGCGAAGGTCTCCGGCTCGACGTAGAACTCCACACCCCGGCGTGATTTCGCGAAGGCGATGAGCGCCTCGATGTCGGCGTCGTTCGCATCGCGGTCGAACTTAGCGATCTTCGGTCCGCGCAGACGCCTCAAGCCATAGCGGTCTCGCCATCTCATGTTCCTTTTTATACATCCCTGAGCCCTCCCATGGTGGATGACAAGGGGACTCTAAGGGACACGTAAGGGACAACCCGGATGTGCCGGGCCTCTGTATCGAGTGAACATGGAGGTCGAAGCGGTGACGAGAGGAAGTCGGTTCCATGGCAGGCACAGCGACACCGTCGGTCAACCCGTGGCACGGGGGTGTGCCGGTGGCGGGCCCGGGCCCCCGGCCCGGCCACGCCGACCTCAGGGTGAGCAACCAGGACCGCGAGCAGGTGGTCGAGCACGTCAAGGCCGCCTACGCGGAGGGGCGGTTCGACAAGCTCGAGTTCGACGACCGGCTGGAGCGGGCGATGACGGCCCGCGTGCACGGCGATCTCATACCGATCATGCAGGAGCTGTACGGCTCCCGCCCGCCCATGCCGATGCCCTACCCGTTCACGCAGGGCGGGGCCGTACCGGGGCCGGCCCGCTGCGGGGCGAAGGCGGCCGGGGCCGGAGACCGCGGGGGCGCGGCGGCGGCCCACCTGCTCCCGCTGACCGGACTGGTCCTCTTCGGCCCGCTGATCATGCTGCTCGCGGCGGGCAGGACCTCGCCCTACATCCGCAGGCACGCGGTGGAGGCGCTCAACTTCCAGCTGACCCTGATCGGCGCCACCATCCTGCTGGCGATCACGGTCGTGGGAGCCGTGCTGCTGCCCGTGCTCTGGATCGGGGGCATGGTGTTGTCGGTGGTCGGAGGCCTGGCGGCACTGGGAGAAGGCGAGTTCCGCTACCCGTTCACGCTGCGCCTGGTGAAGTAGCCGGCGGCCGTCACGGCATCAGGGCGCGGACCGTCTCCACGGTGTCGGCCTGGTCGGCGGTCTTGTCGGGGCGGTAGCGGATGACCCGGGCGAAGCGCAGCGCCATGCCGCCCGGGTAGCGGCTGGAGCGCTGGACGCCGTCGAAGGCGATCTCGACCACCAGCTCGGGCCGGACCACGACCGTCCAGTCGTCGGCGGGCCCCTCCGCCAGGGCCAGGAAGCGCTCGGTCTGCCAGGCGAGCAGCTCGTCGGTGAGGCCCTTGAAGGTCTTGCCGAGCATGACGAAACCGCCGCCCGCGGGATCGCGGGCGCCCAGGTGGAGGTTGGAGAGCCGGCCCTCGCGGCGGCCGCTGCCCCACTCGGCGGCGAGGACGACCAGGTCGAGCGTGTGCCGGGGCTTCACCTTGATCCAGCCCGCGCCGCGGCGGCCCGCGGCGTAGGGGCTCTGCAGCGCCTTCACCACCACGCCCTCGTGGCCGCCCCTGACCACCTCGGCGAAGAACGCCTCACCGCTCGCGGCGTCGCCGGTGACCAGGCGGGGGGTGACCAGCTCCGGCGGGAGGGTCCGGGCCAGCGCCGCGTGGCGCTCCTCACCGGGCAGGTCGAGCAGGTCGGCCCCGTCCACCCGCAGTGCGTCGAAGAAGAACACGCTCAGCGGCGAGGTCCGCCGGGCCCCGGCCACGTCCGCCCGGCTGGCCACGCGCCCGGAGGTGACCTGGAAGGGCTCCGGGCGGCCGTCCGGCCGCAGCGCGATGACCTCGCCGTCCAGGACGAGGTCCCGCGACGGCAGCGCACGCACCGCCTCGGCGACCTCGGGCACCTGGGCGGTGATGTCGTCGAGGGTCCGGGTGAACACGGAGACCTCGTCGCCGGAGCGGTGGACCTGGATCCGCACGCCGTCGAGCTTCCACTCGAGCGCGGCCGGGCCGCCGAGCTTCTCCAGCGCCGCGGTGACGGAGGGGGCGCTCTGCGCGAGCATCGGCGCGACCGGCCGGCCCACCTCCAGCCGGAAGGCGCGCAGCGCCTCGACCCCCCCGCCCAGGGCGGCCGCGCCCACGGCGGGAAGCCATCCCCGCAGCGTCAGCGCCCGCCTGACCTCGGCCGTGGGCGCCCCCGAGGCCTTGGCGACGGCCTCGATCATGACTCCGTCGAGCGCGCCCTGGCGCAGCTCGCCGCGGATCAGCCGGGAGAGGAAGGTCTGTTCGGGGCCGGTGAGCGCGGCGAACAACTCGGTGACCAGGGCCTTGCGCGCGTTCTGGGAGCCGGGGCCGGACTGGGCCCTGATCCGGCTGAGGAGGCCGTCGACCTGGTGCAGGGTCGCGGTGGCGGCGAGCCGGGGGTCGGGCAGGTCGCGCAGGCCGGCCCAGCCGATGCCGAGCTGCCGCTGGGGGAGCTCGCCCGAGAGGTAGGCGATGGCGATCTCCGCCTCGTCCGGCCCGACCCTGCCGAGCAGCTCCGCGAGATGGCGGACCTTGGCCAGCCGGGCGGAGTCGGCGGCCACGGCCGCCGAGGTGCGGGCGAGATCGATCAACAGCACAGGGACCAGACTATGAGCCCGGGGCGACATTCCGGGAGGGCGGCTCTCCGGATCAATTTCGATCTACAACGTAAAGCGCACGGGGCGCCGCCATCGGCCCGTTCCCATCCACTCGGCGGGGACGGCTCACCCGGGCCCGGCAGGCGGACGAGAGGCCGGTGGAGCCGCCCGCCGCGCCGCGTCCGGGCGGGACGGGGCGCGGCGCGGCGGGGCGGGCGTCTCCCGGCCGGGACCCGGAAGGTCACATCAAGGGCCCGGGTCCCGGCCCGTGGACCGGGACCCGCCGGGAGACGCCCGGCCACGGCGTCGCCGTCAGCGGACGCCGAGCAGGTCCACGACGAAGATGAGGGTCTCGCCGGGCTTGATGCGGTTGCCCGCGCCGCGCTCGCCGTAGCCCAGGTGGGACGGGATGGTGAGGCGGCGGCGGCCGCCGACCTTCATGCCCGCGACACCCTGGTCCCAGCCCGCGATGACCTGACCCTGGCCGAGCGAGAACTCGAAGGTCTGGCCGCGGTTCCAGGAGGCGTCGAACTCCTCGCCGGTGGAGAAGGCGACACCGACGTAGTGCACGCTGACCTGGTGGCCAGGCTTGGCCTCCGGGCCGTCGCCCTCGACGATGTCGACGATCTGCAGCTCCTTGGGCGCGTCGCCCTCCGGGAAGTCGATCTCCGGCTTCTCCAGTGCCACGTGGTCTCTCCTTGGTCGGATACCTGCCGGTCGATTTCCGACCGGCCGGACGACTCTACGGGTTCCGGCGCCCGGATGAGCGCCAAGGGGACGCGGCGGCGCCTGCGTCGTACGCTCGGGGAGATCACGTGGAGGTGGGATGCGCAAGCCGTACGTGCCGGAGGAGATCCTGCTCACAGGGAAGGCCGCGGTGGTGACCGGGGCGGCCCGGGGGATAGGGAGGGCGGTCGCGGAGACCCTCGCAGGGTTCGGCGCCGAGGTGGCGCTCTGCGACCGGGACGCGATCGACGGGTTCGGCGAGGCGTTCGCCATGACCCTGGACGTGCGCGACCCGGTGGCGCTGGAGGTGTTCGCCCAGGGGGTGCGCGAGCGGTTCGGGAGGGTGGACCTGCTGGTCAACAATGCCGGAGGGACCTTCCACGCCGCGTTCGCCGACGTCTCGCCGAACGGTGAGAGCGCACTGATCGCGGAGAACTTCACCCAGGTGACCGCGGTGATCCGGCGGTTCCTGCCGCTGATGCCGGACGGTTCCTCGATCGTCAACGTGACCTCCAGCGAGGCGCACCAGGCCGCGCCGGGGTTCGCGGTCTACGCGGCGATGAAGGCGGCGGTGGAGAGCCTGACCCGCTCGCTCGCGCTGGAGCTGGCCCCGCGCGGAATCCGGGTGAACGCCATCGCCCCCGACGCGCTGCCGACGGCGGGGGAGGAGGCCGTCCGGGAGCACATGCTGGCCGCCCCGCTGCCCTTCGAGCCGGTACGGCTCCCGCCGCTCGGCCGCCTCGGCGACCCGGCGGACGCCGCGGCGGCGGTGGTGTTCCTGGCGAGCCGGCTGGCCGGGTTCGTCACCGGGGCGACCCTGCACGTCGACGGCGGCATCCATGCCGGAGGCGGCTGGCGGAGGGTCTGAAGGGGTTTTCCGCCGTCCCTTCGCCTCCGGGCGCGGCGGAGCGCGGGATCCGCGGGAGGGCGGAGCGCGGGAGGCCGGGGACGGCCGCAGGGAGGCGCGGACGGCTCGGGAGGCCGTGCGCCGCGGGGGACGCGGACCGGCCGGGACGGCCCGGGACGTCGGGTCCCGGGCCGCCTGTTCGCCTTCCCCGGGTCAGGAGGGCAGGCCGTTGTTCCGGATGACCTCGCGATACCACAGGGCGCTGTCCTTGGGCGTGCGGCGCTGGGAGGCGTAGTCGACGTGGACCAGGCCGAAGCGCTTGCCGTACCCCTCGGCCCACTCGAAGTTGTCCATCAGCGACCAGACCAGGTAGCCGCGGAGGTCGGCCCCGGCCGCGATGGCGGCGTGCGCGGCGCGGAAGTGGCCGTCGAGGAAGGCGATCCGCCGCTCGTCGGCGACCCGGCCTTCGGCGAGCACGTCGTCGAAGGCGGCGCCGTTCTCGGTGATGACCAGCGGCGTCCCCGGGTAGTCGCGGGCGACCCTGGTCAGCAGCTCGGTCAGGCCGGAGGGCACGACCGACCAGCCCATGGCGGTCTTCTCCTCCTCGCCCTGGACGAACGCGATGCCCTCGCTGCCCGGGTGGACGGGGTTGGCTGGCTGCCCGGCGCGGGTCTCGACCCTGGTGGGGCTGTAGTAGTTGATGCCGAGCAGGTCGACGGGGGCGGAGATGAGGTCCAGGTCGCCGTCGCGGACGAAGGACCAGTCGGTGAACCGGCGGGCGCGCTCGACGACGTCGGCGGGATACTCGCCGCGCAGGACCGGGTCGAGGAAGATCCGGTTCTGCAGGCCGTCGATGTGCGCGACGGCCTCGGGGTCGGGTCCGCTGATCGGGGCGAGGTTGAGGGTGATGCCGACCTGCCGGGCCCCCGCGGCGCGCAGCTCTGCCGTGGCCAGGCCGTGGCCCAGCAGCAGGTGGTGGACGGCGGCGAAGGCGGCGCCGGTGTCGGTGCGGCCGGGGGCGTGGATCCCGGCGCCGTAGCCGAGGAAGGCCGAGCACCAGGGCTCGTTGAGCGTGGTCCAGGTCTCGACCCGGTCGCCGAGCCTGCCGTGGACGATCGCGGCGTACTCGGCGAAGCGCTCGGCGGTCTCGCGGGAGGTCCAGCCGCCCCGGTCCTCCAGGCTCTGCGGCAGGTCCCAGTGGTAGAGCGTCACGATGGGGGTGATGCCGTGGCCGTGCAGCTCGTCGACGAGCCGCTCGTAGAAGTCGAGGCCGCGCGGGTTGGCCGGGCCGGTGCCGTCGGGCTGGATGCGGGGCCAGGCGATGGAGAAGCGGTAGGCCTGCATCCCGAGCTCGGCCATCATCGCCACGTCGTCGCGGTAGCGGTGGTAGTGGTCGCAGGCCACGTCGCCGGTGTGGCCGCCGGCGACCTTGCCGGGGGTGCGGGAGAAGGTGTCCCAGATCGACGGACCGCGGCCGTCCTCGCGTGCGGCGCCCTCGATCTGGTAGGAGGCGGTCGCCGTTCCCCACAGGAAACCGGCGGGGAAGGCCGGCCCGCCCGTTCCCGCCGTCGCCGTGTCCGGAATCCCCGTGACCGTCGCCGTGGACATCCCCGTGGACAGGGTCATGTCTCACCGCCCCTTTCGCCTCGCCGTAGCCCCGCCTCGCCCCGAACGGCAGAGAGCGCTCTCAGACAGCATCACGGCACCCGGACGGGCATGTCAAGGCGGCCTCCCGGCCCCTTTCCCGGGAGCGGATGGCAAGAACGCGTTGACGGAAGGTCCGCGCATCGTTACGGTTCCGCAATAGAGAGCGCTCTCTCAGTTACCGTCCCCCCGGTCGGCGGCCTTGCGACGCCGGCAGCCCGGTACCCGAGGAGGTATCCGTGCGCTTCCCACCCCCCTTACGCAGAGTGATGACCGCGCTGGCGGTCACGGCCACCGCCGTGGCCGGTTCCATCGTCCTGGCCGGCTCCGCCTCCGCCGTCGACGTCGGTGCGGGCGGCTACGCGTCCGCCCGCCCGGCGGGCGCGGCGGGCCCCTCCGACTCCGACGGCGCCGCCGTCGCCCCGAAGGTCACCGGCCGGATGGCCGGCCGTGCCGTACCCACCAACGACTGGTGGTCCTCGCTGGTCTTCCAGCGGTACGCGGGCAACCCGTACTCCGAGAACATGTACGCCCACCCGCTCTCCTTCCACGCCAACGCGGGCGGGATCGGCGTCGGCCACCCGGACACCCCGGCGGTCACCGCCGACGGGCGCATGTACGAGTTCGTCCACCAGAGCGACCTCAACGTGGGGGTCGCCGGCCTCAACGCGCCGCGGACCGAGGTGGACGGCTGGGGCGACTGGAGCGTCAGCCCGCGGTGGAGCGACGGGACCCGGACGCTGCGGACCACGATCGGGCACGGCTCGCCGTACGTCTACGCCGAGGCCGCGGGCGGCGACGCGCTGGTGACCTTCACCGGTACGGCCGGCGTCTGGCAGAGCGGCGGCAATGTACTGGGAGTGACGGTCAACGGCCGCGACTACGCCCTGTTCGCCCCCTCGGGGGTCACCTGGTCGCTGACCGGAACGGCCTCCGCGAGCGCCCCGGCGGCCTTCTTCTCGGTGGCTCTCCTGCCTTCCAGGGGAGCGCTCCCACTGTTCGAGAAGTACGCCTACTCCTTCGTCACCGACACCCGGGTGAGCTGGTCCTACGACGAGTCCGCCGCCCGGCTGCGGGCCACGTACACCGCGACCACGGCCGCGCGGCAGGGCAGCCGGACCGGCACCCTGCAGGCGCTGTACCGGCACCAGTGGACGAACTCCGCCGACGCCGTGACGGCCCACCGCTACGCCTCTCCGCGCGGCGAGATGCGGCTGCGCGAGGGCGCGTCCTTCACCACGACGGCGGAGTTCAACGGCGTGCTGCCCGCCCTGCCGCTCGCGCCCGGCGCGGACCGGGCCAGGCTCAGGGCGGCCGTCGACGCCGAACTGGACGCCACCGACCCGTACAAGGGCGCCGTCGACACCTACTGGACCGGCAAGGCGCTGTGGCGGCTGGCGGCGCTGATCCCGGTCGCCAACCAGATCGGCCACACCGCCGGGCGCGACAAGGCGATCCGGCTGGTCAAGGAGCGGCTGGCCGACTGGCTCACGGCCGGCCCGGGGGAGACCTCGCGGCTGTTCGCCTACGACTCCGCCTGGAAGACGCTGATCGGCTACCCGGCGGGCTACGGCACGGACAAGGAGCTCAACGACCACCACTTCCACTACGGCTACTTCGTGCTGGCGGGGGCCGTGGTCGCCCAGCACGACCCGGCCTGGGCCTCCGGCTCCCAGTACGGCGGCATGCTGAAGCTCCTGGTCAAGGACGCGGCCAACTACGACAGGTCCGACGGCCGCTTCCCGTTCCTGCGCAACTTCGATCCCTACGCCGGGCACGCCTGGGCGTCGGGGCACGCGGGCTTCGCGCACGGCAACAACCAGGAGTCGTCGTCGGAGGCGATGATGTTCAACGCCGCGGCGATCCTGTTCGGCCAGGCCACCGGGGACACCGCCCTGCGCGACATGGGCATCTACCAGTACACCACCGAGCGCGAGGCCGTCGGCGAGTACTGGTTCGACACCGAGGGCGCGGTCTTCCCGTCCTCCTACGGCCACGACACGCTGGGCATGGTGTGGGGCGCGGGCGGCGGCTACTCCACCTGGTGGACCGCGAACGCCGAGGAGATCCACGGCATCAACATGCTGCCGATCACCGGCGGCTCGCTCTACAACGGCGCGTGGAAGGCCGACATCCGGCAGAACATCGAGGAGATGCGGGCCTCCAACGGCGGGCGGGAGAGCGAGTGGCGCGACGTCATCTGGCAGTTCCTGGCCATGGCCGATCCCGGGACCGCGCTCTCGTTGTGGCAGGGGGCGGACCCGGCGCCCGAGGACGGCGACTCGCGCGCCCACGCCTACCACTGGATCTCCGCGCTGGACGCCTGGGGCACGCCCGACCACTCGGTGACCGCGAACGTTCCGGCGTACGCGGTGCTGACCACGGCGGCGGGTAAGACCTACGTCGCCTACAACGCCTCCGGCAGCGCGGTCACGGCGCGGTTCTCCGACAGGCAGACGCTCGCCGTACCGGCCAGGGCGATGGCCTGGCGCGGGCCTGCGGGCAGCGGGACCGAGCCGGGAGGGGGCGGCGGTCCCGACCCGAGCCCGACCCCCACGCCCACACCCACGCCGACGCCGGGACGGGTCGACGCCCGCTCCACCATCCAGGCGGAGAGCCACCAGGCGCAGTCGGGAACCGGCCTGGAGGGCACCTCCGACAGCGGCGGCGGGCAGAACGTCGCCTACATCGCCAACGGCGACTGGCTGCGCTTCGACGGCGTCGACTTCGGCACCGAGGCGGCGCGGCAGTTCAAGGCCAGGGTGGCCTCCGGGGCGGGCGCGGGTGTCAGCGGGCTGGTCCAGGTGCGCCTGGACAGCCCCGCGTCCGCGCCGGTCGGCGACTTCGCGGTGGGGAACACCGGAGGCTGGCAGAGCTGGCGGACGGTCGCGGCGAACATCTCGGGGGTGACGGGGACGCACACCGTCTACATCACGTTCAGCAGTGGACAACCCGCCGATTTCGTTAACTTAAACTGGTTCACCTTCGCCTCGAACTGATCCGGCGGCGGTCGTACGGCATGCCGTACGCCATCGGGCGGGGGCCCCGCGAGGCCTCCGCCCGGACCCTCTTCGAGAGCGCTCTCAAACAGAATCCGAGGCGCGCCGCGCCGCAGGCGGCACCGCAGATTACCAATGCGTAACCGTCACATCACGGTCATTGACATCAGATCGTGGGCCGACGAGGCTCGCAGAGAGCGCTCTCATATCAGTGTGAGCATCCGGTCACCGAGGCAGGCACGCGGTCACGCGATGGCCTCACGCGTAGGTCGCGGGGTGACCCTGTCGGCCTCGCCAGGCGGGGCCGACCCGGCAAAGTAATGGAGGAAGGGTCCATGTCACTCCTCTCTCGTCCCGCACGCACCGCGCTGATCGCGGGCAGCCTGAGCCTGGCGCTGGCCGCCACCGGGTGCGGTTCGTCCGACCCGGAGCCGGCGGCGGGCGGTGACAGCGGCGCCTCGGCCGAGTGCGCGCCGTTCGCCCGGTTCGGCAAGCACGAGGGCAAGAAGGTCTCCATCTACTCCCCGATCCGGGACAAGGAGGCCGACCTGTTCCAGGAGACCTGGGCACCGTTCGAGAAGTGCACCGGGATGAAGATCACCTACGAGGGCACCGGCGAGTTCGAGGCCCAGATCCAGGTCCGCACCGACGGCGGCAACCCGCCGGACCTCGCCTTCTTCCCGCAGCCCGGCCTGCTGGAGCGCTTCGCCAAGGCCGGCAAGCTCAAGCCGGCCCCCGCCGAGGTGAAGAAGCTGACCGACCAGAACTGGTCGGCCGACTGGGCCAAGTACGGCACGGTCGACGGCACCTTCTACGCCGCCCCGCTCGGCGCCAGCGTCAAGTCCTTCGTGTGGTACTCGCCGAAGATGTTCGCCGAGAAGGGCTGGGCCGTCCCCGCGACCTGGGACGAGCTCATGACCCTGAGCAACACGATCGCCGGCACCGGCATCAAGCCCTGGTGCGCGGGCATCGAGTCCGGCGACGCCACCGGCTGGCCCGCCACCGACTGGATCGAGGACATCCTGCTGCGCGAGCTCAGCCCGGAGGAGTACGACGACTGGGTGACGCACAAGCTGCCCTTCAACGACCCCAAGGTCGTCGCCGCGGTCGACAAGGTCGGCGCGATCCTCAAGAACGACAAGTTCGTCAACGGCGGCTACGGCCCCGTCAAGAGCATCGCCAGCACCGCCTTCCAGGAGGGCGGCGTGCCC
Organism: Thiemannella venezuelensis; assembly: GCF_014203605.1. Lineage (GTDB taxonomy): Bacteria > Actinomycetota > Actinomycetes > Streptosporangiales > Streptosporangiaceae > Planomonospora_A > Planomonospora_A venezuelensis. The sequence continues at coordinate 4,169 of NZ_JACHJJ010000027.1, read as the reverse complement.
ATCACCGAGGGCAAGTGCGCGCTGCACCGCCAGGCCTCCTTCTACGCCAACTTCTGGCCCGAGGGCACCACGGTGGCCAAGGACGGCGACGTGTTCGCCTTCTACCTGCCCGGCAACGACCCGGCCAAGAAGCCGGTCCTGGGCGCGGGCGAGTTCGTCGCGGCCTTCGCCGACCGCCCCGAGGTCCAGGCCGTCCAGGCGTACCTCGCCACCGGCGACTACGCCAACGCCCGCATGAAGCTGGGCACGTACGTCTCGGCCAACAAGGGCGTCGACGTCGCCAACGCGCAGAACGAGATCGACAGGCTCTCCATCCAGATGCTCCAGGACCCGAACACGGTCTTCCGCTTCGACGGGTCCGACCTGATGCCGGCCGCGGTCGGCGCGGGCACCTTCTGGAAGGGCATGACCGACTGGATCAACGGCAAGGACACCAAGACGGTCCTCGACTACATCGAGGCCTCCTGGCCGAAGTCCTAGTCCGGGACTTCCCGAGGCGTCCGGCTCCGCGCGAGGCCCGGCGGCCCGTCCGTCGCATCCGCGGAGCCGGACGCTCCCGTACCGGCACGATCCTCTCCGGGAGTTCTCTCCGATGAACCTGGACTTCGACTTCGCCGCAGAGCAGCCGAAGCTGGTGCAGCTGCTGCTCGGCGTCGTCGCGTTCTGCGCGGTGGTCGCGCTCCTGCTGCTCCTGCTCGGCGGCGCGCCGGCACAGCCGCGGTCGCGGCCGCTCGCCGCCACGCTCCTGCTGCGCCTGCTCGGCCCCGCGCCGACCAGGGCGCGGGTACGCCTCCTGCTGCCCCTGTCGCGCCTGCTCGGCCGCGTGCCGGTACGGCAGCGGGCGTGGCCGCAGGCGGCCGTCCTGCTCGCCCCGGCCCTCGTCCTGCTCGGGATCGGCCTGGTCGTGCCGGCGGTGCGCACCACCGTGCTGTCGTTCATGAACGGCGACGGCACCGCCTGGGTGGGACTGGACAACTACGCCTGGATGTTCACCCAGCCGGAAGCGGTGACGGTGCTGCGCAACACGCTCATCTGGGTGCTGCTCGTCCCCGTCCTGGTGACGGCGGTCGGCCTGCTCTACGCCGTCGTCGTCGACCGCACCCGCTTCGAGTCGATCGCCAAGTCGCTGGTCTTCCTCCCGATGGCCATCTCCTTCGTCGGCGCGGGCATCATCTGGAAGTTCGTCTACGCCTACCGCCCCGAGGGCAGCGACCAGATCGGCCTGCTCAACCAGCTCGTGGTGGCCTTCGGCGGCACCCCCCAGCAGTGGCTGCTGGAGCCGCCGCTCAACACCCTGTTCCTCATCGTGGTGATGGTGTGGATCCAGGCGGGCTTCGCCACCGTGGTGCTCTCCGCCGCGATCAAGGGCATCCCGGCCGAGATCATCGAGGCCGCCAGGCTCGACGGCGCCTCCCCGCTGCAGATGTTCTTCCGGGTGACGCTGCCGAGCATCCGCTCGGCCGTGGTCGTGGTGCTGGTCACCCAGTCGATCGGCACGCTCAAGCTCTTCGACATCGTCCGGACCATGACCGGCGGTCAGTTCGACACCAGCGTCATCGCCAACGAGATGTACAACCAGGCGTTCCGGTACGGCGAGACCGGCAAGGGCGCGGCGCTGGCCGTCTTCCTGTTCGTGCTGGTCACGCCGATCATCGTCTACCAGATCCGCCAGCGCCGGGAGGCCGCCCGATGACGACCGTTCCGAGCACCGTCACGGCCGTGCGGCCCGCCGCCGGGTCCGCCGCCGGGCGGGTCAGGAAGCGGCTGACGAACCGGACGGCCAGCGCCGTCGCGATCGTCATCGCCGTCCTGTGGACCACCCCGACCTTCGGCCTGTTCCTGTCGTCGCTGCGCCCCGAGGACCAGATCAAGAGCACCGGCTGGTGGACGTTCTTCTCCGACCCGCAGCTCACCCTGGAGAACTACCAGGAGGTGTTGTTCGGCACCTCCTCGTCCTCCGGGCAGATGGCCAGTTTCCTGGTCAACTCGCTCGTCATCACGATCCCGTCGGTGCTCTTCCCGCTGGCCTTCGCCGCCTTCGCGGCGTACGCGCTGGCCTGGGTGTCGTTCCGCGGGCGCAACTGGGTCTACATCGGCATCTTCGCGCTCCAGGTCGTGCCGCTGCAGATGTCGCTGGTCCCGCTGCTGTCGTTCTTCTCCGAGGGCGTCTCGGTCTTCGGCACGCAGATCCTGCCCGCCTGGGAGCTGGAGGGGCCCGCCCGCTTCGCGCAGGTGTGGTTCGCGCACACCTGCTTCGCCCTGCCGCTCGGCGTCTTCCTGCTGCACAACTTCATGTCGGAGCTGCCCGGCGAGCTGATGGAGGCGGCCCGGGTGGACGGCGCCACCCACGGCATGATCTTCCGCAGGCTGGTCCTGCCGCTGGTCGCGCCCGCGCTGGCCACCTTCGGCATCTTCCAGTTCCTCTGGGTCTGGAACGACCTGCTGGTCGGCCTGATCTTCGCGGGCGGCACCGCGGACAGCGCACCGATGACCGTACGGCTGGCGCAGATGGCCGGCACCCGCGGCAACGAGTGGCAGCGCCTGACCGCCGGGGCGTTCGTCTCGGTGGTCATCCCGCTGATCGTCTTCCTGTCGATGCAGCGGTACTTCGTCCGCGGCCTGCTGGCGGGCGGCGTCAAGGGATGACCGCCCCCGCCCCGCGCCCGGACGGTACGGCGGACGCCGTGCCGTCCGGCGCCCGCCGTACCGTGGCCCGCTCTCCCGCAGGGGCGTCGGGCGGGGTTCGGATGGGTTATCGTCATGCCAAATCAGGTCTACGGAGGATCACGCGATGAAGCGCCCCACCCTGGAGGCGGTCGCCGCCCGCGCGGGAGTCTCCCGGGCCACCGTCTCCCGGGTGGTCAACGGTCAGCCGACCGTCGCGCCGGGCATCCGGGACGTGGTGATGCGGGCCGTCGAGGAACTCGGCTACGTCCCCAACGCGGCGGCGCGCACCCTGGTCAACCAGCGCACCGACTCCATCGCCCTGGTCGTCTCCGAGCAGCCCACCCGGGTCTTCTCCGACGACCCGATGTTCTCCACGGTGATCAGGTCGGCCAGCGCCGAGCTGGAGGCGGCCGACAAGCAGGTCGTCCTGATGCTGTCCGGCTCGGCCCGCAGCCACGCCCGCGTGGAGCGCTACCTCGCCGGCGGGCACGTCGACGGCGTCATGCTCATCTCGATGCACGGCGCCGACCCGCTGCCCGCCGCGATCACCCGCATGCGCGTCCCGGCCGTCTCCTACGGCAGGCCCGCGGGCCCCGTGAACCTGCCGTACGTCGACAACGACAACATGGGCGGGGCCGCGACGGCCGTACGCCACCTGATCGGGATCGGCCGCCGCCGGATCGCCACCATCGCCGGACCCCAGGACATGATCGGCGGCCAGGACCGGCTGACCGGCTACCGCGACGTCATGCGCGGCTCCGACCACCGCTCGATCGTCGCGGTCGGCGACTTCACCCGCGAGTCGGGGGCCGTGGCGATGCGCCAGCTGCTCCGGGACGACCCGCAGCTCGACGCGGTCTTCGTCGCCAACGACCTGATGGCGATCGGCGCCCTGCAGGCGCTGCGCCAGGAGGGCCGCCGGGTCCCGGACGACGTGGCGGTGGTGGGCTTCGACGACATCGAGGCGGCCCGCTACACGGAGCCGCCGCTGACCACGGTCCGCCAGCCGGTCGTCGAGCAGGCCGCAGCCATGGTCCGCCTCCTGCTCGGCCTCACCTCCGGCGGCCCCACCGATCCGATCATCCTCCCCAGCGACCTGGTCGTCCGCGAATCCGCGTGACGCCTCTGTTTCTCCGGATGGTCGCTTTCGAGCAAGGGCTGGGGAATGGGGCAGCGGGTGTTGCTTCCTCGGCGTGGCTGGTTGCTATTGCCGAGTCAGAGAGCCCGAAGGTGAGTTCCGCATGGCGAATTGCTTCGGTCATGCGAGGTAGCTTTACGGCGCTCAGTCACTTGCTGTAGCAGTCCTGTTGCTTTAGGGGCATTTGCGCTTTATGTGACTCCTGGTGTAGCTTCCTGACCGCTTGCTGTGATCATCCTGCTGTTCTCTTGTGGATTCGTATCTAGGTCAACCCCACGGCCCCGGCGTTGGTGAGATTCGTGATGGTTTGACCGGTTGCTGATGGCGAGTTGCGAACGAGCGCGACCCTGCTGACCATTCAGGT
>NZ_JACHJJ010000026.1 GCF_014203605.1 Thiemannella venezuelensis | reverse complement strand
CCCCCACCCACCAGAGACCCGCTGCGACGAACCGGCCGGAACAACCACCCGCGGAGCGCGACCATGCACCCCCGAGAAGACCCCACCCGAACACGACCCCAGCAGATCCAGCCCACCCCCCGCCGAAACACGACCCCGACCAACCCGCAAAAGACCCCACCCGAACACGGCCACACCCCCGCCGAAACACGACCCCGACCGGCAGCACCCCGCCGCACACCACCCGGAAACGACAGAGCCGCCGTGTTTCACGTGAAACACAGCGGCTCCGCCCTCCCCGTCACTCCTCCGGCCGCAACGCCTCAGGAGACATGGCCGCGATGTTTCACGTGAAACATCGCGGTCGTTCACGGGTGGGAGCCGACCACCGCGCGGATGTCGGAGATGAAGGTGTCGACCTGTTCGGGGGTGGTGTCGAAGGCCGTCACCCAGCGGACCACGTTCTCGGTGGCGTCCCACATGTGGAAGAGGTAGCGCTGCTGGAGTTCGGCGATGGCCTTCTCCGGGAGCACGGGGAAGACGGCGTTGGACTGGACGGGGTAGCGGAGGGACACGCCGGGGAGGTCGCGCACTCCGTCGGCGAGGCGGTGGGCCATGGCATTGGCGTGGGCCGCGTTCTCGTGCCAGAGGCCGTCGGCGAGGAGCGCGGTCAGCTGGGCGGAGACGTAGCGCATCTTGGAGGCGAGCTGCATGCCCTGTTTGCGGAGGAACAGCGCCGGGGCGTCCAGTTCGGGGTTGAGGACGACGAGCGCCTCGGCGCCCATGGCGCCGTTCTTGGTGCCGCCGAAGCTGAGCACGTCCACTCCGGCATCGGTGGTGAGCGCGCGCATCGAGCAGTCGAGCTCGGCCGCGGCGTTGGCCAGGCGGGCGCCGTCCATGTGCAGGAAGAGTCCCCGGGAGTGGAGGAATTCCGCGAGTTCCGCGGTCTCGGCGGCGGTGTAGGCGGTGCCGCACTCGGTCACCTGCGAGATGGAGACGACCCGCGGCTGGGCGTACTGCGTGTTGCCGAGGACGGAGAGGTGGTCCCGGATGTCGTCGGCCGTGAGCTTCCCGTCCGCCGTGGGGAGCGGCACGAGCTTGGCGCCGAGGACGCGCTCGGCCGCCCCGCACTCGTGGGTGTTGATGTGCGCGGTGACCGGGCAGAGGACGGAGTCGTAGGGACGCAGGACCAGTCCGAGCCCCGTCACGTTGGCCCCGGTGCCGTTGAACATCGCGTAGGCCGTCGTCTGGGCGCCGAACTCGGCGCGGAAGGCGTCCTGCATCGCCTCCGTCCAGGGATCGGCGCCGTAGGCGGGGGCGTCGCCGGCGTTGGCCTCGATGACGGCCGCGAGGACCTTGGGGTGCACGCCGGCGTGGTTGTCGCTGGCGAAGCTCTTGGGAAACGGAGTCGTGGTCAGCACAGGGCCAGCGTAGGGCGGCGGGCGGCGGGGACCGCCCGCCGGGTGCCGCGCGGCACGGCCGGGGAGGCCCGTCCTGCGGTACGGCCGGGAGATCCGGTGCGGGTGATTCCGGGGCCATTCGCGCCGGCGGCCGCGTGGCCGGTGCGCGCCGCACGGACGCCCCGTCGCGCACGCCCCGCCGTACGGGTGCCCGCCGTACGGATGTCCGCCGGAAGGTCAGCCGCGCATGGCGGCCTGTTCGAGCAGGACGCGGCAGAGGGAGCCCAGGTCCTCTCCGGCGGCTTCGGCGGCCATCGGGAGGAGGGAGGTCTCGGTCATGCCGGGGGCGACGTTGACTTCGAGGAAATGCGGGAGGCCGTCCGCGCCGACGATGAGGTCGGTGCGGGAGATGTCGCGCAGCCCGAGGGCCGTGTGCGCGGTCACCGCCATCTCGGCGCAGGCGGCCGCCGTCTCGGCGGAGAGGCGTGCGGGGGCGAAGAACTCGGTGCGGCCGGCGGTGTAGCGGGCCGCGTAGTCGTAGACGCCGTCGTCGGGGACGATCTCCACCGGGGGCAGGGCCACCGGGCCCTCGCCCAGGTCGACGACGGAGACGGCGACCTCCACGCCCTCGATGTAGCACTCGATCAGCGCGGTGTCGCCGTAGGCGAAGCAGCCGACCATGGCCGAGGGGAGGTCTTCGGCGGTACGCACGATGGAGGCGCCGAGGGCCGAGCCGCCGCGGGAGGGCTTGACGAACAGCGGCAGGCCGAGCCGCTCCACGATGCGGGCCAGCACGGCGGAGGCGCCGAGGTCGTGGAAGGTCTCCTTGGGGAGTGTCACCGACTCGGGGGTGCGGACGCCGACGGAGCGGACCACGGTCTTGGCGGTGGGCTTGTCGAAGGCGATCCGGCAGGCGTCGGAGCCGGCCCCCACGTAGGGGACGGAGAGCAGGTCCAGCACCGAGCGGATGGCGCCGTCCTCGCCCGCCCCGCCGTGCAGCGTCACGAAGACGGCGCTCGGCCGCTCGGACAGGATCCACGGGACGAGGGAGGCATCGGTGTCGCGGGTCTCCACGGAGACGCCGGCCCCGCGCAGCACCTCGCCCACCCGGCGGCCCGAGCGCAGGGACACCTCGCGCTCGTAGGACAGTCCGCCGGCCAGGACGAGCACGTGGCCCAGATCACTCATCCGAATACCTCCTAGAGCCCGTGACGGGCCTGTCGAGTCGTTCTCCCGATGACCGGGTGATCGCGCGATGGCGATGCCGGAAGTCACCGTACGGCACTCCGCCGCGGGCGGCCACGGACGCTCGCCGGACCACCCGCCGTACGACGGCGCCGCGAGGCCTCCCGCGCCGCCCGCCGTACCGGAAGGCCGGTGCCCCGGTACGGCGGGCGGGAGGGCGTCCTCAGGCGAGGTCGGGGCCCGGGGTGTCGACCCCGACGTGGTCGGGGTAGACGCCGGCGCCGAAGGTGTCGCGCAGCTGCAGCTCCTGCTCGATCACCCCGGCCAGCCGCCGGACCCCCTCGCGGATGCGGTCGGGCTCCGGGTAGCAGAAGGACAGCCGCATGTGGCGGGCGCCGCTGCCGTCGGCGAAGAAGCCGGACCCCGGCACGAACGCCACCCGCTCGGCGACGGCCCGGGGCAGGAGCGCCTTGGAGTCCAGCCCCTCGGGGAGGGTGGCCCAGACGAAGAACCCGCCGCGCGGATGCGTCCAGGTGCAGCCGGCGGGCATCAGCGCCTCCAGCGAGGAGAGCATGGTGTCGCGGCGTTCCCGGTAGAGCTCGCGGAAGGTCTTGATCTGCTCCCGCCAGGGCTGGGTGGCGAGGTACTCGCCCACGGCGAGCTGGGTGAAGGTGGAGTGCGACAGGACCGCCGACTCCATCGCCAGCACCAGCTTGTCGCGTACGGCGTGCGGGGCGAGCGCCCAGCCGACCCGGAAGCCGGGGGCCAGGGTCTTGGAGAACGAGCCGAGGTAGACCACCCCGTCGGGGTTGTCGGCGCGCAGCGCCCGCATGGGCTCGCCGTCGAAGCCGAGCAGGCCGTACGGATTGTCCTCCACGACCAGCACGCCGGCGCGCTGGCAGATGTCCAGGACCTGCTGCCTGCGCTCGGCGTTCAGCGTGACGCCGGTGGGGTTCTGGAAGGTGGGGATCGTGTAGAGGAACTTGATCGTGCTCCCGGCGGTCTGCAGCGCGTAGACGGTCTGCGCCAGCGACTCGGGGATGATCCCCTCGTCGTCCATCGCGATGTGCACGACCTTGGCCTGGTACGCGGAGAAGGTGCCGAGCGCGCCGACGTAGGAGGGACCCTCGGCGAGGACGACGTCGCCGGGATCGATGAAAATGCGGGTGATCAGGTCGAGGGCCTGCTGCGAGCCGACCGTCACCACGACGTCGTCGGCGTTGCCCTCGATGCCCTCCAGGCGCATGACGTCGCAGATCTGCTCGCGCAGGTGCGGGTCGCCCTGGCCGGAGCCGTACTGGAGCGCGACCGGGCCGCGGCGGGCCACCAGGTCGGCGACGAGCTCTCCCACCACGTCGAGGGGGAGGGCGGTGACGTACGGCATGCCGCCGGCCAGCGAGACCACCTCGGGCCTCGACGCGACGGCGAAGAGAGCTCGGACCTCGGAGGCGACCATCCCGGTAGCTCGTGCGGCGTACCGGTCGACGTAGGCATCGATGCGCGACCCGTGGGCCGCGATGGTCCGACCGTGGTCCGACTCCTGGGACACGGTCCACCTCCTCGGTGGTAGTGGAGCACGGTGTGCTCTCCAACTAGGTGAACAAGGGTACGTCAGCGGCTCCCGGAGCCCTCCCGCGGGACGGCGGAGACCCCTGAAACGACGGCCCTCGCTGGGCTACGATGCCAGGTGAGGACTCGGTTTTCGCGCGTATCACGCACTCGTCTCGCTCGCGATTGGGGCCATTAGGTGTCGCGTCGGCTGGCTAACGTCACTCTCGACAATCTCGACGACCTGCCGCGCCGCTGCCGCCGGTGCGTTTTCTGGGAGCTCGACCCGATGAGCGGGGAGCGCGCGGTCGAGGCGGGGGATCCGGAGCTGGAGAAGGAGGCCTGGATCTCGGCGACCCTGCTGGAGTGGGGCAGCTGCGGGAAGATCGCTTATGTGGACGGGGTGGCGGCCGGGTTCGTGCTCTACGCGCCCCCGCTCTACGTGCCGCGCTCGGTGGCGTTCCCGACCTCGCCGGTGAGCGCCGACGCCGTGCTGCTGATGACCGCGCACATCATCCCGGAGTTCTCCGGCGGAGGGCTCGGCCGGATGCTGGTCCAGGGCGTGGCCAAGGACCTGACCCGGCGCGGGGTGCGGGCGATCGAGGCCTTCGGCGACCTGAAGTGGGAGAAGACCGGGGCCTGCGTGGCGCCCGCCGAGTACCTGCTCTCCGTGGGGTTCAAGACGGTCCGGCCGCACCTGCGCTTCCCGCGCCTCCGGCTGGAGTTGAAGAACGCCGTCTCGTGGCGTGAGGACGTCGAGGTGGCCCTGGAGAGGCTGCTGGGCTCCATGAGTCCGGAGCGGGCGCTGCGTCCCGTCTGAGCCTTCTGAGGGCCTCCCGCGGCCACCGCGGCGCGACAGGGACCGGAGGGGGGACGCGAAAGCCCCCCCGCCGTGAGGCGAGGGGGCTTCCACTGGGTGGGTGTGCCGCTCGGAAGCGGGTGGTACGGCCGGGAGCCGCCGTGGGGTGCGGCCGGCCGCAGGGGGCCTCATCCAGGGCTCCCTCGCGGGGCGCCCTAGATGATGCCCTCGAGCTCGCGAAGCAGCATGGCCTTCGGCTTGGCGCCGATGATCTGCTTCACAACCTCTCCGTTCTTATAGACGTTCAGGGTCGGGATCTGGAGTACGCCGTACTGCTGGGCAATCGCCTGGTTCTCGTCGACGTTGAGCTTGACGATCTCCAGCTTCTCGCCCTGCTCGGCGGCGATCTCCTCCAGGATCGGCGCGACCTGGCGGCACGGACCGCACCACTCGGCCCAGAAGTCGACGAGCACGGGCTTGTCGCTCTTGAGCACGTCGCTCTCGAAACTGGCCTCGGTCACGTTCTTGATGGCGCCCACGGTTGTTGCTCCTTCTTTCCCGGTGGTGTGGTGGGGTCAGTTGTCGGCGTGCTCGGCCAGCCAGCGCTCGGCGTCCAGCGAGGCGGCGCAGCCGGTGCCCGCGGCGGTGATCGCCTGGCGGTAGGTGTGGTCGACCACGTCCCCGGCGGCGAAGACGCCGTCCAGGTTGGTGCGGGTGGAGGGGGCGTCCACCTTGATGTAGCCCTCGTCGTCCAGCTCGACCTGGCCCTTGACCAGCTCGGTGCGGGGGTCGTGGCCGATCGCGATGAACAGGCCGGTGACGGCGAGCTCGCTCTCCTCGCCGGTCTTGAGGTTGCGCAGCCGTACGCCGGAGACCTTCTCCTCGCCCAGGACGTCGACGACCTCGCTGTCCCAGACGAAGCGGATCTTCTCGTTGGCGAACGCGCGGTCCTGCATGATCTTGCTGGCGCGCAGTTCGTCGCGGCGGTGCACGACGGTCACCGAGTTGGCGAACCGGGTCAGGAAGGTGGCCTCCTCCATGGCGGTGTCGCCGCCGCCGACGACCACGATGTCCTGGCCGCGGAAGAAGAAGCCGTCGCAGGTGGCGCACCAGGAGACGCCGCGCCCGGACAGGCGCTGCTCGTTGGGCACGTCCAGCTGGCGGTAGCCGGAGCCGGTGGCCAGGATGACGGCCTTGGCGTGGAAGGTGCCGGTGGCGGTCTTGACGACCTTGGGCGTGGCGGCCAGGTCGACCTCGACCACGTCGTCGGCGACGAGCTCGGCGCCGAACCGCTCGGCCTGCTTGCGCAGCCCGTCCATGAGGTCCGGGCCCATGATGCCGTCGGGGAAGCCCGGGAAGTTCTCCACCTCGGTGGTGTTCATCAGCGCGCCGCCGGCGGTGACGGAGCCCTCGAAGACGAGGGGGTTGAGGTCGGCACGCGCGGAGTACACGGCCGACGTGTAACCGGCGGGACCCGAGCCGATGATGATCACATTCCGGACGTCCATCACGCGTTGCGCCTTTCCCTCTGTCGTTGCAGTCGCGTCAACAGATCCTAGGCGCCGGTGATTCCCGGCGGTGATTCCCCGCCGGACGCGGGGAGGCCCGGCACGGACGGATCCGTGCCGGGCCTCCCCGGATCGTTCGCCTCAAAGGCCCGCGCCGCCCGATCGGCGGGCTCGCGGAGCCCTTACTTCCAGCGGGCGAAGCCGGGCTTGCGCACTTCGTCGCACTCCGGTCCCACCACGTGCACGAGCACCTGGTTCTTGGGCTGGTTGTGCCAGAAGACCATGATGTTGGCCTCCTGCCCGTTGTAGAAGCCCTGGTCGACCGCGAAGGGGGCCGTCCCGACCTCGGCGGTGAGCCGGTTCACGCACTGGTCGAGCTTGGAGCTCCGCACGGTTCCGGTGGCGTCCATCGGGCCGATGTAGTCGAGCATCGAGCCGCGCAGCGCCTGGTCGGTGTAGTTCCAGTTGCTCTCGGTGAGCTGGTACTTCGAGCCCTCGGCCAGCAGGGGCAGGGTCATCGGCGGATCCGCCCCGGGACCGGAGGCGGAGAGCATGCTGGTCGTCACCACCGTCGCGCCGATCACCGCCGCCGCCACTCCCGCCGCGGCGGCCGGCAGCGCCCACCGGCGCCGGGCGCCGGTCCTGCGCCGTCGGACCGGGGTCACCGGGACGACGGTGCCGTCGTCGCCGACGACCCCCAGCCGCGTGACCGGCTCGGGCTCGGGGAGGGGCGCCGGCTCCGTCTCCCATGGCGCGTCGCGCATGATGTCGTCCCAGGCCGGTGCCTCCACCAGGCCTACCCCACCTCCACGGAAGCTCTCGGCCTCGGCGGCCAGTGCGCGGTCGATCCGGAGCGCGACTCCCATCGGCATGGCCGGGGTGGGGGTCGCCGAGAGTACCTCACGGACCGCTGCGAGATCGGCAAGGCTCTCGCCACAGGGATCGCAGATCGCGAGATGTTCGCGAACCTGCAGAGCCGTGGCGGCGTCGAGGAGACCCTCGGCCAGTTCGGCCAGGATCTCCAGGTCGTAGTGCGTATCACCCGTCACGAAGTTCTGCTCCCTTCGCCGATGAGACGCGAGATAGGTCGGATCGGTTCCGCAGATGCGAAAGAATTGGGACAAGTTTGGCGCGACCGCGCGCGCACCGGCTCTTCACGGTTCCGCTGGGAACCTGCAGGACATGGGCCGCGTCCTCGACGGAGTAGCCCATCATGTCCACGAGCACCAGGGCGGCCCGCTGGTCGGCGGGGAGCAGTCTGAGCGCGGAGGAGACCTCCATGGAGACCTCGCGCTCGGCCGTCTGGTCGGGGACCGGGGTTTCGCGCTCGGCGGCCTCGATCAGCTCGTCGTCGGCGACGGGGCGCACCGACTTCCTGCGCATGCGGTCGAGGCAGGCGTTGACCACGATGCGGTGCAGCCACGTGGTGACCGCCGCCTCGCCGCGGAAGCTCTCGGCCTTGCGGTATGCGGACACGAAGGCGTCCTGTACGGCGTCCGCCGCCTCGTCGGGGTCGCCCAGCGTGCGCAGGGCGACCGCCCACATGCGGTCTCGGTGACGCTTGACTATTTCACTGAAGGCGTGCGGATCCCCGGCGATGTGCCGGGTCAGCAGGTCGGCGTCGGACACGACGGCCCGCGCTGCCTGCTGCTCCGCCGCTGGCGGGGGCTCGGGTGGGGAATTCACAAGGAGAGTCCTGCTATACCGGTCCGGGGAGTACACCACTACGTGATAGATGGTGCCACGAAATCTCCGATGATCGGCAAGGAGTCGGGTGAACCAGACCAAATCACACTGGTATGGCACCATCCGTCACTTGGTCGCCAGCACCTCCACCTCGTTCACCTGGCCCCGGAACTTCCCCTGGTAGGTGGGGAGTTCGGTGAACCAGAGCAGGACGTAGCGCCCCTCCTTCGGGGACTTCACGGTGAAGGTCTTCTTCCCGCCCACATCGGAGATCTTGCCGACCACGGAGAGGTCGTCCTCGTCCTTGGAGTCGCCCACCCTCAGCTCCACCGTGCCGCCGGAGGTGCCGCCGAAGTCGACCTTCACCTCCTTGACCGGCACGCTCTCCTTCAGGTCGAGCAGGAGGCCGACGCCGCTCTTCAGACCGCCGAAGTCGGCGGAGGTGTAGGACTCGGAGTGCCAGTCGGTGGAGGGCTTGCCGTCCACCGCGCCGCCGGTGTGGTTCTCCCCCTCCTGCTGGTCGCCCCGCGGGTCGAAGCCCGAGGCCGAGACGGACTTCACCTTCTGGGTGGCGGTGGAGACCGCGGGGGTGGGCTTGGCGGTGGCCCCGGCGGTCGGGATCCCGGCGTTGCCGAGGTTGCGGCCGAGCGTCCAGGCGCCCAGGCCGACGGCGGCCATCACCAGCAGGACGACCGTGACCATGACCACCTTGCCGAGCATCCCGCCCCCTCCGGCGGGGGCCGGCCGGTGCTGGACGGGCGTGTACGGGGCCGGGGCCGTGCGCTGCGGGGGCGGCGCCGTCTCCAGGCCCTCCGAGCGGGAGGCCGTCATCGGAGGAGGGACCACCGCGGGCATGGGCATGGGCGTGGGCCGGGGCACCGACTCCAGCGCCTCGGCCACCTCGGCGGGACTCGTCAGCGGGGTCAGGCCGCGCCGGCTCTCCGGCAGGATCACCCGGCAGGTGATCGTGTCGAGGTAGCCGGGAACGCCGGCGGTGACCTGCCGCGGCGTGCAGAAGCGCCCGTCGTCCACGGGCGCGACGGGCAGTCCGCCGACGGGCTCCTCACCCGGCCAGTGGCCGGTCAGCCCGGCGTACAGCAGGCGGCCGAGCCCCTCCGCGTCGGCGCGGGCGGCGTCGTCGACCCGCATGTTGTCGTCCGCCACCCCGACCAGGACGGCGTCGATCCCCAGGCCGAGCAGCTTGACCGTGCCGCCCGAGGTCCACATCAGGTGCTCGGGGGTCAGGCAGAGGTGGGGGATGCCGGACTCGTGCGCGTGGGCCAGCGCCTCGGCGACCTCGGCGACCAGCGCGGCGGCCCGCTCCGGCTCCAGCGACCCGGAGGCGACCAGGTCGGCCAGGTTCTCCCCGCTCACCCACTCGCTGACGACGTAGGAGCGGCCGTCGTCCTCGGTGGCGTCGAAGACCTGGGTCAGCCGGGGGTCGGTGAGGCGGCTGGCCGCGCGGGCGGCCGTGACGACCTCGTTCACACGGGGGAAGCCGGGGGCGAAGGTGTGCACGGCGACGGGCCGGGCGAGCACCTCGTCGACGGCCTTCCAGAGGGTGGCCCCTCCGGACTCGTGGACGCGGTCCTCAAGCCGGAAGCGCTCGGCCAGCTTCGTGCCGGGCTCGATCGCGGAGGTGCTCATGACTCCTCCGAAACTGGGAACACATCAGCTCCTCGCCCCGCGGGCACGTCAGGACGCATCACACGATGCCGGGTGGATCCGCCCACGCCCTCCTGCTTCCACTAGCCGCATGTCACCACGCGCGTCGCACCATGGTAGTGCCGCAGCGGTTCCACCCGTGTTCTCCTCGTCAGACGATTGCGTGAAACCTCTGGATTACCGGCGTACCCGCCCTGCGACCATTCCAACGACCGAGCTCACCTCGGGGATGCGCATCCGCTGCGCGACGACGAGGTAGATCACCAGGCCGAGCCCGCCGCCGGCGGCCAGCATGACGGCCGCGCTGAGCGGGCTCAGGTCGGTCAGCTCCCGGGTGAGCCAGAGCACGCCGAGCGCGGCCAGCGCACCCGGGATCGCGGCCAGGTACATCCGCGAGAGCCCGGCGGCCACCGCACGCCCGTTCAGCCCCCCCGCGCGGCGGGCGGCGAGCGTCCAGGCGACCGCGATGCCCGTCACGTAGGCGGCGGTGAAGGCGAACGCCAGCCCGATCACCACGTACCGCGGGGGCAGAAGCGCCGCCGAGAGCAGGCTGAGCGCGATGCTGACCACCGTGTTGCCCGCCCCGATGAAGACCGGGGTGCGGGTGTCGCCGAAGGCGTAGAAGACCCGCAGCAGGAGCTGGAAGATCGAGAAAGGCACCAGCGCCAGGCCGAAGACCTGGAGCACGTTGCCGATGTAGACGGCGTTGTCCAGGTCGTTGTTGCCCCACGAGTAGACGAGCACGGTGACGGCGGGGCCGAGCACCACCAGCAGCAGCCCGGCGGGCACCAGCAGCGCCGAGACCAGCCGGACCCCCGAGGCGAACTCCTCGCGGACCGAGCCGAGGTCGCCCTCGGCCACCGACCGGCTCATCCGGGGCAGCATCGCGGTGATCACCGAGACCGCGATGATCCCGTAGGGGAGCTGGAAGAGCTGGTACGCCTGGGCGTAGGCGGTGTTGCCCGCCCCGCCGGCCCGGTCGCCCGCGGCGGAGGCGACGTTGGTGACGACCAGGAAGCCGAGCTGGGTGATGGTCACGTAGACGAGCGTCCAGGAGCCGCGCCTGGCCATCTCGCCCAGGCCCGCCTCGCGCAGGCCGAACCGGGGGCGGAAGCGGAACCCGGCCCGGTGCAGCGAGACCATCAGCACCAGGCACTGGACCACGATCCCGCCGGTGGTGCCCAGGCCGAGCAGGGCGAGGTCGGCCTGGCTCACCCGCCCGACCTCCGAGCCCCCCTCTCCGGCCGTCACGTAGTAGAGGACCAGGACGCCGATCATCACGAGGTTGTTCAGCACCGGCGCCCACATCGGGGCGGCGAACCGGTCGCGGGTGTTCAGGATCGCCCCGGCGATCGCCCCGATGCCGACGAAGGCGATCTGCGGCAGGAGGAACCGGGCCAGGGTGACCGTGACCTCGACCCGCTCCTCGGACCAGCCGGTGGTGTAGAGGTCGATCAGCGGGCGGGCGAGCAGCACGGCCGCCGCGGTGAGCAGCACCAGCGCGACCGTGCCGATCGTCATCAGCCGCTGCTCGTAGGCCCGTCCGCCGTCGGGGTCGTCCTTCTGGTGGCGGACGACCATCGGGACGATGACACTGCTCAGCACCCCGCCGATGAGGAAGTCGAACAGGATGAACGGGATCGCGTTGGCGACGGTGTAGGCGTCTCCCATGTGATCGCTGCCGAGCGCGGCCACGAGCACCGCGGCCTTGGCGAACCCCGTGACGCGGGAGACCAGCGTGCCCGCCGCCATGATCGCGCTCGCCCGCAGGACCCTGCTCATGCGCTCTCCTTCGCCCGCCGGACGCCTGCCGGTCTCACGACTCCACCGATTCCACGAACTCCACCGACCTCACCGGCTCCCCGCGGGCTCAGGACTCGGACCCGGCGGGCACGGCCGCCTTCCGGGGCGGCGCCGCCGCCCCGGCCCGCCGCGCCCCCCTGCGGCGCAGGACGCGCATGACCACGGCGGCCAGCATCACCACGAGCGCCGCCCCCACGATCACCAGCGTGATCGCGCCGTAGCCGGTGGTCCGCACGGTCAGCTTGACCTTCTGGCCGTACTTGCGGCCGTCGGCGGTGGTGAGCTGGACCGTCACCGTGGTCTGGCCGCTGGCCGCGGACGTCATCGGGATCCTGATGGTCTGGGTCTGGCCACCGAAGATCGTCATCTCGTCCTCGTAGGGCTCGATCTTCAGCAGCTCGGAGTCCCCCGAGGTGACCTTGACCCGGACCGTGACCCTCTCGTCGCGCTCCAGCTCGTTGCGGACGCTGATCGGCACCTCGCCGTCCGTCCCGGCCAGGGTGCGGATCTGGGACGGCTCGTTGCCGGTGATCCAGACCTTGGCGATCCGGGCGTCGATCGTCTGCCGCACCCGCTCGACGTACGGCACCGCGTCCCCCTCCCTGCCCCGCCACGCGGAGGAGGACAGGCGGAGCAGCGCCAGGTCGAAGACGTCGAGGTCCTCGGCGGCGGTGACGGCCGAGGTCAGGTCCGCGCGTGCGCCGACCCTCCGGACGCTCCCCATGTACGGCTTGCCGAGCTCCTTGGCCCGCTCCTGCGCGGTGTAGGTCAGGCCGCCGCGCGGCGACGGGGCCTTGGAGGCCTTCACCGAGCCGAGCCCGACGGGTTTCACCCAGGGCAGGGAGGCGACCGTCCTCATCAGCTCGGTCACGTAGGCCGGGTCCGGCGACCAGCGCCGGGGCGGTACGGCGAGCACGGTCCTGGGCGCGGTGGCGGGCTCCGAACTGATCATCGCGGTCTCGGCGATGAACCGCTGGCGGCTCAGCAGGGCGGCGCCGGGGGCGGTGGACGTCACGGCGAGGGCGTCGCTCAGCGCGGGGTCGGCGACCAGCGCCGTGACCGGGCCGCTCACGGTGTGCACGGTCGCGACGGCGTCCGGGGTGACGTCCGGGGCGGCCGGGGGAGTGACGGCGCCGGGGACGGCGGCGGGTGCGGGCGGCAGGGTCGCGGCGCTCAGCAGCACGGTGCCGACCCCGGCGACGGCGAGGAGGTCGAGCCCGTCGTGGTCCACCGTCCCGCCGACCGGCCAGCCGATGTCGGTGCGGACGTCGCGGCCCAGGGTCTCCCTGGCGGCCCTCCCGGCGGCCTCGACGCCCGTGCCGGTGATGTCGTCCAGGCCGTTGTGGGCCAGGGCGGCCACGTCGGGGTCGGCGTAGGGGACGGCCGCCACGGGAAGGTCGGCCAGGGCCGTGCGCAGGCCGTTGAGCCACCCGGTCGCGGAGTCGTCGCCGGTACGGCGCTCCGCCTTGTCGCCGGACCTCACCCAGTGCGTCCCGCCCATCGCCCTGGCGTCGTCGAGCAGCGCGGGGTCGACGATCCAGGTGATGCCCTTGAGCGAGGAGGTGTCCTGCGCCACCTTCAGCAGGTCGCCGAGGCGTTCGCCCGCGGCGAGGGAGGCGGGCAGGCTCTCGCCGACGAAGGTGCCGTCGTCGGCCCGGCGGGGCTGGTCGACGATCGGCAGGACCACGGAGAGCCGGGTGCGCGGCACCTCGGCGGCGTCCCGGGGCAGGTAGGTGAGGAGGGTGCGCTGGACGGCGACCGGCTGCCCGAGGGCGTCGCGCACCTCGATCGTCACCGGGTAGACGCCGAAGCGGGAGGCGCCCAGCGTCTGCGGGGTGAAGACGAACTCCCAGGGCGCCTTCCCGGCGGCGGGGATCGGCTGCTGCGCGACGTATTTCTCGTCACGCCAGGCGCCCGGCTGGAACCCCTCCTGCCCGGCGAGGTACGAGGTCAGGTGGGCCCGCTGGGCGAAGGGCTGCGCGGAGTAGTACATCCTGATCCGCAGGTTGGCCAGCGCCTCGGCTCCCGTGTTGACGAGGGAGCCCGCGATCCTGACCTCGGTGTCCGGGTCGCGGAGCACGTCCGGCCCCGTCGCCTCCACCACGAGCTGCGGGTTCTGCCGGCCCGCCGTGACGGCCGCCGGAGCGCTCGCCGTTCCCGCCCGTGCGTTCGCCGTACCCGGAAGGGCCGCCGCCGCGGGGAGGAGCAGCGTGGAGGTGAGGGCGGTGAGCAGCGCGGCCTTGCGGATCACGGGCCGGCCAGGGGCAGGAAACGGCGCACGCCCGTAATGCTAAGGGGTGTCCGGCTGGTGCCGCCCGCCCTCCGCCGATGCTCTACCCGGCGAGCTGGACCGTCACGGGCTCGTTCCTGTGCCGGGGAGGAGAGAGGTCGGCGGTCTTCCCGGAGACGAGTTCGAGCAGGTCGTCGGCGCGGATCAGCAGCGCCGTGTGGCGCTCGCCGGTCGGGGTGTGGACGAGCCCCGGGGCCTCGGCGAGCCGCTCGTCGACCAGCACGGTCAGATTCTCGGGGAGCAGCAGCGGGCAGACCAGGCCGGCGGCGTAGTCGGTGGCGGAGTTCACGGTGAAGGCGGAGGCGGGGCGGACCCGGCGGGCGCCCAGGGCCGCGCCGACCGCCCCGGGCCTCGGCGGGGCGCCGACCGGGGCGACGACCGCCACGGGCTCGCGGCCGATCCGGGTGGTGACCTCGAACACCGTGACCCCCACGCAGGTCGCGGGGTCGGCGGACAGCACCTCGGGCAGTTCGTCGGCACACGTCAACGCACGCGGAAGGCGTACGATCTCATGGTGGATCTGGTGCGCGAGGAGCCAGCGGTGGATCGCGAGGGCGTCCTTCATGAATGTCCTCCTTGCCTCGTCGCGCGAGTTCGCCGGGCCCTTGACCGACCGTAGCCTGGTGATCGCTGCACGGCGTATCCCCAGCGGGGAACGTATCCCTAACCGAAGGACCTACCCGGTTTGTCCCTTTCAAATCTGACTGAGAGCCAGCGGCACGGCATGAGCGAGCTGTTCCGGAAGATCGCCCCGGTGGTCGACGAGCTCGGCGAGCTCTTCGCCGCCCGGGGGTACGAGATCGCCCTCGTGGGCGGTTCCGTCCGCGACGTCTTCCTCGGCCGGATCGGCAACGACCTCGACCTGACCACGGACGCGCGCCCCGAGACGGTCCTGGAGCTCATCCGCGACTGGGCCGACTCCATCTGGACGATCGGCATCGACTTCGGCACGGTCGGCGCGCGCAAGGGCAACTGGCTGCTGGAGATCACCACCTACCGGAGCGAGTCCTACGACCCCAAGTCGCGCAAGCCCGACGTGGCCTACGGCGACACGCTCGAAGGAGACCTGGCCCGCCGCGACTTCGCGGTCAACGCGATGGCGCTGCGCCTGCCCGGCCGGGAGTTCGTGGACCCGCACGGCGGCCTGGACGACCTGCACGCGAAGGTGCTGCGCACCCCGGGTCCGCCGGAGCGCTCCTTCGACGACGACCCACTCCGGATGCTCCGCGCCGCCCGGTTCGCCAGCCAGCTCGGCTTCGCCGTGGACCCGGCGGCGTTCGCCGCGATGACCGCGATGGCCGGGCGGATCGAGATCGTCTCCGCCGAGCGCATCCGCGACGAGCTCGACAAGCTGATCTGCGGCGACCAGCCCCGCGCCGGGCTCAGGAACCTGGTCGACTCCGGGCTCGCCGCCCACGTCCTGCCCGAGCTGCCCAGGCTCCGGCTGGAGATCGACGAGCACCACCGGCACAAGGACGTCTACGAGCACACCCTGATCGTGCTGGAGCAGGCCGTCGACCTGGAGGAGGGCGGCCCCGACCGCATCCTGCGCTGGGCCGCGCTCATGCACGACGTGGGCAAGCCCAAGACCCGCCGGCACGAGGCCGGGGGCCGCGTCTCCTTCCACCACCACGAGGTGGTCGGCGCCCAGCTCACCAAGAAGCGCCTGGGCGAGCTCCGCTTCCCCAAGGACGTGGTGGCCGACGTCTCCCGCCTGGTCGAGCTGCACCTGCGCTTCCACGGGTACGGCAGCGGCGAGTGGACCGACTCGGCGGTGCGCCGCTACGTCAGGGACGCCGGGCACCTGCTGGAGCGCCTGCACAAGCTGACCCGCGCCGACTGCACCACCCGCAACCGGCGCAAGGCCCAGGCCCTGTCCCGGACCTACGACCAGCTCGAGGAGCGCATCGCCCGGCTCGCCGAGGAGGAGGAGCTCGGCAAGATCCGCCCGGAGCTGGACGGCAACGAGATCCAGGAGATCCTCGGCGTCCCGCCGGGCCCGGTCGTCGGCCGGGCGTACAAGTTCCTCCTCGACATGCGGATGGACCAGGGCATCGTCGGCAAGGAGGGCGCCGCCGAGGCCCTGCGGGCGTGGGCGGGGGAGAACGGCCTGCTCCCCTGAGCCCGGGGCGACCGCGCGGCCCCGCCCGCGCGGAGGGCTCCGCCGGCGCCGCGGGCGGCCAATAGGGTGGCGGGGTGGACGTGCTGAATCTTGATCGTGATCATGTGTGGCACCCCTACGCCGCGGTGCCCCCTGCGGTGCCCGTGCACCGGGTCGTGCGGGCCGCCGGGGTGCGGCTGACGCTCGCCGACGGCCGGGAGCTCGTCGACGGCATGTCGTCGTGGTGGGCGGCGATCCACGGCTACAACCACCCGCGCCTCAACCAGGCGGTCAGGGACCAGCTCGGCGACATGGCGCACGTCATGTTCGGCGGCCTCACCCACGAGCCCGCCGTACGGCTCGCGCACCGGCTGGCGGAGGCGACCGGCCTGCCGAAGGTGTTCCTGGCCGACTCCGGCTCGGTGGCCGTCGAGGTCGCGATCAAGATGGCGTTCCAGCTCACCGGGCGGCACCGGCTGCTGACGGTGCGGGGCGGCTACCACGGCGACACGTTCGGGGCGATGGCCGTCTGCGACCCGGTCAACGGCATGCACCACCTGTTCTCCGGCGCGCTCCCGCAGCACGTCTTCGCCCCCCGCCCGCCCGCCGGCCCCGACGGGGCCTACCTCGCCGAGCTGGCGGAGACGGTCGCCCGGCACGCCCACGAGCTGGCGGCGATCATCGTCGAGCCGGTGGTCCAGGGCGCGGGCGGCATGCACTTCTACCACCCGGTCCACCTGCGCAGGCTCCGCGAGCTGGCCGACGAGCACGGCCTCCTGCTGATCGCCGACGAGATCGCCACCGGCTTCGGCCGGACCGGCGAGCTGTTCGGCTGCGATCACGCCGGGATCAGGCCCGACATCATGTGCCTGGGCAAGGCCCTGACCGGCGGTTACCTGTCCCTGGCCGCGACGTTGTGCACCGAGCGGGTGGCGGCGGGCATCGGGGTGCTGATGCACGGGCCCACGTTCATGGGCAACCCGCTGGCCGCGGCGGTCGCGGGGGCCTCGCTCGACCTGCTGGCCGAGCGGCCGTGGCGGGAGGAGGTCGCCGGGATCGAGGCGGGGCTCACCGAGGGCCTGTCGGGGGTCGCCGGGCTCCCCGGGGTGAAGGACGTGCGGGTGCTCGGCGCGATCGGGGTGATCGAGACGGTGGAGCCCGTCGACGTCCGGAGGGTCCAGGACCTCGTGATGGGGCACGGCGTCTGGCTCCGGCCGTTCGGCCGCCTGATCTACACCATGCCGCCGTACGGCGTCGGCGACGACCTGGAGCGGGTCACGGCAGCGATGACGGCTGCGGCGCGGGCGCTCGGGACGGCGTGACCATCCGGTAGAGCACCGCGCCCACGGCGTACCCGGCGGTGATGAGCCCGAGGACGGGCAGCGACCTCCCGTCCGGCGGCAGCAGCACCGCCGCCAGGGCCGCGGCCAGCACGTAGCTGCCGTTGAAGAGCATGTCGTAGATCGAGAACGCCCGGCCGAGATAGGCGTCCTCGACATCCCGCTGGACCACCGTGTCCGCGCAGATCTTGACGCTCTGCCCCGCGACGCCGAGCACGAAGCCCGCGGTCGCGAAGCCCCACTGCTGGAACGGCGCGCACAGCGCGAACGACAGGACCCCGGCGGTGACCAGCATGGCCGAGACCCACCGCTCGGTGCCGAACCGCTGGGTGGCCCACGGCGTGACCAGCACGGCCACCGCGAAGCCCGCCCCCGACGTGGCGACCACGACGGCCACCGCGTCCAGCGCCTCCTCGGTGTTCTCGGCGAAGTAGTAGCGCGAGAGCATCACCAGCATCGCCGTGCACAGGCCGTACATGAACCGGTGCGTGGCCATCGCGCCCATCGCCGCGGCGGCGGCCCGGTGGTGGACGATGTGCCGCGCGCCCTCGGCGAGACCTCTCACCACGTGGCGCACGGCCTCGCGGGCCTGCGGCCGGTCCGGGTCGTAGGCGGGCCCGAGCAGCTCGCGGCGCATCGTCCTGGCGATCAGCGCGCTGACCCCGAAGATGAGCCCGGACACGACCATGAGCACCGCGACGCCCTGGTCGTCGGCTCCGAAGAGTTTGCGCAGCAGGAAACCGGCGCCCACGCCGACGACGGTCAGCACGGTGCCCGAGGTGGGGGTCACCGCGTTGGCCACCATCAGCCGCTCGGCCGGGACGACGTGCGGGAGCGAGGCTCCGAGCGCGGCGAGGAAGAACCGGTTCACGCCGAGCACGCAGAGCGCGGCGGCGTAGAAGATCCAGTCGGGGACGTCGGCGACCAGGAGGGCGCCGGTGGCCAGCAGCAGGGTGCCCCGGATCAGCGGCGCCACGACCAGGATCTGCCGCCGGGACCAGCGGTCGATGAACACGCCCGCGAACGGGCCGAGCAGGGAGTACGGCAGGAGCAGCACGGCGAGACCGGCGGCGATCTGGGCGGCGCTGGTGCTCTTCTCCGGGCTGAAGAACGCGAATCCGCCCACCGCGAACTGGAAGATCCCGTCGGAGAACTGGGAGACCAGGCGGGTGCCGTACAGCCGCCTGAAGTCCCGGCCCCGCAGGACCACGCGCAGATCGGATACGAAGGACACCCGATCAGCCTACGTGGGCCGCTCCGGGCGGGGACATCGGGAACAACCCTGAGATCCTCGGAGCCGGAGGGTCATGGAGCTGGACGGCCGTATATGGATCTTTCATCATGTATCGCTGATCAGGCGTGATGACCCGTCATGATCACGTACCCTACGTGACGTGACACCTGACGAACACGTGGTGCTCCTCGACAACGACGGGAACGCCGTCGGCACGGCGCCCAAGCTGGCGGTGCACGGCCCGGACACCCCCCTGCACCTCGCATTCTCCAGCTACGTCTTCGACGGGCAGGGGAGGGTGCTCCTCACCAGGCGGGCGTCGCACAAGCTCACCTGGCCGGACGTGTGGACCAACAGCTGCTGCGGCCACCCCCTGCCGGGCGAGCCGGTCCGGGACGCGGTGGCCCGCCGTCTCTCCTACGAGCTGGGTCTCCGGGCCGACCGGGTGGACCTGCTGCTGCCCCGCTTCTCCTACCGGGCGGTCATGGACAACGGCATCGTGGAACGGGAGCTCTGCCCGGTCTACCGGGTCGTCGTCTCGACCGAGGCCGCGCCCAACCCCGACGAGGTCGGGCAGGTGCGGTGGATGCCGTGGAAGGAGCTCGTCGACGGCGTGCTCTCCCGGGACATGGCCGTCTCCCCCTGGTGCCGCGAGCAGCTCCCCCATCTCGACGGCCTCGGCGCCGACCCGCTGGCCTGGCCGGTCGCCGACCCCGCCGGCCTGCCCCCCGCCGCCCGCTGACCGGACGCCGCCCCGTGGCGGGCGGGCGGCCGTGCGGCCCTCACCCGCGGGGTCAGACGCTGAAGGGGCCCTGGTACTCGGTGTAGTCGGAGACGCCGTCGCCGTTGAGGTCGACGCGGACCTCGTCGGTGTAGCCGTCGCCGTCGTGGTCGAGGTAGACCACGTCGGTCACGCCGTCGCCGTCGGTGTCGTAGCGCTCCTCGTCGGCCACGTAGTCGCCGTCGGTGTCGATGAGCTGGGCGTCGGTGCCGCCGTCGCCGTCGGTGTCGTAGTAGTCGGTGGTGGTGACGTCGAAGTCGGCGCTCATCTGCGTGCTCCCCGTATCTGCTCGGTGTGGGTTCGTCAGATAAGAGGCGCGGGACGCGGGGTTTGTTACAGCGGCCTTCCAAGATTTTTCCGGAGGCCCCACGTGCCGCCGTCCCGGCAGGGACCGGCCGGCCGCACCAGGAGGGGGCCCGCCGGACCGGCTCCTCCGGCTCGGGGAAGGCGGGAGCCCTCCGCCCCCGAGAAGGGCGGAGGGCTCCGGAGGCACGGCTAGCGCTCGACCTCGCCGCGGATGAACTTCTCGACGTACTCGCGGGCCTCGTCGTCGGAGTACTGCTCCGGCGGGGACTTCATGAAGTAGGAGGAGGCCGAGAGGATCGGGCCGGAGATGCCCCGGTCGAGGGCGATCTTGGCGGCGCGGACCGCGTCGATGATGATGCCGGCGGAGTTGGGGGAGTCCCACACCTCCAGCTTGTACTCCAGGTTCAGCGGGGTGTCGCCGAAGGAGCGGCCCTCCAGGCGCACGTAGGCCCACTTGCGGTCGTCCAGCCACGGCACGTGGTCCGACGGGCCGATGTGCACGTCGGCCTTGCCCATCTCGTGCGGGATCTGGGAGGTGACCGACTGGGTCTTGGAGATCTTCTTGGACTGCAGGCGCTTGCGCTCCAGCATGTTCATGAAGTCCATGTTGCCGCCGAAGTTGAGCTGGTAGGTGCGGAGCAGCTCGACCCCCCGGTCCTCGAACAGCTTGGCCATCACCCGGTGCGTGATGGTCGCGCCGACCTGCGACTTGATGTCGTCGCCGACGATGGGCACCCCCGCCTCGGTGAACTTCGCGGCCCACTCGGGGTCGGAGGCGATGAACACCGGGAGCGCGTTGACGAAGGCGACCTTGGCGTCGATGGCGCACTGGGCGTAGAAGCGGTCGGCCTCCTCCGAGCCCACCGGCAGGTAGGACACCAGCACGTCCACCTGCTTGTCCTTGAGCACCTGGACCACGTCGACCGGGGCCTCGTCGGACTCCTCGACCATCTCCCGGTAGAACTCGCCGAGACCGTCGAGGGTGTGGCCGCGCTGCACGGTGACGCCCGTCGGCGGAACGTCGCAGATCTTGATGGTGTTGTTCTCCGAGGCGACGATGGCCTCGGACAGGTCGCGGCCGACCTTCTTGGCGTCGACGTCGAAGGCGGCGACGAACTCGACGTCGCCGACGTGGTAGTCGCCGAACGTGACGTGCATCAGGCCCGGCACCCGGGTGCCGGGGTCGGCGTCCCTGTAGTAGTGCACGCCCTGCACGAGCGACGAGGCACAGTTGCCCACACCGACAATGGCTACGCGCACCGAACCCATGGCACTCGCTCCCCTTTTCGTCATCAGTTGTCTTCCGGGGCGGTGGGCCGCTCCGGCGTATCGTCTCCGGACGCGGACGTCCGGGAAGTCCCTTCCTGCGTGGCCTGCCGCTCCGCGTCCCCGGCCGGGCCCTCGCCCGCTCCGCTCACCGCGGACCCCTGCCGCTCCGTCGCGATCAGCTCGTTGAGCCAGCGGACCTCGCGCTCGACCGACTCCAGTCCGTGGCGCTGGAGTTCGAGCGTGTAGCTGTCCAGGCGCTCCCGCGTGCGGGCGAGAGCCGTACGGACTCCGTCCAGGCGTTCTTCCAGGCGGCTGCGGCGCCCTTCGAGGATGCGCAGGCGCACCTCGGCCTCGGTGTGCCGGAAGAAGGCGAAGTGGATGCCGAAGCTCTCGTCCTCCCAGGCGGACGGGCCGGCCTGGGTGAGGAGCTCCTGGAGGCGTTCCTTGCCCTCCGCGGTCAGCCTGTAGACGATCTTCGACCGGCGGCCGGTGAGGGGGACCGCGCTCTCGGGAGCGGGTTCCTCCTCGACGATGAGCCCGTCGGTCAGCAACTGGCGCAGGCACGGGTAGAGCGAGCCGTAGGAGAAGGCGCGGAACATGCCGAGCAGAGCATTGAGACGTTTGCGCAGCTCATAGCCGTGTAACGGGGTCTCGTGCAGCGACCCGAGCACGGCGAGCTCCAGCA
Source organism: Thiemannella venezuelensis (assembly GCF_014203605.1). Lineage (GTDB taxonomy): Bacteria > Actinomycetota > Actinomycetes > Streptosporangiales > Streptosporangiaceae > Planomonospora_A > Planomonospora_A venezuelensis. The sequence goes on along the minus strand of NZ_JACHJJ010000026.1, from coordinate 104,043 downwards.
CGCCGCCACGTCCACCGGCCACTGGAAACCACCACCTCTCGCGTCGATGTATCGAGCCGATACATCTAGAGGATACGTCGACTCAACATATCCCTGCAATCAGCGACTTTCCCAAGAGGTTGGGAGCAAACGTCAAAAAGCCGTAGTCTGGCGCTTATGTGGTCACATGGAGCAGCGGTGAGCTCTGGTTCCCGTGTGCTCCGGGCCCATGGTGAATACGGGGAATTCCACGTCTACGCGGGAGAGGTCTGCCAGGGTGGCTTCCGGAGCCATCTGACGATCTCGCTCGTCCTCGGGAACGGAGATCCCCCAGAAGAGGTCGGCCACCAGTGAGCCAAGGCGCTGAGATCTCCCGGGATCGGAAGGTAGTCTCACCCGCCTGCACGCCGTTGTAGACCCGATGACCGAACGAGGACGCGTGAGTTACAGCAACAGCTATGACCCGGAGCCGGGCGGGCGCGAACAGCGCCCGGACGGATCGGCTCGCCAGGGGCGGCGCCGTCGCTCGAACCCAGGAGCCGCTCCCCGTACCGTCCCCCCGTCTCCACCGGTCCAAACCGGCGACATGGGCCGGGGCGCGCCGCAGCAGGTGCCGGGGGCGCAGCCGCCGCCCGGACGGCCGGCGCAGGGACCCGATCCCCGGTACGGCGCTCCCGTCCTCTCGCAGGGGCCGGGCGGCCCGGGCCCCGGTCCCCGCCAGGGCCAGGTGCCGGTGCCCCGGCAGGGCGCGACCCCCGGCCCCCGGCCGGGTGCGGCTCCCGCCTCCCACCCGGGCACGGCCCCGGGCCCCCGGCCGGGCACCGGCGGAGTGCGTCAGCGGGACACCGACCCGAAGGGCCGCCGCGCCGAGGCGGCCTTCGAGGACACCCAGGCCATGCTCGCCGCCCAGGCGGGCGGCGGCCGCCCGGGATCCGGCGGCGGCGGGCGCGGCAGGGGCGGCGGTGGCGGCGGTCCGCAGGAGCCCGGCGGGGAGCCGGAGGGCCGCAGGAACTGGAAGCGCTTCCTGCCCAGCTGGAAGATCGTGATGGCCAGCTTCGCGGTCCTCGCCGCGGGCGTCTCCGGCATGATCGCCGTCGCCTACGCCAACACGCCGATCCCCCAGCTGTCCAAGGACGACGTCGACGACCGCGGAAGCATCGTCTACTACGCCGACGGCAAGACCCCGATCGCCCGGCTCGGCGTCAAGCGCACCCCGGTGACCATCGACAAGATCCCGAAGCACGTCCAGGACGCGGTGATCGCCGCGGAGAACCGCAGCTTCCGCGACGACAGCGGCATCGACTTCAGCGGCATGGCCCGGTCGGTCTGGAGCACGGTCAGCGGCACCCAGGTGCAGGGCGCCTCGACCATCACCCAGCAGTACGTCCGCGGCTACTACGAGGGCATCAGCAAGGAAGTCACGATCCAGCGGAAGATCAAGGAGATCTTCGTCGCGGTCAAGGTCAGCCGGGAGCTGGACAAGGACGAGATCCTGACCCGGTACCTCAACACCATCTACTTCGGCCGCGGCGCCAACGGCATCGAGGCCGCCGCGAAGACGTTCTTCGACAAGCACGTCTGGGAGCTGACCCCGCCCGAGGCCGCGTACCTCGCGGGCCGGATCCAGAACCCGAGCCGGTTCGACACCCTGGAGCAGGAGAAGAAGTTCGCCGCGACCAAGGAGCGCTACGAGTACGTGCTCGGCGGCATGGCGCTGATGGACCCCGGGGCCTACAGCAAGTACTCGGGCACCCCGTTCGAGAAGCTGAAGTTCAAGGAGATCAAGTCCACCGAGCTCTACGGGGGGCTCAGGGGCTACATGCTCAACATCGTCGAGCGGGAGCTCAGGACGTACGGCATCACGAAGGAGATGCTGGAGACCGAGGGGCTGCGGGTCGTCACCACCTTCGACCGGCAGATGATGCTCGACGCCAAGGAAGTGGTGAACGCCCGGACCAAGGGGCTGGACCCGACCATCCACGCCACGGTGGCCTCGGTGGACCCCCGCAACGGGCGGGTCGTCGCCTTCTACAGCGGCGACGACTTCATCGACGACTACAACAACCGCGCCTTCGACTCCACCAAGCAGGCCGCCTCGGCGTTCAAGCCGTACGTGCTGGCCGCCTGGCTGGAGGCCGGCCACTCCCTGGAGAGCTACGTCGACGGCAAGAGCCCCATCGAGATGCCGGGGACCAAGCCGATCGCCAACGCGGGCAACCAGAGCTTCGGCGCGATCAACATGGTGAAGGCCATGGCCAGCTCCGTGAACACGGTCTTCGTGCAGATGGGCGAGGTGGTCACCCTCCAGGAGGTGGCCAGGATCGCCAAGGAGGCCGGGGTCGGCGAGAAGGCCAAGGAGAACCCCATCTACGGCGGGAAGAACGGCGTCGACTACGCCGTCGACGAGCAGAAGTACCAGGTCACCATCGGCAGCGCCTCGGTCACCGCGGTCGAGCAGGCCGCCGGTTACTCGATCTTCGCCAACGCCGGCAAGCACGTCGACTGGCACACCGTCAAGGAGGTGCGGCGGGTCGGTGACGGCACGGTCGTGGTGAAGGAGCGGCGCAGCGAGAAGGAGGTCATCAGCCCCGAATCGGCGGCCGACGCGACCTTCGCCATGCAGGCCGTGGTCAAGGGCGGCACCGGCGGCGCCGCGAACCTCGGCTCGCGCCCGGTGGCCGGCAAGACCGGCACCAACAACGGCTACAAGGACGCCTGGTTCGTCGGCTTCACCCCGCAGCTCGTCACCGCGGTCGGCATGTCCAAGGACGTGCCGTACACCATGGACGGCAAGCGCAGGCTCAAGGTGGACAAGTACGGCCTGCCGAACCGGAAGATCAAGAAGGTCCTCTGGAAGGAGGAGGAGATGCCCTCCTTCATCGGAGGAGGCGGCACCCCCACCCAGATCTGGCACGACTACATGGCCAAGGTGACGGCCGGCGACAAGGTCGAGCAGTTCCCGCCGAAGTCCGGCGTCGGCGTCCCGAAGAACCTGGCCACGCCCAAGCCGACCCCGACCCCGACCCCCGACCCGTTCGACTCCGGCGGTCCGGGTGACGACACCTGGCAGCCGGACCAGGACGGCGGCGAGACGGAGGACCGGCCGGAGGGCCGCGAGTGCCTGCCCTGGGACGGCTCGTGCGACGCGCAGGGCACCGGCCAGCAGGACGGCGGCTTCGGCACGTCCCCCGGGGCGGCGGTCATGCCGAGCCCGACGCCGAGCGCGAGCGGCGGCCGGAGCCGATGAAGAGCGCCGAGTCGCTCCGGGACCCGCTGCCCGGCCTCGGGGTGCGGGCGGTGCCGTACCTGCCCCTGGCCCTGTTCGCGGGGCTGGGGGCGCTGCTGGCCTACCTGTGGAAGTGGCCCTGCCGATTCAACGCGGCGTGGAACGACGGCACGCTGCAGTTCACGAACTTCTGCTACACCGACATCTACCCCCTGTGGTGGAACGAGCACCTCAACGAGGGCAAGGTCCCCTACTTCGACTACCCGGTCGAGTATCCCGTCGGCATCGGCGGGATCATGGAGTTCTTCCGCCGGATCATCCCCGGCGACCCGGGCAGCCTGGAGGCCGGGACGGCCTTCTACGACCTGACCGTCATCCTCATGGCGGTCTGCCTGGTCGTCGGCGTGCTGATGACGGCCGCGCTGGCCGGTCCGGCCCGCCGCTGGGACGCGCTCTGGTACGCCCTGGCCCCGGCGCTGGTCCTCACCGCCTACATCAACTGGGACCTGGCCGCCAACGCCCTCGCGCTGGGCGCGCTGCTCGCCTGGTCGAAGCGGCGGCAGTGGCTGGCGGGCATCCTGCTGGGCCTGGCGATCGCCACCAAGTTCTACCCGCTGATGTTCCTCGGCCCGCTGTTCCTGCTGGCGTGGCGGACGGGCCGGTGGAAGCCGTTCCTGCAGACCCTCGGCGGTACGGCGGGCGCCTGGCTCGCGGTCAACGTCCCGATCATGGTCTTCGCCTTCGACGGCTGGAAGCGGTTCTACGTCTTCAGCCAGGAGCGCCCGGCCGACTGGGGCTCGCTCTGGTACTTCTTCAACCAGAAGGGCTGGCCGGTCCTCGGGGACGCCGAGCGCCTCGACACGCTGGGCGTCCTCTCGCTCGGCGCGTTCTGCGTCGGCATCGCCGTCCTCACCATGACCGCGCGGAACCGGCCCCGCCTGGCGCAGCTCTGCTTCCTCACGCTGGCCGCCTTCATGCTGACCAACAAGGTCTGGTCGCCGCAGTACGTGCTGTGGCTGATCCCCTTCGCGGTGCTGGCCCGGCCCAACTGGAAGCCGATCGCGCTGTGGATGGCCGCCGAGTGCTGGTACTTCTTCGCGATCTGGCTCTACCTGGTCGGACTCCAGGAGGGCAACGCGCACCTGGGCATCTCCGGTGACACCTACTTCACCGCGGTGTGGGGCCGGGCCGCCACGATCCTGATCATGATGGCCTTCGTGGTGCGGGACATCCTCCGGCCGGACAAGGACCTGGTCCGGCAGGACGGGGCCGACGACCGGGCGGGGGGCGTCTTCGACGAGGCCCCCGACCGGTTCCGGATCGCCCTCACCTGACCCGCGAGAGCAGACCGTATGACAGCCTCCACCGAGCCCGTGCGCGCCGCCGGTCCCGAGTCCGGAGCCGAGGCGGGGCGGGCGCGCGCCGCCACGGCGGAGGCGCTGCTGCTCTGGTTCGCCTCCCGGCTGGGCATCGTCGTCGTCGCCGTGGTGGTGGGGGCCAGAGCCATGGCACAGGGAGAGACCGTTGCGCCGTTCCTGGAACGCTGGAAGCACTGGGACGCGGGCCTGCTCATCACCATCGCCGAGCACGGCTACGGCGGCGACCCGGCGGGGGACCCGGACCCGGGCCTGCCGGCCTTCTTCCCCGGCATGCCGCTGGCGCTGCGCGCGGTGAACCTGATCACGGGCGACTGGACGCTCGCCGGGCTGCTCATCTCCCTCGTCGCGGGCGCGGTCGCGGTGGTCGCGCTGGCCCGGCTGGCCGAGTTCGAGGGCCCGCCCGGAGCCGGTCGGCGGGCGGTGCTGGCGCTGCTGCTCTGGCCGATGTCGATCTTCCTGTTCGCCGGGTACAGCGAGTCCCTCTTCCTGGCCTTCGCCGTCCCGGCGTGGCTGGCGGCCCGCAGGGGGAACTGGCCGCAGGCGGCGCTCCTGGCGGCCGGGGCCTCCTGCGTGCGGATCACCGGCCTGTTCCTGGCGCTCGCGCTGATCGTGGAGTTCGCCGTCCAGCGCCGCCCGGTACGGCAGGCGCCCTGGCTGCTGGTGCCGTTCCTGCCGCTGCTGGCCTACTCCGCCTACCAGTACGGCAGGACGGGCGACTGGCTGGCGTGGAAGCACGCGCAGGAGGCGGGGTGGGGCCGGACGATGGTCTGGCCCTGGGAGTCGTTCCTGCAGACGTGGGAATCGGCGATGGGGGAGGGGCAGTTCGCCTGGGCGTTCCGGATGGAGCTCGCCGGGGCGGTCGTCGGGGTGACGCTCGTGCTGGTCCTGCTCTACCTGCGGCGGTGGAGCGAGCTCGTCTACGTGGGGCTCCAGGTGGGGGCGCTGATCTGCTCGGCCTACTACCTGTCGATCCCGCGCTCGGCGGTGCTGTGGTGGCCGCTCTTCCTGCTCATCGCCCGGCTCGCCACCCCGGGACCGCGCTGGCGCACGGGGATCGTCGTCGTCTACGCGCTGGTCATGGGCCCGCTGATGGCGCTCAACATCGTGGCGTTCACGAACGGCGCCTGGGTGGGGTAATCACCTCTACCCCTTCCCGGACGAAAGTAATCCAGGGAAGTTATCCACAGGCTGGGGATTTCCGGGCAGATCTGTGGATTCTCCGGGCTCTGCGGCTTCTGCGGGCGGGAGGTCATTTCTCCGGGAGTTCCCGGAGCCTCCCGGGGACGACCGGTTACCGGCCCTTTTCCGGGAGGCGGGTCACAGGCCCTCCCTCAGGAACGCGATGTCCTCCGCCTGCCCGGCGGACGGGGTCTCCACCACGATCGGCGCACCGGCCTTCCGGCAGACGTCGAGGATGAGCGCGGGGTCGATGCGGCCCGCGCCGAGGTTGGCGTGCCGGTCGGCGCCGGAGTCGAACGCGTCGCGCGAGTCGTTGCAGTGGACCAGGTCGATCCGGCCGGTGATCGCCATGATCCGCTCGACCACGTCGGCCAGCTCCTCCCCGGCCGCGTGGGCATGGCAGGTGTCCAGGCAGAAGCCCACGTCGAAGCCGTCGAGCGCGTCCCACAGGCGGGCGATCCGCTCCAGCTTCCTGGCCATCGCGTTCCCGCCGCCGGCGGTGTTCTCGATGAGCACGGGGACCTCGTGCTCCTCCATGCGCTCGAACACCTTGCGCCAGTTGTCGAAGCCCTGCTGCGGATCGTCGCCGGCGCCGACGTGCCCGCCGTGGACGACCAGCCCCCTGGCGCCCAGTTCGGCCGCCGCCGCCAGGTGCGAGCCGAGCAGCTTGCGGCTGGGGATGCGGATCCGGTTGTTGGCGGTGGCCACGTTGATCACGTAGGGGGCGTGGACGTAGACGTCCACGCCGGAGTCCTTGATCTCCCTGGTCCTCTCGCCGATGACCGGGCTCTTCCAGCCCTGGGGGTCGCCGAGGAAGAACTGCGCGACCTCGGCCCCCCGGGCCCTGGCGTGGGCCAGCGGATCGTCCTGGTCGACATGGGCTCCGATGCGTGGCATGTGTCCGAGGGTAGCCGTTTCGCGGCCTGATCCCGGGGCAGTCGGAGGGGGCGCCCCACCGCCCGCCCCGCGGGCCGTCCCCCCGAGGAGTCTCGATGGCCTACTACCGCAGAGGGATCAGCCTGATCGGCCTCATCTACATCCTGGTCGGCCTGTACGTGGCCTGGGTGTACGACTACATCACCCCGGCGCTGCTCAAGGACATCGCCGAGGCGCTGCTCGCCGTCCTGCTGTGGTTCCTCGTCCTGCTCGGGGTCGACCTGCACCTGGGCTGACGGCGGGGACGTACGGCGCCGCGGGCCCACGGTGCCCGGGGCACCGTACGTCCCATGGCGCCCGGCCCCGGCGCCGGACCTTCCGGTGCGGGGGTTCACGGCGCCGGGCTCACGGCACGAAGCCGCCGTAGAAGATGCCGAAGGCCACACCCACGAACGAGGCCACGATGCCCACGATGTTGAGCACCCGCTCGGGCGTGGTCGCCGAGAGGTACTGCGAGTAGAGACCCCCGGCGAAGCCCAGCAGCCCGGCCCACGACGCGATCACGTGCGACGCCGGGGAGAAGGTGGCGACCAGGGCCACCAGGCCGAGGACGAGCGTGGTGACGCTCAGGATGTTCTGGACGGGGTGGCGCCGGCCGTCGGTGTTCAGAGTGAACCTCGACGCCGGCTTCCCCGTGGGACGGATGACGGGCTTTCCCGCAGGACGGATGACGTGCGACATGGATCACACCCCCCTCTTCCTCTGTCAGTGGGGGTTCCCTCCGGAAAGTCCGCTGAACCTCCGACCCGCTGGTAGGCTGACGAGGCTGCGTCGTATGGGTGTGTTATCCGCCGCCCGCCATCCCGGTGCCGAAGTGGGCGTCCGGGGTGAAGACGTCGGCGTCCTCCTGTCACGGCACGGTGTCGTGACCGCAACAGTCCAGAGGAGGTTGGAAGCCAGCATGCGTCGTTACGAAGTGATGGTCATCCTCGACCCTTCGCTCGATGAGCGCACGGTGGCCCCTTCCCTCGACCAGTTCCTCACGGTGGTCCGCAATGACGGCGGCACCGTGGAGAAGGTCGACGTGTGGGGCCGTCGTCGGCTGTCCTACGACATCGCCAAGAAGCCCGAGGGCATCTACGCCGTCATCGACTTGACCGCGGAGCCCGCCACGGTCAAGGAGCTCGACCGGCAGATGAACCTCAACGAGGGCATCCTCCGCACCAAGGTCCTGCGTCCGGACGTGCACTAAACCCCGAATTTGTCGGGGGCCAGCCGTACTCTGAGCCGAGAACCAGCGAAGGCCGCAGGAAGGGCAACGCAGCCATGGCAGCAGGCGACACCACGATCACCATCGTCGGCAACCTCGTCGACGACCCGGAGCTGCGCTTCACCCCCGCGGGTCAAGCGGTGGCCCGGTTCCGCATCGCATCCACTCCGAGGTTCCTGGACAAGCAGACCAACGAGTGGAAGGACGGCGAAGGCCTGTTCCTGACCTGCAACGTGTGGCGGCAGGCGGCGGAGAACGTCGCCGAGAGCCTGCAGCGCGGCATGCGGGTCATCGTTCAGGGACGGCTGCGCCAGCGGTCCTACGAGACCAAGGAAGGCGAGAAGCGCACGGTCTACGAGGTCGAGGTCGACGAGGTCGGCCCCTCCCTCCGCAACGCCACCGCCAAGGTCAACAAGACCGCCCGCCAGGGCGGCGGCGGTGGCTTCGGCGGCGGCCCGGCCAACGACCCGTGGGCCTCCGCGGCCCCCGCCGCCCCCCAGGGCGGCGGCGGTTACGGCGGCCCGCAGCAGGGCGGCGGCTACGGCGGCGGCCCCCAGCAGGGCGGTGGCTACGGCGGCCCCCAGCAGGGCGGCGGTGGCTACGGCGGCGGCGGCGACTTCAGCGACGAACCGCCTTTCTGAGCAGTCCCCCGGGACCGCACCAATCCAGTCCCCAGTATCCGCAGCGACCATTCCCGCCTGACGGCGGGGCTCTGAAAGGAGCACCACGATGGCCAAGCCGGCACTGCGCAAGCCCAAGAAGAAGGTTTGCCTGTTCTGCCACGACAAGATCTCCTACGTCGACTACAAGGACACGGCGCTGCTTCGGAAGTTCATCTCCGACCGCGGCAAGATCCGTGCCCGCCGGGTGACGGGCAACTGCACCCAGCACCAGCGTGACGTGGCGACCGCTATCAAGAACGCTCGTGAGATGGCGCTCCTGCCGTACATGAGCACCGCGCGCTAAGGAGGTCCGACAGATGAAGCTCATTCTCACCAGTGAGGTCACCGGCCTCGGCGCCCCCGGCGACATCGTCGAGGTCAAGAACGGTTACGGCCGCAACTACCTGCTCCCCCGCGGCTTCGCGATCCAGTGGACGCGCGGCGGCGAGAAGCAGATCGCCTCGATCAAGAAGGCTCGCGACGCCCGCGAGATCCGTGACCTGGGCACCGCCCAGGAGGTCGCGGGCCGGCTCAAGTCCCTGAAGGTGGTCCTGAAGACGAAGGCCGGCGAGTCCGGCCGCCTCTTCGGCTCCATCACCACGGGCGACGTCGCCGAGGCCGTCAAGGCCGCCGGCGGCCCCCAGCTGGACCGCCGCCGCATCGAGATCACTTCTCCGATCAAGAGCCTCGGCTCCCACCGGGTCAGCGTCAAGCTGCACCCGGAGGTCTCCGCCGTCCTCGACGTCGAGGTCGTCGCGGCCTGACCCGGCAGCATCGCAGGGCCCTTCCCCGGTTGCCGGGGGAGGGCCCTCGTCGTCTCTCCGGAGGTCCGGCCGCCGAGGCCGGTCTCCAGGGCCGGGCAGGGATACGTAGAATTTCGTGGTCATTGCTCTATCTGGAGGTTCGTCATGGTCCGTCCTTCGATGCTGCTCGCGCTCGGCGCCCTCGCCGCGGCCGCGGTCGCCTGTGCGCCCGCCTCGGAGCCGGTCACCCAGGCGAGCCCCTCGTCACCGGCGGGCTCGACGGCCCCGGCGGCCTGCGCCAAGGACGGGCTCGCGCTGAAGACCCCGGGCAAGCTGACCGTCGGCACGGACAAGCCGGCGTACGAGCCCTGGTTCAAGGACGACGACCCCGCGAACGGCGAGGGCTTCGAGAGCGCCGTCACCTACGCCGTCGCCACGCAGCTCGGATTCGCCAAGGACGAGGTCGTCTGGGAGACCGTGGCGTTCGACACCGCCTTCGCCCCCGGCGCCAAGAAGTTCGACTTCGACGTCAACCAGGTCTCCATCACCCCGGACCGGGCCAAGGCCGTCGACTTCAGCGACGGCTACTACACGGTCAAGCAGGCCGTCGTCGCGGTCGAGGGCTCGAAGTTCGCGACGGCGGCGGACCTGGCCTCGCTGAAGGACGCCGTGATCGGCGTCCAGGTCGGCACCACCAGCCTCCAGGCGGTCAGCGACGTCATCAAGCCCTCCGCCCAGCCCAAGGTCTACAGCCAGCAGGTCGACGCGGTGAACGCGCTGAAGAACAAGCAGGTGGACGCCATCGTGGTGGACCTGCCGACCGCGTTCTACGTCACCGCCGCGCAGGTCGAGAACTCCACGATCGTCGGCCAGTTCGGCGCCACCGGCGGCACTCCGGAGGAGTTCGGCCTGGTCTTCGAGAAGGGCAGCACGCTGGTCTCCTGCGTCAACGAGGCCATCGCCGAGCTGGAGTCCTCCGGCGAGCTGGCGAAGATCGAGAGCCAGTGGCTCAGCGCGGCCGCGGGCGCCCCGGAGCTGAAGTGACCCCGTACTCCGCCGGACGGCCCGCCGTCCCCGGCGGAGGGGGCTCCCCCCTCCGCCGGCTCCAGGCCCACCGGTGAGCGGGGCCACCCGGGTCAAGAGCGACCGCCAGCTCCAGCGCGAGCGGCTCCGCCGTACCCGGGCCGTGCGGTCGGGGACGGTCGCCACGGTCTCCACGATCGTCTTCCTCGGGGCGGCGGCCGCGGTGGTCACCCGCTCGCCGGGCTGGCCGCGGGTGCAGGACTCGTTCTTCGACCCCGAGGCGTTCGCGAGGGCCTGGCCCGACGTGCTCGACGGGTTCTGGACGAACGTCCAGATCTTCCTGATCGCCGAGCCGCTCATCCTGCTCCTGGGCCTGCTCGTCGCCCTGGCCCGCAACCTCCGGGCACCGGTCTTCTTCCCGCTGCGGGCCCTGGCGGTGGCCTACACCGACGTGTTCCGCGGAGTGCCGACCCTCCTGGTCATCCTGCTGGTCGGCTTCGGTGTCCCCGCGCTCAACCTGCAGGGGGCGCCGAGGGACGAGGTGACGCTGGGCGTCATCGCCCTCACCCTCGCCTACGGGGCGTACGTCGCCGAGGTGTTCCGGGCGGGCATCGACTCGGTCCACCCCAGCCAGCGGGCCGCGGCCCGCTCCCTCGGGCTGAGCCACGGCAAGACCATGCGCTACGTGGTCCTGCCCCAGGCCTGGCGCCGGGTCGTGCCGCCGCTGCTCAACGACTTCGTCTCCCTGCAGAAGGACACCGCCCTGGTCTCGACCATCGGGGTGATCGAGGCGCTGCGCCAGGCCCAGATCTACGCGGCGAGCAAGTTCAACTACACGCCCTACCTGGCGGCGGCGCTGCTGTTCGTCCTGCTCACCATCCCCATGGCCCGCTTCACCGACTACCTGGCGGCCCGCTCGCAGAGGCGGCGCGGCCAGTGACACGCGACGACACCGGGGAGCGGAGAGGGCCCGTGAGCCTGCTGACCATCGAGGACGTCTGGAAGGACTACCACGGCACCAGCGTGCTGCGCGGGATCGACCTCTCGGTCGAGGCGCACGAGGTGGTCTGCCTCATCGGCGCCTCGGGCTCGGGCAAGTCCACGCTGCTGCGCTGCGTGAACCTGCTGGAGACCGTCGACGACGGCGCGATCTACCTGGACGGCGCCGAGATCACCGACGTCCGGGTGGACCCCGACGACGTGCGCAGGCGCATGGGCATCGTGTTCCAGGCGTTCAACCTGTTCCCGCACATGACCGTGCTGGACAACATCACGCTGGCACCCCGCAAGGTGCACGGCACCGGCCGGGCCCGGGCCGAGGAGGAGGCTCGCGACCTGCTGGCCAGGTTCGGCCTGGCGGACAAGGCCGGCGCCTATCCCGACCGGCTCTCCGGCGGCCAGCAGCAGCGCGTCGCCATCATCCGGGCCCTGGCCACCCGGCCCCGCCTCATGCTGCTGGACGAGGTCACCTCGGCGCTCGACCCGGCACTGGTCACCGAGGTGCTCGGCATCATCAGGGAGCTCAAGGAGGGCGGGATGACGATGATCCTGACCACCCACGAGATGGGCTTCTGCCGGGAGATCGCGGACACCGTCTGCTTCCTCGACGGCGGCGTGCTCCTGGAGCGCGGCACCCCCGAGCAGATCTTCACCGACCCGCGGGAGCCCAGGACCAGGCAGTTCCTGAAGAGCGTGCTCGACGCCCGCAGGCTGTGACCTCCCACGGCCTCGTGTGACCTCCCGTGACCTCCCGTGCGGCGGGCGCGGCCCGGGAGGGAAGGGCCCGCCGCACGGGCCGTCCTACCGCCTGGTGTACACGCGGACGTAGTCCACCAGCATGGTCGCGGGGAACCTGGTCCGCGCGCCGGGCGGGCCGGGCCACGTGCCGCCCACGGCGACGTTGAGCAGCAGGTGGAACGGGTGGTCGAAGACCCACCGGGAGCCGGCCTGCAGACCGCTCCTCCGGGCGGTGAAGTACGGCCTGCCGTCGAGCAGCCAGGTCACCTTCCCGGGCGACCACTCCACGGCGAACACGTGGAAGTCGTCGGCGAACCTGGCCCCGCCGGGCAGGACGGCTCTCCCGCCCACGCCGGAGAAGGGGAAACCCGGGCCGTGCATGCCGCCGAACACCGTGCCCGGGTGCCTGCCGATGACCTCCATCACGTCGATCTCGCCGTTGTGCGGCCAGCCGACCCGGTCGGCGTCGTCGCCCATCATCCAGAACGCGGGCCAGACCCCCTGCCCGGCGGGCACCTTGATCCTGGCCTCGAAGCGGCCGTAGGCCTGGGAGAACCTGCCCCTGGTGGTGATCCTCGCCGAGGTGATGTCGCAGGTGCCGTACAGGCAGCCCGCCATCCCCGGCAGCCGCTCCCGCCGGGCGGTGACGGCCAGGCGTCCCCTGCCGTCCAGGGAGGCGTTCTTCGCGCGGTCGGTGTAGTACTGCCATTCCTGGTTGCCCCAGCGGGGTTCGCCGCCGAGGTCGTGGACCCACCTGGACCCGGAGGGCCTGGCGCCCTTCCTCCCGTCGAACTCGTCGTGCCAGCTCAGCTTCCACCGGGCCGCGGCAGCCTCCCGCCCGGCCGGCCCGAGCGGGCCGCCGGCCTCGGCGGGGCGGAGCGGGGCGGTGAGCGCGGCCGCGGCCAGGACCGCGGCGACCGCGGCGGTACGGCGGGCGATCGGCTTCATTCCACCTCCGATGGGGGATGCCGAGACCGTCCCACGCCGGCCGGCGGGCGGTCAACGCCGGGCCGCCCGGACCGGCCCTAGCGGCGGTGCCGGCCCCGGAGGCCCACGGGGGGCTCCAGCGGCGGCTGCCCGCCCGCCAGGACGCTCTTGCGCCTGCCGTACGCCAGGTAGACCAGGACGCCGAAGGCCATCCAGGCGATGAAGTACAGCCAGGTGACGACCTGGAGGTTCACCATGAGCCAGAGGGTCGCCAGGATCGAGGCGATCGGGACGTACGGGGAGAGCGGGGCGCGGAAACCCCGGGGCAGGTCCGGCAGCGTCCGGCGCATCCGGATCACCCCGGCCGCCACCGCGAGGAACGTGAACAGGGCGCCGATCACGACCAGCGGCTCCAGCGTGAGCACCGGGACGAACTCGGCCAGCAGGATCGCCGCGCCGCCGATGACCAGAGTGGCCCGCGACGGGCTGTGGTAGCTGCGGTTGATCTTCGCCAGGGGGCGCGGGAACAGCCCGTCGCGGGCCATGGAGAAGACCACCCGGGTCAGCCCGACGAGCAGCACAAGGACGACCGTGGTGAGGCCGAGGACCGCGCCGGCGTTGATGACGTGGACCATGAAGCCCTCACCGGCCTGACGGAAGGCGCTGGCGAGCGGGGCGCTGGCGTCGATCTTCTCGTACGAGGCCATGCCGACCATCACGGCCGCGACCACGATGTAGACGACCGTGGTGACCACCAGGCTGCGGATGATCCCCTTCGGGATGGACCGGGGCGCGTCCTCGGCCTCCTCGGCGGCGGTGGCCACGACGTCGAAGCCGATGTAGGCGAAGGTGATCGTGGCGGAGGCGGCGAAGATGCCGAACCAGCCGAACGCGGTCGTCTGGCCGAACACCAGCCCCAGCAGCGGGGAGTCGAGGAAGCCCTCGGACGCCTTGATCGGGGCGGTCGGCGCCGGGATGGCCGCGAGGTTGCCCTCGTCGAAATGGAGCGCGCCGACGACGATGACCGCGCCGATGGCCGCCAGCTTCGCGACCACGATGATCCACAGGGTGCGCAGGCCGATCCGGGCGCCGAGCGCGACCACGCCGGTCAGCAGCACCAGGATGACCAGCGTGAACAGGTCGAACCCCTCGACCTGGCCGATGACCCCGGAGAGCGGTTCCGGGATCCGGACGCCCAGGTCCGCGAGCATCTGGGCGGCGTAGAGCGACCAGGCGCGCGCCACTACCGCGGCGGCCAGGAGCAGCTCCATCACCAGCGCCCAGCCCACGGCCCAGGCCCAGACCTCGCCGAAGATGACGTAGGTGAAGGTGTAGGCGCTTCCGGAGGCCGGCATGGCGGAGGAGAGCTCCGCGATGCAGAAGGCCACCAGGAGGCTGGTGATCCCCGCGATCATGAAGGAGAGGATCACACCGGGCCCGGCCATGGTGGCCGCCTGGCGGCCGGCGAGGCTGAAGATGCCCGCACCGATCATGACGCCGATGCCGAGGACGATGAGGTCGCTGGGGCCGTAGGTCTTGGCCAGGCCGTGGCGCGCGCCGGTCCAGCGGCCCGTCGCCTCGCTCGGAGGCAGACGGCGCGCGATGGACGGAGAGCGGCTCTCGGGCACGGCGCGGCCAATCCTGCTGGAGAGGGCAACATCCTTGTTGCCGGACCCGACTCACAGTGCCTCAGAGGGTCCCGCCCTAACAAGAGCCGGGCGATTACGTGGTGGACACCTCCAGGTCACGCACCGATCACCAACCAGTTGCTTCCGCTCGCGCGCAGCCCCAGAGTCACCAGCCGGGCGGCCATCCACAGCCCCAGCGCCCCCCAGAGCGCGACCAGCCCGCCGCCGCCGACGACGACCAGCAGCGCCGCGGGCAGGTAGGCGAGCGTCGTCCACACTCCGGCACGGGCGAGATAGGCCTGGTCCCCGGCGCCGATCAGCACCCCGTCCAGGACGAACACCGCCCCGGCGACCGGCTGCAGGAGCACCACCACCCAGAGCACGGCGGACAGCTCCCCGGCCACTGCGGCCTCCGCACCGAACAGGCCGGGCAGGAGCGGCCCGGCCGCGAGCACCAGCAGGCCCAGCACCACTCCGGAGCCGACCCCCCAGGCGACCATCCGGCGGGTCGCGGCCCGGGTGCCCGCCACGTCGCCGGCGCCCAGGGCGTGGCCGGTGATCGACTGCCCGGCGATGGCGATCGCGTCCAGGGCGAAGGCCAGCAGGGTCCAGATCCTGGCGGCGATCGTGTGGGCCTCGATCTGGTGCCCGCCCATCCGGGTGGCGACGGCCGTCGCGATGACCAGCACGGCCTGCAGGCACGCCGTACGGACGACCAGGGCGATCCCGGCCGCCCCGGCCGCCCTGATCCCGGCGAGGCGGGGGCGGAACGGCGCCCGGTGGCGGACGGCCGTCACGGCCAGGTAGACCACGGCGGCGAGGGTCTGCGCCAGGACGGTGCCCCAGGCCGAGCCCGCGACGCCCCAGCCCAGCCCCAGCACGAACAGGACGTTGAGCAGCGCGTTGAGCACGAACGAGCCGACGGAGACCAGCAGCGGCGTCACGGCGTCCTGCATCCCGCGCAGCACCCCCGTCCCGGCCAGGACCAGCAGCATGGAGGGCACGCCCAGCAGGCTGATCCGCAGGTACACCACCGCCTGCCGGGCCAGCTCGCCCTCCGCGCCGACCAGGTGCACGAGGTACGGCGCCAGCGGCCACACCACCGCGATGACCGCCAGCCCGACCCCGGCCGCCAGCCAGAGGCCGTCCACCCCCTGCCGGATCGCCCGCGGGGTGTCGCCCGCGCCGATCTGCCTGGCGACGGCCGCGGTGGTCCCGTAGGCGAGGAAGACGCACAGTCCCACGAGGGCGCTCAGCACCGTGCTCGCGACCCCGAGCGCGCCGAGCGCGGGCGCGGGCAGCCGGCCGACGATGACGGTGTCCGTCAGCAGGAACAGCGGTTCGGCGATCAGGGCTCCGAAAGCGGGGACGGCCAGCCGGAGGATCCGACGGTCGAGGGCACCGGGGGTAAGAGGCACGGCTCAATTGTGCCTCTTACGTTCCGCCGCGCTCCCCGGGGGTGGGGCGGGCGGCGGCGCGAGAGCCGGCGGACCGGGCGGGACCGGCTCCCCGGGGCGGGGAGCGGCCGGGACGCCCGGGAGAGGGCATGCGAAACCGGTATCGGCGTGTCGTCGCGACTTTCTTTTCTCCACAGGCAGTGGATGAAGTTTTCGCTGCTCAGAGCGTTATACCGGCCTGTGGATAACTATTATCCACAGGCCTGTCCCCAGGCTGCCCACACCCTTGGCCCGGAACTCCACACGTTATCCACAGGCCTGTCGACAGGCTGCGTTGCCACTGCTCCGGGGAGCGGCGAAACTGTCATACCGGTCGGCTACAACTGGGGATGGCAGGACCGCGAAGGAAGGGGGTGCGCGGTGAGCCTTGCGGATCCACCGGTCTTCGAGTCGGGGTTCGAGCGCACGCCGCCGAACAACATCGAGGCCGAGCAGTCCGTCCTCGGCGGCATGCTCCTGTCCAAGGACGCCATCGCCGACGTCGTGGAGATCGTGCGGTCCGACGACTTCTACCGCCCCGCCCACCAGATCGTCTTCGACATCATCACCGAGCTCTACGGCCGCGGCGACCCGGCCGACGCCGTCACCGTCTTCGACGAGCTGCAGAAGCGCGGCGAGGTCGCCCGGGTGGGCGGCGGCGCTTACCTGCACACGCTGACCGCCGTCGTGCCCACCGCCGCCAACGCGGGCTACTACGCCCGCATCGTCCGCGAGCAGGCCATCCTCCGCCGCCTCATCGAGGCCGGCACCCGCATCGTCTCCTACGGCTACGGCGGGCAGGACGAGGAGGTCGACGACCTCGTCGACCGCGCCCAGGCCGAGATCTACAAGGTCACCGAGCGCCGCACCTCCGAGGACTACGCCGCCCTGTCGGAGATCATGCCGGGCGCCCTCGACGAGCTGGAGGCCATCGGCAGCCGGAGCGGCCAGATGGTCGGCGTCCCCACGGGCTTCCAGGACCTCGACTCCCTCACCAACGGCCTCCACCCCGGCCAGATGATCGTCGTCGCCGCCCGTCCGGCGATCGGCAAGGCGCTCGCGCTCGACACGCCGCTGCCCACTCCCACCGGATGGACGACCATGGGAGAGGTCCGGGCGGGAGACCTCCTGATCGGTGCGGACGGCAAGCCCACCCGGGTGGTCGCGGCGACCGGCGTGATGCACGGACGCCCCTGCTACGAGGTGGAGTTCAGCGACGGGACGGTGATCGTCGCCGACGCGCAGCACCAGTGGCGGACGACCACGCGGGAGAGCCGCCGCCGGAAGGCGGACGCCGGCCGGTCCCTCCGCCGGTCCGCAGCGCCGGCCGAACACGTCACGAACGCCCCTGAGGCGTCGCCGGCGGAGCCCGGCGGGCCCGCCGCGCAGCGGGAGGTCCTCGCCGCTGCGGGAGCGGGGCTCCGCCACGTTCTCCGCACGGCGGGCAAGGAGGCCGGATCCACGGTGAAGGCTCCCCGGGCCGCCACCGGCCCGGCGCGGAGCCATGTCCGGAACACTCCGGCACGCTCGTGCGGACACCTCTCCGGAGCGCTGCACGCCCGGGTGATCCGGCCGGAGAACGCCGCCTCGACCGCGGTGCGCGACGACGTCGTCACCACAGAGGAGATCGCCGCCACGCTGCGCTGCGCTGCGGCGGACGGGCGGCCGAACCACGCGGTCGCCGTCGCGGCGCCGTTCCAGCTGGACGCGCAGGACCTGCCGCTGCCTCCGTACGCCCTGGGCGTCTGGCTGGGAGACGGCGACGGCGCCCGCTTCGTGCCGGACCCGGTCCCGGCGCCCGCGTGCTCCGGCTGCGGCGGCCCGTCCAGCGGCCTGCGGCGGTGCCGGACGTGCCGGGATCGTCACGGCACCGCGCAGGCGGTCCTGCGCTCGCTGGGGGTGCTCGGTGACAAGCACATTCCGCGCATCTACCTGCGCGCGTCCGAAGAGCAGCGGAGGGCGCTGCTGGCCGGTCTGCTGGGCACCGGCGGCCATGCGGGCGAGAACGGCCGGGCCCGGTTCGCCGTCATGGGCCGGAGGCTCGCCGAAGACGCGCTGGAGCTCGTTCTGAGCCTGGGACACCGGGCGACCATGAGGACGATGGAGGTCACGGACGGGAGGGCCGACTCCTCCCCCTGCTACGTGATCGACTTCGCTGCGGCGGAGAAGGCGCTCCGGCCGGCCCGCAAGGCCGGCCGCCGGGTGAGCCGAGCGCATCCGGCAAGCCCTGTCCGGTACATCGTGGACGTGCGACCCGTTCCCCCGGTGCCGGTGCGCTGCGTCGAGGTCGACAACGCCGACCACATGTACCTCGCGAGCAGGGCGTGCATCCCCACCCACAACAGCACGCTGGGTCTGGACTTCGCGCGATCCGCCGCCATCAAGCACGGCATGACGACGGTTGTGTTCTCACTGGAGATGTCCAGAAACGAGATCACGATGCGCCTGCTCTCGGCCGAGGCCAGGGTGGCGCTGCACTCCATGCGCTCGGGCTCGCTGACCGACGAGGACTGGGCCAAGCTGGCCCGGCGGATGGGCGAGGTGGCCGAGGCGCCGCTCTACATCGACGACTCGCCGAACATGTCGATGATGGAGATCCGGGCCAAGTGCCGCCGCCTGAAGCAGCGGCACGACCTGCGCTTCGTCATCATCGACTACCTCCAGCTGATGTCCTCGCCGAAGAAGACCGAGAGCCGCCAGAACGAGGTCTCCGAGATCTCCCGGGCGATCAAGCTGCTCGCCAAGGAGCTCGAGGTGCCGGTCATCGCGATCTCCCAGCTCAACCGTGGTCCGGAGCAGCGAACGGACAAGAGGCCCATGGTGAGCGACCTTCGCGAATCGGGATCGATCGAGCAGGATGCGGACATGGTCATCCTTCTCCACCGGGAGGACGCGTACGAGCGCGAGTCCCCCCGTGCCGGTGAGGCGGACCTGATCGTGGCCAAGCACCGTAACGGCCCCACCGCCACGGTCACCGTGGCCTTCCAGGGCCACTACAGCCGCTTCGTCGACATGGCCACCCACTGACCGTCCGGGTCGGCCGATGCGCGCGGAGGACGGCTCCGCATGCGGTGGACCCGCCGGTCAGGCGGCGGTGGCGGCCAGGGCGAGGACCAAGGACGACCTCGTCCTGCTCGCGGGCGACCACGTCTGGGACGAGGTCGAGCCGCCCGACCTCGCCGCCGCGGACCGGCGGACGGCGGCCACGAGGATGGCCGGCGGCCTGCACGCCATGCTCGGCAGGCACCCGTGGCTCGTGCAGGCCTTCGGCTCCTACCTCTTCTACGGCCCCGGCAAGGCCCGCCACGACGAGCACAGCCTGGCCGTCTTCGAGGCGGCCGGCTTCCGCGGCGCGGCGGCCGACCGGGCGGCCGACCGGGCGGCGGACCGGTAGGCGGCGCCGGAGAGCGGTCAGACGACCGGGCGGACGTGGGTGACGAGGTGGTCGCTGTCGAGGACGTGCAGGGCGAACTGCGGGGGCATGCCCGGGTCGACCGGGATCCGCCCGGTGGTCTCGGCGGGGATCAGCGCGGTGTTGATGACCCCGGGGGCGACCAGCAGGGGGAGGCCGGCGAACCGGGTGCTCGCCGGGGTGTGGGCGTGCCCGGCGAGCACGGCGACGACCCGGGGGTGGCGGCTCAGCACCTCCGCCAGCCGCTCGGGCTCGCGCAGGCCGATCGTGTCCACGTACGGGATGCCCAGCGGGGCTGCCGGGTGGTGCATGCCCACGACCGCCGGGGTGTCCGGCGACTCGGCGAGCACGGCGTCCAGCCAGGCGAGGGTCTCGTCCTCCAGGAAGCCCTCCGGACGCCCCGGGATGCTGGAGTCGCACAGCGCGATCGTGAGCCCGTCGAGCCGCAGGACCTGGTCGACCGGCCCGTCGCCGCCCCCGCCCTCGCCGAGGAGGACCTTCCGGAAGACCTGGCGGTCGTCGTGGTTTCCGGGGCACACGATCGTCGGCAGGCCGGAGTCCAGGAGCCCGCGCGCGGTCTCGTACTCCCCGGCCTCACCGTGGTCGGCGATGTCACCGGTCACGATGACGGCGTCCAGGGGGCCGGGCATGTCCGCCAGGCGCCGCATGACGGCCCGGGTCCGCTCGGCGCTGCCGGGGGAGCCGCCGATGTGGATGTCGCTCACGTGCGCCAGTGTCAGCATGCTCTCCAGGGTGCCACGCCGTACGGCGCCGCCGAAGGGGCGCGGTGGTCCGTTCCCGCGACGCCTCGTCTCCGCGGGCCCGTGGGCACTCCGGCCGTGGTCCTCCTGCGCGGTCTGCTCCGCCGTACCCGGGCCCCCGGGGAGCGGGGCGGCCGTCCGGAGGGCGGGTCCGGTCATACAACCAGGTGACATAGGGTCTGCAAGTCATTCTTAAGCCGCGTATGGAAGCTTTGTCGCACGTGACCGGTGCGACTGCGGGGTGAAGATGTTCGGGATCGTTCGGCCGTGCCGCCACGGCATGTGCGGAGGGCTGTTCGCGGCCTGGATGGCCCATCTGTGCGGGCTCTGCCTGGCGCTGCGCGACGAGCACGGCCACGCGGCCCGGCTGGTGACCAACTACGACGGGCTGCTGGTCTCGGTGCTGACCGAGGCGCAGTCCCCGGCCGCCTCCCCGCGCCGCAGGGCCGCCCCGTGCGCGCTGCGCGGCTTCTCCGGCGCCGAGGTGGTCGGCGCCCGGGCCGAGGGCGTACGGCTGGCCGCGGCGACCTCGCTGATCCTGGCCTCCGGCAAGATCCGCGACCACATCGCCGACCGCGACGGAGCCTACGCCCGGCGGCCGGTCGCCGCCGTCGCGGGCCGGATGGCCGCCCGCTGGGAGTCCTCCGGAGCCCGTACGGCCGCCGCCGTCGGCTTCGACCCCGGAGTGCTGGCCGACGCGGTGGAGCGGCAGACCCGGCTGGAGACCGAGCCCGGCCGCACCCTGCTGGAGCTGACCGGGCCGACCGAGGACGCGGTCGCGGCGGCGTTCGCGCACACCGCCGTCCTCGCGGGCAAGCCGCACAACGCCGAACCCCTGACCGAGGCCGGGCGCTGCTTCGGCAGGCTCGCCCACCTGGTGGACGCGGTGGAGGACCTGGAGGCGGACCGGGCGGCCGGCGCCTACAACCCGCTGCTCGCCACCGGGACCGGTCTCGCCGAGGCCCGCCGCCTCTGCGACGACGCGCTGCTCGGCCTCCGGCTGGCCGTGGCCGACCTGGACCTGCAGGAGCGGGGTCTGGTGAAGGCCCTGCTGGTGAAGGAGGTCCGCCGCTCGGTGGACCGGGTCTTCTCCCAGTCCTCTCCGGCGGCCTGCGCCCGCCCGGCCCCCGGCGGCACCGCGCAGGAGGCCGCCGCGGGTCCGCGAGGGAACGGCTCCCCGGAGGCCCCGCCCGTGGACGACCCCGGCACGGCCGCGCCCCGCGACCCGAGGCTGAAGCCGGAGCCCGGCTGCGGGCCCCGGCTCTGCTTCGCCCTCGGCTTCATGCTCTGCAGCTGCGGGCTCTACCGGCCGCCGTGGGACGAGGACCGCTACAAGTCCTGCGGCGAGCGCCTGGACTGCGGCGGCTGCGACGCCTGCGGCCAGTGCTGCGACGCCTGCTCGGGATGCTGCGACGCCTGCTCGTGCTGCGGCGAGGGCTGCGGCTGCGACTGCAACTGCTGATCCGCGCCGCCCGCGGCCGGCCGCGGGCGGCAGGACGCGGAAACGCCGCGGCCCGCCCGTTCCGAGGAGGAGCGGGCGGGCCGCGACGTGCGGGCGGGGCCGTGCCGGGGGCCCGGGTCACTGCCAGCGGAACAGCCGGGCGGCCAGCGCGCCGAAGGCCAGCAGGGTCGCGGCCATCACCACCAGGTGCAGCGTCTGCGGGGCGTGACCGGCCCAGGTGTCCCGGAGCGCCTGGGCGAACGGCGCCATCGGCAGGAAGTCGCCGATCCGCCGGACCAGGTCGGGCATCAGCTCCCGGGGGATCCACATGCCCGCCATGAACAGCAGCGGGAACATCAGGATCGAGCCGATGCCCGGCGCGGACTTGGCGGTGGGGGCCAGCGCGGCGATCAGCAGACCCAGCCCGAACAGCGAGGCGGTGCCGAGCAGGAACACCCCGGCGAAGGACAGCGGGCTCCCGGGGAAGGGGGTGCCGTGGACGAGGTGGCTCAGCCCGACCAGCAGGGCCGTGGCGACCACCGCGACCGCGAGGTTGTTGACGAGCTGGGCGACCAGCAGCCGGAACGGGCTGACCGGGGTGGTGGACATCCGGCGCAGCACGCCGCTCTCGCGGTAGGCCGCCAGCGTGCCGGGCAGCACGGTCAGCGCCATCGTCACCACCGCGAGGATCGTCATCATGGCGGGCAGGTGGTTGTCGATCACCCGCTGGCCGCCCATCTCCGGGCTGGCCTCCTGGAAGTCGGGGATCATGCCCAGACCGAGCAGGAGCCCGAGGGGGAGCAGGATCGCGAAGATCAGTGCGCCGGGCTCGCGGAGGAACAGCTTGGCCTCGACCAGGATCATCTTGTTCATCGGGCGTCTCCGTTGGTGATCTTCTTGCCGGTCAGGGCGAGGAACGCGTCGTCGAGGGTGGCCTGCTCGACGCGGAGGTCGGCGGGGACGACCCCGGCCGAGGCCAGGGCGCCGGTGACCGCGAGCAGCAGGTTGCCGTCGCCGGTGACCTCGACCCGGTCGCCGTCGCGGTGCACCCCGGTCACCTCGGGCAGCGCCTTCAGCACGGCGTCGTCGAGCGGACCGGAAGGGCGGAACCTGACGGTCTGCTGGTGCTCGATCCGGGAGATCAGCCCGGCCGGGCTGTCGATGGCGACCACCTTCCCGGAGTCGATCAGCGCGATCCGGTCGCAGAGCCGCTCGGCCTCCTCCATGAAGTGGGTGACCAGCACGATCGTCACGCCGCCGGCGCGGACCTGCTCGATGAGCTCCCAGGTGTCCCGGCGGGCCTGCGGGTCCAGGCCGGTGGTCAGCTCGTCGAGGATGGCCACGCGGGGGTCGCCGACCAGCGCCAGGGCGATGGACAGCCGCTGCTGCTGGCCGCCGGAGAGCTTGCCGTACCGGGTGTCGCGCTTGCCGGCGAGCCCGACGCGCTCCATCAGCGCCGCCGGGTCCACCGATGCCCTGTAGAAGGAGGCGTACAGGTCCAGGGCCTCCCAGACCTTGATCCGCTCGGGGAGCGCGGAGCTCTGCAGCTGCACGCCGAGCTGCTGCTTGAGGGCGTCGCCGCTCAGGCCGCCGAGTACCTTCACGCTTCCGGAGTCGGGGGTGCGCAGGCCGGCGACGCACTCGACGGTGGTCGTCTTGCCTGCGCCGTTGGGGCCGAGAACGCCGAAGATCTCGCCCTCCTCGACGGTGAACGACACGTCGTCCACCGCGAGCTGGTCGCGGTACCGCTTGCGGAGGTTGTCAACCTCGATCACCTTCATGACAACGACGGTAGAAACGGCGCGTCTCCGGCGTAATCGGTCTGACTACCGAGCGCGGGTCGGCCTGGGTACCGAGCGGGGGTGGGGATAACTCCACCCCCGTACGGTGCGCGACCCCACTGGCAGTACCCGGGCCGATCATCGAGACTTCATGGCATGAGGCGATACGCGGTGGCCACGGCCCGAGCCCTGCCCCTGGGGTTGCTGGCCCTGACGGACGTGGTTCTGACGGTCGTGGTCGTGCTGATGATCGTGCTCTCGTTCGCGCTGGGACTCATCTTCCTGTTCCCGCCGGGGGCCAGGATGCTCCGGCGGCGCACGGCGCTCGCCAGGAGGCTGAGCGACAGGTGGCTCGGGCGGGAGATCGGACCGTCCTACCTGCCGCCCCCGCCGCCGGTCCGGCGCCAGCCCGACGGGTGGTACCGCCACGACCGCCAGCTCTACAAGACACCCCGCGTGCCCGAGTGGAACAACCGCTGGAAGTGGATGTTCGGCGACCCGGCCACCTGGCGGGACCTGCTCTGGGTCACGCTCAACCCGCTGCTGGGCGCCGCCCTGCTGCTCCCCGTGATCGCCATCGGGTACGCCGTGTCCACGGCGCGGCAGGGGCAGCCGGTGGCGCTGCTCCTGGGTCTGATGGCCGTCGCCGCGACCGCCGCGACCCCCTGGCTGCTGCGCTTCTACGGCTGGTGGAACGAGATGCTGCTCGGCCCCACGGCCAAGTCCCTGCTGGCGAGCCGGATCCACAGCCTCAACCAGGCGCACCTGGAGACGGCCGACTCACAGGCGGCCGAGCTGCGCCGGATCGAGCGCGACCTGCACGACGGGGCCCAGGCCCGGCTGGTGGCCATCGGCATGACGCTCGGTGCCGTCGAGGCGCTGGTGGAGACCGATCCCACGGCAGCCAAGGCGCTGCTGGGCAAGGCGCGCGAGGCCTCCTCCACGGCGCTCACCGAGCTGCGCGGCCTGGTCCGGGGCATCCACCCGCCGGTGCTGTCCGAGCGCGGCCTGGGTGACGCCGTACGGGCCCTCGCCCTGGACAGCCCGTTGGAGGTCAAGGTCACCGTGGACCTGAAGACCCGCCCCGAGCCGCCCGTCGAGTCGGCCGCCTACTTCTCGATCAGCGAGCTGCTGACCAACGCGGTCCGGCACGGGGGCGCGGACCGCGTCTGGATCGACATCAGCAACCAGGGGAAGACCTTGCGGGTCACCGTCACCGACGACGGTTCGGGCGGGGCCGACCCGGCGCGGGGCAGCGGTCTGCGCGGAATCGAGCGGCGGCTGGCCGCCTTCGACGGGGTGCTGGCCATCAGCAGTCCGCCGGGCGGCCCGACGATCGTCACCGTCGACCTGCCGCATGCACTGGCCTGGGAGGACGACTCCGACAAGACGGCGCAGATGCCCAAGTGGAAATGGGCGATCGTCGGGTTCGGCTACGGCCTCGGCTGGCTCCCGCTCTTCCCGCAGGGAATCGTCACGGCGATCATGAAGATCATCGAGCATGAGAACAAGAGCTGGTTCTACATCCTCTACCTGCCCGAGCCGGTGCAGTGGCCGTTGATCATTTTCAACATCGCCCTCGGCATCGTCATGTACGGCGCGGCCGTGCTGATCCCGATCCAGCACTCCCGCGAACGGTGGATGGCCGAGGCCACCCCGCGCCGTCTATGGTTGCACCGGTGATCCCCCGCACTGTCCGGCCGGGCCGATGAGCGCCCGCGCCGTCATCGCCGAGGACCTCTACCTGCTCCGGGAGGGCCTGGTCCACCTGCTCCAGGCGCACGGCTTCGAGGTCGTCGCCGCCGTCGAGTCCGGCCCCGAGCTGCTGAAGGCGCTGACCACCGAGCGGCCCGACGTGGCCGTGGTGGACGTACGGCTCCCGCCCACCTTCACCGACGAGGGACTGCAGGCCGCGCTGGCCGCCCGCCGGGCCATCCCCGGCCTGCCCGTCCTGGTCCTCTCCCAGCACGTCGAGCAGCTCTACGCCCGCGAGCTGCTCGCCGACGGCTCCGGCGCGATCGGCTACCTCCTCAAGGACCGGGTGTTCAACGCCGAGCAGTTCGTCGACGCCGTGCGCAGGGTCGCCGCCGGGGGGACCGCGATGGACCCCGAGGTGATCGCCAAGCTGCTGGCCAGCACCGCCAGGCACGAGCCGCTCGGCGAGCTGACCCCGCGCGAGCGCGAGGTGCTGGAGCTGATGGCGGAGGGCCGCTCCAACACCGCCATCTCGCAGCGGCTCTTCCTCAGCGAGAGCGCGGTCGGCAAGCACACCGCCGGCATCTTCACCAAGCTGGGCCTGGCCCCCTCCGACGACGACAACCGCCGTGTCCTGGCCGTGCTGACCTACCTCAACGCCGCCCGGTCCTGAACCGGCCGGTGACCTCGCGCAGCCGGTCGGCGGTCTCCGCGAGCTGCCGGACCGAGGCGGTGACGGCGCCGGTGGCGTCGGCCATGCGCTCGGTGGAGGCCATGTTGGCCCCGGCGAAGGAGCCGACCTCGTCGAGCGTCTCGCGCAGCGTCGTGGTGCCGCCGGCGATCCGCTCGAAGGCGCCGCGGGCGTGCTCGTCGACGACCAGCACGGCCTCGCCGCTGCTGTGCTGGATCTCGGCCACCACGTTCGCGATGGACTGGGCCGCCTTGCTGCTCTCCTCGGCGAGCGCGCGGACCTCTCCCGCGACCACGGCGAAGCCGGAGCCGTGCACGCCGGCGCGGGCGGCCTCGATGGAGGCGTTCAGCGCCAGCAGGTTGGTCTGCCCCGCGATGCGGGAGATGGTGTCGACGATGTCGCTGATCCGGCCGGACTTCTCGTCGAGGTCCCGCATGACCCGCGTGAGCTGCTGAACGGTGCCGATGCCCTCCTCGACCAGGCCGGAGGTCTGCTCGGCGGCGCGCCGGGCCTGGCCGACGAGGTCGACCTGGCGCTCGGCGTTGCCGACCACCTCGCCCACGGCGGCGCGTACGTCCTCGGAGACGCCGGACAGCTCCCGAGAGGCCGTGTCGAGCGCGCCCGCCGAGTGGCGGACCTGCCCGATCGAGTCGTTCAGGTTGCGCACCATGGAGTCGAACGCCTGCCCCAGGCGGTCCTCGGCCGACTTCGGCGCCGCGTCGACCGCCAGGTCGCCGTCGGCCATCTGCTGGGACACCCCGGCCATCGCGTTCAGGTACTCCACCATGCGGTCGAAGGCCGCCGCGACCTCGGCGATCTCGTCGTCGGCCGCGACCTCGATCCGCTGGTCGAGGTCGCCGCGGGCGATGCGGTCGGCCGCCGCGGACAGGTCGCGCAGCCCGGTGGAGATGCGCCGGGCCAGCACCCGGCGGACGAGCAGGGAGAGGCCGACCGCGGCCGCCAGCAGCACGGCCAGCGTGGTGAACCCGATGACGACGTCGAGGCCGGCCTCGTCACGGCTCTCCGCGGCGGCCCTGACGTCCAGCTCCCTGAGGGTCTTCAGGCCCTCCTTGAGGTCGTCCCACCGCTCGTCGCCGGCGCCGCCGTCGAAGGTCGCGCGGGCGGCCGCGAAGTCCCCGCCGTCGGCCAGCCCGGCCAGCGGGCCGGTCACCCGGACGTAGTCGGTCCAGGAGCGCTCGTAGGCGGCCACCGCGGCGAGATGCGCCTCGTCCAGCGGCAGCGCGCGGAACTCGGCGAACAGGCCCTTCATCTCGGCGTCCTCCTCGGCCATCGCCTCGACGGTCGCCGCCCGCTCCTCGTCGCCCGCGGGCAGGGCGAGGTACTCCCACTGCTCCTTGCGGTACTTGTTCATCAGCCCGTCGACCTTGCCGGTGAGCTGCGCACCCGGCATACCGGCCTCGGCGAGGTCGCTCACCGCGGAGGAGGCCTGCCACAGGTGCCACGCGGAGGTGGCCGCGGGCAGCAGCAGCATGCCGATCACCATGGCGAAGCCGAGGCGCAGCGCCTTGTCGATGGTCATCCGTGCCAGCACACGCTGTATCGCGTTCACTCCGTTGCTCATGGCTTCACCATCGGCACGGGGCCCGCGGACCTGAGGACCGCCGGTCGCCGGGCTCACCCGAATGCCGGATATGGATGTTCTGTCGGTGGGACCGGCTACCGTTCTGGGAAGTACGGCATCCGCGCGAAGAAGGGGTTCCCAGGTGAAGTTCCGGGTCGACCGCGATGTCCTGGCCGATGCTGTGGTCTGGGCCGCCCGCATGCTGCCGGGCCGCCCGGCGCTCCCGGTGCTCTCGGGCCTGCTCCTGGAGGCGGCCGGAGAGGAGATCGTGCTCTCGGCCTTCGACTACGACGTCTCCGCCCGCGCGGCGGTGGAGGCCGAGGTGGAGGAGGCGGGCCGGGTGCTGATCCCCGGCCGAATCCTCGCGGAGATCACGCGGAGCCTGCCCGACGAGCCGGTGGAGATCGTCACCACGGGGTCGGAGGCGGTGCTGACCTGCGGAAGCGCGGAGTTCGGCCTGCTGACCATGCCGGTGGAGGACTTCCCGACGCTGCCCGCGATGCCGCCCAGGATCGGCGCGATCGGCGGCGGGGTCTTCGCGGGCGCGGTCGCGCAGGTCGCCCCGGCGGCCAGCCGCGACGAGACCCTCCCCATGCTGACCGCCATCAGGGTCGACGTCTCCGGCGAGCGCGTGACCATGGCCTCGACCGACCGCTACCGCATCGCCGCCAGGGACTTCGACTGGCGCCCCGAGCGGCCCGACGTGACGGCCGCGGCTATGGTGCCCGCCCGGGTGCTCGTCGAGGTGGCCAGATCGCTGCGGGGAGGTGAGGTGGCGGTGTCCATGGGCGAGGGCATCGCCGGGTTCGAGAGCGTCGGCAGGAGCATCACGGTCCGCCTGCTGGACGAGCAGTTCATCGACTACCACACGCGCCTGGCCGGCGACTGGTCCATCCGGGCCGACCTGCGGGTGGCCCCGTTCGTCGAGGCGATCAAGCGGGTGGCGCTGGTCGCCGGGAGCAACACCGCGATCAACCTGTCGTTCGGCCCGGGCCGGGTGGTGGTCCAGGCGGGCGGCGGCGACATCGGCCGGGCCACGGAGACGGTGGACGCGGAGCTGTCCGGCGACGACCTCAGGATCGCCTTCCAGGCGCAGTTCCTGCTGGACGGCCTGTCCGGGGTCGAGACCGAGCTCGCCCGGCTCAACATGGAGTCCTCGACCCGGCCCGCGCTCATCGCCGAGGTCCCCGGCGACGCCGACCCCGCCTTCCGCTATCTCGTCATGTCCCTGCGCCAGACCTGAGGGCCCGGGTCCGGTGGGAGGGGGCCCACCGGCGTTCACGGGGCCGGGAGGCCTCCCGGCCGAGGAGGGCGGCGCACGCCGGGCGGCGGCGCCGCACGCCTGTCAGGAGGGCAGCTCCTGGGCGTCGGTCAGCGCGATCAGGATGTGCTCCATGCACGCGTGGCCCGCCCGCTCGGCTGCGCTCGCGTCACCGGCGGCGATGGCGCGGGCGATCGCGTCGTGCGGGATGTAGCTGCTGTTGATCGAGGTGCCCGCGGCGGTGATGCTGGCGCGCAGGGCCGTGGAGAAGTCCTCGTAGAGGTCGATCAGGACGCGGTTGTGCGTGGCCTGCACGACCGCGACGTGGAAGGCGAGGTCGGCCTCGACGAACCCGTTGGGCTCACCGGCCTCCCAGGCTTTCTCCCGCGCGGTCAGCGCGGCCTCGATCGCGGCGATGTCGTCGCCGGTGCGCCGGGTGGCGGCCAGCCGTGCGGCCTCCACCTCCAGCGCCCGCCGCACCTCCAGGATCTCGAGCTGCTCGGCGGCGCGCAGCCGCCGCTGCATGGCCCCGGAGAGCTCGCTCGTGGCCCGGACGTAGGTGCCGTCGCCCTGGCGGCACTCCAGCAGGCCCGCGTGGGTGAGCGCCCGCACGGCCTCGCGGACGGTGTTGCGTCCGACCCCCAGCTGCTCGGCGAGCACCGTCTCGGTGGGGATCTTGGCGTTCATCTGCCAGGAGCTCGATGTGATCTGCTCTTTGAGCTGATCGATCACCTGGTCGACGAGGGACGCTCGCTGCGCCGTACGCAGACTCACAGTCCGCCTCCTCTGGGGGAACCAATCATCCTATGAGTCAATGACTGATAGACCCTAATTATTCCAGAGGCATAAAACCAAATCTGGAGCTCCAGCAGCAAGGAAGGTCTTACCGGACCAGCGCCGAATCCACGGTCATCCCGGTGAGCAGGCCGTGGACCCCGACTGCTTCCAGAGCCTTACGATACGCGCTCGTCTGCTCTTCTCCCGCACCGGCCCGGCCGTACAGGTCGCCGAGCCGGCGCCAGGTCCGCGCGGACTCGCGGTCGGCTCCGAGGGGAGCGGACCGGAGGCCGGACAGGAGGTTCCTGGCGGCGTCGAGGTGGGAGAGGGCTCCGCCGTCGCCGCGCGCGAGCGCGATCTCGGCGAGGACCAGCAGGGCGCCGGCGCCGGTGACTCCGGAGCTGCTCCCCGCCAGGTCGAGGACCGAGGCGGACAGGCGGGACGCGCCGTCCAGGTCGCCGCTCCTCAGCTCCACGGAGGCGAGCACGACCAGG
The DNA here is from genome assembly GCF_014203605.1 of Thiemannella venezuelensis. Classification (GTDB taxonomy): domain Bacteria; phylum Actinomycetota; class Actinomycetes; order Streptosporangiales; family Streptosporangiaceae; genus Planomonospora_A; species Planomonospora_A venezuelensis. The sequence continues at coordinate 74,083 of NZ_JACHJJ010000026.1, read as the reverse complement.
CTCTCGGCGCGGTCGGGGGCGTGCCGGGAGAACGCTCCAAAGACCTCGCCCGCGGCGGTCGCGAGCTCACGGGCCTCGTCGAGCGACCCTCCGTCGAGGGCGGCGGCGAGACGCGACCACTCCATCGCGATGCGCGCCAGCTTGACCGCCATCCGGGCCGGGCGCCCGGTCGCGATCGCGTCGTCGGCGAGGCGGACGGCCAGCGCGGAGTCCTCCCCTTCCGCGGCGGCGACACTCGCCCGCCAGAGGCCCTGGATCTCCTCGTCCCGGACGGTCACGGCCGGCACGCCGTTGGCCTGGACGACCCGCCGGACGAAGGCCAGGCCGGGTGAGCCCGGCCCGTGCGGGGCCTCGGTCTCCAGCAGGGAGGCGGCGAGGTCCACGGCGATCTCGCCCTGGGTGAGGGCGAGCCGGTTGACCTGGGTCAGCGCGTCGGCGGCCAGGTCGCGGGCGCGCAGGACGTCTCCGCCGTGCCGGTAGCACCGGCTCAGGGCGATCGTCAGGGGCAGGCCCGCCAGGCGCTCGGGATGGGCGGCCGCCTCGCGGCGGAGCCGCTCAAGAGCCTCGACCGCCGCGTCGATCCTGCCCTGGGCCTCCAGGGCGCGCGCCCGGCCGAGCCGCGCGTGGGCGGCCAGCACGGCGTTCTCCTCGCCCGCGGCCTTGACGATCTCACCGAAACGCTCGGCCGCCGCGGCGGGGTCGCCGTGGTGCAGCTCCAGCTCCGCGTGGCGCAGGCCGAGCTCGGTGTCGATGCGCTGGCGAGGCTCGATGCCGTGCAGCAGGAACTCGGTGGTGCACCCTAAACGCTCCGCGAGCAACCGCGCGACCACGGGCGTGGGGGTGCGCTTGCCCGACTCGATAAGGGAGACGTAACTGTCGGAAAGGTCCGGCCCGGCGAGCTGGGCCTGCGACATACGCCTGCTCAGCCGCAGGCCGCGGACGCGGTCACCGATGGTTCCCTGACTCGGCATCTGATCTCTCAGGGCGGGGGATGGTCAATGTCTCCGCCATGATTGCATGAAGAAGTCGAATAGGGTAACCCCGCGGCGAGAATCTTCGGGCCGGGTGCTCCTCTTCTGTTACGCCATAGCGGGCATGAGGGGATTAATCATCCGAGTCGTTCGCGTTGGGAAATAGCATCTGGCAGACCTCCAGGTAGAGGGTCTCCGGATACGGGATGTATGTGACGGTCGACAATGCCTGGTCCTGACCGGCTGATTCGAGGATGAACTCCCCGTATCCCAGCATTCGGCCCGCCAGAGAGCGCTGGAAGCTCATGTCGGTCACCTTGGTGAGCGGCATCATGGCGACCTTGCGCGTGATCAGGCCGGTCGTGAGCAGCATGCGCTTGGACGTCACCACGAAGTAGTCGACCGACCACTCGGCCAGCTTCCACACGAAGCGGATCAGGATCAGCAGCCACGCCCACCAGACGACGAAGATCCCCTCGCCGGCGCCCTGGTTGCCGAGCCAGGTGCTGACGATGCCGGCGATGACGAGCCCGCCGAAGACCTCCGCGATGGGACGGATCAGGATGGCCGGGTGGCGCCGGACCATGATGACCTGGTGCTCGTGGGGGAGGAGGTAGCGGTTGACCGACGAGGGGGCGGAGTCCCCGTGGGTCACGAGTCTGCTCATGACAGGTGGGAGACGAATCGAGCCAGCGAGTCGGCCGCGTCGTACACCGAGTCGAGGGCGCCTCTGACCGCTCCCGCCGCGTCATCCGGTCTTTTGAACAGGAAGAATGCGACGAAGGCGATGGTTCCGTACTTCAAAACCTTCTTGACCTGCACTTGGGCCTCCTGCCGCCACTCACCCACTGCACCCGACGTATACATTACCCACACCGTTCGTGGGGTAAAGCGCCTCGGCCGATCCGGTCTTCCGCTCGTCGCGGAAACGGTGCCGGACCGGCGGGATCAGGTCACTCGCGCCCGCTCGCGACCAGCGCGAGGACCTGGAGGTGCTTGCGGGCGATCCGCTCGACCAGCCCGGGGTGGGCGTAGCCGGTGATCTCCAGCGCGCCGTAGTGGGCCGCGTCGATGCAGCGGGTCACGGTGGAGGCCGGGTGGACCGCGGAGAACTCCTCCCGCAGCGCGGCGCTGACGTCCGCGTAGGGGTCCGGCTCCGGGATGCTTCGCTCGCTCACTGTTCTCCCTGGTGTGCGCCCATGGTCGTGTCGACGGGGCGCGGAAGAGATGTCCTCAGGCACCCTCCGTACCCACGCAAACGCAGATTGTAACGATCGGATGACGGAAACGGCCTCGCGACCTGCGGGAGAAACACGGGGAACGGGCGGCGCCCACGGGCCGGGCCCGGGGAGCCGCCGCGGATCCTCAGACGACGCCGTAGAGGCGGTCGCCGGCGTCCCCCAGCCCGGGGACGATGTAGCCGTGCTCGTTCAGCCGCTCGTCGAGGGCGGCCGTCACCAGGCGGATCGGCCTGCCGCTGCCGGCGAACACCCGGTCCATGTGGGCGATGCCCTCGGGCGCGGCCAGCAGGCACAGCGCGGTCACGTCCTCGGCCCCGCGCTCGAAGAGGAACTCGACCGCCGCGGCCAGGGTGCCGCCGGTGGCCAGCATCGGGTCGACCACGTACACCTGGCGCCCGGACAGGTCGTCGGGGAGCCGGGTGGCGTAGGTCTCCGCCTGCAGGGTCGACTCGTTGCGGATCATCCCCAGGAAGCCGACCTCGGCGGTCGGCAGCAGCCGGGTCATCCCGTCGAGCATGCCGAGTCCCGCGCGCAGGATCGGGACGACCAGGGGATAGGGGTGCGCGAGCCGTACCCCTCCGGCCGGGGCGACGGGGGTCCGCACCGTCACCTCGCTGACCCGGACGTGCCGGGTCGCCTCGTAGGCGAGCAGGGTCACGAGTTCGTCGGCGAGGCGCCGGAAGGTGGGCGAGTCCGTGTTCGCGTCCCGCAGGACGGTCAGCTTGTGCGCCACGAGCGGGTGGTCAACGACCAGGGTCTCCATGACCGTCAACGGTATCCCGGACGCTCCCCCCGGGGATAACGGAGCACGGGTGACACGTGCCACGGGTGGGATTTGATCACAATTTAGGCGGAGAGGCATACGGCCATGCCTTGCGTCTGGAACCATTGACATCCGTACAGGCCGCTCGGTGGGGATGACGATGACAGACGAAGATGCGCTCGACTTCGCCATCGTGGTCTATCGCGAGGACGACCGGTGGGAGGCGGAGATGCTTCCCGTGGCGCTCACCTCCGATCTCCACGGGCTGATCCACGCCCTGCGCCAGCAGCCGAGCATGAGCGGCGCGATTGGCCTGGTCGCCGTGGGGGATGAGTTCTTCGTGGCGCTACGGGTGTTCGGTGAGCAGGTGGAGGTCTTCCTCTCCGACGTCGCCGCGTCCTGGGACTTCCCGCTCGCGCGGCAGGTGCTGGAGTACCTCGACGTCCCGGTGCCCGACGAGGACGAGCTCGACGCGATCCTGCAGGACGAGGAGACGGCGCTCCCCGCGGGAGACCTGTCGATCTTCGCCGACCTGGGGCTCGACGAGATGGAGCTCGGCGTCCTGTCCGGGGACATCGACCTGCTCCCCGAGGACGTGCTGTCCAGCATCGCGGCGCGGCTGGGCTTCTCCGAGCCGTTCGAACGCGCCATCGACTCAGTGTTCGGCTGACCCCAGGAGATCGGCCATGGCCTCCAGACCTTCCGGCAGCAGCGTCTTCTCGGCAGCGTTCGTCCGCACCGCAAGCGGCTGGCGGGGCGCCGAGGTCGACCTCGGCCGGGCCGAGATCGTCGACGACTTCGGCGACGCGGTGCAGGAGCACCTCGGTCTCGACGGCGACGAGCTGGCCCTGCTCTGCGTCGAGGTGGAGGACGAGTGGTTCGCGCTCGTCCGCTACCAGGGGGACGAGGAGCCCCGGGCCTTCCTGTCGGACGCCCAGGCCGGGCTCACCGACGACCTCGGCGAGCTCTTCGGGGAACTGGCCGGGGTCGCGCCCGACACGGACACGCCCGAGGTGGGCGTACGGCCGGCGGGCGACTTCGAGCTCCTGAGCGACCTGGGGGTGAGCCCCGAGGAGCTCATCGAGCTCAGCATGGAGGAGGGCGCGCTCCCGGCGGACACGCTCTCGGTGATCGCCGAGAGGCTGGCCTTCGCCGACGAGCTCGACCGGCTGCGCTGACGGGCGCGTTGAGCGGCTACGCCCCCGCGATGCGGCTCGCGCTGGCGCAGGCCGTACGGGCCGGCGAGCGCGGGGAGGTGCCGGTCGGCGCGGTCGTCCTCGGACCGGACGGCGCGGTGCTGGCGCAGGCGGGCAACGACCGGGAGTCCCTGCGCGATCCGACCGCCCACGCCGAGGTGCTCGCCCTGCGCGAGGCGGCGCGCGGACGCGGCGAGTGGCGGCTGGGCGGCTGCACCCTGGTGGTCACGCTGGAGCCGTGCACGATGTGCGCGGGGGCGGCGGTGCTGGCCCGGGTCGAGCGGGTCGTGTACGGGGCGGTGGACGCCAAGGGCGGTGCGGCGGGGTCGCTCTGGGACGTGCTCAGGGACCGCCGGCTCAACCACCGCCCCGAGGTCGTCATGGGCGTGCTGGCGGACGAGTGCGCCGCGGTTCTCACGGGGTTCTTCGCCGCCCGCCGTACGCGCGAGCAATAGCGGTTATCCGGTAAGCTGCTCGGCGGTGGTGTCGCCTAGTGGCCGAGGGCGCACGCCTCGAAAGCGTGTGATGGGGCAACTCATCCGTGGGTTCAAATCCCACCACCACCGCCGCTAAAAGGGCCTCTGACCTGCGCAAGTGAGTCAGAGGCCCTTCGCATATCAAGATCATGGGGGCACGGCCCTCCCGCTAATCTTGAGATGCGGCCCGGGTGGCGGTGACGCCTCTGATGGGGACGGGATCACACGTCAGCCGGTGATCCCGTGCGCTGGGCCGGCAGATCGGGGTCCATGCGGCGAATGGGGACCGTGGCCTGGGCGACGACCTTCTGCTGCGGATCGATCGGTTCACCTGGGTTGGGATCTACTCATCCTCGGGTTGCTCTGCCGTTCCATCGACCGGACGCGTGACGAAGGTCCCCTTGCCGTGGACGACGCGGACCATTTCCGTTCCCGGAGCTCCTTCATCGCTCTCCTGACGGTCATTCGCGCCCGGCGGGGAGTTCGTGGCGCCGGTTCGAGGTCGTTCGGTGAGAAGTGCACGTCGAATCGCGCCAGGGAACGTGCACTCCTCACCGAACGACCTCTGGTCGTCAGGTTGCGGGCGGGGCCGCGCCGCCGAGCCGTACCAGGTGGGCAGCCCGGGTGGGGCCGGGGAAGCGGCCCGGCGGCGCGGGGCTTGTTCACTCCTGGGGGGCGGCGTCCGTGCGGAGCCAGCGGGGCAGGAGGGACTGGACCGCGGGGATCGCCATGATCCGGGCGAAGGCCCCGGAGACCGCGAGGGCGGCGGCGACTCCGGGCAGGGCCTCGGACACGCCCGTGGCGTCCACGATCAGCGGAAGGGCGGCGGAGACGCCCACGGCGGTCTGCAGGGCGGTCCGGACGGCTCGTTTGGTGTCGTCGGTCATGTTTCTCTCCTCAGGGGACGACCACGCCCGGGGGCGGGGAGGAAAAGGGGGAGAGGGTACGGCTCCCGCCGGCCGGCGCCGTATCCCGCGGGACGAGCGATCGCATCGAGGACATCAACGAAGTACCCGGCTGTGAGCTGCAATAATCACACAAAGTCAGGGGAATGAACGTAAAGTGATCGGTATGCGCCGCTCCGGCGGGCGGAGGGTGGAGCGGGCGGGCATGTCCGGCGCTTCTGGGGGCAGGGGAGGGCCGAAGCGGACTCGGAAGGGACGTCGGCGATGGATTTCAAGGACGATGTCCAGCTGGACACCTCGCAGGTCGAGAGCGGTGGCCGAGGCAGGATCCCCGGTGGCGGGCTCGCGGTCGGCGGGGGTGCGGCCGGGATCATCGCGCTCATCGTGGCGCTGATATTCGGGATCAACCCCGGCAACATCACCGGCGGGGACCCCGCGCCGGTGGGCCCGAGCTCGAACCTCGGGGAGCAGTGCAGGACCGGTCAGGACGCCGACCAGAACGAGGAGTGCCGGGTCGTCGGCGTGGTCAACAGCATCCAGGAGTACTGGCCCACGGCGATGGAGGGCTACCAGCCGGCGAAGACCGTGCTGTTCTCCGGCGCGACGAACACCGGCTGCGGCGCCGCCGACTCCTCGGTGGGCCCGTTCTACTGTCCGAACGACCAGCGGGTCTATCTCGACCTGAGCTTCTTCGACCAGTTGCAGAGCCGGTTCGGCGCCGAGGGCGGGCCGTTCGCCCAGGCGTACGTGATCGGCCACGAGTACGGCCACCACGTGCAGAACCTGACCGGCGTCCTCGGCCGCTCGCAGAACGACCGGCAGGGGCCGGAGAGCGGCGCGGTCCGGGTGGAGCTGCAGGCCGACTGCTACGCGGGGGCCTGGGCCAAGAACGCCTACGAGACCGGTCTGTTCGAGAAGCCGTTCACCCAGGCCGACATCGAGCAGGCGCTGAGCGCGGCCGCCGCCGTGGGCGACGACAACATCCAGGAACGCGCCCAGGGCCGGGTCGATCCGGAAGGGTTCACCCACGGGACCTCGGCGCAGCGCGTCAAGTGGTTCTCCACCGGTTACCAGACCGGCGATCCGGGCCGCTGCGACACCTTCTCCGGAGGGATCTGAGCCGGGCCTGCGACCTGCGGTGAAAAAGCATAAGCAGGCAAAGGTCCAGAATCTCTCCTAAAATACATGGGTGATCTTCAAGCAGGTCGGCGATGGACGGCCATACCCCGAACACGGCCTCTCCAACCGCGAGTGGGCGCAGATCCCGCCGCGGCAGGTCCGGCTCGACACCCTGATCACCACGAAGGCGGTGCTCGACCTGCACTCCCTGCTCGCCAAGGACTCCACGTTCTACGGCGACCTCTTCCCGCACGTGGTCCAGTGGCGCGGCGAGCTGTACCTGGAGGACGGCCTGCACCGCGCCCTGCGCTCGGCCCTGCACCAGCGCTCGGTCCTGCACGCCCGCGTCCTGGAACTCCCCTCCGACTCCTGAGTACGGCCCGCACGCGGACCGAGAACTTGCCGTGAGCACGAAAGATCGCCATATTCGGGCGGGTGAGATCGGATAAGACGTTCTCCGGAGCCGGGGCACGCCGGTTCCGGGGCGGCGCCTGCCGCATCGTGCTCCTCGCCGCCGTTACCGCCATCACGCTGGCCGGGACGGCCGGCGCCTTGGCCTTGGCCCTGGGCCTTCGCTAGAGCGAAGCCCTGGGCCTGAAGTGGATAGACATAGACCTCGACAAAGGCACTCTGCGCGTACGGCGAGGCCGCCAGCGCCCCAAGTACGAACACGGGTGCGGGGAGAGCTGCGGACGCAAGGCGGGGTACTGTCCCCAGCGCAAGCAGGTCCGAGCGGACACAGCAGAGACGAAGTCCCTAGCCGGACGCCGAACCATTGGCCTGCCTGGCCAGCTCGTCACCCTACTCCGCGCGCACCGAGAGGAGCAGGACGTCGACAGGGCGAACGCCCGGGACCTCTGGCAGGAAGGCGGGTGGGTCTTCACCACCGCGACCGGCGGCCCTCTCAATCCGAATACCGACTACCACCAGTGGAAGGACCTACTGAAGGCCGCCGGACTCCGAGACGCCCGGCTGCACGACGCACGGCACACCGCTGCGACGGTCCTCTTGCTCTTGGGGTCCCCGAGCGAACCGTGATGGCCATCATGGGATGGTCAAGCACCGGCATGACCCGTAGGTACCAGCATGTGACCGACACCATCCGGCACAGCGTCGCCACTCAAGTCGGAGACCTCCTGTGGCATGAAGACCGGTTCGTTTCTTAGAACAGAAGGCGCACCCCCCATACCACAGCAAGCGCTAGGACGTTCACGATGAGCGATGTTGCGAGGATTCCCTCGGCACGGGGAGTACGAGCTAATCCGATGGCCGTAAATGCTCCCACGATGATCCAAATACTCCCTGCGGCTGCTGCAGGAAGGCTTCGCCACCAGCCCTGGAACGGGCCCACTACAGGGACGTCGCTTAGATCCCATGTCAGGAAGAGACTATCCGTGAAGTGCCACGACTCGCTTAGTAAGAGTCCCCAGCCCGCTACACAAGATGCCAAGCCCTGTACTCCCAGAAGAAGATCCATGGTATCTGCTCGCTGCCGCCTCCGCTTCGGCTTGCGCGACGGTTGAGAAGCCCTCCCTGGCGACTGTCGAGCGGATTGTGTGCCACGTGCGTTGTTGGGGCTCGGTCCCGCCTTGGAGCGGTAGAGAGCGATCACTGAGACGATGAACGACATGATGCCGAAGAAGGCTCCTACGACAGATGCGATCTGGTCGGCAATCTGTAAGGGGGACTCCACCCCTACCTGTGTACAAGGGACTACAGGGTGTGTCTAGATCTCGCGACAGCTAGGTCAACTGAGACTAGAACTGAGACGGGAACGCCAGAGGGGCCAGCCCGCATGCGCGGGCTGGCCCCTCTGGGCTGGCGGAGGATAGGAGATTTGAACTCCTGAGGGGTTGCCCCCAACACGATTTCCAATCGTGCGCCCTAGGCCAACTAGGCGAATCCTCCGTCGGCAAGCTTAGCGGACTTCTGGCACTGCGTTGCACACCAAATCGCGGACCCGAGCACCGCGCCGGGGGGATAGACTGTTCCCGGACCCCTCGCGCGGCGTCATCCTGTGAACCTCCCCAGGGCCGGAAGGCAGCAAGGATAAGCGGGCTCTGGCGGGTGTGCGAGGGGTTCCTTCGTTGCAGGACCCCTCGCAGGCGGGAGCTCCCTGGATGAGTCTGGCGCTCTACCGCAAATACCGGCCCGGGACCTTCGCCGAGGTCAAGGGCCAGGAGCATGTCACGGAGCCGCTGCGGCAGGCGCTGCGGAGCGGCCGGATCAACCATGCTTACCTGTTCAGCGGCCCCCGCGGGTGCGGCAAGACCTCCAGTGCCCGGATCCTGGCCCGCTCGCTGAACTGCGAGAAGGGCCCGACCCCCGACCCCTGCGGCGAGTGCGAGTCCTGCGTGGCGCTGGCCCCGACCGGCCCCGGCCACCTCGACGTCATCGAGATCGACGCGGCCTCGCACGGCGGTGTCGACGACGCCCGCGACCTTCGCGAGCGGGCCTTCTTCGCGCCCGTCTCGGCGCGCTACAAGATCTACATCATCGACGAGGCGCACATGGTGACCCGCGAGGGGTTCAACGCGCTGCTCAAGCTCGTCGAGGAGCCCCCGCCGCACCTGAAGTTCGTCTTCGCGACCACCGAGCCGGAGAAGGTCATCGGGACGATCAAGTCCCGGACCCACCACTACCCGTTCCGGCTGATCCCGCCGACCGCGCTGCGCACGCTCATGGAGGAGATCCTCACCTCCGAGGACGTCCCGTTCGAGCCCGCCGCGCTCCCGCTGGTGGTCCGCGCGGGCGCGGGCTCCGCCCGCGACTCGCTCTCGATCCTCGACCAGCTCTACGCCGGGTCCGACGAGAGCGGCATCACCTACGCGCGCGCGGTCTCCCTGCTCGGCTACACCGACGGCGACCTGCTCGACGACGTGGTGGGCGCGTTCGCGGCGCGGGACGGCGCCGCGGTGTTCCAGGCCGTGAACCGGGTGGCCGAGGGCGGCCACGACCCCCGCCGCTTCGCCATGGACCTGCTGGAGCGCTTCCGCGACCTGGTGATCCTGGCCAACGTGCCGGAGGCGGCGAGCAGCGGCCTGCTCGACCGGCCCGCCGACGAACTGGAGCGGCTCCAGGCGCAGGCCGCCTCGATGGGGCCCGCCGACCTGACCCGGGCCGCGGAGGTCTTCAACACCGGGCTGATCGAGATGCGCGGGGCGGCCTCACCCCGGCTGCTGCTGGAGCTGATGTGCGCCCGGGTGCTGCTGCCCGGCGCCGCGCAGGGAGAGGCGGCGCTGCTGGCCCGGCTGGAGCGGCTGGAGCGGAGCGGGCCGGCCGCGGCTCCGTCCGCCCCCGCCGCCTACGCCCCGTCCGCTCACGTCCAGCCGGCCCCGGTCCCCGCCGTCCACACCCAGACCGCCACCGAGGTCCACGCCCAGCAGGCTCCGGCGTACGCGCCGCCCTCCGCGCCCTCCGCGCCGCCCGGCTCCGGGCACCCCGCGTCCCCCGCCCCGGTGGGCGCCGTGCCGGGAGGGCAGGACTCGGGCGGTACGGCGGCGCACACCGGCGCGGCTCCCGGCTCCGCCGCTCCCGCCTCCCCGGCACCGGCCGCGGGGGCCGACGACGACTGGCCCGCCGCGGTCAGGCCGGGCGCCGGCCCGGTCGAATCCCGGACCCAGACCCAGACCCAGACCCGGACGAGGCCGGAGCAGGCCTCCGCCGCGCCGGCCTCCGGTGCCGAGGCGGGAGCCGTGCAGCAGGCGTGGCCGCAGGTCCTGGAGGGCGTCAAGCGGCGCAGCAAGGTCGCCTGGTCCCAGGTCTCGGAGAACGCCCGGCTCGTCGGGGTCGAGGGCAGGATCGTGACGCTCGGCTTCCTCCATCCGGGTGCGATGCGCAGTTTCGTCAACGGCGGCAAGGACGCGGTCATCGCGGAGGCTCTCCAGGAGGCGCTGGGCGGCACGTGGAAGGTCGAGGCCGTCGTGGGGGGCTCGGGCGGTGCCCCGGCCTTCGGCGGCGGGCGCCCGTCCGCCCCGGCGGCTCCCCCGCAGCCCCCGGCCCCCCGGCAGGAGCCGGACATGTCCCGCCCCGCCCCGCAGGCGTCCGTCCCCGCACCCGCCGGCGCACCGGAGCAGGAGGCCCGCCCGGCCCCGGGCGGGCAGGACGCCCGCGTGTCCGCGGGCGGCCCGCAGGCCCCGCAGACTCCGCAGGCCGGTACGGCTCAGGCGCCTCAGGGAGGCGGTACGGCTACCGCCCGGCCCGCCACGGACGAGTCCTGGCCGGACGAGCCCATGCCGGACGACCCCGGCTCGCCGCCCGCCCCCGGTCCCGGTCTCGCCGCCGCACGCTCGGCGGCCAGGGCCGCGGCCCAGAGCGGCCCCCGGCCGGGCGGGAACAGGCCGGGCGGCGGCAACGCCGCCTGGCCGGACGCGATCCCGGGGCGTGCGCCGGTCTCCGAGTCCGACGAGGTCGATCCGCTGAACGACGCGGACGCCGACGTCGACGCGCTCACCGGCATGGCGCTCATCCAGCGCGAGCTCGGCGGCCGGGTCATCGAGGAGATCGACCACAGCTGACCGGGCCCCGCCTCGCCGTACCGGCCCCGGGCGGTGGAGCCGGAGAGTGAATCAGCGGATACCGCCGGTGCGCGCCCGCGTCGCGTGAGAGTGTGGTCACATTCCGCTGCGGCCGTCGCGCGGCGGTGCGGGGCGGGGTCCCGGATGTCTGGAGGGGGGTTCGGGACCCGGTCTGCCGGGGAAACGGATGCGTCTTGGGGAACACACGCTCGCGCCGGTGCGCGACTCGGCCCCGAACCCGTAGGCTCGGTGACGACTGATGTCACGGACGAGGAGCGCACCACGGTGAACCCAGGGGATGTCAACCTCCAGCAGTTGCTGGAGCAGGCACAGCTCATGCAGCAGCAGTTGGTGAGCGCCCAGCAGGAGCTGAACGACGCGGAGATCGAGGGCTCGGCGGGCGGCGGTCTGGTCGTGGCCACGGTCAACGGCGGCGGCGAGCTGCTGGAGCTGAAGATCAGTCCGGAGGCCGTGGACGCCGCCGATCCCCAGGAGACGGCGGAGACGATCGCCGACCTGGTCATCGCGGCGATCAGAGACGCCGTGCGGGCCGCCGCCGACCTGCAGCAGGAGAAACTCGGTCCGCTCGCCCAGGGGCTGGGCGGAGGGGGCGGCCTCGGCCAGCTCCCCGGGTTCTAGGTCATGTACGAGGGCGTCGTCCAGAACCTGATCGACGAGCTCGGCATGCTGCCGGGCGTCGGTCCCAAGAGCGCGCAGCGGATCGCGTTCCACCTCCTGGCCGCGGACCCGACCGACGTCAAGCGGCTCGCGCACGCCCTGCTGGAGGTAAAGGAGAAAGTCCGCTTCTGCCGGATCTGCGGGAACGTGGCGGCGGAGGAGGAGTGCCGGATCTGCCGTGACACCCGGCGCGACCTCCACGTCATCTGCGTCGTGGAGGAGTCCAAGGACGTCGTGGCGATCGAGAAGACCCGCGAGTTCCGCGGCCGCTACCACGTGCTCGGCGGGGCGATCAGCCCGATCGACGGCGTCGGCCCCGACGACCTGCGCATCCGCGAACTGATGACCCGCCTGGCCGACGGCCGGGTGACGGAGTTGATCATCGCCACCGACCCCAACCTGGAGGGGGAGGCGACCGCCACCTATCTCGCCCGTCTGGTGAAGCCGATGGGTCTGAAAGTCACACGACTGGCCAGCGGCCTGCCGGTAGGCGGTGACCTCGAGTACGCCGACGAGGTCACCCTGGGCCGCGCGTTCGAAGGACGGAGGCTGCTGGATGTCTGATGAGTGGAGCACGTTCGCGGACCGGATCGCGACGCACGCACAGAACTACCTCGACGGGCTGACCCGGCTGGCGGGCGGCGAGGGCGGGGACGCCGTCCTGCCGCTGCTGCTGGTGGAGGTCGCGCAGGTGAGCTCGGCCGGCGCGCAGCTCGGCGCCAGCCAGGACGTCATCCTGTCCGGCAACTGGGAACCGCACCTGAGCGAGGACCCCGACGTCGACCCGCTGCGCACGGCGCTCGCCGAGCGGCTGGGCCCGGTGGACGACTACGCCGAGGTCTTCGACCCCTACAAGGACACCTCCGTCACGCCGTACCGCCTCTCGGACGACCTGAGCGCGGTCGCGGCCGATCTCATCCACGGGCTGCGGCACTACCGGGCGGGCCGCCCGCTGGAGGCCCTGTGGTGGTGGCAGTACTCCTACTTCAACACCTGGGGAAACCACGCGGGAGCGGCAATGCGGGCACTTCAGGCGCTCGTCGCCCACACCCGCCTCGACGTGGCCGAAGAGCGCACGACGGTGTGATCGTCCACATAGTGGTCTAAACCAGGGGGAACATATCGGCACCCCAGTAGACTGAGAGCTCCACAGCCCTAGATTGCTTCGGAGACATCTCGTGGCGCTCGTTGTTCAGAAGTACGGTGGTTCGTCCGTCGCCGACGCGTCCTGCATCAAGCGGGTCGCCCAGCGGATCGTCGCGACGAAAAAAGCCGGCAACGACGTCGTGGTGGTCGTCTCCGCGATGGGCGACACCACCGACGAGCTGCTCGACCTCGCCCAGCAGGTCTCCCCGCTCCCGCCGGGCCGCGAGCTCGACATGCTGCTCACCTCGGGTGAGCGCATCTCGATGGCGCTGCTGGCGATGGCGATCGCGAACCTGGGGCACGAGGCCCGCTCGTTCACCGGCTCCCAGGCCGGCGTCATCACCGACTCCACGCACGGCAAGGCGCGGATCATCGACGTGACGCCCGGCCGCATCCGCGAGGCGCTCGACCTCGGCCACATCGCGATCGTGGCCGGTTTCCAGGGCGTCTCGCAGAACACCAAGGACATCACCACGCTGGGCCGGGGCGGCTCGGACACGACCGCGGTCGCGCTGGCCGCCGCCCTGGAAGCCGACGTGTGTGAGATCTACACCGACGTGGACGGCGTCTTCACCGCGGACCCGCGCGTCGTGCCGGCCGCCCGCAAGATCCCCAGGATCTCCTACGAGGAGATGATGGAGATGGCGGCCTGCGGATCGAAGATCCTGCACCTGCGCTGCGTCGAGTACGCCCGCCGGTTCAACCTGCCGATCCACGTCAGAAGCTCGTTCAGCACCAAGGAAGGCACGTGGGTCGTCTCCGACCCCGACAGTGAGGGAACAGAGATGGAGCAGCCGATCATCTCCGGCGTCGCGCACGACCGGAGCGAGGCCAAGATCACCGTTGTCGGGGTGCCCGACAAGGTCGGCGAGGCTGCGACGATCTTCAAAACGCTGGCGGACGCCGAGATCAACATCGACATGATCGTGCAGAACGTGTCGGCGGCGGCGACCGGGCGGACGGACATCTCCTTCACGCTTCCCACGAGCGACGGCCCCACGGCCCTGACCGCTCTGAAGAAGGTCCAGGAGCGCATCGGTTTCGAGTCGCTGCAGTTCGACGACCAGATCGGGAAGGTGTCGCTGATCGGCGCGGGCATGCGCTCGCACCCCGGCGTCACCGCGACGTTCTTCGCCGCCCTCGCCGACGCGGGGGTGAACATCGAGATGATCTCCACCTCGGAGATCCGCATCTCGGTGATCGTCGGGCAGGACGAGGTGGACGCGGCCGTCGGCGCCGCGCACCGCGCGTTCGACCTCGACGCCGACCAGGTTGAGGCTGTTGTCTACGGAGGTACCGGGCGATGAGCGCTCGCAAGCCCACTCTTGCTCTTATCGGCGCGACCGGTGCCGTCGGCACCGTCATGCGCGACATCATCTCGACCCGGGAGGACGTCTACGGCGAGATCAAGCTCGTCGCCTCCGCCCGTTCCGCGGGCAAGGTCCTGCAGGTCCGCGGCGAGGACGTGGTCGTCCAGGAGCTGACCCCCGAGGTCTTCGACGGCGTCGACATCGCGATCTTCGACGTGCCCGACGAGGTCTCCGCGACCTGGGTGCCGATCGCCGCCGGGCGCGGCGCGGTCGTCATCGACAAGTCCGGCACCTTCCGGATGGACCCGGACGTGCCGCTGGTCGTGCCGGAGGTCAACCCCGAGGCCGCGCGCAACCGGCCGCGGAACATCATCTCCACCCCGAACTGCACCACGCTGTCGATGATGGCCGCGATGGGCGCGCTGCATGAGCAGTACGGCCTGCGCGAGCTGGTGGTCGCCTCCTACCAGGCGGTCTCCGGCGCGGGCGTGGCCGGTTCGGCGCGGCTCTACGACGAGGTCGAGGCGCTCGCGGGCGACCGCACGGTCGGCCAGACCGCCGGTGACGTGCGCAAGGCGCTCCAGAACAAGCTGGGCGAGGAGGAGTCCCCGTTCCCGGCCCCGGTGGCCTTCAACGTCGTGCCGTGGGCGGGCTCGCTCAAGGACGGCGGCTGGGCCTCCGAGGAGCTCAAGCTCCGCAACGAGTCCCGGAAGATCCTCGGGATCGACGACCTGAAGGTCTCGGCGACCTGCGTCCGCGTCCCGGTGATCACCACCCACTCGCTGGCCGTGCACGCGACCTTCGAGCGCGAGATCACCGTCGCCGACGCCCACCGGATCCTGGAGGCCGCCCCGACCGTGGTCGTCATGGACGACCCGGCCAACGGCGTCTTCCCGACCCCGGCGGACGTCGTGGGCACCGACCCGACCTACGTGGGCCGGATCCGCCAGGCGCTCGATTTCCCGAACACGCTCGACCTGTTCGTCTGCGGTGACAACCTGCGCAAGGGCGCGGCCCTGAACGCGGCGGAGATCGCCGAGCTGGTCGCGGCCGAGTTCGCCGGCTAGTCCGCACCGCCCGCCCCGGCGCCGTTCCAGGACGGCGCCGGGGCGCGGCGGTTCCTCAGCGGAAGAGGATGTCCCAGTGGGACGGGGTGCGGGCGTACAGGGCCCGCGCGGAGCGGTAGAGCCGCGCCCCGTCGTCGCGCAGGCCGTCGGCCGGGTACCTGCCGGTGATGTAGCGGTCGATGCACGGGTTGGGGGCCACGTCCACCTTGTAGCCGGTGCCGTGGCTGTAGCGCCCGTGCTCGTGGCCGGTCTCGGTGCCGCCGGTCAGGACGACCGGGCAGCCGCTGCGCCGCTTGAGCCGGATCACCTTCCTGAGCGTGGCCGCCCGCACCTTCTCGAAGGAGGTGCAGCGCCGGTTGCCCCGGTCGGCGCACCCGCCGGAGGAGACCCAGCCCAGCCCGGCCCGTTGCAGGAGCCGCACGGCCTGGGAGTGGCTGAGCAGCCGCCCGGGGCGGTCGGTGCCGGGCAGGGCGGGCCGCTGCGCGCCGAGCGGGGCGGCGTGCCCGGCGCCGGGCCGTACGGCCTGCGCGGCGGCGTCCTGCGGGAGCAGCAGGGCCAGGGAGGCCTGCAGGACGAGCAGGGTCAGGACACGTGTCCTCATCATCCATCCTCCGTCTCGGGTCGCCCTTCCGCCCGCAGGTCCGCTCCGCCGGTCCTGCGGGCAGGCCGCTGTGCCCGTCGGCTCGCTCGCTGCGCTCACGCACAGCAGCAAAGTCACCCCGGGTGCCCGTGTCTTCTCCCGAGGCCCGGTTTTTGCCCTGTGATGCCGATCACCGTGAGCCGCGCTGACCTAACGGGGCGATGGGCCGTACAGTGACGACGTGGCCGCGCCGACCCAGAGGACCCGTGGATCCGACAGGACTCGAGAGATCATCGTGGAGACCGCCCTGCGGCTGTTCCGCGAGCGGGGCTACGAGGCGACCACCATGCGGGCCATCGCCGCCGAGGCGGGGGTCTCGGTGGGCAACGCCTACTACTACTTCTCCTCCAAGGAAGCGCTGATCCAGGCCTACTACGACCGGGCGCAGGCGGAGCACGAGGCGGCGTGCGAGGAGCTGCTGGCCGCCGAGCGCTCCTTCGCGGGGCGCCTGGGCGGGGTGCTCCGGGCGTGGGTCCGGGTCTCCGAGCCGTACCACGAGTTCGCGGTGAAGTTCTTCAAGCACGCCGCCGAGCCGACCAACCCGCTCAGCCCGTTCAGCGTCGAGTCGTCTCCCGCGCGGGAGGCGTCGGTCGCGATCTACCGCCGGGTCGTGGACGGCTCGGCGGACCGGATGGACGCCGAGCTCAGGGCGGAGCTGCCCGAGCTGCTCTGGCTGATGTCGATGGGGATCGTGCTGTTCTGGGTGCACGACACCTCCGAGGGCTGCCGCAAGACCTACCGGCTCATCGAGCTCACGGTGCCGCTGGTGGACCGGCTGGTCGGCCTCTCCCACCTGCCGGGCCTGCGGGGCATCGCGCGCGACTTCATCGCCGGGGTCCACGAGCTGCGCTCCTGAGCCTCCGGGCGCCCGGGGCTCCCGGACACGGCAGGCCCGCCTTCCTGACATACCGTCCGGTTGGTATGGTCGAGCTGTTGACGGACCCTCGGTCGGGTGCGGCACGCTACACCAGAATGTCGTTCTGGACAGAGGGACCATGGGAGGCAGCACGATGGCGACGGGCGCACGCTGGGGGATGACGGTCCCCTTCTACGACCGCTCACTGGCCGCATCGAAGGACCTGGTCGCCGAGCTCCCCGGGCTCGGCTACACCGACGCCTGGTCGGCCGAGGTCAACGGCGTCGACGGCTTCACGCCGCTCGCGCTGGCCGCCGAGTGGGCCCCCGGGCTCCGCCTGGGCAGCGCGATCGTCCCGGTCTCCACCCGGGGCCCCGGCCTGCTGGCGATGTCGGCCGCCACGCTCGCCGACCTGGCCCCCGACCGGTTCGTCCTGGGCATCGGGGCCTCCTCGCCGGCCATCGTGGAGCGCTGGAACGCCGGGGAGTTCAGCAAGCCGTTCTCCCGCACCCGCGACACCCTGCGCTTCCTGAAGAAGGCCCTGGCGGGCGAGAAGGTCACCGAGAAGTACGAGACCTTCGAGGTCAAGGGCTTCAAGCTGGAGCGCGCCCCCAAGGTCCAGCCGAAGATCGTCCTGGCGGCGCTGCGCCCCCGGATGCTCCACCTGGCCGCCGAGGAGGCCGACGGCGCGATCACCAACTGGCTCTCCCCCGAGGACGTGCGGAAGGTCCGCGCCGAGGTCGGCCCGGAGACCGAGCTGGTCGCCCGCCTGTTCGTCTGCGTCACCGAGGACGCCGGCAAGGCCAGGGAGCTGGGCCGGTGGATGCTCGCCAGCTACCTGACCGTCCCCGTCTACGCGGCCTTCCACGACTGGCTGGGCCGCGGCGAGGTCCTGCGGCCGATGCACGAGGCCTGGGCCGCGGGGGACCGGCAGGCGGCGCTCAAGGCCATCCCCGACGAGGTCGTGGACGCGCTGATCGTGCACGGCGACGCCGCCGCCTGCCGGGCCAGGATCCGGGAGTACGTCGCGTGCGGCCTGGACACCCCGGTGCTCGCGCCCATCCCCGGCGGCGAGGTGCCGATCGCGCAGGCCGTACGGGACCTGGCGCCCGGCGCGGACTGACCGGCGGGCAGGCGTCCGGTACGGCGGGCCGCCCCGCGCCGCGGCCCGCCGTACCGGCATCCGGCGGAGGCACGGGCGCGGCGGAGGGTTTCCGGAAGTCCGCGCGCCGGTCCGGAACCGGAGGGCGTGATCACGCGTTATATCGTGACGAGGCCGGGTAGGAGACGCGGCCGGACGAGCGTGTTCTGCGAGGAGGTTCCCATGGCGAAGGCGGCGCGAGCGGCACAGGCCTGGCGGGCGTACCGGGACGTGACGAGGCCGGGATCGCCCGGCATCGGCGCCAGGCTCAGGGCCGTCCCCCGGCTCGTCGGCGCGGTGCTGAACGGCACCTACCCCGGCATGGGAAGGGGCAAGCTGGCCCTGATGGGCCTCGGCGTGCTCTACATGATCTCGCCGATCGACGTCATCCCCGAGTTCCTGCTGCTCGTCGGGGTGGCCGACGACTTCGGCGTCTTCCTGTGGCTGATGGGCTCACTGCTCGGCGAGAGCGGGCGCTACGTCGACTGGGAGAGGACGCACGTCAGAGTTCTTCCATCCTGAGCCAGGCGCGGGACGGGAGCGGGTGGCCGAACAGGCGGGCGGCGTTGCCGTAGGCCACCCGGGCGATGTCGGCCGGCGGCAGGCTGCCCATGTTGCGGGTGATGTTCTGCTGGGTGTCGGGCCAGGTGGAGTCGGAGTGGGGGTAGCCGCTCTCCAGCAGCACGTGCTCCAGCCCGACCGCCAGGCGCACGCCCGACAGGGCGTGGTCGTTGAGCGTGCCGAAGAAGAAGTTGCGGCGGAGCACCTCGCTGGGCTTGAGCCCGCCCTCCCAGGACGCCTCTCCCGCGACCGGGTGGTCCAGCGCGTAGTCGGCCCGCTCGGCCAGCATCGGCAGCCAGCCCACCCCGCCCTCCACGATCAGGATCCGCAGCGCGGGGAAGCGCAGCGGCACGCCCGACCAGAGCCAGTCGGCGCAGGCGAACATGGCGCTGGCCGGCATGAGCGTGGTGATCGCCTCGATGGGGGTGTCGGCGGACGGCACGGGGGTCCAGGAGCCCGTCCCGGTGTGCAGGCAGACGACGGTGCCGGTCTCCTCGCAGGCGCGGAAGAACGGGTCCCAGTGGTCGCTGTGGATCGACGGCAGGCGGAGCCGGGCCGGGAACTCGGGGAAGAGCACGGCCTTGAAGCCCTTGGAGGCGTTGTCGCGGACCTCCTTGGCGGCGATCTCGGGGTCGGCCAGCCAGGGCAGCTGCAGGGCGATGATCCGCTCGGGGTAGGTGCCCGCCCAGACGTCGACGTGCCACTCGTTCCAGGCCCGCAGGACCGCCAGGCCCAGCTCCTGGTCGCGGGTCCTGGCGAAGACCATGCCGGACTGCCCGGCCAGCATGCCGGGGAAGCAGAGCGACGCCCAGACGCCGCCGCGGTCCATGTCCTCGATCCGGGCCTCGATGTCGTGGCAGCCCGGCCGCATGTGCTCGAACCGGACCGGGTCGAGCGTCCACTGCTCGCGGGGGAGCCCGGCGCCGACGTCGATCCCCGCGCACGGGTAGGTGGCGCCGCCGTACCGCCAGACCTGGTGGCCGGAGTCGGTCTCGACGACCTTGGGGGCGAGCTCGGCGTACTTCTCGGGGAGCCGTCCCTCGAACATGCCGGGCGGCTCGATGAGGTGGTCGTCGACAGAGATGATCACATAGTCCCGCCGCCTGGGCTCGGGATCGGGGAGCAGCGGCGTCGTCACGGGATCAACGGTACGGCGCTGGCATAACACTGAACAAGCCACCAGGTCTCGTGTTGATCCCGGATGTTCCCCGGGACCGCCGGAGGGGGAACGGGCGGCGGCCCCGGGGGTCCGGACCCGCCGGGCCGGTGCAGGTCGTGGCGGGTCCTGGGGGCGCCCCTACCCGTCGGACGGCGAAATATCAGATCTTTACGGGGAATGTAGGTTTGGCCGGGCAAGGTGTCTTCCCGGGGCGCGGACCGCCTCACCGGATCCGGCGAGGCGGTCCGTCAGGGCCCGTCCTGCCGGCCGGGCCGGGGGCTCGCCCTGACGCGGGCGGCCGGCGTTTCGGGGAGGGAGGCGGACGTGCTGACGGATGTTCCGGCGCGGACGGACACGGCGGCTCGGGAGGGCGGCGCGGCGCGGGCGGACGCCTGGGCGGCGCCGGGCGTCGCGGCGCGGGCGGGCCGCGCCGGGCGGGCGACCGGCCGGTTGAGGAGGGCCCTGCGGCGGGAGCCGGGGCCCGTGCGGGGAGCGGGCCTGGCCGCGGTCGTCCCGGTCCGGGGCGGGATCCCGTACGGCGTGCGCCTCGCGCTGCTCTTCGTCCTCGCGCTCTCCACCGTGGTCGTCCACCTGAACCAGGCCCCGCCCCTGCGCGACGCCGAGGAGCTCATCGGCGACCTGCGGGCCGGAGGCGTGACCAAGGTCGTCTACGACGCCAGCTGGCCCGCCTACGGCACCCTGACGTGGTCGCACGGCCCGCTCTCCTGGAGCCAGGCCCGCTTCGACCAGCCCGGAGACGTCTGGGACCCGGAGAGCACCCGGCTGGTCCCCGAGGCACTGGAACGCCGCCAGGAGGCCTTCCTGGCCCGGGTGCGGGCCGCGGCGGGCCCCGAGGTGGAGATCGTGCGGGCCGGGGGCGGCCGGGGGCCGATGGGCATGTCGGCGGTCTCCCCCGCCTACGGGCGGTGGTGGGAGCCGTTCGCGCCGGTCGCGGTGGCGGCCGAGCTGCTGGCCTGGCTGCTCATGCTCACCCGCCGGGACCACCGCCACGCCGGCCGCCCCGCCTGGTTCTGGCTGTTCCTGACCGGTGGTTCGTTCCTCTACGTCCTGCTGGAGCCGTACCCGCTCCGGCGCGGTCCGTACGAGCCGCTGCCGGTCAGGCACCGGCTCGACGGGACGAGCGGGTTCGTGATCGCCGCGACCGTCGCGTTCGCCCTGGGGCTCGCCGCGGCTTGATCACAACGGGTAGGAATAAGGGGTGGAAGACGAACAGATCCGCCCGTTCTGGAGGGTCGCGGGGTTCGCGGTGCGGCTCACACTGCTCGTGCTGCTGCTCGCGGGCGCCTTCCTCGTCGCGCTGAGCGTCACACCCTCCGACCGGACGCTGGGCGAGTTCCGCGCGGCGCTGGAGGCCGATCGCGTCTCCCGGGTCGTCTACCGGCCGCAGGAAGGCGGCGTATCCCGGCTGGTCTGGTCCGAAGGTCCGCTGGTCTGGCACGAGGTCCCGGGACTGCTGACCGGGGAGGGCCCGGGAACCTACCCGGTGGAGCAGTTCCGGCGCGACATCCACACGATCCCGGGCCGGGTGGTCAGGGAAGGGCCGGAGCGCGACTCCAGAGGGATCTTCCCCAACTGGCCGTTCCTCGTTCCTGTGGCACAGGGAGCCTGGACGGTCGGCGTCGCCTGGGTGCTCGCCCTCCTGATCATGATCGGTTCGGTGCCCAGGCTGGGCAACCGGTGGGCCTGGTTCTGGCTGTTCACCGTGGGCCAGATCGGGGCGATCCTCTTCCTGCTGCTGGAACCCCGGCCGATCTGGCGCGGGATCGGGCGGGAGCGCGCCGCCGGGCAGGAGCCGTCGGGAGAGCCGGAGCCCCGCAGCCGGCTGAACGTACGGCTGGGCGGCGGGACGGGCTGCCTGCTCTCGATCGCCGTGGGCATCGTCTCCGCGATCGCCGCCGTGGGGCTCGGCATGCTCATGGGCCTGCTCCTCGGCTGAGCGGCCGCGCCGGGATCCGCGTGCGCGAGGCGTGTGCTCCGGGTGACGCGCCTCTGCGGGAGAGTCGCGTCACCCGATCACGAGACGTGCGGGGCCGCCGTCTCCGGTTCCCCGGCCTGCTCGGTCTCTCCGGCCTGCCCGGTCTTCCCGGCCCGTCCGGCGGCCTCGGCCTTCAGATCGGCGGCCTCGCGGCGGATCAGCAGGGCCCAGCCGCCGACCGCGATCCCGATGAACAGCCACCACTGCACGCCGTAGGCCAGGTTGAGGCCGCCCCCCTCGCCCACGTCGGGCGCGGGCACCGGCTCGGGCGCGTCGGCCGCCGCGGGGGACTGCTCGACGAGCTCCACGTACCCGCCGAGGAGCCGGTACGGCAGGCCCTTCCCGATCGCCCCGGTGTTGATCAGCAGGACCTGCCCCGGCGGGAGCCCCGCCCTGTCGCGGATGCCGGAGGACTCCTCGGTCTCGGCGAGGCGTAGCCGTCCGGTGACAGTTACCTCACCCGTGCTCGGCGCCGGGACCTCGGGAAGGGCGTCGGCCGTCGCGCCCGCCCTGACCCAGCCCCGGTTCACCAGGACGGCCTCGCCGGTCCCGGTGGTCAGGGGGGTGAGCACGTAGAAGCCGACGGCGCTGTTCTGGACGCGGCGCCGTACGAGGAGCTGGCGGGCCGGGTCGAACGTGCCCGTGGCCGTGACGGTCCGGTACTTGTCCTGCTCGCGCACGGCGCCGCCGGCGGAGGTGAGCGAGGAGACCGGGACCGGCGGGGCGTCGAGGTTGGCGGTGGTCCGGTCGCTGCTGGTGGAGCGCTCCTCGTAGCGCCCGAACTGCCACTGGCCGAGGAAGACGAAGGCGGGGATGACCAGCAGCACCACGATGTGGAGCGCGATCCATCGGGGAGTCAGCAGGAACCGGTACACGCCACCAAGGGTAGGCACCGCACCGACCGCCCCGTTCCCCGGACTCTCCGGTGAGCGGGTCTTTCGACGTGGTGGCGTTCCGCGGACGCCGCGATCGTCGGAACCGTGACTCCGGGAACCGTGACTCCAGGAACCGTGACCCTGGGAACCGCGACTCCGGGAATCGCGACTCCGGGAACCGCGACGCCCGTCCTCCCCGTCCCGGGCGGGCCCCCGCCGCGCCCGGCGGGAACGTTCCCGCGCCTCCCGGTGCGGGGCCGGTCGGCGGCGAACCCGGGTGGCCCGGGGACGGGAGTTGAAGAAGTTCTAAGGGAGGCGATCCCGCTGCCGAGTGGACCGATAGAGCCCTTGTTGAATCTACGGGAAACTCTCCCGGACACTTCGGACATCCCGTACGGTCAGTGGGGTTTGTCCCCGAGCCCCGGAGCCGCCGCCCCATGACTCTGCTCCAGTCGCCCTCCGGCGTCCAGGTGTGTCCGCCGTCCTCCGGGGCCTCCGCCCCGTCGCCCTCCGGGGCGCCGGTCCCGCCCGCCGGGACGCCGGCCGCGCCGTCCGGGCGGGGAACTCCGGCCGCGCTGCCCTCGCCGGCGGCGATGTTCAGGCACGCCGCGCCCCGGGTGCTGGAGGCGATGGTCCTCCCCGCCGCGGTCTTCTACGCCGCGATGGTGTTCACCGGCCTGTACGGCGCGCTCGCGGTGGCCCTGGCCTGGGTCTACGGCGGGGTGGCGTGGCGGCTGGTGCGGCGCCGGGCGGCTCCCGGCATGATGCTGCTGGCGGCCGGGGCGATCACGGTGCGCGTGGTGCTGGCCGTCCTGAACAAGAACCCGGTCTTCTTCTTCCTCCCCGAGTGCCTGGGCATCTTCTGCGCGAGCATGGCCTTCCTGCTGACCGCCTCGCTCCGGCGCCCGCTGATCCAGCGGGTGGCGGCCGACCTGGTCCCGCTCCCCGACCACCTGAACGAGCACCCGCTGATGCGCCGCTTCTTCTTCCGGCACTCCGTCCTGTGGGGGTGCGCCCAGTTCCTCAACGCGGGGTTGAGCCTGTGGCTGCTGATCACCCTGGACACGGAGATGTACCTGATCGTCCGGACCTCCGCGGTCGCGGTGCTGCTCGGCGGGGCGGCGCTGGTCTCGGCCCTCGGCTTCCGGCGCTGCCTGCGCGCGCTGCCGGCCTGAGGACCGGGCTCTCCGCCCGGCCGGGACGGTCCGGCGGCCTGCCCGGCCTGCCCGGTCAGCCGGTCGCCCGGCCCGCGGCGGCGGCCGCGGCGGCCGGGGCGCCGGGCCCGGGGACGGGGGTGACCTCGCGCGGCCCGCCGATCTCGTGCCCGTCGGCGCACCGGAAGCGCTGCTCGACGGCGGCGCCGCAGCCGCGGTGGGTGAGGAGCACCGGCGGGCCGTCGGGGTCGGACAGGTAGCGGTCCCCCCAGTGCATCAGCGCGACCATGATCGGATAGAGGTCCAGACCCATCTGGGTCAGCCGGTACTCGTCCCGCTGGCGCTGGCCGGGCTCGCGGTAGGGGACCTTGCGGAGCAGGCCCTCCTCGACCAGCCGGGTGAGTCTGGCGCTCAGCACCTGCCGGGGAGCCCCGGTGGCGGCCTGCATGTCGGCGAAGCGGCGTACCCCGCTGAACGCCTCCCGGAGCACCAGGAACGTCCATTTCTCGCCCACGACGCCCAGCGTGCGCTCGATCGAGCAGTTGTCCACCCGGAAGGGCACGTTGCCGAGATTCACCTCACCCATGCCCGCATCGTAAGTGGCCACGACGTCACCTCCAACGCCACCTAAGTCTAGTTGACAGACCTAGGTGGCGTGCGCGACTCTGAGTCCATGATTCGAACTCAGCTCGTGCGATCCCGCCGCGATCCGGTGCGGACGCCGCCGGGAGGGACGCTGCCGGGAGACGCGCTGCCGGGAGAGGTGCTGCCGGGAGGCGGGGTCGAGATCCGGCCCGCGCGGATGGATGACGAGGAGCGGATCCGCCGGTTCCTCGGAGGGCTGTCCGTGCACACGCAGACGCTGCGGTTCTTCACCGGGATGGGCCGCCCGGCCGCGAGCACGGTGCGGGCGCTGCTGGCGGTGGACGACCGGCGCGACGCGCTGCTGGCGGTGTGCGGGGACGCCGTGGTCGGGCACGCGATGAGCTTCCGGACCTGCGGGTCGGGCCGTGGTGCGGGCGGTGCGGAGGCCGCCCGCACGGAGACCTCCCGGACGGAGACCTCCCGGACGGAGACCTCCCGCACGGAGGCCGCCGGTGCGGAGGCCGCCGCAGTGGAGATCGCCGTCGTGGAGATCGCCGTCGTGGTGGCCGACGACTGGCAGGGCCGCGGGCTCGGCTCCCGGCTGGTCCGCCGCCTGGTCCGCCGGGCGACGGCGGGCGGGGCGCAGGCCCTGCGCATGGACGTGCTCGGCGGCAACCGCAAGGTGCTGAGCATGATCCGCAGAGAGTGGCCGGAGGCCGTCATGCGTGCCTCTTCCGGGACGGTGGAGATCTCCACTAAGATCGGCTCAGCCTGATCCGTGCCGGAACATTTGCGGAACAAGGTTCTGTTGCTCCACCATTGACCTCGTGAAGAGTGCCAAGAACGGACGCGACGGCCGGAGCC
This sequence comes from Thiemannella venezuelensis, assembly GCF_014203605.1. Lineage (GTDB taxonomy): Bacteria > Actinomycetota > Actinomycetes > Streptosporangiales > Streptosporangiaceae > Planomonospora_A > Planomonospora_A venezuelensis. The sequence goes on along the minus strand of NZ_JACHJJ010000026.1, from coordinate 48,863 downwards.
GGATCGTCGACGGAGCCCTGCGCCGATTCAGTCAGGACGGCGTCTCGGCGACCACCCTCGCCAGCCTCCGCGACGAGAGCGGGGTCAGCGTCGGCAGCTTCTACCACCACTTCGCGAGCAAGGAGCACGTCTTCGGCGTGCTCTACGCCGAGACCCTCGACATGTACCAGAGCGCCTTCATCACCGAGCTGCGCCGCCACGAGGACGCGCGCGACGGGATCGAGGCCATCGTCGCCCTGCACATGTCCTGGTGCGGCGAGCACCGCGAGCGGGCGCACCTGCTGATCAGCGAGCGCCCGCCCAAGCGGGACGAGCCGGGCGGCACCGAGGTGTCCGATTCGCGCCGGGCGTTCTTCCGGCAGGTCTCCGACTGGTGGCGGCCGCACATGAAGGCCGGCCTGCTCCAGCCCGTCCATCCCACGATGTGCTACGTGCTCTGGCTCGGCCCGGCAATGGAGATGTGCCGGCTGTGGTTCGCCGGGGCGCACCAGCCCACGCCGGAGGAGATCGCCGGGCTCTGCGAGGCGGCCTGGCAGGGCCTGCGCCGGCACCCCGGCTGACCGGACGGCGTCCCGGCGGGCCCGCTCCGGGGACCCCGGCGGGGTGAAGGTCCTCGGCGGCCCGGCCGCGGGGCTCAGCGCGCCGCCGCCAGGTGGCGCATCCTGGTGGGCACGTGCCAGCTCTTCTCGTCCAGCGAGATGTCCAGCCGCAGGTCCTGGCGGTGGCGGCGGAGCCCGGGCACGCGCAGCCGGTCGCTGACGGCGAACCTGCCCTGCCGGGGGTAGCCGAACCCGAGCTCGCCGGGGAGCACCCGCAGCTCGTCGCGGTTCCCGCAGCGGGGGCAGGTCCAGGCGACCAGGTCCATGCCCCGGTGGTAGTCGTGGCAGGCGCGGAAGTACTCGTCGGGGCGGAAGCGGGATTCGCAGGCGAGGCAGGGCAGCAGCATGGTGATCCTTAGGGCCGAGTGCGGCGGCCATCCAGGATTACCCTGAGGCGCTTGAGTTCCGCTTGCAGATTCCTTACGTCGATCTGTAACAGTCTGGTCACTTTACGTATTGAGTCGTGGATCATGTGAAGATGGTGGGGTGAAAGATCCGCTGGTCCGGTTGCGGGAGTCGATGCTCGCGACCGGGTACACCCTCGACGGCGTGCGCGAGCGTCTCGGCGACGTCGCCGCCACGGCCCTCTCCCGGGAGGAGCTCGTCCCGGCCCTGCGCGCCACCCGGGACGGGGATCCGCTCGGCACGCTGATCCGGCTGTGGTGGCTCGGCGTCCCGGTGGAGCCGCCGCCGGGCCTGCCGGTGGCCGAGCTGGCCGCGGCGGGCCTGCTGGCCGCCGCCGACGGCGGGCAGGTGGTCGCCGCGGTCCATCTGCAGCCCTGGGAGACCGGCGGCTACGTCGTCTCCGACCGGAAGGTCCGGCCGGGGGACCCCGCGCTCCGCGCCGACCACGTGGTCGGCGCGGGCGGCGCCTCGGCCAACCTCGCCCAGCTGGTCTCCCGGCGGCCGGTGCGGCGCGCCCTCGACCTGGGCACCGGCTGCGGGGTCCAGGTGCTGCACCTGGCGGACCGGGCCGAGGAGATCGTCGCCACCGACGTCAACCCCCGTGCCCTGGAGCTGGCCCGGCTGAGCTGGGCGCTCTCCGGGATCGAGGGGGTGGACGCCCGCGAGGGCTCGCTCTTCGAGCCGGTGGCGGGCGAGCTGTTCGACCTGGTCGTCTCCAACCCGCCCTTCGTGATCTCTCCCCGCGGCCGGTTCACCTACCGCGAGTCCGGCCTGCGGGGCGACGACTTCTGCCGCGACCTCGTACGGCAGGCGCCCCGCCTGCTCAACCCCGGCGGCACCTGCCAGCTCCTGGCCAACTGGCTGCACGTCGAGGGGGAGGACTGGCGCGATCGGGTCGGCGGCTGGCTGGCCGGGACCGGCTGCGACGGCTGGGCGGTGCAGCGGGACGTGCAGGATCCGGCGGAGTACGTCGAGCTGTGGCTGCGCGACGCCGCCGAGCAGGGCACCGCCCGGTACGGTGAGCTCTACGACGACTGGCTCGGCTGGTTCGAGGCGGAGAACGTCACCGGGGTGGGCTTCGGCTGGATCAGCATGCACGACTCCGGGAGCCTCGACCCGGTCGTCCGGGTGGAGGAGTACGGCGGGCGGGTGGAGCTCCCGGTGGGCGGGTACGTGGACGAGGTGCTCGCCGCGATCGGCCGGGCGCACCGGCTGACCGGCGCCGAGCTGCTCGCGGCCCGGCTGAGGTTGGCCGGCGGCGTGGTGGAGGAGCGGATCGGCCCGCCCGGAGCGGAGGACCCGTCCACGATCATGCTCAGGCAGACCAGGGGACTGGGCAGGACCGCCCGGGCGGGGATGGTCGAGGCGGCCCTCGCGGGCGTCTGCGACGGAGACTATCCACTGGCCCCGCTGCTCTCCGCGATCGCCGACCTGACCGGAGAGAGTGCCGCTGACCTGCTGGAGAAGGCTCCCGACAGCCTCCGCGCGCTGATCGCCGAAGGGTTTTTCCACATATCCACAGGGTGATCCTCCACAGGCTGTGGATATCCCGCGATCGATTGTTGATCGGACGTTGACCGGGATGGGAGACGCTCTGGCCATGGCACGGACCCGGGGGGTGAAGGGCCCGTGCCAGAGGTTCGGCCGGTCGCCGACATGAGGCGGCTAGCCACCGCGAGGTGCACCGGTAAACCCGGGCCCCCTACGCACCGAGCGGTGGCCACGGCGCCCGGCCGGACCTCGGCCCCCGAATCACGGCTCCCCCGAGGCGGCGGCTGCCGGCCTCCGAGCCGCGACGCGCAGCGTCGCCATAGACAAAGGACCCCGGTGATCAACCACGTGTGGATGACGCGTCTCGACGACGACCTATACGACGGGCTCGGAGTCGTTGCCGATCCCGTCCCGGTCGAGGAGCGCGCGCAGGTCCCCGGCCTCCGGGGCGCCCAGGCGGGCGAAGAGGTCGTGGGCGCGCCGGAGGCAGTCCCGGCTCCGCCCGGCGCTGCCCTGCCCGGCGAGCGCCCGGCCTAGCACCCACAGGGCCTGCGCCTCGCCGTACGGGTGGCCGATCTCGCGGCTCACGGCCAGGGCCTGCTCCGCGTGCCGTACGGCGTCGCCCGACCGGTCGGCGGCGATGAACGTCTCGGCCAGCCGGGAGCAGACCCGCTGCTCCCAGACCCGCTGGTTCCCGGCCCGGAAGAAGGCCAGGCACTCGGCGTGGTGGTGGACCGCCTCGTTCAGCCGCCCCACCCGGGACAGGATCATGCCCAGGTGGTAGCGGGCGCGGGCGGTGCCCGCGCTGGAGCCGATCTCACTGAAGATCGCCAAGCCCTGCTCGGCGGCGGCGATGGCCTCCTCGGGCTGGCCGAGGAACAGGTGGTCACGGGCGGAGTAGCTGAGGGTCAGGGCCTCGCCGCCCTGCGCGCCGATCTCCCTGAACGTCTTGCGCGCCGAGTCGAACCAGGCCAGCGCCTCGGTGTGGCGGCGCTGCCTGCCGACCACCACGGCCAGCGCGTTCATCGTCTCGCCGGCGACGATCCGGTCGCCGCCGGCCGCCAGCTCCAGCGAGGCCCGGAACTCCCCCTCCGCCTCGGTCAGCCGGTTCGCGCCGAACAGCAGCCTGCCGAGCACGTAGCGGCAGCGGAGCTCGGCGGAGGCCGCCTCCAGCCGCCGGGCGGCGGCGAGCACCTCCCGGGTGCGCAGGTCGAACTCGCGGCCGTGGCTGCCCGACTCCAGCAGCGGTTCCATGGCCAGCAGCAGGTCGGCCGCGGGCAGCAGCCCGCCGGCCGCGGCGGCGGCGCCCGCCGCCTGGGAGATCGCGGCGAACAGCGCGTCGGCCTCGACCGCGAGCCAGGTCACGGCCTCGTCGGCGGAGGAGAACGGGCGTCCGGGGCCGGAGAGCGCGAACTGGTCGGCGACCACGCTGCCCTCGTAGGCGAGCCGGTGCGCCGCCGCGGCCGAGGCCAGGTAGAAGCCGTGCAGCCGTTCCAGCGCGGCCGGTCCCGCCTCCGGGTCCGGGCCGCGCTCGGCGGTGCGGCGGGCGAAGAGCCGCAGCAGGTCGTGGAAGCGGTACCGCCCGGGGGCGGGAGCCTCCAGGAGGCTGGCGTCCACCAGGGACTCCAGGATGTCCTCGGTCTCCACCGGGTCCAGGTCGAGCACGGCCGCGGCGGCGGAGACCGAGATGTCCGGCCCGCCCGGCAGGGAGAGCAGCCGGAACGCGCGGGCCTGGGCCTCCTCCAGCTGCCCGTACCCGAGGGCGAAGGTGGCCTCCACTGCCAGGTTGCCCACCCGCATCTCGTCCAGGCGGCGGCGCTCGTCGGCCAGGCGCGAGACCAGCGAGGCGACCGTCCAGGTGGGCCGGGCCGCCAGCCGGGCCGCCACGATCCGCACGGCCAGCGGCAGGAACCCGCAGGCGGCGACCACGTCCATGGCGGCGGCCCGCTCGGCCGAGACCCGCTCGGCCCCGGCGACCGCGCCGAACAGGGCCAGCGCCTCGTCGGGCTCCATCACGTCCAGGTCGAACAGGCGGGCGGCGGCCAGGTCGGCCAGCTTGTGGCGGCTGGTCACGATCGCGGCGCACCCGGCCGAGCCGGGCAGCAGGTGGGCGACCTGTACGGCGTCGCGGGCGTTGTCGAGCAGGACCAGCATGCGCCGCTCGGCCAGGAGCGAGCGGAACAGCGCCGAGCGCTCGGCCAGGCCGTCGGGGATGACGTCGGCGGGCAGGCCCAGCCCGCGCAGGAACGCCGCCAGCGCCGACTCCGGCGCGGTCGGCTCCTCGCCGTAGCCGCGCAGGTCGGCGTAGAGCTGCCCGTCGGGGAACAGGTCCTGCATGGCGTGGGCGACGTGCACCGCCAGGGCGGTCTTGCCGACGCCGCCGATCCCGGAGATGGCGGCCACCGGGACGCTCTCCGCGCCGGCCGGGGTGGAGAGCAGGGTGCGCAGCCGGGTGATGATCTGACCGCGGCCGGTGAAGTCGCCGACCGCCGCCGGGAGCTGGGCCGGGCGCGGCAGCTCGGGCGGCTCGGGCGCGGGAGACGCGGTCTCCCCGGCCGGGGCGGCGGGCGCGGGCCGCACCGGGGCGGCGGGGGCGAGGCCGGGGTCGGCGGCCAGGATGCGCCGGTGCAGATCGGCCAGGTCGGGGCCGGGGTCGATGCCCAGCTCGTCGGCGAGCACCCGGCGCGTGTCGGCGAAGACGGCCAGCGCGTCGCCCTGCCGCCCGCACCGGTAGTAGGCCAGCATGAGCTGGGCGCGCAGGCGCTCGCGGAGCGGGTGGTCGGCGGTGAGCGCGACCAGCTCGGAGACGGCGTCGGCGTGCCGGCCCAGCTCCAGGTCGAGGTCCATGAGGCTCTCCACCACGCTCATCCGGCGCTCGGACAGCCGGCCGCGCTGGTGCTCGGCGTAGGGGCCGACGGCCCCGGCCAGCGGCTCCCCGGTGCACAGCGCGAGCCCCGCGCGCAGGTGCTCGGCGGCGGCGCCGAGGTCCCCCGCGCGCCGGGCGGCCTCGGCCTCCTGCGTCCTGCTCTCGAAGAGGGCCAGGTCGAGGGCGTCGGCGGGGATGCGGAGCGCGTAGCCCCGGCCCACCGAGGTCAGCAGCTCCGGCCGGGTGCGGGGGGAGCGCCCCGGCTCCAGTACGGCCCGCAGCCGGGAGACGTAGGTGCGCAGCGCCCCCAGCGCCCGCGGCGGGGAGCCCTCCCCCCAGACCGCGTCGATCATCTCGGTCGGAGTCACCGCCCGGCCCTCGCGCAGGAGCAGCATCGCCAGAATGGAGCGTTGCAGCGGGGTGCCCAGGTCCAGCTCGGCACCGTCACGCCAGGCCTGGACAGGGCCGAGTATCGCGAAGCGCAGCCCGGCCTCGCCGCCCTGAACAGCCATTTTCCGAATCTCCGCACTAATGGGAAGTTTTATGACCGAATGATAGATCCATGCATGCCCACTCCATAGACGGAGCGTCACCGCCGAAGGGGGCGTTGATCGGTCGTTGATCAGGCGTTGAGCCGTATCCGTGATGCTGTGACATGCCGGACATGGCCCCGAACGGGGGCGGTCGTGACCGGCGGAGGGCTGTGGGGACAGCCGTGAATGCATGTCCGATAGATGAACAAAGGCCCACCCGTAAAAAACCGGGTGGGCCTTATGCTCCATGGAGATGCGAAGTTACGGGGGACGCGCTACGCGGCCTCGACCAGTCCGAGCCGCGCGTGCAGGCGTTCTCGCACGATCGGCCACTCGGAACTCAGGATCGAGTAGAACGCGGTATCTCGGACCGTGTCGTCGGCGCCCCGGCTCTCCGCCCGCCGCACACCGTCCAGGTGCGCGCCGAGGGCCTCGATGGCGGCCCGTGAGCGTACGTTCCGTACGTCTGCCTTCAGGGTGATGCGGTGGACCTGCCAGGTCTCGAAGGCGAGCGAGAGCATCAGGAACTTGCTCTCCCGGTTGACACCCGTGCCCTGGGCCGAGGCGGCCAGCCAGGTGTAACCGATGTCCGCCACGGACGGGACCTCGCCCACCGCTCCACGCGCACCCGGAGGCCAGGGCATGGGGCCCTGCCAGTACTCCAGGTTCATGAGACGGGTGGCACCGACGATGCGGTCGGTGTGCAGCCACCGGACGGCGAAGGGCATCGTGCGGCCCTCCGCCTGCTCAGCCAGAGCGGCCTCCACGTAGGAGGCCATCTCCTCCCGGCCATGGGGAACGCGGGTGAAGCCGTAGGTCGAACGGTCTTCACCCGCCGCGGCGACGAGGTCGTCGACGGCCGCGAGGCTGAGCGGTTCCAGGCGCACGGAGCGCCCGGACAGGGTGACAAAAGCGGGCATGAGCACATGATGAGGGCTGAGTCACGTGTCTTATGCCAAATGGCACGCGACATCTCGGTGAGCATCTGGGAAAACACCGTGTCCCCGCACCGAGGGCGGGTGAAATGCCAGCTCAGAGGCGGTGATCCCGCTGCGGGGACGGGGAGCGGCCGGGCGCCGTTATCCAACTGATGCCTGCGGCGAACACCCCGCCGGGAAAGGTCACGCGGCGGTGCCGGCGGAGGCGGGCCCTTCCCGGCGGTGGTCGGCGTCCAGGCGGCGGAGCGCGGCGTCGAGGTGGTCGAGCGAGGCCGCGATCCAGGGCAGCGCGAGGGGGTCGGCGGCGTCCAGCGCGGCCAGCCGCCGCTCGGCGGTCTCGCCGTACAGGAGGCTGGTGGCGACCCGGACCCGGAGCCCGGCGGGGTCGTCGCCGAAGGCGTGCCCGGGGAGCACGCCGACGCCGTACCGGTCGAGCAGGCGGGCGGCCAGCTCGCCGGAGGTCGCGAAGTCCAGGCCGGTGAAGTCCGGGTAGAGGTAGAACCCGCCCCGGGGCGCGGCGACCGTGACGCCGGCCCTGGTGAACCGGGCGTGCGCCGCCCGCGCCACGATTCCGTGCAGCCGCCTGCTCCGCGCGATCCGCTCGCCGATCTCGGCGGGCTCGGTGTAGGCGTAGGCGGCCGCGTGCTGGACGGGGGCCGCCGGGCTGGACCAGAGCTCGCTGGCCACCGCGAGCAGCCGGGCGCGCAGCCCGGCGGAGGGCAGCCGGGTCACGCCGATCCGCCAGCCGCCCAGGGCCAGGCTCTTGCTGAGCCCGGTGGTGACGACGGTGCGCTCCGGGGCCAGGTCGGCGGGGCTGACGAAGCCGGCCGCGGGGTCGTGGACGAGGTCCCGGTAGATCTCGTCGGAGATGATCATCAGGTCGAGCTCGCGGGCGATGTCGACGATCTTCTTGACCGTGTCGGTCTCCGCCAGCGTCCCGGTGGGGTTGTCGGGCAGGGTGACCAGCAGCGAACGCACGTCGCGCCCCCGGGCCCTGGCCCGCCGGACCGCGGAGGCGACCAGCCCGGGGTCCGGCGCCCCTCCCTCGCCGGGGGGCGCCGGAACGGGCAGGGGCCGCACCCCGGCCAGCTCCGCCTGGGCGGCGTAGCTGACCCAGCTCGGCATCGGCAGCACGACGTCACCGCCGATCGCGAGCAGCAGGCCGTACAGCAGGGACTTGCTCCCGGGCCCGCAGACCACCAGGTCGGGGTCGGTGGGCAGGCCGCGGCGGTGCCAGTACCCGGCCGCGGCCTCGCGCAGCGCGGGCAGTCCGGCGACCGGCCCGTACCCGTTCTCCCCGGCGGCGCCGGCCAGCCGTTCGCGCAGGGCCGGGTGCACGGGGAGCCCGGCCTCGCCGAAGGCCAGGTTCAGCACGCGCTCTCCCGCCCGTCTCCGCCGGTCGATTTCCTCATTTGCCGCCAAAGTGGCAGAAATAGTGATGTTCATGGATGTTTCTCCTCTTTTAGGAACGTTCCCAGAATCGGGGGTACAAGGCATCAGGACAAGCTTCGAATCATGTGGGTGGGCGTAAGGAAGTCCGATGCTCGATCTGCGTCGTCTTGCCTTGATCTGCGAGTTCGCCCGGAAGGGGAGCATCGCGGCGACCGCCGTCTCGCTGGGCTACAGCCCCTCGGCGGTCTCCCAGCAACTGGCCGCGCTCGAACGGGAGGCGGGCGCCGTCCTGATCGACCGGACCGCCCGCAGCGCCGAGCTGACCGACGCCGGACGACGCCTCGTCGCCCACGCCGAGCGCATCCTGGCCATGGTCGAGACCGCCGAGTCCGACCTGTCGGCCCAGTCCGGCACCCCGTCGGGCCGGATCGTCCTCACCGCCTTCCCCACGGCGGCCGTGGCATTCGCCCCCGCGCTGGCCGGATCGCTGCGCCGGCACACCTCCCTGACCCTGCGGATGATGCAGAGCCGGGCGGGGCGCGGGTTCCGCGAGGTGCAGTCGGGAGAGGCGGACATCGCGCTGGTGGACGACTGGTACGGCCGCATGCACGCCTCGGCGGCCGTGCGGGTCTTCCCGCTGCTGCACGACCCGCTGGTGCTCGTGGTGCCGCGCAGGCACCGGCTCGCCTCGTCCGACGAGCCCGTCGACCTGGCGGAGCTGCGCGACGAGCCGTGGATGGCCACCCCGGAGGGGGAGCCGTCCCGGCTGGCCGTCGACCGCATGCTCGCCGACGTCGGCGGGGCCCAGCCGGTGCCCTGGGAGTTCGAGGGGCTGAGCACGATCCTCAGCCTGGTGGCCAAGGGGGTCGGCATCGCCGCGGTCCCCGCCCTGGCTCTGGCCGCCGGGGTGCGCGGCATCGCGGTCCGGGAGATCCCCGGGAGTCCGGCCGGCCGCGACGTGCACGCCGTCGCCCGCGCCTCCAGCGTGCACCGTCCCGCCGTCGCCGTCACGCTTCGGGCCATCCACGTCGCCGCCCGCTACCTCGCCGCCGACCTCACCGCGCTGGAGTCGGCGATCCCGGCGGCCCCCGCGGCTCCGGACGCCCGCTGACCGGGGCCGCGGGGGCCGCCCGGTCCGGGGAACGGGCCGCCGGGCGCGCCGCCGCCGTACACTTCAGCCCATGCCTCCCTCGTACGCGCTCGAACGCCTGCTGTCCGGCGGCGGGTCGAAACCGGTGGCCGGGATCGACGAGGTCGGGCGGGGGGCCTGGGCCGGTCCGGTGGCGGTCTGCGCGGTGGTCACCGACCTCTCCGAGCCGCCCGCCGGGCTCACCGACTCCAAGCTGCTCACCCCGGCCCGCCGCGAGGCCCTGGTTCCCGAGATCACCGCGTGGGCGGCCGGGATCGGGTACGGCGAGGCGTCCCATGAGGAGATCGACGCCCTGGGCATGACCGAGGCGCTGCGCCGCGCCGCCGGCCGGGCCCTCGCCGAGCTGCCCGTCCGGCCCGGCGCGGTGATCCTGGACGGCAAGCACGACTACCTCGGCGCCCCCTGGCCGGTCCGGTGCGAGATCAAGGGCGACCAGTCCTGCGTCTCCGTCGCCGCCGCCTCGGTGATCGCCAAGGTCCGCCGGGACGCCTACATGGCCTCCCTCGGCTTCGAGGAGTACGGCTTCGCGAGCAACGCCGGCTACCCCTCCCCGGTCCACCAGCGGGCCCTGGCCGAGCACGGTCCGACCGAGCACCACCGCCTGTCCTGGTCCTACCTCGACAAGCTGCCCCGCTGGAGTCATCTCAGGAAGCACCGGGACACCGCGGCGGGCGCGGGCCAGCTCGGGCTCTTCGGGTAGCGCCGGTGCGCGTCGGAGTCTTCCTGGTCGCGGCGGGCTTCCCGGGACGGCCGCCGGGCCGGGCGCTGCGCGAGACGGTGGAGGCGGTGGCCGCCGCCGAGGAGGCCGGGTTCGACGACGCGTGGATCGCCGAGCACCACTTCATGTCGTACGGCGTGTGCCCGTCGGCGGCGACGCTGGCCGGCGTGGCGCTGGGCCGGACGAGCCGGATCCGGGTGGGGACCGCGGTCAGCGTGCTCTCCACCCGGCACCCGGTGGACCTGGCCGAGCAGGCGGCGGTCCTGGACCATGTCTCGGGCGGGCGGTTCGAGCTCGGCGTGGGCCGGGGCGGGCCGTGGGTGGACCTGGAGGTGTTCGGGACGGGGCTGGACCGGTTCGAGCGGGGCTTCGCCGAGTCCCTCGACCTGCTCTGCGCCGCGCTGGACCGCGACGACGGCGGCACGGTCGCCGCCGACGGGGAGTTCTTCCGGTTCCGGGAGGTGCCGATGGTCCCGGCGGCCCGGCTCCGGCCGGTGGTGGCGTGCACCTCGCCGGAGACCGTGGCGCTGGCGGCCGACCGGGGGCTGCCCATGCTGCTGGGCATGCACGTGGGGGACGAGGAGAAGGCCGCCATGATCCGGTCCTACACGGACCGGGCGTCAAGGAACGCGACAGGGCCGGGGACAACGGGGCCGGGGACAGCGGGGCATCTCGGCTCCGGGACGGGAACCGGCGGGCACGCCGCCGGCCTCGGGGACGCCGGGCACATCGCCGCGGCGGTCGGGTACGTGGCCGACTCGACGGCGCAGGCCGTACGGGAACTGAAGGAGAGCCTGCCGCGCTGGCTGGAGCCCGGGCTCGCGGGCTACGTCCCGGTGGACGGCCGCGCCCGTCCGAAGCGCGATATCTCGGCCTACGTCGACTTCCTCTGCGCGACCCACCCGGTCGGCTCACCGGACCACTGCGTCGCCTCGATCGAACGCACCGCCGCCGCGACCGGCCTGCACCACCTGATCCTCATGGTCGAGGGCACGGGCGACCGCGCCCGCACCCTCGAGAACATCAGAAGACTCGGAGCCGAGGTCCTGCCCCGGGTTCGTCGGCTGGACCAGCCCGGGTAGAGGACGCGTGCTTCTCGGAATATCCGGTCCCGAATGGTTCCGTCGAGATGGCGCTTGGCCACCAGGTCGACAGGACAGAGGTCAGGAGACAGGCGTGTGCGGAGCGGCACACCACCGGCCGCAAGACGATCCGGCATCCCGAGATCGGTGACATCCTGCTCGACTGCGACGTGCTCATCGTTCCGGGCGCCGACCTGCGCATGGTGACCTACACGGCGGCGGCCGGGAGTGAGGACGCGGGCAAGCTCGACCTGCTGCGCGTCACAGAGGGCCGGGCTGCTCACAGAACGCGGCGAGCCGGGCTCTCGGGAGATCAAGACGCATCCGAGTCCGGAGTGATCAGCTCGATGGTCGGGAAGTAGGTCCGGTAGCGAGCCATGTCACGTGTGATCAGGCGGTAGGACTTCACCGCCGCATGTGCTCCTATGAAGAAGTCCGGCAGGGGCGACGTTTTCTGCCCGCCGCGTTGCCGGTATGCGCTGAAGGCCTGGCCCGCAAGGAAAGCCGCTTCGTAGGGGATCTGCTCACGTTCGTAGTCTTCGGCGGAGATGATTTGATCGAGGCTCTCGATCGAGTCGAAGCTCGGGCACACCTCGGCGTACACGATCGGGTTGATGACGAGTCGTCCTTCATCTCTGGCCTGGATGATTCTCTCGCCTGACCAGTCCGCCCATTTGGGGTCCTCTGTCAGGACATCCAGAAGTACGCAGGAGTCCACCAGGGTCACGGGAAGGGGTGGGAGGACATGAAGGTGCACCTTACTGATCCCAGTCGTCGCCGCGGAACAGCCGCATGATCTCGTCGGTGCTCATTTTGGTGGTGGCGGCGCCCCGCATCCTGCGAACCAGCCGCTGGCCCCGGCTCTCGCTGCCCTCACGACGCACGATGGTCAGCGTGTTGCCGACCTCGATCACGTCCACCTCGTCACCTTCGGTGATTCCGTACTTCTCACGAAGATCGGCAGGGATCGTTACCTGTCCCTTGCTGTTGATTCGCATCCCACGGTCGCCTGTTCGAGTAGTCATGTATTACTTCTACTACCCGATACTAAGCTTGTCGCCGGTTTCAGGGAATCCACGGGTGCGGGCGGCGCGCCCGTACCCGTGGGAACGTTGGACGACTCGGGCAGGTCAGCAGTCGACGAGTTCGGGGGACTGGTTGAGGATCTGGGACCTTGCGGTGACGAACTCGGCGTGGGCCTTGGTGGCGGAGGGGTCGAAGACCGCGACCCGGTGGCAGTTCTGGAAGGCCAGCTTCACGCCGAAGTGGCGCTCCAGGGCGCCGCGCATGGAGTCGCTGGCCAGGCAGCGCAGGAGCTGGCCGCGGGCGGCCTCGTCCGGCGGGGGAACGGTGTTGTCGGCGAACTCGGCGCCGGTGCGCGCACGCTCGTGGACCAGGTCGTTGATCAGCGCCCAGGCGTAGGGCAGGGAGTCGCGGACGCAGGCGACGAATGCCTCGTCGTCCACCTCCCCGGCCCTCGCCTGGTCGAGAAGATCGTTCGAAACGGTCAGCGACATGCTGCGTTCTCCTCTCAGAAGGGGATCATTCAGACGGTAGATCGGGTCCGGTGACCGCTCCATCTAGCGCTGGAGCGACACTCGCGTGGGCCCGAAGGTGAAACCGGGGTCGATCTGGGCGGCCAGGTCCTCCCCCGTCGCCTTGTTCGCCCAGGCCTGCGCGTTGCGGAGGTGGAACTCGGCGGCCTGGCGGCCGAACCTCTCCCAGTCCTTCTCCTGGGAGTCGAGGTGCTTGCCGAGCACGGCGAGCGCCTCGGCGTTGGCGGGTTCGAGGTCGCCCAGGGTGAACGGGCGGCCCTGCTCCAGGGCCCGGACGGCGGGCGAGTGCTCCAGGCAGACCAGCAGGTCGTCGCCGACGTGCTCGCGCAGGAAGTCGACGTCGCCGGGACCGTGCACCTTGTTGCCGACGACCGCGATGGGCACGCCGTAGTCGGCGGCGTAGTCGCGGTACTGCCGGTAGACGCCGACGCCCTGCCGGGTCGGCTCGGCGACCAGGAAGGTCATGTCGAACCGGGTGAACAGGCCGGAGGCGAAGGAGTCGGCGCCGGCGGTCATGTCCACCACGACGTACTCGCCGTGGCCGTCGACGAGGTGGTTGAGGTAGAGCTCGACCGCGCCGACCTTGGAGTGGTAGCAGGCCACGCCGAGGTCGTCCTCGGCGAACGGGCCGGTGACCATGAGCCGGACGCCCTCGGGGGCGGTGGCGGCGAAGCGGGAGTGGATCGGGTCGTCGCCCGGGACGAGGCCGAGCAGGCGGGAGCCGCGGCCGGGCGGGGTGGTCTTGACCATGGCGGCGGCCGAGGTGATCCGGGGGTTGTCTCCGCGCAGGTATTCCTTGATCTCGGCCAGGTGGGAGCCCATCGGCCGGGGCAGCCCGGTCTCCTCCACACCCAGCACCATGCCCAGGTGCTGGTTGATGTCGGCGTCGATCGCGACGACCGGCCCGCCCTGGCCCGCGATGTGTCTGGCGAACAGGGCCGACAGGGTCGTCTTGCCGCTCCCGCCCTTGCCGACGAAGGCCACTCTCATGATGACTGATCCAATCTGATTATGAAAACCATTGCAACCCCTGGAGTGGCCATCATGCCACGCTCCGCACGCGGGAGGGGGGAGGATGCCGGGAAAACGAACACGGACCGTGGTCATACTCATCGTGTCATGGTCATTTGACTCAGATTGTCTGCTCCGTCCACCGGTGACAAGGGGAGGGCGGCAGAAGGGACATACCATTCCGTATGGCATGCTCGTCGTATGGCGACACGACAGGACTGGCTGGACGAGGGGCTCACGATCCTGGCCGCCTCGGGTGCCCCGGCCCTGACGATCGAGCTGCTGTGCGAGCGGCTCGGGCTGACCAAGGGCTCCTTCTACCACCACTTCCGGGGCATGCCGGGCTACCGCGCCGCCCTGCTCGACCACTTCGAGACCAGGTGCACCACCGAGCTCATCGACCTCGCCGAGGCGGATCCGCACGCTCCGGCGGCGGCCCGGCTGGAGCGCCTGTTCGACCTGGTCGGCAGCTCCGGCGACTCGCCCGCCCTGGAGGTCGCGATGCGCTCCTGGGCGCAGCAGGACGAGCGGGCGCGGGCCGTACAGGAGCGGGTGGACCGGCGGCGGACGGACTACCTGCGCGCACTGTGGGAGCAGCACGGCGGCGAGGAGCCGGAGACCATGGCACGGCTGCTCTACCTGGTCCTCATCGGCGCGGGCCACCTGGTGCCCCCGCTGACCTTCGCGCAGGTCCGTGAGATCTACGACCTGGCCCTGCGCCCCCACCTCCACGAGAAGGAGCGATCACGGTGATACCGCAGCTGCGCGCGCTGACCGAGGGCGCCGACCACGTCGACGTCAAGACCGTCGAGGGAGACGTCACGCTCAGGGAGTTTTTGGCCGGCTTCATCTCCTACGAGCCGGGCTGGATACGCCTGCTCTACCGGGTCCGGGCGGGATTCGTGCGCCTGCTCGGCATGCGGCAGGACGAGCTGCCCTCGGCGCGGGGCCTGCGCCCCGGGGACATCCCGTTCGCCCCCGGGGAGAAGCTGGCCTTCTTCACCGTGGAGGAGGCGGAGGAGGACCGCTACTTCGTGGCCGGGGCGAGCGAGTCGCACCTGACCGCGTGGCTGGCGGTGGTGGCCGGGCCGGGCGGCCGGTTCGACGTCGTCACCGTCGTGAAGTACCACCGCTGGACCGGCCCGGTCTACTTCAACGTGATCCGGCCCTTCCACCACCTGGTGGTCACGGCCATGGCCAGGGCCGGGGCCGGATACGGGTCCGCGCTCACCTGACGGTGCTCACCTGACGGCGCTCATCCGACGGCGCTCATCCGACGGCGCTCATCCGACGGTGCTATCCGGCAGGGCGCCGTACGGGGGCCTCAGCCGCAGGTGTCGTCGAGGGAGACGGCCTCCTGGGGGAGGGCGGAGACCCCGGGCGGGGTGCCGGCGCCGGAGCCCCCGCCGGCAGGGGCTCCGGGGGCGGGAGCCGCGGCCGGGGTCCCGGGGGCGGCGGTCGGGGCCGGGCTCCGGCGGGCGGCGGTCGCGGGCCTGGCCGCGGACCTCTCCTCCACGGCCGCGGTGACCTTCTTCTTGATCAGGTCGTAGTCGGGGTCGGAGGTGTCGATCAGCGGAGGGACGAACTGGAGGCTCTCGATCCGCGCGGTCCTCACCTTGCCCGCCAGGGCGACCAGCGCCGGGAGCATCTCCCGGGGGATGTCGGTGGAGACCGCGTTCGCCGTCGCGGAGGCCAGCCGCTCGAAGCTCCTGACCACCGTCACCGGATCGGCCTGCTTGACGAGCGCGTTCATCAGGCACTTCTGGCGGCTCATCCGGACGTAGTCGCTGGTGTAGGTGCGGGACCTGCCGTACCAGAGAGCCTCCTCGCCGGAGAGCGTGCGCGTGCCGGCCGGGATGAGGCCCTCGTCGCGCCTGCCGTACACGATGGGGGCGCGGACGGTGACCCGCACCCCGCCCAGCGCGTCGACGATCCTGGCGAAGCCCTGCATGTCGACCATCGCGTAGTGGGAGACGTCGAGCCCGAGGACGCCGCCGACCGTCTTCTTCAGCAGCGCGGGGCCGCGCTCGCCGTCGGCGACGCCCGGGACGACCTCGGGATGGTCCTCGGCGTACTGCCAGACCTCGTTGAGGATCGCCGGGGTGAGCGGCGGCTCGCCCCCGAAGCCGTAGGGGAAGCGGTCGCGGGCCGGGCCGACCGGCATCGGGACGCGCTGCAGGTTCCGGGGCAGGCCGAGCAGGACCGTCCTGCCGGTGCGGGTGTCCACGCTCGCCACGGTCATGCTGTCGGTGCGCACCCCGGCGCGGCTGGGGTGCGCGTCCCCGCCGACGAGCAGGACGTTGATCCGCTCCCGCCCCTTCCACGGGTCCGCGGGGACGGGCGTGGGGCTGAGGCCGAAGATCGAGGCCACCAGGCCCTGGGAGACGTAGGCGAGCCGGGCGGCGTAGGCCATCGGGGCGACCACCAGCACGCAGAGCAGGCCGACGGCGGCGGCCGACAGGTAGTGGGCGGCTCCGGCCAGCGGCCTGGGCCGGACGAGCTGGTAGGACCGGATGACGACGGCCACGGTGGCGAGCGCGAACAGCAGCGCGCCCGCGCCGAAGACCGCGAGCCAGCCGGGCTGCACGGCCAGGGAGAGCAGGAAGGACCTGGCGGTGAGCAGCGCGGCCGCGCTCACGGTGACCAGCGTCAGATAGGTCGCCATCAGCAGGGCGCCCGTCCGGTGGCGGCCGGTGCGCAGATGGGCCAGACCCCACAGCACCGCCGAACCGAACGTGAGCGCCAGACCCGATCCGACGCCAGGACGACCCCCGTTACCTGCCATCTCTCCTACATTCCCCGGTGGCCGGACCGACCGTCACAGGCTAGTAACGGTTTATGACTGGTCGTGTCATGGCGCGGATCACCAGCCCGCGGCGCCCGCGAACGAGGTCGCCTCGGGCCGGTAGCCGAGCACCCGCCGGGCGGCGGTGATGTCCAGCGTGCGCTCGACCGCCAGATGACCGGCGGCGTAGCGGGTGAGGCGGGGCGGACTCGCGCGCCGGAGCAGCCTGAAGGCCGTCTCGGCGGCGGCGGCGACGGGTTCCACGAGCTTCGGCGGCAGGTAGTACGGCTCCGCGTCGATCCCCCTCTCGCCGAGGATCGCACGCAGGGCGTCGTCCAGCACGACCGGCTCGGCGTCGGTCACGTTGAAGACCCTGCGGCCCGCGCCGTGGTCCGCGCAGTGACCCCCGCAGTGACCCCCGCAGTGACCCCCGCAGTGAGCCGCGCCCTGCTCGCCGAGGGGCGCCGTGGCGGCGAGCAGGCAGGCCCGGGCCAGGTTGCCGACCGAGGTCAGGCTGATCCGCTGCCGTCCGTCGCCCACCGCGAGCAGCCGCCGCCCCCTGACGGCCCCGAGGACCCGGGGGAGCAGGGTCGTGTCCCCCGGTCCGTAGACCGCGTGCGGCCGGAGGACGACCGCCCGGCCCGGCGCCGCGCGCGCCGCGGCCCGCTCCGCCTCGGCCTTGGACGCGCCGTAGGCGTTGACGTACCGCGCCACCGGGGCCTCGTCCTCGCGGGCCAGCACGGTCGGCCGGAACGGGTCGTAGACGCTGGCCGTGCTCACGTGCACGAACCTGGCCCCGGGGAAGGCCTCCGCCGCGTTCCTGGTCCCGGTCACGTTGGCCGCCCAGATCTCCCGCGGAGGCCCCCAGTCGGTCACGCTCCCCGCGCAGTGGACCACCGCGTCCACCTCGGGCAGTCCGGGCCGCTCGCCGAGCAGGTCCCACGGGGTGTACGGCGCGCCGCCGACGTGCTCCGGCTCCACCCGCCCCCGCCGCCCGAAGGCGTGCACCCGCCACCCCTCAGCGCGGGCCGCCCGGCAGACCGCCCCGCCCACGAACCCGGAGGCCCCCGTCACCGCGACCCTCACCGCGGACCCCCTCCGCGGACGCCCGGCCGGTGGGCGGGGGCGCGGCGGTCCCGGCGCTCAGCCACGGCGGGCGACCAGGTTCCGGAGGGCGGCGCGGTCGAGCTTGTCGGCGCGGCCCGCGCGGGGGAAGGCGTCGAGGGCGACGATCCGGTCGGGGAGCGCGGCGGCGTCCACGACGTCCGGGAGGGCTTTGCCCAGGAGGGCCTCGTCGTACCCGGCGGTGGGCACGACCGCGAGCACCACCTCCTCGTCCCCGGTCCCGGGGTCGGCCAGGCCGACGATCGCGGCCTCGGCGACGCCGGGCAGGGCGGTGATCGCCGGTTCGTACAGGCCGGGGTAGATGTTGAACCCGTCGCGCAGGAGCATGTCCTTCTTCCGGCCGAGCAGGACCAGGCGGCCGCCCTCGATCCGGACCAGGTCGCCGGTGGCGACCTCGTGCAGCGGCCCCTCGCCGAGGTAGTGCGGGGCGACGTGCGGCCCGGAGACGAACAGCTCGCCGTCGCCGCCGACCCGCACGCCCACGCCGGGCAGCGGAGCGCCGAGCAGGTCCCCTCCGGTGTGGGCCAGTTTCTCCTCCGCCGAGGCGATCGCGATCGGCAGCGCCTCGGTCATCGCGTAGACCGAGAGCACCTGCGGCCCGGCCTCCACCGCCCGGCGCAGCACCCCGGCCGGCGCGGGGGCCGAGCCGAGCAGCAGGTGACGCAGGGTCTCCGGCAGCCTGGGCGTACGGCGGAGCAGCCGGTCCAGGTGAACCGGGACGGCGAACGTGTGGGTCGCCCTCCGCGCCGCCAGCTCCTCGACCAGGGGTCCGCCGCCCGGGAGCGACCAGGCGGCCCCGGCCATCAGCGCGGGCAGCCCGAGCATCAGCTGGTCGGTGTGGACGACGTCCCCCGGCCCCAGCGGGAACGCGCTCCGGAACAGCTCCAGCCCGGCGGCGAGCGACCCCCGGGTGTGCACCACCCCGCGAGGGCTGGCGGTGGTCCCCGAGGTGAAGATCACCGCTGCCGGCTGGTCCGCCGGGATCCCGGACGTGTCCGGCGCGTCCGCTCCGGTGCCCGCCCGCCCCGGTCCGGCCGCTCCGGGGCCGTCGGACCGTGCGATCAGACCGGCCAGCCGTACGGCGCCGCGTGGGACCCCCGGGAGCCAGGGGCCCGTGTAGAGATGGCGGACGGGGTGCCCGGGGAGCGGGTCGCGCAGGTCGGGCAGGAGCAGGCCGCGGCGGCGGGCCAGGGACTTCAGCGGGCCGCCCAACGTGTGCAGCAGCGATTCGGCGACCACCCACGCCGGGCGGGTGGCGGCCATCCGGGCGGCCAGCACGCCGGGGGCCAGCCCGGGATCGGCGAGCACGAGCATCCCGCCCGCGGCCACCGCGCCCAGCGCCGTCACGACCGCGTCCACGCCGGGCCGTACCGCGAACAGCACCCCGTCCCCCGGCCGGAGCCCGCCGCCGTTCCCGGGACCGGTCCCGCCGCCGGCTCCGCGACCGGTCCCGCCGCCCGGCGCGGCCAGCGCGGCGCGGACGGCGTCCACCCGGCGGGCCAGCTCGCCGTAGGCCAGCTCGCGGCCCCGGCCGTCGATGATCGCGGCCCGGTCCGGCTCCCGCCGGGCGGTCGCCATGATCCCGGTGATGATGTCGTTCATGCGGAGGGTCCAGTTCGCAGGGGTCGGGGGCCGGGAGGGCCCCCGGAGGTCAGGAGGCGGTGATCCACAGGTGCTCGTAGGTGGGGATGAGGACCCTCCGGGCCGCGCGGCGCCGTACGACCCGGACACGGCGGGCGAACAGCACCGACGCCACCGCGCGGATCTCGGCCAGCGCCAGGGGGTAGCCGATGCAGAAGTGCGGGCCGGCGCCGAACCAGAGCCGGCGCAGCTCGGGCGGGTGCGGCCGGGACGGGTCGAAGGGGCCGTGGGCGCGGGCGCAGTTGTGGGTGGCGATCAGCACCCGGTCGCCGGGCCGCACCGCCACCCCCCGGGTCCGCCCGGCACCGCCCTTCCCGCCGGTCGCCGGGAGCCCGCGGAGCTCGCCGTTCCCGCCGATCAGCACGGGGGCCGCCACCGAACGGAGCATCACCGGCGTCGGGGTGGTGACCCGCATGGCCTCGTCGATCACCCGGTCCAGGTCGTCCACGGCCGTGCCGTGGTCGTCGACCAGCGCGACCAGCCGGGGGACGAAGGTGGCGACCGTCTCGGTGCCGGTCAGGAAGAACGCGCCCGCCGCACCCCGGGCCTCGGCCGCGGACAGGCCCAGGCCCCGCATCCGGCCCATGATCGTGGACTCGTCCCCGGCCTCGTAGGCGGCCTGGGCGATGTCCCCGATCCGGTCGAGCACCCGCCGGGCGAGGGCCACCTGCCGGTCCGAGAGCCGCCGGGAGCGCAGCGAGACCATGGAGACGATCCGCTCTCCCTCGGCGAACAGCTCCCTGGCCCGCTCCTCGGAGACCCCGCCGGACCCGCTGCCCAGCCCGATCGTCCGGCAGATCACCGCCCCGGCCATCACCCGCATGACGTCCACCAGGTCGACGGTCTCGCCGCGCGCCAGCCGTGCGTCCAGCTCCGCCAGCGGCCCGCGCAGCACCTCGGCCACCAGGTCCGCGACGTATCCGGGGGTGAACAGCGGCATCAGCTTCCTGCGCAGCGCCAGGTGGCCGGGGCCCTCCATGTTGAGCAGCACCGACGGTCCCAGCACCGGGGTCCACAGGTCGCCGGGCGAGCCGGGGCCGTCCTTGCGGAAGCGCTCGTCGGTCAGTACGGCGCGCGCCACGGCGGCGTCGTTGACCACCACGCCCAGCCCCGGCACCCGGACCACCGGCCCCAGCCGGGCCAGCAGCCGGACCAGGGGGTAGGCGAAGGGGTGCGCGGCCAGGTAGAGGCGGGCCTCGTGGTCCAGCGGGCCGCCGGGGGCGCGCAGCCGCCGGAGGGCCGGACCCGTCGCGGCGCGGGCGCCGGATCGCGGGGGCGGCGGGCCGGTCATCGCACGTCGACCACGTCGGGGCGGTAGCGGTGGTCGGCGTACCAGCCCAGGGTGCCCGCCAGGCCGTACGCCCGCAGCCGCCGCACGGATCCGAAGACGACCACGTCGCGGCGGGAGCCGTACGCGGAGGTGACCTTCCGGACCCGGTTGACCAGCGCGCGGTCCTCGTGGAGTTCCTCGATCGCGGTCCTCGGGAAGCCGCCGGCGCGCTCGTAGAGGTCGGCGGTGATTGCCAGGGTGCAGCCGGGAATCATCACGTACGGGCCCTTGTAGAGCGGATCCCGGTTGCCCGGCCGGAAGCGGCCGAACGTCGCGGCGACCTGGACCACGGCCGGGATGAACCGCCGCTCCCAGAACTTCAGCGGGAACTCGTCGGTCCGGGGGCGCAGCCGCCCGCCGACCATCTCCAGGCCGTCGCCGAACGCGCGGCGGATGTTGCGCACCCAGTCGGCGCGGGGCAGGCAGTCGGCGTCGGTCCTGGCGATGTGGGTCGCGCCGCGCCCGATGGCGTGGCGCACGCCGGTGTCGGAGGCGGCGCCGGTGCCCTTGCGGGACTCGGAGATCACCTGCACGCCGTGCCGCCGGACGATCTCGGCCGTGCCGTCGGTGCTCGCGTTGTCCACCACGACCAGCGTGAAGTCCCGGTCGTCCTGCGCCTCCAGCGCCCGCAGCGTCGCTTCGATGCTCGCGGCCTCGTTGTAGGCCGGAATGATCACCCAGAGGTCCATCACATCTCCGCCAGCATCACGCCCGTGCTGATCCCGCCGCCCAGGCCGAGCAGGGCCACCCGGTCGCCGGGCCGCCAGGCGCCCAGGGAGAGCTGGAGCGGGAGCGTGGCCGAGGCGCAGTTGCCGTGCTCGGGCAGGCTGACCACCAGCTTCTCCTCCGGGACGTCCAGCACCTCGGCGAGGAAGCGCAGGTACGGCAGGGCCACCTGGTGCACGGCCACCACGGCGAAGTCGTCCCAGGTCAGACCGGTGCGCTTGAGGGCGTTGAGGAAGATGTCGGGGCCGACCCGCTCGAAGGCCTCCTTCAGCCGCCGCCCGTCCCCCCGGAAGTAGGAGTACTCGAGGTCGCGCGGGTGGGCGGAGCCGCCGCCGGGCAGGGTGCCGATCGCCCAGGCCGTGGAGTCGGCGGAGAAGTCGCGGTAGAAGATGCCGCGCTCGTCGTCGGCGGTGACCAGCACGGCGGCCCCGCTGTCGGAGAGCGTGTACCCGGCGAAGGAGTCGACGAACTGCGCCCGGTCCCGGACCTGCCAGCGGATCGCCCGCGACGGGGTCTCGCCGGAGCACACCAGCACCTTGCGGTGCGCGCCCGACAGGACCAGAGCCTCGGCGACCTGGATGCCGTTGAGCATGCTGTTGCAGGCGTTCTTGACGTCGAACACCGGGCACGACAGGCCGAGCTTGGCCGCGACGATGTGCGCGGTGGCGGGCTCGACCATGTCCTGCGAGGCCGAGGCGAAGATCAGCAGGTCGGCGTCGGCGTAGCCCGGGTGGCCCGCGCCGGCGCCGCCGCCGGCCGTACCGGACCTGCCGGGGACGCCGGGGGCGCCGAGCCTGCGGATCGCCTCGACGGCCAGGTCCGACGCCTGCTGGTCGTCACGCGCCACGTGCCGCCGGCGGATCCCCGTCATCCGCTCGACGATCCCCCGGTGGGGGACGTATCCCTCGATCCGCTGCTCCACCTCGGTGCTGGTCAGCGTCCGCTCGGGCAGATACGTCGCGACGCCCGTGATACGGGCTCTCATCGCGCCCCCTAAGTCAGGCCAAGTCTCCTCATGCCCGCGCAATGTACCTAAAGAACTGACATTTCTCCTAGTCAATGCGGTACGGGGAGATCGTGGCGGCCGCGGACCGGCCCCCGGTTCTCACCGGTGAAGCAGGCCGGAGACCGCCTTCTCCAGGCGGGCCGCGCGTCCGGCGGGGGTCCTGGCCTTGAGCAGCGGCAGGATCACCAGGTAGCGGTCGGTCTTGCCGAGCGCCTCGAAACGGGCGGCGGCCTCCGGCCGGGCCGCCAGCGCCTCGGCCAGGTCGGGCGGGACGGCGGCGTCGCGCTGGGCGGTGTAGGCCGCCGCCCAGCGGCCGTCCGCCCGGGCGGCGGCGACCTCGGCCAGGCCGGGCGGGCGCATGCGCCCGGCGGCGGTCAGCGCCTCCACGTGCTCGACGTTCACCCGCGACCAGGAGCCGCCCCTGCGGCGGCGCGAGTACCGCTGCAGGAAGCAGTGCTCGTCATAGGACCTGCGGTTGCTGTCGATCCAGCCGTAGCACAGCGCGACCTCCAGCGCCTGCGCGATCGTGATCCCCGCGACGGCCGACCCCTTCCTGGCGATCTTCAGCCAGACGCCTCCCCCGGTCTCGTGGTGCCCGGCCAGCCATGCCTCCCACTGGGCGGCGTCCGCGAAGTGCATCGGCCTTCCGGCCGTTCCCAGGTCGTCGGTGAGGCGGGTGGCGGCGGCCGGTGCTCGCGACATCGGTGGTTCCTTCCTCCGGCGGTGTCGACGACCATCCTCCTCTCCAAAGTGCTCACCGATTGAGCACTTTGGAGGGACGGGCTGGGGCATGCGCGGCCGACCGGCCCGTGCCCGCGGAGGTCAGGTGTTCGTGCAGGAGTCGTGGGTGGCGTCGAAGCTGTTCAGGCCGGCGGTGGCGGGAGGCAGTTCCTTGAGCCCCTGCCAGTCGTCGCCGATCGTCAGGATGAGCCGCCCGGTCTTCGCCGCGGGGACGAGCCGGCCGGCGGAGGCCACCAGGTCGCGGGAGAGGGTCGGCGCCTTGGTCGCGCCGAGCGGGCCGTAGGAGATCGTGGTCTTCGGCTGGGGCTTGCGCCGGGTGTCGCCGATCTTGGCGATGTGGTAGCCGCGCTCCTCCAGCAGGGCCGCGGCCACGGTGGCCAGGCCGGAGCGCCAGGTCCCGTTGCGCACCTCGATGTGCACCTTCGACCGGGCCACCTTCGCCTGACCGCCCCTGATGCCGGAGTCGGAGACCGGGCGGTCGTGCGCCACGATGTCGAAGAGCTTCCTGCTCTGCGCCTCCACCCACTCGACCTTGCCGGGGTGGGTGAGCGAGTAGCGCCACGGGGTCGTGATGAAGTGGATCTTTCCGGCGGTCAGGCCCTGCGCGCTGGTCGCCAGGTCCTTCATGACGACGGGGGTGAGGCCGGGGTCGGTGGTGACCGACTTGGTGGCCGCGTCGAGGAAGCCGAAGAGCCTGGCCGGGTCGGTGAGCGTCTCGCCGCTCATGACCTTCTTGACCATCGAGGCGATGAACATCTGCTGCCGCTGGATGCGCCCGATGTCGGAGCCGTCGCCCAGGCTGTAGCGGGCGCGGACGTAGCCGAGGGCCTGCTCGCCCATGAGCGTCTGCCGGCCGGCGGGGAGCGTGAGCAGGGCCTTGGTGTCGTTGACCGGCTCGGGCAGGCAGACCTCGACCCCGCCGACCGCGTCGACCATGCCCTTGAACCCGGTGAAGTCGACCTTCACGAAGTGGTCGATGTGGATGCCGGTGAGCGTCTCGACCGTCTTCCAGGTGCAGGTGATGCCGCCGGAGTTGAACGACTCGTTGATCATCCCGATGTGCGGCTGCTGGCCGGGGAGGCCCTGGCGGGCGCGGCAGGCGGGGAGCTGGACCATCGAGTCGCGCGGGAAGCTGATGACCATCGCGTTGTCCCGCTTCGGCGAGATGTGCGCGAGCATGATCGTGTCGGTCCGCTCCCCGGCGAACCTGCCGTACCTCGCGTTCTTGCCGTTGCGCTGGTCGGAGCCGACGACCAGGACGTTCATCGCCTTGGTCGCCACCTTGGCCGGCCGGACCCCGAGGTCCTCCTTGCCGACCTCGATGTGCTTGACGTTCCCGGCCAGCCTGACGTAGGCGCCGACCGCCGTCGCGGTCAGCGCGACCGCCACGGTCGTGACCGCCCCCGCCAGCCACCACACCCACCGGCGGCGCCGGGGCGTGCCGGGGCGGCGTGCGGGCTTTGCGGATTCGTCGGTCGACCGGCTGCTCACGTGACTCCAGACGGGAATGGGCCAGGACGTGCTCCCGCGGCAGGCGAGCTGTGTAACGGCCGTGACCGAGTGTACTAATCCCTGATAAGGGTCGGATAAGAACTCCGGCCGACTTTTATCGGTGTCGCGTGTGGCGAATCTGGCCCTGTTACGATCCGCCGGTGATTATCCGCAATGGTGATATCGGCGACGTTCATGCTGTTCTGAGGATGTTCGACAGCGCGGTGGCCTGGCTGACGGCGCGGGGCCGTACCGGCCAGTGGGGCAGCGAGCCCTTCTCCGCCGATCCCGCCCGCGTCGAGCGGATCACCGGGTGGGCGGAGTCCGGCGGCATGCGGATCGCCGAGCTCGACGGCGAGCCCGCCGGGTGCATCGTCCTCGGACCTCCGATGCCCTACATCCCGCCCGCGCCCGAGCCCGAGCTCTACGTGCAGGCGCTGGTCACCGACCGGCGTTTCCACGGCCGCGGTGTGGGCTCGGCCCTGCTGGCGCTCGCCCCCGCCGAGGCGGCCGCGCGGGGAGTCTCGCTGGTCAGGGTCGACTGCTACGCCGGTGACGACGGCCGGCTGGTGAAGTACTACGAGGGCCAGGGCTTCACCAGGACCGAGCCGTTCACGGTCGGGGAGTGGCCGGGCCAGCTCTTGGAGATGCGGCTCGGGCGGGCCTCTCAGGACCCCATCGGGTAGATGCGCAGCCAGTCCACCTCCATCCACGCCTCTCCGGGGCTGCCCCGGCCGGGGAACCAGTCGAGCTGCAGGCAGGCCGACATCGGGCTGTGCGCGGCGTTGGGCGAGCGGAACCACTCCCGCCCGTCGAGGTAGCCGACGACCCCGCCCGGGCCGTTCTCCACGGCGTAGGTGTGCCAGGTGGTCATGTCGACCTCGGCGTGGGCCTGCTCCTGCCCCTGCGGGGTGTGCAGGAAGAAGTTCGGCCGCTGCCGCTCGGGGTCGTCGATGACCTCCAGGAAGTCGATCTCCTCACCGGTGGTGCTGCGCACGTTCCCCCCGCCCTGCGCGGGCCAGAGCAGGGCGACCGGGTGGTAGGAGCCCGCGCCGGGGTAGAGCCGGATGCGGGTCTCCCACCGCCCGTACGTCTGGACGTGCCTGCTGGCCAGCCCCGCGGTGGTCCCGTCCGCGAGGCCGTACAGGTAGAGCGTGCCGTCACCCAGGTAGAGCTGGCCGGACGAGCGGCGGCCGTTGCCCGCGTGCCCGGGCGAGTCGTAGAAGACCCAGTCGGACGGCTGCAGGTGGTCGCCGAACTCGGCGCACCAGGCCGGCGCGCCCCAGCCGTGGGCCGCGGCGGCGCTGGAGGCGTCCGGTACGGCGGGGCAGGCCGGGGCGGCCTCCCCCCGGGCCGTGGTGAGCGTGCTCAGGGCCAGCGCCAGCACCATGCTGAACACGCCTGTCCGCAGGTGGGAACGGGAGACCACGGCTACCGTCCTTCCGGCCTGGCGCACAGCGAGGGCGGGCTGAAGGCCCAGCAGCCGGTCCGGCCCGGGAGCGCCCGGCCGTCCGGAACCGCGTCCGCCGCCGGGGCGGGGCGCAGGACGGACGGCGGGGCGAAGACCCAGCGGGGCGCGACCGGCCGCTGCCCGGTCCCGTCCTGCCCGGTCCCGTCCTGTGCAGCCCGGTCCCGTCCGGCCGGGTCCTGTCCCGCCTGGTCCCGCAGGACCGCCGGCGGCGCGGCGCCGGGGGAGCCGGCGGTACGGCCGTGCCACGGAGCCAGGCCCCAGCAGGCGGCGGCGGGCGGGCGGCACTGCCCGGTGGAGGGAACGGCCAGCGGCGGGAGCGGCACGGTCCGCGGCGCCATCGCGAGCACCGACGGCCTCGCCGGGGAGCCCTGCGCAGGTCCTCCGGTGGCGGTGGACGCGGTCTGGTCGGGAACGGCCGTCTGGGGCTGCGGCGCCCGCGGTGCCTGCGCCGGTTTCGTCGCGGGGCGCGGAGCCGTGGCGGAGGTCTTGACCGAGGGCTTGGCGGGGGGCTTGGTGGAGGGCTTGGGGGTGGGGGGCTTGGCGGAGGCGGCCGGCTTGGCGGTGGAGGAGGGCTTGGTGGAGGGCTTGGGGGTGGAGGGCTTGGCGGAGGCGGCCGGCTTGGCGGTAGAGGAGGGCTTGGTGGAGGGCTTGGGGGCGGACGTCTGCGTCTTCTTCCCAGTGGCGGTCGGTTTCGGTTCCGTGGTGGGGCTGGGGGAGGCGGGTTTCTCGGTCGCGGGCGCCGGGCTGGAGGCGGTCTGGGAAGGACGCGGAGTCTCCTCCGGGCGGGAGCTCGCCGTGGCCGACGGAGTGGCCGTGGCGGAGGGGGTGGGCGACGGCGCGGGCGAGGCCGTACGGCTCGCGGCGGGGGCGGGCTGCCGGGCGCGCGCGGGCGGGGCCGTCGCGGGCTGCCGGGCGCGCGGGGACTGCACCGGAGCGGGCCGCCGGGCGGACACGGGAGGAACCTGCTGCCGGGCGGACACGGGAGGAACCGGCTGCCGGGCTCGGGCGGGCGGGAGGAACGGATCCTCCTCCTCCGGCTCGGGCACCGGCATCGAGGTCTCCTCCGCGGAGTCCGTCGGCGCGGGCTCCGCGGAGAAGGGGCGGGGAGGGGACGCGGGGTCGGAGGAGGGCGCGGGCATCGGCATGGGAGCCGGGAGGGGCTCCGCGGCGGCGACCCAGGGCTGGGCGATGACGGCGCTGGTCGTCGCGGAGATCCCCGCCATGAGCAGGCCGGAGACGAGGGTGACGCGCCGGGAGGGGGTGCGTGGGGGCATGGGCTCTTCCTCGGTCTATCTTCCTCGGTCTATGAGGAGGGACGGGCGACGGCCTGCCAGCCGGCCGCGGTGAACTCGGGGGTGCCGGGAGCCGCGACCTCGGGTACGACCGCGGGCAGGGGGTCGGGTGTGTTGACCCAGTCCCCCGCTCCCTCCCGGGCGCCGGGGCTCCAGACCATGAGCACGCTCATGGCGAAGGGGCTGGAGTAGGACGGTCCGGCCTCCGCGGTGCCGCGGACGGCGTCCACCCGGACCAGGAGGGAGACCTGCACCTGGTCCGGCGCCCGGGTGTGCCACTGCACGCCGACCGTCTCGGTCCGCAGCGCGGCCCCCTCGGGCAGCTCGCCCTCCTCCGGCAGGCCGAGGGTCTTCCGCCAGCCGCGGACCGTGGCGTCCGCGCCGTCGCGGGCGGCCTCGCGCTGCTCCGGCAGGGCGTACAGCACCGCGGCCTGCTCGGCCTGGGCGGCGTCCAGCGTCCAGGCGGCCTCCAGCGCGGCGGCCGCGGCCGAGACCGCGCCCAGCTCGGTCCGAGGGAATCCGACGGGGTAGCCGGCCTCGCCGTGGTAGGCGGAGGGCGCGGCGAGGACGACCCCGGAGGAGGGGGCCGGCGTGGCGGAGGAGACCGCCGGGCCGGGTGCGGCGCGCAGGAGAAGCCACGCGCCCAGCGCGACCGCGGCCGCCGCGACGACCGTGAGGACCGCCAGCGCCCGCCGCCGGGACGCGCGCCCGGGCGGGCCCAGGTCGACGTCGAGCACGGACTCCTCCACGGCCGGCGACATCAGCGGCTCCGGGCGGGGTGCAGGCCGAACGACTGGCCGGCGGCCGCGGCCAGCCGCAGGTAGGCGCCCCGGGTGGTGGGCCGCAGGCGGGTCAGGTCCACCTCCGCGCCCTCCTTGAGGTGCGGGTCGTACGGCACGCGGATCACCGTGCGGCAGCGGGAGGCGAAGTGGCGTTCCAGCAGCGTCAGGTCCACGTCGCCCTTGGGCTCCACCGCGTTCAGCACGACGATCGCGTTCTTCGCCAGAGCGGCGTGGCCGTGGGCGTTGAGCCAGTCCAGGGTGGCCGCGGCCGAGTTCGCCCCGTCCACGGCGACCAGGCTGACCAGCACGATCTGGTCGGCCAGTTCCAGGGTCGCGCCCATCGCGCCGTGCAGCAGGCCGGTCCCGCAGTCGGTGATGCAGATCGAGTAGTAGCGCTCGATCAGCCCGGCGACCGTGCGGTAGTCCTCCGCGTCGAAGGCCTCGCTGACGGCGGGGTCGGTGTCGGAGGCGAGGATCTCCAGCCGGGCGGGGGACTGCGAGGTGAAGGCGCGGGCGTCGGCGTAGCGGAGGATGTGGGGGGCCTCGGCGAGCATGGTGCGGATGGTCGCGGCCGTCTCGGACTTGACCTTCAGCCCGAGGGTCCCCCGGTCGGGGTTGGCGTCGATCGCGATCACCCGGTCCCCCCGGAGGGAGGCCAGCGTGTTGCCCAGCGCGGCGGTCGTGGTCGTCTTGCCCACGCCGCCCTTGAGGCTCATCACGGCGATCCGGTGGTGCCCGCTCGCGACCGGCGTCTGGGCGTGGGCGATCAGGGTGCGCCGCTCGATCTCCGCCGCGGACTCCGCGGGGATGTACCTCTTGCCGGAGAGCTGCCAGACGAGCCGCCGCCAGCCGCCCGAGGGCTCGGCCCGCCGGTTGGTGAGCAGGTGCTCCGCGGTGAGCGGGACCGTCTCCGGCTGCGGTTCGGACCCGGTCTCCCGATCCGTCCCGGACGCCGCCTCGGACGGCGCCCCGGCCAGGGTCTCGGACGCCGCCTCCGCCCGCGTCCCGGTGGTGTGAGCAGCGGGCTGCTGCGCGGACGGGGGCGCCGGCTGCGGCTCGGGCGGGGTGGGCGGCACGTGGTGGGCGGGGGAGGAGATCGGGGAAGAGGTCTCTGCCATGGGGCGGGGTCCTTTCGCGGAGGACGGTGGGGCGGGAGGCGGTCAGCAGGTGCGCCAGCGCACCGTCGCGGAGATCGAGTCGTCGGGTCCGTGGAGGGTCAGCGGGGCGGTGACGGGGGCGGGGGCGCCGCACCAGTGGCGGACGCGCACGGCGCGCAGGGTGATCACGACCGTGTCGCCCCGCTCCAGCGTGCCGCCGGAGGGGCTCACGGTCAGGCCGGGGGCGGACACACGCCATTCCAGCGCGTCCTCCGGCGCGCCCCCCGGCAGGGAGGTGAGGGTCGCGCTGCCCCTGCCGTACTCGTCCAGGGTGATCTCGGACGGCATGCGCAGCCGTGCCGCGAGCCCGCTCCCCGCCGTGGCGGAGGGCGCGGAGGACGGGGGGTGCGCGGCGGTCGTGGCGGCCCGGGGCAGGGAGGAGGGGAGGGACCGCGCCGGGGCCTCGCCTCCGATGGCGGGGCCCAGGAGGTTCATCCCGGTCAGGGTGCCCGCGGCGCCCGCGACGACGATGATGACGATCTTGATCGTCGTGGCGCGGACCCTGGCCCCGGCCCACAGGACCGCATCGGCGAGCCGGGATCCGCGGCGGTGCCGCTCCGGCTCGCGTGCTCTCTGCGCGGATCCGGCGCGGGGTCCGGCCGGAGGCCGTACGGCGGAGGCGGGGATGGACGGGGGGACGTCGAGCCGGGCGCGCCCGGCGGCGGGGGCGCCGTCGGTGCGGGCCAGGATCTCGCGGGCCCAGACCTGGGAGAGCAGCGCGTCGTAGAGGGGGGTGTCCCGCCCCGGTTCCGGCGGGACCGGCGGCGGGGCGGGCCGCGCGCGGAGCGCCGGGAGGGAGGGGAGGGTCTCCTCCTCCCGCCGTGCGGAGGGTGCCACGGGTGGCGGTACCGGCGGCGGTTTCGGACGGGCCGTCCTCGCGGGGCCCCGGCCCGCCATCGCGTACGGGGCGGTGCCGCGCCGGGCGGGCAGGCCCATGGCCGCCGGCGGGACCGCGGCTCCGGGAGAACCCGCGGGAGGGTCCGTCACCGGAGCCGGGACCGCGCCCGAGGGGAGGGCCGCGGTCGCCGGGAGGGGGGCGGCCGGTGGCAGGGCGTCCAGGAACCGCCTTCCGGCCTCGGCGGTGAGGGGCTGGATCGGCGGATGGGCGATCATCTGCGGGACCGTGTAGCGGATGCTGATCGGCCGCGTGCACACCGGGCACCTGACCATGTGCGAGAGCAGGTCCGCGCGTGCGCCTCCGGAGTCGTGCGCCTCCGGCGGGGACGCCGGTGCCGCGCCCGTGCTCGCGGGCGGGCGCGCCGGGTGCGTGCCCGCGGGTGACGGGTCCGGGTACGTGCTTCCCGCGGCGGCGGGAGAGTGCCACGGCTCGCCGGGGAACGCGGCGTCCAGCAGCGGGCGGAGTCCGGGGCAGGGGGCGCGCCCGTGGGCGAGGCCGTCCAGCGCGCTCACGAGACTCTCGATGATGTCCTGGGTCCTGGTCGCGAGCCCGCCGATCTCGTCCGCGGGCAGGGCCAGCACGTGGGAGAGGTCGTCCGGTGCCAGCCCGTGGCGGAACATCAGCCGGAGGGCCTCCGCGCCCAGCGGGTCGACGAGCCGCCATGCCCGCTCGATCAGCAGGGCGTCCGGCATGCCCGGCCCCGTGCCCGGGACGTACCCCTCCCGGTGACCGGGCGCGTGGAGGCGGTCGCGGCGGAGTACGGCCAGCAGCCGCGCCCGGACCGAGACGCCCACGGGAGCGGCCGTCGTCCCGCACACGGCGACGGCGCGGGCGGCCGCCGCCGTCGCCTGCTCCGCGCCGAGGTGGTATCCGGCGTAGTCCAGCAGGTGGGCACCGTGCTCACCCACCCATGCCGCCCACTGGCCGGGGTCGAGCACGGTGTCCCCGGTTCCGGCGGACGCGTTCACGGGCCCGTGTACTCGCCGGAGTCCGGTGGGAACTCGCCGGGATCGGGCTGCGCGGGTCCGTTCCGCCCGGGATCGGGCTGCGCGGGTCCGTTCCGTGCGGGGGCGACCGGGCCGGAGTCGGGCAGGTAGGGGTCGACCTGGTAGGGGTCGACCTGGTACGGGTCCGGCTGCCGACTGCCGGGCGAACCGGAGTCGGGCCGCTGGTGGCCGGACGGCGCGGAGCTGGGCCGTACGGTGGGGGAATCCGTCACCACGAGCTCCAGGTCGCGTTCGGGCAGGCCGGTGAACTTGGTCCAGTTGCTGACCTCGCCGGGGGCCGGATCCGCGAACAGCCAGCGGATGAAGGCGGGCCACTGGCACGAGTCACGGGGGATGACGCCTTCGGGCAGGGCCGTGCCGTCCTGGGCCGAGCGCAGCGCGCGGAGTTCGTCGGCGGTGTAGTTCCGGCACGGAGGGGTGCCCGGCGGCGCGATGTTGAGGTCCCAGACGCCGTTGGCGTCCGTGTACCGCATGTTCCTGTCCAGGCCGAGGGCCTCGTAGGCGCGCCGGAGGAGTTCCGGGTCCTGGAAGACGGGAAGGGAGGGGTCGCCCCGGACCGAATCCCCGGAGGAGGAGGACTCGGAGGGAGGCGGGGCGGCGGGCGGTTCCACGTCCGTGCCGCGGGTCTCCAACCGCTCCGGTCCGGAAGTCCGGAGGGGCGGTGAGGTCTGGGTCCCGTCCTGGTCGGGAGGCCGCATGTCAGGGGAGGTCCGGGTCCCGTCCTGGTCGGGAGGCCGCATGTCAGGGGAGGCCGCCGGGCCCCGGGCGCCCCGGGACGGCAGCGCCGGGCGGAGCGTCTCGACGGAGGGCGGCGCGACCCTGCCGTTGGACGGGGTGCGGGTGGGGGACGAGGTCGCGGACGGGGCGGTGGCGGGGGGCGCCGGGGTGGCGGACCTGCCGGTGTTCGCTCGCGGGCGGTTCCCGCTGCTCCCCGGTGGGGTGGACTTCCCCGCGGTCGCGGACGGGGACGGCTTCCCCGCGGTCGCGGACGGGGACGGCTTCCCGGCGGCCACGGGCGGGGACGGCTGTCCGGTGGCTCCGGTGCGGGCGGGCCCGGGGGAGGGCGAAGCGCCGCCGGAGGGCCGGGTGTCGATGGTCTTGATGGGTTGCTTCAGGGTGACGTCGCTGCCCTCCAGCTCGTTGGTGGCCTTCTTGGTGAGCTTGGGGTCGGGAGCCGGGGTGGACTTCTTGGTCGTCGAGGGCTGCACCGGAGGGGGCTGGACGGGGTCCGGCTGCGCCGGTGGCTGTTTGGGAGGGGTGGAGGCGGTCGGTTTCGGCGGATCGGACGACTTCTTCGGCGGATCGGACGACTTCTTGGAAGGGCGAACCGGATCAGAACTGGGATTACCGGGGATGAGAGCGGTGAGGGCGCCGCCGATCGAGGGGAGGGCGAGGCAGTCGGAGCCTCCCGCGTTCACCGCCTGCCCGCCGGTGGTGAGGGAGAGGCAGACCCGCGTGTCCTTGCTCGCGGCGGCCGGGCCGCCGTCGCCGGAGCCCGAGGGCGGTGCGTCGTCCCGCTGTGCCGCGGTGGTCCACGCCTCCGTCCCGGCGTTGAGGACGTAGGTGCCTGCGGCGAGCCGTACCGTCTCCGTCTGGGCGGCCCGGGAGTTCGCGGACATGACGGCCCCCAGTCCCGCGCCGGCCCCGAACACCCCGATCGCGACACCCGCGGTGATCATCGTCGCGCGCGAGGGCTTACGTGGTGGTGCCATCAGCGTTTCTCTCCTTCCGGTGAGGACGTCAGGTGCCGTGGCTCTCCAGGACCTCGGACCACTCGCCGAGCACGCGGACCTTCTCGTTGGAACCTGCTGGGGGGATGTAGGCCGCGTACATGCGGCCGTAGGTCACGCTCGCCGAACGGGCGAACGACTCACCGCCGGTACGGACGGCCGCGGCTCCCTTCAACGTGACCGTCGCGCCGTCACGCCGCGCCTCGCGGAGGTCGGTGGAGCGGGCGCCGTACCAGATCAGCGCGCCCCCGTCGCTGGTCATGATCGAGCGCACCGGGCCTTCGGGCAGGTAGGAGAGCGAGAGCCGCCACCCGGCCCGCTCCAGCTGCGCGCGTTCCTGCCGCCAGAACCGCACGGCCTCGTCGGTCCAGGGGCCGCCGGCGAACCGCGGATCCGGCGTGGTGCTCTCCAAGCTCTCCAGATGGGCCTGGGCGATCTGGCGCGGGGTCGCGAGCAGCCCGGAGGCGTTCTCCGGCAGGCTGGTGGCGTATCCGCCGGTGTCGGTCGCGATGCCGGGCAACGCCGCCGGAGGGGTTCTGGGGTCGGCGGTGAACGCCGTCAGCCGCCATCCGGCAGAGGTGTGGGTCATCACTTTGCTGACCCTGGCGACGCCCTGCTGATGGGAGACGGCCAGGAACCAGTCAGTGGTGCCTTTGGTGTCGCGGGGGACCCACACCTTCGGCTTGGGCCATGGTCCCGCCGGCACTTTTGTGCCCTGCATACGTGCGGTCTCGAAATTCGCCTGCGACATCTCCAGCGCGAGCCCCTGTTCCAGCTTGCTCATCGCGCGGCTGTCCATCGTGAACTGGGTAATGGAGAGATTCCGTGCATGCTGATCGTGGACCTGCTGCGCTTCCTTGACGGTCAGCCGGGACGGCCGCGTCTCCACCCGGGGCCCGGTGGAGGCCGACGGCTCTGCCGGGGGCTCCGCCTTCTCCGTCTTCTCCGCGGAGGCGGCCGGGGGTTTCCAGGAGGAACCGGCCGTCTCCTCCTGCTCCGGCGGCGGGAGCACCGCCTCCCAGTCGCTGCGGGCGGGCGCGGGAGTGGAGTTCACGAGCATGGTCCCCGGCTCCTGGGAACCGGATCCGGCGACCCAGATCCCCGCGCCTCCCGCGACCGCGAGGACCACTCCGGTCAGGGCGGCCTTCCGCCACCCGGACGCCGCCAGCCGCTCGGGCTCCCGGTCCTCGTCCTCGGAGCCGCGTCCGGCGGCGACACCGATGCGCCCAGATGGCCAGACGAGTTTGTCTGGGGGATCTGATGCATGCCGCGACATAGATCCCGATATTAGACTGACAATGATCCCCGGGGAAGGTAAAGGCGGGAGGTTATTCGTAATAAAGACTTAGGTCACTCAAATAGCATAAGATTATGAATATGGACGATCCGAAACCCCCGGTTAGGTGGCCCTGATAAGAGGGGTCCCGCCTTAACCTGGCCTTCTCTAGAGATTTCTCTTGGTGACCGGTCGGTCGTGAATTCGGTACCGGGTGCCCGTACGGCCTCCCGGGCCGCCCGGTTGTCAATGATCACGCGATCTTTTCCGGGCTTGACATGAATGGTTCTCATATATGTGGCCGGGGTCATTCGCGACAGAAGGACGGACGGCTCTTGACCCGTATCCGGAAGAAGAGTCTCCTCGTGGTGGAACCCGGCGGACCGGCCGGGGAGAGGGGCGTGGTGACAGATGTCCTCCGATCCGCGCACCGGGCGCCGCCTCCCGGCGAGGAAGATCATCTCCGTGGTGACGGCGACCCTCCTCGTCGGCTACCTCGTCCTGGTGCCGCTCGGCCTGATCGGCCCGGACCGGCGCCTGTCCACCCCGGAGATCCTGGTCGCGGTGGCGGTCCTCGTGCTCTCCCAGTACTCGGTCGAGGACCTCACCTTCGACCCGGGCGGGGCGAGCCGGATCAGGCTGCGTCGCATCGAGGACCGCCAGCGGGCCATCGAGTCCGACATCCACGTCCTGCAGGTGGCGCTCTCGGGCATCGTGACCAAGCACGAGCTCCGGCACCTGAGAGGGCTGGCCGCCGACCGGCCGTTCGACGTCCAGTACTCCAACCACATGGTCCGCGAGCTGGAACGGCTGGACGCCATGCGGTTCGTGGTCCCGCTCCGGGAGACGGGGATCAACGCCATCCGCATCGACCACCAGGGACCCGACGACAGGTTCGACCTCCAGGCCTACGTCGGGATCACCAATCGCGGCCGGGAGTACCTCAAGCTCCTCGACAGCCTCGCGGCCCAGGAGGACGGGACCCGGCCGGACGAGGCCGCACCGGCGGCGGGCTGACCGCAGCGGGACGCCGCCTCGCCGAGCCACTCCATGGCGGCGGCGCGGTCACCCCGGCCTGCAGTCGAGCTCGGCCCGGAGAGCCTGCGGCCAGGGCAGGAACGCCATCCAGCGCTGCTCGTGCACCAGCTCCAGCGAGCGCGCCGGCGCGGCGGCGGCCTGGCCGTGCTCGGCGCGCAGCAGGTGCGCGCGGGTGCGATCTCCAGCCGGTGATCTCCATAATCTGTGCGTGACCGGATATTCCAGGCGATCGTTCCTCCGGCTCGGCGGTGCCGCCGCGGCGGGAGCGCTGATCCCGGCACACGCCGTACCCGCGACCGGCGATCCGCGCGCGGGAGACGACGCCTTCGCCCTGCTGCGCCGCCGGTGGCGGGAGGTGACGGCGGGCCCGGGGTTCGACGCGGAGGCCGAGCCGTACCGGACCCGGCTGGCGGAGCTGGGCGCGCGGGCGGCCGGGTACCGGGACGCCATGTCGCCGGCCGGCGCGTCGCTCTGGCCCGGCCTGCCGTTCCCCTCGCTCACCGCCACCCCGGCCCGGCTGCAGGCCATGGCCCGCGCGTACGTCCTGCCGGGGACCGGCCTGACCGGCGACGCCGGCCTGGCCGCCGCCGTCGCGGCCGGCGTCGACCACTACCGGCGGCGGGTGTACGCCGTGGGCGCGGACCCGGTGGGCAACTGGTGGCACTGGGAGATCGGCGCCCCGAAGAAGCTCCTGGACGCCGCCCTGCTGGTCGGCCCGCACCTGACGGACCGCCAGGTGCGGGCGCTGCGGAACGCGGTGGACCACTTCGTCCCCGCGTGCCGCCTGGACGACTACAGCGGCACCAGCACGGGGGCCAACCGGGTGGACCTGTGCACGGTGACGCTGCTACGCGCGATCCTCGACGCCGACCCGGACAGGGCCGTGCTGGCAGCTTCGGCGCTCTCCCCGGTCTTCCGCCACGTCTCCGAGGGGGACGGGTTCTACCGGGACGGCTCGTTCCTCCAGCACACGACCGTTCCCTACCAGGGCACGTACGGGGCGTCGCTGCTGTCCGGGATCGCGACGCTGCTGGCGGTGCTGCGCGGCTCGCCGTGGGAGATCACCGATCCGGCCCGGCAGGTCGTCTTCGACGCGGTCGAGAGGTCGTTCGCTCCGGCCGTGCACGACGGTCTCTGCATGGACCTCTTCAGCGGCCGCGCGGTCGGCAGGGAGCCGTACGGCGACCACCGGAGGGGGCGCGAGATCGCCTCTGCGATCCTGCTGCTCGGGCAGGCGGCCTCCGCCGCCGAACGGGCCCGCTGGCAGGCCGTGGTCAAGGGGTGGGCGCTGCGGGACACCACCGTGCCCATGCTGGAGGCGGCCGAGCGCGGCGACCTGGAGTTCCACGCCCGGCTCGCCGCGGTCCTGGCCGACGAGGCGATCCCCGCGGCCGGCGAACCCGCCGGGCACCGGCTGCTGGCGATGAGCGCCCGGGCCGTCCACCGCAGGCCGGGCTGGTGCGCGGGGCTCAGCATGGCCTCGGACCGGATCGGCCACTACGAGCACGGCAACGGCGAGAACCTGCGCGGCTGGCACACCGGATCGGGGATGCTCTACTGGTGGGGGGAGGGCCACGGAGACCAGTACTCCGACTCCTTCTGGTCCACCGTCGACCCCTACCGGCTGCCGGGGACGACCGTCTCCACCCGGCGGCTGGCCGACGGCGAGGGCGAGGGGTGGGGCGAGACCTGCCCGCCGTGGCGCTGGGTGGGCGGGGCCACCGACGGCGTGTACGGGGCGGTCGGCCAGCACCTGGGCGGCTTCGCCAGCACGCTGGAGGCCTTCAAGTCGTGGTTCTTCCTCGACGACGCGGTGGTCTGCCTGGGCGCCGGGATCACCGCCGGGGACGGCGTGCCGGTCGAGACGATCGTGGACAACCGCAGGACCGACGCGGCGCTCACCGTCGGCGGCGGTGCGGACGGGCAGGCGGGCTGGGCGCACCTGGAGGGGCACGGCGGGTACGTCCTCCTCGGCGGCGGCCGCCTGCACACGCTGCGCGAGCGGCGCACGGGCGGTGAGCGGGCCGGTGGTCCGGCGACCCGGGGCTACGCGACCCTCTGGATCGACCACGGCGTCGATCCCGTCGCGGCGGGGTACGCCTACCTGCTCCTGCCGGGCGCGACCCCCGCCGGGACGCGGGCCCGCGCCGCCGCCCCCGGCGGGGTGTGCGTGCTGGCCAACACCGACCGCCTGCAGGGCGTCCGGGTGCCGTCCCTGGGGCTCACCGCGGTCAACTTCTGGAACGGCGGAGCGGCCGGCGGCCTGGCGGCCTCCGCGCCGTGCGCGGTCCTGGTGAGGGAGAGGGGCGACGGCACGGCCACGCTGACCGTGTCGGACCCCCGGCGCGACCTGGACGGGCTGACGGTGACCTGGGACCGGCCGGTGGCCGGGGTGCTCGGCGGGCACCCGCTCCTGACGGCCGCCACGACCGGGGCGGGGCTCACGCTCGGCTTCGGGCGGCTCGCGGACCGGGGCGGCGCCTCGCAGACGGTCACCGTACGGCTCGGCCGGTCCTGACCGGGCCGACGCACGGGGACCCGGACGGCGGTGACCGCGAATCCGGCGGCCGCTCCGGCGGAAACCCGGCCCCGGGCCCGGAATCGACGACCGGTCCCGGCCGTGCCGAATATAAGCAATATGTAAGAAAAGACTTACGGTGGGGCGGGGGAGAAGGCCCGGTGCGCCCTGGGGAAGCGGATCCCCCGGAAACGTGGCCCCCTCTGCGGAGGGGACCACGCGGCATTTCCTAGTGCTCCTTCTCGTACTCCTCCACGATCGACGAGGCGATCCGGCCGCGCTCGCTGACGTTCTTCCCGCGCGCCTTGGCCCATTCCCGAATCTTGGCGCTCTTCTCGCGGTCCACGGCGCGGCTGCCGGTTCCGCTCCCCTTGCGGCCGCGTCCCGGCTTCTCCTGGCGGACCGGGCGGGCGGCATTGATGAAAGGAGCCAGAGCCCTGCGGAGCTTGTCCGCGTTCTCGTCGCTCAGGTCGATCTCGTAGGCAGCGCCCTCGATGGCGAAGGCAATGGTGCCCGAGGCCTCGCCACCGTCGAGGTCGTCGACGAAAGTCTCCACGACCTTCTTAGCCATGTCATGCTCCAAATGGTGTTGTGGTGCTGTGTACTTTAGCGGTTCACGAGAACCCTTCATGGCAAAGGCTCGTGCATGGCGGCATGCGGGGCGGCCAGTGGTAACCCGTCCTACCAGAAGGAGCGGGGTTCCCGGTCCCTGATATCGCAAGCATAGTCGGGCCGTCCCGGAGGCGGGCGGCTCCGCGATTCCTTCTTCTTCTCCGGCGCCGCCGGGGTTGCGCGAGGACGGGTAAGAGGCCGGTTTTTTCCGGCGCCGGGTCATATCCGTGCACGGCGGCCGGCCGGGGCGCACCCGGTCCGGCCCGGAAGGCGGGATCGTGCGCGGTGCGGCGTGTTCCCCGGACGGGCGGCATCGCAATGATCGTTCGGATCACGAGGTACGGCCGACGCCGGACGCCCGCCTCATCCGGGAGGTCCCGGATGAGGCGGGCGTCGGTGTTCCCGGAGGGCGGCCGGGACCGTGGGCGGCGGGTCAGGGGCAGGAGCCGGCGGCGGTCAGCTCAGGTTCTTCTGCCGAACGTCCCATTCGGTGGCGCACAGCCCGCAGGAGGAGCCGACGAACTGGGCCCTGGCGGCGGTGCCGCCCTTGAGCCGCCACTTGAGCCAGGCGGAGCCCACCCGGCCGAACTCGCCGCCGTTGGGCTGGGAGAAGGTTCCGTAGTGGCCCACGTCGAGGTTGCCGATGAAGGCGGGCAGGCCGGTGCGGCGGCTGTTCCCGCGACGGCCCAGTCGATCGAGCGTGCTGGAGCAGTCGAGGGCGGGCAGGCGGACCGGCTACGGGCTCGCGAGCCGGGCGTCGACGGCGATCCTGCTCGACACCATCATGACCGCGCAGGTCCTGCCGGTGGTCCCCCACGGCGTCGATCCGCTCGACGCGTGGGACCTCGACGAGATCAGGTCACGCTACGACGGGTTCGCGACCGGCTGGGAACGGTGGCTGGAACGCGCCCGGGCGGGCACCATCGGCGCGGCGGAGGCGCTGAGGGCCCGCACCGGGCTCGTGTACGCCTGGCTGCACTTCCCCAGCCTCGATCCCGACCTGCCCGCGGAACTGCTCCCGGCCGGCTGGCCGCGCAGGCGCGCCTACGAGATCTTCGCCGAGCTCTACGACGCCCTGGGTCCGCTCGCCGGGATACGGGTCCGGCAGATCGTCGCGGGTTTTTCACCGGAGCTGGCCCCGCTCGTCAGGCACCACACGCACCGAGGAGCCTGAACGGGCCCCTGAGGCCTCCCACCCCGCGACGGCCGCCGTCCCGCGGGGTTCAGTGGCCGGCCCCCGTGATCTCACCGGCGTTCTCCGCCCGGGCCGGCAGGAGCAGGGCGGTGACGACCACGGCCACGGACAGCGCCGCGCCGATGATGAAGGCCAGCCGCATGCCGTCGAGGCTGGCGAGCGCCTCGGTGACTCCGGTGGCCTTCAGAGCGTCGGCCCGCGCGCTCATCACGGTGATCACGAGCGCGGTGCCGATGGCCGCGGCGACCTGCTGCAGCGTGCTCAGGATCGAGCTGCCGTGGGAGTAGAGCCGCGGGGGGAGCGCTCCGAGCCCGAGGGTGAACACCGGGGTGAAGGTCGCGGCCAGGCTCACCATCAGCAGCGCGTGCAGGCCGAGGAGCTGCCAGTACGGCGTGGTCATCGTGATCTGGGTGAAACCGGTGAGCGCGAGCATGATCCCGATCGCGCCGGGGACGACCAGGACCCGGCCGCCGAACCGGTCGAACAGGCGGCCGACGGTCGGGCCGAGCAGTCCCATCGCGAGGCCGCCCGGCATCATGAGGAGGCCGGTCTCCAGAGCGGCGAGCCCGCGGACGTTCTGCAGGTACAGCGGCAGCAGGATCATCGAGCCGAGCATCGCCATGAAGGCCACCGACATCAGGATCAGCGCGACCGTGTAGGTGCGGTGGCGCAGGGTGCGCAGGTCCAGCAGCGGCGCGTCGCGCTTCTGCAGCGACAGCTGGCGGAAGACGAAGACGACGATGGTGGCCAGGCCACCCGCCACGATCGCGGCGGCGGTGCCGACGTCACCGCCCTCGAACCGGCTGAGCCCGTAGACCAGGCCGCCGAAGCCGGCGGCGGCGGCGACCACGCTGAACCAGTCGACGGTGCCAAGCTTGGGTTCGCCGACGTTCTTGAGCTGCTTCAGCCCGCCCCAGGCGATCAGGGCCGCGATGGGGAGCACCAGGACGAACAGCAGGCGCCAGGACCCGAACTGGAGGATCAGCCCCGA
Source organism: Thiemannella venezuelensis (assembly GCF_014203605.1). Taxonomy (GTDB): domain Bacteria; phylum Actinomycetota; class Actinomycetes; order Streptosporangiales; family Streptosporangiaceae; genus Planomonospora_A; species Planomonospora_A venezuelensis. Next base: position 8,310 of record NZ_JACHJJ010000026.1, on the reverse strand, counting down.
GATCGCCGGACCCATGGCGGGCGCGACCGAGATGGCCAGCGTGACGTTGCCCATCACCCGGCCCCGGTCCTGCTCGGGCACCACCTGCATCAGCGTGGTCATCAGCAGCGGCATCATCACGGCCGTCCCGGACGCCTGGACGATGCGGGCGCCCAGCAGCACCTCGAACGAGGGCGCGGCCGCGGCCAGCGCCGTGCCGGCCAGGAACAGGCTCATCGCGGTGGCGTACGCGCTGCGGGTGGACACCCGCTGCAGGAACCACCCGGTGATCGGGATGACCGCGGCCATGGTCAGCATGAAGGCCGTCGAGAGCCACTGCGCGGTCTGCGCGTCGATGCTCAGCGCGGTCATCAGCTCCGGGATCGCGTTGAGCAGGAGCGTCTCGTTGAGGATGACGACGAATGTGGCGAGCACCAGCAGCCGGATCACGGCCGGTGTGCGGCCTGAGACGCGGGCCGCGGTTTTGGCGGGTGAGTCGAGCAGTTGGCTGGACACGATACCTCGATCGGGATTGTCGGACATGGCGTGGTCGCGGCTGGCGTTCCAGCCTTCGGTCTCACACGGAGTTGCGGTCATATAAAGAGTGCCGGGCCCCACCGACAAAACTGATCGACCACGTCCCACCATCCGGCAAATAACGCGAGATGTCACCTGATTTTCACCGGCCCGTGGACCCGCCGCCGCGGGGGCCGACAGGGGTCCCGCGGTCATGCGGGCCCGCGGCGCCACCGTTCTCACCTGCGCGGCGGGCGCCGGCCGGGACGAACGCGCCGCCGCCGCCGCGGCCTCCTGACGCGCCCGGCCGCCGAGCGCACCGAATATCCTTCGCTTCCGTGTCTCGACGATCATTGGCCCTGTGGGCGGCGGCACTGGCGGCGGCGTCGGCCCCGGATCTGTACTTCTGGGTGGGCGCGCTCCTGAGCGGGGACGGGGGAGAACGGGTCTTCGCGTGGATGTCGTCGGGATGGTGCGCCGGTTATGAGATCAACCGCGAGGTGCGGGGTGTTCTCGGGCTCCTGCGCGGGCTCCCGCTGTTCTGGTACGGCTTCGCGCCCCTGGTCGTCGTGGCCTTCGCCGGCTGGCTGCTGAGCACCCGGGCCGGCCGGCCCCGGCTCGGCCGGACCATCGGCCTCGCGGCCGCCGGGACCATGCTCGTCGTCTCGCTGCCCGCGCCCGCGCTGCTCACGGTCGACGCGGCCCTCGACCGGGACTGCCTGAGCGTGTGGGGCCCGCCGGAGCTGGTGAACCGGATCCTCCTGGACGGTTTCTGCACTCTCGTCCCCGCGGTCCTGACGGCGCTCGCGGCCCGCCCGCCGGCCAGGACGCGGCCGGTACGGCGCGGCCGCCCGGCCCGGGCGGCGGTCACGGTCGCGGTCGTGGCCGCGCTGCTGCTCGCCGCGGCGGGTGACGGCCGGCCGGACCGGGTGAGCGACTCCGGCGACCTCGACTGCGCCGGGTTCGGCGACGTCCGGGTGCCCGCGATGAGCGAGCGGGAGAAGGCGTTCCTGTGCCGGGTGCGGTCCGACGGCTTCGGGGCCGACGGGCCCGGCGTGCCGCAGCTGGCCGGCATGCCCGACCGGGCGCTGATCGCCTACGGCCGCAACCTGTGCCACGCGGCCACACGGCACGGCGGCGACACCGGGGCGAAGGCCGTACAGCAGATGATGGGCGAGGCTGCGGGCGGGCCGCTGACCGGGGCCCTGGCGGAGATGTGCCCGGCGGTGGACAGGGTGCTGCAGGCCGAGGGCGAGCGGCGGCAGGCGGAGGAGAAGGCGTTCTACGCCGCCGCGGAGAACGCCTGCGCCGCCCACCCCCGCCACCGCCCGAGGATCAGGCCGGTACGGCAGGCCCGCGCCACCATGTGGACGGAGTTCTGGACCATCCACGCCTGGGACGAGGGGCGGGAGGGCGAGGAGGCCTCCGACAGGGTCGCGGACCTGGTCGGAGGCGGAGATGGGGTGCTGGAGGTCTGGGCCGCCGACGAGATCGGCCACGCCTGCGTGACCGGTGAGGCCTACACCAGGCGCCCGCCGGTGGAGACCCGCGGCTGGGAGCAGGTCGTCGAGGTCGGCTACACGACCGGGACCGGTGCCCTGGTCCTGGTGGACGGCAACGGCGACGAACTGCCCGACCTGGCCGCCGGGGGAGCGGGACGGTACCGGGTCCGGGTCCATGTGCGGGGCCGCAAGGCAGCCCGGGAGCACATCGACGTGCCCGACGGCACCGTCCAGCTTCTGGTCATGGTGTTCCCGGGAGAGGAGCGGAAGCCGGTGATCTACCGGTAGCGGCTCCCCGCGGTGGTCGTCAGCCGTTCTCTTCCAGCCGCACCGTGCCCGCGGCTCCGTCGATCGTGATCAGCTGCCCGGTCCTGATCTCATGGGTGGCGTTGCGGACGCAGATGACGGCCGGGATGCCGTACTCCCTGGCGACGGTGGGGCCGTGCGCCACCGGTGATCCGGTCTCGGTCACCAGCCCGGCCGTCGTCATGAACAGCGGGGTCCAGCCGGGGTCCGTCGTGGGGGCCACGAGGATCTCGCCCGGTTCGATGTGCGCGCCGGCCGGGTCGCGGATCACCCGCGCCCTGCCGGTCACGCGGCCGGCGGCCCCCGGCATCCCGGTCAGCACCCCGTCTTCCACGGGCCCCTGCGGGGCGAGCGCCTCCACGTCGGTCCCGTCGGACAGGAGGGCTCCCGGGACGGTGGGCCTCCGCAGCTCCCGCGTGTACTCGGCGCGTCGCGCCGCGACCGGGCCCCGAAGGTCGGCTCCGCCGTGTACGGCGGCCCGGACCTCGGACAGGTCGAGGAACATGATGTCGTCGGCGCTCTCCAGCAGGCCGCGGGAGGCCAGGTCGTCGCCGATCAGCAGGAGCTGGCGGCGCGCCGCCTGGATCGCCGGCAGCCAGGCGAACTTCCCGATCTCCCGGAGCCCGGTGAGCTTGCGCGAGCGGCGCATGAGGAAGGCCGCGAGCCGGCCGCGCACCGGTCTGGTGCGCCGCGCCCGCCGCGACAGCGTCCCGATCATCTTCTCCGCCCGCTCCGCAGCCCGCTCGAACCGCAGGTCGGGCGCCTGTTCGGGGTCGTCCACCCGGAGGTAGTTGGCGATCGTGGCGAAGAGGGGGGCCGGGTCCTCCGCCCAGCGGGGCATCCCGACGTCGATCTCGGCGGCCGCGCGCATGCCGTACCTGTCGAGGAAGCCGGCCATCCCGATGCCGGGGAGCTCTCCCGCGAGGTACTTCGCGGCGAGCTCGTGCGGCGGGGTGCCGAGGAACAGCTCGCGGTGTTCGCGCGCGTTCACCGCGACGCCCCAGAGCGCGAGGTCCATCTCCGTGGTCACGTTGTAGGGCATCCCGCCCAGGACCACGTCCAGCTCCTCCTGGGTGGCGACGCCGTCGAGCAGCCCGGACGGCACCATGCCGGCGATCATCCCGGCCATCAGCGGCCACACGATGCCCATCATGTCGGGACTCATGACCGCCCGGTGGGAGTCCTCGACCACCCAGCGGAGCCGCTCGGCCGCCGTGGCCGGCTCGCGCGGCGGTGTCGTCTGTCGCCTGATCTCCTGCACGGCGCGGTAGGCCCTGGCCCGGGCGGCGTCCGGCCGCGCCAGGCTCCGGACGAGGCCGAGGACCGCACCGGGCGCCAGCCGTGCCGTCATCTTCACCGCGCTGCCCGGGCGGAACGGCAGGCCGCGCCGCGGGGCGAACCGCGGATCGTCCAGCATGCGCTCGACGGCGCCCCGCACCCGCGGCCCGTACACCTCCAGCGACGTCCGCAGCCCCTCCCGCATGGTCGTGCTGCGGATGAAATCGGTCAGATCGAAATAGAGGCGCCCGCCGATGGGGACCAGCCGGGGCAGCGGATCGCGCGGATCGACCGTGGCGCCCACGGCTCCGAACCACATGCCCGAGCCCATCTTGAGCAGCGACACCCCCATCGGCGTGACCGGCCGGAGCATCCCCTGGATGTGGCCGACCTCCAGGTAGAGCCGCATGTCGCCGGTGTCCGGCGGGGCCGGGAACAGGGTGGTGATCGGCCGGGACTGCAGCAGCCACAGCGTGCCGTCCGCGTCGATCGCCCACTCGACGTCCTGCGGCGAGCCGAAGTGCTCCTGCAGCCGCCGCCCGGCGTCCCGCAGCCTTCCGAGCTGCTCCCGGCCGAGGCAGCCGCCCGCGTCCGGTACGGCCGCCTGGTGGCCGAGGACGTAGTGATCGGGGACGACGGTGCCCTCGACGATGGCGGTGCCCAGTCCGGGAGCGGCGTCGACGACCATCTCGGTGCGGCAGCCGGTGATCGGGTCGGCGGTGAACAGCACCCCCGCGACCACAGGGTCGACCATGCGCTGGACCACCACGGCCATGGCGGCCTCATCGATGCCCATCGCGGCGCGGTAGGCCACGGCGCGTTCGGTGTGCAGGGAGTCCCAGCACCTGCGGACCGCCTCGACGAGCGGGCCGGCGCCCTCGACGTCGAGGTAGGTGTCCTGCTGGCCGGCGAAACTGGCGTCCGGCAGATCCTCGGCGGTGGCACTGGAACGCACGGCCACGCGCCCGCCGCCGAGCCGTTCGTAGGCGCTGATCAGCTCCTCCTCCGGGAGATCCCCGGAGGTGTAGGACTCGACGGTCAGGCAGAAGCCGTCCGGAACGCGCTCACCCGCCCTGACCATCTCGCCGAGCCCGGCGGCCTTCCCGCCCGCCAGGTCGATCATGGAGGAGTCGATCTCAGACAGGTGGATCAGTTTCATCCCTTATCCTCCTCGCGGCCTTCGCGTAGATCTCCATGGAGTGGAGCACGACCCCCCGCTCCTCCTCCGTGAACTGCTCCCAGAGCGCCAGCTGCCCGTCGATCCGGATCTCCCGGATCCTCCGCAGGACCGCGACCCCCTCCTCGCTGATGCGGATCCTGCGCACCCGGCGGTCGGCCTCGTCCTCCTGCCGCTCGGCGAGTCCGCGCCGGACGAGGCCGTCGACGATCCGGCTGGTCCGCGAGACCGACCGGCCGACCAGGGCCGCCAGCTCCTTGACCGTCGGCGCACCGCCCCGGTCGAGGACCTGCAGCATGACGCTGTCGAGCATCCGCAGGTCGTCGCTCTCGTGCATCCGCATCAGCGACGGCATCAGGTCGCGCTGCATCGAGGCGAGAAGTTCGAGGAGATACTCCCGGTCGTTCATTTGCTACCTAACACTAGTTGCGAACTAGCAACTAAATTATCCCGTCACCGGCCGGCCGTCCATTCCGGAGCGCGGATCGTTCTCTCAGCGGCTCCGCGCGGACCCCAGGACATGGCTCACACGGTCGAAGACGAGACGGTCGAGCCGTTCGACGGGCTCATGAAGAACCGCGGTTCGGAGACCGACGCCGGTGCTCGACAGCAGGCCGGAGAGCTCGCCGGGACGGCCGGGGACCGTCGTCATGGCTCCTCCTGCGGTGCTCCCACTACGGCGCGCCGGTCCCGCGAGCGCTACATGAGGTAGCGCAGCCACAGGTACGGCGCGACCAGCGCGACGGTCACCACCGTGACGATGAGGCCGTACTTGGTGAACTGCCAGAAGCTGATCGGCGTGCGGTTGCGGGCCGCGATGCCGAGGACGACCACGTTGGCCGCGGCGCCGACCGCGGTGGCGTTGCCGCCCAGGTCGGCGCCGAAAGCGAGCGCCCACCACAGCACCTGGGCCTGATCGTTGCCGCCGTTGGCCTGTACGAGCTGCTCGACGATCGGGCTCATGGTCGCCACGTACGGGATGTTGTCCACGATGGCCGACAGCCCGGCCGAGGCCCCCAGCAGGCCCATGGTGGTCAGCTCCAGCTCACCGGCGGTGGCGCCGACCGCGGCCTCGGACAGCTGCCCGATGACGCCGGTCTCGACCAGGGCGCCGACCATGACGAACAGGCCGGCGAAGAACACCAGGGTGGGCCACTCCACCTCGGCGATCGCCTGCTCGGTCGTCACCTTCGTGGCGGCCACCAGGATCCCGGCGCCCAGGATCGCCACCACCGACGGCTCGTAGTGCAGCACCGGGTGCAGCACGAACGCGGCCATCACCAGGGCGAGCACGACCAGGCTCTGCCACAGCAGCCGCCGGTCGGCGATCGCCTCGCGCTCGTCCAGGGCCATGATCTGCGCCGCCCGCTCGGGGTCGTAGGTGAAGGAGCGGCCGAACATGAACCAGCACAGCCCGACGAACACGACCATGAGCACGACGACCAGGGGCGCCATGTGCACGAGGAAGTCGTTGAAGCTCAGGTTCCCCCGGCTGGCGATGATGATGTTGGGCGGATCGCCGACCAGGGTGGCGGCCCCGCCGATGTTGGAGGCCATCGCCTCGGCGATGAGGAACGGCGCCGCAGGCAGGGCGAGGCGCTCGCACACCAGGAACGTGACCGGTGCGATCAGCAGCACGGTGGTGACGTTGTCCAGCAGCGCCGACGCCGATGCGGTGATGAGCACCAGCAGGACCATCAGCCGGAACGGCCGCCCCCGGGCCTTCTTGGCGGCCCAGATCGCCAGGTACTCGAAGACGCCGGTCTCCTTGAGCACCCCGACGATGACCATCATGCCCAGCAGCAGGAAGACGACGTTCCAGTCGATGCCGGCATGCTCGGAGAAGAACGCCGCCTCCGCGTCGGTGGCATGGATCAGCAACATGATGCCGGCGCCACCGAGAGCGGCGGCGACCCGGTGGATCTTCTCGGTGGCGATCAGCGCGTACGCGCACAGGAACACCGCCACCGACACCCAGGCGAGCACGCTCATGCGGCCAGCACCCGGTCCAGCAGCGCCTGCAGCGTGACCGCGCCGACCAGCCGGCCCTCGGCCAGTACGGCGACCAGCGGGCTGTGCGTGCGGGCCATCAGCGCGGCCAGCTCCAGGACGGTGGCGTCGGGGTCGGCGACCGGCAGCTCACGCGGCCGGGGCGGCAGGCATTCGCGCACCGTCCGATCACTCAGCCCGCGCAGGAAGCCGTCGGCGTGGGCCTCGTCGACCACCCGGGCCAGGGCCGGATCGTCCTGGCAGTAGGCGGGCACGGCCAGGCGCAGCACCTCGGTGCCGGGCAGGATGGCCAGCGGGGATCCATCGTCATCGATCACGATGAGACCGGGCAGGTCCTGGTCGGCCAGGAGCCTGGCCGCCTCGATGACGGGTGAGTCCAGTCCGACCACCGGGAAATCGGCAAGCAGGTCACGGGCGCGCACGGCACATCCTTCGCTCGACGGAGTATGACGTGCCGACCAGACTTCCCGGCTCACCTGCCGCCACCGTACCAGGAGCCACGCGATTGGAGCGATCTTGACTATGACGTGAGACGGGCACGCCCTTGCTCACCCGGCAGGGGCTACGACGATTCGTCGCCGGCCGTGTCCCTGCCCCGCAGGCGGGCGCGGACCCGGCCGGCGACGCCGTACCAGGCGGGCACCTCGCGCTCGTCGTCGAACCAGCGCGCCACGACGATGTCGGTGGAGGAGTGCAGCAGGATCGACAACACGATGGTCACCGCGACCAGCTGGAAGACCTCGTCCGCCGCGGCGATGCCCGAGCCCAGGACGATCAGGCCGTACACCACCGACGCGAAGCCCTTGGGGCCGAACCAGGCCACCGCGGCCTGCTCGCGCACCGACAGCCCCGAGCCGAGGAAGGAGATCCAGATCGCGATCGGCCGGGCGGCCACCAGCGCCGGCACGGCGAACAGCCAGCCGGTCCAGCCGACCGCGCCCAGCAGGGCCGGGGTGATGAGCGCGCCGAAGACCAGCAGCGCGGCCAGCTTGAACAGCTCGGCGATGAGCTCGCCGAAGTGCTCGAAGGACTCGCGCTGCCGCGCCCCGTACTTCCACCCTCACACGTCCATGAACGGGTAGGGAACCCTGGCGTCCGTTCCGGAACAAAGGCGTCGGGCGGCGGCCGTGGAGAACCTGACGGAACAGAGTGTTCGGCAGGCTCAGGATTCCACTGATGTCTCCGGTGAGAGGAATGCGTTATCCGCGCCTGTGGAAAGGTTGGGGTCCTCGTTGATAATGGCCTGATACAGCACTCCCAACTGCTGTCCCGGTTCGCTTCCCAGCTCCCTGACGAAGAGTTCGCGCCTATCGTGATACAGCGCCAGCGCTCTGTTGGGCTGGCTGTCACGGCACAGGGCCAAGATGAGCTGACCTAGTACTCCAGCCGCACATCGGGATGTGAGCTGGTACCCGGGCCGGCAGGGCCGCCCGTGCTCGTCGTGGCCGGCGCATACAAGCGCAAACGAGTAGGAACGAGTGTGCTCGTAGCCGGATGACAAGCAGACGGCCACCGCTGTGATCATTCAGGTGTGATGGAACT
>NZ_JACHJJ010000025.1 GCF_014203605.1 Thiemannella venezuelensis | reverse complement strand
GGCCCCCCCGCCCCCCCCACTCCCGGGGGGGCGGGGGGTTGCGGTTCACCGTTGGCGCGGGCCCCCCCCCCCCCCCCCCGGGGGGGGGCCCCCCCCCCGGGGGCGCGCCGGGGGGGGGGGGGGCCCCCCCGCCCCGGCCCCGGCGGCCTGCCGGTGCTCGCCGGGACCCTGGCCTGCTTCGCCTGCCGTACGGTGACCGTCCACGAGGGCGGCGACCACGTCATCGTGGTCGGCGAGGTCGAGCACTTCCACCGCTCGCAGGGCGAGCCGCTGGTCTTCCACGCGGGGGGCTACCGGGCGGTCTCCGCGGCGGGGCGGGCGGCGGAGCGGATCGGGGCGTGACCCGGCCGGGCGGGCCCGCGGCCCCGTCCCGGCCCGGAGGGGGCGGGACGGGGCGTCACCGCTCGTTGATGTCGGTCAGCGGCAGCGGCTTCTTGAGGTTGGCCGGGGCGTTCCACTTCTGCAGCTCGGAGTCGTCGCAGACGGCCACCTTGGTCTTGCTGGTGCCGTCGCTGTGGGTGTCGGGCTTGAGCACCTCCAGGTCGGTCGGGACCAGGCAGTAGCCCTTGCCGTCCATGATGCGGTAGCTGGTGGCGTAGTCGCCGGTGTCGCCGTACAGGGTCCACTGGAGGTTGGACGCCAGGGTGCCGGTGGCCGCGCACTCGGCCACCGTGACGTACTGGTTGGCCGCGGTGGACAGGGGGCTGCGCAGGCAGTACCCCTTCCCTCCGGTGACCGTGCGGATGCGGCCGCTGGTCTTCCACGCGGGGGCGGTGACCGCGGGGATCGACCACTTCTGGTTCCAGCTGACGTTGCCGTCGGGTGCCTGCTTGCAGAACCAGACGATCATGTAGGCGCGGGTGACCACGTGGTCGGTGACGTCCAGGCACCGGCTGAACTGCTTGAAGTTCACCAGCTGCCCGATGGCGGGGCCCGCCATGCCCGCGCCGACGCCGGTCTGGGGCCGGAAGACGTTCTTGTTGGCGGTGGCGCTGCAGCCGCCCAGGACGACCGGACTGCCGGCCAGGCCGGCGGTCTTCACGTTGAGGCAGAAGTTGTTCAGGCCGACGCCGTTGGTGGTGCCCTGGAAGTTGGAGTTGTTGTTGAGGCTCCACTGCTGCTTCGGGGTGCGGCGGTCCTCGCACGGCCGGAACACCACGGGGGCGTTGGTCGCCTGCGAGGAGACCGTGTCGAGGCACATGCCCATCGGGGCGGAGGAGCTCTCCGAGCCCACCAGCTTCAGGTTGAGGTCCTCGGTGTAGGCGAACTGCTGCTCGCTGACGCCGGGCTTGCAGGGCTTGACCAGCAGCGGATCGTTGGGCTTGGGCGGGTCGTTGGGGCCGGCGTCCATGCAGAGCGGGGAGACGGTGGGCTGGGCGACCTGGATCGAGCCGCCGGCGATGTTGGCGTTGGTGGTCTGGAACGAGTACGTCGCCTCGAGCGTGCGGGTGCCCGCGGTGCCGGTGTCGAAGGCGACGCCCGGGGTCTCGATGCCGGTGGCGACGAGCGTGGCACTGGCCGGCACTTCCGTCGGCGGGCAGGCGAGGCGGACGCCGTCGGCGCCGCCGGGGCCGTCGGGGCCGTCGGGGCCGTCGGCGTCCCAGTAGGCGATCTGCACCCGGTAGCGCGGGCGCGGGACGTCCTGCGCGCTGTCCGGGAGCAGTTCGCCGTTCAGCTCGCACCGGGGCAGCTTCTCCACCACGCCGTTGCCCTCGCCGTCCGAGGCGGCGCGGATCTGCCCGAGCGCGGCGTCGATGCCGGCCTGGGCGGCGTGCAGCGCGCGGTTCCGCTCCGCGCCGGCACGGGTGACGGTGATCTGGCCGACCACCACCGGGACCAGCAGCGCGCTCAGCGAGATGCCGACCAGGGTGAGCAGCAGGGCCATCGGCAGCGAGCCGCGGTCGCCGGTCGTGCGGGAGAGGGCGCCCGCGCGCCGGGCGGGCCGGATGGAGGTCATGGTCAGGGGCTCCCTTCGTCGCAGGCGTTGTCGGCCTCGGTCTCGCGGGACGTGTTGAGGGCGGTGAACGTGACGTCGAAGTCGGTGGTGGCGGCGTGCTGCCCGGAGCCCACCCGGACGGCCAGGTTCACCCGGAGCTGCTGGAAGTCGGGGACGAACGCGGCGTCGGCCGTCGCCGAGGACCCGGCGTCGCGCACGGAGAACGGCGGGTCGGTCCTCAGGCCGCCGTCGGTCACGACGTGCGACGCCAGCGTCTCGCCGGGCGTCCCCGCGGCGGGCGGGGAGCCGGGCGTCCACCGCTGCAGCTGGAGGACTCCGGTGCCGAGGTCGAGCCGGAGCCGTCCGCACCACGGCTGCCTGGTCTGCGCGTTCACAGGCTGCGGGGTCTGCGCGTCCTCATCGGGGAAGTCCATGTAGGCGAAGCCCACGTACCAGTGGTCGCCGTCGCCGCGCACGGCGGAGAGCCAGGAGGCGTAGCGGATCTCCCTGTCCAGCCGCTGGTAGGCGACATGGAGCTGGGACTGGGCGGTCGACAGCGACTCCACGGTGTTGACGGTGCGGTAGACCTGCAGGACGCCGGTCGTGAACATCGTCATCACCACACCCATGACGCCTATGGTCACCAGGATCTCGATCAGCGAGATGCCGGCGTCCCCGGAGGCCCTGACGTCGCGGAGCCTGCGGGCGAGCCGGGAGCGCCGCCCGCCCATCACCGCACCACCCAGGTGAACATCAGCGTCGCCCACTTCTTCTGGGAGTCCACGACCTTCAGCGTGACGGTGTAGGTGCCCGGGGTGGTGGGCGTCCCGCTGATCTTCGCGTTGAAGTTGCCGTCCCTGGCGATGGAGAGCCCCGGCGGGAGCCCGTCCGCAGTCCAGGTGTTGTAGCCGCTGTTGCTCCCGCCCGTCGCCGTGGCGGCGAGCGTGACCGCCCTGCCTGCGGCGCCGGTCTGGTCCGGGGCGGCCGGGTCGGGGCCCGTCACCCTGATGTCGTTGTTGTGCCGGTGCTGGACGGTCCACAGGAACGTCGTGGAGACCTCGTCGCCCGTACCGTCCTTGACGTAGACCGTGGTGAGGTAGCGGGTGCCCCACGTCGTGGTGCCGGAGATGAGGCCCGTCCCCGGGTCGATCTCCAGGCCGTCCGGGAGGTTCTCGGCACGCCAGGTGTACGGCTTGGCGCCGCCGGTCGCGGTGAGAGCGGTCTCGACGTCGTCCCTGATGGAGTTCGTCCGGGCGGCTCCGGTCAGCTTCAGCGTCAGGACCTTCCACTCGAACGTCACCGAGTCGGTCTTCCCGCCCTGGTCGGTGATCTTCACGGTCACGTCCTTCGTCTCGTAGGCCGTCGGGGTCCCGGAGATGACACCGGTCTTGGCGTCGATCGACAGCCCCGTGGGCAGCCCGGTGGCCGACCAGGTCAGCGGGCCCCTGCCTCCGGTCGCCGGGTTCTCCAGCCGGACGGCGGTGCCCGCCCGGGTCGCCTGGTCACCGGGGCCGGTCAGCTCCGGCAGGTCGAAGACGGTCAGCGGGAACTCGGCGTTGTCGGTGTCGCCGTGGCGGTCGGTGACGGTGGCCTTCACGGTGAACGGGCCGGTCCCCGTCGGCGTACCGCTGATCAGGCCGCTGTCCGATCCGTCCAGCCCCGCGGGCAGGCCGGTGAACGACCACTTCAGCGGGAGCCGCCCGCCGCTCGCCAGGAGCTGCAGGTTCATCGCGACGGTGCGGTAGCCGTACTGGGCGCCGGGGTCGGCGATCTTCGGTGCGGGACGCTTGATGTAGAAGACCGGGTCGGTGGCGGGGCTCACCAGGGTCGAGGTGACGTAGGCGCACCGCCCGCCCCAGCAGCTCCTGTGGTCCCAGGTCACCGCGACCACGACGCGGAAGAACAGCACGTCGACGTTGCCCGGCTCGGGGTCGGGGAGCCCGGGGTCCTCGCAGGCGCGCGTCTGCCCGGTGGCGGACACGCCCTGCTGGCGGCAGTGGCCGACATACCAGTGCTGCTCGTACTCCACCCCGCCGACCGTGACGGCGACGGGCCTGGTCGGCAGGGGCGCGGCGTCGCCGGTGGTCAGCACCGGGTCCGACGCCCGCTTCATGGTATCCAGGTAGGGTTTCACGGCGGCGAGGGCGACGTCCGGCTGCTCCGTCGACTTGATCTCGATCTCGCTCTGGCCGGCGCGCAGCGCCGAGCGCTTGATCTTGTCCGCCTCCACGACGGCGTCCCACTGCTCCGTCGACTTGGTCTCGCTCCGGCCGGCGAGCAGCGCCGACCCCTTGATCGCGCGTGCCCGTTCGACGGCGTCGCCGGCCAGCTGGACCGCCATCTGCTCGCTGCGCTTCTGGCTGGTGAGGGTGAGGGAGTTGGTGAAGAACACCGTCAGCGCGGCCATGACGGTCCCGATGACCACCATGGAGACCATGACCTCGATCAGCGTGAAACCGCCGTCGCCGCGCGGGATCCCGGGGTTGCGGGATCCGGCGCGCGGGCGCGCGGGTACACGGCGATCGGCCGACATCACGTCTCCTGGGCTTCCTTCTTCGGGTGCGCGGTGCCCGCTTCGGAGCGGGCACCGTGATACTGATCGGCGATGTCGCGGCGCCGTTTAGGGCTTCCGGCCGGGTTGCGGCTTCTGCCCGGGGGCCGCGCCGGCGGCCGGGGCCGTCGGCGGGTCCAGCGGCGGAGCGACGAAGATCTTCATGTTGACCGTGAGGCTCGGGTCCTCGGAGCCGGACTCGCCCTCGGAGGAGGAGCCGTACGTGAGGTTCCCGATGAGCGCGGCCCGCGGCTGCACCCGCTGCACCTGGTCGAGGAACCGGTCCAGCTCGGCGGCGCTGCCGGTGGCGGTCACGGCGACGGGCAGCGTGTGCAGCTCGGCGCCGGCGGCGGTGACCGGGGACGCCCCGCCGATGTTGACCCCGTCGACGGCGACGCCCGCGGCGTCGCCCGCCTTCTGCAGTTCGCGCAGGAACTCCTCCGTCCCGGCGGCCATGGGCAGCGCCTCGCGGGCCGTCTCGAGCTCGGCCCGGTAGAGGGGGAGCTTGGTGTTCTCCCGGCTCAGCTCCGCGAGCCTGCTGCGCAGGGTCGCGGCCTGGACCTGGGTGCTCTCGGCGTCCGCCCGCAGGCGGTCGGTCTCGTCGTGCTGCGGCCCGATGAGGAAGAACCAGCCGACGGCGAGCAGGACGGCCGCGACGAGGACGCCGCCGATGATCCAGAGCCGGTCGATCCGTCCGGTGAACATCAGTTCCCCTCCTTCGCGTCGGCGGAGTACCGGCCGCCGAGCGCGGCGTCGGTGATGTCGACGTGCATGCCGAAGTCCACGCGGGACTCTCCGTCGTCCTCCTGCTCGCGCACGTCGTTGAGGAGCGGGTTGCCCAGTCCGGGCACCTCGCCGAGCGCGTCGACGTAGTCGGCCACGTCCTGCTTGCTGTCGCCGCTGCCCGTGATGCTGAGCGTCCCGACCAGCTCCTCGCCGGAGGTGTTCGGCAGGGCGGAGTCGCTCGCCTGGCGGGTCCCGCCCTCGGTCTTCTCGTCGACCTTGGCGGCGATGCTGTCGACCGCCACACCGGACGGCGCCGCCTCGCGGACGGCGGACAGCAGGGTGGCCCAGCGCAGGTCGTCGGCGAGCAGCGCGGTGAGCTGCGTGTCGATCGTCGCAGCCCGCTCCCGGACCGTGACGAGCTCGGAGAACTCGTTCCGCCGGCGTGTCTGGTCCTGCAGCTCGGTCTGGGCGCGGACCAGCTCCTCCTCGGCGGCCGTCGTCTCCTGCAGGGCCAGGACGTACCAGCCCCCCAGGAGCAGGGCGAACACGGTGAGGACGGACAGGACGGTGTTGCGGGCCCTGCGGGCGCGCCGCGCGGCCGTGATCTCCGGAGGGAGCAGGTCGGCCGCGACGGGCACCGGGCGGAACGGGTCCTGCGCCGGTGCGGCGGGTCCGGGCGGTAGGAGAGTGGTGCTCATCAGGCTGCTGCTCCCAGGGTGAGACCGATCGAGACCGCGGCGGTCGCGGTGCGGACCAGGTCGAGGGTGTCGTGCTTGTCGCGGCGGCCGCGGCGCGTGCGCACGGTGGGGTCGGCGAAGGAGACCTCGATGCCGAGCTGGGTGTGCAGGGTCTCGACGAGGCCGGGCATCAGGGACCCGCCGCCGGAGAGCACCATCCGCGCGACCTGGGTCGGCCGGTTGCCGGAGCCGAGGTACGCGAACGAGTTGCGGATCTCGTTGATGAGGGGCCGGGCGGCCTCGCGGACCACCTCGGCGTTCTCGGCGCCCTGGTCGTCGCGGACGCCGACGCGGCACTTGAGGTCCTCGGCCTGCCACGGCTCGATGCCGAGCCGGGCGGCGACGGTCTCGGTGACCTCGGCGCCGCCGCGGGGGATGGTCCGCACGATCAGCGGCACGCCGTCGGTGTGGACGACGACGATCGTCGTCCGGGCGCCGATGTCGACGATGGCCTCGACCTGCTCGTCCAGGCGGGCGGCGGCGCGCAGCAGCGCGAAGGAGGCGAGGTCGACGCGCTCGACGTGCAGCCCGGCCTGCTCGACGGCGTGCACGGCGGCGGTGACGACGTCCTTGGGCGCGGCGACCAGCAGCCCGCGCACCGTCTCCTGCCCGCCCGGGTCCTCCAGGGGGAAGAAGTCGAGCAGGGACCGCTCGACCGGGAGCGGCATCGCGTCGCGCACCTGGAACGGGAGGGCGGCGCGCATCTCGCGGGCCGGGAGGTTGTTGACGGACATCTCGCGGACCACGACCTGGGGGGTGGTGACGCCGAGCACGACCTTGCGGCTGCGGAACCTCGTCGCCGCCCAGAGCCGCTTCAGCTCGGTGGTGACGGCCTTGGCGTCGTGGACGACGCCGCCCTGCACCGCGCCCGGCGGCAGCGGGATCTGCCCGATGTTCGTGATGACCGGGCCGTCCTTGCCGCGAGTGGTCTCCACCGCGCGGATGGACGTCGAACCGATGTCCAGTCCGATGGGGTTGACGGTGGCCATCAGGTGCTCCTCGTGGTCAGGGTCGGCGGCGGCGGGGGCGTCGGAGTCGTCGGAGCGGGCGGGGTCAGGCGCCCGGGGCGAGCAGCCCGCCGTACCAGGCGGCGATCGGCCCGGCGGCGAACAGGGCGAGCAGGGCGCCGGCGAGCATGGCGGGGCCGAACGGCATGGCGGTCTTGCGACCGGCCCGGCCGGTGGCCAGCAGCGCCGCGCCGGCGAGCCCGCCGAGCAGGAAGGCGGCGAACGTGCCGACGACGACCGCGCTCCAGCCCAGCCAGCCGAGGTAGAGGCCGAGCAGCCCGGCGAGTTTCACGTCGCCGAAGCCCATGCCCCCCGGGTGGACCAGGGCGAGCGCGAAGTAGAAGGCGAACAGCACGGCCATCGCGGCCAGGCCGCGCAGGGCCGCCGCCCAGTCGGCGCCGGTGACCGCGGCGGGGGCCAGCAGCAGGGCGCCGACGGCGTACGACGGCAGGACGATCGCGTCCGGCAGCCGGTGCACATCGAAGTCGATCATCGAGAGGGCCACCGCGACCGCCGCCAGGTAGAGGTAGGCGGGCAGCTCCGGGGCGGCCCCGAACCGGGCGGCCACCGCGGCGAACAGCACCGCGGTGGCCAGCTCGACCAGGGGGTACCGGGCGCTGATCGGCTCCCGGCAGGCGGCGCACCGGCCGCGCAGCGCGAGCCAGCTCAGCACCGGCACGTTCTGCCAGGGCCGGATGGCCGTACGGCAGTGCGGGCAGTGCGAGCCGGGCCGCAGCAGCGACTCGGCCCGCGGGACCCGGTGGATGACCACGTTGAGGAAGGAGCCGACCGCCAGGCCGAGTACGGCGGCCAGGGCAGGCATGAGCGCGTCCATAAGGGCTCTCCTTCCGTGTGGGTGGTCTTCTCGGCGAGGGGTGCGGCGGGACGGCACGCGCCGTCCCGCCGGTGAGAGGTCAGGCGCAGGTAGCGATGTTCACGGTGCCCGTGGCCGCCTTGACCGCACCGCCCTCGGCACTCTTGTAGATGTACACGGCACCCGAGCCACCGCCGTTGTTGGCGCAGATGGTGTACGACTTGCCGTCGCTGGACTTGATATAGGTGAGGGTGGTGCCAGTGGAGACGGCCACTCGCTCCTCGGCGGGCTTCGTCGCGTCGAGCGGGAAGCTCGCCGTCTTGCTCTTAGTCGCCGTGTCAGCCGGGTAGACGTTGCCCTTGGTGGTGTAGAAGCTCTCCACGGCGGTGATCGCGCCGCGCACGTCGGACTGCGCCGACTTGTCGGCCGCGCCCTCGCGGTAGTTCATGTAGACCGGGATCGCGATGGCGACGAGGACGCCGATGATCACGACGACCACCAGCAGCTCGATCAGGGTGAAGCCGCGGTCGCCGTGCGCGCGCTTCTGCAGACGCCGGAGCGTTGCGTTCATGGTGAGACTCCTGTACTCATTCAGTGGGAAATGACGCCGGGCTGGTGCCCGGTGCCGTACCGGCCCGAGGGCCGGTCTTTTCCGTGGCGCGCACGGAAAGCCTGTGGGGCCCGTCAGTTCTGGATGTTCTGGTAGATCGTGAACATCGGCAGGTAGAGGCAGACGACCATGCCGCCGACCACGACACCCATGACGATGACCATGAGGGGTTCGATCGCCGCGGTCAGGGACTCCGCCGCGGTGTCAACCTCTCTGTCATAGAAATCGGCAACCTTGTCGAGCATCTGACTGATTTGCCCAGATTCTTCGCCGACCTCGATCATCTGCGCGACCATGCGCGGGAAGACCGGGTGCTTGGCGAGCTGCGTGGACATGGGCAGGCCGTCGCGCACGGCCGACTGCAGGTCCTTCATCGCCTCGGCGATGACCTCGCTGCCGGTGGTCGCGCCGACGACGTCGATGGCCTGCATCACCGGCACGCCGGCGCCGAGCAGGGTGCCGAGGTTGCGGGAGAACCGGCTGATCGCGATCTTCCCGAACAGCTTGCCGAAGACGGGCAGGCGCAGTTTGAGCTTGTCGAACGCCAGCCGCAGGGGCTGTCTCCGCCGCAGCTCGCGCCGGAACAGCATGGTCGAGCCGACGAGCACGGCCACGAACAGCGGCCCCGACCAGGCCAGGCTGTGGCTGGCGGTGACGAGGATCTGCGTCGGCAGCGGCAGCTCCCCGCCGAACTGCTTGAACATCCCCTCGAAGACCGGGACGATGAAGGCCAGCACGCCGGCGACGAGGAACCCGGTGAAGACCAGCACGATGACCGGGTAGGTCATCGCCCCCTTGATCTTGCCGCGCAGGGCGGCGTCCTTCTCGAAGTTGACGGCGATGCGCTCCAGCGCGTTGTCGAGGAAGCCGCCGGTCTCGCCGGCCCGAACGAGCGCGACCATGAGCGTCGGGAAGACCTTGGGGTGCTTGCCGAGGGCGCCGGAGAGCGAGATTCCGCCCTCGACGTCCATCCGCACCTCGCTGATCGCCTTCTTCAGCGAGGTCTTGGTCGCCTGGTCCTCCAGGACCGCCAGCGAGCGCATCAGCGACATGCCGGAGGCCGTCATGGTCGCGAACTGGCGGGCGAAGACCGCCAGGTCCTTGAGCGTGGTCCGGCTGCCGAGGCCGGGGATGGTGATCTCCCGTTTGAGCAGCGAGCCGCCCTCGGTGATCGACACGGGCGTGAGGCCCTGCTGGCGCAGGTGCTGGGCGGCGGCCGCCTCGTTGGCGGCCTCGAGCGTGCCCTTGGCGCGCTTGCCGTCGCGGTCGACGGTCTGGTACTCGAATGTCTTGGTGACCGGCATGGTCACGCCCTCCCGGCGAGGCGCTTGAACTCCTCCGCCGAGTGGCAGATCTCAAGCGCGTGGTCGAAGGTGATGAGCTGCGCTCGGACCCGCTCGGCCAGGTGCTGGTCGAACGAGATCATGCCGCCGCCGCTCCCGGACTGCATGAAGGACGGGATCTGGTGGTTCTTCCCCTCGCGGATGAGGTTCCGGATGGCGGGGGTGGCGACCATGATCTCCGCGATGACCGCGCGGCCGGTGCCGTCCGCCCGCGGGGCCAGGGCCTGGGTGACGACGCCCTGCAGCGCCGTGGAGAGCTGGGTGCGGACCTGCTGCTGCTGGTGCGGCGGGAAGATGTCGATGACGCGGTCGATCGTCTGGGCGGCGCTCTGCGTGTGCAGGGTGGCCAGGACGAGGTGGCCGGTCTCCGCGGCGGCCAGGGCGGTGGCGGTCGTCTCCAGGTCGCGGAGCTCGCCGACCAGGATGATGTCGGGGTCCTGGCGCAGCGCGTGCTTGAGCGCCTGCGAGAACGAGGAGGTGTCCGCGCCGACCTCGCGCTGGTTGACGATGCAGCGCTTGTGCGGGTGGAGGAACTCGATCGGGTCCTCGATGGTGACGATGTGCCCCGAGCGGGTGCGGTTGGCCAGGTCGACCAGGCCCGCCAGCGTGGAGGTCTTGCCCGAGCCGGTGGGCCCGGTCACCAGCACCAGCCCGCGCGGCAGGTGGGCGAACCTGGCCACCGAGTCCGGCAGGCCCAGCTCCTCCAGCGGCTTGATCTCGTGCGGGATGGCCCGGAAGGCCGCGCCGTACGAGCCGCGCTGCTGGTAGAAGTTGGCCCGGAAGCGGGAGACGCCCTCGATGCTGTAGGCGACGTCGAGCTCCTGGTCCCGCTCGAAGCGCGTCCACTGGGCCTCGCTCACCGCCGCGCGCAGCAGCATCGCCGTGTCGCCCGGGGCGAGGTTGCCGAAGTGCTGCAACTGGAGCAGCCGGCCGTCCACCCGGATCGCGGGCGGCGCACCCGCCGTCAGGTGCAGGTCCGAGCCGCGCTCGTCGACCAGCGACACGAGCATCGCGTTGAGCGTCCTGCGCGCTTCACCGAAGGCGTCCTTCAGGTGCCCGAGCGGATGAACCGCCTCCATGGAAATCTCCTTGCCATCACTGAATACCGGCCTGTTCGGCTGGATGTGTCCACATCTGAGGTGATGCGCCGGGTGGTCCCGCCGTCGCCGTGCCCCACCGCTCCGGCGGTACGGAGCCACCGCGCCGCCGGAGCGCGCCGCCGGACCGCGCCGCGCGCACCGGACCGGGGCGCCGCGGTCAGATCGCGACGCGCAGGACCTCCCGGATCGAGGTCTGACCCTGGGCGGCCTTGGCCAGGCCGTCCAGGCGGAGGGGGCGCATGCCCTGGGCCTCGGCGACCCGCTGCACCTCGTTGGCGGAGGCGCGCTGGATGGTGAGGCCCTCGATCTCCGGGGACATCGGCATGACCTCGTGCAGCGCGATCCGGCCCCGGTAGCCGGTGTTGGCGCAGTTGCGGCAGCCGGCCGGCTGCCACAGCCGCTCCGGCGGCGGCAGCTCGCCGAAGGGCCAGCGGGCCGCGGCCAGCTCCGCCTCGGTCGGGACGTACTCCTGCTTGCACCAGTCGCACAGCCGCCGCGCGAGGCGCTGGGCCAGCACGCAGTCGACCGACGAGCCGACGAGGAACGGCTCGATGCCCATCTCGGTGAGCCGGACGACCGCGCTGGGCGCGTCGTTGGTGTGCAGTGTGGAGAGCACGAGGTGACCGGTGAGGGCGGCCTCGACGGCGAGCTGCGCGGTGGCCCGGTCGCGGATCTCGCCGATCAGCACGACGTCGGGGTCCGAACGCAGGATCGCCGGGAGGACGGCCGCGAAGGTCAGCCCGGCCTTGTGGTCGACCTGCACCTGGTTGATGCCGGGCAGGCGGTACTCGACCGGGTCCTCGACGGTGATGATGTTGACGGTGGGCTTGCTGATCGCCGCGAGGGTGGCGTAGAGCGTGGTCGACTTGCCCGAGCCGGTCGGGCCGGTCACCAGCACCATGCCGTGCGGCTTGGTGAACGAGCCGGAGAAGCGCCGGTGGTTGTCCTCGGTGAAGCCGAGGCTCTCGAGTTCGAGGTTGATGCCGCCGGTGTCGAGGACCCGCAGCACGATCTTCTCGCCCCACACCGTGGGCAGGGTGGCGGTCCGCAGGTCGACCTTCCGCCCGTTGATCATGACGGTGATGCGGCCGTTCTGCGGGACCCGGCGCTCGGTGATGTCGACGCTCGACATGATCTTCAGTCGGGAGATGAGGGCCGACTGCACGTGCCTGGGCACGGTGTCGACCTCGTGCAGCACGCCGTCGATGCGGTAGCGCACCCGCATGTCGTGCTCGGTCGGCTCCAGGTGCAGGTCCGAGGCGCGGTTCTGGATGCCCTGCTCCAGCAGCGAGTTGACGTACCGGACGATCGGCGCGTCCTCCTCGACGGAGTTCAGGTTCGACACCGCCGCCTCGGCGGCCTGCTCGGCGCGGAGCGCCTCGGCGACGTCGCCGAGGTCGTTCTCCTCGCGCTTGAGCTTGTCGAGGACGCGGCGCAGCTCGCTTCGGGCCACCACGACCGGGCGGACCGTCAGCCCGGTCGCCGCGCGCACGTCGTCGAGGGCCACCACGTCGCCCGGGTCGGTGATGCCGACGGTGATCTCGTTCTCGTTGAGCGAGAGGCCGAGGACGCGGTGGCGCAGGGTCAGGGGGAGCGGGATCGTGGCGATCGCGACCGGGTCGATCGGATAGCCGACCAGGTCGACGCTCTTGATCCCGTACATGTCCGCGGAGGCCTCGGTGAGCTGGACCTCCGTGACGACATGGTCGTTGATGAGCACCGCGCGCAGGGACCGCCCGGTGCGCTCGGCCTCCTCGGCCGCCCGTTCGAGCGCCTGCGGGTCGGCTCCCCGCTGCTTCAGCGCCTCGATCAGCGGAGAGAAGATCTGGTTCATGTCACCCCTAGAGCAGCAGCCTGTCGCCGGACGGGTGCCGTCCTGGCGACGCATCTCTCGTCCGGAACGACCCATCGGCCGCGCGGGGCGTCATATGAGTGATGTGCGGAGAACGTCATGCGGGCGGAGCCGGGGAGGGGAACAGCGCCGCCCGCCGTCCACAGCCCGCGTCCACGGCTCCCCGGGTGGCCGTGATCCTCCTAATATGACCGGGTGACTTCTCCCCAGAGCGGCCCCGAGACCTGCGCCGAGACCTCTGCGGAGGCCGACGACGCGGCGGGCGTGCTGCGCCGCGTCTTCGGCTACGGCTCGTTCCGGGAGGGGCAGCGGGAGATCATCGAACACGTCGTCGCCGGCGGCGACGCGCTCGTGCTCATGCCCACCGGCGGCGGCAAGTCGCTGTGCTACCAGATCCCCGCGCTCGTGCGCGAGGGCGTCGGCGTCGTGATCTCGCCGCTCATCGCGCTCATGCAGGACCAGGTCGACGCGCTGACGGCGCTCGGCGTGCGGGCGGGCTTCCTCAACTCCACGCAGGAGGCCGACGAGCGCCGCCGGGTCGAGGCCGCCTTCCTCGCCGGCGAGCTGGACCTGCTCTACCTCGCGCCCGAGCGGCTGCGCGCCCCCGGGACGCCGGACCTGCTCGACCGGGGCGCGATCGCGCTGTTCGCCATCGACGAGGCGCACTGCGTCGCCCAGTGGGGGCACGACTTCCGCCCCGACTACCTGGCCCTGTCCACGCTGCACGAGCGCTGGCCCGCCGTGCCCCGCGTCGCGCTGACCGCGACCGCCACCGAGGCCACCCACGCGGAGATCGCCTCCCGGCTGGGACTGGAGGAGGCCCGCCACTTCGTGGCGAGCTTCGACCGCCCCAACATCCGGTACCGCATCGCGCCCAAGAAGGAGCCCCGGCGGCAGCTCCTGAAGCTGCTGCGCACCGAGCACCCCGGCGACGCGGGCATCGTCTACTGCCTGTCGCGGACCTCCGTCGAGAAGACCGCCGCGTTCCTGACGGAGAACGGCATCGAGGCGCTGCCGTACCACGCGGGGCTCGACGCGCGCACCCGCGCCGCCCACCAGGCCCGCTTCCTGCGCGAGGACGGCCTCGTCATGGTCGCCACCATCGCGTTCGGCATGGGCATCGACAAACCCGACGTGCGCTTCGTCGCCCACCTCGACCTGCCCAAGTCCGTCGAGGGCTACTACCAGGAGACCGGCCGGGCCGGGCGCGACGGCCTGCCCTCCACCGCGTGGCTGGTCTACGGGCTCCAGGACGTCGTGCAGCAGCGCAGGATGATCGAGACCTCCGAGGGCGACGACGCCCACCGCCGCCGCCTGGGCTCCCACCTCGACGCCATGCTGGCCCTGTGCGAGACGGTCGAGTGCCGGCGCGTACGGCTGCTCGCCTACTTCGGCCAGCGGGGCGCGACCGCCTGCGGCAACTGCGATACCTGCCTGTCGCCGCCGGAGACGTGGGACGGCACCATCGCCGCGCAGAAGCTCCTGTCGGCCGTGCTCCGGCTCCGGCGGGAGCGGCACCAGAGCTTCGGCGCGGGTCACGTCATCGACATCCTGCTGGGCAGGGAGACCGAGAAGGTCGTCCAGCACGGCCACGCCTCCCTGACGGTGTTCGGCGTCGGCACCGAGCTGAACGAGTCCGAGTGGCGCGGCGTGGTGCGCCAGCTGCTGGCCCAGGGGCTGCTGGCGGTCAAGGGCGACTACGGCTCGCTGGTGCTCACCGACGACAGCGCCGAGGTGCTGGCCCGGCGGCGCCAGGTCCCGCTCCGGCGCGAGCCCGAGCGCCCGGCCCGCGCCGAGCCCGCGGCCCGGAGCGCCGGATCCCGCCGTGCGGCCCCCGCCGACCTGCCGGAGGAGGCCGTGCCGTTCTTCGAGCGGCTCCGCGCCTGGCGGGCCGCGAGCGCGAGGGAGCAGGGCATACCCGCATACATGATCTTCCACGACGCGACCCTGCGCCAGATCGCGGCCGAGCGCCCCTCGTCCCTGGCCGAGCTGGGAGAGGTGAGCGGCGTCGGCGAGAACAAGCTGGCCAAGTACGGCGAGCAGATCCTGGAGCAGCTCACGGCCTGAACGCGTCGCACTCGCCCGACCAGATCCGCAGCCCCTTGTGCCGGGCCTTCGCCTGCTCGGCCCGCATCACCCTGATGTACCGGTCGTTGGACCGGTAGAGCAGGGCCCTGGCGAACCCGTGGCGGATGAGGTGGCGGCTCACGGACACGCCCTCGCCGTTCCAGACGTAGAAGAGACGGCGACCGTAGTGGTCCTTGCGGTCCTCGTCCCGCAGCAGGTACGCGGTCTTCCCGACGGGCAGGAGCATGCGGGTGCGCTCCGTCGCGGCCTCGAACCAGCACCGGCCGGCCTCGGGGGTGTCGGGTCCCAGGAAGCGGATCCGGACGGTCCGGCCGCTCTCGCGGAGCCGGGCCTCGATCGTGTCGCCGTCCACGATCCGCACGACGGTCGCCTTCCTGACGCCCTTCGGCAGGCCGGACGGGGCCGCGGCGGCCGGTCCGGCCGTCACGGCGGTCACGGGAACGGCGGTGAGGACGGCGCCGGCCAGCAGGGACAGGCGGAGAAGACGTCGCACGGAGAACCTCTCGCTGACGGGGCGGACGGACCGGGCGCGGCGGCCGGTCCGGAGCATGCGGGAGGTCCCCCGCACAGCCCCGGCCAAACGCGGCCCCGCCCTCCGGCGGAGCCCCGAAAAGCCCGGTCTCACCGCAGAAGGCCCGTACCCCTCGTGATCGTCGAGGTAATCACCGCATTCGGTGAAGTGATCCCCTTGCTCGCGGAGGGTCCCGGCCGCGCGGCGCCCGCCTCCCGGACCGGCCGCCCACCGGGGAGGCCGGTCCGGGAGACGGGCGCCGGGAGCCGCGGGAAGGGTCCGGCTCCCCCCTCCGCGGAGCCGCGCGTTTGCGCTATGCGGAACATTCCGGCTTTCTCGTTGACGAGATAAATCGAATTCCTGTTGATTGGCATCGATCCTGTGGAGGTCTCCAGCGGAGTTCCCGGTCGCGATGTCTCCATCCGTCCAGGGTTGGTCCCCTGTTGTTTTTCGTATGCGACTTTCCGTCGCATGAAGGAGTAAGCAGATGTTGAGAAACCGCATCACGGCGTCCCTCTCCGCCATGGCGGTCGCGGGAGCGCTGACGGCGGTGCTCCCGGCGTCCCCCGCCCTGGCGGACTCCCCGGCGGTCACCCCGATCTGCGCGAGCGAGTGGAGCCCCGCGAAGGCGTACGCCGGCGGGCTGGTCGCCTCCCACAACGGCCGCAACTGGCGGGCGAAGTGGTGGAACCAGAACAACGTCCCGGGCGGGCCGTCCGGCAACTGGACGGACAAGGGGGCCTGCGAGCAGAGCGAGGGCAACTTCGTCGTCACCGAGGCCCAGTTCGAGCAGATGTTCCCGAAGCGCAAGCCCTTCTACACCTACGGCGGCCTGGTCACGGCCCTGAGCGCCTATCCGGAGTTCGCGAACGCGGGCTCCGACACCGCCAAGAGGCAGGAGGCCGCGGCCTTCCTCGCCAACATCAGCCACGAGACCGGCGGCCTGGTCCACATCGTGGAGGTGAACACCGCGAACTACTCCCACTACTGCCGGGACACCGAGCCCTACGGCTGTCCCGCGGGCCGGTCGTCCTACTACGGCCGCGGGCCGATCCAGCTGAGCTGGAACTTCAACTACAAGGCGGCGGGCGACGCACTGGAGATCGACCTGCTCAACAACCCGAACCTGGTGCAGAACGAGGCCTCGGTGTCGTGGATGACCGCCATCTGGTACTGGATGACCCAGAACGGTCCCGGCACGATGACGGCGCACGAGGCGATGGTCGGCGGGCACGGTTTCGGCGAGACGATCCGCAGCATCAACGGCTTCCTGGAGTGCGACGGCGCCGGCCCCCGGCAGGTGGACAACCGGGTGCGGCTCTATCTGGAGTTCGCCGGGATCCTGGGTGTCGACCCGGGCCCCGGCCTGCGGTGCTGACCGTGTGCGGGCACCCTGTTCCGCCCGGCGGCGGAACAGGGTGAGGGAAAGGGCGCCGACCGGGTTCCGCGCCCTTTCCCTGGTCACTCCTCCGCGTCGCCTCACTGATTCTCCATACCTTCGTCCGGAGAGGCGGACAGGTATGTGAGAAAAGTGATCGAGGCTTTCCGCCCTCAATCCGGAGCGACTGGGAAAGCCTTCCTAAGGAAGTCTCGCGACCGCGACCTTTCCATTTTCCCACAGGGCCGAGGCCCGGGTCGGCATTTGTTCCGCAGCTTCCAGAAACTGCAGGTGGAACAGAACCTGCATGACGTCGTTGAGCGCGCGTGCCGAGGCGCCGAGATCCTGCTGGACGTCGAGGAATCGACCGACCGCCGTCCCGGCGTCGTGGCCGAGGCAGGCCGAGGTGAAGATTCTACGGCTTCTGTCGCCTCGCTATGCTGACCTTTAATTCGTGATGTTAAGTGATCATGTGACCGCGCTGGGTTGTCGTGGTATGCCCAGAACATGCGGTACGCGCGAGGCGGCGGGCTGACCGCCGAACAACGAGTCAAACGCGAACAGGTACGGCTGCGCGCGGCCGAGCTGTTCGCCCGCGACTACACCGATGCCCAGGTGGCCAAGGAGCTGCGGGTCAGTCGGATGTCGGCCAACCGCTGGCGGCGCGCCTGGACCCGCGGCGGGGATGCGGCGCTGGCCTCCAAAGGCCCGGCCTCGCTGCCGGTGCTGGATGAGGCGCGCTTCGCCCGGCTGGAGGCCGCGCTGCTGCGCGGCCCGGCCGCGCACGGCTGGGACGACCGGTACTGGACCCTGGCCCGGATCCGGCGGGTGATCGGGCGGATGTTCCACCTGACCTACTCCTTGGCCGGGGTGTGGAAGCTGCTGCGGCGGCACGGCTGGTCGTGTCAGGTACCGGCACGCCGGGCCAGTGAGCGCGATGAGCAGGCCGTCGTGGTGTGGAAGACGCAAGGTGTGGCCGCTCGTGGAACAACCGCGGCGGACCTGGGTGCCTGGGTCTGCTTCGAAGACGAGTGCGGCCGGACGTTGAGGCCGTCGATCGCCCGTACCTGGGCTCTGTGCGGCGCCACGCCGGTGGTGAAGGTGCCGGGCGCACGCGCGGGCCGCATCTCGGTGGCCGCGCTGACCTGCTACCGGCCCGGCCGGCGGTCCCGGCTGATCTACCGGGTGCACGTCTACCGGCGACGCAAGGATGAGACGGCGAGCTTCACCTGGAGCGACTACCGCGATCTGATCATCATGGCGCGCCGGCAGCTCGACGCGCCGATCGCGGGTGATCTGGGACAACCTGAATCGGCACACCTGTACCCAGATGCGGCGGTTCATCGCCGACAACACCGGCTGGCTGCGGGTCATCCAGTTGCCGGCCTATGCACCCGATCTCAACCCGGTGGAGGGCATCTGGTCGCTGCTGAATCGCGGCGGGCTGGGCAACCTTGCGGTGACCGGCCTGGATCAGCTGGTGCGGGTGGTCAAGCGAGGGCTGAAGAAGATCCAGTACCGGCCGCACCTGATCGAGGGTTGCCTGGCCGAGACCGGCCTGGTCCTCAAACCGCTGTAACTTCACGGATTAAAGCTTAGTGAGCGTCATCCCGATCTCTACCTGGCCTTTCTCGCCCTTGGGGATCGAGCCGGGACGCCGGAACGGTGGGCGCCCGGCTCCGGGAGCAGGTGGTATGGCTGCGGCGGCATCTCGGGGAGCTGAGAGCGCGGGGGTACGGATGGTGGCGGGCGCGCCGCGGCACCCTTCTCGCTGACGGCAGTACGTGGGCCCGGAGAAGGCACGTGTGATGGGCAGCCTCTTCGAGGACCGCCTGGCGAAGGCGCTGGCCGCGCGTTCTCTGGAGTAGGACCCCTTGGGAGCTTAGATGTGACGTGAGGGATGGCGTGGTTTTGCAGGGGGTTTGCAAGGTCTCTGGAGGGTACGGGTGGACGCACGGCCTCTGGCGAGGGGGAGGAGTCGGTGAGGCGCCGTCCGTCCACGTTCGCGCTGGTGATCCTGATCGTCGACCTCCTGCTACTGATCCCGTTCACGATGAACGTGGCCACTGACGCGCTGCCGCCCGAGTGGGATCCCTATCTGTGGATCGCCCTGCCGGTGGTGGCGCTGCTGGGCGTCCCTGCCGTCGTCGTCGAGGTCCGCAACCGGCGTGCCGTGGGCGGTGTCGCGGACGGCGATGTGCCGGAGGCGGACCGGGCACCCTTCCCCGCCGACGGAAGGGCCTGGAACATTCCTGCGCCGACCCGGCTGTTCGGTGGGCGGGTGCAGGCGATGAAGGACCTCGTCCGGGCCTTCACCGTCGGTTGGAGCGGCGGCCCGCTTCGTGTGGTGGCGCTGTGGGGGCTGGCCGGGGTCGGCAAGACCCAGCTCGCCCTGGCGTATGCGGCCAGGCGGCGTCCGAAGCTGGAGGTGGGCTGGCTGGTCCCCGCGGCGGACCGGGTGGCGGCCGTGGCCGCGCTGGCGGAGCTGGCCGAGCGCCTGGGCGTGGGTGACGCAGATCAGGAGCGAGCCTGCCGGCGGGTGGTGGACCTGCTGGCCGGGCGCGCGAACTGGCTGTTGATCTTCGACTCGGTACTGGATCCCGCTGTGCTGGCCGACCTGCTCCCAACCGGGCCAGGCCAGGTCCTCATCGTCTCCACTCGCCCGGACTGGGGCGATCTGGCTCGATCACTGAAGGTGCCCCCACTCTCCCGGGAGGACTCGATCGAACTGTTGCAGGCCTTTCGGGGCCGGCCGTCTGGTCAGGAGCCGAACAGTGAGGAGGGGGAGTCGCTGGCGCAGGTGGCGGAGGAACTGGGCGGCCTGCCGCTGGCCCTGCGGCAGGCCGGCGCCTACGCGAAGGCCACCGCGCTCACCTGGACGAAGCTGCTGGAGCGCTACCACGAGAGCCGCACTGAGATCCTCACTCTGGCTCGCGGCGTGCCCGTGAACTACCCCGCGGCGGTCACGGTGACCTGGCGGCTTGCACTGCGGCGAGTCGACCGGACCTGCCGACCGGCGGGCCAGTTACTGCGACTCCTCGCCCATTTCGCTGCCGCGCCGATCCCGCGCGACCTGCCCCTTCGGCAGGTGACCGCGCTGCCGCGCGCGTTGCGCCGCGCCGCCGCCGGCCCGCTCCGGCTGGACGAGGCGGTCGCCGTCCTGCTGTCGTCCTCGCTGGTGACCGCTACCGATCCTGATGATGACTCGCCCGGTTCGGACCTGTCCGTCCACCAACTGGTGCAGGCCGTCGTACGCGATCACATCGGCGCCGACACGTCCGGGATCACCGGGCCGAGGTCCTTGCTGAGCCAGTTACCGCGGGCGTCTCAGCGCTGGGGAACACACCGCTGGCTGGAGGCGGCGGCCTCCGTACTGCTGGCCGCCACCCCCGAGGAGAATCACGATGCCCGTGTCTGGCCTCGGTACGCCGCGCTGCTCCCGCACGCCCAAGCCGTCTCCGCGCGCTCCGACCGGCTGGAGCTGCTCTCTCCCGCCATCGCCGCACTCCAGCACCTGTACGGGGAATACCTCGATCGTCGGCGACAGGACGCGGCAGCCCGTCAGCTGCTGGAACAGGCGCTACGCGCGCGTACCAGGCTACTCGGCGATGATCACCTCGACACCCTCAAGACCATGAGTCTTCTGGGTTTCGTCCTCCACCGAGATCCCGGTCAATTGCAGCGGGCGCACGATCTGGCCTTGCAGGCCGTGGCCGCCCATCAACAGCGGTACGGAAGCGGTGATCTGAACGCCTTCATGCTCATGCACAATCTCGCCCACACGTTGGGGGTGCTGGGGGAGTGGAAGGAGGCGCGACTGGTGGATGAGAAGGTACTGCGTGGTCGTCGGCTGATGCTGGGAGAGGATCACCCTGACACCTTGCGCGTCATGAGTAACCTCGCCTACGCGTTGTGCCGCTTGGAGGAGTGGGAGGAGGCACGTCGGCTGCATGAGCAGACACTGGAGCGGCGCCGGGTGGTGCTGGGGGAGGATCATCCGGACACCTTGCGGTCCATGGGAAACCTGGCCGACGCTCTGGGCGGGCTGGGAAGGTGGGAGGAGGCACGCTGGCTGCATGAGCAGACACTGGAGCGGCGCCGGGTGGTGCTGGGGGAGGATCATCCGGACACCTTGCGGTCCATGAACAATCTCGATGACATGGTCCGCCGGATGGAAGCGGAACGAGACGACCCGGGCGGTCCGACGGGCGAGGACGGGTAGCCGTAGGGTGCACGGGGACACGGGCGTCGTCTCGACCACGGTCGGACCCGGTGCCAGGCTGGAGGACGGGGGCTCTACGGACGAAGAACGCCGCGGGCTACTATCTCCTCGACTGCGGAGACGGCACCCTGGGCGCGAGCGCCGCGCTTCGGAGCCGGAAGCAGCCGCAGCCGCGGTGGCCGCCGTTAGTGCCCGCGCCGCCCGGCCTGCCGGACCCGCTCCAGGTAGCGGACCAGTTCGCGCATCCGCTCCGCCGGCCACGGCAGGCTCCGTCCGAGCTCCTCGCTGTGCTCCTCCCACATCCGCCGCGCCGCGGCCTTCGTCCGCTCGCCGTCCGCGCCCGTGCTGTGGAACCGGTTCCCCAGCGCGTCCCAGCGGCCGACCAGCTCCCGCACCCGCGGGTCGTCGGCGGGAGTGCCGTCCTGCACGTGCCGGAGGAGTTCCTCGACGAGTTCCTTCCATTCCAGCCCGGCGGCTTCGACGGCCTCCGGGCCGAGCTCGGCCCTCCTCCGGGCCAGTTGCTCCCGCTGCTCCGGGGTGAACGAGGCCTCGAACACAGAGATCATCTCCAGGGTCGTCATGAACTGGTCCGGATCGGGCATCGACGCGCCGTCGAGCCGCTCCAGCAGCCCGCGCAGCCGGTCGGTGAGCTGCCGGAGCCGTACGGCGTGCGCCTCCAGCCCGTGGAGCTGGGCCGCCAGCAGCCCGCGCATCGCCTCCAGGTCGTCCGCGGAGCCGTCGAGCACGTCCGCGATCTCCTCCAGCGAGAGCCCGAGCGTGCGCAGGGCCCGCACCCGGTACAGCCGCCGCACGTCGCGCCCGGTGTAGCGGCGGTGCCCCGAGGCGGTGCGCTCGCTCGCGCGCAGCAGGCCGATCTCGTCGTAGTGGTGCAGCGCCCGCACGGTCATCCCGCTCGCCCGCGCCACCTCGCCGATGCTCCACCGCCGCCCGGCGCCGTCTCTCCCGGTCACGGTCACCACGCTAGGACCTTCCGTCGCGTCAGGTTCAAGCCCGTCCGCCCGCCCGCGACGGAGCCGGTGGCCGGTGCGGCCGGAGGCCCGGCGCAGTGATCGGCAAGCGTCCCGCAAGAACGCGCCGCCACGCTTGCTC
This sequence comes from Thiemannella venezuelensis, assembly GCF_014203605.1. Lineage (GTDB taxonomy): Bacteria > Actinomycetota > Actinomycetes > Streptosporangiales > Streptosporangiaceae > Planomonospora_A > Planomonospora_A venezuelensis. Next base: position 107,156 of record NZ_JACHJJ010000025.1, on the reverse strand, counting down.
CCAGGAGAGCGAGGAGAGCGGATGCGGAGCACGAAGAGCGCGGCCCTGTGCCTGCTGGCGTCGGCCCTGTGCCAGCTGGCGGTCGCGGGAGCCGGCCTGGCCCTGATGCCCGGCCTCAGGGCGGAACTGGAGGAACAGGAGAGAACCGGCGACGGAACGAGCTTCTTCACCGAGTTCGCGCTCGGCAAGACCGAGGATTTCCTGTGGGCCTTTTCCGCGGCCGGCGCGGTCACGCTGGCCCTGGCGTCCATGGTGCGGTGGCGGGGCGGGACCCGGGCGGCGCGGAGCGCCATGGCGGTGAGTCTCCTGCCGGGCACGGTGTTCGGTCTTGTCCAGGCGTTCTCCGCGCTGTTCAGGGCCGAGGAGACGCTGACCGGATACTCGTACACGACCGCCTGGCTGACGGGCGCCGCGTGGCTCCTTCATCTCGCGGGCACGGTCCTGCTGCTCCTCCCGGCCGCCGTGACGTCCCGCGCGGGCCGTATGGGCCGGGGACCCGGCGCCGCGGCTTGACGCCTTGCGCGTCTAGGGGAAGTGTCCAGGTTGGAGGGGATTGTCGAGCGGTGGAGGGACCTGCGGTGCGGGATGTCCTGGACGCGATCCTGAGGTGGTACTCGGCGGGGGAGACGTTCGCCCTCGCCACGGTGGTGAGCACGTTCAGGAGCGCGCCGCGCGGACCGGGGGCGGCGATGGCGGTCTCCGCCGGGGGCGAGGTCGTCGGCAGCGTCTCCGGCGGCTGCGTCGAGGGCGCGGTGTACGAGGCGGCCCGGCAGGTCATGGAGTCGGGGCGGCCGGTCCTGGAGAGGTACGGCGTCAGCGACGACGACGCGTTCGCCGTCGGGCTCACCTGCGGCGGCATCCTGCACGTCTTCGTCGAACCGGTGAACCGGGAGACCTTCCCCGAACTGGCCGAGGTGGCGGCGGCGGTGGCCGGGCACCGCCCGGTCGCCGTCGCGACGACCGTCACCGCTCCCGGCACGGACGTCGCCGCTCCCGGCACGGACACCATGGCTCCTGCGGCTTCTACGGCTCCTGCGGACCCCGGTACGGCCGCCGCCGTGCTCGGCGGACGCCGGGTGATCTGGCCGGAGCACGCCTCGGGCTCGCTCGGCGCCGAAGGACTGGACGTGGCCGTGGACGACGACGCGCGCGGCATGCTCGCCCAGGGCCTGACCGGCGAGCGCCACTACGGGCGGCGCGGCGAGCGGCGCATGGACGAGGTCGCGGTGTTCGTGCAGTCGTTCGCGCCGCCGCCGAGGATGCTCGTCTTCGGGGCGATCGACTTCGCCGCCGCCGTGGCCCGTGTCGGCAGGTTCCTCGGCTACCACGTCACCGTCTGCGACGCCCGCGGCGTCTTCGCCACCCGCAAGCGCTTCCCGGACGCCGACGAGGTCGTGGTGCGCTGGCCGCACCAGTACCTCCGGGAGACCGAGGTCGACGGGCGCACGGCGATCTGCGTGCTCACCCACGACCCCAAGTTCGACGTCCCGCTGCTGGAGGTGGCGCTGCGCACCCCGGCGGGCTACATCGGCGCGATGGGCAGCCGCCGTACCCACGACGACCGGATGAAGCGGCTGCGCGAGGCGGGCTTGACGGAGGCGGAGCTGGACCGGCTGCACTCCCCGATCGGCCTCGACATCGGGGCCCGCACTCCGGAGGAGACGGCGGTGTCGATCGCGGCCGAGCTCACGCAGCACCGCTGGGGCGGCACCGGCATGCCGCTGAAGCGGACCGAGGGCCGCATCCACGGGACGCCGCCGGAGTGACGGAACGGGCCGCGTCCGGGTGGAGGGACGGGGGAGCGCGGTGGCGGCGGATCGGGTGGCGCGCCCTGGCCGCCGGCCGTCTCCGGCGGGTGCGACCCCGCCGGGTCACTCCGCCGGGGCCGCGAGCCGGTCGAAGAGTTCGAGGGCGGCCTGCCGTACCTCGTCGGGGGTGAGCCCGTCGAGGACGGCGCGGGCGTGGGCGGCGTCCCGGGTGGTGGCGCAGGTGATGGCTACCGAGGCGGCGGCGGCGTGGTCGATCGAGCCGGCCTGGGCGCCGTCGGCGATCTCCTGGGCGGTCGCGGCGAGGTCGAGGTTGTCCCTCTCGGATGCGGCGGTCAACGGGATCCTCCTGGGAAAGGTGGTGACTTTGAGTCATTGTGATGCTCTCAGATCCTCATGAGAATCCGGTTTACGGGATTCACCGTTATGCAGGGTCTTGCCCAGTAGTACGTTGGAGACCGTCCGGTCGGCCCGGCCCGGCCCGGCTCGCCGCCTCGGCCTCCGGCCCGGCCTGGGCCTGTCATGACCCGGCCGGGGCTCAGGCCGAGGCGGCGTGATCCTGCGCCTGCTCGCCCTGGCCGACCGGGCACGGCTCCGGCGCGAGCTCCCGGCCGAGCACCCCGGCGGCTCCCCCTGCACGCCCCTGCCGGATATCCTTGGAGGCGGCGCCGTCCCGCGCCGGACCTCCTGAGCCCGTGCCCACGCCGCGGGCCCCCGCGGAGGCAGAGGGGATCGTTGTCCTCGGGGCGTGATGGGTGTCATCCGGTCTGACTCGGCCCGTACGGCGCGGCGAGCACCGAGCGTGGGAGAGGTGCGCGCGTGCCGCCGCCCAGGAGCAGATCATGACCGACCGCAAGCACCTCAAGCGCCGGGTCCGCGAGCGCATGGCCAGGACCGGCGAGTCCTACACCGACGCGCTCCGCCACGTCCTCGCCGCCCGCGGCGCCGCCCCGGAGGGGCACCCGGCGGGCGGCCACCACGACGCGGCCCTCCTGCACCACCTGCTGCCCGGCCACAGCGAGGCGATGCTCGCCGGGCTCGGCGGCGGCATCGGGTTCATGTACGCCGTCTTCGAGTACAAGGGCCACCACCCGATGATGACGATCGTCGCCCAGGCCCACCCCGAACCGATGATCCCCGCGGCGCTCGCCCGCGCCGGCGTCGCCCACGAGGTGCGGCAGACCGGCTCCGCCCGCGTCGCCGAGCGCGCCCTGCGCGAGACCCTCCAGGCGGGCCGGACGGCGGTCTGCCGGGTCGGCCGGTTCTCCCTGCCCTGGCGGCCGGGCCTGCCGTTCCCCGACCCGCTGGAGGTCGCCGTCGTCGGCCTCGACGGCGGCGACGTGCTGGTCCGCGACGCGCGCTCCGAACCGGAGCGGCTCCCGCTCGGGGAGTTCATGACCGCCTGGTCCGCCCTGAAGAAGGCCAGGCACCACCTGGTCTCGGTCACCGGCCCGGCGGGTGCCGACCCGGCGGAGGCCGTGCGGAAGGCGATCGCCGCCACCGCGGCCGGGATGACCGGGCCGGTGCTGGGCAACGCCTTCGACGTCAACTTCGGGCTCTCCGGCATGAACCGGTTCGCCGGGCAGCTCGGCGACGCCAGGGGCAGGACCGGCTGGGCGCGGCGGTTCGCCCACCCCGAGGCGTTCTTCACCGCGATGACCCGGCTGCACGAGTGCCTGGAGAGCGAGTACACCGCGCCCGGCGCGACCCGCCCGCTGTACGCCGCCTTCCTGGACGAGGCCGGGGTCCTGCTCGGCGGTACGGCCTGCGCCCGGGCGGCCGGGCTCTACCGCGAGGCGGGCGGGCTGTGGTCGCGGATCGCGGCCCGGGCCGCCGAGCCGTTCCCGCGCTACCGGGAGCTGGCGGAGGAGAAGGCGGAGCTGCTGCTCACCGAGGGGGCCGGGGCCGCCGGGCGGCTCCGGGAGATCGCCGCGACGGGCGCCTACGAGGGGCCGCTGGGCGAGGACGAGCGGAGCGGCCTGCTGGCCGAGCTGGCCGAGCTGGCGGCGCGGGCCGTACGGGTCGAGGAGGAGGCCGCGGCGGCGCTGCGGGCCGCCTGACCCGGCCCCGCCGTCCGGGAGGCGGCCCCGGCCGGCGCCCCGCCGCCCGGGCCGCGGGCCCGCCGGGACTTCGGCGTGCCGGACGTCCGGCCGGGGCGGAATTAATCGGATGCGGCGTATTCCGATCGCCGCTACCGTTGTAAACGCCTCAGGTGCGAAGGTTCCGGCTACTTCTTCTCCCAAAAGAAACCCGCCGGGACCGATGTCGAACTCTGCGGCGTAATAAACCAGAGGACCTGATAAATGAATATGCGCTTCCCCGGTGCGAAGGAGACGGTTACTTCTCCTCTCAAGAGCGGGACGCGGGTTCGAATCCCGCCGTCGGCTACGGCCGACGTCGGCTGGCGGCCCACGTCACGTGCCGTCACCGGATCCGATCTCGGGGAAGCCGACCGATGCACCGGGCCTTCCCGGTGCGAAGGCCACGGATACTTCGATTAGGGATCGAGAAGCCCGGGTTCGACTCCCGGCGCGCCGCCGGAGACGTGCGGCGCGTGGTGTAGGGGCAGCACGCTTCGTACCGTCGCCGATCTTTTTGAACTCGGGAAGGCCCCGCAATTCCGTACGACAATTCCATACGCACCCCCGGTGCGAAGACAGCGGATACTTCGAGGTTCGACTCCCCGCGGCCCGACCCCGTCGGGCCGATGCCCGGCAGGCCGGGCGGTCCGCCGTCATCCCGACCTCGGGGGGACCGACGTTCCAGAACGTGCCCGGTGCGCAGGCGAGGGATACTTCCGCTGTCAACGGGGTGGTCGCCGGTTCGAATCCGGCCGGGGCCTCACAGCTGGTGGCCCCGTAGCTCAGCTGGCAGAGCACCTGATGTGCCTTCGCCGCTTCGACCTCGGGCACGTTCCGCACGGACGCCGGTCCCTCCTGCCTCACCGCGAAAGGAGCCGCGTCCATGTCCAAGTTCAACAGGATCCTCAACCCCGTGACGAGCCGCTCCGCCGTCTCCAGCCCGGTGACGACCGAGCGCGCGCCGTCCGGCCGCACCCACGAGGGAGCCCCCGGATACGTCCGCGAGGCCAAGGGGGAGCTCTTCCTGCTCGCGGTCTCGAACATGGTCGGCGAGGACACCTTCTACGAGGGGGCCGGTGAGCGCGACGAGCGCTTCCGCGCCCTCGTCCACCGGGTCGCCGTCTCCGACGGCGAGTGGATGGCCCGCTTCCTGCCCTGGCTGCGCGGGACGGCGAACATGCGTACCGCGCCGATCGTCGCCGCGCTGGAGTCGGTCAGGGCACGCCTGGCCGCCGGCGAGCACGGCCTCAACCGGCGGCTGGTGAGCAGCGTCCTGCAGCGCGCCGACGAGCCCGGCGAGGCGCTCGCGTACTGGATGTCCCGGTACGGCCGCGCCGTGCCCAAGCCGGTCAAGCGCGGCGTCGCCGACGCCGTCCGGCGGCTGTACGGCGAGCGCAGCCTGCTCAAGTACGACAGCGACGCCCGGGGCTTCCGGTTCGGCGACGTGATCGACCTCGTGCACCCCGCCCCCGCGGCGGACAGGCCGTGGCAGGGCGAGCTGTTCGCGCACGCCCTGGACCGCAGGCACGGCCGGGACAGGCCGATCCCCGAGGCGCTGGTGACGCTGCGCGCCCGCGCCGGGCTGACGGCCCTGCCGGTGGGCGAGCGCCGCGCCGTCCTGGCGGACCGCGACCGGCTGGCCGCCGCGGGCATGACCTGGGAGGCCCTCGCAGGGTGGCTGCAGGGCCCGATGGACGCCGGGGCGTGGGAGTCGGTGATCCCGTCCATGGGCTACATGGCGCTGCTCAGGAACCTCAGGAACTTCGACGAGGCGGGCGTCTCCGACGAGGCCGCGGAGCGGATCACCGCCAAGCTCGCCGACCCGGACGAGGTCGCCCGCTCCCGGCAGCTGCCCTTCCGGTTCTACTCCGCGTACCGGACGGCGCCCTCGCTGCGCTGGGGGCACGCGCTGGACCGGGCGCTGACGTCGGCGACGCGCAACGTCCCGTCGTTCGGCGGGCGGACCCTCGTCCTGGTGGACACCTCGTCGTCCATGACGGGCGGTGCGGTCTCGGCGCGCTCCACCGTCACACCGGCCCAGGCCGCCGCGCTGTTCGGCGTCGTGCTCGCCGCCCGCGGTGAGCGGGTGGACCTGTACGGCTTCGCCGACGGCGTGTTCCGGCACGAGGTCGGCCAGGGCGCGTCCGTGCTGAGGGAGGTGGAGAGGTTCTGCGCGCGGATCGGCGAGGTGGGCCACGGTACGCAGATCGCCGCCTCGGTCCGCAGGACGTACTCCGGGCACGACAGGGTCGTCATCCTGTCCGACATGCAGACGATGAGCGGCTACTCCAGCGAGGGCGTCGCCGGCGCGGCGCCGGGCCACGTCCCGATGTACGGCTTCAACCTGCAGGGGTACCGGCACGCGGCGATGCCGACCGGATCGGGCAACCGCCACGAGTTCGGCGGCTTCTCCGACGCGACGTTCCGGCTGATCCCCCTGCTGGAGGCGGGCGGGGCGGCGGGCTGGCCGTTCTGAGGCGGTCCGCCGGCGCCTCGCGGAGGTGCGGGCCGTACCCGGCGGGGCGGCCCGTGCCCCGGAAGCCGGGGTCCGGCCCGCATCCCCCGTGAGGCGGGGTGCGGGCCGTACGGACGGGCAGACGGACAGACCTCGTTTTTCACTCATGTACCGGGCGTGAGCATGTGTTTGGCAAACAGAGCGTCTTCGTTCTGGAATGATCGTCCCGATATCCCCCGGACATCGAGCTGACGGACCGTGACGTATGCCCCTTATCGATGAAATCGCCACCTATGTCTCGGACCAGCCGGTCAGAACGGTCATCATCTGCGTGGTCGGTCTGATCCTCGCGGTCCTCGCCTACTTCGTCCTGCGCACCGTCACCCGCGTGGCGACGGGGCTCTTCCACCGCTACGTCGCCCCCCGCCCGGTGGAGGACATCCTCACCATCGTCGCCGCCAGCATCGCCACCGGCGTCTCCGCCCAGGGCATGTGGAAGTTCGCCGGCGACGTCCTCGGCTTCGACGGGCCGCTCCGGCTGCTGCTCTTCGCGTTCATCGAGGTCGCGGTGATCACCAGCGCCGTCCGGGCCCGCCGCAACATGCGGGAGAACTTCTCCGCGGGCATCGACGGCGTCGCGGTGTGGGCGCTGACCTGCCTGACGGCGGTGCTGTCCAGCATGGACGCCCGCAGCGTCGCCGAGGCGGTCTTCCGGCTCGCCGCCCCGCTGGTGGCCGCGTGGCTCTGGGAGCGGGGCATGGCGATCGAGCGGCACCGCATCACCGGGCGCTCCCGCATCAACTGGCGGCTCACCCCCGAGCGCATGCTCGTCCGGATCGGGCTGGCCGAGGTCGGCGACCGCACGGCCGGCGAGGTCGACGCCCACCGGAGGCTGACCCGGGTCGCGCTGGCCGCCAAGAAGGCCCGCGCGCTGCGCGAGGCCGGGGCCTCCGACCGGAAGATGCGCGCGGCCCTGGCCAAGCTGGACCGCGAGATGGACCGGGCGGTGGAGCACACCGGCCTCGCGGTCGACCAGGCCCGCCAGGAGGCGCTGCTCTCGCAGATCGGGGCGCTCTACAACACCTCCGCCCTGATCGACCTGAGCCCGCCGGTCCCGTGGGCCCCCGAGTCCGAGGAGCCGTCCCCGGCGCTCCCGGCCGCGCCGCGGGTCACGGTGGCGGTCGACGACGACGATGACGAGGCCGAGGTGGTCGAGGGCACCGGCGTGGCGGTCGACCCGGCCCAGCGGGCGGCCCTGATGCGGGCGGCGCGCGAATACTGGGACAAGCAGATCGAGCGCAGGTTCGTCCCCCGGGCGGCCGACATCGCCCACGAGACCGGCATCCCGCTGGCCACCGCCCGGGAGTGCCGCGCCCTGTGGAAGCTGGAGCCGCGGGCGCACGCCCTGATCGAGGCCGCGCAGAGCGAGCACGGCCTCATCGACACCGGGACCTTCCCCGCCATCGAGGTGCCCGAGCCCGCCCTGACGGTGAACGGCTCGGGCCCCGGCCACTGACGCCCCGCCGCGGCGCGGGGACGGGCGCGCTCCCGTCCCCGCACGGCCCCGGAGGTCCACCGCGGACCCCGGCGGCGTCCCCGGTCCCGGCCGCGTGCGGCCTCCGCCTCCCTCGACGGCCCCACTGACCTGGGGATCCGTCTCCGTGTGATTGTCGTGCCACAGCGGGTACGTAGAGGCATCGCCGGAGATTGGAGGGGCCGATGACAGGCTCGGAGGACGTCAGTGTTTTCTTCGTCGGGAACGCCACCACGGTGATCCGCTACGGCGGGTTCACCGTGCTGACCGACCCGAACTTCCTCCACAGGGGCCAGCGGGCCTACCTCGGCTACGGGCTCAGCTCCCGGCGCCGCACCGACCCGGCGATCGACATCGGCGAGCTGCCGGCGCTGGACGCCGTGGTGCTCTCGCACATGCACGGCGACCACTGGGACCGGGTGGCCCGGCGGGGCCTCGACAAGGACCTGCCCGTCATCACCACGCCCCACGCCGCCCGGCGCCTGCGCCGCCAGGGGTTCCACCAGGCGCGGGGCCTGGAGACGTGGCGCCAGCACGAGCTGCGCCGGGGAGAGCGCACGCTGACGGTCACCGCGCTGCCCGGCCGCCACGCCCCCGGACCGGTCCGGATGCTGCTGCCCCCGGTGATGGGCAGCATGCTGGAGTTCGCCCGCGCCGGGCGGGTGGAGCTGCGCCTGTGCATCAGCGGCGACACCCTGATGGGCCGGGAGCTGGACGGGATCCCGCGCCGCTTTCCCGAGGTCGACCTGGCCCTCGTCCACCTGGGCGGCACCAGGGTCCTCGGTGTGACGGTGACCATGGACGGCAGGCAGGGCGCCGACTGGCTGCACCTGATCGGCCCGCGCGTCGCCGTCCCGGTGCACTACGACGACTACGAGGCCTTCACCTCGCCGATCGAGGACTTCCGCAACCACGTCGAGATCGCCGGCCTGACCGACCGGGTGCGCTACATCGAACGCGGCGAGACCCTTGAACTGCCCGTGTGGCGCGCGTACCGGGACGAACGCCTCCCGACGGGGCAGGGGTCCTCCGCGGTCCCCGGGTACGGCGGGCCGCACGACTGAGGGCCCCGCCGGGGCCCGGACCGAGATCGGAGAGGGAGAGGCACATGACCGAGACGGACCCGCAGGGCGCCGAGGCGGACGAGCCGGAGGCCCGGGTGCCCGACGACCGCGAGGACTCGGCGGGCGCCGGCGCCCCGAGCGGGAACGACCCCGGGGGCCCTGCGGCCCAGGTCCCCGACGACCGGAAGGCTGCCGCCAAGTCCGAGATGCCGGACCCCTGACCGGAAGCCGCCGGACGGGGCCGCGGACGGGACCCCGTCCGTCCCCGTCCGGACGTCCCGGCGTTTTCGCCGAGCCGCCCGGGGCACTGGGCCGGGATGGGGAACGAGACAGACGACGTGGCCGTCCTGGCCCTGTGCGAGGATGGTCCGCTGCTGCTCCGGGGGACGTTCCGGCTCACGACTCAGGACGGCCGGCCGATCGATCCGGGCCGGGCGACGGTGGCCCTGTGCCGCTGCGGCCGATCGTCGGCCAAGCCCTTCTGCGACGGATCGCACAAGGCGACCGGCTTCCGGGCGCCGGGCGAACCCGATCCACCGCTCTGACGGTGCTTCCTCAGCCACCGCGACGAGTGCGCGGCCACGCGCAGCCGAGGACCGCCCGGTGGCGCCCGTGGAGGAGCCCGGCGGCGAGGCAGGGCAGGACGGACAGGAAGAAGGCCATCCGGGCCGGTTGCGCCAGATCGTCGTAGGCCTGCCGGACACGCTGCGACCAGAACCGCGCCGGGTCCGGAGGCAGGCGGCGGACGTACAGGTCCAGCGGGCGCAGCTCGCGGCCGCCGTGGGCGCGGACGGTGCGGATGAGCTCAAGGTTCTCGAACAGTACGTTCCCGTCGTAGCCTCCCATCGCCAGGAAGGTCGAGCGGCGCACCCCGAACGTTCCGGGGTAGTCGGCGGCCAGACTGCGGTTGAGCAGCGTGCGGGCGGTGTCCCAGCGGGCGTGCCAGGGCAGCGGATGGAAGTGGTTCTGCGGCCTGACCAGGTCGGCCCGGTCCAGCAGGGCGCGGACGCGGGCGAGCCCCGCCGCGTCGTACCGGACGTCGTCGTCGGCGATGACGACGTGCTCGGCGGTCGCCGCCCGCATCCCGGTGACGACCCCGGCCACCTTGCCGTTGGCGGCGTCGAGGGCGGGGTCGGGCCGCACATGCGCGACGAGCCCGCACCAGCGGCGGGCGTGCCGGCCGAAGATCTCGTCCGGGGAGCCGTCGACGACGATGACCCGGGCGCGACGGCTCAGCCACCGCAGATAGAAGGTCAGCTCGTCCAGCCCCGAGTCCTCCTCCCAGCGCAGCGGCAGCACGTAGCCGAGCTCCGGCACGTGGGCGGGGTCCGTGCCGGGACCCGTCACGGGCACCCCACCGCCAGGTCCGCCTCGCGCAGTGACGTGGCCCCGTCCCGCCAGCGGTTCAGGACGTACCCGGCGAACATCCGGTCGAGAGCCAGGGCGCAGGCGGCGCCGTACAGGATGTCTCCGGTCAGCGAGGGGTGGGCGGCGGCGAAGGAGCCGCACATGTCGTGCAGGGCGATCTGCTCGTGTACGGCGTCGGCCTGCACGTGCTCGTCGTAGAAGCGGCGGGCGGCGGCGTCGCCGCCCAGCCGCCGCAGCCCCCGGCTGTACTTGAGGTTGGGCACCGAGGACGTCGTCTCGAGCGCCGCGAGGTGGCCCAGCAGCGCGCCCCGGTGCCGCCGGTGGAGCCCGAACATCGACATGGCGTTTCCGATCGCCAGCGTGACGGCCGGGACCCGGTCGAGGTAGGCGCCGTAGGAGTCGTCCAGGTCCAGCCCGCGCATGGTGGCGCGGAAGAGCTCCGAGTGCATCCGCTCCGGTCTGCCGCCGCCGTACTCGTCGGCCTGGATCTCCACCAGGGCCGCCTTGGCGCGGCCGTGCAGCCGGGGGACGGCCCAGGTGTGCGGGTCGGCCTCTTTCAGGTGGTAGATCGAGCGGTGCACCACGAATTCGCGGAACTGCTCCAGATCGGCGTTCTGCTGGAGGAAGGCCGCGAGCGGGGGCCCGTCGGCGGTGGCCAGGCCGGTCAGCGCCCGGCACAGGTGCGCGGGCGGTACGGCGGGCGGGCGCGGCACGGCTGCGGCCAGGCCGTCGCCGAACCGCCGTTCCAGCGTCTCGCGCACCCCGAGCAGCGACGGGTTCCACTCCCAGCGGTCGTCCACCCCGGCGAAGCCCCGGTAGTGCAGCTCATAGCAGGTGAAGAGCGCCAGCTGCAGGTCCTCGTCGTCCAGGGGAGGCTCGGCGAAGCGCAGGGGCGGGCAGGCGAAGGCGTGCGGCGGACGCGCCAGCACCTCGGTGAGCCAGGCGGTGATCGGACCTCGGGGCGCGGGCAGTCGCATCGTGGCCTCCAGGGAAGGGCGCGGGTCAGAGGTGGTGGGCCGGGACGTGGGCGCGGCCGTCGGCGGGAAACGCCGTACCGCCCGGCGCTTCCCGGGCAGGCCTCCGATACCCGTGCCGCCCCGCCGTACACCTTGGGTGCCTGATCCGTCCGGTGCACGGCTCGCTGAACCCTGTCGCGGCCGGTGGCGGCGTTCTAGCGTGAACCCGTGAACGATGCGCGAAGCGGCCGGGTGGTCGTGCTGGTGCTGCCGGATGTGAACCTGCTCGACCTGGCCGGTCCGGTCCAGGCCTTCGACGCGGCGGCCCACCTGGGCGCGCCCTACCGGGTGGAGTACGTCGCGGAGACGCCCGAGGCGGTCTCGGCGCAGGGACTGCGGTTGGCCGGGCTGGGACCGCTGGGAGCGGTCGGGCCGGGAGATCTCGTGCTGGTGCCCGGGCACCGGCTGTACGAGCCCCGCCCCGGGGAACTCCTGGTCTCCACGACGGTGGTGGAGTGGCTGCGGGCCGCCTGCCGGGCCGGGGCGCGGATCGCCTCGGTCTGCAGCGGGGCGGCCGCGCTCGGCGAGGCCGGGCTCCTGGACGGCCGCCGCTGCACCACCCACTGGTCGCTGATCGACGCCATGCGCGAGCGCTACCCCGCGGCCCGGGTGCAGGAGGCGGTGCTCTACGTCCACGACGGGCCGGTGAGCACCAGCGCGGGCATCGCCACCGGACTGGACCTGGCGCTCTCGCTGGTCGAGCGCGACCACGGGCCGGCGCTCACCGCCGCGGTCGCCCGGCAGCTCGTGGTCTACCTGAGGCGTTCCGCGACGGACGGGCAGATCAGCGCGTTCCTGCAGCACCGGGCCCACCTCAACGAGGCCGTGCACCGGGTCCAGGACCACCTGGCGCAGCATCTGGACACCCCGCACACCCTCGCCGAGCTCGCCGCCGTGGCGCACCTGTCGCCGCGCGGGCTGAGCCGCGCGTTCACGGCCACGGTCGGGATCACCCCGCTGGAGTACCGGCAGCGGCTCCGGCTGGAGTTCGCGGCGACGCTGCTGGCCGAGACCGGCCTGACCGTCGAGGCGGTGTCCGCGCGGTGCGGGTTCCGCGACGCGCGCCACTTCCGGAGGCTCTTCACCGCCCGGTACGGCAGGCCGCCGTCGGCGTCCCGCCCCGGCCCGGCGGGCTCGCGGCCCCTCCGCACCGCTCCGGCCCCGCCGCCGTCCTGATCCTCCCGGGCCCCGGCCCGCCCCCGTCCCCTCCGGCTCCCGTCCCGGCCCCTCGGCCGGTTCCCGGCTCCGCCGTTCTCCCCGGGCTCCGGCCCGTTCTCCGCCCCCGTCGTCGAGGAGTTCCGCCATGCCTCCGGCCCCGCGCCGCCGCCTCCGCTCCCTGCCCCGCCTCCTGCCCCGCGTCCTGCTCGGCCTCGCGCTGTCCACCGCCGTCCTCGCCGCCGCCGGCTCGGCCGGGGTGGCGGTGACGATGGGCGAGAGCTTCCCGTCCGAGCCGCTGCCGGCGCCGCCGGAGGGGTGGCCCGCCGCGGCGCCGGTGCCTCCCGGGCGGACGGTCGTCGCGGTGGTGCTCGGCGCGACCGGTTCGGTGGCCGGCGACGTGCTCCCGCCGTACGAGGTGTTCGCGCGCTCGGAGCGGTTCGCCGTGTACACCGTCTCCGAGCGCCGGGAGCCGGTGGCGCTCTCCGGAGGCCTGAACGTGCTCCCCGACCACACCCTCGGCGAGGTGGAGGCCGGAGGCGTGCCGGAGCCGGACGTGGTCGTGGTGCCCGCGGTGGTCGAGCCCCGCGGCGAGCGGGAGGCCCCGCTGCGCGCGTGGATCGCCCGGCAGGCCGGCCGGGGCGCCCGGATTCTGGGCGTGTGCGCGGGCTCGGACCTGCTGGCCGCGGCCGGCGTGCTGGACGGCCGCCGGGCGACCTCGTTCTGGGACCGGATCGGCTCGCTGGAGAAGACCGATCCCGAGGTGGAGTGGGTGCGCGGCCGGCGGTACGTCCAGGACGGCCCGGTCACCACGACCGCGGGTGTGACCTCGGGCGTCGTCGGCGCGCTGCGCCTGGTCGAGGAGCTGGCCGGGGCCGCGGAGGCCGGGCGGATCGGCGGGGACGTGGCCTACCCGGGCTGGTCGGCGGGAGGCCCGACGGAGATCCCGGTCAACGGGCTGGTCCTGTCCGACCTGCCGTACGGGATCAACGCCGCCTTCCCGTGGTGGCGTCCGGCGCTCGGGATCGGGCTGGCGGAGGGCGTGGGAGAGCTCGACGTCGCCGCCGCCCTGGAGGCCTACTCGGGCACGTCGTTCGCCTTCCGCACGGTGCCCGTCGCCGCCGGGCGCACGGTCAGGACCCGGCACGGCATGACGCTGCTGGCCGAGCCCGCGGGTGAGGGGACCGCCCCCGTGGACCGGCTGGTGGTGCCCGGCGTGCGGAGCGAGGGCGAGGCCGGGCCGGAACTGGCCGCATGGGCGGCCGGACGCGGGCTCCGGCTGGAGCTGCCCCACCGGGACCGGGCGGGAGGGGAGTCCGGGTTCGACCCGGTCCTGCGCGATCTGGCCGCCCGCACCGACCTGGCCACCGCCCGCACCACCGCGAAGTTCATCGAGTATCCCGCGGCGCACCTGGAGCTCACCGGGGCCGCCTGGCCCTGGCGCCCGACCGCGCTGCTCGCCGTGGTGCTGGCGGCCGCCGCCGGAGCCGGTCTGCTCCCCTTCCTCCGCCTGCGCCGCCTTCTCGCCCGGCCGGGCGTTTTCCGGAGTGTCTGATGTGTTCTTGCTTGCCGGGAAGGTCGGAGTGATTACCCTGGTCGTTGTGGGTAGCAGGATGGTCACGCCTACACCATGAAGGAGCAACCATGGCTCTCCCCGCCCTTACCCCCGAGCAGCGCCAGGCCGCCCTCGCCAAGGCCGCCGAGACCCGTACGGCCCGCGCCAAGCTGCTGGCCGACGTCAGGTCCGGCGCGGTCACCCTCAAGGAGCTGCTGGACCGCGACGACGACGTCGCCAAGCGCATCAAGGTCTCCCAGGCGCTGCGGGCGCTGCCCGGCGTGGGCAGCGTGAAGGCCGCGCAGCTGATGGCGCGGGCCGACGTGGACGAGGCGCGCCGGCTCGGCGGGCTCGGCGCGCAGCAGCGCCGCAAGCTGATCGAGGCCACCACGCGCTGAACCGCGTCCGGCGGCCCCGACGGTGTAGGTGGCGACGTGCTCCCGGGACGGGGTGGCGCCGTAGATCTCGTCCAGGCGGGCGCGCGCCCGCGGCTCGTCGGCGTCCGAGGCCGTCCCCAGGACCATCGTCCCCTCGGGCAGCCGGCCCGGATTCATCGCCTTCCTGACCTCGCAGGAGGCGGTCAAACCCGGCCGGGCCTGCACGGACGAGGAGTACCGGGCGCCCTGCCGGGTACCGCCGCGTCATGAGTGAGGACCGTCCCGATCCGCGGCACCGCAGGCCCGAGGGGCTCGACGACGCCACCGTCGAGGCGCTGGGCAAGCTCTCGGAGGCCCTTGAGACGACCGAGCGCGCCCGCGGGCACCTGTACACCTTCCACCAGCTCACCGGCCATGCCGACCTGATGCTCGACGAGGCCGTGGAACTGCTGCACGCCGCCGGGCACGGCGCGTACGCCGAGGAGGTCCGCACCGAGCTGGTCGGGCGCAATGTGATCGAGGGCCGGTGGACCTTCCAGATCGTCGAGGACTACGACGACGGGTACCACCGCTGCTTCCGCGAACTGGAGGAGAGGGTCAGGAACGCGCTGGCGGGCGGGCGCCGCCATCTCTACGAGGCGGAGATGAAGGAGCGCCGCCGCACACGCGGCCTCCCCGGTCACGAGGCCGTGCCCGAATGAGCCGGAGCGGCCGACGCCCCGCCTCGGCCGGGAGGGAATGACGCCCGGCCGCGGGGGGAGGGGAGCGGTATGAACGACGAACGCGATCCTGACGAGACCTCCTCCCCGCGACCGGAACCCTCCCCGCGACCGGAACCGGAAGGCGGGCGACCGCCGCAGGACGGCGGTGACGCGCCGCCCGCCGCGCCGGGCGCGGACGTGGGGGAGAGCCGGACGGTGGCGGCGCGCTCGGGCGCCGACACGGGCTTCCCGGACCGGCCGCTCCCGGCGGATCCGGTCGAACCCTCCCCGCCGGAGGGCGACGGCGGGGACGGGGCCCGGGCTCCGGAACCGGACATGGGCCCGTCGTCCTGACCTCTCGTCCTGACCTCTCGCCCGGCCCGCGCGGACGGGGTGCGCGCCGCGTGCCGGCACGCGCGCCGTCCGCGCGTGCCGGCACGCCCGTGCCGACACGGGCCTCTCAGACGAAGGCGCCGATCCCGGTGATCGCGCGTCCCACGATCAGGCTGTTGATCTCGCGGGTGCCCTCGTAGGAGTAGATCGCCTCGGAGTCCGCCACGAACCGGCCCATGCCGTAGTCGAGGACGATCCCGTTGCCGCCCATGATCTCGCGGCCCCAGCCCACGGCCTCGCGCATCCGGGCCGTGCAGAAGGCCTTGGCCATGGCCGAGTGCTCGTCCCGGTAGACGCCCGCGTCCTGGAGCTGCGCCAGCCGGACCACCATCCCGAGTGAGCAGGTGACGTTGCCCAGCATGCGTACCAGCAGGTCCTGCACCAGCTGGAAGCCCGCGATCGGCCGCCCGAACTGCTCGCGCTCCCCGGCGTAGGCCAGGGCCGTCTCGTAGGCGCCCGTCATGCAGCCCACCGCCTGCCAGGCGACCCCGCCGCGGGTCTGGCGGAGGATGGCGGAGGTGTCGCGGAAGCTGCCGGCCCCCTGCAGGCGGTTGGTCTCCGGGACCGGGCAGTCGGTCAGGGTGACGTCGGCGTTCTGCACCGTCCGCAGGGCGATCTTGTTCTCGATCCTCGTGGCGGTGAAGCCCGGGGTGCCCTTCTCGACCACGAAGCCCTTGACCTGCCCGTCGGCCTCGTCCTTGGCCCAGACCACGATCAGGTCGGCGAAGGTCGCGTTCCCGATCCACCGCTTGGCGCCGTTGAGCACCCAGGTGTCGCCCTCGCGCCGGGCCGTCGTGCGCAATCCGGCGGCCACGTCGGAGCCGCCCTCGGGCTCGGTCAGGGCGAAGGCCCCGATCTTCTCCATCGCGGCCATCGGCGGCAGCCACCGCTCCCGCTGCTCCGCCGAGCCCAGCCGGTCGATGCTCCCCATCGCCAGCCCGTTGTGCACACCGAAGAACGTCCCGATCGACGGGTCGACCCGGTTCATCTCCAGCACCACGAACCCGGTCAGCAGGCTCCGGGCCCCCCGGTACGGCAGGCCCGCCACGTCCAGTTTGGCCAGTTCCGGGATCAGGTGGTGCGGGAACCGGGCGTGCGTCCACATCTCGTCGGCCACCGGCGCGACCTGGTCGGCCATGAACTCCCGCACCCGCAGCAGGATCTCCTTCTCGGTCCCGTCGAGCAGGTCGGCGTAGTCGTAGAAGTCACCGGTCGTCATCGTGTCGGTCTCCCCTTCGCAGCGTGTCCCGCTTCACTGCCCACGGGGGAGGAGGTCAACCGGGGCGATCACCGGTGCGGGCCGCCGACGCGTGAGGCCCGGGGTCGCCCCCGGGCCTCACGCGTCATCTGCGGATCGGCGGTCTGCCGGTCACCGGGCTCCGGCGGCCGGAAGACGGCCGCCGGAGCCCGGACCGGTCACCGGTGCCAGCGCTTGACCTTGACCCAGTCCGGGCGGCTGGAGCTGTCGTCGAGCCTCCGGTCGCCGTCGAAGACGGCGCGGAACTCACCGCTCCGGTACGCGCGGGTCTTGGCGTGGAACTTGCCGTCCCACCGGGTCTCGGCCGAGGTCACGTACTTCCAGGCGCTGGAGTGGCCGGACCGGAAGTAGATCTCCACTTCCTCGCCCCGCACGCCGCGCCACTTCCAGTGGTCGCGGGCCTGCAGGCGGCCGGAGAAGTAGAGCGTGCGGCCCTTGCGGACCGGCTCCGGACCGGCGTCGAAGTCGGCCAGGCGCGTGTCGGCCTTCTTCCAGCCGCCCACGTACTTGACCGTGAAGCCGGTCGTGTCGGTCGCCTTCTTGCCGTCCTTGCCGTAGGCGTCGGCGATCGCCACCCAGCGGCCGCGGTAGTCGGACTTGTCGAAGCTGGTGACATAGCGCCACAGCTCACCGTCGCGGACGAGCTTCGGCTCCTTCGCCACGAGGGTGTGGGGATCGTCGGTGTCCGGCCGGAGCCGGAGCTCGACGCGCTCCGCCTCGGTGGCGCGGACCTCGATGGTGACCTCCACGTCCCGGCCGCCGCGGACGACGACGGGATTCGGGCTCACCTCGCTGATGTTCACGCCGAGTTCGGCCTGCGTGGCGGAGGCCGTACCGGCTCCGGCGGCCAGGACCAGGGAGGCACCCGCGGCAGTGGCCAGGGCGCCTGCGGTGATTCTCTTGAACAAGGCTGTTCCTTTCCC
Organism: Thiemannella venezuelensis; assembly: GCF_014203605.1. GTDB lineage: Bacteria > Actinomycetota > Actinomycetes > Streptosporangiales > Streptosporangiaceae > Planomonospora_A > Planomonospora_A venezuelensis. The sequence goes on along the minus strand of NZ_JACHJJ010000025.1, from coordinate 89,510 downwards.
CGTTGCTTCGGAAGCGATGCTCGGGTGATCGCTTCCACCCGGTTAACGCGCGGGCGTGAAGGGAGAGGTGGGGTAAAAGCTCCATATATTTGATGTCAAGTGACTTTTTGATCACGATTCGAGCGCAAGATCGCAGGTCGACCGCATCTTTTCCGGGCGGCTCTCCCGGCTGGAAAAAACCCGGAAGCTGTCCGATTTGCCGGGAATATAGTTGGCAGGACGCCTCGGAGCCCGTTCGGCGCTTGTGCCGGAGGCCGGTAGCGTTCCTCCCATGAGCGCCACCATCGTCGCCAAGGACCTGTCCGCCGGGCACGGCGACCGCGCCCTCTTCTCCGGCCTGGACCTGGTCGTCGCCCCCGGCGACGTCGTCGGCCTGGTCGGCGTGAACGGAGCGGGCAAGTCCACGCTGATGAGGATCCTCGCCGGTCTGCTCCCGCCCGAGCACGGTGCCGTACGGCTCAGCCCGCCCACCGCCACGGTCGGATACCTGCCCCAGGAGCGCGAGCGCCGGGCCGGTGAGACGGTCGCCGCCTTCCTGGCCCGGCGGACCGGGGTGGCCGGAGCGCAGCGCGCGCTGGAGGCCGCCACCGAGGGCCTGGTCGAGGGCCGCCCCGGCGCCGACGACGACTACGCGGCGAGCCTGGAGCGCTGGCTGGCCCTGGGCGGCGCGGACCTGGAGGAGCGGGCCGAGGAGGTCGTCGCCGACCTCGGTCTGGAGGTGGGCCTGGACCGCCCGATGACGGCCCTGTCCGGCGGTCAGGCCGCCCGGGCGGGCATGGCCTCCCTGCTGCTCAGCCGCTACGACGTCTTCCTGCTCGACGAGCCCACCAACGACCTCGACCTGGACGGCCTGGAGCGGCTGGAGCGCTTCGTCGCCGGGCTGCGCGCCGGGACGGTCCTGGTCAGCCACGACCGCGAGTTCCTGGCCAGGACGGCCAACCGGATCGTCGAGCTCGACCTGGCCCAGCAGCAGGTCCGCGCCTACGGCGGCGGCTACGAGGCCTACCTCGCCGAGCGCGAGGTCGCGCGCAGGCACGCCCGCGAGGAGTTCGAGGAGTACGCCGGCACCGTCGCCGAGCTCAAGGCCCGGGCCCTCACCCAGCGCAACTGGATGGAGAAGGGCGTCAAGAACGCCCGGCGCAAGGCCACCGACGGGGACAAGATCGGCCGGAACTTCCGCGTCGAGGCGACCGAGAAGCAGGCCGCCAAGGCCCGCCAGACCGAGCGGCTGATCGAGCGCCTGGAGGTGGTCGAGGAGCCCCGCAAGGAGTGGGAGCTCCGTATGGAGATCGCGGTGGCCCCGCGGGCCGGGGCGGTCGTCGCGACGCTGCGCGGGGCGGTCGTACGGCGCGGCGCGTTCACCCTCGGCCCGGTGGACCTGCAGATCGGCTGGGCCGAGCGGGTGGCCGTCACCGGGGCCAACGGCTCGGGCAAGACCACGCTGCTGGGCGCGCTGCTCGGCCGGATCCCGCCGGACGAGGGCCACGCCTCCCTCGGGCCCGGCGTGGTCGTGGGCGAGGTGGACCAGGCGCGCGGGCTCTTCCTGGGCGACGAGCCGCTGCTGGAGGCGTTCGCCGCGGCGGCGGGCGGCATGGTCCCGGCCGACGCGCGGACGCTGCTGGCCAAGTTCGGCCTGCGCGCCGCCCACGTGCTGCGCCCGGCCGCCACCCTCTCACCGGGGGAGCGGACCCGCGCCGCCCTCGCGCTGCTCCAGGCCAGGGGGGTGAACCTGCTCGTCCTCGACGAGCCCACCAACCACCTGGACCTGGCCGCGATCGAGCAGCTGGAGTCGGCCCTGGCCTCCTATCCGGGCACCCTCCTGCTGGTCACCCACGACCGCCGCATGCTGGAGGCCGTGCACACCACCCGCCACCTCCACGTCGACGCGGGGAAGGTCACCGAGGGCTAGAAGCCGGCGGCGCCCGCCCCGGTCGCCGGCCTCCGGGCGTCGTCCAAGGAACCGCAACACGAAACCCAACATGTATTCCGGGCGGTTTCGTGAACCGGCGCCCGGGGATCACGGGGACTGCCGGGCGGAAACGTCGTGAAGCCCACGCCCGGAGGCCGGAGGAAAGGGCAGAGGATGCGCCTGCTCCGCCTGCTGGTCCCCGCGGGGGTGACGCTGGTCCTCCTGGTGACGGCGGGCTTCGCCGGCCACTTCGGGATCGAGGACCTGGGTGAGGCCCTGGCGTTCACCGGGAGGTTCACCGGAGCTCTCTTCATCGCCGCCTCGGCGGTGATGGCCGTATCGGTGATCGCGGTGCTGGACCACTGGTTCTGGAAGAGCTACCAGCATTCCGGCCCGGTCGTCCTGGTCGGCACCGGTGTCGCGTTCGTCGTGAACTCCATGCTGGTGATCACGATGATCAGGGACGGGGAGCAGAAGCGGTACCTGTTCTACTGGCTGGTCCTGGCCGCCGGGTCGGCGTGGGCGCTCTACGTGAGCTACCGGACGGACATCCTGATCCCCGCCCCCAAGCGGTTCGGGATCGCGGTGATGGCGACCACCGTCGTCGCCGTCACCGACTTCGGCTACTCCCAGCTCTACGAGCCGTACGAGCAGCCGACGAACATCGTGTTCGAGGCGAGCCTCGGTGACCCGGTGTACACCTCCGAGTCGACGGTCGTCTCGCTGTCCGCGGAGATAAAGATCGTGAACGACGGCAAGACCGGGATATACGTGCTGGCGACCGAGTACCAGGTCCTGGGGCGGAGGGCGGTCGTCCGCCCGGACGGCCGCAAGAGGGACGAATGGCGGGCGGACGCGGCGGCGGACTACCCCATCTCCCGGTACACGGAGATCGAGTATTTCGATCTGGTCAGGAAATCGAAGTTCCTGCCCACGTACGGGGAGTGGCTGAACCCGGGGGAGGAGATAAACGTCACCCAGATAGTGGACGTTCCGGTCGCCGCCTCCTACGACACCATTCAGCTCCAGGCGTTCGCCGTCATCTCGCGGAAGGACAGGATGAACCTCGAAGGAGGGCTGTGGCTGCCGGTGAACTTCTCCTGGGAGAATCCGGGCGAATCCGGGAGGGAAGTCGATTTCATCGAATTCCGCAGCAGGATACATGAGAACAATTCCATCGCGGAGCTGACGAGGCATCCCAGGTCCATCATCGTGCGCCAGTACGTGAACGACGCCTCCTTCCCGGAGGTCGCCATCGTGCGGGAGCGGGAGGGATACCGGGAGATGTCCCTCGCCGAGTCCGACGACATGGCCACCCGGTACGGGCTCATCAACATCACCACGGGCTGGAAGGAGAAGTCCCTGCGGAGGGAGTGAATTCCGCGCGGATTCCGGCCCGGGGCGCGAGCGCGGTTCCCGCGTGCCGTTCTACACCCCGCGGGCCTTCTTCCCCACCCGCTTCGAGCGGGTGGGCGTCCCTCCGGGGCAGGAGCCGAACCTGTCCTGGCCCACCACGGGATCCTCGCCGGGAAGCTGGATCATCCCGGAGTAGCGGATGCACTTCACGTTCGTCCTCAGCTTCAGGGGACCTATGTAGCGCTTGTACCTTCCGGTCATCTCCTGCATGGAGAGCAGGGCGCGGGTCATCGTCCCGAGGCCCACCCTCATTCTGGCCGCGGCCCTCGGGGAGGCGGTCTTCATGGTGACCGCGCAGTACTCCCTCGTGGCGGACCTGTACAGGAGGTAGACGTTGCCGATGACAGGCGACCCGGGCGGGTCGGAAGCCTGGACACCGGTCTCCGAGACCTTCTTGAATCCCGCGCCGCACACACCCTGGGGCGTGAAGGGGGCGGCGGCGGAAGCCGAGGCCTCCTGGGCGGACAGCGGCATGGCGGCGACGGCGACGCCCAGCGCGGCCGCGACGGCCTTCTTTTCGAAGAACCCCACGAGTGCCCCCCGGTGTGATTCCCTGGAGCTCCGTTTCCTGTGAATTCCTTTTATGGCCATCCTCCGGCGGGAGGCGCCGGAGGAACAAGGGGCATCGCGCAAAGCTTGCCCATGCCTTCGGCCGGCACTCCTTTCGGCCGCGTCCGGGGAAGGCTCCGGCGGGTTTGACCTCGAGCAGGCTTGAGGTTGCACAGTGGCGGCGGAGCACCGCAACGCCAGGAGGACGCCATGCTCGACGTCGCCGTCATCACCGCCACCAGCCCGCAGGGCCGTTCCGGCGCCAACGTGGTCCGGTGGTTCCTCGGGCAGGCGGAGCGCCGGGGCGACCTGCGCCTGGACGTCGTCGATCTCAACCGCGTCCCGCTCCCGCCGTTCCATCCCGAGCGCCCCCCGGCCGGCGCGTCCGCGGCCACGCGCGACCTGGCCGCCCGGATCGGCGCCGCCGACGGCTTCGTGGTGGTCACTCCCGAGTACAACCACGCCTATCCGGCGGTCCTCAAACTGGCCGTCGACGCGGTCCGCCGGGAGTGGGCCGCCAAGCCCGCCGGATTCGTCTCGTACGGCGGGCAGTCCGGCGGCCTGCGCGCGGTGGAGCAGCTCCGGCTCGTCTTCGCCGAGTTGCACGTCGTCTCCCTGCGCGACACGGTGAGCTTCCACCGGGTGGAGGGCTGCTTCGGCGAGGACGGCGAGCCGCTCGATCCGGCGGGGGTCGGCGGCGCGGCCAAGGTGCTGCTGGACCAGCTCATCTGGTGGGGTACGGCGCTGCGGGAGGCCCGCGCCGCCCGGCCGTACACGCTCTGAGCGCGTGGCCCGGCGCCCGTGCCCGCATCCGGGCCCCGTGGCCCCGGCGGCGGATCCGGCGGACCGCGGGCGGAGCCCGAACCGCGGGCGCGGGCCGTACCCGCGCGCTCTGGCGGGGCGAAACATTCGCGAAATCTCCACAGGAGAGGATGAGGGGGAGATCTATCCGGATATGGGGGATTAGTGGTCGGCGCTCTCGATCATCGTTACCGGGGTGAGCACCCCGTCCGCACGCTCGCCTACCTCTTCAAGGAGGAGCGGCCCAAGCTCCTCGTCGCGGTCCTGGCCTTCCTGGTCAAGCACAGCCCGATCTGGGTCCTGCCACTGGTCACCGCGAACATCATCGACGTCGTGGAGCACCGCAGCCCGGTGGCGAGCCTGTGGGCCAACACGGCGGTGCTGCTGGCCCTGCTCCTGCTCAACTACCCCCTGCACCTCCTCTACGTCCGCTGCCTGCACGGGGCGATCCGGCGGGTGGGCACCGGCCTGCGCTCCGCGCTGTGCCGCCGCATGCAGCACCTGTCCATCGGCTACCACTCGCGGGTCAGCGCCGCCGTGCTGCAGACCAAGGTGATCCGCGACGTCGAGAACATCGAGCAGACCGCCCAGCAGACGGGTGACATGGGCCTGTCGGCGCTGACCACGCTGGCCGGCGGCCTGGTGATGGTCGCCTTCCGGGTGCCCGCCGCCATCCCGGTCTTCCTGGTGGTCGTGCCCGCCGCGGCGTACCTGGTCATGCGGATGCGCGCCCGCATGCGCGAGGACAACGAGAGCTTCCGCCGCGAGATCGAGAAGCTCTCCGCCCGGGTCAGCGAGATGACCACGCTGATCCCGATCACCCGCGCGCACGGCCTGGAGCGGGACGCGCTGCACCGGGTCGACGGCACGCTGACCAGCGTGCTGCGCAAGGGCCTCCGGCTCGACCTGGTCAACGGCAGCTTCGGCGCACTGGCCTGGATCCTGCTCAACGTGCTCGGCGCGGCCGTCCTGGCCGGGTCCGCGCTCGTCGCCTACCACCAGGTCATCCCGGTCAACAGCGGGGACGTGGTCATGCTGAGCACCTTCTTCCCGATCCTCACCTCGGCGGTCACCTCGCTGCTCAGCCTGACCCCGGTGATCAACAAGGGGCTCGCCTCGGTGCGCTCGGTCGGCGAGGTGCTCCAGGCACCCGACCTGGAGCACAACGCGGGCAAGGCGGAGGTGGCCTCCGCCCGCGGCGAGGTGGAGTTCCGCGGCGTCGGGTTCGCCTACGGGGACCCGGACGAGGCCCCGGCGGTGAAGGACTTCACGCTGAAGGTGAGCCCCGGTGAGACGATCGCGCTGGTCGGGCCCTCCGGGGCGGGCAAGTCGACCGTGCTCAACCTCGTCATCGGCTTCCTCCGCCCCACCGCGGGCCGGATCCTGCTCGACGGCCGCGACATGGAGGGGCTCGACCTGCGCACCTACCGCAGGTTCCTGTCGGTCGTGCCCCAGGAGTCGATCCTGTTCGAGGGGAGCATCAGGGAGAACGTCACCTACGGCCTGACCGGCGTCTCCGAGGAGCGGGTGCGGCGGGCGCTGGAGGACGCCAACGCGACGGAGTTCATCGACCGGCTCCCCGGCGGGCTCGACACGGTCGTCGGGGAGCGGGGCGCCCGCCTCTCCGGCGGCCAGCGGCAGCGCCTGGCCATCGCCCGCGCGCTGATCCGGGACCCGCGCGTGCTGATCCTGGACGAGGCGACCTCCGCGCTGGACACCCGCTCGGAGGCGCTCATCCAGCAGGCGCTGGCGCGCCTGGTCGCCGGCCGCACGGTCTTCGTCGTCGCCCACCGGCTGTCCACCATCCGCGGCGCCGACCGCATCGTGGTGATGCGGGACGGCGGGATCGAGGAGGTCGGCACCCACGAGGAGCTGATGCGCCTGCGCGGCGTCTACGCCGGGCTCCAGGGGGCGCAGCCCGCCTGAGCGCGCCTCGCGGCGGAGGCGTCCCGCGTCCTGACGGCCGTCCCGGACGCGCCGGCGCCGCCGCGGGCGCCGCGCGCGGAGGCCCGGCGAACCCCGAGGCCGTTCTTTTGCCGTCCCCTCTCGTGGGTAGGGGGCGGCGAGGAGGAAGACCATGCGAGCACTGGGAATCGACATCGGAGGCTCGGGGATCAAGGGAGCCCCGGTGGATCTGGAGAGGGGCGAGCTGACCGAGGAGCGGCTGCGGATCCCGACCCCCGCCCCGGCCACGCCCGAGGCGGTCGCCGAGGTGGTCGGGCGGATCGCGGGCCACTTCTCGTGGAGCGGGCCGGTCGGGGTGACCTTCCCCGGGGTGGTGCTGGACGGCATCACCATGACGGCGGCCAACATGAACCCCGGCTGGGTCGGGGTGGACGCGCGGACGCTGTTCGCCGCGGCGACGGGCGACCCCGTGGCCGTGCTCAACGACGCCGACGCGGCGGGGCTCGCCGAGGTGGCGGTCGGCGCGGCCAAGGGGGAGGCCGGGGTGGTGCTGATGCTGACCTTCGGCACCGGGATCGGCAGCGCCCTGTTCGCCGACGGCCGCCTGGTGCCCAACACCGAGCTCGGCCACCTGGAGATCCGCGGGAAGGACGCCGAGAAGCGCGCCTCCGACCACGCGCGCGAGCACCACGACCTGAGCTGGGAGGAATGGGCCGGGCGGGTGGAGGAGTACCTCCGCCACGTCGAGATGCTGTTCTCCCCCTCGCTGATCGTCATCGGCGGCGGGGTCAGCAAGAAGGCCGACAAGTTCCTGCCCCACGTGAGCGTGCGGACCCGCCTCGTCCCGGCGGTGCTGCGCAACGAGGCCGGGATCGTCGGCGCCGCGATGGCCGCCGCGGACCTTTGATCGACTTGTGCGTCATATGCCGGAAAGGCCGTCCAGCCTTTGGTCGTACTTTGCCGGACACGCTCTCTGACCTGGGTAGATAGGGGAGGTCAGCAAGATCCGATCGAGGGCGGGGCGAGATGGCGCGGCGCACGGGTGTTCTGGGACGCTGGATCGGGGCGGTCGCCGCGGCGGCCGCCGTGGCCGCGGGGGCGGCCTCGCCCGCCGCGGCGCTCCAGGACGACGTGGAGGTCTCGCCGGCCAGGGTCGAGCCCGGCGGCGGTGTCGAGATCACGGCGCACGACTGCGGGGGGACCGCGATCGCCAAGTCCGAGGCCTTCCAGGACGACGTCGAGCTCACCGGCGGGAGCGAGGGCGACCCGGCGGGCTCGGCGAAGGTGGCTGCGGCGGCCGAACCGCGCAGCTATGTCGTGGAGGTCGAGTGCGAGGGCACCGGCGTCACCCTCTACGGCTCCTACGAGGTCGTCGGCGACGGCGGCCCGGACACCGGGGGCGGCGGCCTCGCCCTGGCCGGGGGAGCGGCGGAGCACGGGACGGCGGCGGCCGCGGACGGGCCGTCGGGGACGGCGGTGGCGGCGTGGGGCGCCGGCTGCGCCGCCCTGCTCGCCGGGACCGCCGGGCTGGCGCTGGTACGGCGCCGCCGGGCGGCGGGGCGTGGCTGACCGTCCCGGGACGGACGGCGGGTGCGCGCCCGCGGCCCGGAGCGGCGTGCCGGGGGCGCGGGAGCGCGCGACGGCGGCCGCACGGTCCGTCGCGGAGGCCGTCCGGCGGCTGGTTCCGGCCTCGGGCCTCGGGACGGCGGTCCCGGCGCTGGGTCTCGGGACGGTCCTGCTGGCCGGCGGGTGCATGGCGGGAACCGGGGAGAGGGCGGACCCGGCCCTGGCCCGCTCCCTTCCGGTCATCGCGCCGGTCCTCCCCGGGGCGTCCGCCGTGCCGGTCCCGCCGGCGGCGGCCGCGGGAGCCGGTAGGCGCGCCCGGGAGAAGGGGCGCGGGTGGCCCGCCCCGCTGCCCGGCATGCCCGGCGCGGCCGAGCCGCTGTCGCTCGTGGTCCCGCGCGCCGGGGTCAACGCCCCGATCACCTGGACGGGCTCCACCTCCGAGGGCGTCCTGGAGGCGCCGCCGCTCTGGCAGGCCGATCTGGCCGGCTGGGACAGGACCGGCCCGATGCCGGGCGAGCCGGGGCCGGCGGTCATCGTCGGTCACCTGGACACCAGGACCGGCCCCGCCGTCTTCGCCCGGCTGCCCCGCCTGGTGAGGGGCGACACGGTGGCCGTGATCCGCCGGGACGGGAGCGTGGTGGTCTTCCGGGTGACCGCGACCGAGCGGGCACCGAAGACGGACTTCCCGGTGAGCCGGGTCTACCGGGCACGGCCGTACCCGACGATCCGACTGGTCACCTGCGGAGGGCGCTACGACCCCGCGCGCCACTCGTACGAGGAGAACCTGATCGTCTACGGCGACTTCGCGGCCTGGTACCGGTTGGCGGACTTCCCCGGGTGACGGCCGGCCCGCGATCTGAAACTTTCATCGGGTCGTGATGGCGTTCCCCGAGGTCAGGCGGGAGAAAGGCGTCGCGGAGCCGTCTGCGGAAGGTTGAACGCTGTACACATTCCGGAAACGTCCGGACTATGGGAGCGCTCCCACTCTTCCTCTGGAGATGACACCCATGAGAGCTCATCCGCGCCGCCATGCCTGGCGCAACCGGGCTGCGACCACGGCGGCCCTGCTGGTGGCCGCCGCGGGCCTGGCCGCAGGTCAGGTCGGGACGGCCCACGCGGCCGTCGCCTGCGACGTCGCCTACTCCACCAACGACTGGCAGGGCGGTTTCACCGCCAACGTCACGATCAAGAACCTCGGCGACGCGCTCGACGGCTGGACCCTCGGCTTCACCTTCACCGGCGGCCAGAGGCTCCAGCAGGGCTGGTCGGCCACCTGGGCCCAGGCCGCGGGCTCGGACAAGGTCACCGCGAAGAACCTCGAGTGGAACGGCAAACTCGCCACCGGCGCCTCCACGAGCATCGGTTTCAACGGCTCGTGGACCGGCTCCAACCCCAAGCCGACGGACTTCACGGTCAACGGCGTCTCCTGCGGCGGGCAGCCCCCGGTCAACCAGGCCCCGACCGTCAGCCTGACCAGCCCGGCGAGCGGCTCCTCGCACGCCGCCGGCGAGGCCGTACCGCTCGCCGCGACCGCCTCCGACGACGGCGCGGTCAGCAAGGTCGAGTTCTACGTGGACGGCGCGCTCGTAGGCACCGACACGACCGCCCCCTACACCCACTCCGCCACCGGGCTGGCCGCCGGCTCCCACACCGCCACGGCCAAGGCCTACGACAACGGCACCCCGGTCCTCAGCAAGGAGAGCGCCGCGGTCCCCTTCACCGTGACCGGGACGAGCACCCCGTCGATCGTCGCCTCCGCGGCCTCGGTCAGCGTCCCCGAGGGCGGCAGCAAGACCGTCGGGTTCAAGCTCAGCCGGCAGCCGTCGGGCAACGTCACGGTCAACCTCGCCAAGACCGGTGACGCCGACCTCACCGTCGCGCCCTCCTCGCTGACCTTCACCGCCTCCAACTGGAACACGGCGCAGAACGCGACGGTCTCCGCCGCGGAGGACTCCGACGAGGCGAACGGCACCGCCACCATCGCGGCCGCCGCCACCGGGCACACCGGCGCCTCGGTCACCGCGACCGAGGAGGACAACGACGGCGACACGCCGCCGGTCGGCGAGCACGTCGACAACCCCTACGAGGGCGCCACCGGCTACGTGAACCCGCAGTGGTCGGCCAAGGCCGCCGCAGAGCCGGGCGGCGACGCGGTGGCGAACATCTCCACCGGCGTGTGGATGGACCGCATCGCGGCCATCGAGGGCGCCGGATCGGCCATGGGCCTGCGCGACCACCTCGACGAGGCGCTGAAGCAGGACGCCGCCAACGGCAGCAAGCCGCTGACGATCCAGATCGTCATCTACAACCTGCCCAACCGCGACTGCTCGGCGCTGGCCTCCAACGGCGAGCTGCTCATCGCGCAGGACGGTCTGAACCGCTACAAGACCGAGTACATCGACCCGATCGCCGCGATCATGAAGGACCCGAAGTACGCGGCGCTGCGGATCGTGACGGTCATCGAGATCGACTCGCTGCCCAACCTGGTCACCAACCTCAACGTGGCCAAGTGCCAGGAGGCCAAGGACAGCGGCGCCTACGTCAACGGCGTGCGCTACGCCCTCGACAAGCTGCACGCCATCACGAACGTCTACACCTACATCGACGCCGCCCACCACGGCTGGATCGGCTGGGACACGAACTTCGGCCCGTCCGCCGAGCTGTTCGCCACCACCGTCGCCGGCACCGCCAAGGGCTTCGAGAGCGTCGACGGCTTCATCACCAACACCGCCAACTACTCGGCGCTGAAGGAGCCGCACTTCACCATCAACACCACGGTCAACGGCCAGACGATCCGCCAGTCCAAGTGGGTCGACTGGAACTTCTACGTCGACGAGCTCTCCTTCGCCCAGGCCTTCCGGCAGGAGCTCATCCGGCGGGGCTTCAAGTCGACCATCGGCATGCTGATCGACACCTCCCGCAACGGCTGGGGCGGCACCGCCCGCCCGGCGGCGCCCAGCACCTCCACGGTGATGGACACCTTCGTCAACGACTCGCGCGTCGACCGCCGGATCCACGCCGGCAACTGGTGCAACCAGAGCGGCGCGGGCCTCGGCGAGCGGCCGCAGGCCAACCCGGCCCCGGGACTGGACGCCTACGTCTGGATCAAGCCGCCGGGCGAGTCCGACGGCTCCAGCAAGTTCATCCCGAACGACGAGGGCAAGGGCTTCGACCGGATGTGCGACCCGACCTACGAGGGCAACGAGCGCAACGGCCACAACAAGAGCGGCGCCCTGGCGGACGCCCCGATCTCCGGGCAGTGGTTCTCCGCCCAGTTCCAGGAGCTGCTCAAGAACGCCTACCCGCCCGTCCAGTAGTCCCCTGACGGTTCGGTAGAGCCCGGCCCCGCCGTCCCCCACGAGGGGGCGGCGGGGCCGTACCGCGTGGAGGGGCCCGGCGGATATTGGGATGCGCGCGGGGAACGGGTCAGGCACCATGGGCGGTTGGCTCCTGACCCGTGGGCCGAAAGTATCCTGGCAGCAGTATGGGAACGCCTCCGTTGACACCTCCACTCGCCGAGCTCCACGCTCGCCTGCCCGAGCTGACCCTCCGCGACCAGCGGCGGCTGGGGCGGCGGCTCGACGGCGCCCGCAAGGTCAGGAACCGCTCCGCGCAGCAGAAGATCGCCGCGGAGATCGGCGCCGACATCGAGCGGGCCGAGCGGCGCATCGCCGTACGGCGCGCGGGCGTGCCGGCGGTGAGCTACCCGCAGGCGCTCCCGGTCAGCCAGCGCAAGGACGACATCCTGGAGGCGGTCCGCGACCACCAGGTGGTGATCGTCGCCGGTGAGACGGGCTCGGGCAAGACCACCCAGCTCCCGAAGATCTGCCTGGAGCTGGGCCGGGGCGTCCGGGGCCTGATCGGGCACACCCAGCCCCGCCGGATCGCGGCCAGGACCGTGGCCGAGCGGGTGGCCGAGGAGCTCGACACCCCGCTCGGCGAGGCGGTGGGCTACAAGGTGCGCTTCACCGACCAGGTGAGCGACGGCACGCTCGTCAAGGTCATGACCGACGGCATCCTCCTGGCCGAGCTGCAGGGCGACCGCGACCTCGCCCAGTACGACACGCTGATCATCGACGAGGCGCACGAGCGCAGCCTCAACATCGACTTCATCCTCGGCTACCTCAAGCAGCTCCTGCCGCGCCGCCCCGACCTGAAGGTGATCATCACCTCGGCGACCATCGACCCGGAGCGCTTCTCCCGGCACTTCGGCGACGCCCCGATCGTGGAGGTGTCCGGCCGGACCTACCCCGTCGAGGTGCGCTACCGGCCGGTCGCCGAGGACGACGACCAGATCCAGGCCATCGGCAACGCGGTGGACGAGCTCTGCCTGGAGGGCCCCGGCGACGTCCTGGTCTTCCTCAGCGGCGAGCGGGAGATCCGCGACACCGCCGACGCGCTCTCCAAACGCGGCGACATCGAGGTCCTGCCGCTGTACGCGCGCCTGTCGGCCGCCGAGCAGCACCGGGTCTTCCAGCCGCACCGGGGCCGCCGCGTCGTGCTGGCCACCAACGTGGCCGAGACCTCCCTGACCGTGCCCGGCATCAAGTACGTGGTCGACCCCGGGTTCGCCCGCATCTCCCGCTACAGCCACCGCACCAAGGTCCAGCGCCTGCCGATCGAGGCGGTCTCCCAGGCCTCGGCCAACCAGCGCAAGGGGCGCTGCGGCCGCGTCTCCGAGGGCGTGTGCATCCGGCTCTACGAGGAGGAGGACTTCCTCGCCCGCCCGGAGTTCACCGACCCGGAGATCCTGCGCACCAACCTCGCCTCGGTCATCCTGCAGATGACCTCCATCGGCCTGGGCGACATCGCGGCCTTCCCGTTCGTCGAGCCGCCGGACCAGCGCCAGGTCAAGGACGGCTTCGACCTGCTGCGCGAGCTCGGCGCCTTCGACGAGGACAAGCGCATCACCCCGCTGGGCCGCAAGCTCGCCGGGCTCCCGGTGGACCCGCGGCTGGCCCGGATGGTGCTGGAGGCCGACCACAACGGCTGCGTCCGCGAGGTCATGGTCATCGCCGCCGCCCTGTCCATCCAGGACCCGCGCGAGCGCCCGGCCGACAAGCAGCAGGCCGCCGACGAGATGCACCGGCGCTTCGCCGACTCCGAGTCGGACTTCGTCTCCTACCTGAACCTCTGGAACCACCTGCAGGACAGGCAGAAGGAGCTCTCCTCCAGCGCCTTCCGGCGGTTGTGCAAGGCCGAGTTCCTCAACTACCTGCGGGTACGCGAGTGGCAGGACGTCTACAGCCAGCTCCGCCAGATGTCGAAGTCGCTCGGCGTCACGCTGAACAGCACGCCCGGAGACGAGCAGAAGATCCACGTCTCGCTCCTGTCCGGCCTGCTCTCCCACGTCGGCGTCAAGGACATCGACAAGAAGACCGCGCAGGACGGCCCGCGCCGGCCCATGACGGAGTACATAGGAGCCCGCAACGCCCGCTTCGCGATCTTCCCCGGCTCCGCGCTGGCCAAGAAGCAGCCGCTCTGGGTGATGTCCGCCGAACTGGTGGAGACCTCCCGGCTCTGGGCCCGGGTCAACGCGAAGATCGAACCCGAGTGGGTGGAGCCGCTGGCCCAGCACCTGATCAAGCGCACCTACTCCGAGCCGCACTGGGAGAAGAAGCAGGCCGCCGTCGTGGCCTACGAGAAGGTCACCCTGTACGGCGTGCCGATCGTGGCCCAGCGCAAGATCAACTACGGCCGGATCGACCCGGAGACGAGCCGGGAGCTGTTCATCCGGCACGCCCTGGTCGAGGGCGACTGGGAGACCCACCACGCCTTCTTCGCCGAGAACCGCAGGCTCCTGTCGGAGGTCGAGGAGCTGGAGGAGCGCGCCCGGCGCCGCGACATCCTCGTCGACGACGAGACGCTCTTCGACTTCTACGACCAGCGTGTCGGCGCCGACGTCGTCTCCGGGCGGCACTTCGACTCCTGGTGGAAGAAGACCCGGCAGACCGACCCCGACCTGCTGAACTTCGAGAAGTCGATGCTGATCAGCGAGACGGCCGGGGACGTCAGCCAGCGCGACTACCCCGACGTCTGGCGGCAGGGCGGCCTGCGGTTCCCGCTGACCTACCAGTTCGAGCCCGGCGCCGACGCCGACGGCGTCACCGCGCACATCCCGCTCTCCCTGCTCAACCAGGTCAACGTCGAGGGCTTCGACTGGCAGATCCCCGGCCTGCGCGAGGAGCTCCTCACCGCGCTGATCCGCTCGCTGCCCAAGAACATCCGGCGCAACTTCGTGCCCGCCCCCAACTACGCCAGGCAGGTCCTGCAGCGGGCCGAGCCCACCCAGGAGCCGCTCCTGGCCGTGCTGGAGCGGGAACTGCTCAACCTCACCGGCATCCGGGTCCCGCGCGACGCCTGGCAGCTCGACCAGGTCCCCGACCACCTGAAGATCACCTTCCGGGTGGTCGACGGGCGCAAGCACAAGCTCGCCGAGAGCAAGGACCTGGCCGGCCTCAAACGCAAGCTCGCCCCCAAGCTCCGCCAGACCCTCTCCAAGGCCGCCGGAATCGAGCAGACCGGGCTCACCACCTGGAGCCTGGGCGAGCTGCCGAAGACGTTCGAGCAGCGCAGGATGAAGGCCTATCCCGCGCTGGCCGACGAGGGCGCGAGCGTGGCCGTGCGGATGTTCGAGACCGAGGCCGAGCAGCGCCGCGCCATGTGGGAGGGCACTCGCAGGCTGCTGCTGCTCAACACCGCCTCCCCGGCCAAGCAGATTCTCGGCGGCCTGGACAACCAGGCCAAGCTGGCGCTGAGCCGGAGCCCGCACGCGGGCGCCACGGCGCTGTTCGACGACTGCATCGCCTGCGCCGCCGACAAGCTCATGGGCGAGTACGGCGGGCCGGTCTGGGACGAGTCCGCCTTCACCACCCTGCACGACAAGGTCCGCGCCGAGCTGTTCGACACCACCGCGGAGGTGGTCGACCGGGTCCGGGGCATCCTGGCCGTCTGGCACGCCGTCAGCACCCGGCTGGCCGAGTCGCGCTCCACCCCGGCGGTGGAGGACATCCGCGGCCAGGTCGCCGACCTCGTCTACCCCGGCTTCGTCACCGCCACCGGCCACGCCCGCCTGCCCGACCTGCTGCGCTACCTGAAGGCGGCCGAACGCCGCCTGGAGAAGCTCCCCGACGACCCCTACCGCGACGAGGAGCGCATGCACAGGATCCACGACATCGAGGACGACTACCACGACCTGGTCGAGAAGCTCCCGCCCGCCCGCCGCGGGGACGAGGACGTCCGGAAGATCCGCTGGATGATCGAGGAGCTCCGGGTCAGCTACTTCGCCCAGACCCTCGGCACGCCGTACTCCATCTCCGACAAGCGCATCCGCAAGGCGATGGAGGGCATCGACCTGGGGGTGTCCTTCCAGCGCTAGGAGAGCGCCGGGGGTCTCGCCGTGATGCGCGACGCGGCGGCCTGAGCGGCCCGGGCGCTTCGCGCATCACCCGGCGGATCCGTCCTCAGCTCTCCCCGCTGGTCCTGGTGAGGGTGTAGGTCATCATGGGGGCCCACCGGTCGTCGCCGACGGGCACCTCGGAGTCGACGGTGACGGAGCCGTCGGCGCCGGGGGTGCGGATGATGCGGGCCGGGCCGGTCACCACGAGGGCGTCGCCGTCGAAGCCGCCGTGGTACTTGCTGCCGGTCTCGTCGTACGGGCCGAGGCTGTTGAAGAAGTGGGTGCGGTACCGCTCGGTGGCGGGGTCGTAGTCGTAGAACTCGTACCCGGAGTCGACGACCTGGGCTCCGGCGACCTCGAAGGTGCTGGTCCAGCGGTGGACGAGGAAGAAGCCGCCCTCCATCCACTCATAGGTCTCCCAGCCGGTGATCTCGGTGGCCGGGCCCATCGGCCCCTCGACGGTGGAGCCCTTCAGGTCCCAGGAGCCGACCAGGAAGTCGAGCCGCTTGAGGGCGGGGTGGGGGACCGGCATCTCGAACTCGGCGTTCTCGGACATCTTCTCTTCCCTTCGCCTCCGCCGCGTGCGGCGGTTCGTTGTTTCTTATGTCCCTATCGTGCTCCGGCGCGGTACGGGCCGGCATCCGTGGCGACCACCTGCCCGGTACGTGGAGACCACGTGGTCGCCACGGGGTGCGGCGGGCGAGTTGACAGGAAATGATCACTTGGATCCGATAAGTCGTTCATGATGAGTGCCGTGGAGCAGACGCAGCCTGTCGTGGTGTCCGCGCGCGAGGCCGAGGTCCTGGCCCTGCTGGGCGCGCACCTGTCCAACGCCCAGATCGCCGGCCGCCTGCACATGTCGGTGCGCACCGTCGAAGGCCACGTGTCGTCGCTGCTGCGCAAGTACGGCGTCGGCGGCCGCAGGGCGCTCGCCGACCTGGCCGGGACGGCATCGCAGGGCCCTCCGGCCCCCGGCCGGATACTGGGCCTGCCCGCGGCCCGCACCTCGTTCGTCGGGCGCTCCGCGGAGCGCGACCTGGTGCTGGCCGCGCTGGAGCAGGGCCGGCTGGTGACGATGACGGGCTCCGGCGGGGCCGGCAAGACCCGGCTGGCGGCGGTCGTCGCCGGAGCGGCCGCGTCGCTGTTCCCCTCCGGCGGGGCGTTCGTGGACCTGGTGCCGGTGGAAGGGGAGTCCCTGCTCCAGGCGGTGGCATCGGCGCTGGAGGTGGCCGAGCGCCCGCCGCAGCCGCTGCGGGAGACGGTCGCCGAGCGGCTGGGCCGGGGCCGCTGCCTGGTGGTGCTGGACAACTGCGAGCACCTCCTGGAGGCGGTCACCACGTGGGTCGAGCAGATCCTGGCGGCCTGCCCGGACCTGGTGGTCCTGGCCACCAGCCGGGAACGGCTCGGCCTGTCCGACGAGCAGACCGTCCCGATCGGACCGCTGCCGCTGGCCTCCGACGCCGAACAGCTGTTCCGCGAGCGCGCCCTGGCCGCCGACCCGCACCACGCGGCCGACCCGGCGGTCATCACCGACCTGTGCGGCCGGCTGGACGGGCTGCCGCTGGCGATCGAACTGGCCGCGGCCCGCAGCGCCTCCCTCGGCGCCACCGGTCTGCTCACCGGGCTGGGCGACTACCTGCGGCTGCTGGCCGGCGGCCGCGGGGCGGCGGTACGGCACCGCTCGCTGCGCGCGGTGATCGACTGGAGCCACGAGCTGCTGGACGAGGAGGAACGCGCGCTGCTGCGCCGGCTGGCCGTCTTCACCGGGGGCTTCACCCTGGACGCCGCGGTGGAGGTGACCGCCGCCGGCGACCACGCGGCGGTCGCCGACGTCCTCGGCCGGCTCGTCGACAAAAGCCTGGTCTCCCGGCGCCCCGCAGCGGGCCGGTGGCACCTGCTGGAGACCATCCGCGCCTTCGCCGCCGAGCAGCTCGACATCAGTGGCGAACGGCCCGGCACGCGGAGGCGGCACCTGCACTGGGCGGCCTCCGCCGCCGCCTCCCTGGAGGCCTCCCTGGACGGCGACCGGTGGCGCGACGACCTCGACGACGTCAGCGGCGATCTCCAAGCAGCCCTGGACGGCGCGGACCGGGCGGATGAGAACGCCCACCGGCTCGCCCGCTCACTCGCGCGCCTGACCTACGCCCGGCACTTCCCCGGGCGGGCCCTGGAGCTGTTCCGCCTGGCCGCGGCACTCGCCCCCACCCCTGGCCAGGCCGCCCTGGACCTGTGCGGCGCCGCCGATACCAGCCACGTCGTCACCGCCTCCACGGGGGAGGCCTTCGAACTGCTGCTGGCCGCGGCGGAGCGCTACCGGCTCGCCGGCGACGGCGACGGCCGGGCGGTCTGCCTGGCCCGGGCGGTGGAGACCGCCTGCCGTTACCCGGCCGGGCTGCCCGAGCCGATCCCACCGGCCCGGCTGGCCCGGCTGCTGGCCGACGCCACCGCGGCCGGCGACCCCGCCGTCCCCCGCGTCGCCGCGCATCTGGCGGCCGCGGCGGCGTGGGTCCCCACCGGCGACCAGCCCGGACCCGACCCCGCACGCGCCCGGGCCGCGCTGGAGGCCGCCCACCGGACCGCGGACCCCGTACTGGTCGGCGCCGCCCTCGACGCCGTGTGCACGGCGGCCAAGAACGCCGGACGGCTGCGTGAAGCACACCGGCACTCCCTCCAGCGCCTGGCGCTGCTGGAGAGCATGGACCACCACGACCCGCGCGCGACAGCGGAGATCGAGGACGCCTTCCTGGCCGCGAGCACCCTGGCCATCGCCGTCGGCGACCTGCCCGCGGCCCTGACCACCGCCAGACGCGCCGCCGGCAGCGCGCTCATCGGCGAGGCGCCCTTCATCACCGCCAACCAGCTCATCCCGGTTCTGGTGCTGACCGGCGGCTTCGACCAGGCCCAGCACCACGCCGAGGCGCTGTGGAACTGGTGGCGGCAGAGCGGCCGGCCGGCAGCGGGCCGGACGTGGCCGGCGTTCGCGATGAGCATGCTCCTGCACGGGCTGCGCGGCGATCGCGAGGAGCAGCGGCGGTGGCACCGCCGCACCTGCGAGGCCGTCGGGCCGCACAACGCCCACTGGCTGGGTGAGTCGTCCCTGACCGCCTTCATCGACCTGCGGCTCGCCGTCCACCATCACGACACGGCCGCCGCGCCACGGCTCGTCGACCGGATCTTCGCCGACTCCGGCGGGGTGTCCCACCTCGTCTACACCCGTGCGCTCGCCGCCGAACTGGCCGTCATCGCCGCTCTGCCCGCCGCCGACGACCACCTGGCCGCCGTGGAGGCCGACGCCGGCGAGAACGACTGGGCGCTGGCCTGCCTCGCCCGCGCCCGCGGCAGACTGCACGAGGACCCGCGGCAGGTGACCGCCTCGGTCGAGGGCTGGGAGCGCATCGGCGCCCGCTTCGAACGCGCCCAGACGCTGCTGCTGCTTCCCGGCCGGACCGCCGAGGGACTCGCCGAACTGGCCGCCCTCAGTGCCTCGCCTGTGCGGACGGGGGCCGCCCTCGTCTTCGGCTGAACGGCACCCCGCCCCTGCGGGTCACCCGCCGCCCGCCCAGCCGGCGGGGCGGGCGGCGGGTGACCCGGCCGTGCCGGGGCCGGTCCTACGCCCGGCCGACGTAGTCGCGCAGATGCACGGCGGTGAGGGACGTGCCGCCGTCGACGAGCTCGGCGGGGGTGCCGGAGAAGACGACCCGGCCGCCGTCGTGGCCGGCGCCCGGGCCGAGGTCGATGATCCAGTCCGCGTGCGCCATCACCGCCTGGTGGTGCTCGATGACGATGACCGTGTTGCCGTCGTCGACCAGCCGGTCCAGCAGGCCGAGCAGGTGGTCGACGTCGGCCAGGTGCAGCCCGGTCGTCGGCTCGTCCAGGACGTAGGTGGTGCCGTTCCTGGCCATGTTGACGGCCAGCTTCAGGCGCTGCCGCTCGCCGCCGGACAGGGTGGTGAGCGGCTGGCCCAGGCCCAGGTAGCCCAGCCCCACCGCGGTCAGGCGGCCCAGGACGGCCTGCGCGGGACCGGTGGTGAAGAACTCCGCCGCCTCGGCGACCGGCATCTCCAGCACCTCGCTGATGTTCTTGCCGCGCAGCGTGTACGAGAGCACCTCGGGGGTGAACCTCCTGCCCTCGCACTCCTCGCACACCGTCGCCACCCCGGCCATCATCGCCAGGTCGGTGTAGATGAGGCCGATGCCCTTGCAGGCGGGGCAGGCGCCCTCGGAGTTCGCGCTGAACAGCGCCGGCTTCACCTTGTTGGCCTTGGCGAACGCCGTGCGGATCGGGTCGAGCAGGCCGGTGTAGGTGGCCGGATTGCTCCGGCGCGAGCCGCGGATCGGCGACTGGTCGGCCACCACCACGCCCTCCCGGCCGGAGACGTAGCCGTGGATGAGCGAGCTCTTGCCGGACCCGGCGACCCCGGTGACCACGGTCAGCACGCCGAGCGGGATGTCGGCGTCGACGCCGCGCAGGTTGTGCAGCGTGGCGCCCCTGATCGGCAGCCAGCCGGTGGGGCCGCGGAAGCTCTCGCGCAGCCCGACCCGGTGGTCGAGGTAGCGGCCGGTCAGGGTGCCGGAGGCGCGCAGCCCCTCCAGGTCGCCGGTGTAGCAGAGCCGGCCGCCCGCGGAACCGGCGCCGGGGCCGAGGTCGACCACGTGGTCGGCGATCCCGATCATCTCCGGTTTGTGCTCCACGACGAGCACGGTGTTGCCCTTGTCGCGAAGCTGGAGCAGCAGGCCGTTCATCCGCTGGATGTCGTGCGGGTGCAGCCCGGCGGTGGGCTCGTCGAAGACGTAGGTGACGTCGGTCAGACTGGAGGTGAGGTGCCGGACCATCTTCACCCGCTGGGCCTCGCCGCCCGAGAGCGTGCCGGACTCCCGGTCCAGGCTCAGGTAGCCCAGGCCGATCTCCACCAGCGAGTCCAGCGTCGACCTCAGGTTCTCCAGGACCGGTTTGATGGCGGGATCGCTGATCTTCCGGACGAACTCGGCCAGGTCGTTGATCTGCATCGCCGAGCACTCGGCGATGCTGAGACCCTCGATCTTCGCCGAGCGCGCCGCCTCGTTCAGGCGCGTGCCGCCGCAGTCGGGGCAGCCGGTGAGCTTGACCGCGCGGTCGGCGAACTCGCGCGCCTGCCCCTTCATCGACTCGCGGTCCTTGCCGAGGTACTGCCTGCGCACCCGGACGGCGAGCCCCTCGTAGGTGAGGTTGCTGGTGCCGACCCTGACCTTGGTGGAGGGCCGGTGGAGGAAGTCCTCCCACTGCTGCGGCGTGAAGTCCTTCAGTTTGACCGCCGGGTCGTAGAAGCCCGAGTTCGCCATCACCTGCCAGTACCAGGTGTCCACCCCGAACCCGGGCACCTTGATCGCACCCTCGTTCAGGGAGAGGTCCCGGTCGACCAGTTCGCCGACGTCGATGTCGGTGATCATGCCGAGCCCCTCGCAGGCCGGGCACATGCCCTGGGGGGTGTTGAAGCTGAAGGCGTAGGCGGGGCCGACGTGCGGGGTGCCGATCCGGCTGAACACGATCCGCAGCATCGTGTAGGTGTCGGTGGCGGTGCCCACGGTCGAGCGGGCGTTGGCGCCCATCCGCTCCTGGTCGACGATGATCGCCGCGCTCAGGTTGTGCAGCGCGTCCACGTCGGGCCGGTTGAGGCTCGGCATGAAGCCCTGGATGAACGCGGTGTAGGTCTCGTTGATCAGCCGCCGCGACTCCGCGGCGATCGTGTCGAAGACGAGTGAGGACTTGCCGGAGCCGGAGACCCCGGTGAAGACGGTGAGCCGCCGTTTGGGGATGTCGAGGGAGATCCCGGTGAGGTTGTTCTCCCGGGCGCCGCGGACCTGGATGTCATCGTGGCTGTCCGCGGCGGTGCGGTCCGGTCTGCGCGGATCGCCGTGGGGACGGGCGCCGCCGTGGCGACCGGAGGCCGCGGCCGGCGCGTCCCCCGCCGCGGTTCCGCCTTCCGGCAGGCGGTCGTTCTCTTCCGATGAAAGCTGACGCGTCGATGCTCCTGAACTGCTGCCGACATTCATGCCTTCAAGTCTCTCATTGAAGTCCCTATGAAGACTTTTCTGATCGAACGGCGAATAATGCTGCGTATATGGACGGCAACCTTAAACCAGGAGGCGAATGCCGGCCGATGGCGGGCGGAGCCGGAGACCGCGGAGCGGCCGGGTCGCGCCCCGTCGACCTGGCCCGGCTGGCGGGCGTCTCGCCCCAGCAGATCCGCAACTACGCCGACATGGGCGTCCTGCCCGCGGTCCCCCGTACCCCCTCCGGTTACCGCAGGTTCGACGGCCGGCACCGCCGGGCCCTGCTCGCGTACCTGGCGCTCGAACGGGGGTACGGCCTGCACGCCGCTCGATCGATCATGCAGGCCGTCCACGCGGGAGACCTGCCCCGGGCGCTCATGCTCGTGGACGCCGGTCACGCCGCGCTGCACGAGCAGCGGCTCTCCCTGCGGGCGGCGGGCGAGGCGCTGGAGGCGGTCGCGGCGCGGGCCCCGGAGGCCGCGGGGGTGCCGCGGTCGGGCATGCGCATCGGGGAGGTGGCCGCCTACCTGGGCGTACGCACCTCCGCCCTGCGGCTGTGGGAGTCCACCGGGCTGCTGACCCCCCGGCGCGAGGAGGGTACGGGATACCGCCTGTTCGACCCGGCGGACGTCCGGGACGCGCGGATGGTCCACATGCTCCGCCAGGGCCGCTACCCCCTGGCCCGGATCGGGCCCATCCTCGACGGCCTGCGCCGTACCGGCGGCAGCGACGCGCTGCGCGCGGCCATCGCGCAGCGCCAGGCGGAGCTGACCGAGCGGTCGGCCGCCATGCTCGAAGGCTCCGGCCTCCTCCACGGCCACGTGACGGCGCTGGGCTCCGCAGCGGGCGGGGACGGAAGCGCACTACCGGGCAACTAGGATTCGGAAGGCTCATCGAAGGGGGAGGATGCCGTGATCCGGGCGCTGGTGTTCGACGTGGGGGAGACCCTGATCGACGAGACGCGGATCTGGTCCCGCTGGGCGGACCGGCTCGGCGTCACCCGGGCCACGATGCTCGGCGTGCTGGGCGGCATGGCCGCGCTCGACCGGTCCCACCGCGACGCCTTCCAGATCGTCAGGCCGGGGATCGACGTCGAGGCCGAGCAGGAGGCGTGGAAGCGCGACGATCCCGACGGGCTCCGGGTGAACTTCGACGCCGACGACCTCTACCCGGACGTCCGGCCGGGCCTGACCGCGCTCCGCGGGCTCGGCTACGAACTGATCATCGCCGGGAACCAGCCGCCTCAGGCCCACGACGCGCTGGCCGCGATGGACCTGCCGGTGGACGGCATCTACACCTCCGACGGCTGGGGGATCAGCAAGCCCGACCCCGCCTTCTTCGCCAAGGTCGTCGCGGTCTCGGGCCGCGAGCCCGGCGAGATCCTCTACGTGGGCGACCGCCTCGACAACGACGTCTTCCCGGCCCGTGCAGCGGGCATGCGCACGGCGCTGATCCGCCGGGGACCCTGGGGGCACCTGCACGCGGCCCGGCCGGAGGCGGCCCAGGCCGACCACGTCGTCGACGGCTTCCCCGGCCTGGTCGCCGCCGTACGGCCCTGACGCCCGCCGCCGTACGGCCCTGACGCCCGCCGCCGTACGGCCCTGACGCCCGCCGCCGTACGGCCCTGACGCCCGCCGCGGTACGGCCCGGGCGGCTGCGGGGTGCGGTCCCGGCGGTCCGCTCCCGGCCCGGCGGGGCGCACGGGGTACCGGCCCCCGCGGCCTGGCCGCAGGAGCGCCGGAGACGACCGCGGCGGGCTATCTGCCACGGTCGATGCGGATCGCGCGCTCCTCGGCCGACAGGTCGTTGCGGTCGACGTCGGTGATGTAGGAATCCTGTACCTCGTCGGAGCCGGGTGCGACCAGCCGGCCCTCCTCGCGCGGGACCCGCTCGCGTTCCGGGGCCTCGCGGCGGAGCCGCTCGTCCAGGGTGTCCCGGTGCCAGGGGTCGTCCTCGAGGATCCGATGGTTGAAGCCGAGGTCGCTGGTCGCCTGCTCGACCTCGATCGACTGTTCGTCGCTCATTCCGTAGCGATCTGGAAATAGTTGGCTCATACCGGAGGAACTACCCGATATAGGACAGGGAAACCGCAGGTCAGGGCGGACGCGTCCCACGGGCGCGGAGGGCCGGGACGGGCCCGCCCGGGGTCCGGGCCGGCCGTGCGGCCCTCCGGGCATGGCCGGCCGCGCGGATCTCCGGTCCGGGTCGACCGCGCGGCCCTCCGGTCACAGCCCGGCGGCGGCCCCGATGAGCGAGCGCGGGTCGGCGGCCCCGGCCAGCACCCCCGAGGGGAGCAGGTCGATCAGGTGGGCGTGGCCGAAGGCGGAGCCGTACGGCAGCGCGCCGACCGGGTGGCCGCGCCGCGCGAGGCCCTCGCCCCACGGGCCGCCCTCCTCGACCTCGACCACGGCCTCGTCGGGGACCTGCCAGGTGTCGAAGCCGGTGCCGCCGGAGCCCAGCCGCCAGCGCGGGGCCCCGATCGCCTCGCCGGGGCTCTGCCCGCAGGCGAGCAGCCGGGTGAGGACCTGGAGCAGGATCTGCGGCTGCGCGTCGCCGCCCATGGTGCCCGCGACCGAGCGGAGCGTGCCGTCGGCCCGGGTGACCAGCGCCGGCACCAGGGTGTGCGGAGGGCGGCGGCCGGGACCGTACTCGGCGGGGTGCCCGGCGGTGAGGGAGAAGCCGATGCCCCGGTTGTGCAGGTTGATGCCGGTACGCGGCTCGAAGATCAGGCTGCCGAACCCGGCGGCGTTGGACTGGATCAGGGAGACGCCCATGCCGTCGCCGTCCACCGCGCACAGGTAGGTGGTGTCGCCCGGAGCGGCCAGGTCGCGGACGGCGAGCCGCCGGGCCGGGTCGATCAGGGCACGGCGCGCGGCGGCCGAGTCCAGGGCGGCGGTGACGGACGCACCCTCGAACAGCAGGTCGGGCCGGTCGTGCCCGGCGACCCGCGCGGACTCGGCCAGCAGGTGCGCCCAGAGCGGGTCGGCCGGGTCGGCGGGCAGGTCGAGCCCCTCCGCGACCGCCAGCCCGAGCAGCAGCAGGTAACCCTGGGAGTTGGGCGGCGCCGTCCACACGTCGTGCCCGAAGACCCGCACCCGCAGCGGGTCCACCCACTGCGCGCTCTGCCCGGCCAGGTCGTCCTCGGTGTACTCGCCGCCGCCGGCCGCGAGCAGCCCCTCCCCGAACTCGCCGAGGTAGAAGCCGTCCCGTCCGCCGGCCAGCGCCGTCAGCGCCCGGGCCACCCCCGGCCGCCGGACCAGGTCGCCGGCGGCCCGCGCCGGGGCGAAGTCCTCGCACAGGGGGCCGACCCTCGCCAGGCCGGGGGCCAGGAGCGGGGAGACCGGGAAGCCTCCCGCGGCGTGGCCGATCGCCGGGGCGAGCACCTCGGACAGCGGCAGCCTGCCGTACCGGCCGTGCAGCGCCAGCCACCCGTCCGCGCAGCCGGGCACCGGGACCGAGCGGATGTCGTGGTGGAACGGCATGTGCGTGCGCCCCTCGGCCCGCAGCCGCTCGGGATCGGCCCCCGACCCCGCCCGCCCGGAGGCGTTGAGCGCGGCCGGGGCCCCGGACCCGTCGTGCACCAGGGCGAACAGGTCCCCGCCCAGCCCGCACATGTGGGGCGCCGTCACCGCCAGCACGGCGTTGGCCGCGACGGCCGCGTCGGCCGCCGACCCGCCCCGCTCCAGCATGGTGACCCCGGCCCGCGAGGCCAGGTGATCGACGGTGCAGACCATGCCGGAGCGCGCGTAGCGGGTGTTGTGCATGTCCAGAGCGTACGGCCCCGCCACCCGGCCGGGGCCCCGCCTCCGGTGCGGGGCCGGTCAGGGAACCCCCCTCCGCACCTTAAGAGAACCTCCGCACCTTAAGAGAATCCAGCGGCGTCCGCGCTCGCCACGGGCGGGGACGGCGGAGGCGGACTCCCGGCCGCGACGGGAGCGCCACCGCTGCCATAGGGTGTCGGGCGTCCCCGGATCCGCCGGGCCGCGTCGTCCCCGCAGGAGCACTCGATGGCAGGGCATCGGATTCTCGTCGTCGACGACGATCCGGCGATCCTGCGCTCTCTGGGCAGGGGCCTGCGACTGGCCGGATTCTCCGTGGAGGCCGCCGGCTCCGGGACGCGGGCGCTGGAACTGGCCGGAGGGGCCGACGCGATCGTCCTCGACGTCTCGATGCCCGGGATGACCGGGACGGAGGTGTGCGCCCGGCTGCGGGCCTCGGCCTCGGACGTGCCGGTGCTGATGCTCTCGGCCATGGACGAGACGGCCGACCGGGTGGCCGGGCTGGCCGCCGGGGCCGACGACTACGTCGTCAAGCCGTTCGACCTGGAGGAGCTGGTGCTCCGGCTGCGCGCCCTGCTGCGCAGGGCCGGCGGCGCCTCCGGCGCTCCCGGCGCGCCGGTCCGGGCGGGCCCGCTGACGGTCGACCCGGACACCCGCCGGGTCACCCTGAACGGCCGGGAGATCGAGCTGACGCGGCGGGAGTTCGACCTGCTGGAGGTGCTGGCGCGCAACGCCGGGGTCGTGCTGTCCCGGCCGGTGCTGCTGGAGCGGGTCTGGGGGTACGACTTCGCGGTGACCGGCAACGCAGTGGACACCTTCGTCGGCTACCTGCGGCGCAAGCTGGAGGCCGGGGGAGAGCCCCGCCTGGTGCACACGGTGCGCGGCGTCGGATTCGTGCTCCGGGACCCCCGGCGGTGAACCCGCCTGCCGGGGAGCCCCGGAACCCGTCCCCCGCCCTCTCCGGAACGGGCGGGAGTCCCCCCTCCGCCGCTCCGGGGACGGTCACGGGCCCGCCGGCCGCGGCCCGGGGAACGGCCGGGAGCCGGTTCACGGGACGCCCGGCCGTGCGGCTGTCCACCCGCTTCGCCGTCTGCCTCGCCGTACTGGTCCCGCTGCTGGTGCTGCTGGCCGGGGCGCTCGTGCTGGGCCTGGCCGCCCAGGACCTGCGCGCCGAGCGGGACCGGCAGCTGACGGTACGGCTGCGCGCCCTCACGCCGATGGCCGCCGCCTACGCCCGGCGGACCGGCCTCGCCCCCGGCGGCACGCCGGAGCTCCTCGGCCGCCGGCTGGCGACGGCGGCCGCGGGAGCCGAGAGTCCGGGCGGGATGTACCTGGAGGCGCCCGGGGCCGAGCCGCTCGTCGTCGGAGACGTGCCCGGGACGCTGCCCGCCGAGACGCCCGGCGGGGCCGTCAGAGGAGAGGACGGATCCGCCACCGGGACGCCCGGCCGGGTCACCGCCGAGGAGGACGGACCGGCGGCCACCGGAGGGGGCGGAGTCGTCGGCCCGGCCACCTTCACCGAGGGCGGGCGGCGGTGGCGGTTCGCGGCGGTGGATCTCGGCGTGCGCGGCGACCGGGGCCGGCTGTGGGTGTTCGACCCGGAGGACCGCCTGGCCGGGCAGTTCCGGACACTCGTCAGGAGAGTGGGGCTGACCACGCTGATCGCGGCGGGTGCGGGGGCCGCGGCCGGTCTGGCGCTCGGCCGCTTCGCGGTCCGGCCGCTGACGGCGCTCCACGGGCAGGCGCGCGGGATCGACGAGCCGTCCCGGACGGGGACCCGGCTGGGGACCGCCTCCGGGGTGACCGAGATCGACGAGCTGGCCGCCCTGCTCAACGAACTGCTCGACCGGCGGGACGCGGCGGTGGCGCGCACCGGCGAGGCCCTGGAGACCGCCCGCGCCTTCGCCGCCACCGCCGCGCACGAGCTGCGGACCCCGCTGACCAGCATGGGCACCAATCTGGACCTGCTCGGCCACCCGGAGCTGGACCCGGCCGGGCGCGCCGAGACCCTCGCGGACCTGGTCGCCGAGCACGCCCGGATGCAGCGGCTGATCACGATGCTGCGCGCGCTGGCCCGCGGCGAACTGCTCGACCCGGGGGCCTTCACCGAGGTGGACCTGACCGAGGTCGTCGCCGCCGCGGCCGAGGACGCCGACCGCCGCCACCCGCACGCCGTGATCACCACCGCGCTCGCGGACGGCCTCCCCGTCCGCGGATGGCCGGAGGGGCTGCGGATGATCGTGGACAACCTCCTCGACAACGCCGCACTCCACGGTACGGACGCCCGCGGCCGGGCGGAGATCACCGTCACCCTGGCCCCGGCAGCCCCGGCAGCCCCGGCGGCCCCGGCAGCCCCGGCGGCCCCGGCGGCGGCCGGTCCGGCTCCCGCCCGTCCGGCTCCGGACGGCGGCGTCGCCGTACTCGCCGTCCGCGACACCGGTCCCGGCATCCCGCCCGCCGACCGGGAGCAGATCTTCGACCGCTTCCACCGCCGCCCCGGCAGCCCCGGCTCCGGCCTCGGCCTCACCCTGGTCCGCCGGCAGGCGGCCCTGCACGGAGGCGCCGCCGCCGTGACCGGACCGTGCGACGCAGCCGGAACGAGCGGCCCCGGGACGGCCGGCGCCGGAACACGGGTCGAGGTGCGCCTGCCGGCAGTCGTCCGCCGGGCGGAGGGGGAGCACGGGACGACGGCGTAGCCGGTGGCGGGGGCCGGCGGCGGGCGCGGGCCGTACGGAGGTCCGGCCTCGCTCGGCCTGGTGTCGCCCCGGTTGTCGCCGCCGGTGGTGCCGCCGTCCCCGATGTGGTGCCTGGCGGTGGCCAGGACCGACGTCCGGCCGTCCAGCGACACCTTTGACAGCAGGTCGGCCACCCGGGCCGGAACGCTCAGCGACGGGCCCGGACGCGTGTCACGCCGGACGGTTCATGCGGTGGCGGTGGCGTCCGCCGGTCCGGCGGTCTGCCGCGGGGCCGTACGCCGCCAGGCGGGGCGGCCTGCGGTGTAGGCGGCCAGGCAGCGGCCCGGGCCGGCGTGGAGCAGGGCGGTGCAGGCGGCCGCCGCGTCGGCCTCGACCGCGAAGACGGCGAAGTCGGCGCGGCTGCCCGGTTCCAGGCGGCCCAGGCGACCGGGACCGTCGGCCAGGCCGAGGGCCCGGGCGCCGCCGAGGGTCAGGGCCTCGATCAGGAGGCGGTCCAGGCCGGGGTCGCGGGGGAGCGCGCGGCTGATCCGGCGGGCGGCGGCCAGCGGGTCGCCGCCGGCGCGGGTGCCGAGGGCGACCGGGTTCCCGCCGTCCAGCAGTCCTTCGGCGGCGAACGGGGAGGTGACGGCCGCGACGGTGCCCCGGACGCGCAGGAGCTTGCGGTCGGCCTCGTCGAGCGGGGCGGAGAGCGCCACGTGGGTGCCGGGGCCGAGGGCGCCCACCTCCTCGAGGAACGCGGGGCTCAGGGGCCGGGCGCCCGGGAACGCCTCGTCCGGGGATCCGGCGTCCGGCGGGGCGGCGGGGCGGTGACCGAGCTCGACCAGGAGCCGCAGGCCGAACGTCCGGGACAGGATGGCCAGGTCCTCCAGGACCAGGGGGTCGGGGGAGTGCGCGGCGATGCCGATGATCCCCGGATGGTCGACCTCGCGGATGGCGGTGATGAGCCGGTCGCGCTCGCCCGCCTCCCAGAGGACCTCGCTCGCGCAGCGCGTCTCCAGGTAGGTCACCCCTGCCAGAGCGGCCTCGCCGGGCAGGGAGGCGGCGTCCAGGTCGGCGGCCACGCCTCCGGCCGCGGTGACGCCGTGGGCGGAGGCGGACAGGAGACCGCGGCCGAGCCGGACGTGCGCGTCGACCAGCCCGGGAACGATCATGCCGGGCCAGCGCGTCGGCCCGGAGCCGGGATAGGCGGCCTCGATCTCCTCGCGGGGACCGACGGCGACCACCCGGCCGCTCCGGACGGCGAGCGCGCCGTCGGCGACCGGCGGCCCGGAGACGGTCAGGACCAGCGGAGCGCTGTGCACCGTCACCGCGGGGAGCGCGTGCGCGCCGGAGAGCGGTCCGGCACGCATGGGCATGTGGATGCTCCCGTCTGGTCGTCCCCTTGGGAGAGATTAAAGGGATCTGTCGGCACTTCTCAATCATCCTGAGGGTTCCCGGGGCCGGCCGGTTGCGCGGGGCGGCCCGCGGCCCCGGAACCGGCGTGCGTCCGCTCCGCCACGCCCGGCGGCGGATCCGGGGGGTATCTGCGGCCTTGCGCCCTTCCACTGCCTAACGTGGCTGCTGGGGCCTGGTTCGGCGGGTGCGGACAGCGCGGGGGGACGGATCGTGGAGACGGCGGATCGTGTTCGCGACGCGCGGCGGCTGCAGGCGCTGCGCGCCACCGGCCTGCTCGACGCCGCCCCGGTGCCGTCGCTGGACCGGGTCACCCGGCTGACGGCCCGGTTGCTGGAGGCGTCCGCCGCGATGGTGTCCCTGATCGACCTGGACCGGCAGGTGGTCGTCAGCGCGGCGGGACCCGGCGTGCGGCAGGCGGTGCGGGACACTCCCCTGTCGCAGTCCATGTGCGTCCACGTCGTGGTCGCCGACGAGCCGCTGATCGTGGCCGACGCGAGGGCCGACAGGCGGTGGTGCGGCCTCTCCGCCGTGTCCGAGGGCGAGGTGGCGGCCTACGCCGGGGTTCCGCTGCACGCCTCCGGCGACCAGGTGCTGGGCACGCTCTGCGTGGTCGACGCCGAACCCCGCCGGTGGAGCCGGGAAGAGCTGGAGGAACTCGAGAACCTCGCCGCGATCGCGGAGTCGGAGATCGCGCTGCGGCTCGCCAGGACCGAGGCGCAACTGTCGGAGACGCGGATGCAGACGGTGCTCGACCGGGCCCCGGACGCCTTCGTCTCGATCGACGGCGGCGGGGCCGTGACGGCGTGGAACGCCGCGGCCGAGCGGCTGTTCGGCTGGTCGCCCGCCGAGGCCGTGGGCCGGCCGGTCAGCGACCTGATCATGCCGGAGCGGCTGCGGCGGTCCTACGGCGAGGCCCTGATCCAGGGACGCGGCGGCGGCGCGGCGCTGGACGGGAGGCGGCTGGAGCTGACCGTCGTGGACCGGACCGGGCAGGAGTTCCACGCCGAGGTGGTCCTGCAGGCCTGCAGCGAGCGCGGCGAACCGGTCTACCACCTGTTCCTGCACGACATCACCGACCGGCGCCGGATCGCGGTCCTGCGCGACGCGCAGCAGGCCGTGGCCCAGGCGCTGGCCGACGCGGGCTCCGCCGAGCAGGCCGCCGCCGACGTGACCGCCGCGGTCACCGGCGTGCTGGGCTGGGCGTGCGGCGAGTACTGGCAGGTCGAGCCCGGCGGCGATCTCATCTCCCGCACCGGCCTGTGGACCGGGCCGGGCCGGGACCTGTCCCCGCTCACCAGGGACCAGCCGTCGTCGTTCCACCGCGGAGAGGGGCTGGCGGGGCTGGCGTGGGCGGCCGGCCACGAGATCTGGATCCCCGACCTGCGCGCCGACCCGCGCGACTTCATCCGCAAACCGGCCGTGCTCCGGGTCGGCCTGCGCGCCGCCATGGCGCTGCCCGTCCGCAGCGGCCGGCAGGTGCTGGGCGTGCTGACCTTCTTCTCCGACACCGTCCAGGAGCCCGACGACGACCTGGCCGGGCTGCTCGACGGGATCTGCGCCCACGTCGGCCGGTACATGGAACGGCGCCGCGCCGAGGAGCTGACGCTGACCCTCGCCGCCAGCCGCCGCCGCTTCGAGCAGGTCGTCACCAAGATCGACGACCATGTGTGGAGCGTCGAGGTGGCCGCGGACGGGGTGATCAAGCCGGTGTACGTCCCGTCCAACAGCACCAAGGTGTTCGGCGGCACGCCTCCCGTCGGCTCCGACATGGTCGCCGTCACCCGTGAGCGCCTCCACCCCGACGACCTGGCCGTCTTCACCGAGTTCCACACCACGCTCGCCTCCGGGAGAGCAGCCGAGGTCGAGTGCCGCTTCATCGGCCTGGACGGGGTCACCCGCTGGGTGTGGAGCCGCGCGACGCCCCGCCGGGAGGGCGACCGGCTGCTCATCGACGGCATCTCCACCGACATCACCGAGCGCCACTACCTGGCCGAGGAGCGCGAGCTGCTGCTCGCCAGGGAGCGGCAGCAGGTCCGCCGGCTGCAGGAACTCGACCGGATGAAGGACGAACTGGTGGCGGTGGTCAGCCACGAGCTGCGCAATCCCGTCGGCACCATCCGCGGCTACGCCGAGATGCTCGCCGGGGACCCCGAGCTCACCGGTGAGCACCGCCTGTTCGCCGACGTCATCGACCGCAAGAGCGCCCACCTGCAGAACCTGGTCGACGACCTGCTGGACCTGGCGCGCTTCGACGCCGGGCACGTCGACATCGACCCCCGCCCCGTGTCGCTGGCCCGGCTGGTGCGCCTGGCCGCCGACGAGCACCGGCCCGCCGCCCAGGCCAAGCGGCTGACGGTCAGTGTCGAGCCGGCGGGCCTGCTGCCCGTGCACGCCGACCCGGTACGGCTGCGCCAGGCGCTGGACAACCTGCTGTCCAACGCGATCAAGTACACCCCCGACGGCGGCGCCGTCACCGTCACCGCCGGGCGCGAGGGCGGCGAGGTGGTGCTGAGCATCGCCGACACGGGCATCGGCATTCCCCCCGAGCAGTACCCGCAGCTGTTCACCCGCTTCTTCCGCGCCTCCACCGCGCTGGAGTCGGGGGTCAAGGGCACCGGGCTGGGCCTGGCCATCACCCGGGCGATCGTCACCGCGCACGGCGGCACGATCGCGGCCCGGCCCGGGGACGAGGGCGGGACGGTCTTCGTCGTACGGCTGCCGGCCGACCCGCCCTCCTCGCCCGGATCCGCGCCGCCTGCGGAGGCGTCCGGAGCCTGATCCTTACCGCAGACCGTTGATCTCCTGTAAAGAGATCTATAGCGTCATTTATCGTGATCAAACCCCCCAGGTTGGCGAAGGCGCTGATCGCGGCAGTGATCCTGCTCCCTCTCGGCCTCGCCTCCATCCCCGCGTCCGCCGAACCCGCCCCCGACCCAGAACACCCCTGGCGGCTGAACCACTGGCCGCAGCAGCAGCCCTGGCAGCAGGACGCCCCGGCGGCCGCGCTGCGCGGCGGCCGGCCCGGCGCCCCCGCCCCGATCGATCCGCAGAACTGGAAGAACCCGGACCACATGACGTGGGCCGACTACGTCAAGCCCCCGGGCACGAACTGGGCCGATCCGGCGGTCCAGGGCTCCGTACGCACCTTCCGCGGCGCGCTGGTCCTGCTCGACTACCCCGGCCAGCCGTTCGTGGTCACCCGGCCGAAGGGGTCGACGGTCTTCGGCAACCCCAGCGCCGAGGCCCACGACGTCCCGCGCGAGCAGGTCGCCGGGTTCTACAAGGACTTCCTCAACACTCCGAACCGGCTCAACCGCGGCCACACCATCCACGAGTACTGGATGGAGGACTCCGGCGGGCGCTACGGCGTCGACCTGACCGCCTTCGGGCCGTACCAGATGCCCGGCAAGTCCCACGAGTACGCCATGGAGTTCCAGGGCGGCACGGCCTGCCCGGCCGGGGACACCTGCACCAGGAACATCAGGACCGACGGGCGGGCCGCGTGGACCGCCGACGTGGGCGAGGAGGTCCCCGCCGGGTTCGACTTCGTCTTCTACCTGAGCGCCGGGCAGGACGAGTCGGCCACCTGGCAGGAGTTCGGGCCGATCAAGTTCCCGACCAAGGAGGCGGTGACCGACGACTTCGGCCCGCCGGACCCGGCCCTGCCCAACTGGGCCAGGACCCGCTACGTCGAGTGGACCTCCTGGGCCTCGGCCGCCTCCATCTGGCCCAACGCCGGCGGCGGCTCCTCGACCCAGGCCGAGAGCTCGGGCCAGGGCGTCTACGCCCACGAGCTCAGCCACATCCTCGGCATCGGCGACAACTACAACAACCCGTTCGGGGTGCCGCCGCGCCGCTCCTACACCGGCATCTGGGAGATGCTCAGCCGGGGCAGCTTCAACGGCCCCGGCGGCCCGCACAGCCGCTGGACGATCCCGCCCACCGGCGGCGGCTCGATGGGCGCCCAGCACATGCTCCGCAACAAGATCAAACTGGAGATGGTCGACGAGAAGAACGTCCTGCGCCTGTCGCGCGAGGCGCTCGACGAGTCCGGCGCGGTGGTCGCCAGGGTGACCGCCCGCACCGTGCAGCCGGGTGAGAACGGGCTGGCGGGGATCAACGTCGCCTTCGACACCGGCGACCGGAGCCCGGCCTGCGACGTGGCCGCCGACCCGTTCTGCGACGGCGGCGGCTACGAGAACTACACCGTCGAGGTCGTCGACCGGATGGGCGCCGACTCCTTCACCCCGGACTCCGGCGTGCTGCTGGCCAAGACCAAGAACGCCGACCGGGCCCCGTTCGAGTGGGTCATCGACGCCAACCCCCAGGACATCGGGATGACCGACTACGTCCTGCCGGACGGCACCGCCGTGCCCATCACGATCGGCGACTACCGCCAGCTCTCGGACGCCCTGTTCCACGCGGGGACCGGCTCCGGCAGCGAGTTCGAGTACGTCGACGAGGCCAACCGCCTGCACTTCTACGTGCTGGACGTGCACCGCGACCGTACGGGCGTGCTCTCCTACACGGTCGCGATCCGCTCCCTGGACGGGGCGGGCCCGGCCAGGCGCGGCGTGCGGCTGCTCCCGGCCGCGGGGATCCCCGTCCCCGGCAAGGGGTACTCGACCTGTCGCTTCCCGCTGTTCAACACCGGCGCCAAGGCTCCCGCCCAGGGGCAGCACCCCGAGGACGTGCGCGCCTACCTGGGCAGTGACGTCTACCGGCTCTCGGCCGCCGTCGAGGGCCGCGGCTGGACGGTCTCGCTCCCGAACGAGCTGGCGGCCGCGGAGTCCGGCCGGCACACGACGGCGGCCGTCCACGCCCTGCGGGCGCCGGGCGGCAGCCGGCTGGCCAAGGTGACGCTGACCGCCGTCTCCGAGAGCGACCCCTCGAAGACGGCCAGGGCGACCTGCCACGTGGCAGGTCTGTGACGGAACCGCACGGGGGTACGGCGCGCCCGCCGTACCCCCCTCCACCGGGCCGGGCCGCCGGGGCGGCCCCCCCGGCGGCCCGCCGGGTCCGGGACCGCCTAGAGGCCCAGGTCGCGGCCGATGATCTCGCGCATGATCTCGTTGGACCCGGCCCAGATGCGGGTCACCCGCGCGTCCATCCAGGCGCGGGCCACGCGGTACTCCTTCATGTAGCCGTAGCCGCCGAACAGCTGCACGCAGGCGTCCAGCACCTCGTTCTGCACCTCGGAGGTCCACATCTTGGCCTTGGCGGCGTCGACGGCGCTCAGCTCCCCCTCGGCGTGCGCCGCGGTGCACTGGTCCACGAAGGCCTGGGAGACCTCGACCTTGGTGACCAGGTCGGCCAGGACGAACTTGTTGTGCTGGAAGGAGCCGACCGCCTGGCCGAAGGCCTTGCGCTCCTTGACGTAGCCCAGCGTCTCGGTCAGCACGGCCGCCGCGTGCGCCAGGTTCGCCACCGCCGAGCCGAGCCGCTCCTGCGGGAGCCGCTCCATCATCGCGATGAAGCCCCGGTCGACCTCGCCGATCACGTTCTCGCCGGGCACGCGCACGTTCTCGAAGAACAGCTCGGCGGTGTCGGCCTCCGGCTGGCCCACCTTGTCGAGCTTGCGGCCCCGCGTGAAGCCCTCCATCCCGGTCTCCAGCGCGAACAGCGTGATGCCCTTGGCCCGCTTCTCCGGGCTGGTCCGGGCGGCGACCACGACCAGGTCGGCGCAGTAGCCGTTGGTGATGAACGTCTTGGAGCCGTTGACGATCCAGTCGGAGCCGTCGCGGACCGCGGTGGTGCGCAGCGCGGCCAGGTCGGAGCCGCCGCTCGGCTCGGTCATGCCGATGGCCGTGATCATCTCACCGGAGCAGAAGCGCGGCAGCCAGCGCTTCTTCTGCTCCTCGGTGGTCAGCTCCACCAGGTACGGCGCGACCACGTCGTAGTGGATGCCGAAGCTGGAGGACAGGGCCGCGCTCTGCGCGGACAGCTCCTCGCCCAGCACCGCGTTGAAGCGGTAGTCCCCGGCCGCGCTCCCGCCGTACTCCTCCGGGACCTCCAGGCCGAGGAAGCCCTGCCGCCCGGCCTCCAGCCAGACCTCGCGTCCGATCATCCGGTTCTCGATGAACTCCTCGGCGCGCGGGGCGACCGAGCGGGCGACGAACTCCCGGACCGACGCGCGGAAGGCGTCGTGGTCGGGACCGTAGAGAGTACGTTTCATGGCATATCAGTGTACCGACCGGTCGGTATCACCTCCGAAGGGGACCACCGGCTTTGCGTCTGCTTGAATGAATCTTGAGATGACACGCTGACCGCGTCGGGGGCGCGGCCTTCCCCGGGGGAGCGCATGCCAGGCTCGCCGCACGTCCCTGACCGCCACGACGGCAGGCCGCAGGCCGGCCACCACGACGACAAGCCGTACGCCGGGCCGGGCAGGAGCCGGGCCCTGGCGGCGCCCGCCGCGGCCGGGCTCGCCGCCGCGGTGGCCAGCGTCCTCGCCACCTCCCTGGACGTGTGGGACCTGCCCACCTCGGTGAAGGTCGCCATCACCGTGCTCGCCGGGGTTCTGGTCGGCCTGCTGACCTGGGCCACGACCGACCGGCGGCCCGCCCTGTCCGACGCCCCGCCCGACCTCTCCTGGCGGCCGCCCGACCAGTGGCCGCCGGTCCCCGCGCACTTCACCGGCCGGACCGATTCGCTGGCCGAGCTGCGCGAGGTGCTCGCCCGGTGGCGCCGCCCGCGCGGCCAGGAGGAGGGCGCCTCGCCGCTGGTCGTCTCGGTGTACGGCAGGGGCGGCGTCGGCAAGTCCATGCTGGTGACCAGGTTCAGCCACGAGGTCGCCGGCCGGTTCCCCGACGGGCGGCTCTACGCGGACCTGCGCGGCGAGGTGGACGCCCCGATCAGGCCCGAGGAGGTGCTGACCGGTTTCCTGCGGGCGCTCGGCGTCCGGCTCACCACCGACCCCGGCGGCCTGGACGAGCTGCGCAAGCTCTGGCTGACCTGGACCAAGGGCAAGCGGATCCTGATCGGCCTGGACAACGCCGAGAGCGGCGACCAGGTCAAGGACCTGATCCCGGCCGAGCCCGACTGCGCCGTCATGATCACCTCCAGGCACCCGCTGCACCTGCTCAACACCTACGACAAGCGGCTCTCGGAGTTCGGCGAGGCGCAGGGCGTGGAACTGCTGGCCCGGCTGGCCGGGGACGACCGGATCGCCGCCGACCTGGAGTCCGCCCGGGAGATCGTCGCCATGTGCGACCGCCTGCCGCTGGCCATCAGCATCTGCGGCGGGCGCCTGGCCACCCGGGAGAACTGGTCGCTGCGCGAGCTGGCCGTGCGGCTCAGGGACGAGCGCCGCCGCCTGGACCAGCTCGAACTCGCCCCCAGCCTGGACAAGAGCGTGCGCGCCTCGCTCCAGCTCAGCTACGACGCCTGCACCGGCATCCAGCGCCGCCTGCTCCGCAGGCTCAGCCTGCTCACCGCCCCGGACGTGCCCGGCTGGGTCGCCGGCGAGCTGCTCGCCACCTCCGAGCCGGACGGCGCCGACCAGCTGGAGGCGCTCATCGACACCCAGCTCGCCGAGTGCTCGGGCACCGACTTCTCCGGCACGATGCGCTACCGGCTGCACGACCTGGTCCGGATCTTCGCCCGCGAGCTGGCCGGCTCCTACGACGCCGACGGTTCCGGCCGGGCCGCCGTCGAGCGGGTGCTGTCGGGCTACCGCCGCCGGGCGGAGGCCGCCGCGGTGGCCCGCTGGCCGCAGGACTGGGGCCGCAGCGGGCGGGGCGGGCAGGGCGGGGACCAGGACGCCGCGGTGCGTGCCCAGGTCTCGGCGGCCGACTGGCTCAACGCCGAGCGGCTCACCATGGTCGCCATGATCAATGAGGCGAGGAGCCGGGAGCTGTGGGAGCTGGCCTGGGGCCTGGGGCGGGCCTTCTGCTCGCTCTGCCACTCGCTGCGGGCCTACTGGTCCGACTGGCGGACGGTGGCCGGGGTGCTGTGCGAGGCCGCCGGGCACATGGGCGACCGCCGGGCGCTGGGCATCGCGCTGCTGGACCGGGCCGCGGTGGCGGGCGGGCAGGGCGGCCACCAGTCCGCCCGCGAGGACGCCGAGCGGGCGCTGGCCCTCTTCACCGAGCTCGGCGAGCGGTGGTGGGCCGCCCGGGCGATGCGCTCGGTCGGCATGGCCCTGTTCAGCGACGGGAGCCTCGACCGGGGACAGGTCTACCTCATCGACGCGATCGCCGCATTCAAGAGCGAGGAGGACCGCTGGTGGTCGGCCAGGACCCAGCGCAACCTGGCCGAGCTCCGGCTCGTCCAGCGCCGGTCCGACGAGGCCAGGGAACTGCTGGAGGACGCCCTGGCGGTCTTCGAGCACGACCGCAACCGCTACTCCGAGGCGCAGACGCTCCGCGCCTACGGCGAGGTGCTCGGCGCCACCGCCCGGGGCCTGCACGAGCGGGGGGAGTTCCGGGCCGCCCAGGAGCACTTCACCCGGGCGGGGTTCAGCCTGGACCGCGCCGCGGAGATGTTCCGGCTCCGCGGGGAGGAGTGGGAGTTCGCCCGCTGCCTGCGCGCGGCCGGAGAGGTCGGCAACCCGGCCAACCGGCTCAACGAGCTGAAGTACGTCCGGCAGGCCGCCGACCTGCTGGCCAAGCTGGGCGACTCGTGGGGCGTGGCCAGGGCCGAGCTCTCGGCCGGCCGGGTGCACGCGAGGGCGGGCCGGATCCGGGAGGCGGAGCGGTCGCTCCGGCGGGCCGCGGACGCCTTCGAGGAACTGGAGGACCGGTGGTGGATGGCGCGGAGCCTGCGCTACCTCGGGGAGGCGCACCTGGGCGCGGGGGAGTGCGAGGCGGCGGTCCCCCCGCTCAGCGGCGCCCTGGACATCTACCGCAGTCTCGGCAACCAGGCGGGCATGGGCCGGACCCTGGAGGCCCTGCGCCGTGCCAGGGAGTGCCCGGACCGCTCCTGACCCGGCCCGGGCGCTCCCCGGTTCCCGGCCCGGCGGCGGACCGCGGTCTCCCCGTCCCGGCCGGACGCCCGGTCACGCCGTCCCGGTGCCGGTCAGGTGCCCGGCGGCCCGGCGGGCCTCCGCCATGCTCTCCAGGAACAGCTCCCTGATCCGCCGCGCCTGGCCGGTCATCTCCTCCAGCCGCGGTACGGCCAGCTCGTCGCCGGCGGTCTCGGCGAGCAGGTCCTCGTACTGCGGGGTCCGCTCGGCCAGCAGCTCCAGCTGCCGGTAGGAGCGGTAGACCGCGTCGGCTCTGCTGACCTGGGCGGCGTACTCCTCCAGCGCCCGGACCCGTCCGGCCAGGGAGTCCGCGGCCCGCTCCAGCGCCCCGGAGTAGGGCGCGAAGGCCTCGGCGACCTCGGGCGGGGGAGCGGCCGGGACGATCCGCCGGTGCTCCGCCCGCATCGCCGAGAGCCGGGCCAGCTTCGTGGCGGTCTGCCAGACCTGGTCGGGCAGCGTCACCGCGTTGTCGATCGCGTCGAGCAGGCCGGCGCGGTTGACCTGGGAACCGAGCACGGTCTCGGCGGCGTCCTGCGCGCGGCGGAGCAGCGCGCCGCAGTCGGCGTCGAGGTCCTCCGGCAGGACGAACCGGTGGCTGTGGTCGAGCGCCACCCGCATGCGGCGCCGCGCCTGCCGCGCCGCGGGGTCGGCGGTCAGCCGGCGCATCCCGGTCAGGACGCCGGCCACGGCCAGGAGCAGGAGCATGCCGGTGAGGCTCGTCAGCGCCCAGGCCAGCCCCAGCAGGGCGGCGGCGGAGAACACCTTGACCGGGTCCGGCCCCGGGGCGGAGGGGATGTCGCCCAGCCGTACCGAGCGGAGGATCTCGGGGCTGGAGCGCAGGACGGAGGAGACCGCGGCGGGGAGGGAGGGATCGACGACCAGGCTGGGCGGGCGGCTGCGCGGCTCCACGCGACCTCCTCACGGTGGGAATCGTCAACTGCTTCCCACTTTTCTCCATCATGAGCGCTATAGGGCAATTTCGGACGCTGCAGAGGAAACATCGGCATTTGCGGCAATGCATCCTCTCCGTTAACTGTGCAGCCATATATCGATGTATAGACTCATCCATGATGAACGACTTCACGCGATGGATCGATCTTGAAGGTGCCGTCAACGTGCGCGACCTCGGTGGGCTCGCCACAGTGGACGGCGGGACCACGAGCTTCGGCCGGGTGTACCGGTCGGACAACCTGCAGGGGCTGACCGGGCGCGACGTCGAGCGGCTCGTCGCCGAGCTCAAGCTCCGCCACGTGATCGACCTGCGCTCCGGCCCCGAGGTCTCCCTGGAGGGGCCGGGCCCGCTCACCCGCGTCCCCGAGGTGAACATCCACCACCTCACCCTCTTCGCCGAGGGCGGCAGGCACACCGACGTCGACGCCGACACGATCGACGCCGACCGGGTGCTGCCCTGGCAGACCCGGGTCGAGGAGGATCTGGCGGAGCTCCGGGTCACCGGCTTCTACTACGCCTACCTGCGCGACCGCCCCGACTCCGTGGTGGCCGCCCTGCGGGCCATGGCCCACGACGACGGCGCCGCGATCGTGCACTGCGCGGCGGGCAAGGACCGCACCGGAGTGGTCTGCGCCCTCGCCCTGGAGGTCGCCGGAGCCACCCGCGAGGCCATCGTCACCGACTACGTCGCCACCGGTGAGCGCATCGAGGGCATCCTGGCCAGGCTGCGCGCCAGCGACACCTACCGCGACGACCTCGACACCCGCACGGCCGACGAGCACCGCCCGCGCCGCGAGTACATCGAGCAGTTCCTGAGGGTGCTGGACGAGCGGTTCGGCGGCCCGCTGGCGTGGCTCGGCGCCCAGGGCTGGACCGAGGCCGACTCCCGGGCGCTCCGGTCCCGCCTGCGCGACTGACTAGAGGGAGACGGCCGAGCCCTCGGCGGCGGAGCGGCGGGCGGCCTCCAGGACGGTGAGGGCCTCGACGACCTCCTCGACGCCGACCGGGGGCGGAGCGCCCTCGCGGAGGGCCGCGGCCACGGCCCGGTAGAAGGCGAGGTAGTCGCCGGGCTCGGTGCGGATCCTGCGGCCGTCGGCGTCGGTGCCCAGCACGCCCCAGCGCTCCTCGGGGTCGTCCCCGAAACCGGGCGAGTCCGGGGTGAGCCCCGCGCGCAGGCGGTCCTCCTGGACGTCCAGGCCGTGCTTGACGTAGGCGGCCCGTGAGCCAAGGACGCGGAAGCGCGGCCCGAGCTGCGGGGTCACCGCGCTGACCCACAGGTGGGACCGGGCGCCGCCCGCGTGGGTGAGGGCGATGAAGGTGTCGTCGTCGGAGACGACCCCGTCCCGGCGGACGTCGGACTCCGCGTAGACCGAGACGGCCGGGCCCAGCAGGCGCAGGGCCTGGTCGACCAGGTGGCTGCCGAGGTCGTACAGCAGGCCGCCGACCTCCGCCGCGCCGCCCAGCTCCCGCCAGCCGCCCTTCGGGACCGGCCGCCACCGCTCGAACCGGGACTCCAGCCGGTTCACGGCGCCGAGCCCGCCCGAGTCGACCAGCCGCCGGATCGTCAGGAAGTCGCCGTCCCAGCGCCGGTTCTGGAAGACGGTCAGCATCAGGTCCCGCTCCCGGGCCAGTTCGGCCAGGGCGCCGGCCTCCTTCGCGGTCGCCGCCAGCGGCTTGTCCACCACCACCGGCAGCCCCGCCCGCAGGGCCGCCTCGGCCAGTGGGACGTGGGTGCGGTTGGGGGAGGCGACCACCACCAGGTCGACGGAGCCGTGCAGCTCGGCGGCGTCGGCGACCGGCCGCGCGCCGTACCGGGCCGACACCTCGGCGGCGCGCCCGGCGTCCCGCGTCACCACGGAGGAGAGCCGCAGGCCGGGCGTGGCGGCGATCAGCGGGGCGTGGAAGAACGCCCCGGCCACGCCGTACCCGATCAGGCCGACGCGGAGGTCAGTCATTGCGGCGCTCGTCCCGTTCGGCGAGGAAGGCCTCGAACTGGGCGGCGAGCTCGTCACCGGTGGGCATCTCGGACGGTTCGGCGATCAGGTTCCCCCGCTCGGAACCGGCCGCGAAGGCGTCGTACTGCTGCTCCAGGCCGCCGATCGCGGTGGACAGCTCCTCCGACGCCTCGATCTGGGCGGCGATCTCCGCGGTGGTCCGGACGGCGGCCTCGCGCAGGCTCTCCATCGGGAAGACCAGGCCGGTGCCGCCGGTGACGGCCTCCAGCGCGGTCACGGCGGCCGTGGGGTACTCGGCCTGGGCGAGGTAGTGCGGGACGTGCACGGCGTAGCCGAGGACGTCGTGGCCCTTCGCGCCGAGCCGGAACTCGATCAGGGCGGCCGCGCTGCCGGGGACCTGGACCCTGCCGAAGGCGCTGGTCTGCCCGGCGACCAGCTCCGGGCGGCTGGCGTGGCCGGTGAGGCCCAGCGGGCGGGTATGCGGGACGGCCATCGGGATGCCGTGCGCGGTGACCAGCCTGCCGACGCCCAGGCGGGTGACGAGCGACTCGACGGCGGCGGTGAACAGCTCCCACTCCCGGTCCGGTTCGGGCCCGGACAGCAGCAGGAACGGCGTGCCCGTCGTGTCGTGGACGAGGCGCAGGACCAGCTCCGGGCTCTCGACCTCCACCCACCGGTCGGTGTCGAACGTCATGATCGGACGCCGGGACCGGTAGTCGAGCAGGCGGTCCACGTCGAAGGTCGCGATGACCCGGTGCTCCAGCTCGGCGAGGAGGTGGCCGACGGCCAGCCGACCGGCCCCGCCCGCGTCCACGAAGCCGTCGAAGTGGTAGAGCAGCACCGGATCGGTCAGCTCGGGAAGATCTCCGCTGAGCCGGTAGAGATCCGTCGGGTCGAACACCGTTTCCAGCCTTTCGTCGATCGTCTCTTCAGATGAACCCGCGGGAGGCCCGGTGAATTCCGGCGGCCCCGGCGATCTGGAGGGCACCCTACCGGGGGGCGGCGGACGGCGTGCAGCCCGACCCGGAGCGCCGGGTGACCGGGGCGCCCCCGAAGGTGGGCGCGGATCTCCGGACGGCGGCGAGCCGTCGCCGCCGGACGCGGCGCGGACGTCCGGTCAGGAAGAACACCACAAATGGTGAGGAAATTGGGTCTGAAACTATAATCTGCCATTGTTTGCCCGGATATGGGAAATCATGTAACGCTCCGGCATGCTGGAGGGGTGGGAACTCCAACTGCGCACAGGTTCGACCGGCTCCCCCTCAGGATTCCTCCGCTGCCCTGCCCCTTCCCCAGCGAGATCAACCCGCACGTCGAAGAGGTCGACGAGGAGAGCCACGCCTGGCTCGGAGCCTCGGGCATGCTGGACAAGGAGGGCGGGCTCGCCGAGGATGCGCTTGCACTCCTTCACGCACCGGTCGTGCTCGGCGTTGAAGAAGGGCGAGTTCATCTGGGGCATCCCGAAGGTGCGCCAGTTCTGCTGGCCCGCGCCGAGCAGCCGGGCCGCCACCTCGGCCTGGCCGGTGTCGAGGACGAGCCTGGCGACGATCTCGATCGCCAGGCCGATCCCGAGGACGTCGTGGAAGTAGCGCTTGAGGCGGAGCGCCTCCTGGGCGTTGTCCAGCGCCTCGGCGCTGCGGCCCGTCGCCATCTGGGCCATCGCCAGCGCGTACAGCGCGTAGGAGCGCAGCCAGAGCTCGCCCCGCTGGGTGCAGACGGAGATGCAGTCCTGGAGCAGGGCCTCGGCCTCCACCGGCTCGTTCTGCATCGTCAGCACCAGCGAGAGCTCGACGATCGAGGGGAGCAGCCCCGGGTTCAGCTCCCGGCCGCTCTTGTGGAACTCGATGGCGACTCCGAGCAGCGCGCTGGCCTTCTGCAGGTCGTTCTGGAGGACGGCCGCGGTGCCGAGCATCTTGGTGGCCAGGATGACCGCGCCCGAGTCGCCCACCCGGACCGCGTCCGAGCTGCACTGCTCGGCGGCCTCGACGGCGCCCGTGGTGTTGCCCTGGCCGCTGTGGATGTAGGACAGCACCCACAGGGCCTTGCACCGCTCGGAGCTCGGGTTGGGGACCAGCGAGAGCGCCTTCTCCAGGTAGAGCCGGCCCTCGCGGGCCAGGCCGCAGGCCACCCACATGAACCACAGGGAGGACAGCAGCTGCAGCCCGGCCGTCGCCTCGCCGGGTCTGTTCAGGCAGTAGTCGAGCGCGACACGGACGTTGTCGTGCTCGTGCCGCATCCGGACGTACCAGTAGACCTGGCGGGGACCGGACCAGGCGTCCTCGCCGCGCATGGCGAGCTGCAGGTAGTAGTCGCGGTGCCGCTCGCGCACCGCGTCGGTCTCGCCGAGCTTCTCCAGCCACTCCTCGCCGTACTGGCGCAGGGTGTCGATCAGCCGGTAGCGATGCCCCGAGGGGGTGCCGTCGCTCAGCAGGATGGACTTCTCCACCAGGCTGGAGATGAGATCCATGATCTCTTCGGCGGAGAGGTTGTCCCCGGCGCACACGTAGCGGGCGGCGTCCAGCTCGAAGTCCCCGGCGAAGACCGAGAGCCGGGCCCAGAGCAGCCGCTCGGCGGGCTCGCACAGCTCGTGGCTCCACCCGATCGCGGCGCGGAGCGTCTGGTGCCTGGGCAGCGCCGTACGGCTCGCGCCCGCCAGCAGGCTGAAGCGGTCGGCCAGCAGCGCGAGGATCTGCTCCACCGAGAGCGC
Source organism: Thiemannella venezuelensis (assembly GCF_014203605.1). Lineage (GTDB taxonomy): Bacteria > Actinomycetota > Actinomycetes > Streptosporangiales > Streptosporangiaceae > Planomonospora_A > Planomonospora_A venezuelensis. Next base: position 45,488 of record NZ_JACHJJ010000025.1, on the reverse strand, counting down.
CCGCATCCGGACCGCCGCCAGCTCGATGGCCAGGGGGATGCCGTCCAGCCTGCGGCAGAGCTCGGAGACCGGGTCGATGTTGTGCTCGTCGAGCGTGAAGCTGGGCAGGACCGCGCCGGCCCGGGCGGCGAAGAGCTGCACCGCCTCGTTGGTGAAGGGGTTCTCCCCCGGGGCGTCGCCGGGGACGGCCAGCGGCGGGATGGCGACCGTGTGCTCGCCCCTGGCGTTCAGCGACTGGCGGCTGGTCGCCAGGATGGTCAGCTGCGGCGCGTTGCTCAGCAGGTCCTCGAAGAGCGCCGCGCAGGCGTCGACGAGGTGCTCGCAGGTGTCGATGATCAGCAGGATCTCGCGGTCGCCCAGCCACTCGACCAGCGTCTCGTCGGCCGAACGCGGCGACTGGTCGGCGATGCCGAGCGCGGAGGTGATCGTGTGCCGGACCATGCCCTGGTCCTGCAGGCGGGCCAGGTCGGCGAACCACACGCCGTCCTTGAACTGGTTGCGGACCATGTGCGCGATGCGCAGGGCGGTCCGGGACTTGCCGACGCCGCCGATCCCGGTGACCGTCACGAGACGGTGTTCGTGCAGGCGCTGGCGCAGCGTCGTCAGCAACCTGGTGCGCCCCACGAAGCTCGTGAGCTCGTTGGGGAGATTGCCGTCTCGCCGCCAACCTGATGGCGTTGCCATGGCCGCCTCACGGGGGGTAGCTGACACCTGCTCTGGCATCGTACAGCTTGGGCCGTTGGCTGTCTTTTGGGCCGTGGGCGCGGTGAAGAGCTTTACCCGGGCGGCCGTCACCTGCCGTGACTCTCGTTACCATGGTCGGGTGACAGAGCAGCACCCAGACGACCTGCGCACCGTCGACCTCTCCGAGGACGGTCCGGAGATCCTGCCCGACCAGACCTCCGACGACACCGACCTCGGCTGGGGCGAGTGGCGCGACTCCGGCGGCAACGACGACCGGCTCCTGGAGGACCGCCCGCCCCACTGGTAGGCCCGCGGGACCGCCGGGGGCGGCGTCCTCGGGAGACCGGATCCCCAGGAGGCGGTGTCCCCAGGAGGCGGTGTCCTCAGGAGACGACGTCCTTGGTCCGGAAGCGGCGGAAGGCGAAGGCGATCAGGATCGCCGCGTAGGTGACCGAGACGGCCACACCCTTGATCATGCCGCTGAAGTCGGGTTGCGGCGCGAGCGCGTCCAGCCAGGCCGTGTTCCAGAACGTCGGAAGGAACTCGCGGAGCGCGCCGAGCGCGTCCACCGCCTGCAGGATGGTGCTCACGATCACCAGTCCGACCGCGCCGCCGACCGCCCCGAGCGGGGAGTCGGTGCCGACCGAGAGCAGGAAGGCCGTCGCGGCGACCACGAGCTGGCTGACCAGGGCGTAGCCGATCACGATCCCGAACCGGGGCAGCACGTCCAGCGCCGCGATGGTCTCTCCCGTCCCCGGGACCCGGACGTCGTTCCAGCCGAAGGCCAGGGTCCCGGCGAGCAGCGCCATCAGCGGCAGGCAGACCACCGCCGCCGCCGAGTAGCCCAGCGCCACGATCAGCTTCTGCCGCAGCAGCCGGTCGCGGGGGATCGGGGCGGCCAGCAGGTAGCGCAGCGAGGACCAGTCGGCCTCGCTGGCCACGGTGTCCCCGCAGAACAGCGCGACCGCGACGACCAGCAGGAAGCTCGCCGAGACCGAGAGCGCGAACGCGGCGAAGTTCAGCCCGCCCTGGCTGGCCAGGTCGGAGATGCGCAGGGTGTTCCCGCCGGGCCGGCCCCACCCGCCGCCGACCTTGAACGCGACCACCAGCACCCACGGCAGCGCCAGCAGCAGGCCGAACATCACCATGGTCCGGCGCCGCCTGAACTGGCGGACGATCTCCACCCCGAGCGGAAGCGTGCGCCCCGGCGCGTACCCGCGGGCTGCCCCGTGCGCCGTGTCGCGGCCGCGGGACCCGGCCGGCGCCGTGCCGGCGCCGGCCGTCCCCGGCGCGCTCGTACCGTTGGCGTCGTTCAAGCCTTCTCTCCGATCAGGTCCAGGAACACGTCCTCCAGGCGGGCGCCCGCGCCGTTGCCGGCCGTACGGCCGCGCAGCAGCTCGCTCACCGGGCCGGCCGTGACGAGGCGGCCGCGGTGCATGACCACCACGTGGCTGCACGTCTGCTCCACCTCGGCGAGCAGGTGGCTGGAGACGATGACGGTACGGCCCCGCGCCGCGTAGCGGATCAGGACCTCGCGCATCTCGCGGATCTGGGGCGGGTCGAGGCCGTTGGTGGGCTCGTCGAGGACCAGCAGGTCGGGCAGGCCGAGCATGGCCTGGGCGATGGCCAGGCGCTGGCGCATGCCCTGGGAGTAGGTCCGCACCGCGCGCTCCAGGGCGGCGCCGAGTCCGGCGATCTCCAGGGCCTCGTCGAGGTGGGCGTCGGAGGCGGGGCGGCCCGTCGCCTTCCAGTACAGCTCCAGGTTGGCCCGGCCCGACAGATGCGGCAGGAATCCGGCGCCCTCGACGAACGAGCCCAGCCGGGACAGGACCGGGGCGCCGGGGACGACGCGGTGGCCGAAGATCCTGATCTCGCCCGCATCGGGGTGGATCAGGCCCAGCATCATGCGCATCGTGGTGGTCTTGCCCGCGCCGTTGGGGCCGAGCAGGCCGAGCACCTGGCCCTGCTCGACGGTGAAGGACAGGTCGTTCACCGCGAGCTCGCCGTTGCGGTAGGCCTTGGTCAGCCCCTCGATCCGCAGGGGCACCTCCTCCAGCGCCGGCTCGTGGTCGTCGCGCAGCCGGCGGCGGCCGGCGAGGACCAGGGCCGCCGCGGCGACCACGGAGGCCAGCGGCAGGGCCCAGGTCCACCAGGCGGGGCCGGTGGGCGGAGTGCTCAGGGCGGGGGCGGTGGGCGCGGCCAGCGCCGGGGAGGCCAGGGCGACGTGGTAGACGGCCGGGGCGTCCGGGGTGTCGTAGCCGAGGTCGGTGGTGGCGAAGGTGACGCGCAGCCGGTGGCCGACGTCGAAGCGGTGGTCGACCGCGGGCAGGGTGACGGTGGCCTCGCCCGCGCCGCCCTCGGGGACGGCGATCCTGACCGGTGCGACGAGTCCTTCGGGAAGGACCGGCGCCTGGTTTCCCCCCGCGGCGTCGTACAGCTTGGCGAACAGCGTCACCTCCCGGGGGCCCGCAGTGTCCCCGGCAGTGTCCCCGGCCGTGCCGTCCGCAGTGTCCTCGGTCGTGCCCTCCCCGGTGCCCTCGCCGCCCGCGGTGGAGTCGATCCGGACCCTGACCTTGACGGTGGAGGATCCGGTGACCTGCAGGGGTGCGGTCAGGGGCGCGGACTCGAAGCTCGCGCTCTGGCCCGCCATGTCCACCGAGAGGCTGAGGTTGCCGGTGCCGGTGGCCAGGCCGCCGAAGCCCGGGATGGCCGAGATCGAGGAGGGCGAGCCGCCGGGGGGGTTGGCCACCGGCTGCTCGGGGCCGGTGAGGGCGACGGAGGTCTGCTCCGCCCCCGCCAGGCCGGAGTAGGCGCCGGCGGTGGCGTGCAGCCGTACCTGCTGGCGGGTGCCGGGGTCCCGGCCGCCGTCACGCGTCACGGTGAAGGGGCTGACGCCCTCCGGCAGCCGGGCGGCGGTGCCGGTGCGGGCCGCTCCGGCGGTGTTCCCCGCGGGGGCCTGCTTCAGGTAGTGGTCGAACCAGCCGAGGGTCTGCTCGTGCAGCCAGTCGGCCTCGCCGCTGCCGCCGTCGTGGCCGCCGTCGAACCAGGCCACGCCGACCGGGGCGCCGGTCGCCGCGATGGCCCTGGCGTTGGCGTCGGCGTGGCCCAGCGGGAACAGCGAGTCGCGCAGCCCCTGGACCAGCAGGGTCGGGACCCTGATCCGGCCCGGCACGGAGACCGGGCTGGACCTGCGCAGCGTCTCGACCGCCGCGGCGGTCGCCCGGCCGGTCTCGGCCACCTGCTGGTACATGTCGCAGATCGCCGGCAGGAACCGGCCGCACCGGACCTCCTCGGCGGTCAGCGGCTGGACCGTTCCCGGGTCCCGGCCGCCCTGCGCGTCCGGGCCGGCCTCGCCGTCCGCGTCCTGGCCGGAGCCGCCCTGCCCGGTCAGCGCGGCCAGCCCGCCCCCGGCCTGCGGGCCGCCCCGGCTGAAGAACAGCCCGGCCCACATGCGCTTGAACACGCCGTTCTCCGGACCCCGCCCGCCGGCGTCGGGGAAGAGCGCGTCGGCCAGGTCGTGCCAGGTGATCTGCGGGGCGATCGCGTCGATCCGGTCGTCGTGGGCGGCGGCCATCAGCGCGATGGCGCCGCCGTACGACCCGCCCGCGATGCCGACGCGCGGGTCGCCGCTCCCGTCGAGCCGGACCTCGGGCCGCCCGGCCAGCCAGTCGACGAGCTGGCGGACGTCCTTGACCTCGTAGTCGGGGGAGTTGAGCGCGATCTGCCCGGTCGAGCGGCCGAAGCCCCGCGCGGACCAGGTCAGCACGGCGTAGCCCTCCTGCGCGAGCCGGAGCGCTTCGGCGCGGACGCTCTGCTTGCTGCCGCCGAAGCCGTGCGCGAGCAGCACCGCCGGAGCCTTGCCGCCGCCCGCGGGCGGGAAGAAGCTCGTGTCGAGCGTGACCCGCTGGTCGTCGGCGGGTCCGTCGACCACCGCGATGGCCTGGTCCTGGACCCGTACCCGCGGCCCGGACGGCCACACCACCCAGGTCGCGACGGCGATGACCAGCACGGCGGTCACCGCGGCCCAGACGGCGCGTCTCCCCGAAAGCCTCATGCGGGGAGGTTACAGACCGGAGCTGAGAGCTCGCTGAGACGCCCCCGCTCAGCCGGTGGCCAGCGCCATCCGGTAATGCAGCTCGGGGGCTGGGAACGGCAGGCCATCCACGTCCTGGACGCGGCCGGAGGGGGTGAAGCCGAAGCGCTCGTAGAAGCGGCGGGCGCGGGCGTTGCCCTCCAGCACCCACAGGCCCGCCTCGCGGTACCCCAGCTCGGCCAGGTGCCCTACGGCGTGCGCCATCAGGGCCAGGCCCAGTCCGGTGGACCAGTGCTCGGCGAGCACGTAGATCGCATGGATCTCCGCGCCGCCGGTGCCCTCGTCCTCCGCCGGGCCGTACAGGACGAAGCCGGAGACCTCCCCGCCGGCCTCGCCGACCGCGAGGTGCTGCGCGCCGGAGCCGATCCGCGCCCGCCAGGCCTGCACCGCCCGGGGCGTGACGCTCAGCCCGTCGAGGAAGTCCTGGGGAAGCAGGCCCCGGTAGGCGGTCCGCCAGGTCTCGTTCTTGACCCGCAGGACGGCCCCGACGTCATCGGGACCCCCATCCCGCACAAAAGCTCCCATATCTTGTGATTATCCACGTATGCCCGGGGGATGCCCCTGATTGCGGTCTTCATCAAGGCCGGGCATCATTTCGACGCGTGACAGCAGTGAGCCTGAGAAGAAGAGCCGCGTCGGTCGTCGCGTGGGCTCTGCCGTACTGGACCCGTGGCCCCGCGGGGAGGGAGACCCCTGCCGAGCTGTTCCGGGTGCTGTACCTCGGCTGGCTGGTCGCCTTCTCCTTCAAGGTGCTGGGGGCGTCCTGGGACGTCTCCTGGCACTTCAAGTGGCTCCGTGACGACCTGGCCCCGCCGCACCTGCTCAACAGCGTCGGCACGGTCGTCGTGGTCGCCCTGACGATCATCCACGTCTACACCGGGTACGGCGTGGACAGGACGGCGCAGCGCCTCATCCAGTGGGGCACCGCGACGTTCCTGATCGCCGTCCCGCTGGACCTGATCAACCACCGCGTCAACGGGCTCGACATCACCTCGTGGAGCCCGTCGCACATGTTGCTGTACATCGGCACGTTCTTCATGATCTGCGGGGTGATCCGGGGCTGGTTCATCGGCGCCCCGCCCGGCCGGACGCGCACGCTCGTCCTGGGCGGCCTGTTCGTGTTCATGTTCGAGAACGTCTGGTTCCCCGCGCAGCACCAGGAGTACGGCGTCTTCGGGATCCGGGCGTGGGACGCCGGCAAGCCGGAGGCCGAGCCGATCCTGCTGCAGTTCGCCGCCGACCAGATGGGCCGTGCGATCGACCGGGAGATGGTGGTCAACTTCTCGCTGCCGGTGCCCGACCACGTCTATCCGCTCTACGCCGCGGCCGCCGCGATGATCGTGCTGGTCTTCGCCCGAGCGATGATCGGCCGGGCGTTCGCCGCCACCGCCGTGGTCGGCGCCTACGTCGCCTACCGCGCGCTGATCTGGCCGCTGCTCGCCGTCGCCGACTTCCCGCGCTCGGCTGTCCCGGCCTTCCTGGTCGCCGGGGCGCTCGCGATCGACCTGGCGTTCCTGCTCCGCAACCCGGTCCTGCGGGCGCTGGTCGGCTCCCTGCTCACGACCATCGTGGTGGACCAGGCGCTCCGGCTGCAGAACGGCTGGCTGGCCTCCCCGCCCCTGGTCTCCCTGATGACCATGGCGATCGGCGGGGCCCTGCTCACCGCCCTCTGGCTGGGCGGCGAGTGGTTCCTCACCCGCTACCGGCTGCGGGCCCGGGACCGCGAGGTCACGGCCGGCGCATGAGCCCGCGCCTGATCCGGGACCGTGCGGGGCGACCGTCGCCCCGCACGGAGCCGGTCAGGCGGGAGGGATCCCGGCGGTCGTCAGCGCCACCGCCACCCCGTAGGCCAGACCCATGACGGTGACCTCGGCCGCCGCCCACCCGGCGATCGCCGTCGTCTCCCGCCGCTCGATCCGGGGCAGGAGGCGGAAGCGGATGTGGGCGGCGAGCGGGACCAGCAGGGCGGTGAGCGCGACCTTGGCCACCACCAGCAGGCCGTACTCGCTGGTCAGCAGGTCGCCGGGCAGCTCGACTCCGGGGGTGAGCGCCATCGTGGCCAGGCCGTTCACCAGCCCCGAGACGCCGACCACGACCAGCGCGATGGTGGCCAGCCGGGAGAACCTCGGCAGGATCCGGGCCAGCAGCTCGCGGTTCCGGGCGGTCAGAAGGGCGATCGCGGCCAGCCCGCCGGTCCACGCCGCCGCGCCCAGCACGTGCAGCTCCATCGAGATCATGACGGGGTCGTGCCAGACCGACTCCAGCGCGTGGCCGGTGACCGGGATCGGAAGCAGGCCGAACAGGGCGATCACGATCCGCAGCTCTGCCGGGACCTTCTCCCCGAAGCGCACCGCCAGCAGTCCGATCCCCGCGTAGGCCAGTGCGCAGGCGGCGCTGAAGAGCAGGCCCTGGCCCGCGCCGAACTCGTCGACGTACCCGGCGATCATCCCCGGAGTGGGGAGCGCACCCGCATGCAGCTCGGCGGTCAGGAAGACGATCGTCACCAGCGCCAGCACCGCCCAGGCCCAGGCGAACGTCACCGCCATCGGCCGGGCCCGGCGCATCACCGGCTCGGTGCGCTCCGGATCGTCGAAGCCGAGCAGCTTGGGCAGGAAGCTCAGCCCGACCACCGCCACCGCCGCCAGGTCCAGCAGCACGCGCAGCACCGGCAGGCCGTACTCCACCAGCGGGCCGGGCAGTGCGATGCCGGGCACGGCCTCCGCGGCGCCGAGCGCCGTCGCGACGAGGACGGCGGAGACCGCCCCGGCGGCGAGGCCCCAGGCCGGGAGCGTCGCGACCGCCTCCGGCGCGGCCGTCCGCCCGCCGGCGGGACCGGCGGGCGCGGTCATGCCGCCGCCCGCCGCCTCGGCTCCTTCCGCGGTCACCGCGCCCCCTCCCGGTCGCGGGTACGGCGCATCGCCACGACGGTGGCGCCGCCCAGCACGACCAGGGAGCCGGCGATCCAGAGCACGGCCATCCCGGCGCCGCCGTTCTGCGCGGCCTCGGCAGCCTGGGCGCTCAGGTCGGGGGTGGTCGTCACGGGCGCGGCGGTGGCCTCGGGGGCGGTGGCGGCCGGTGGCGCCTGGGAGGCGGCCCCCGAGCCCGGGGTGGTCAGGGTGAAGGTCACCTTGTCCGCGACGGGGTGGCCGTCGGAGGAGAGGATGCGGTAGCCCACGGCGTACTCCCCGGCCGGGCCGAGGGGCCGCAGGCCGATGGTGACCTTCTCGCCGTTGACGGCGGTCTCGCCCTCCTCCCAGCGGGTTCCGTCCGGGCCGGTCACGCTGATCTTCGCGAAGCCCTGCCGTACCGGCTGGTCGAAGGTGAGGGTGATCCGCTCCGGGCCGGCGGCGATCCGGGCGCCGTCCTCGGGGTCGCTGCCGATCAGCACGTTGTGGGCCTGCGCCGGGGTGCCCGCGCCGAACAGCGCGGCACCGGCCAGCAGCAGGACCGTGAGTAGCCGCGGCACCGCTCGCGGCCTTCTGTCGAGTGTCCTCATAACCCGACCATGTTCCCATCCCGGCCGCTCAGCCGGGCAACGCGGCCCGCCCCCGTCCGGGATCGCCGGTCGGGGGCGGGCCTGTCTCCGCTGTCGTGGGCCGTCACGCCGGGTCAGCGGGAGCCTGGGGGCGGGCGGGGGAGCGCCCGCCCCGGGTCTCACGTGCGGGTCAGCAGGCGCCGAGGTCCTTCCAGACGCCCCACTCGCCGGTGGTGCCGGGCTCGTTGTTCTGGGTCCACCACTTGGCCTCCCAGTTGTGGTCCTTGTGCGAGACCCGGTCGCCGCCGTTGTAGACCTTCCCGGGCTCCCAGGCCGGGTAGGCGCAGTCGCCGCCCGGGTCCTCGGTGACGGTCGGCGTCGGGCTCGGGTCGGGCTCGGTGGCGCCGCGGGCGTTGTCCATGGCCAGGCCGTAGGTCTTGCCGCCGAAGGTCAGCGTGTGGTTGGCCGTGCCCGGGACCGGGAGGTAGTAGACGTAGTCCATGGTCACCGAGGCGCCGGGGGCCAGGGACTGCCAGGCGGGCAGCTTCACCGAGACCCGGTGGAAGTCGCCCTTCAGGCCGCCGACGTTGCCGGCGGTGGAGTGCTCGCTGCTGACGATCCTGAGACCGAAGCCGGACTGGTCCTTGGCGTTGTTCGGCGCGGCGGTGGAGTAGTCCCACTGGAACTCCGCGCCGCCGGGGATCGTCATCGAGGACTTGTTGGTGATGGTCAGCTTGGGGCTGATCGGGTAGTTGCTGTCACCGGCGGGGAAGGCGCCCGCCTCGATCCGCACGTCCAGCTTCTCGGCGGGGATCGCGACCTTGGACCGGGCGGCGCCGTACGGCGCGGCGGTCTTGAGCTTGTCGTACATCAGGGTCGTGAGCGTGTCGCCCATGAAGTACTCGCCCTTGGCGGCGTCCCAGTCGTAGTCGCCGGCCAGCTCCCAGATCATGATGCCGCCGATGCCCCTGTCCTTGACGTAGTCGATCTTGGTGCCGATCGACTTCTCGTTCTCGGTGGACAGGAAGACCTTCTTGGCGGGGTTCCACAGCCACGGCGCGGCCATGGTCGAGTCGTAGTGCTCGGTGTAGGTGCCGGTCAGCCTGTCCTCGGGGTCGTTCGGGTCGAGGCCGTAGACGGAGGCGTAGGAGCCGATGCGGCCCTCGGCGAGGTTCCTGGCGTGCCAGAGCGGGTTGCCGCCGCCGCTGACCTCCTTGTCGTGCTCCAGGTCGTGCCAGAGGTTGTCGACGCCGCGCGCGCCGTCGCCGCAGGAGGTCAGGCCGGTCGGGCAGTTGGAGCCGACCGCCTTGCCCCACAGGCCGTTCGTGCCGCCGGTGACGTTGCGCCAGCCGCGCGTGTAGTACGGCACGCCGATGTTGATCCGGCCGGACTGCATGGCACCGCGGAAGTAGTGGTAGGCCCAGTCGGTGTTGAGGTAGCCGATCCCGCCGTACTGGGAGGTCGTGTAGACGCCCCACTTGGCCAGCTCGGCGTCCTTGCCGTCGTCGTAGAGGGCGGCGTTGGGGCCGACGAACTCGTTCCAGGCGCCGTGCAGGTCGTAGGACATGATGTTGACGTAGTCCAGGTACCGGGTGACCTGGAAGGTCTCCATGCCGCGCAGCAGGTAGCCGGAGGAGGGCGAGGCGATGGTGAGCATGTAGTACTTGCCGTCGGCCGCGGAGGCGGCGTTGAGCCTGTCGCGCAGGGTCTTCATCAGGGCGGCGTAGCCCTTCATCAGCGACCCGCGGCGGGCGTTGGCGATCTGCCAGTCCAGCGGGTGGCCGGCGTCCTTCATCGAGGTCGGGTACTCGTAGTCGATGTCGACGCCGTTGAAGCCGTACTTCCGGATGAAGTCCACCGTGGAGGAGGCGAAGGCGTCGATGCCCGCCTGGTTGACCGAGCCGTCGGCGTTGGTGGTCATCGAGTAGAAGCCGCCGGAGGGCTCGCGCTTGCCCGTGGCGTCGAAGTAGCCGCCGGTCTCGGCCCAGCCGCCGACGCTGATCAGCGTCTTGACGTCGGGGTTGGCCTTCTTGTACTTGTTCAGCAGGTTGAAGTGGCCCTTGTACGGCAGGGCCGGGTCGAGCGTGTCGATCCCCGGCCACTCCATGCCGGTGGCCGCGTTGCCCGGGCCGTCGGCGCCGACCGAGATCCTGTTGTCCTTGCCGACGTGCGCGAACGCGTAGTTGATGTGGGTGACCTTGCCCCACGGGATGTCCTTGGCCAGGTAGGACGGCTGGCCGTTCTTGCCGGTGCGCCAGCCGGTGAAGTAGCCGATGATGCGGCGCGGGTGGTCCGCGCCCATCTTCTCCCGGCCGTTCTCGTCGTAGGCCTGGCAGTAGGGGACGTCGACGCCCGGGGTCGTGTAGAGGCCGTCCGGGCGGCAGGTCTCGTGGTCGGCGGCCGCGGCGGCCGGCGCGGAGAGCGCTCCGGTGAGCGCTCCGGCGAGGAGCGCGAGGGACGCGCCGGCCGCTGCGAGGCCGGTGCGCAGGCGTGAGGACACGGGGGGTGCCACCTTTCGAGAACGCGTCGATGGAGCCGCAACCCGCCCCCGTTCAGGTTGTCGATCGTGAAGTTAAACGCTCCCACCAGGCACGTCAATGCTTTCTTTTAGGAAACTTTCTTGATAATTAGCGGGAGGCCCGTCCGCGGCCGGTCGGTCGCGGACGGGCCTCCCGGGACGGCGCCGTGCCGGGCGGCGTCAGGGCTGGCGGTTGTCGGTCCCGGCGCGCTGCGCCCGGCGGAGCGGCATCGACTGCTTGGCCAGGCGCTCGGTCTGGCGCTGCGCCTGAGGCCCGCCGCCGCTCCTGCCGCCGCCCCGGACGCCTCCGCCCCGCTCCTCGCGGAGCTGGGCGGAGGTCACCGGACCCGGACCTTTGCGGACCGGCTCCGCCCTCTTCTGTTCGTGCTGGGCCTTCGTCTGGCGCGACTTGGAACTCATCGGAAACCCCCGAGGCATATTTCGCTTATATGCCCTTATGTCCGTTAAGCCGTGCGGGAAACACGGACGGGCCCGCCGGCCGGGGGGGGGTTCCCGCGTGGCCGGGGGTCCGCACGCCGGTGTCAGGACCGGGGCGGGGCGGTGCTCTCGCGGACGATGAGCTCGGTGGCCAGCTCCACCCGCCGGAGCTCGGGCGTCTCCCCGCGGCCTATGCCCAGCACGGTCCGGGTGGCCAGCGCGGCCATCTCCTGCAGCGGCTGGCGGACGGTGGTCAGCGGCGGCCAGGCCGAGCGGGAGAGCGGCAGGTCGTCGAAGCCGACCACGGACAGGTCCTCGGGGACGCGCAGCCCGCGCTGCCGGGCCGCCTCGAAGACGCCGAAGGCCTGCAGGTCGCTCCCGGCGAAGATCGCGGTCGGCGGGTCGTCGAGGGAGAGCAGGCCGTGGCCGTGGTCGTGCCCGGAGTCGACCAGGAAGGTGCCGCGGCGGATGAGCTCGGGCGCCGCCTCGATGCCCGCGGTCTCCAGCGCGGCGCGGTAGCCGTCGATCCGGGCCTGGCTGCAGAGCATGTCGGCGGGACCGCTGATCATGCCGATCCGCCGGTGGCCCAGCTCCAGCAGGTGCCGGGTGGCGGCCAGGCCGCCGTGCCAGTTGGTCGCGCCGACCGAGACGACGCCGGGTGCGGGCTCGCCCTCGGGATCGACCACGACGAACGGCAGCGACCGGGCGCTGAGCTGCGCCTGGACCGTCGAGGAGAGTTTGGAGGCGACGATCACCACCCCGTCGGTGCGCCGGGCGGCGAGCCGCTCCAGCCAGTCGCGGCCCGGGCCCGCGTGGGTGTGCAGCACGGAGATGACGACGCTGGCGCCCGCCTCGTGGGCGGCGTCCTCGGCGCCGCGCACGATCTCCATGGCCCACGGGCTCTCGATCTCGGCGAAGACCAGGTCGACCAGGCCGGCGGGGCCCTCGTCCTGGCTGACCCGGCGCTGGTAGCCGTGCTTGTGGAGCAGTCGCTCGACCCGGTGGCGGGTTGCGGGGGCCACTTCGGGCCTGCCGTTGATGACCTTGGACACCGTGGGGATCGAGACCCCGGCCTCTTCCGCGATCTGAGCGATCGTTACCCGCCTCTTGCTGGACATGCGCGGCAGTCTATCCGAAACTTTCGGAACCTGAGAGTGCCCGGTCGGATCATCGATGCCGAGCTGTGTCCGGGCCCTCTATTGACGCGTAACTCGCATTTTACCTAGGCTTCGGGCACGAAACATTCGGGGGTTAACCGAAATATTTCAACGCGACGCGGAAAGGAATGACGGCGATGTCACTGCGTCGGCGCGGTGTGGTGGTCATGGGTGCGGCGGTAACGGCGGCCTCCCTCCTCCTCGCAGGCTGCGGCGGCGGGTCGGAGAGCGACCCGGAGGCCGCCTCGGGAGGAAAGGTCACCATTGACTGGTGGCACATCGGCACCACAGAGCCCAACAAGACGATCTACGACGGGTGGGTCAAGGCGTACCAGGCCCAGCACCCGAACGTCACCATCCAGGTGACCTCCCTGGAGAACGACGCGTTCAAGTCCAAGATGGCCACCGTCACCACGGCGGCCAGCGCTCCCGACATCTTCTCGACCTGGGGCGGGGGCGTGCTCAAGCAGCAGCTCGACGCCGGGATCATCAAGGACCTCAGCGTGGACGCGGACGCGATCGGGACGTTCACCCCGGCGGCGCTCGCCGCCTACCAGATCGACGGCAAGACCTACGGGATCCCCGTCGACGTCGGCATGGTGGGCTTCTGGTACAACAAGAAGCTCTTCGCCGAGGCCGGTGTCACCGAGCCGCCCGCGACCTGGTCGGCCTTCCTCGACACCGTCAAGAAGCTCAAGGCCGCGGGGACCACCCCCATCGCCCTGGCCGGCAAGGAGAAGTGGCCCGGCCACTACTACTGGACCTACCTCGCCATGCGGACGGCCGGGCTCGACGCGCTCAAGCAGGCGGCGACCACCCACGACTTCACCGGGCCCGGCTTCGTCGACGCCGGCCGGAAGCTCAAGGAGCTCGCCGACCTGGAGCCCTTCCAGAAGGGCTTCGCCAACGCGGCCTACAGCACGCCCGACGGGCAGGCGGCCCTGGTGGGCGGCGGCAAGGCCGGCATGGAGCTGATGGGCCAGTGGGCCCCGGCGGTGGAGAAGGACGCCGGCGGCGGCATCGGCGAGGACCTCGGCTTCTTCCCCTTCCCCGCGGTCGAGGGCGGCCAGGGCGCGGCCACCGAGGCGCTCGGCGGCGGCAACGGCTTCGCCGTCGGCGCGGACGCCCCGGCCGAGGCGGTGGACTTCCTGAAGTTCATCTCCCAGATGGAGAACCAGAAGAAGTTCGTGGAGTCCGGCGCCGGGCTCCCGTCCCAGACGGGCGCCGAAGAGGCGATCAAGGACGCCAACCTCAAGACCGTGGCCACCACGCTGGCCGGCGCGACCGGCTTCCAGCTCTACCTGGACCAGGCCTACCCGCCCGCGGTCGGCCAGGAGATCAACGACAGCGTGGCCGGGCTCATCGCGGGGTCGAAGACGCCCGAAGAGGTCGCGGCCGCCATCACCGAGACGGCCAAGGCCGAAGGATAGCGGCATCCGCCAGTGAGATCCGGTACGGCGGGCGGGCCGCGAGCAGGCCCGCCCGCCGTACCGCCCCCCGACACGGAGCAACCCACATGACACATCCGGCGTTGACGGAGCGCCCGGAGAAGCGGCCGCAGGCCGGAGTCTCCCCCGCGCGCCCGCGCCCCGCCGCGGTACGGCGCCGCCGCCTGCGGGGCCTGGCGACCGTCGCCCTCTTCATCGCCCCCGCCTTCGTGCTGTACGGCCTGCTGGTGCTGGCCCCCATCGCGATCGCGGCGTACACCAGCCTGTTCCGCTGGAACGGACTGGGCGGGTGGCCCGAGGACTTCATCGGCTTCGACAACTTCACCCGCCTCTTCGACAGCGACGTCTTCCACGGCGACCTGCGGAACGCCCTGATCATCATCGTCCTGTCGCTGCTGGTCCAGCTCCCGTTCGCCCTGGGACTGGCGCTCCTGCTCAACCAGCGGATGCGCGGCAGGGCGGTCTACCGGCTGCTGTTCTTCGCGCCCTACGTCCTGTCCGAAGTGATCACCGGCGTGCTGTTCTCGCTCATCCTCTCGCCGGAGACCGGCCTGGCCAACCAGCTCCTGCGCGCGGTCGGCCTGGAGGAACTGGAACGCGCCTGGCTCGCCGACCCGTCCACGGTCATCCCCGCCCTCTTCGCCGTCATGACCTGGAAGTACTTCGGCTTCTACATGATCCTGTTCCTGGCCGGGAGGCAGGGCATCCCCAGAGAGCTCGGCGAGGCCGCCGCCATCGACGGCGCCACCGCCTGGGAGCAGTTCCGCCACGTCACGCTCCCGCTGCTCGGCCCGACCGTCCGCATCGCCGCCTTCCTCTCCATCATCGGCACGGTCCAGCTCTTCGACCTGGTCTGGGTGCTCACCGGAGGAGGACCCGACCACGCCTCCGAGACGCTGGCCGTGACCATGTTCCAGTTCGGCTTCAAGCGCACCCAGATCGGCTACGCCAGCGCGATCAGCGTGGTGATGTTCCTCCTCAGCATGATCTTCGCCCTGGCCTACCTGCGCTTCGTCATGCGGCGCGACACCCAGGGCGCCGTCACCACGATGGGAGACCACCGATGAGCAGCCGCCGTCGCCGCCCCGCCGGGCCGTCGCGCGCCAAGGGGGTCTCCCTGCACCTGCTGGCCGGGACCCTGGCCGTGCTCGTCCTCGTCCCGCTCCTGTTCGGCCTGCTCGGCGGGTTCAAGGACAACGCCCAGCTCGCCACCAACCCGTTCGGGCTGCCCGCGCCCTGGCACCCGGAGAACTACACCGAGGTGCTCGCCTCGGGCTCCTTCTGGCGGCAGGTCGCCAACAGCGTCCTCATCGCGCTGGCCACCACGGTGCTCGTCGTGGGGCTCTCGGCGCTGGCCGCGTTCGCGTTCGCGCGCTTCGCGTTCCGGGGCAGGGAACTGCTCTTCACGGTCTTCACGGCCGGCCTGATGTTCCCGTTCGCGGTGGCGATCCTGCCGCTCTTCGTCCTGATGCGCGCCTTCGGGCTGCTGGACAACCCGCTGGGGGTGGTCCTGGTCCAGGCCGCGTTCGGCCTGCCGATGACGATCATCATCCTGCGCGGCTTCTTCGCCGGGGTCCCGCGCGAGGTGGAGGAGGCCGCCGTCATCGACGGCTGCACGCCGTTCGGCGTCTTCTGGCGCATCCTGCTGCCGATGGCCAGGCCCGCTCTCGCCACCGTCTCGGTGCTGGCGATCGTGGCCAGCTGGAACAACTTCTTCCTGCCGCTGGCGGTGTTCAACGACCCCGACTGGTGGACCGTCCCGCTGGGCGTCCAGCAGTTCCAGGGACAGTACTCCAGCGACATCGCCCGGACCCTCGCCTACGTCGTCCTGGCCATGGTGCCCGCGCTGGGTTTCTACGCGGTCGCCGAACGACACCTGATCAGCGGACTGACCGCTGGAGCTACGAAGGGATGAACGCGTGACCCTGCATGTGTCCGGAACCCGCCTCGTCACCGCCGACGGCACCCCCGTCCGGCTGCGCGGAGTGGGCCTCGGGGGCTGGATGAACATGGAGAACTTCATCACCGGCTACCCCGCCAACGAGTCCGCGATGCGCGAGGCCGTGGCCGAGGCGATCGGCGAGGACCGCGCCGAGCTGTTCTTCGACCGGCTGCTGACGTCGCTGTTCACCGAGGCCGACGCGGCGCTGCTCAGCGGGATCGGCATGAACTGCGTGCGGATCCCGGTCAACTACCGCCACTTCGAGTCCGACGACCGGCCTTTGGAGATCATCGAGCACGGCTTCCGCCACCTGGACCGGGTGATCGAGCTGCTCGGCCGGTACGGCATCTACAGCGTGATCGACCTGCACGCGGTGCCGGGCTCGCAGAACCAGCACTGGCACTCCGACAACCCGACGCACGTGGCCTCCTTCTGGCGGCACCGCCACTTCCAGGACCGGGTCGTCCACCTGTGGGAGGTCATGGCCGACCGGTACAGGGGCAACCCCTGGGTGGCCGGGTACAACCCGGTCAACGAGCCCGGCGACCCCACCGGCCGCGCGATCGGCCCGTTCTACGACCGGCTGGTCAAGGCGGTGCGCGCCGCCGACCCGGACCACGCGCTCTTCCTCGACGGCAACACCTACTCCACCGACTTCTCGATCTTCCATGAGGTCTACGAGAACACCGTCTTCGTCTGCCACGACTACGCCCTGGCCGGCTTCGCGCACGGCGGGCCGTACCCCGGCCGCACCCGGGGCGAGTGGGTGGACCGGGAGCGGCTGGAACGGACCTTCGACAAGCGCACGGTCTTCCAGCGCCAGACCGGCACGCCGATCTGGGTGGGGGAGTTCGGGCCCGTCTACACCGGGGACCCGGAGGTGGACGCCCAGCGCTACCAGATCCTCCGGGACCAGCTGGAGATCTACGACGCGCACGGGGCCGGCTGGTCGCTCTGGACCTACAAGGACGTCGGGCTGCAGGGCCTGGTGACCGCGGACCCGGCCGGGCCGTACCTGGAGCGGTTCGGGCCGTTCATCGCCAAGAAGAACCGGCTCGGCGCCGACCGGTGGGGCTCCACCATGGAGGAGTCGGCGGACGTCCTCGCGCCGCTGCACGAGCTGGTGGCCGCCGAGTTCCCGGACTGGGACGCCTACCCGTGGGGGGCCCGCTACCAGACCGACGACCTCGTCCGGCACATCCTGATCGCGCAGGCGCTGCTGCCGGAGTACGCCGCCCTGTTCAAGGGCCTGTCCGACGAGGAGCTGCTCGCGCTGGCCGACTCGTTCGCACTGTCGTCCTGCGTGCGCCGTGAGCCCCTGATCGAGTTGCTCGCCGGGAACCTGGGGACCTCCGGGGAGCGCTGACGGCTCAGGACGCACGGCCGTCCGGGAGGCAACCCGACATGGATCCCGGACGGCCGTACGCCGCTCGGAGGGCCCGGCCGCACCGCCGTACGGGCCGGAGGCGCGGGCCGGGCGGGCGGACCTGACGTGCGGACCTGGCGGGTGGACTTGACGGCGGCTCAGCCGCGCAGGCGCCGTACGGCGAGCGCGGCCACCCGGACCGCGGCCGAGGGCGAGAGCCGTACCCCCCGCCAGGCCAACCGGCCCGAGGCCGGGGCCACGATGAGCGCCCTGTTCCGCGCCACGCCCCGCATGATGTCCGCGGCCAGGGCGTCGACGGAGTAGAGCCGTCCCATGGTCCTGGTCGCCGACTCGCGGGCGCCGGAGCCCGTGGCGGTCTGCGGCAGGCCGGGGTTGGCGTGGTCCAGCAGCGGGGTGTCGGTGAATCCGGGGCAGACCACACTCACCCGCACGCCGTGCGCGCGCGCCTCGGCCCGGAGCGCGAGCGAGAGCCCGACCACCGCGTGCTTGGTCGCGGTGTAGGGCAGCATCAGCGGAGCGGGGGTCAGTCCGGCCAGCGAGGCGGTGTTCACGATGTGGCCGTGGCCCTGCTCCAGCATGATCGGATAGGCGGCGTGCACGCCGTGCACCACGCCCCGCAGGTTCACGTCGATCGTGCGGTCCCAGTGGTCGAGGGTGAGCTCGTCGGCGGTGCCGCCGACCGCGATCCCGGCGTTGTTGAACACGAAGTCCAGCCGGCCGCGCTCGCGTCTCACCCGCTCGACGAGCTCCCGCACCGCCCGCGCGTCGGTGACGTCGAGCCCGGCGCTCGCGCAGCCGAACTCCTTGGCCGTGCGCTCGGCCCCCGCCTCGTCGAGGTCGGCGGCGACCACGTGCACGCCGCGCCTGCTCAGCTCCCGGCAGACCGCCCGGCCGATGCCGGACGCGCCCCCCGTCACGATCGCGGTCCTGGCCCTGCCCCCGGCCGCGCCGGTGCGCGCACCCGTGCCGTCCCCGCCGGCCGTTCCGCCGTTCTCCGCTGCTCCGCTCACCGCGCCGCTCTCTTCGTGGGGGGGTCGTCGTAGATCCGCATGGCCTTCCAGACCCTGCGCTGGAGCGAGTTCATCATGCCCAGCTCGGCGCAGAGCTCCCGGGTCTTGCCCACCGAGTCGCGGATCTCCGCCGCGGCCTCGGGGCTGTTCGTGTAGACGTCCTTGACGACCTGCTCCGGGATGCGGAACGCCCTGATCATCGGCCCGGGCGGGGAGAGCATGATCCTGGCCATGAGTCCCAGCACGACGGGGGAGACCAGGCCCAGCACGAAGCGGCGGTAGCGCGGCATCCTCGGCACCCGGCGGCGCAGGTAGTGCCGGGCGAAGGAGATGTGCCTGGCCTCCTCCGCGATGTGGATGCGCATGATGGTCTCTTCGAGCGGGTGCTTGATCTGGCCTTCCTTGAGGGTCTTGCGCTGCACGTGGTCGATCGGGTCCTCGCCGCCGAGCACGAAGATGAAGAACAGCTCGGTGGAGATCAGCGGGATCCACGGGGCGACCTGGGCGAGCAGGCTGAGCGGGCCGGGCATGCCCCTGATAGGGAGCTTCGTGCGGTTGACGAACTCCTGGAACATCATCCCGTGATGTCCCTCTTCGATGGTCTCGTGGTAGACGTAGCGGAACTCGGGGGAGCCGTTCGGCAGCCGGTAGGCGTAGTTGAGCAGCCCGCGCTTGAGCAGGTTCTCGAACTGCAGGCCGATCTTCATGGCGGTCGCCACCCGCCAGAGCCCGATCTTCGCCCGGACCTCGGGCGGCTGCGCCCGGTACCACGGGTGGCCGCCCAGCTTGTCGACCGAGGGCAGCTCCCAGCGGGGGTCGTCCTGGTGGACCAGGAAGTCGGGGTCGTCCCAGGGGATGTCGACGTAGGGCTCCCAGTGCTTGTCGACCGAGGCCTTCGACAGGCGCTCGATGACAGCCTCGTAGGCGCGTTTCTCCGCGACCGTCTGGTCGCTCTCCCTGGCTGCGGTGGTGCTCGGAGCAGGTGTCATCGTCTGCACTCCCATCGCGTGTCCTGCTCCGTAATTGTACGGAGAATCCAATAGCCCGGGAAGTACCCTCCAGGGTGTGACCTCTGTCACTCTGTGTAGCCCGCGAGCCCGTCGGGGTGGCAGGTCTCCCCTGCCGGAGGGACGTCCTTAACTCAGGGTTGTATTCAGTCCACTCCCGATCCTGCGGGTCAGCTCATGGTTGCTCGCAGTGATGTCACTCTTCCCTTATGACAGTGGCGACCGCTCCCCGGCCCCTGCTGGGAGCCGTGCTTCTGCTGTTCGTCAGCGCCGCCTGGGGGTCGGCCTTCCCGCTGATGAAGGACCTCATCGAACGCATCCCGGTCGCCGACCTGGTCGCCGAGCGGTACGGCCTGGCCACACTGGCGCTGCTGGCGCTGCGCCCGCGCTGCCTGCGGGGGCTTCCGGAGGGCACCTGGTTCACCGGCATCCTGCTCGGCCTGCTGTTCGGGGTGGGGCAGACCGCCCAGGCGGTGGCCCTGCACGGCCTGCCCTCGTCGGTCTCGGGGTTCACCGTCGGCTCCTACGTGGTGATCACGCCGGTCCTCGGGCTGGTCGTGCTGGGCGCCAGGGTCTCGGGGCGGACCTGGTGGGCGGTGGCGCTGGCGATGGCCGCGATGACGGTCTTCACCATCCTGCGCGGGGCCGAGGGCGCCGAGATCTCCCTGCCCGCGCTCGCCGTCACCCTGTTCTCCGCGGTGCTGTACTCCGCGCACACCCTGGTGCTCGGCGCCTTCGAGCGGGCCCGCCAGGACGCCTACGCGATCGCGGTGATCCAGCTCGGCGTCATCGCCCTCCTGACGGGGGTGCTGGCCGTGCCGGACGGGCTGACGCTGCCCGAGACCCCCGCCGACTGGGCGATCCTCGGCCACCTGTCCATCGTGGCCTGCGCCCTCGGCTTCCTCGCCCGCTCGTTCGGCCAGGTCCACGTCCCGCCGGTGCCCGCGGCGGTGATCCTGTCCGCCCAGCCGCTCTGGGTGACCGCCCTGGCCACCCTGGCGTACGGCGAGTCGCTCACCTGGACCGTCTTCCTCGGCGGGGGCCTGATCGCCGGGGCGATGCTCCTGGTGGTCCTGCCCGGCGGCCGGCAGGTCCGGGTGCGATCTCAGTAGAGCAATGCTCTGTACGACTGATCGCCCGCTCGTTAGAGTAAGTGAGCACTGATTGGAGCGGGTATGGATCTTGAGGACTACCGGCGGCGTGCCCGAGTCTGGCTGGAGGCGAACGCCCCCCAGGCCAGAGTTGAGGGCACCCCGGACGCGGGCGGGGTCGCCGCCGCGAAGGCGTTCATGGCGGAGCTGTACGACGCGGGCTACTCGGGCATCACCTGGCCCGCGGAGTGGGGCGGGCAGGGCCTGACCCAGGCGGAGGAACGGGCCTTCGCCGCCGAGGCGGCGCGCTTCACGCTGCCGACCTACGTGTTCTCCATCGGCCTGGGCATGTGCGGGCCGACCCTGGTCGACCTGGGCACCGACGAGCAGCGCCGCCGGTACGTCCGGCCGCTGCTGCGCGGCGAGGAGATCTGGTGCCAGCTCTTCTCCGAGCCCGGCGCGGGCAGCGACGTCGCGGCGCTGCAGACCCGGGCCGTGCCGACCGACGGCGGCTGGGTGGTCGACGGGCAGAAGGTCTGGACCTCCGTCGCCCAGAACGCGGACTGGGGCCTGCTGCTCACCCGGACCGACGTGGACGTGCCCAAGCACAAGGGCCTGACGATGTTCATCGTGGACATGCACGCCCCCGGCGTCACCGTCCGGCCGCTGCGGGACATGACCGGCCGCGCCCACTTCAACGAGATCTTCTTCGACGGCGTGCACATCCCGGCCGAGAACCTCGTCGGGCAGGTCGGCGGCGGCTGGAGCTGCGCGGTCACGACCCTGCTGCACGAGCGCCTCTCGATCGCCGGCGGGGTCGGCATGAGCGGGCAGAAGGACAACCCGGTCGCCTTCGAGGCGCTGCGCGAGTCCGCCGACACCGGCGACCCCCTGGTCAGGGACCAGCTCGTCGAGCTCTACGTCCGCTCCCGCGCGCTCGCCCTGTTCAACCAGCGGCTCTCCCAGGAGACCAAGGCCGGCATCTTCCCCGGTGCCCGGGGCAGCGCCGCCAAGCTGCTGCTGGCCGAGCTGACCCTGTTCCAGGCCGACCTGGCCTCCTCGCTGGCCGGGCCGGAGGCCGTGGCCCACTCCGGGGCCGAGGGGGACGGGGGCGCACGGCTGGCCCACTCGCTCGCGCTCGCCCCCGCGATGGCCCTGGGCGGCGGGACCAACGAGATCATGCGCAACATCGTGGGCGAACGGGTGCTGAACCTGCCCCCCGAGCCGCGCACGGACAAGAACGTGCCGTTCAAGGACCTGAAGACGAGCGGAGGGCCTGCCTCGTGACGACGCCGACGACCGCACGGACGGCCTCCGCGGAAGGGCGGTTCGCATGAAACTCGTGCTCACCCCGGAGCAGCGGGAGCTGCGCGAGGCCGTCCGCGGCTTCCTCTCCGGCGCCTCGCCGCTGCCCGCCGTACGGGCCGCGATGGACTCCGAGACCGGGTACGACCCCGCCGTCTACCGGCGGCTCAACGGCGAGCTGGGCCTGTCCGGGCTGATCGTCCCCGAGGAGTACGGCGGCGCCGGGGCCGGATTCGCCGAGCTCGCGGTCGCCCTGGAGGAGACCGGTGCGGCGCTGCTCCCGGGGCCGTTCCTGGCCACCACCGCCGCCGCGATCGCGCTGACCCAGCTCCAGACGCCGGACAAGGAACTGCTCGGCGGCATCGCCGAGGGCCGCGTGACCGCCGCCTTCGCCCCCGCCTCCGGCGTGACCGCCGGCACGGCGGACGGGGACGGGCGGGCCGCGCTGAGCGGCACCGTGCCGCACCTGCTCAACGGACTGGACGCCGACGTGCTGCTGGTGGAGGCCGCCGCGCCGGACGGCCCCGTCCTGGTGGCGGTGGAGGCCGGCGGCGCGGGCGTCGCCCGCGAGGCGCTCACCACGCTCGACCCCACCCGGCGCCAGGCCAGGGTGACCTTCGACGGGTCCCCGGGCCGGATCCTCTCGGGCGCCGACGAGGCGGGCCTGGCACGGGCGCGGGACCTGCTGGCGGTGGCGGTGGCGGCCGAGCAGCTCGGCGTGCTGCGGGCCTCGCTGGACGCGATCGTCGCCTACAGCAAGATCAGGGTCGCCTTCAACCGGCTCATCGGCTCCTACCAGGGCGTCAAGCACAAACTCGCCGACATGCACTGCAAGCTGGAGCAGGCCGAGTCGGTCGTCAGGTACGCCGCCTGGACCGCCGACGAGGCCCCCGGCGAGCTGCCCGCCGCCGCCGCGCTCGCCCAGGTCTACCTGGGCCGGGCCTGCTTCGAGGTGGCCCGCGACAGCCTCCTGCTGCACGGCGGCATCGGCTTCACCTGGGAGCACGACGCCCACCTGTTCTACAAGCGCGCCAAGGCCGACGAGGTGCTCCTCGGCCCGCCGCGCGCCCACCGGACCCGTCTCGCCGACCTGCTGGAGCTGTAAGGGAGAGAATCCATGGCCGACATCAGCGGGCTGCCCGGCTTCTACCGGATCGCGCAGGCCGACCCCGGCCGCCGGGCGGTGATCGACGCCGACGGCGCGGTGACCACCTACGGAGAGCTGCTCGCCCGGGTCAACCGGGTCTCGCACGGGCTGCGGGCGCGGGGGCTCCGCGCGGGGGACGCGGTCGCGGGCGTGCTGCCCAACGGGATCGACGCGGTGACCATGCTGATGGCCACCGGTCAGATCGGGCTGTACTACGTCCCGGTCAACTGGCACCTCACGCAGAACGAGATCGACTACATCGTGGCCGACAGCGACTCCCGGCTGGTGGTCACCCCGGAGGCGGGCGGGGCCGGGGCCCTGGCCGAGGGGCAGCCGGACACCGATCCCGAGGACCGGACGTCCGGCGCCGTCATGTGGTACACCTCCGGCACCACCGGCTTCCCCAAGGGGGTGCGGCGCCCGCTGTCCGGAGCGGAGCCGGAGGCGACGGTCCCGCTCTACACCTGGTTCCTCGGCGAGGTCTGCGACCTGCGGCCCGGCGACGAGGTCCACCTGGTGACCTCGCCGATGTACCACTCCTCCCCGTGCGCGCACACCCTGTTCGCCCTGCACCTGGGGCACACGCTGGTCGTCGCGCCGAAGTTCGAGCCGGAGACCGTGCTGGAGCTGGTCGGGCGGTACCGGGTCACCAACGCCATGATGGTGCCGACCATGTTCCACCGGATGCTGCTCCTGCCGCCGGAGGTCCGGGCGCGCTACGACGTCTCCTCGCTCCGGCAGGTGATCCACACCGCGGCGGCCTGCCCGGTGGCGGTCAAGAAGGGGATCATGGACTGGTGGGGGCCGGTCCTGTACGAGTACTACGGCTCCACCGAGTCGGCCATCGCCTTCGCCGTCAAGCCGCACGAGTGGCTGGAGCGTCCCGGCACGGTCGGCCGCCCGGTCCCCGCCTTCGAGGCGAAGATCCTCGACGAGAACGGGGCGGAGCTCCCGGCGGGCGAACCCGGCATGATCTACGTCAAGTCGGGGCTGGGCGGCTTCGAGTACCACAAGGACCCCGGGAAGACGGCCGCCAGCATGCGGGGGGAGTGGTACGCCCCCGGCGACATCGGCTTCATGGACAAGGAGGGCTACCTGTTCCTCTGCGACCGCCGTACCGATCTGATCATCTCCGGCGGGGTGAACATCTACCCCGCCGAGATCGAGGCGGCGCTGCTGGAGCACCCGGCGGTCGCCGACGTCGCGGTGATCGGCGTGCCGGACCCCGAGTGGGGCCACACCGTGGTCGCGCTCGTCCAGGTGGTGCCGGACTCCCGGCCGGGGGCGGAGGAACTGCTGGAGCACCTCGGCCCGCGGCTCGCCCGGTTCAAGCACCCGAGGGTGATCGAGTTCCGTGAGGAGCTGCCCCGGACCCCCACCGGGAAGCTCTCCCGCTCGAAGGTCAGGGAGGAGTACCTGTCGCGGTCCGGCGGTGCTCCTGAGGGCTGACGCCGCGCACCCGCTTGAAGGCGGTGCTCAGCGCGAAGGCGCTGCCGTACCCGACCCGCGCGGCCACCGCCCCGACGGTGGCGTCGGAGCCGCGCAGCAGGTCGGCGGCGAGCGTCAGCCGCCAGTCCGTCAGGTAGGCCATGGGCGGCTCGCCGACCAGCGAGGTGAAGGAACGGGCGAGCGCCGCCCGGGAGACGCCGACCTCGGCGGCGAGGTCCGCCACCGTCCAGGGCCGCGCGGGGTGGGCGTGGAGCAGCCGGAGCGCCCGGCCCACCACCGGGTCGCCGAGCGCGTGGTACCAGGCCGGGGCCTCGGCCTCCGGGCGGGAGAACCAGGCGCGCAGCACGGTGATGAGCAGCAGGTCCAGCAGCCGGTCGAGGACGACCTCCTGGCCCGGCTCGTCCCTGGTGATCTCCTGCCCGAGCAGCGGGACGAGCGGGCTGTCCAGCACTTCGCCGGGCAGGACCAGCAGCGCGGGCAGCGCCCGCAGCAGCCGCCGGCTGATCTCGGAGTGCGGCTGGTAGGTGCCCACCAGCGCCATCATCCGGCCGTCCGGGTCGTTGCCCCAGGTCCGCACGCCCAGGGTCATCGCCTCGGACAGGTCCTCGCCCTCCGGGGTGGTGCAGCGCTGCCCCGGGTGGACGACGACCTGGGGCGGGGTGGCCGGGTCGTCGGCGAGGACGTACGGATCGGGGCCGCGCATGATCGCGACGTCCCCGGGGCGCATCGGCACCGGCTCGCCCCGCTCGGGGACCGCCCACGCCTCGCCGCGCACCACGGCCGTCAGGGAGATCGGCGCCCGGTCCTCGATCCGCAGCGACCACGGCGGGCTCAGCATCGCGCGGAGCAGGAACGCCTCCCGCGCCCTCGGCCCGTCCAGGAGTCCCGCCAGCGCGTCCATGCCGCCCAGCATAGATCACGGATGAGACGCACGAACATGGAATCGAGCATCTCGGCCATGGAACGTCTCATGGGGTCCGGGATCTACTGTTCCCATGACAGAGAAGACGACCTTGGCCATCGGAAGCAACGGCAAGACCGGCCGGCGGGTGGCCGACCGGCTCCGGGAGCGCGGCGTGACGGTGCGGCCCGGCTCCCGCTCCGGCACCCCGCCGTTCGACTGGGCCGACCCGGCCACCTGGGAGCCCGTGCTGCGGGGCGCGGACTCGGCGTACGTGACCTACTACCCCGACCTGGCGGCCCCCGGGGCCGTGGAGGCGGTCGGCGAGCTGGCCCGGCGGGCCGCGGACGCCGGTGTCCGCCGGCTGGTGCTGCTGTCCGGCAGGGGCGAGGAGGCCGCCCGGCGCAGCGAGGAGGCGGTGCGGGACTCCGGCGCCGAGTGGACCGTCGTGCGCGCGAGCTGGTTCAACCAGAACTTCGACGAGGGCCACCTGCTGGAGCCGGTGCTCGGCGGCACCGTCGTGCTGCCCGCCGGGGAGGTCGCCGAGCCGTTCGTCGACGCCGGGGACATCGCGGACGTCGCGGTCGCGGCGCTCACCGAGGACGGGCACGCGGGACAGGTGTACGAGGTGACCGGCCCCCGGCTGCTGACCTTCGCCGAGGCGGCCGCGGAGATCTCCGGGGCATCCGGGCGGGAGGTCCGCTACCTGCCGGTCTCCACCGACGGGTACGCGGCCACGCTGGTGGAGTACGGCATGCCGGCCGGGGAGGCGGAGCTGTTCGCCGGCATGTTCGCCGAGATCCTGGACGGCCGCAACGCCTTCCTGGGCGACGGCGTCCAGCGCGCGCTGGGCCGCCCGCCCCGCGACTTCGCCGACTACGCGGCCGAGGCCGCCGCCACCGGCGTCTGGAAGGGCTGACCGGGCGGCCCGCTCGCGCGCGACCGGCCTCTGCACGCGGGCGGGGCCGGTCCGCGGCCGTCCCTCACGCGGAGGCGGGCCTGCCCAGCTCCGCGCGGAACAGGCGCAGCACGTTGTCGCCGAGGATCTTGACGATCTCCTCCTCCGCGAAGCCGTGCTTGTCCAGCGCCTCGGTGAGCAGGGGCAGGCCGCGCGGCCCGTCGAGGCCGGGCACGGTCGCCATCACGTCGAGGCCGCTGACGCTGAACTCGCAGCAGGGCGGGGTCACGTCGTGCAGGACCTCGCGGACGAAGTCGGGGCCCAGCCCGACATGGTCGATCCCGGCGACGCCCGCGACGTGCGCGATGTGGTCCACCAGGCGGTCGGCCGTGTACTCGGCCGGGTCCTCCGAGAGGAAGGCCGCCAGGAAGTTCACGCAGACCACGCCGCCGGTCGCGGCGACGCCCCGGATCTGCTCGTCGGTCAGGTTGCGGTGGTGGTCGCGCAGGGCGCGGGCCGACGAGTGGGTCGCCACGACCGGGCGGGAGGCCAGCTCCAGCACGTGTTCGACGCCCGCCGCGCCCAGGTGGGAGACATCGAAGATCATCCCCAGGCGCTCCATCTCCCGGACCGCCGCCACGCCCGCCGCCGTCAGCCTGCTCCCGGTGGCGTCCTCGCCGCTGCCGTCGGCCAGAGCCGTACGGCCCCAGTGCGCGATCGAGGCGATCCGCACGCCCAGCCGGTGCAGGGTGGGCAGCAGCTCCACGCTCGCGTCCAGGCCCGGCATGCTCTCCAGCGCCAGGACCAGGGCGATCCTGCCCTCGGCGAGCGCCTGGTCGACCTCGGCGCCGTCCGTGCAGAGCCGTACCTCGTCGGCGTTGCCCTCGGCCAGCGCGTGCGCGCACTCGATCATGCGCAGGGTCTGCCGGAGCGCGCCCTCCGGCCGGTACTGCTCGTCGACGAAGACCGGCAGCACCTGCAGGTCCACCCCGCCCTCGCGGAGCTGGGGCAGCCAGCGCTCGCGGAAGAACGGGGCCCACCGCTCCGGCGGCCGGGCCGTCACCGCCATCAGCAGGTCGTTGTGGGTGTCGGCGACGACGGCGTCGTGGTGGAGGTCGGCGGCGGCGGACACGGGCGGGTCCTTCCTCACGGTGGCTGTGTCCGGGACCCTACCGGCCCGGCGGCGCCGTGACATCCGGCCCGCGCCCGTCCCGCCGCTCAGCGCGCGAAGCGGAACGCCGCCGGGCGCGGCGCCCGGGTGAGCCGCCGGTAGAGCGGGGTCGGGCCCGGCCAGTTGTTGGTCACCCGGCCCGCCGCGTTCTTGTACCAGCTCGCGCAGCCCGCCTGCCAGACCATGCCGTCCATGGCCCGCTCCAGGCTCCGCCGCCAGGACTCCATCGCCTCCGGCCGCACCTCCATCGGCCCCCGGTCCGCCAGGTACGGCAGGCAGCCCATGATGTAGCGGACCTGGCACTCGATCATGAAGACGATCGAGTTGTGGCCGAGGTTGGTGTTGGGCCCGTAGAGCAGGAACAGGTTCGGGAAGTGCGGAACCGCGATGCCGAGGTAGGCCTCGGCGCCGTCCTTCCACTCGTCGCCGAGGCGGCGGCCCTGCCTGCCGGTGATCTCGACCGGGGACAGGAAATCGGTGGTCCGGAAACCGGTCGCGTAGACGATCACGTCGGCCTCGCGGAGCCCGGCCGAGGTCTCCACGCCCTCCGGGACGATCCGGGTGATCCGGTCGGTGACGACGTCCACGTCCGGCCGGGTCAGCGCGGGGTAGAACTTGCTGTCGATGATGACCCGCTTGCAGCCGATCGGGTAGTCCGGGGTGAGCCTGGCCCGCAGCCCGGCGTCGGGGACCTGGTCGTTCAGGTGCTCCAGGGCGCGCTTGCGCAGCAGGCCGGCGCTCCATCCGCCCGCGAGGGCCTGGTAGAGGGTGCCCTCGGCGTAACGGTAGATCCACTCGCGGTAGGCCCGCTGCACGAGCGGCACGCGGTGGAACGCCGTCTGCGTCAGGGGGCCGAACGCGGCGTCCGGCTTGGGGATCACCCAGTTGGGGGTCCGCTGGAAGACGTCCAGGTGCGCGGCGGCCTCGGCCACCGGCGGGATGAGCTGGGCGGCCGACGACCCGCTCCCGATCACGGCCACCCGCCTGCCGGTCAGGTCCGTCGCGTGGTCCCAGCGGGCGGAGTGGAACGACGGGCCGGCGAAGGAGGACCCGCCGGGGATCTCGGGCAGGTGCGGCCGGTTGAGCTGGCCCACGGCCGAGACCACCACGTCGAACAGCTCCTCGCCGCCGTCGGTGCGCACCCGCCACCTGCCCAGCGCCTCGTCGAAGGCGGCCGAGACGACCTCGGTGTTCAGCCGCAGGTGCGGGCGCACGCCGTACTTGTCGGCGCACATCTCCAGGTAGGCGAGGATCTCCGGCTGGCCGGGGTAGCGGCGGGTCCAGCTGGAGTAGCGCTCGAAGGAGTAGGAGTACAGGTGGGAGGGGATGTCGCAGCCCGCTCCCGGATAGGTGTTGTCGCGCCAGGTGCCCCCGACGTCGTGGCCCTTCTCGAAGACCGTGTAGGAGTCGATGCCGGCCTGCTGGAGCCGGATGGCCATGCACAGCCCGCCGAACCCGGCACCGATGATCGCGACAGCAGGACCCATTGCGCAGCCCTCCGGGGGGAAGTCAGGATTCACTTACACTAGGCGATCCGCGCCCGCTCGGGAACAGGCCGCCCGGGGTCCTTCCCGGCCGGGATCCCCGGGGGCGCCCGCGCCCCCGGGGGCGGGATCCGCGCCCGCCCCGGGGACGGGCCGGTAGTCTGCGCACGTGCCTACGCTTGCCGACGTCATCAGAGAGCTCGAATCCCGGTACGACCCCCGGTGGGCGGAGTCGTGGGACGCGGTCGGGCTCGTCTGCGGCGACCCGTCCCAGCCGGTGAGGAAGGTCCTGTTCGCGGTGGACCCGGTGGCGGCCGTCGCCGACGAGGCGCTCTCCTGGGGCGCCGACCTGATCGTCACGCACCACCCGCTCTACCTGCGCGGCACCACGAGCGTGGCCGCCACCACCTTCAAGGGCCGCCTGGTCCACACCCTGATCAAGAACGACGTCGCCCTCTACACCGCCCACACCAACGCCGACGTCGCCGACCCCGGCGTCTCCGACGCCCTGGCCCGCGCGGTCGGCCTGACCGGCCCGCTGGTCCCGCTGAGCCCCTCCGCGGACGACCCCCGGCGCGGCCTCGGCCGCATCGGCTCCCTGCCGTCCCCCATGCCCCTGCGCGACTTCGTGCGGCAGGCCGCCGCCGGGCTGCCCGGCACGGCGGGCGGGCTGCGCGTCGCCGGGGACCTCGACCGCGAGGTCCTGCGGGTCGCGGTGAGCGGCGGAGCGGGCGACTCCCTGCTCGGCACGGCCCGCGCCGCCGGAGTGGACGTGTTCCTCACCGCCGACCTGCGCCACCACCCGGCGAGCGAGTTCATCGAGGCGGGCAGCGGTCCCGCCCTGGTCGACGCGGCGCACTGGGCCACCGAGTGGCCCTGGCTGGCCGAGGCGGCGCGGCTGCTGACGTCCGGGACGGCCGCCGGTGGGATTAATGTTGAGACGCGCGTCTCCGAGACGGTCACGGACGCCTGGATCACAACAGCAAAGTGCGAGGAACTCACGTCAAGGACCCCCGGTCTGAAGGCCGGGGCTTGAGATCTCGGCTCTGCCGAGATCTCAAGCCCGCATTGACCAGCCCCAGCCATCAGCGAATGGAGGTGCCATTGATGGCTACGTCCGATGCACGACAGCGGACCCACCGGCGGGTGCTTCCTCAGCCCGCCGCTCTGGAATGCACGGGAGCAGACACCCCGGGTCGGGACGGAACGGCCCGTGCAGATCTGACCGGAAACGGTCGGGTACCGGGTATCGGACATGGGCGAGGGGAGACCCGTACGCGCCGCACCCGCGCGCACGGGCGTCACCCCGAGACGGCCACGGCCGCCGAGGGAGACCGGGGCCTTACCGCCCCACATGTTTTCGTTTTGGACAAGAACGGCGATCCGTTGATGCCGTGCCATCCGGCCCGCGCCCGCAAACTCCTGGCCTCAGGGCGAGCGGTGGTTCACCGGCACACGCCGTTCGTCATCCGCCTCACAGACCGCACGGTGGCCGAGTCGGTCGTGCCAGGGGTGGAGGCCGGCCTGCCCGTGTACACCGGCTCGGGTGGACGGACCAAGTGGAACCGTTCGCGGACCGGTGCACCCAAGTCCCATACCCTGGACGCCCTGCACGTCGGCGACCTGGGGAACGTCACCGCCTGGCCGGCAGCCGTACTCACCGCAGCCGCGACCGGGCGCGGCTCCTACGCCCGCACCGCGCCGAACCGTTACGGGTTTCCCCGGCTGCGGCTGCTCCGCGTCAAGCAGATACACGGGTTCGCGACACCGGGGACCTGGTCCGGGCGGTCGTCCCGGCGGGAAAGAAGGCCGGGGTCCATACGGGGCGGGTCGCGGTCCGCACCACCGGCTACTTCAATATCAGCACCGTCCGCGGTCTGGTCCAAGGCATCGGCCACCGGCACGTGCGGCTGCTGCAAAGAGCCGACGGCTACGGCTACACCACGATTGAGGAAGCCACTATGACCACCCGTTCCGTATTTTCTCCCCGGCCTGAAGGCCGGGGCCTCCCCGCTGGAGATAACTGGTGAAAGCAGCCCCGGCAGCCCAGAAGCGCCTGCTCGACCTGGCCGAACTCGACTCCGTGATCGACCGGCTGGCCCACCGCCGCCGGACCCTGCCCGAGCTGGCCGAGATCGACGAGCTCGCCGCCCGCGTGGCCCGGCTGGCGACCCAGGTGATCGCCGCCGAGACCGAGGCGGGAGACCTCGCCAGGGAGCAGGCCAAGGCCGAGAGCGACGTCGACTCGGTCCGCATCCGCGCCGAGCGGGACCAGAAGCGCCTCGACTCCGGCCAGGTCTCCTCGCCGAAGGACCTGGCCAGCCTCCAGTCGGAGATCGTCTCGCTGGCCCGCCGCCAGGGCGACCTGGAGGAGGTCGTTCTGGAGATCATGGAGCGCAGGGAGAGCGCCGACGCGCAGGTGGCGAAGCTGGCCGCGGAGCGCGACGAGCTCGCCGCCGCCCGCGGCGCCGCCGAGGACCGCAGGGACGCCGCCTTCGCCGAGATCGACAAGGAGAGCGCGGAGGTCAAGGGCGGTCGCGCGGCCGTCGTGGCCGACATCCCCGCCGACCTGCTGGCGCTGTACGAGAAGCTCCGCGAGCAGTCGGGCGTGGGCGCCGCGATGCTCCAGGGCGGCCGCTGCCTCGGCTGCCGGACGAGCCTGTCGATCGCCGACATCAACCGGATCAAGGCCGCCGCGCACGACGAGGTGGTCCGCTGCGAGGAGTGCCGCCGGATCCTGGTCCGCACGCCCGAGTCGGGCCTGTGACCTCCTACGTCGTCGAGGCCGACGGCGGATCCCGGGGCAATCCCGGGCCCGCCGGGTACGGCGCGGTGGTCAGGGACGCCGCCGACGGCCAGATCCTCGTCGAGGACGCCGCGGCGATCGGCACCGCCACCAACAACGTCGCCGAGTACCGCGGGCTGGTCGCCGGCCTGCGGGCCCTGCTGGAACTGGCCGGTGACGGGGCCGCGGCCGAGGTCCGGATGGACTCCAAACTGGTCATCGAGCAGATGGCCGGCCGCTGGAAGATCAAGAACGAGGGGCTGCGCCCGCTCGCGATGGAGGCCGGGGCGCTGGCCCGCAGGCTCCGGGTCACCTGGCGCTGGATCCCCCGGGAGAAGAACCGGGAGGCCGACCGGCTGGCCAACGAGGCCATGGACGCCGCCGCGAAGGGCCTCCCCTGGCACTCGGCGGCCTCCGCCGTCCCCGGCCGTCCCGCCGCAGGCCCGCCGGCCTCCGGAGACGGGCTCCCGGGCTCCGGAGGAGGGGCGGCCGTCTCCGGCGCCGCGGACGCGGGCCCCGGCACGCAGGCGGTGACCGCCCGGTCCCGGACCGCGGGGGAGGGAATGGCGCAGGAGTCCCTCTTCGACTCCACGGACGTCTCCGAAGCGGCATCGGACGCCCCCGCGGCCGCGGCCAGGGGCACCGGCTGGCGGCCCCCCGCGACCGCCGCCACCACCCTGGTCCTGCTCCGCCACGGCGAGACCCTGCTCTCCGTCGAGCGCCGCTTCTCCGGGCTCGGCGACCCCGAGCTCACCCCCGACGGCGTCGCCCAGGCCGAGGCCGCGGCCGACAGGCTCTCGCGGGAGCCGTACGGCGTGCAGGTGATCGTCAGCTCCCCTCTCCGGAGGGCCCGCACCACCGCCGAGGCCGTCGCCGCCAGGACCGGCCTGGAGGTGACCGTCGAAGAGGACCTGCGGGAGGCCGACTTCGGCGACTGGGAGGGCTGCACCTTCACCGAGATCCAGCGGCGCTGGCCGGACGAGCTCGCGGCCTGGCTCGCCGACCCATCCGTCGCGCCGCCGGGCGGGGAGAGCTTCGAGACGGTGGCCCGGCGGGTGCGGGCGGCCGGGGACAGGATCGCCGAACGATACGAGGGCAGGACGGTCCTCGCCGTCTCCCACGTCACGCCGATCAAGACGCTGCTCCGGTTCGCGCTGCTGGCTCCGCCCGCCGCGCTGTACCGCATGCACCTCGACCTGGCCTGCGTCTCGGTGATCGAGTACTACGCCGACGGGCCCGCCGTGGTGAAGGCGTTCAACGACACCTCGCACCTGCGCTGACGGCGAGGATGCGAGCCCGCGGGCCCGCCGTCCGGGTGGGGCCCGTCCGGGAGCCGCTAAGCTTGGCGGTACGGCGGACGAGCCGGCCGGGCGGCCGCGTCGGGTCTTCACGAAGGCCCGCCGAGGAAGGTCCGGGCTCCACAGGGCAGGGTGGTCGGTAACGCCGACCCGGGGTGACCCGCGGGACAGTGCCACAGAGAGCAGACCGCCCCTCCTCGAGGGGGGTAAGGGTGAAAGGGTGGTGTAAGAGACCACCAGCGCCCACGGTGACGTGGGCGGCTAGGTAAACCCCACCCGGAGCAAGGTCAAGAAGGGACGCCCTCCGGGGCGTCCCGCGCGCGGCGCCTGAGGGCGGCCCGCCCGAGCCGCGCGGGTAGACCGCTTGAGGCCGCCGGCAACGGCGGTCCTAGATGGATGGTCGCCCCTTCGCGCGAGCGAAGGACAAAACCCGGCCTACAGGCCGACTCGTCCGCCCCACCCGCCCCTGACCTGCGGCGGAACCCTCACCCGGGAAGATCGAAGCCCTGAGAGGGCACATCGGGGGCACATCCGGCGGACCCGAGCGCCGAGGCGAAGGCGTTGTCCAGCGCCGTCCGCGCCCGCTCGGAGGCCTCCGGGACCAGGTGCCCGTACAGGTCCACGGTCGTCGTGATGGACTCGTGCCCGAGCCACCGGGACACCTCGGAGATCGGCACGCCCTCGGCGAGCGCCGTACTGGCGAAGGTGTGCCGCAGATCGTGGAACGTCATGTCCGCCGGCACCCCGGCCGCGAGGATCGCGGGCCGCAGGACGTCGGCGTTGAAGTAGTCGCGCCGGATCAGATTGCCGCGCGTCGTCCGGAACAGCACGTCCTCGGGTTCGCACCGGTCGATGTGCTCGGCCAGCGCGTCGGCGAGAACGGCCGGCACCGGGACGTCGCGGACGGAGGCCCGCGTCTTCGGCGGGGCCAGCACCGGACGCCGGTCGATCACCACGACCTGCTGGTCCACCGTCAGCATGCCCTCGGCGAAGTCGATCCGGTCGACGGCCAGGCCGAGGGCCTCACCCTGCCGGAGACCGGCCGCGGCACCCAGGAGGACCAGCGGCGCGTACTCGGGCCGCATGGCCCGGTAGAGCGCGATCACCTCGGCGGGGGAGAGGAGCCGGATCGTGGTCTTGTCCGGCTCCGGCAAGCGGATGTCGACACAGGGAGAACGGCGGATCATGCCGTCCCGCACGGCACCGCGCATGACGCTGGAGAAGATCACATAGACGGTCTCGACCGTACGCGGCGCCAGGCCCTTCACGTGGAGGTCCTTCACCCACCGCTGCACGGCGGTGGGCCGTATGGAGATCAGCGGGACCAGGCCGAAGACCGGGTTGATGTGGTTCTTCAGGTGCCCGGCGTAGGTCATCGCGGTCCCGGGCTTGTGCAGCCGCGACGCCATCCACGTCTGCGCGTACACCTGGAACCTGGTCTGCCCGAGCTTGGGGTCGATCCACTCGCCGCGCGGCTCGTCGGCACGGCGTGTCACGTCGAAGCGGTCGGCGTCGGCCTTCCGCTCGAAGTTGCGCTTGAGCTGCTGGCCCTTCTCGTCGCGGTAGCGGACCTGCCAGCGTGCTCCCTGGCCGTGCTTGGCGGTCGGCACGCGCTTGTGCTCGGAGCACTTCGCCTCTCCGGGCTCGGGGCGGGACTTGTGCCACCGGTCGTAGACGGTCATGTCTGCTCCCGGACCCAGACGTACACGTCCTCGGGGAGGTAGCGCAGGTGCTTGCCGATCCGCCGGCCGGGTGGGCCGATCCGCTTGCAGCGCCACTGGTAGAGGGTCCCGACCGGCACGCCGAGGTACTCGGCGACCTCCTCCACCGTCCAGAGCCGGTCCGTCGTCTTCATCGCGAGCCCCCGGGATCGGCCAGGGGGACGCCGGTCAACGCTGCGGCGAGGAGCGCGTCACCGAGGGAGTAGCCCTGTCCGGCGTACTCCCATTCGGCGATCACGAGGACGGTGTCCTCCTCGAAGAGGGGGAGCCGTCCGGTGGTGACCGCTTCGGCCCGCATGTGCTCGGCGCGTTCCTCGCGGATCTGCCCGAAGGTGGTGGAGTAGCGGCGGGACTTGGTGGAGAAGTGGCCGCGGAAGCCCAGCATGTGCGCCCACTGGGTCAGCCGTAGCTCGGCCAGGCCGTCGAGGGCGCCCAGGCGGAAGCACTCGGCGATGAGCCGCCGGGCATGCTCGCGGATGGGCAGCGCGTCCAGGTCGTCAAGGGGGCTGATGCGCCGGTCGAGGGTGCCGACGCACTCGGCGGCCTTGGTGGCGTACTTGGCGATGTAGCCGGCCACCGCCTGATCGGTCAGTTCCCCGCCCATCGTGATCGGGCGGACGTCGAGCTGAGCTCCCCAGCGCAGTACCCGCGCCGGTTCACCCTCGGCGGCCGGGACCGGCACGGAGACGGCCGAGGCAGCGTGCCGGACGGCGTCCGCCAGGGCGTCGGCCGTCGCCCAGGCCGGAGGCGAGGCGGTGGGTCCGTCGGGGCCGTCGAGGCGGATGACGGCGTGGAAGTGCACGACGCCGCGCCGCTGGTACTCGGCGACCTTGGCGAAGGACACCGTCACCTGCTCGCGCAGCTCCCGAACGGTCAGGCCCGCGGTCTTGGCCAGGCGGCGGCGCAGGGCCAGGGTGAAGCGTCGCCACAGCTCCGGCGACAGGGCGTTGAACAGGACCGAGCCCGCGTAGTCGTAGCAGTCGGGGCAGAGCGGTTCGCCGAGGGAGGTCTCTTCGGTGCCGTGGCGGGCGGTGCAGGACATGACCCGCCCATGCGGGCAGGTGGCCGCGTCGCGGCGGGCGTGGCAGGGCAGGACCGTGCCGTTCTTCTCCCGGCGGGTGTGGACGACGCCGAAGGACGGGGTGGTCAGGGTGACGAACAGACACGGGTGAGCGGTCACGCTTTCGGGCACGCCCTTGCCGCCGGCCAGGCCCGCGCGGATCAACTGGTAGGTGTCGGCGCGGTAGACCTCGGCGCAGGCCGGGCAGCGCGAGGCCCGGCGGGTCTTGCACGGGACCCGGAGCACGCCGCCGGGTTCGGTGCGGGTGCTGTAGGAGTGGAGGAGTTCACCGGTCGCGCGGTCGATGTGCTGGACCTTGCCGCGCAGGTGGATCGGCTGTCGGCAGCCGCCGGTGGCGCGGACCTGGGAGGCCCAGCGGGCGTAGTGGGGATCGTTGAGCCGGGAGACCATCCCGGCTACGGCGTGCGGGTGGGGCAAGATGGGTTCCGTCCTATCCAGAGGTGATCTGTGAGGGATGGCCCCCGGCCTGGCGCGGAACTTGGCGGTTGTGCGGCCAGGCGGGGGGCGCTTACGGCTATGCGCCGTGGTTGTCGATTCCGGTCCCGTGGCAGTCGGGGCAGGTCTCGCCGTCTCCGGTGACGCCGGTCCCGTTGCAGGTGCCGCAGCGGCAGCGGAGCACCGGGAGGAGTTCGGTCATCGGGCGCCTCTGATCTCGCGCGGGATGATGTTGACGAAGACCCGGTAGTTCCGGGGGCGGGTGCGGTCGGGGTAGGCCCGCGAGACCGAGGTCACGGTGAAGATCTCGCGGAGGCGGAACATGCTGTAGGTGATCTCGGCGTGGGTGCCGTCGAGGCGGATGCGCATGGTGGTTGTCCTTCGGTCAGGCGGCGTGTGCCGGGTCGGAATCAGGGGTGACGCAGCCGTGGTAGCTGCTGAGGGCGCCGTACCGGGCGCGGGCGTCGGCCAGGATCGCGGCGATCTCGTAGCGGAGCGGCCCGAAGGGCAGAGTGATCATGTAGTGGCCGTACGGCAGGGGTGCCGGGTCGATCCGGGCGCCGCACAGGCCGGCGATCCGGTCGACCTCCGCGCACATTTCGGCGTCCGTCGCCTGCTCGGGAAAGTAGGTGATCGCCGTCGACTGGCGAGGGACGGGGATGCCGGGGTTGGCCTCGATGAAGTCGGCCAGGTCCCGCAGTCCGGTGATGAACGCCGCGCGGCGTGTCGGGTCGGTGGGCATGGGTGCGTTTCCTTTCACAGGGCGTCCGGCGCGGTCCGCAGGTGGCGGAGCAGGTCGGAGGCGAGTTGGTCGGACACGCCCAGGCGGGCGCGCAGGAGGTCGCAGGTGATCGGCTTTCCGTGCTTGGCGTGGTGCTCGTCGACGATCCGCCGGGCGTAGTCGAGGAGGGCCGGGGCCGGCCCCGGAGCGTCGGCCTGGTGGTCGTCGGCGGCCGGGGCGATGGCCGGCACCGAAGGTGCCGCAGCGGTCATCGGTGACGGTTCCGGCGACGGGTGAGGACTGGGAGCGGCGGCCCGCCGCTCCAGCATGGAGACGGCCACCAGGAACGCCACCGCGGGGGTTCCGGCGGTCAGCCAGCCCCACACCGAGGGTTCGGCCTGGTGGAGGTTGGCGGCCAGGGACAGCACGATCCCGGCGACGAGGATGAAGGTCGGCCAGGAGAGCGGGCCGGTCCGCTCGCGTCCGGTCTTCTTGTCGCGCTGGCGTTCGCGGGCGGCCATGACACAGGTGAGATCGACGCATACGGCCACGGCCCAGGCCATCCAGCCGGTCTGGCCGTGCTCTACGGCGGTCTGGCGGATGTGGGAGAAGGAGCCGGCCCCGGCGATGAGCGCCAGGACGAGGACGGAACCGGAGTCCAGCAGCCAGGAGGCGAGGCGTCGCATGCTCTCTCAGCCCTTCCGAGGTTCCGGGACGATGGCGGCGGGAGTGAGGAACTGGGCAAGGTCGTCATCGGTCATCTCGATCGGCTGAGCGCCGCTGGTGATCTCCTCCAAGGAGGGGTGAGATCGGCGTACATGCGGGCGGCGTGTTCGGCCGCGTGCTCGGAGACGTAGAAGGAGCGGGCGCGGTACCACTGGCCGTCCTGGCCGGCCACGATCGCGACCCCGGATGTCTCGGCGGGGATGGCGCGGGCGGAGACCAGCGCGGCCGGGTCGAGGTCGCCGAGGGTCATGGTCGCGGTCTCCGGATCGTTGACCCGGTGGCAGATGCGGCCCGAGCACTGGGCGCGCAGCGCCGTGACGCCGGGGCCGAGGTCGGAGCCGATGCGCTGGCCGCAGCAGAACAGGTAGATGCCGAAGGCCCGCCCGAGCTGCGCCACCCGCAGCAGCGCCGTCGAGGTACGTGCGATCTCGTCTTTCTCGCTCTTGTCGGCCATCAGGTACAACTCGGCGAGCTCGTCGACCAGGACCACGACCGGCACCGGCCGCAGGTCCGGCGGGAGCTGCCAGATGTTGCGGGCGCCGGCCGTACGGCATGCGGTCATCCGGTCGGCCATCAGGCTCACGAGGTCATCGAGCAGGCCGACGCACTCGGCACGGGACGTGGCCAGCGCCGACAGCCGGGGTGCGTAGGGGGTGAACTCCACGCCGCCCTTGAGGTCGAAGCCGACCAGGGCGACCGGCTGCGGAGCCAGGCCGACGATGAGCGCGTTGGCGAGGTTCGACTTCCCGGATTGCGTCGCCCCGGCGTTCAGCCAGTGCGGCACGGTGCGGAAGTCGATCTCCCACGGTTTGCCGGTCTCCAGCCGTCCCACGGTGACCTTCAGCAGCTCCGACGAGGGCGGGATCTCATCCACCCGCACCAGCGGATCACGCATGGTCGCGGCCAGCACGACCCGGCCGGGCCGGGGCGAGGAGACCCGTACGGCGTGCACCCGCCAGGAGTGCGCGAGCTGTTCGGCCGCTTGGCGGTAGTCGTCGGGGGTCTGCCCTTCGAGGGTGTGGAGCGTGACGCGCCAGCCGTACCGCGTGGGCAGGGGCAGCCACATCCACGGCTTGGTGTCGACCGCGATTCGCTGGAAACGCCGCTTGACCTTCACGACGCCGGTCGAGGAGACCAGGCCGGGGACGGTGGTGAACCAGAAACGCTGCCGCTTCTTGGTCAGGCCGCAGCCGAGGGCGACCTTCCGCCAGGTGGCGCGGACGCTGATCGCCATGAGCGGGTAGCCGACCACCAGCCAGAACGACCGGTAGTGCCAGCGCCGCCAAGCCCACAGGCCGGCCACGGTGACGACCAGAACCACGAGGACATCGAGGAGCGCCAGGAGGAAGCGATCAGACACCGCGCACCTCCGCCGCGGCGGCGGGCAGCATGGCCGACGCCCGGTAGGCGATGCCCCAGCGGCCGGACAGCTCCCAGACGTACCCCACCAGGCCGACCGGGTTGACCTGATCACCGGGGCTGACCGGGGGCTCTCCGACGACGCTGACCTTGACCAGCTCGATCTTGCCGAAGGCGTCCTCCACCGAGCACAGGACCTCGTAGACCGTCTGGCCGCTGGCCTTGTCGGTCTTGATCTCGCCCGTGTCCCTGTTGATGACGCGGGGGCAGGGTGCCTTGACGCAGATGAACTGGAGCCGGGAGACGTCGACGGGGATGGGGATGTTGCGCATGAGGGTGGACCTCCAGAGAATGATTGTTCTGCCTATCAAGATATCTAGATATCTAGAAATGTAAACCGACACAGCTAGGTTGCCTCCATGTTTTGTTACGGGTTGCCCAGAGACCTAGATGCCTAGAACGGCTACTGTGGAGGCATGGGCACCACCGACCGGCGACGGCCTTACCTGCGTATCGCCGACGACATCCGCCGTGAGATAGCCGCCGGCAGGTACGCGGTCGGGGAACAGCTCCCCGTGGCCCGGGAACTCGCCGACAAGTACGGCGTCGCGATGATGACCATCGGCAACGCGCTCGCCGTCCTACGCGACGAAGGACTGATCGAGACCCGCCAGGGGTCCGGCAGCTTCGTTCTCCGCACGCCCGACGAGGAGGCCCCGCGCCCCGCCGTCACCGGAGGTTCGGACGAGGAGCACAGCGAGGAGTTCCTTCTCATCTCCCAGCAGCTCCAGGAGATCCGCGAGCACGTCAAGAAGCTGAGCTTCAGGCTGGACGAGCTAGACGCCCGGACTCGTCCAGATCGACCCGAGCAGTGATCACGAGCGCCCGCCGTTGAAGCTCGGCGAGCTCGGTCGCGATCTCCGCCAGTTCGCGTAGCAGGATCTGCCGTTCGATCTCGTTGAGACCCACGAGTAGTGCCCCATTCATTCGCTTAGGCAGGCCGCGAGCACGACCTGTGGAACCTTCATGGATGGGGAGAGCCAGAGCGCGGACAGGCTCACCGATGAGCTTTGGTCAGGGCAGCCGCATCGCCTGGGCGAGGCCGGCGACCTCACGCTGACGACGATGCTTGCCGCTGTCGCGCAGGTCACGCACGATGTTGCGGACCAGCGGGCGGTTACGGACGTGCTGAGGTGCGATGCGATCCGCGCGGAGCAGCGCTTCCACAGCCTCGTTGTCCTTGCGGTTCATGTGGTAGCCCGCCGCGGTGCAGGTCCAGTAGTGCGCCTGCCTCTCCGACGAGGCGATCTGCGCGATCTCCACCTGCTCCGCCCGCGTGATCACATCCCGGGGGCGCCCCAGCTCCATGCTGACCTCGACCGCGTGAATCGTCGTGTTGACGCGGTTGAACTGGGTCTGGAAGGCGTTGCCGTTCGCCGGCAGGCGCTCGGCGATCTGCCGCGCCTCGGCCAGATGGCTTTCCGCCTCGGTCTGGTCCCACAGCCGCGAGTAGGCGACGGCCGCCCGCAGGTGCAGCGCTCCCCACAGCGCCCGGATCGTGTCGTCACCCGTCCCCACGTACGGCTCAAGCTGATCGAGCGCCGACAGCGCCGCGTTCTTCGCCGGATCAAGCGCCGCCTCGTGGAGCCAGACGCCGCACAGGTCCCAGGACGCGGCGGCGACGAGTTCGGGAGCGCCGACCTGCTGGGCGGCGACGAGCTCCCGCTGTACCGCCGTCCACCCGAGGTCGTGGTGACCGAGGAGGTTGGAGGAGACGCGCGCCATGTGGCAGGCCCGCAGCATCAGCGCCTCCGCCCGGTCCCGGTCGGCCGTCCCGCCCGAGGTGATGAGCAGCAGGTCCGTGATGATGCTCGGCAGCACCTCGCCGAGGGCGGTGAACTTGGCGTCCTGGCGGAGCTGTTCGGCCAGCCGCACGTTCGCCTCCAGCTCGGCCAGGCCCCGCGGTTCCCGGTTGCCCAGGAGCGCGGCCCCGCCCGGCATGGTCGCCTGCTGGAGCGCAAGGCGCAGACCGGGGACCGCCGAGTGCCCGGAGTCGAGGTCGTTGGTCTCGTGCCGGTACGGCTGACCGGTGAGCTCGGCCATCTCCACCCCGAGCGCTTCGGCGAGCTGGCCGACGACGCTCATCCGGTCCAGCGGCAGCCGGCCGTTCTCCACCTTCGACAGCCAGGAGACCGAACGGCCGATCTTCTCCGCGAGGGTGGCCTGATCCCAGCCCTTGCGGTGACGGGCCCGCGCGATCCGCTGGCCCGTCGTCATCTGTTCGGTAGCCACGTTCACCCTCCCTGTCGTCGCTTGCCTCGACGATAAGCCGGGTGATCCGCACCACTGGCAGAAAAACTGCCAGTGGGCAAACGCCTGTAGCCGCAGGTCGGTCGTGACCTGCGGAAATAGACGATGATGAAGTTGCTCGCGACTGCGCGCGGCATGTTCAACGTGCCGTGTCGCGTATTCCGGTTACCGGATCGGTCAGAACATATCCGCTATTTCTATCTCCTCTCAATTCCGGGTGAATCCGAAGGCGGTCATCGGGCCTGTCCGAGGAGGAGCCGCAGCCACAGGCGCTCGGCGTCCCGGATGCGCAGCCACTCGCTCTCATGCACGACCACGCCGTCCGAGCGGTACGTCCGGCGGATGAACGCCAGGCCCCCGCCGAGGCAGAACTCATAGCTGACCGTGTGGTTCGGGCAGGTGTGTTCGCGGATGCGGACCCTGTCCGCGCGGGGAGTCGCCGGCCTCCAGGTCATGCGCTCGTAGGCGGCTTGCAGCGGCGCCAGGTGGAGCGTGTGGTAGCCCTCCGCGGTTCGGCCCTGGTCGCTCATGGCCGCCTACCGCAGGTCCTCTTGCACCTGAAGGAGCTGGATGAAGTCCGCCAGGTCGTCGGCGCAGACCGTGCGCTGAAGGCCGGCGTCGATCTGCTGGTCTG
Organism: Thiemannella venezuelensis; assembly: GCF_014203605.1. Classification (GTDB taxonomy): domain Bacteria; phylum Actinomycetota; class Actinomycetes; order Streptosporangiales; family Streptosporangiaceae; genus Planomonospora_A; species Planomonospora_A venezuelensis. Next base: position 3,813 of record NZ_JACHJJ010000025.1, on the reverse strand, counting down.
TGAGCGTCTCGCCGCGCCGGGTGGCGTAGAAGGCGCCCGCGTCGCTGCGGAACACCGACCAGGCGGGGAAGACCGCGCGGACTGCGTCGAGGTCGTAGGTCACCGGGGTCATGATCTGACCATAGGTCAACCTGTCCTATCCTGTCTACACCATTCCTAGGAATTGCTGTTCTATGTTCGCAGGTAGGGGCATACCTAGAGTCGTCTTGTGATCGAATGGGACCCCAGGCTCTACAAGTGGGAGCAGATAGCGAACGTCGTCGCCGGGCGGATCAAGGACGGCACCTATCCGCCCCTGACGCTGATCTCTGAGGTGAAGCTTCAGGAGGAGTTCGACGTTGCCCGGGTCACCGTTCGCAAGGCGATGGAGGCCCTGCGCGAGCAAGGGCTGATCACGACCAAGCCCGGCAAGGGATCGATCGTCAGCCCTGCCGAAGACTGATGACCGGACGGGGCACCGGTGACTCTCCACGTTCTTGACGACCCATCGGCCCTGTCGCCGCGGGCACGGAGGTTCATCCGGGAGAAGGGCCGGCGCGAGGACGTACTGACCGCCGAAGAACTTCGCGAGCACTGGCGAAGCTGGGGCAGGAGCGGGCCGCTGATCGACAAAATGGTGGACTACCAGGCCCGCTGGGGCGGGCTTGCCCTCCCCGAACTGGCCGTACCTCTCTACGACGGCGGTGTGGCCGTCATGTACGGAGAGGACCTTGGCGAACTTGAGGAAGCGAGCTGGTGCTTCGGCGCCGGTATGGATCACTACTCGGTTGCCCACTGGTTCTGCGTCGACCCTCAGGGGCGATTCGGCATCTTGTATGAGCACTGGGTAGCCCTCCACTCCTCGGTGTCCGGGTGGATCGAGGCATGCGCCCTTGCCGACGCGGCACAGGCGATGGAGAGGATCGGGACCTGGCGGGGCGAGGAGGCCCGGCGAGCACGGATTCTCACTCATGTGCTCCCAGGGCTGACGCCCGTGCCCGAGGTCGAGGGACTCGCCGACAACTGGTGGCAGGACAACGGGGTGCTCTTCGCCGCCTATGACGGCGAGGCCAGAGTGTTCCGGAGCGAAAGGTCAGCGTTCACCGCCCTCTATGCCGAATCGGAGCATCAGGCGGAGGAGCTCAAAGCCCTGCTCTGTGACCTCGGGCTCTGACGCGGCAGCCCACCATCACGCCGGTAGCAGCCAACAGGAGCAAGATCATTTACTGGCCGCAGCCGTGGATGAGAACTTTCTCTACGTCTTCAAGGGCGGTCCGCTCCGCGGCCCGCCGCGCGTTGGGCGGTCGCCGGCCGCGCTGCGGCTCTTCGGCCGGTCGCGGCCACGCCGCCTACGCGCCTAGGAGTCGAAGAGAACATCCTTAACGTCATGGCGATCACCTGCTTCGGTTCTGATCGCGTGCGGTCGGGACGATCGGCTGCCGCGCGGCTTCCGGTGCTCGGGCCTGGCGGCCCTGTGCTCCGGGTCCGCTTGCCATCGAATGACGCTGGCTGGCGGGGCGGATGAGAGAACGAGCTATGTGCGCAGCAGCGTGCAGTCTCCCTGATTACCGGCCTGCGCTTGGCATAATCCACGGTATGTGCGCTGGCATGTTCCGATTTAGAGCACGGTCGGCAGGGGAGAATCCTGATATGAGGGCAGATGGGGGGGCGTTCTCATGCCACTGGCAATCCCCGGACAGAATTTGGGCAAACATAAGCAACTTCCTTTTTGGTCGATCCCCTTCAAGGAAGGTTGAGGCCACGTTGACTCCGTCGGAGATTAGCCTTACGGTAGTGAGCATTTCGTTTTTCGCTGCGGGATCTGCACTAGCAAGAGAAGGTGTTAGTCGACTCCTTTCCCCGGTTACGTGTGCTGCGGCTAGAGCCAGAATTGTTCCAGCGGAAACGGTGTCATCTTCTCCCGCATTCCTCATGCCGTTCGCAATTAGAGGTAGACTTGCAAACGGTGTGGGGTCAGTACTTTCCCAGAGTCCGCTGGCGACTTTCAAGGCCGCCTCTATAGCGAATCTGTCGATATTTAGTATTGGTCGATCGGGCCCTTGTCTAACTTCCCACAGGTCAATCGAATTGTCCACTTGTGCGGCCATTAAAATGGCTCGAAGCAATGTTTGAATGGACTCAATGGAGATATCTGGTACATCAAGCCGAATACAGGGTCCTCGTTTGCGACCGTCTAGTACGGGTTGGCCAACGTTGCCCATCGTTTGAAGAACGCGGGTCAATCCGTCAAGACTAGTAGAGACAGTTTCATCCCAAGGGTTCAGCTTCGAATTTTGCGCATAGGACACGGCAACTCCGTGTTCGAAACCTTCACAAATGTTCATAGCCGCAATGGATGTATGAAGCAGCTCACCAAGGCTAACTAGCTTGCCATCAAGTATCGCCATCGACTTTTCTGAATCCCAGAGGAAATCCTCATGGGCGATTGCATTGCGCCACTCTGGACGTATTAAAGCAGCCAGCATCTCGCACATCGGAGCGTTGCCTTCGGCGCTGAGTAAGTCTTTGACTGTGGCCAGCGTAACCGTGGTGGGGACTGTCCTGCCAAGGAGCTCTAGGACAACGATAGCGGTCCGCTTCACATCCCCTTCCGAGACGATCTTATACAGGTCTAAAAGTGGTCGCACTTGGTCTTCTGGATGGGCGGCTTCAATATACATTTTCCATGAATTTTTCTTTCCTCGATGTGCAGACAACATCAAGGGTACAGTCTTCACGTGCCGTCCAATGACGATACGAGTGTGATCTAGATCTTCTCTTAATTTATCCGTTATGAAGTCGCGCGCTAGAATTGCGGAATGATGTGCGATCAGCGGTCGATTCGCTGTCGCAAGAGCGACTAGATGCTGACGAAGCTTAACTGTAATGGGCAACAGGCTGTCGACGATTAGGTGTCGCATCTGGTGACGTAATCTCTTATCAAGATTCTCTTGATCTCGGGCCCAAGCCGCTCCGAGACGTGCCCAGCCTGCTACCGGATCACCCTTTCTGAACTCGTCTCCCGACAAGCCTAGGACTCGCTCATATACGTCCTCGTTTTCGTTAACAGGCGAGGAAATTATTATTCTCAATTGATTGGCTAAAGTGTCTGATGTGAGGGCGTGCGATTTAACTGACAGCCATGCAGGGGATTCCCATCCCTGACTCACGCATGCAAACATTTCTCGCACTACCCGAATTACAGATAGGCAAAGATCTTCGGATAGGCTTTTCTGGTCCATGAAATTTTCGGGCGGATTAAATTTGGCGATCTCGAATTTGGTATATGCAATTCTATTTGCTGCCGTGGCGAGTAGCCTCATTAGGCCAGGAAGTCGCTTCCCGATTGTTCGGCCTGAGGTGGAAGTGATCGAAGCTAAACTATTTATTATTTCCTTAGTCTGATGCCACTGTTTGATTAATTGAGCATCCTCAAGGACGGTCCTCCATTGAGCAGACGTGAGCGGTACGAATGCCTCTCGTTGTCGACTCCCGTCCACCGGTGAGGGGAGAGAGAGGTGAAGATTCCGAATCAGAGCACGAGTCGCCTCCCGCACCTCATGTTGCACTTCACCCAGGTCTTGAGGCAGGTTCACTTCCATAACCGTAGGATGGCATTGCGGTCGTGCTTGTGTCTCCTGTTTTCGAGGGAGTTGAGGGGAGAAGCTTGACCTTAAGCTCCCCCCACAAGGTGATCAACGGTGATGTCGTGGTGGGGCTCCACACCGTTGGTGATTTCTGGAGTTGACCCGGTTTGGTGGACACCTGACCTCTGGGGAACCCTGGTTCCCGGAAGAAGGAGTCCACTGTGCCGAACAACTATCCGCCGGAGTT
>NZ_JACHJJ010000024.1 GCF_014203605.1 Thiemannella venezuelensis | reverse complement strand
CACTATCCTAGCAGATCCGCCCGATTCGTGTCAACCTGACCCGTTTCGGGCGATCCATCCGGATCGCGACCACCCCGTCTCCGGAGCAACCCTTCTAACTTACCGTGCCATTCACTCGTTGTCCAATCAACCGATTTTCCGGTGACAGCACAACGACCGAACGCCGAGGTTCGTTCAGGAGGGGATCGGCCCTGGGGCCCGTCCGCCGTCTCAGGCGTCCGGCTCGCTCCCGGGCACCTGGAAACCATAGGTCGCCCGCGAATCCCCGTCAAATCAACCGCTGCAGCCGAATCCGCAGGTCATCCCGGCTTTCGGGGCAGGCGGGCCGTCCTTCGCCACCAGAACGTTACCGTTCGGAACGGCAGAGCGCCCCGGCCGAAGCCGGGGCGCTCGCCGTACCGGACGATCGGAGCCCTGATCAGACGACCTCGACCGCGCCGAACGTCTTCCCGCGGCGCAGGACCAGGTAGCGGCCGTGCAGCAGGTCGTCGGCGGTCGGCACGTAGGACTCGTCGGTCACCTTGCCGTTGTTGAGGTAGGCCCCGCCTTCCTTGACGGCGCGGCGGGCCTCGGACTTCGACTTCACCAGACCGCTCTCCGCGAGCAGGTCGACGAACGATGCGCCCAGCGCCGGCACCTCCGCGCGCGGCACCTCCGCCAGCGCGGCCCCGAGCGTGTGCGCGGGCAGTTCGTCCAGCGCTCCCCTGCCGAACAGCGCCGCCGAGGCCGCGATCACCGCGGCGCACTCGTCCGCCCCGTGCAGCAGCGTGGTGAACTCCTCCGCCAGCGCGCGCTGCGCCTCGCGTGCCGCGGGGCGCTCGGCGGCGGCCTTCTCCAGCTCCTCGATCTCCTCCCGGGACCTGAAGCTGAAGATCTTGAGGAACTTCACCACGTCACGGTCGTCTGCGTTCAGCCAGAACTGGTAGAACGCGTACGCCGAGGTCATCTCGGGGTTGAGCCAGACGGCGCCACCGGCGGTCTTGCCGAACTTGGTGCCGTCCGCCTTGGTGATCAGCGGCACGGTCAGCGCGTGCACGTGCTCACCGGTCACCCGGCGGATGAGGTCGGTGCCCGCGGTGATGTTGCCCCACTGGTCGCTGCCTCCGATCTGCAGCGAGCACCGGTGCCGCCGGTGCAGCTCCAGGTAGTCGTTGGCCTGCAGGATCTGGTAGCTGAACTCCGTGTAGCTGAGCCCGTCCCCGCCCAGCCGGGCCGAGACCGACTCGCGGGCGAGCATGCGGTTGACCGGGAAGTGCTTGCCGACGTCGCGCAGGAAGGCGATCGCGGACATCCCCTCGGTCCAGTCGAGGTTGCTGACCATGAACCCGCGGGACTCGTCGGAGAGGTCCAGGAACTTCTCGACCTGGACCCGGATCCGTGCGACCCACTCGGCCACGACCTCGGAGGAGTTGAGCGAGCGTTCCGTGCTCCTGCCGCTCGGGTCGCCGATCAGGCCGGTCGCCCCGCCCACCAGGCCGATGGCGCGGTGGCCGGCCTTCTGCAGCCGGGCCAGGGTCAGCAGCGGGACCAGGTTGCCGACGTGGAGGGAGGGCGCGGTCGGGTCGAAGCCGCAATAGACCGTGATCGGACCCTCGGCCATCGCCGCACGCAGGGCGTCGATGTCGGTGGACTGCGCGATCAGGCCGCGCCAGGCGAGGTCATCCAGAATGTCGGTCACGATCCTTGCTTTCCAATGCTCTGAGGGTCATGTACGGCTTCGCCGTACAGCCTGCCCGATCGCGGCACCGTTTCGCCACTCGGAACCCGCCCCGACGGGGACGGACAGGCCCGGCGGCGCGATGGCCGGATCGACGTCGGCCCGCCGCCGCCCCGCGGGCCGCGGCTCCGGGCGCGACCGGCGGTCACGAGGTCCGGCGGCGCGGTACGTGCGCCCGGTACGGCGAGACCGTGGGATCTCCGTCGATCCAGAAACGCCACGGCGTCTCCTTGCCCGCCGCGACCCCGGTGCGCGGCCCCGACCTGATCAGGTCCGCCCGGGGAGGCTCCCCTTCCAGCACGGCCAGAGGCCCGGTCCGCGACCGGTCCGCCCCGGGGACCCCCGCCGGGCCGGACGGGCCGTTCCCTCCGGGTGCGCAGGCGTCGAGCCCGTTGTGCTCGCGGGTGAAGCCGAGCGCCACCGCCAGGCGTGCGGGCCCGCGGGCCAGGTCCCGCGCCGCGGGAAGACGTTCGGCGCGGCCCGTGCTCCTGCGTGCCCGGGCCGTCTCGATCCCGGCGACCACCTCCCCGGCCCGCAGCAGCACGCCCGAGCCGATCCCCTCGGGCAGGCAGACCAGGTTGGCGCAGAAGTGCATGCCGTACGTGAAGTAGACGTACACGTGCCCCGGCGGCCCGAACATCACCGCGTTGCGCGGCGTCAGCCCCCGGTAGGTGTGGGCCGCGGGATCCTGCCCCGGCAGGCCGTACGCCTCGACCTCGGTCAGCCGCAGCGCGACCGGTCCGTGCACGAGCACCCGCCCCAGCAGGTCGGGGGCGACCTCGTGCGCGGGCCGGTCGAAGAACGCGCGGTCCAGCGGCGGGGAGGTCAGCTTCCGCTCGCCCATGCGGCCTGGACGTCGACGGCCTCGCGCAGGGCGGCGAGCTGGTCGCGGACCCGGTCGGGAGCCGTGCCGCCGTGGGCCTTGCGGGCCGCCAGCGCGCCGGGCACCGAGAGCACCTCGCGCGAGTCGGGCGTGAAGTGCGGCGAGACCTTGGCCAGTTCCTCGTCGGTGAGCTCGCCGAAGTCCTTGTCGTTGACCTGGCACCAGACCACCAGGTGGCCGACCGCCTCGTGGGCCTCGCGGAACGCCACGCCCCTGCGGACCAGCAGCTCGGCCAGGTCGGTGGCCAGGGCGAACCCGTCGGGGGCCGAGGCCTCCAGCTTGGCCGTGTTGACCCGCATGGTGGAGACCAGTCCCGCCACCGCCGGCAGGACGAGCAGCAGGGTGTCGACGGAGTCGAACACCGGCTCCTTGTCCTCCTGCAGGTCGCGGTTGTAGGTCAGCGGCAGGCCCTTGAGCGTCGTGAGCAGCGACATGAGGTTGCCGATGAGGCGTCCGCTCTTGCCGCGGGCGAGCTCGGCGACGTCGGGGTTCTTCTTCTGCGGCATGATCGACGAGCCGGTGGAGTAGGCGTCGTCCATCTCGATCCAGCGGAACTCCTGCGAGGCCCACAGGACGATCTCCTCGCCCAGCCGCGACAGGTGCGTGCCGATCATCGCGGCGCAGAACAGGAACTCGGCGGCGAAGTCGCGGTCGGCGACGGCGTCCATCGAGTTCGGCGCGGCCGAGTCGAAGCCCAGCTCGGCCGCGACGGCCTGCGGATCCAGCGGCAGGGACGAGCCCGCCAGCGCACCGGAGCCGAGCGGGGAGACGGCGGCGCGCCGGTCCCAGTCGCGCAGCCGGTCGATGTCGCGGGCGAAGGCGTGCACGTGCGCCAGCAGCTGGTGGCCGAAGGAGACCGGCTGCGCGTGCTGCAGGTGCGTCATGCCGGGGGCCGCCGTCTCCGCGTGCTCCTCGGCCTGGTTCATCAGCGCGGTCTCCACCTCGACCAGCCGGGACACGATGGTCCTGACGTGGTCGCGCAGGTACAGCCGCAGGTCGGTGGCGACCTGGTCGTTCCTGGACCGGCCTGCGCGGAGCTTGCCGCCGAGTGTGCCCAGGCGCTCCAGCAGGCCGCGCTCCAGCGCGGTGTGCACGTCCTCGTCGGCCACGGTCGGCCGGAACTCACCCGACTTGCAGGCCTGCTCCAGGTCGTCCAGGGCGCCGATCATGCGTCCCAGCTCGTCCTCGGTGAGCAGCCCGGCGCGGTGCAGCACCCTGGCGTGCGCGCGCGAGGCCAGCAGGTCGTACGGCACCAGCCGCCAGTCGAAGTGCACGCTCACCGAGAGCCGGGTCAGCGCGTCGGCCGGTCCTCCCTCGAACCGGCCGCCCCACAGCCGCATCGGCTTGCCACCATCAGTCACCGTCGTTCTCCCTCCCAGTTCAATCCGCGACCCTAAAGGATGTCCGGCGGGTCCCGCGCCCAGGTTGGGCGCAGATCCGGGGGACATCCGTCATCCGTTCAGCCCAGCCTGGCGTCCCGGGCGGCGGCGATCTTGGAGGGCAGGCTCCACAGCTCGACGAAGCCCTTGGCCAGGGACTGGTCGAAGGTGTCGCCGGTGTCGTAGGTGGCGAGGTTGAAGTCGTACAGCGACGCCTCGGAGCGCCGGCCGGTGACGGTGGCCCGGCCGCCGTGCAGGGTCATCCGGATCTCGCCGGTGACGTGCTCCTGCGCCTCGGCGATGAAGACGTCGAGCGCCTTCTTCAGCGGGGAGAACCAGAGGCCGTCGTAGACGAGCTCGCCCCAGCGCTGATCCACCGAGCGCTTGAACCGGGCGAGGTCGCGCTCGACGGTGACGTTCTCCAGCTCCATGTGCGCGGTGATGAGCGCGATGGCGCCGGGCGCCTCGTAGATCTCGCGGGACTTGATGCCGACGAGCCGGTCCTCGACCATGTCGAGCCGGCCGACGCCCTGGGCGCCGGCGCGCCGGTTCAGCTCGGAGATGACCTGGAACGGGGTCAGGTGCCGCCCGTCCAGCGCCACCGGGACGCCCCTGACGAAGCTGATGACGACCTCGTCGGCCTCGCGCGGCTCGGCCGGGTCGGCGGTGTAGGAGTAGACGTCCTCGACGGGGCCGTTCCAGATGTCCTCCAGGAAGCCGGTCTCGACGGCGCGGCCCCAGATGTTCTGGTCGATCGAGTAGGGGTTCTTCTTGGTGGTCTCGATCGGGAGGTTCTTCTCCTCGGCGTAGGCGATGGCCTTGTCGCGGGTCCACGCGTAGTCGCGGGCCGGGGCGACGACCTTCAGCTCGGGGAAGAGCGCGGCCAGGCCGGCCTCGAAGCGGACCTGGTCGTTGCCCTTGCCGGTGCAGCCGTGCGAGACGTGCGTGCCGCCGAACTCCTTGGCCGCGGCGGCCAGGTGCTTGACGATCAGCGGCCGGGACAGCGCGGAGACCAGCGGGTAGCGGTCCATGTAGAGGGCGTTGGCCTGCAGGGCGGGCACGCAGAAGTCGGCGGCGAACTCCTCGCGGGCGTCGACCACGACGGACTCGACCGCACCGCAGTCGATGGCCCGCTTCCGGATGACCTCCATGTCCTCGCCGCCCTGGCCGACGTCGACGGCCACGGCGATGACCTCGGCACCGGTCTTCTCGGCGAGGAACGGGATGGCCACCGAGGTGTCGAGGCCCCCGGAGAAGGCCAGTACGACACGGTCAGTCATGATTCTTGCTCCAAAGGTCTTTCGTTCAGGTCTCGTGATACGGCTGGGGCGGGCCCGCCGGGCGCGGGCTGGCCGCGCCGGTCGGCGTGGCGCAGCAGCGCCTCGGCGACCGACGCACCGCCCGCCGGGTCCCGGGTGACGACGAGGATCGTGTCGTCCCCGGCCACGGTGCCGAGGATGGCCTCCCAGTCCGCGTGGTCGATGGCCGACGACAGGAACTGCGCGGCGCCCGGCGGAGTGCGGACGATCACCAGGTTGGCCGAGGCCTCGGCGGAGACGAGCAGTTCCTCGGTGAGCCGGCCGAGCCGGGCGGCCGGGGACTCCCCGGTGCCGAGCCTGGCCAGCGGGATGCGCCCGCCGCCCTCGCCCGGCAGGGCGTAGACCAGGGAGCCGTCCTCGGCGCGGAGCTTGAGCGCGCCGAGCTCGTCCAGGTCCCGGGAGAGGGTGGCCTGGGTGACCTCGACCCCGCTCTCGGCCAGGAGCTTGGCCAGCTCGGGCTGGGAGCGCACGGCCTGGCGCTGCAGCAGCTCGGCGATCCGCGCCTGGCGGGCCGCCTTGGTCATGGGGATCATCGCGAGGCCTCGGTGACCAGCCAGTGCAGCACGGCCTTCTGGGCGTGCAGGCGGTTCTCCGCCTCGTCCCAGACGAGGCTCTGCGGGCCGTCGATGACCTCGGCGGTGATCTCCAGCCCCCGGTAGGCGGGCAGGCAGTGCAGCACGATCGCGTCGTCCGCGGCGGCGTCCATGACGGCGGCGTTCACCTGGTACGGCATGAGCGCGGCGACGCGCTCGTCCTTGCCGTCCTGTCCCATGGAGACCCAGGTGTCGGTGGCGACCACCTGGGCTCCGCCGGCGGCGGCGAGCGGGTCGCCGAGCACCGAGACGCTGCCGCCGGTCTCCTCGGCGATCTCCGCGGCCCGGGCCAGGATCCCCCGGTCGGGCAGGTAGCCCTCGGGCGCGCAGATCCGCACGTGCATCCCGGCAGTGGCGCCGCCGAGCAGGTAGGAGTGGGCCATGTTGTTGGCGCCGTCGCCGTAGTAGACCAGGGTGAGCCCGGCGGTCCTGCCGAAGCGCTCGCGGACCGTCTGCAGGTCGGCGAGGATCTGGCAGGGGTGGTAGGAGTCGGTGAGGGCGTTGACCACGGGGACGGAGGAGGCGGAGGCCATGGCCTCGATCCTCTCCTGCCCCGACGTCCGCCACACGATGGCCGCGACCTGGCGCTCCAGCACCCGGGCGGTGTCCTCGACGGACTCGCCCCGGCCCATCTGGGAGGAGCCGGCGTCGATCACCAGCGGGAGGCCGCCGAGCTCGCCGATGCCGACGGCGAAGGAGATGCGGGTGCGGGTGGAGTTCTTGTCGAACAGGACGGCGACGGTCTGCGGCCCCTCGAAGGGCCGGTAGGCGAACCGGTCCTTCTTCATCGCGTCGGCCAGGTCGAGCACCTGCGCCTGCTCGGCGGGCGTCAGGTCGTCGTCCTTGAGGAAGTGTCTAGTCACGGGAGGCCTCGTCGAGGATCGCGGGGAGTGCGGCCGTGAACGCCGCGGCCTGCTCGGGGGTGATGACGAGCGGGGGCGCGAGCCGTACCGCGTCGGGCTGGAGGGCGTTGACCAGGAACCCGGCCCGCTGCGCGGCGGCCTGGACCCGGGCGGAGCGGTCGGCGGTGAGCACGAGGGCGAGCCAGAGGCCCCGGCCGCGCACGCCGGCGAGCAGCGGGTGCTCGACCATGGCGATGTCGCCCGCGAGCTGCGCGCCGACGGCGCGGACGTGCTCCAGCAGTCCGTCGCTCTCGATGGTGCCGAGTACGGCGAGCGCGGCGGCCGCCGCGACGGGGTTGCCGCCGAAGGTGGAGCCGTGGTCGCCCTTGGCGAAGATGGTTCCGGCCTCGCCGAAGCCGATGCAGGCGCCGATCGGCAGGCCGCCGCCCAGGCCCTTGGCCAGGGTCAGGATGTCGGGCAGCACGCCCTCGTGCTGGTGGGCGAACCAGTGGCCGGTCCTGCCGATGGCGGACTGGATCTCGTCGGCGACCAGCAGCGCCCCGGCCGCGGTGCAGATCTCCCTGGCGGCCCGGAAGTAGCCGTCCGGCGGGGGCACGACCCCGGCCTCGCCCTGGGTGGGCTCCAGGAAGACGGCGGCGCATTCGTCGGTGACGGCGTTCTTGAGCGCGTCGGCGTCGCCGTACGGGACGAACCGGACGTCGACCGGGAACGGGCCGAACTGGTCGCGGATCGAGGGCTTGCCGGTCAGCGAGAGCGCGCCCATGGTCCGGCCGTGGAAGGCGTTCTCCGCGGCGACGAAGTAGGTCCGGCCGGTGCTCTTGCCGTACTTCAGCGCCAGCTTGAAGGCGCACTCGTTGGCCTCGGTGCCGGAGTTGGCCAGGAAGACCCGGCCCTGCCCGCCGAGCAGGCCGATCAGCCGCTCGGCGAGCAGCACCTCGGGCTCGTGCAGGAACAGGTTGCTGGTGTGCGCGATCGTGGCGACCTGGCGGGAGACGGCCTCGACCAGGGCGGGATGGGCGTGGCCGAGGGAGCTGACCGCGATGCCGCCGATCAGGTCGAGGTACTCGGCGCCGTCGGCGTCCCAGACCGTGCAGCCCTCGCCGCGGGCCAGCGCCACCGGGGGCACGCCGTAGTTGGGCATGAAGGCGGCTTCGAACCGGTCGTGCAGGCTCACGTGTCGCTCCCGTTCAGCTTGATGGTGGCGGTCAGCCGGCGCTTGACCAGGTTCGGTACGGCGACCGCCGGGGCGGTGCCGGACGCGGTGTCGGGCAGCACCATCGTCCCGATGCCCTCGTCGGTGAAGATCTCCAGCAGCACGGAGTGCGGCACCCGGCCGTCGAGCACGTGGGCCTGGGGCACGCCGCCCCGGACCGCCGACAGGCACGCCTCCATCTTGGGCACCATGCCGCTGGACAGGGTCGGCAGGAGCCCGGCCAGCTCGCCGGCGGTGAGCCGGCTGATCACCTCGTCGCTCTCCGGCCAGTTGCGGTAGAGGCCCTCGACGTCGGTCAGGACGATCAGCTTGGAGGCCTGGAGCGCCACGGCGAGCGCGGCGGCGGCGGTGTCGGCGTTGACGTTGTAGACGGTGCCGTCCTCGCCGCGGGCGACGGAGGAGATGACCGGGATGCGCCCGTCGTCGAGCAGTGCCCGCACGGCCCCGGCCTCGACCCGGACGATCTCGCCGACCTGGCCGATGTCGACCCGCTCGCCGTCGACGACGGCGTGCTTGCGCTCGGCGGTGAACAGGTGGGCGTCCTCGCCGGACATGCCGATGGCGAGCGGGCCGTGCCGGTTGATCAGGCCGACCACGTCGCGGTTGACCTGGCCGACCAGGACCATCCTGACGACCTGCATGGCCTCGGGGGTGGTGACCCGCAGGCCGGCGGTGAAGGTGGACTCGATGCCGAGCCGGTCGAGCTGGGCGTTGATCTGCGGGCCGCCGCCGTGCACGATGACCGGCTTGAGCCCCGCGTAGCGCAGGAAGACGACGTCGTCGGCGAACTTCTCCCGCAGGTGCTCCTCGGTCATCGCGTTGCCGCCGTACTTGACGACGACGGTCGCGCCCTGGAAGCGGGCCAGCCAGGGCAGCGCCTCGATCAGCGTGGTGGCCTTGGCGAGGGCCGCGTCGCTCCTCATCGTGTTGACGCTCATGAGGAGTACGCCGAGTTCTCGTGGACGTAGGCCGCGGTGAGGTCGGTGGTGTGCACCGTGGCCGAGTGCGGTCCCGCCGACAGGTCGACGGTGATCGTCACGTTGCGGGGACGCAGGTCGACCTTGGAGCGGTCGTCCCCGGCGGCGCCGCCCCGGCAGATCCAGACACCGTTGATGGCGACGTTGAGCCGGTCGGGCTCGAAGACCGCGTCGGTGGTGCCCACCGCCGAGAGCACCCGGCCCCAGTTGGGGTCCTCGCCGTGGATGGCGCACTTGAGCAGGTTCGAGCGGGAGACCGTACGGCCGACCGTGACCGCGTCCTCCTCCGAGGCGGCGCCGACGACCTCGACCGCGATCGCCTTGGTCGCGCCCTCGGCGTCCACCAGCAGCTGGCGGGCCAGGTCAGCGCAGACCTCGGTGATCTTCTTCTCGAACTCGGCGAGGTCGGGGACGACGCCGGAGGCGCCGCTGGCCAGCAGCAGCACGGTGTCGTTGGTGGACATGCAGCCGTCGGAGTCGAGCCGGTCGAAGGTGACGCGGGTCGCCCTGCGGAGCACCGCGTCGAGCTGCTCGGCGGTCACGTCGGCGTCGGTGGTGATCACGCAGAGCATGGTGGCCAGGGCCGGGGCGAGCATGCCCGCGCCCTTGGCCATGCCGCCGACCATGTAGCCGCCCTCGCCCCGCTTGAAGGAGATCTTGGAGACGGTGTCGGTGGTGCGGATGGCGTCCGCGGCGGCCAGGCCTCCGTCCCGGCTGAGCTGCGCGGTCGCGACGTCCACCCCGGCGAGCAGGGCGTCGATCGGGAGCCGCTCGCCGATCAGGCCGGTGGAGCAGACCGCGATCTCGCCGGCCGAGTCGTCCAGCGCCGCCGCGGCCTTCTCCGCGGTGGCGTGGGTGTCCTGGAAGCCGAGCGGGCCGGTGCAGGCGTTGGCGCCGCCGGAGTTGAGGACGACCGCGCGGACCCGCCCTCCGGCCAGCACCTGCTGCGACCAGAGCACGGGGGCGGCCTTCACGCGGTTGGCGGTGAAGACGCCGGCCGCCGCGCGGGACGGGCCGTCGTTGACGACGAGGGCCAGGTCGCGGGCGTCGCCGGACTTGATGCCGGCGGCGATGCCCGCGGCCCGGAAGCCGAGGGGTGCGGTCACGCTCATGGGGCGACTCCGTTGAGAGGAAGGCCGAGCTCTTCGGGCAGGCCCAGCGCGAGGTTGGCGCTCTGCACCGCGCCTCCCGCCGTGCCCTTGGTGAGGTTGTCGATGGCGATGACGGCGACGACGCGTCCGGCGCGCTCGTCCAGGGCGACCTGGAGGGCGGCGGTGTTGGCGCCGAGGGTCATCGAGGTGGCGGGCCACTGCCCCTCGGGCAGCAGCCGCAGGAACGGCTCGTCCTTGACCGCGGTCTCGTAGGCCTCCCGCAGGGCCGCGGCGGTGACGCCGGGCCGGGCGGGGGCGGTGCAGGTGGCGAGGATCCCGCGGCTCATCGGGGCCAGCATCGGGGTGAAGGAGACCGTCACCGGCTCGCCCGCGACGGAGCCGAGGTTCTGCTCCATCTCCGGGGTGTGCCGGTGCACGCCGCCGACGCCGTAGGCGCTGACCGAGCCCATGACCTCGCTGCCCAGCAGGCTGGGCTTGAGCGCCTTGCCCGCCCCGCTGGTGCCGGTGGCGGCGACCACGACCACGTCGGGCGCGGCGAGACCGGCGGAGAAGGCGGGGAACATGGCCAGGGTGACGGCGGTGGGGTAGCAGCCGGGGACGGCGATCCTGCGGGCTCCGCGGAGCAGCTCGCGCCGGCCGGGCAGCTCGGGCAGGCCGTACGGCCAGGTGCCCGCGTGCGCGCCGCCGTAGAAGTGCGCCCAGGCGGCGGGGTCGGCCAGGCGGAAGTCGGCGCCGCAGTCGACGATCAGCGTGTCGTCGCCGAGCTGCCCGGCGATGGCGGCGGACTGGCCGTGCGGGAGGGCGAGGAAGACGACGTCATGGCCGCCGAGGGTGTCGGCGGTGGTGTCGAGCAGGACGCGGTCGGCCAGCGGGGCCAGGTGGGGCTGGTGCGTGCCGAGGGCGGTGCCCGCGTTGGATCCGGCGGTCAGCGCGCCGATCTCGATCCCGGGGTGGGAGAGCAGCAGGCGGAGCAGCTCGCCTCCGGCATAGCCACTGGCACCGGCGATCGCCGCTCTCATCCGCTCCCCCATTCCTTGCATGCTTATGCATGAGCTCTCATATGTTTGCTAGAGAGAGTATGCATCCTATGGGATTTTCATGCAAGACGATGCTCAGGTGATGAGACGGCTTTGCGCATCACGGAGGATGACAGGAGACGGCCGTGCGGATAGCACTGATGCATGGGCATGCGAGGTGAATGTTTCGTGATATTTCAGCCCTGTTGCGCGTACCTACCGGTCGGTATCGTGACGGTTTCCGGTCCCTCTGCACCCGGGGAGTACAACGTATGACTGTCACCCACGAACAGGTCCAGGCCCAGCTCACCGGTCCCGGGCAGCTTTTCGAGATGGAGGAGGTCCCCGGCCCCGGCGGCGCGGTCAGGACCTGGAAGCACGCCCCCGGCCATTTCCGGGCCCTCCTGGAGATGAGCCGGTTCCACGGTGACAAGGTCTTCCTCACCTACGAGGACGAGCACATCACCTACGAGGAGCACTTCCGGCGGGCGGCCACGCTGGCACGGCGCCTCGTCGAGGAGTACGGCGTCGCCAAGGGCGACCGGGTCGCCATCGCCATGCGCAACTACCCCGAGTGGGTGGTCTCCTTCTCCGCCGCGCTGGCCGCCGGGGCGGTCGCCGTACCGCTCAACGCCTGGTGGACCAGGCCCGAGCTGGAGTTCGGCCTGTCGGACTCGGGGTCCAAGGTGCTCATCGCCGACGGCGAGCGGGCCGCCCTGCTCGCCGGCGCGGGCCCGGCCCTGATCGTGACGCGCGGCGAGGTCCCCGAGGGCGCCCGCTCCTTCCAGGACGTGCTCGGCGAGGTCGCGGCGGACGTCACGCTGCCGGAGGTCGAACTCTCCCCCGAGGACCCGGCCACCATCTTCTACACCTCCGGCACCACCGGCGTGCCCAAGGGCGCGCTCGGCAGCCACCGCAACCTCGGCCAGTCCCCCATGACCGTGGCCTACAGCCTGCTGCGCGCCGTCGTCCGGGCGGGCAGGGACGCGGGCGAGTCGGCCGGGCAGCGCCGCGTCACCCTGCTCACCGTGCCGCTGTTCCACGTCACCGGCTGCTTCGCCGTGATGACCACCACGATGTTCACCGGCGGCGGCCTGGTGCTGATGTACAAGTGGGACCCCGGCAAGGCCCTGGAGCTGATCGAGCGCGAGAAGATCACCGGCATCAGCGGCGTGCCCACCAACGTCTGGCAGCTGCTCTCCCACCCGGACCTGGAGAAATACGACATCTCCAGCCTCAACGCCCTGGGGTACGGCGGCGCCCCCGCCCCGCCCAAGCTCCTGGAGCGCATCGGGGAGAAGCTGCCGAGCCGGGCGCCGACCAACGGCTACGGCATGACCGAGACCACCGCGCTGGCGATCAACAACGCCGGCGCCGACTACGCGGCCAAGCCCGACAGCATCGGCCTGCCGGTCGCCGTCGTGGACGTCAAGATCGCCGACCCGCTCGGCGAGGAGCTGCCCGTCGGCGAGGTCGGCGAGCTGTGCATGCGCGGCCCCAACGTGATCATGGGGTACTGGAACCGCCCCGAGGCCACCGCCGAGACCTTCGTCGGCGGCTGGCTGCACACCGGGGACCTGGCCAGGATCGACGAGGACGGCTTCGTCTACATCGTGGACCGGGCCAAGGACATGGTCATCCGCGGCGGGGAGAACGTCTACTGCGCCGAGGTCGAGGCCGCCCTCTTCGAGCACCCGGCGGTCGACGACGCCGCGGTGATCGGCATCCCCCACGACGAGCTGGGCGAGGAGGTCGGCGCGGTGGTGCGGCTGAAGTCCCCCGTCGCCCCCGAGGAGCTGCAGGAGTTCCTGCGCGGGCGGATCGCGTCGTTCAAGGTCCCGGTCAGGTTCTGGATCCGCGAGGCCGAACTGCCCCGCAACCCCGGCGGCAAGATCCTCAAGACCCACCTCCGCAAGGAGGTCCTCGGCTCCTGACGCGGGGAGCCCCCCGCGAGCCCGGCCGGGAGCAGGGGAGCCGCCCGGGCTCCCCTGCTCCCGGCCCCCTCCGCCGCCCGGGACGACCCGCCCGCCGGAGCCATCCGGCCCGAGGCGGGAAAACGATTTGCCGTGGAACGCCTCGGCACGGAAACTAGCTGTTCGTGCCCGAAAATCCTGATCGCTCGCTCAGAGTCCTGCTCCGCCGCATGCGGATGGACCTGAGCCCGCTGCGCGACTCACGCGACTTCCGGCTGCTGTTCGGCTCGGGCATGATCGGGATGTTCGGCACGTTCCTCACCCTGATCGCGGTCCCGCTGCAGATGAAGCAGCTCACCGACTCGCCGCTGGCGGTGGGCCTGGTCAGCGCGGCCGAGTTCGTGCCCATGGTGGTCTGCGGCCTGTGGGGCGGGGCCATCGCCGACGCGATGGACCGCCGGAAGATCATCCTGTACACCGAGGTCGGCCTCTGCCTCACCGTCGCGATCCTGCTGGTCAACGCACTGCTGCCGGACCCCCAGGTCTGGGTCCTCTACGTCGTCGGCGCGATGTCGGCCGGCTTCGGCAGCCTGCAGCGCCCCAGCCTCGAATCGCTGATGCCCCGTGTCGTCCGGCACGACCAGCTCGCCGCGGCCGCCGCGCTCAGCGCCTTCCGCTGGAACGTCGGCGCCATCGTCGCCCCCGGCCTCAGCGGCCTGATCGCCGCCGCGTACGGCGTCGCCGCCGCCTACGCGATCAACGTGGCCACCTTCCTGGTCTCGCTGGTGCTGCTCTGGCTGGTGAAGGCACCGCCGCAGGCCGAGGACGCGCCCCCCGCCTCGATCAGGTCGATGGCCGAGGGCGTGCGCTACGCCGTGGGCCGCCCCGACCTGATGGGCACCTACCTGGTGGACGTCGCGGCGATGGTCTTCGCCTTCTCCACCGCGCTCTACCCGTTCCTCGCCGACCAGGTCGGCAGCCCCGAGTCGCTGGGCCTGTTCTACTCCGCCGCCGCCGTCGGCTCGCTGATCGCCTCGGTCACCTCCGGCTGGACGAACCACGTCCACCGTCACGGCATGGGAGTGATCATCGCCGCCCTCGTGTGGGGCCTGGCGGTGGCGCTGGCCGCCGTCATGCCGAACATGTGGGGCATCCTCGCCTTCTTCGCCCTGGCCGGGGCCGCCGACATGATCAGCGGCGTCTTCCGGGCCACCATCTGGAACCAGACCATCCCCGACTCCTACCGCGGCCGCCTGGCCGGGATCGAGCTGCTCTCCTACACCAGCGGCCCGATGCTCGGCAACGCCCGGGCGGGCCTGATGGACCACCTGGGCGGGACCCGCTTCTCCCTCGGCGCGGGCGGCATGCTCTGCGTCGGGGCCGTCGTCGCCCTGGCCGGGCTCCTGCCGAAGTTCCGCGACTACGACGCCCGCACCGACGAGCACGCCGTCCGCGAACGCGCCCGCCGCGAGGAACTCGCCACTCAGGCCCCGGGCCCCACAGCATCCGCTCCGTGATGGCCCCGGGACCCTGAGTGCCTGTTGGTACGCTGGCCCATATGACGGCCGAAGCCCGGAGATGACACATCCCTCGCTGCCCGACTGGGTGTTCCCTCCGCCCGGCGGCCATTCGGCGGAGGACCTCGATCACATTCCGGGTTTGCCTGCGCACACAGAGTTGATCGATGGAAGCTTGGTGTTCGCGAGTCCCCAGGCCTCCTTTCACACCCGGGCGTTGGACCTCCTGCTCTACGGCCTGCGCCGAACCCTTCCGGGCCATCTCCGGGTGCGCCGGGAGATGAGTGTCGTCACGGGACCGAGCCAGCGGCCGGAGCCGGACCTGAGCGTCATCCGGGCCTCCGCCGAGCAGGATCCGGGACGGACCTTCTACCGGGCCGGGGACGTCCTTCTGGTGGTCGAGGTGGTCTCGCCCGAGTCCAGGGAACGTGACCGCAAGCGCAAGCCGTCACTCTACGCCGAGGCCGGGATCCCGCATTTCTGGATCGTGGAGAACGACTCGGGGCGCCCCGTCGTGCACGCCTACCAGCTCGACGAGGTCACCCACTCCTACGTGATCATCGGTATCCACCACGAGATCCTTAAGACCTCCGTCCCCTTCGACGTCGGCATCGACCTGACGGAGATCGACCTGCTCTGAGACCGGCCCGGCATCGCTCTCAGTCCGTCTCGCGCCAGCCTTCGTACCGCTCGGCCAGCCCGTCCATCCAGGCCTGGTCGTCCGGCTCCAGGATGTCGCCGGGGTCCTCGACGACCACGACCCACTGGGCGTCCTCGGCGTCGTCCTCCCCCGCCAGGGTCTCCCGCACCACGACGGGCCTGTCCAGCGCGGGAAACTCCTCGGCCACCGCCTCCGCGACCTCCTCGGCCGCGTCGCGGTCGGCGAACACCAGCAGGTGCCTCATCTCTTCCTTCCCTGACGGTCCCGCTGAGGGGACGCGTGGCGGCGGAAAATCCGTCGCCGGGGCGTGCGGCCGCGGATACGGCCGCCGGATGCCCGACGCGATCTTCTCCCACCCCCGTCTCGCACGCATCCACAACGCCTTCGGCGGAGACCGCGACGACCTGACAGCCTATCTCCGCATCGCCGACGAACTGGGCGCGGACCGCGTGCTCGGCGTCGGCTGCGGGACGGGCAGCCCGGCCGCCCACGGCTACCGGGTGCTGGACGTCCGGCAGGCCCCCGATCGTCCGGGCCGCGAGTTCGTGTTCGTCGCCGAGCGCACGACCTGACATCGAGGTTCTCCTGACGCCGCCCTGACGGATGCCTCCGGTCCAGGGAGGGATTCTCCCCGGATTCATTGACAGCATGCTGTCGTCATGACAATATATTGCCATGAAAACGATCTATCACGCGGTATACGAGACCATGGCGGACTGGGAGACCGGGCACGCCACCGCCCACATCAGGAACGGCCAGTTCCACCGGGAGCCCGGCCGCTACCGGCTCGTCACCGTCG
The DNA here is from genome assembly GCF_014203605.1 of Thiemannella venezuelensis. Taxonomy (GTDB): domain Bacteria; phylum Actinomycetota; class Actinomycetes; order Streptosporangiales; family Streptosporangiaceae; genus Planomonospora_A; species Planomonospora_A venezuelensis. The sequence continues at coordinate 128,648 of NZ_JACHJJ010000024.1, read as the reverse complement.
GCCTCACCACCGGACCGGTCACCACCATGGGCGGCCTGCGCGTCACCCCCGACGTCTCGATCGACTCGATCGAGGACGCGGCGATGCTGATCCTGCCCGGCGCCGCGCTCTGGGACGAAGGCGACGAGCTCGCCCCCTTCGCCCGCAAGGCCCGTGAGCTGCTGGAAGCGGGCGTGCCGGTCGCGGCCATCTGCGGCGCGACCGCCGGACTGGCCCGGGAGGGGGTCCTCGACGCCCGCGACCACACCAGCGCCGCGCTGCCGTACCTGCAGATGCAGCCGGGGTACGGCGGCGCGGAGCACTACGTCGACGCGCTCGCCGTGACCGGCGGGGACCTCGTCACGGGCACGCCCACCGCACCGGCCGACTTCGCCCGCGAGGTCTTCGCCAAGCTGGAGCTGTACACCCCCGAGGTGCTGGAGGCCTGGTACCGGCTGTTCGCGCACAACGACGCCTCGGCCTTCGAGAAGCTGATGGCGGAATCGGGCGCATGAGCAGGACGGGAGACCTGCTCTCGGAGGCCGCGCTCACCGTCTACCGCCTCAACGGGCAGTTCCTCGGCGCCGGCGACGCGCTCGCCAGGCCGGTGGGGATGACCGTCGCCTGGTGGCAGGTGCTGAGCGCGGTCCTCGACGAGCCCATGCCCGTGGCCGGCATCGCCCGGCTGCGCGGGCTGACCAGGCAGGGCGTGCAGCGGGTCGCCGATCTGCTGGTGGAGCAGGGCCTGGCCGAGTACGAGCCGAATCCCGCCCATCGCAGGGCCAAGCTGCTGCGGCCCACCGCCAAGGGCCTGGACGCGATCGAGCGGATCGGCCCCGACCTGGAGGCGCTGGCGAACCGGGTGGTGGACGAGCTCGGTCCGGACGGCCTGGAACGGGTCATCGGGGCGCTCACGCAGCTCTCCGCCGCCCTCGACCGGGTCACCCGCCGGTGAGCCGTGGGGGGGGCCCGCGGATCATCTCATGGACCACGTGGCTCTCCGGGCGGCCGGGGAGGTCCCCGCACAGCCGCCGGGCCGTCCGCCCGGAGCCTCCCTCCGGCCGGCCTCCCCTGGGCGCGGCCGCACGGCTGCGGGTTGCGGTCACTCACACGGCACGAGACGGGGACACCACGACGGTGGTCGCGGGTGTCCCCGTCTCGTGCCGGGGCTCTCGGGGAGAGCGTGCGGTCAGGCGCCGCGGAGCCGGGCTCCGGTGCGCTCACCGGCCAGGGCCACCGCCGCGTCGCGGGCCGCGGTGGTCTCCTCCACGGTCAGCGTGCGGTCCGCCGCCCGGAAGCGCAGCGTGTAGGCCAGGGACTTGTTGCCCTCGCCGGCCTGCGCTCCGGTGTAGACGTCGAACAGCCGGATCGACTCCAGCAGCTCGCCCGCGCCCTCGCGCAGCGCCACCTCGACCTCGGCCACCGGGACGGCCGCGCCGACGATCAGCGCGACGTCCTGGGTGGCGACCGGGTAGGCGGAGACCGCGGGAGCCTGCGCCGGGCCGGGCAGCACGGCCTCCAGCCGGGTCAGCTCCAGCTCCATCGCGCAGGTGCGCGGCGGCAGGCCGTACGCCTCGGCGACCCGGGGGTGCAGCTCGCCGGCGTGGCCGACGAGCGTCTCCCCGGCGTACAGCGCGGCGCAGCGGCCCGGGTGCCAGGGCTCGTGCCGGTCGGCGCGGACCTGCAGGGAGACCCCCGCCTCGCGGGCCACCGTACGGGCCGCCTCGACGGCGTCCGCCCAGGTGGCCGCCTGGCCCTTGCCCCACCAGCCGGAGCGCTGCAGCTCCCCGGCCAGCACGACCGCGACCCGCATGGGCTGGGCGGGCAGCGCGTTCTCGATCGAGGCCAGCTCGTCGGCGGCGGGCCGGCGCTCCACGCCGAGCACCGGGGCCTTGGCCGGCGCGTCCGCGGACGGCCGGTAGACCAGCCCCGCCTCGAACAGCGCCACGTCGCCGAAGCCGCGGCCCACGTTGCGGACCAGGGTCTTCAGCAGGCCGGGCAGGAGCGTGGTCCGCATCAGCGGCTCGTCCTCGCTGAGCGGATTGGCCAGCCGTACGGCGCGGCGGCGCGCGTCGTCCGCGGGCAGCTGCAGGTTGTCGAAGTCGCGCTCCCCGACGAACGGGTAGGCGAGGGTCTCGACGTAGCCCGCGGCGGCCAGCGCCCGGCCGACCCGGCGGCGCAGCCGCTGGCCCTCGGTGAGGCCGGCCCCGGCCGGGGCGGCCGGCAGGATCGAGGGCAGGTTCTCGTAGCCCTCGAGCCGGATGACCTCCTCGGCGAGGTCGTTCGGGTCGGTCAGGTCGGGCCGCCAGGAGGGCGGGGTGACCGTCAGCATGTCGTCGCCGGTGACCGCGAGCCTGGCCGCGAGCCCTCCGGCCGGAGCGACGGCGCCCTCGGTGACCGTGCAGCCGACCTGCTCCAGGCGGCGGACCACGGTCCGGCGGTCGTAGGTCATCCCGGCGACCGCGCCGGGGTGGCCGCTCGGCATGGAGACGCGGACCGGCTCGACCTCGATCGCGGCGTGGGTCACGCCCGGCTGGATCGTGCCGCCGCCCAGCTCGGCCAGGAGCTGGACCGCGCGCCAGGACGCGTACAGCGGCAGTTCCCGGTCCACTCCCCGCTCGAAGCGCTTGGACGCCTCGCTGACCAGGTTGTGGCGTCGGGACATGCGCGCGATGCCGCTGGCGGAGAAGTGCGCGGCCTCGATGACGATGTCGGTGGACTCGCCGGAGATCTCGGTGTGCAGACCGCCCATGGTCCCGGCCATCGAGATCGCACCGGAGCCGTCGGTGATCAGGACGTCCTCGGGGTTGAGGGCGCGCACGACGTGGTCGAGCGTCTCCAGCTTCTCCCCCGGCTGCGCCCGGCGCACCACGATCTCACCGGTGAGCCTGGTCGCGTCGAAGGCGTGCAGCGGCTGGCCGAGCTCCAGCATCACGTAGTTGGTGACGTCGACGGCCAGCGAGACGGGGCGCATGCCGGCCCTGGTCAGCCTGGCCCGCAGCCAGAACGGGCTGGGCGCGTGCGGGTCGAAGCCGTGGATCTCGCGCAGCACGAAGCGGTCGCACGCCGTCGGGTCGGCGATCGAGGCCGGGTAGGAGGGACCGGACTCGATCGGCGGTGAGACGTCGGCCGGGTCGCGGAAGGCGACCCCGAAGGCGGTGGCGGCCTCGCGGGCCACGCCCCGGATGGACAGGGCGTAGCCGATGTCCGGCGTGATCTCCAGCTCGATGACGTCCTCGCGCAGGCCGAGCAGCTCGACCACGTCGGCGCCGATCGGCGTGCCCTCGGGCAGCACCATGATGCCGGAGTGGTCGTCGCCGAGGCCCAGCTCGCGCTCGGAGCAGATCATGCCCTCCGACAGCCGCCCATACGTCTTGCGCGCGCCGACCTCGAACCCGCCGGGCAGCACGCCGCCGGGCAGCACGACCGGGACCCGGTCGCCGGCGGTGAAGTTGGTCGCGCCGCAGACGATCTGGCGCGGGGCGGCCTCGCCGACCTCGACCTGGCAGTGCCGGATGGGCTTCTTGAAGCCCTCCAGCTCCTCGACGGAGAGCACCTCGCCGACGACGACGTTCTTCACGTCGTGGCCGTAGGAGGTGACGGCCTCCAGTTTGAGCCCGGCCGCGGTCAGCTTCTCGGCGACCTCGTGGGCGGTGACGGCGGGGAGATCGACGTACTCCCGCAGCCATGAGAGCGGGACCCTCATCAGACCTCCATCCCGAACGGGAGCGTGAAGCGCACGTCTCCCTCGACCATGTCGCGCATGTCCTCGGCGTTGTGGCGGAACATCAGCGTCCGCTCGATGCCCATGCCGAAGGCGAACCCGGAGTACCGGGACGGGTCGACGCCGCAGGCGACGAGCACGCGCGGGTTGACCATGCCGCAGCCTCCCCACTCGATCCAGCCCTCGGACTTGCAGGTACGGCACGGCGGGTTGCCGGGCACCGCCGAGGCGCCGCGGCAGACGAAGCACTTGAGGTCCATCTCGGCCGACGGCTCGGTGAACGGGAAGTAGTTCGGCCGGAACCGGGTGGTGATGCCCTCGCCGAACATGACCTCGGCGAAGCGGTCCAGGGTGCCCTTGAGGTGCGCCATCGTCAGGCCCTCGTCGACGGCGAGCCCCTCGACCTGGTGGAAGACCGGGGTGTGGGTGGCGTCGAGCTCGTCGGTGCGGAACACCTTGCCGGGTGAGATCACGTAGACCGGGAGCTCCCGGCTGAGCAGGGCCCGGATCTGCACCGGCGAGGTCTGGGTGCGCAGCACCTTGCCGGAGTCGACGGACTCGACGAAGAAGGTGTCGTGCTCGGAGCGGGCGGGGTGGTCGGGCGAGATGTTCAGCGCGTCGAAGTTGAACCACTCGCCTTCCAGCTCGGGCCCCTCGGCCACCTCGTAGCCCATCGCGACGAACACGTCGGCGATGCGCTCCTGCAGCGTGGTCAGCGGGTGCCGGGCGCCGCGCGGGGCGCGGTCCCACGGGAGGGTGACGTCGACGGTCTCCTCGACGAGGACCCGCTCGTCCCGTTCGGCCTCCAGCTGGGTCTGGCGCTCGGCGAGGGCGTCGGCGACGGCCTTGCGGGCGCCGCCGATGCGCTTGCCCGCCTCGGCGCGGGCCGCCGGGGGCAGCGCGCCGATCTCGCGGTTGGCGAGCGCGATCGGCGAGCGGTCACCGGCGTGCGCGAGCCGTACCTGCTTGAGTTCGTCGAGGTCGCGCGCTGCTTTGATGGCGTCGAGGGCGTCGGCCTGCATGCGCGCCATCTCGTCGGCGTGCAGCGGTGTCACCTCGACCGGGTCGTAGTTAGACAAGAGAGAGCTCCGAATCCAGGGCCTAAGCGGCCACGAGTCTATCGCTGAGCTGTGCCGGGCATGGCGGGCCGTGCGGCCCCTCCGCGGTCCCCGGGAAGATCCTCGGGGTGGGCCCGCGGGCCCGGCGGGATGGAGCGCGGGCGTCGCAGCGCAGGGCGTCGCGGCACCGGACGCCGCAGCGCCGGTCGCGCAACACGGAGAGCCCACCGGGCCGGCGTTCGCGTCAGGCGAAGTCGGGAGTGCCGGTGGGCACCATAAATCGGAACTCTGCCCCGCCGTCGGGGCCCGACTGCACGGAGATGCTGCCGCCGTGGGCCTCGATCAGGCCCTTGACGATGAACAGGCCGAGCCCGGTGCCGCCGCGGCGGCGGGCGTTGCCCCGCCAGAACTGCCGGAACACGCGCGTGACCAGCTCGGGCGGGATGCCCTCTCCCTGGTCGCGGACGGACACGGTCACTCCCCATTCGTTCGGCTCTACGGCTATTGTCACCGTACCCCGTCCGTGGCGCACCGCGTTTTCCATCAGATTGGCCAGAACCTGATCGATCTTGTCCTGATCGAGCCAGGTCTCGGGCAGCTCGCCGCGGACCTGGAGCCGGAAGCGGTCCTCCGGCTCGCCCGCCGCGACCCTCCCGTCGATGATCCGGCGGACCCGGGCCGGGATGTCGACGACCTGCCGGTGGATCTCCAGCCGCCCGGACTCGATGCGCGAGACGTCGAGCAGCTCGGTGATCAGCCGGGTCACCCGGTCGGCGTCGGCGTTGACCGTCTCCAGCATGACGAGCTTCTGGTCGTCGGTGAAGCGGGTCCATTTCGCCAGGAGCGTGGCGGTGAATCCCTTGACGCTGGTCAGCGGGGAGCGCAGCTCGTGGGCGACGGTGGAGACCAGGTCGGCCCTGCTGCGTTCCAGGCGGGCGCGCACGCGGGCGTCGCGCAGGGTGATGACCACGCGGACGACCTCGCCGCCCCGTTCGGGGGCGCGCACCAGCCGGGCCGCGACGAGCATCTCCTGGCCGCTCGGGGTGCGCAGCGGGAGCTCGGGCTGGCGGGTGCGGGCCGGGAGCCCGCCGTAGGGGTCGAGCCACTTCCACCAGTCGCGGCCGTCCTGGTCGCGGAGGGAGAACACGTCGCGCACGTGGCGGCCCTCGGCCTGCTCGCGGGTGACCCCGGTGAGGCGGGTGGCGGCCCGGTTGACGGTCAGCACGTGGCCGTCGCGGTCGGTCACCACGAGGCCGTCCGGAAGGTCGTCCACGTCGATCACACGTGCGGAGTCAGCGCTCCGCCCGCCGGTGTGTCCGTCGTGCACGACCCCGCCTCCTCGACGCTACAAGGCCGACAATAGCGGGTTTCCCGCGTTCTACGGCAGCGTCGGAGCCGGGGTCGTTCAGGCTCCGGCCCGCTGGGATCGGGCAGATGCGTACAGACACACCGCTGCGGCGGTGGCGAGGTTCAGGCTCTCGGCCCGTCCGTAGATCGGCACCCGGACGACGTCGTCGGCGAGTCGCAGGATCTCCTCCGGCAGCCCCCACGCCTCGTTGCCGAACAGCCACGCGGTCGGCCCGGACAGGTCCACGTCGTCCAGCGTGTGCGTGCCCGCGCCGTCGGCGGCCAGCACGCGCAGCCCGGACTCCTTGAGCCGCTGCACGGCCTGCGCGACCGGCGCCCCGATCGCGACCGGGAGGTGGAAGAGGCTGCCGGCGCTGGCGCGCACGCACTTGCCGTTGTAGGGGTCGACCGAGGCGTCGGTGAAGACCACCGCGCCGGCGCCGGCGGCGTCGGCGGAGCGCAGCACCGTCCCGGCGTTGCCGGGGTCGCGGACGTGCGCGAGGACGGCCACCAGGCGGGTGCCGGCGGGGACGGCCCGCTCCAGCGGCACGTGCACGAACCTGCAGACGGCCAGCAGTCCCTGCGGCGTGACCGTCTGGGCGAGCTCGGACATGACCTCGCCGCTGGCCCGGTGGACCGGGACGCCGGCGGACCGCGCCGCGGCGACGATCTCGGGGTGCCGGACCTCGGCCTCGGCGGTGGTGAACAGCTCCGTGACGACGTCGTCCAGGGCCAGCGCCTCGCGGACCGCCTGCGGCCCTTCGGCCAGGAAGGACCGGTCCCGGTCCCGGAAGGCCCGCTTGGTCAGCCGCCGAGCGGCCTTGACCCGCGGCGACCTGGTGTTCGTCAGTTCAGAGCCCGCCATAACCGTCCTTAGAGAAGCCCGAGAATGCGAACGCGGCCCACAGCGTGATCGCTGTGGGCCGCGTGCCGTGCAGAACCGGTGTCCGGCGCGACGCGGTCGCGGCCGTCCGGTGTGCGCCCGGCGTGGCCTCAGTGCGCGACCGGGGCGTTCACGTTGGCCGGCAGCGCCTTCTTGGCGGCCTCGACCAGGGTCGCGAACGTGGCGGCGTCGTTGACCGCGAGGTCGGCGAGGATCTTCCGGTCCACGTGGATCTCCGCGAGGCGCAGACCCTGGATGAGCCGGTTGTAGGTGATGCCGTTCTGGCGGGCAGCAGCGTTGATGCGCTGGATCCAGAGACGGCGGAAGGTGCCCTTGCGGTCCTTGCGGTCGCGGTAGGCGTAGGTCATCGAGTGGAGCATCTGCTCCTTGGCCTTGCGGTACAGACGCGACCGCTGGCCCCGGTAGCCGCTCGCCCGCTCGAGAACGACCCTGCGCTTCTTCTTGGCGTTGATCGCCCGCTTCACGCGTGCCATGTGTATCTATCTCCCCGGGGGTCGTTACTTAGCGAGCAGCTTCTTGATCTTCTTCGAGTCGGCGTCGGAGAGCACGACCTCGGGCTTGAGACGGCGCGTCAGGGTGGACGACTTCCACTCGTTGTAGTGCGCGCGGTTGGCGCGGCGGCGCTTGATCTTGCCGGAGCCGGTGATCCGGAACCGCTTCTTCGCACCACTGTGCGTCTTCATCTTCGGCATCTCAGCCGTCTCTCCCTCGATCGTGCCGATGTCCCGGGCCGGTAACCCGAGTCAAGGGCATGCCTGACTACGAGACCGGACCCGGTCTCGGTTCCCTCTCGCGACTGCCCGTTCAGGCTATGCGAGTCACTCCTGCGGAGCGGACGCCTCGTCGGAGGACGCCTCGGTCCCCGCGGGTTCGTCGTCTCGCCGCGCCTTGGCCGCGGCCTTCTCGGCCTTGGCCTCGGCCTTCTTCTTGTGCGGGCCGATCACCATGATCATGTTTCGGCCGTCCTGCTTGGGCTGGGACTCCACGAAGCCGAGCTCCGTGACGTCCTCCGCCAGCCGCTGCAGGAGCCGGAAACCCAGCTCGGGCCGGGACTGCTCCCGCCCGCGGAACATGATCGTGACCTTGACCTTGTCTCCCGCCTTGAGGAACCGCACCACGTGACCCTTCTTGGTCTCGTAGTCGTGCGGGTCGATCTTCGGCCGGAGCTTGATCTCCTTGATGATCGTGTAAGCCTGGTTGCGACGCGCCTCGCGTGCCTTCATGGCGGACTCGTACTTGAACTTGCCGTAGTCCATGAGCTTGCACACGGGCGGGCGAGCCGTGGCCGCGACCTCCACGAGGTCGAGGTCGGCCTCCTGAGCCAGCTTCAGAGCATCGCCGATGGAGACGATGCCCACCTGTTCGCCGTTCGGGCCGACGAGGCGCACCTCGGGCACACGAATACGGTCGTTGATGCGGGGCTCGGCGCTGATGGGGCCTCCTAGGTTGCGATCCGCTGCCGCCCATCGGGGACGGCTGCCACGTGCTCGATCGTGCCGGGAGGTCGCGCCGGTCGCGCCCCGTGGCCGGGGCGCGGAACGCAAAGTGCCCCGCACGTCGCGCATGCGGGGCCACATGGGCTCACAAGCCTCGAAGCCGTAAGCCCGCCGGTTTCACCCGGCGTGATCCTTACCTGCCGACCTCGCGGCCGGCCAGGTGGGAGGAGAACCTCCGCTTGCGCGTCCGGCAGGCATGCCGGACCGATCGAGTAGCCACGTTACCACAACCACGCGCGAGCTCAGAATCATCCCTTGCCGGTATGCAGATGATCGATATATAAAGATCACATGAGTGAACGATCGATGCAGGAGCCGACGTTCCTGATCCTCACCGCCCTCGCCGCGGGCCCCCAGCACGGGTACGGAGTGATCACCGACGTCGGGGAGATCTCCGGCGACCGGGTGCGGCTCCGCGCGGGCACCCTCTACGCCGCGCTGGACCGCCTCCAGTCCGAGGGGCTCATCGCGACCGACCGCGAGGAGGTCGTCGACGGCCGCGTGCGCCGCTACTACCGGCTGACCGACGAGGGGAGCACCCGCCTGGCCGCCGAGGCCGAGCGCCTGCGCCGGCACGCCGAGGCCGCCGCCACCCGCCTGCGCGCCCGGCCGGCAGGAGGCACGCTGTTCGGCCGCACCCTCCGGGGAGGCTCCGCACCGCACCGCGTCCTGCCGGGAGGGAGCCCGTTCCACCGCGGCCTCGCGGGAGGCGCGGAATGAGCGCGCTCGAAACCCGCTACCGCAGACTCCTGGCGTGGTATCCGCAGGACCACCGCGCCCGCCACGGAGAAGAGATGATCGGGGTGCTCCTGGCCGGAGCGGAGCCCGGGCGGAGCTTCCCCGATCCGCGCGACGCCTTCGACCTCCTCCGCGGCGCGGTCGCCATCCGCGTCCAGCGGCTTGTCGGACCCGCGTCCTCCGCTCACTGGCGCGACGCGCTGAACGCGGCCGCGATCGTCGCCCCGCTCTTCTTCCTCGTCACCGTCACCGGACCCGTCGCCATCACGCTGTTCGTCAGCGGGCCGGCGTCCCTGCGCGACCATCTGGTCAGCCTCGCCCTGGCCTTCCTGCCGAACGGGCTCCTTCTCCTGCTGGCGCTGCGCGGGCCGCGCTGGGCGGCGGTGGCCTGGGCGTGGATCTGGGGCCTCGGCGGCTCCGTCCTGACCTACCACACGCTCCTGGTCCTGATCGGGGAGACCGCCGCCGCCGCGGAGTGGTTCATCCCCTCCGCCATCGTGTCCCAGTCCCTGCCGGGCGTCCTCGCCGCCCTGCTGATGACCTTCGCCTCCCGCCCGGCCGAGGGCGTGAACCTCGTGGGACGCGGCACCCTGCTCCGCTGGACGGCCGTCTCCGCTCTGGCGCTGGCGGCGACGACCATCGTCTGGCACGCGTTCATGGTCGACCTCTTCATCGAGCAGATGACCGCCCCGGCGCTGATCGCCATGGCCTGCGGGGCCGGCTGCCGCACCCCGGTGGGACGGCGCGCCGTCCTGCTCCTGCTCCCGATCGTTCTGGCGGTCCAGGGACAGCAGGCCGTCATGCAGCTCGAACTGCGGGGCTGGCCGCCCCTCCTGCTGGAGGTGCTCCTCATCGCGGTCCTGTTCACCGTGGCCAGGCACGGCTTCAGGCCGTACGGCTCCGGGACGGTCAGCTCGCCCGACCGGCTCGCCTGAGGATCTCGGCCTCCCCCGCCGCGCGCATCGCCTCCACCGGGACGTCGGTCCGGCCGGTCATCAGCTCGACCTGCCGGACCGCCTGGTGCAGCAGCATCGGGAACCCGCCGATCACGGTCCCGCCCGCCCGCCGTACGGCTCCCGCCAGCCGGGTCGGCCAGGGGGCGTAGACCACGTCGAAGACCGCGGGCACCCGGGCGGCCACCGTCTCGGCGAGGTCGTCCGCCGCGCCGGAGGGCAGGGTCGAGACGACGAGGTCGGCGTCCAGGGCCGTGTCGAGCTTGTCGAAGGTCTGCACCTCCAGCGCGATCCCCAGTCGTTCGGCCACCTCGGCGGTCTCCCCCGCCCTGGCCGGGTCGCGCACCACCAGCGTCGCCCCGCCCAGGCCCAGTTCGCGCAGGGCGGCCAGCGTGGAGGCGGCGGTCGCCCCGCCGCCGAGGACCGTCGCGGAGCGGGGCGCGGCCGCCCCGGCCTCGGCCAGGGCCCGGACGATGCCGTACACGTCGGTGTTGTCACCGTGCCGGGCGCCGCCGGAGAAGACCACGGTGTTGGCCCCGCCCACCTCGACGGCGAGGTCGGAGACCGTGTCGAGCAGCGGGAGCACGGCCCGCTTGAGCGGCATGGTCAGCGAGAGCCCGGCCCACCCGGGGCCGAGCCCGCCGAGCAGGGCGGGCAGCCCCGCCTCGTCGCACTCGATCGCCTCGTAGCTCCAGCCGTCCAGGCCCATCGCGCGGTAGGCGGCCCGGTGCAGGTACGGCGAGAGCGAGTGGGCGATGGGCGAGCCGAGGACAGCGGCCCGCGTCACCCGCCGCCCCTGTTCCGCTCGAACTCGGCCTTGATCTTCATGAACTCGGCCTCGGTCTCGACGAACTTGGTGATGCCCCGCTCCAGGTCGGTGGTGACGAACCAGCGCCACTTGCCCTTGGGCGGGTTGAGCGCCGCCTGGATGGCGTGGTCGCCGGGGTTGGAGATCGGGCCGGGCGGCAGCCCGGTCCTGCGGTAGGTGTTGTAGGGCGACTTGCTCTCGACCTCGGCGTTGTTCAGGGCGACGCCGTACCTCTTCAGCCCGTAGAAGGTCGTGCTGTCCATCTCCAGCATCTGGTCCACGGCGAGGCGGTTGTAGATGACCCGGGCGATCTTGCCCATGTCCTCGACGCTGCCGGCCTCGGCCTGGACGATGCTGGCGACCGTCATGATCTCGTGCGGCGTGTACCCGAGCGCCTTCGCCTCCGCCTCCAGCCGGTCCTTCTCCGCGGTCTGGTTGAAGCGGTCGACCATCGCGGTGAGGATGTCGGCGGCCGACATCTTGGGGGTGATGTCGTAGGTCGCCGGGAAGGCGTAGCCCTCCAGGTTGCCCTTGGCGTAGGCGGGCAGCCCCAGGGCGGCGGCGTCCTTCGCCGCCTGCTGGAACTCCTTCTCCGGCTTGCCGGTGGCCTTGGCCAGCACCTTGAACGTGTCGGACAGGCGCAGGCCCTCCTTGAGGGTGACCCGCTCCAGCAGCTGCTTGCTCGGGTCGAGCAGCTCGACTGCGGCGGCGGCCGACATCTGCTTGCGCAGGGTGTAGACGCCCGGCTGGAGGGAGGAGCTCTTGCCCGCGGCGGCGATCGCCTCGACGAACGCGTCGGTGCTCTTCACCACGTCCTGCTCCACCAGGGTCTGCGCGACGTCGGAGGCGGTCTCCCCCTGCTTGATCTCCACCGCGACCTCACCGGTGCCCTGGCCGGTGTAGTCCTCGACGACCATGGCGTCACGCAGCCAGGTGTAGCCGTAGTAGCCGCCCCCGCCGATGCCGCCCAGCAGGACGATCAGCGCGAGCATCGGGGCCAGGAAGCCGCCCTTGTTGCGGCGGCGCTTGCGGCGGCGGCCACGCCTGCCACCGGAGTCGCGTCCTGCGGACGCGCGGGACCGGCGCTTCGACCGACCATCGTCGTTGTCAGCGCCGACCAGGAAGTCCAGATCGAGATCGTTCATAGAGTCGCTGGCCAATCTCCCGGTACGGGCAACCCGGCGTCAAGCGAACCTGCCGAACCATGAAGGTTCGCCGAGCCAAACGTGCCACTGCCCGGGGCGCCGTCCCTCGGCTCCCGGGCGCCTGCCGCCGCACGCGACGGGGTGAGGGGCGTTCCGTCGAACATCACCGCACCCGGGCGGATCTGCTCGGCTTTTCCCGGTATCTCACGAACTCACTCTCTTTGTCAGCGAATTTCGTGATTCTATGCTCCACGACCGTCGGCGCAAACCAGGTCGACCGGTTCCGTATGGCTCGACGCCGGTCAACCGGCCTCCCCTCCCGAACGGCTCCGCGGCGGCTCGACCGGCCGCCCGGGGGGCCTGCCGGTGGCGCGCTCGGCGTCCAGGGCCGCCTGGAGCAGCACCACGGCGGCGGCCTGGTCCACCACGTCGCGCTGGTTCTTCGCCTTCACCCCGCTGGCCCGCAGGCCCTGCTGGGCGGTGACCGTGGTCAGCCTCTCGTCGAACAGCCGCACCGGAACCGGATCCAGCCGGGCGGCGAGCCGTACCGCGAACTCGCGGGCGAGCCCCGCCGCCTGCCCCTCCCGGCCCGACAGCGAGGTCGGCAGGCCGACCACGACCTCGACGGCCTCGTACTCGGCCGCGAGCCCGGCCAGCCGGTCCAGGTCGCCCCTGCCGCGCCGTACGGTCTCCACCGGTGTGGCCAGCAGCCCCGAGGGGTCGCTGCGGGCCACGCCCACGCGGACCGAGCCGACGTCGACGCCGAGGCGTGTGCCGTTCCTCATCGATCGCCTTCCAGCATGAGGACCCCGGCCCTCAGGCCGGGGTCCCTGATTCCGCTCCCACCATCTCGGCTCCCGCCGTCCGGGCTCTCACCGCCCGGCTCTCACCGCATCGGCCCGGCCCGTGAACCGGTCCGGCCCACGGCGCCGCCCTCCGCCGGACCGCGGGTCAGGCCAGGGTCTGCGCGATCGCCTGCTCGACGGCGCCGAGGGCGTCGCCGATCGCCTCGGGACGGGTCCCGCCACCCTGCGCCACGTCGTCCTTGCCGCCGCCGCCGCCGCCGAGGGCCTTGGCGGCGACGCCGACCAGGCGGCCCGCCTTCAGGCCGCGCTCGCGCCCGGCGTCGTTGACCGTCGCGACGACGACCGGCCGGTCCGACTGGACTCCGGCGACGACCACGACCGCGGCGCGGTCGGACGGGAACCTGCCGCGCACGTCCAGGGCGAGCTTGCGCAGGTCGTCGGCGGAGGTGCCGTCGGGGGCGCGGTGCGTCACGACGGAGACCCCGCCGGTGTCGCGGGCCCTGCCGGCCAGCTCGCCGGCGACGGCGAGCACCTGGGCCGAGCGGAGCCGCTCCAGCTCCTTCTCCGCGGTGCGCAGCCGGGTGACGATGCCCTCGACGCGCTCGGGCAGCTCCTCGCGGCGCGCCTTGAGCTGCTCGGAGAGCTGGGCGACGAGCACGCTCTCGCGGGCCAGGAAGCGGAAGGCGTCCAGGCCGACCAGGGCCTCCACCCGGCGCACACCGGCGCCGATCGAGGACTCGCCCAGCACCTTGACCAGGCCGAGCTGGCCGGAGTTGGAGACGTGGGTGCCGCCGCAGAGCTCGCGGGAGTAGTCGCCGACCTCGACGATTCGCACGACGTCGCCGTACTTCTCGCCGAACAGGGCCAGCGCGCCCATCGCCCGGGCCTCGGCCTGGGAGGTGTGGAAGGCGTTGACCTGCAGGTCGTTGATGAGGACGGCGTTGACCTCGTCCTCGACGTCGCGCAGCACGCTGGGCGGGACGGCCCCTGCGGCGGTGAAGTCGAAGCGGAAGCGGCCGGGCGAGTTCTCCGAGCCGGCCTGGGCCGCCGTCTCCCCCAGCGCGTTGCGGAATCCGCGGTGCACCAGGTGGGTGGCGGTGTGGCTGCGGGAGATGGCGCGGCGGCGCTCGACGTCGATCAGGGCCTCGGCGGAGTCGCCCACCCGGACCTCGCCGGTGCGGACCTTGCCGCGGTGCACGACGACGCCCGCCACCGGGGACTGCACGTCCGTGATCTCGACCTCGGCCCCGGCGGTGCGGATGAGGCCCTGGTCGGCGAGCTGGCCGCCGCCCTCGGCGTAGAAGGGCGTACGGCCCAGCACGACCTCGACCGTGCTGCCGGCGCCCGCGGCGGGGACCGTGGCCCCGTCGACGAGCAGGCCGATCACCTCGGACTCGGCGGTCACCTGGTCGTAACCGAGGAACTCGACCTTGCCGGCCTTCTCCAGGATCTGCCCGAAGACCGAGATGTCGGCGTTGCCGGTCTTCTTGGCGGCGGCGTCGGCCTTGGCGCGGTCGCGCTGCTCCTTCATCAGCCGGCGGAAGCCCTCCTCGTCGACCTGCAGGCCCTGCTCGGAGGCCATCTCCAGGGTCAGGTCGATCGGGAAGCCGTAGGTGTCGTGGAGCTGGAAGGCCTGCCCGGCGGGCAGCACGCTCTGGCCCTTGCGCTTGGTCTCCTCCACCGCCACGTCGAAGATCGCGGTTCCGGTGCGCAGGGTGCCCAGGAACAGGCGCTCCTCGGCGTCGATGACGCCGTGGATCTGCGGGGCGTCGGCCTTGAGCTCGGGGTAGAGCTCGCCCATCACGTTGATCGCGACCTCGGTCAGCTCGTGCATGTAGCGCTCCTCGCCGGAGCCGAGCAGGCGCAGGTTGCGGATCGAGCGGCGCAGGATGCGGCGGAGCACGTAGCCGCGGCCCTCGTTGCCGGGCAGCACGCCGTCGGCGACCAGCATGGTGCCGCTGCGGACGTGGTCGGCGACCACGCGCAGGCTGACGTCGGAGCGGGCGTCGCGGCCGTACCGGGTCCGGGTGAGCTCGGCGGCCCGGTCGAGGATCTTGTAGGTGGTGTCGATCTCGTAGATGTTGTCGACGCCCTGCAGGATCGCGGCCATGCGCTCCAGGCCCATGCCGGTGTCCACGCTCTTGGCGGGCAGCTCGCCGGTGACGTCGAAGTCGACCTTGCTGCGGACCGTGCCGAGCTGGAACTGCATGAAGACGTTGTTCCAGACCTCGAGATAGCGGTTCTCGTCGGCGACGGGCCCGCCCTCGCGGCCGTACTCGGGGCCGCGGTCGTAGTAGATCTCGGTGCACGGCCCGCCCGGCCCCGGCACGCCCATGTGCCAGTAGTTGTCGGCCAGGCCGCGGCGCTGGATGCGCTCCGCCGGCACGCCGGCCTTGGTGTGCCAGATCTCGGCGGCCTCGTCGTCGTCGTGGTAGACGGTGACCCAGAGCCGCTCCTCCGGGAAGCCGAAGCCGCCGTCGGCCTCGGACCTGGTCAGCAGCTCCCAGGCGAACGGGATCGCCTGCTCCTTGAAGTAGTCGCCGAAGGAGAAGTTGCCGAGCATCTGGAAGAACGTGGCGTGCCGGGTGGTCTTGCCGACCTCGTCGATGTCGGGGGTCCGCACGCACTTCTGGACGCTGGCGGCCCGCTGGTAGGGAGGCGTGCGCTGGCCCAGGAAGTAGGGCTTGAAGGGGACCATGCCCGCGGGGACCAGAAGCAGTGTCGGGTCCTCGGCGATCAGGCTGGCCGAGGGCACGACGGTGTGCCCACGCTCCTCGAAGAAGCGCAGGAAGCGGCGGGCGATCTCTGCCGACTCCATGTCAGCGGCCATCCTTTACGTCGTAGTGATAGGTGTTTTCCGCGGTGGTCTCTTCCACGGTGCCGAGCCCGAGCCGGGCCCGCAACTCGGTTTCCCGCCGGGCCGCGCCGTCCAGCGCGTCCTCGGCGAAGATCCGGGCCTGCTCCAGCACGCCGGAGGCGCCCCGCACGGCGCGCCGGGCCACATGGTCGGGGCGCAGGGCCTGGAGCCTGCGCATGGCCCACACGGCGCCGAACGCGCCCAGGGCCATGTAGAACAGCCGCCGGATCACCGCCGACGCCTCTCCAGCGCGCGGGGCGACCGGCCGCGCCCGCGGGCGCTCATGGCCTGCCGGATGCCGTGGCCGAGCGCCGCGACCTTGATGATCGGGCCGGTGACCAGCGTCTGGGTGGCGTCGCTGACCTTGGCCACGTGCCCGCTGACCTGCTTGACGTCGCGGATGACGGCCTCGACCTCGACGAGCTGCCGGTTGGCCTCGCCGACGGTGAGCGCGACCTCCTCCAGCAGCGGCACCACCCGGCCGTTCAGCTCGGAGACCGCCCTGGTGGCCTCGGCGAGCAGCCTGGCCAGCTTGAGCAGGACCACGACCAGAAAGCAGACCAGGACCACACAGGCCACGGCCGCGATCAGCCCGGCGACCTCTCCCGCGGTAAGCATGCGCCGATCTCCCTACGTCACCCGGAATGGCAAGACCCTATCGCGTCCCGCCCTCTTCCCCGGGCACGCCGCGGAGGAACCTCCGGATCCTGGACCACCGGTCGGCGTAGCCCGCCTCGGCGCCGTGCCGGGTGGGCCGGTAGTAGCGGCGGTCGCGGAGCGCCTCGGGGATGTAGTCCTGGCGCACCAGGCCGTGCTCGAAGTCGTGGGGGTACTTGTAGCCCCGGCCGTGGCCGAGCTTCTTCGCCCCCGCGTAGTGGGCGTCGCGCAGGTGGCCGGGGACCTGGCCGATGTCGCCGCGCCGCACGTCCTCCGCGGCCTCGCCGATGGCGGTGATCACCGCGTTGGACTTGGGGGCCAGCGCGCAGTGGATGACCGCCTGGGCGAGGTTGAGCCGCCCCTCGGGCAGTCCGATCATCTCCACCGCCTGGGCGGCGGCCACCGCGACCTGCAGGCAGGTCGGGTCGGCCATGCCGACGTCCTCGGAGGCGAAGATCATGATCCGGCGGGCGATGAACCGCGGGTCCTCGCCCGCCTCGATCATCCGGGCCAGGTAGTGCAGCGCAGCGTCGGCGTCGGAGCCGCGCATGCTCTTGATGAAGCCGCTGATCACGTCGTAGTGCTGGTCGCCCTGGCGGTCGTAGCGCACGGCCGCCTTGTCCACCGCCCGCTCCACCACCTCGACGGTGATCTCGCCGTCGGCGATCAGCGCGGCGGCCTCCAGGTAGGTGAGCGAGCGGCGGGCGTCCCCGCCGGCCAGCCGGACGAGGTGGCCGACCGCCTCCGGCGCCAGCCGTACCGAGCCGTCCAGGCCGCGCGGGTCGGCGGCGGCGCGCTCCAGCACCGCCCGGACGTCGTCGTCGGACAGGGGCTCCAGGGTCAGCAGCAGGGAGCGCGAGAGCAGCGGCGAGATGACGGAGAAGAACGGGTTCTCCGTGGTCGCGCCGATGAAGGTGACCCAGCGGTTCTCCACCGCGGGCAGCAGGGCGTCCTGCTGGGCCTTGTTGAAGCGGTGCACCTCGTCCACGAACAGCACGGTCTGCCGGCCGGACATGCCCAGTTCGCGACGGGCCTGCTCGATGGCCGCGCGCACCTCCTTGACGCCCGCCGAGACCGCGGAGACCTCCACGAAGCGGCGCTTGGTGACGCCCGCCACGACGTAGGCCAGGGTGGTCTTGCCGGTCCCCGGCGGTCCCCACAGGAACAGCGACATCGGCGCCTCGGCCTCGACGAGGCGGCGCAGCGGCGTTCCCGGGCCCAGCAGATGGCGCTGGCCGATCACCTCGTCCAGGCCGCGCGGGCGCATCCGCACCGCGAGGGGCTCCTGGCCGCGGTGCGCCTCCTCGGCCGCCGAGTCGAACAGGCTCTCCACAGCCCCGACAGTACAGCCACCGGCGGAGGGCCGGTCCTCCCCGCGGGCGGAGGCGGGGTCCCGCCCCGCGGGCCGGGCGGGACCGTGCCCGCGGGGCGTCCTCAGCCGCCCCAGACGGCCGTGGCGCCGCTGTGCCCGGCCCGGACCACGTAGTAGACCGCCACGGCGGCCAGGAGGACCGTGAGGGCCGTCACGGCCAGCTCCACCGGCCGGCCGGGGCGTTCGGAGCGGGAGACGTGGACGGTCGCCAGCGAGGCCAGGCCCAGGCCGGCCACCGACAGCGTCAGCGGCGTGCCGAACGCCGCGTGCTCGGCGATGCGCTCGCCGAGCGTCCCCGAGGCGGAGGAGAAGCGGCCCTCCATGAGCGCGACGCCGCTCTGCCTGGCCGCCAGGGTGGCGACGGGGGTGACCACCGCGAGGCCGAGGACGGCCCACCGCAGGGCGGCGCGCGTGCGCGGAGCCAGCGCGTAGACCGCCGCCAGCACCGCCAGCAGCGGTGTCAGGACCACGGCGGCGTGGATGATCAGGGGGTGGGCGGGAAGGCCCAGGATCTCTTCGAACATGGTGCGGCTCCGGTGGTACGCGGCTCGTCATCGCCAGGGGGCATCTCATCACGCGGCCTCTCTGAAACGCGTAAAGAGACGGGGTATCTCCCCCGTAACCTCATACGAGGGATTTCGTCACTTACATCCAGCACACCGCAGGGCCGGTACGCTTTCGCCGAGTTGATAGTCATGGAACGGCAATCCTGGAGGACATAGCGGTGAGCGGCGAAGACCGCCAGAGCCAGCTGGCGCGGGAGCACAAGGAGCGGCAGGCCCAGCGTGCCGAGCAGGCCAGGAAGGCGAAGCGGAACACCTTCATCGGAGCCGGTGCCGCGGTGGCCGTGGTGGCCGGCGGCGTGGTCGCCGCCACGGTCCTGCTCGGCGGAGGCGGCGACAGCACGAACACCGCGGTCGCGTCGCCGGCGCCCTCGCAGAGCGCCACCCCCCAGCCGAGCGTCAGCGCCGGGGTGGCCGACCCGGCCTCCGTCACCTGCGACTACCGCGCCGACACCAGCGGCAGCCCGGCCAAGAAGGTGGGCTACCCGCCGAAGAAGCCGAACCTGAAGCCGAAGACCATGACGATCACCACCAACCACGGCGACATCGTGATCGACCTGGCGACCCAGGCGGCCCCCTGCACTGTCAACTCCCTGGCCTTCCTGGCCAAGAAGAACTTCTACGACAACACCAAGTGCCACCGCCTGGCCACCCCGGAGAACTCGGGGCTGGGCCTGCTGCAGTGCGGCGACCCGCAGGCCAAGGCCGACGGCAAGAACCCCACCGACGGCCAGGGCAGCTCGGGCTACGTCTTCAACGACGAGAACCTGGGCGGCATGCCGTACACCAAGGGCACGGTGGCGCTGGCGCAGGCGGGCGACGCCAGCAACCAGAACGGCAGCCAGTTCTGGATCTCGCTCTCGGACGAGACCGCCCAGCTGCAGCCGGCCTACACGCCCTTCGGCACCGTCTCCAAGGGCATGGAGATCCTCGAGAAGGTCTTCGCCGGCGGGTGGATCACCAACCCCGACGACATCACCGGCGACGGCGGCTCCAACGCCCCCAAGATCCCGGTCCTCATCAAGGACGTCACCGTCTCCTGACGCGGTCCCGTGCGAACGCCCCGGCGGTGCTCCGCCGGGGCGTTCGCCGTTCCCCGCCTTACGCGGCGGGGCAAGATCGGACATGCTGGGGGCGGAAGGACACGTGATCATCTCACCGGAGGGCATCCATGTCCGAACGCACCGCAGCGAACCCGGAGGGCACCGGGAACACGGGGAACCCGGAGCGGCTTCCACTCGAATTCCTCTTCAGCCCGGAGTTCACCCGCGACCCGTACGCCGAGTACGGCAGGCTGCGCGAGAAAGGCCCGGTCCACCCGATCGACTTCCCGCCGGGGGTGTCGTCGTTCCTGGTCATCGACCACGAGCACGGCCGCGCGGCGCTGAGCGACCCCCGGCTGGCCAAGAACCTGCGCAACGGGCCCGACCTCTTCCGGGAACTGGCCGGCGGCAATCCCGCGCTCGCCGAGAACCTGCTCTCCACCGACCCGCCGGACCACACCCGGCTGCGCCGCCTGGTCTCCAGGGCCTTCACCGCACGCCGGGTCGAGAGCCTGCGCCCCCGGATCCAGGAGATCACCGACCGGCTGATCGACACGATGGCCGCCCGGGGGCGGGCCGACCTCCTCGACGACTTCGCCTTCCCGCTGCCGATCACCGTGATCTGCGAGCTGCTGGGCGTACCCGCCGGGGACCGCGACGACTTCCGCGTCTGGTCGGCCACCCTCGTCACCCCCTCACTCGACGAGGAGTCCGTCAAGCGGCGCGACGCGGTGAACACCGCCATCCGCGCCTACTTCTCCGGGCTCATCGCCGAGCGCCGGGCCGAGCCCAGGGACGACATGGTCAGCGCGCTGGTCACCGCCAGCGACGAGGACGAGCTGCTGAGCGAGCCGGAGCTGATCGCCATGCTCACGCTGCTGCTCATCGCCGGGCACGAGACCACGGTCAACCTCATCGGCAACGGCATGCTGGCCCTGCTGACCCACCCCGGCCAGCTCCGCCTCCTGCAGGAGGAGCCCGAGCTGATCCCGGGGGCGGTCGAGGAGTTCCTGCGCTACGACGGGCCGGTGGAGCGGGCCACCCTCCGCTTCGCCACCGAGGACCTCCGGATCGCGGGCGTCCGCATCCCCGAGGGCAGCATGGTCCAGGTCTCGCTCGGCGCGGCCGGGCGCGACCCCGGAGCGTTCGACGACCCCGACGCCCTGGACGTCACCCGGGACGGCGGCCACCACCTGGCCTTCGGCCACGGCGTCCACTTCTGCCTGGGCGCCCCGCTGGCCCGGCTGGAGGCCCGGATCGCCTTCGGGACGCTGCTGCGCCGGTTGCCGGACATCGCGCTCGACTGCGCTCCGGAGCAGCTCGAATGGCGCGGGAGCGCCTCGATCGTCCGCGGTCTGCAGGCGCTGCCGGTCCGCTTCTGAGAAGCCGTACGGCGGGCGCCTCGCCGGGCGCCCGCCGTACGGGCCGGAGGAAAGGGGGGATCAGGATGCCGCGGGCCTGGCCGCGCCGGTCTCCTTCGGCCCCGTCTCCTTCGGCTGGGCGTCCACGCCCGCCTCCTTGCGCTGCTCGCCCGTGATCGGGGTGGGCGCGCCGGTCAGCGGGTCGAAGCCGGAGGCCGTCTTCGGGAAGGCGATGACGTCGCGGATCGAGTCGCCGCCCGCCAGCAGCATGCAGATGCGGTCCCAGCCGTAGGCGATGCCGCCGTGCGGCGGCGGGCCGTACTTGAACGCCTCCAGCAGGAAGCCGAACTTGCTCTCGGCCTCCTCCTTGGAGATGCCGAGCACCTCGAAGACGCGCTGCTGCATCTCGGCGCGGTGGATCCGGATCGAGCCGCCGCCGATCTCCATGCCGTTGCAGACCATGTCGTAGGCGTAGGCCAGGGCCTCGCCCGGCTTGTCCTGGAAGGTGTCGGCCCACTCGGGCTTGGGGCCGGTGAACGGGTGGTGCACCGCGGTCCAGCCGGTCTGCCGGCCGACGTCGTCGAGCACCGGCTCGAACATGGGGGCGTCGACGACCCAGAGGAAGTTCCACGCCGACTCGTCGATGAGGCCGCAGCGGCGGCCGATCTCCAGGCGTGCCGCGCCGAGCAGGTCGCGGGAGGCGTGGACCGCGCCGGCCGCGAAGAAGATCGCGTCACCCGGGTTCGCGCCCGCCTTGGCGGCCAGGCCGGCGGTCTCGGTCTCGGAGAGGTTCTTGGCGACCGGGCCGCCGAGCGTGCCGTCCTCGCCGACCAGCACGTAGGCCAGGCCGCGGGCGCCGCGCGACTTCGCCCACTCCTGCCAGCCGTCCAGCTCCTTGCGGGTCTGGGAGGCGCCCCCGGGCATGACCACGGCGCCGACGTAGGGCGCCTGGAAGACGCGGAAGGTGGTCTCGGCGAAGAACCCGGTCATCTCGACCAGCTCGCAGCCGAAGCGCAGGTCCGGCTTGTCGGAGCCGTAGCGGGACATGGCGTCGGCGTAGGTCATCCGGGGCAGCGGCGTCGGCAGGTCGTAGCCGATCGTCTCCTTCCAGATGCGGCCGACCAGCGCCTCGCCGAGGGCGATGACGTCGTCCTGGTCGACGAAGGACATCTCCACGTCGATCTGGGTGAACTCCGGCTGCCGGTCGGCGCGCAGGTCCTCGTCGCGGTAGCACTTGGCGAGCTGGTAGTAGCGCTCCAGGCCGGCGACCTGCAGCAGTTGCTTGAACAGCTGCGGCGACTGGGGCAGGGCGTACCAGCTGCCGGGCTGGAGGCGGACCGGGACCAGGAAGTCGCGGGCGCCCTCGGGGGTGGAGCGGGTGAGCGTCGGGGTCTCGACGTAGACGAACCCGTGCTCCTTCATCACCTCGTGGGCCAGGTAGGTGGCCTGGGAGCGGATCCGCACGGCCTGGGCGACCTGCTGGCGGCGGATGTCGAGGTAGCGGTACTTCAGCCGGGCCTCCTCCGAGACACCGGCGTTGCCCTCGATCGGGAACGGCAGCGGGGCCGACTCGCTGAGCACCTCGACCTCGGAGGCGACGACCTCGATCTCACCGGTGGGCAGATCGGGGTTCTCGTTGCCCTCCGGGCGGACCCGCACCTCCCCGACGACCTTGACGCAGTACTCGGCGCGCAGGCCGTGCGCGTCGTCCTCCTCGCGGAAGACCACCTGCGCGGAGCCGGAGGCGTCGCGCAGGTCGATGAAGACCACGCCACCGTGGTCGCGGCGGCGCGCCACCCATCCGGCCAGCGTTACCTGCTCACCCGCGTGCTCCTTGCGGAGCGAACCGGCGGTGTGCGTGCGGATCACGAAAACTTCCCCTTCAGAATGTCGGCGACCTCGGCCAGCGGCACCTCGGTCTGCTCTGCGGTGGTCAGGTCCTTCAGCTGTACGGCCCGCGCCGCCAGGTCACGCTCGCCCAGGATCAGCGCGTAGCGGGCCCCGGAGCGGTCGGCGCCCTTCATCGCGCCCTTGACGCCCTTGCCGCCGAAGGACATGTCGGCGGCGATCCCCGCCCGGCGCAGCTCGGTGACGAGCAGGAACATGCGGCGGCGTGCCTCTTCTCCCAGCGGCACACCGTACACCTGGACACGTTCCCCGCCCGCGTCCTCCTCGAACAGCCCCTCGGCCTCCATGGCCAGGACCGTCCGGTCGACGCCGAGCGCCCAGCCGACGCTCGGCAGCGCCGGGCCGCCGATCATCTCGCTCAGCCCGTCGTAGCGGCCGCCGCCGCCGACCGCGGACTGCGAGCCCAGGCCGTCGTGGACGAACTCGAACGTGGTGCGCGTGTAGTAGTCGAGACCGCGGACCAGGCGGGGGTCGTCGGTGAAGGCGGCGCCGGAGGCGGTCAGCAGCGTGCGGACCTCCTCGTGGTAGGCCTTGCAGGCCCCGCACAGGTGGTCGACGACCAGCGGCGCGCCGGCGAGCTGGACCTGCACCTCGGGCCGCTTGTCGTCCAGCACCCGCAGCGGGTTGATCTCGATCCGCGCCCGGGTGGGCTCGTCGAGGTCGAGGGCGCGCAGGAACTCCTGCAGCGCCGCCCGGTAGCCGGGGCGGCACTCCTTGCAGCCCAGCGTGTTGAGCAGCAGCCGGACTCCGGTGAGCCCGAGCGCGGCGTAGCCGTCGGCGGCCAGCAGGATCAGCTCGGCGTCCAGCGCCGGGTCCTCCGCGCCGAGGGCCTCGGCGCCGACCTGCCAGAAGTGGCGGTAGCGGCCCTTCTGGGCGCGCTCGTAACGGAACTGGCTCCCGGAGTACCAGAGTTTGACGGGGAGCTGGCCGTTGTGCAGGCCGTGCTGGAGGACGGCTCGCACGACCGAAGCGGTGCCCTCGGGGCGGAGCGTGATGGAGCGTCCGCCCTTGTCGGTGAAGGTGTACATCTCCTTGGAGACGACGTCGGTCGACTCTCCGACGCCGCGCACGAACAGCGCGGTGTCCTCGAAGGTCGGCGTCTCGATGTAGCCGTACCCCGCGCGGCGGGCGGGGGCCGCCAGCGCCTCGCGCACGGCGAGGGCCCGCTCGGAGCGCGGTGGGATCCAGTCGAAGGTGCCCTTGGGCGCCTGGAAGCTCATGTGTCTCAAAGTCCCCTGGTGGGACCGGCGTAGGGGGCGGCCTCCGCGAGGTACGGGTTGGTGGCGCGCTCCCGGCCGATCGTGGTCTGTGGTCCGTGGCCGGGCAGGACCGCCGTGTCGTCCGGCAGCGGCAGGCACTTGGCCGCCAAGCTGCGCAGGATCGTCGGGTAGTCGCCGCCCGGGAGATCTGTGCGGCCGATGGAGCCGGCGAACAGCAGGTCGCCCGAGAACATCACGTCCGGAATCTCCTCCGTCCGGGGCAGCCTGAACGTCACCGACCCCCTGGTATGGCCCGGAGTGTGGTCGACCGTGAGCTCCATTCCCGCCAGCGTCAGCACCTCGCCGTCGGCGAGCTCGCGCACGTCGTCCGGCTCGGTGAAGGTCAGCCCGCCGAACAGCTGCTGCCGGGTCGCCAGCGCGAGCCCCTTGCCCGGATCGGACAGCAGGTCCCGGTCCTCGGGGTGGATCCAGGCGGGGACGCCGCGCGCGCCGCAGACCGGGGCGACCGACCACATGTGATCGACGTGACCGTGGGTGACCAGCACGGCGACCGGCTTGAGCCGATGCTCTCTCAGCACGTCATCGAGGTCGCCGACGGCGTTCTGCCCCGGATCGACGATGACGCACTCCTCGCCCGCGGCGGGAGCGACGACGTAGCAGTTGGTCTGGAACGACCCTGCGGGGAAGCCGGCGATGAGCATCTGCCTCAGCTGATCTCGTCAAGAATGCGGATGGGAATGTAACCGAAGGGTACCGGTGCGGGTCGGCGGGCTGCGAACCATCGCCCTGTGACCGATACGATTCGCCCACCTCAATATGTGATACTCCGGCACTCGGGAGGGCGAAGCGGTGAGCGGCAAGGACCGCCAGAAGCAGCTGGCGCGCGAGCACTACGAGCGGCAGATGCAGCGGCGCGCGGAGCGCGAGGCCCAGGCCAAGCGGACCGCGATCATCGGCAGCAGCGTGGGCACCGTGGTGGTCGTGGGCGGCGTCATCGCCGCAACGTTCCTGCTCGGCGGGTCGGGAGACTCCACCGCCACGGACACGGCGGCGACCCCTTCGGCGAGCGCGAGCACGGCCGAGCCCGCGGCCTTCGACGCCGCCGCCGGCACCTGCGGCTACGTGCCCGCCGCCGAGAGCGGCCAGGTCAAGGATGTCGGCATGCCCCCGGCGAAGGTCGACACCACACCCAAGACGATGACGCTGAAGACCAACCGGGGCGACATCGTCATCGAGGTGAGCGCCGAGAAGACCCCCTGCACCGTCGGGTCCTTCGCGTTCCTCGCCTCGAAGGACTACTTCGACGGCTCCAAGTGCCACCGCCTGGGCTCCGACCAGTTCCCGGTCCTGCAGTGCGGCGACCCGCTGGCCAAGGCCGACGGCAAGGCCGACACCGACGGCCAGGGCGGCCCCGGCTACCGGTTCGTCAACGAGAACCTGAGCGGCGCGAAGTACACCCGCGGCGTGGTGGCCATGGCCAACAGCGGCCCCGACACCAACGGCAGCCAGTTCTTCATCGTGTACGGCGACGCCGGGCTGCCCCCGAACTACACCCCGTTCGGTACGGTTACCAAGGGCCTGGAGATCGTCGACGAGGTGAACAAGGCCGGCGTCATCACTCCGGGACCCGACGGAACCGGGGCCCCGAAGAAGGCCGTCGAGATCAAAGACGTGACAATGTCCGCCACGAGCTGACGTAATACAACCAGGCATACGGACCCGGGACCGGACGGTCCCGGAAAGGCTGAGGAAAGTGCGGGAGGACACGGTGAGCACCGACCCGTGGGGCCGGGTAGACGACGACGGCACCGTCTACGTGCGTACGGCTGAGGGAGAGCGGGCCGTCGGGTCCTGGCAGGCAGGCGAGCCGGAGGAGGCGCTCGCCTACTTCCGCCGCAAGTTCGACGAGCTGGCCGGGCAGGTCACACTCCTGGAGCAGCGGGTGCGCGGCACCGACCTGCCGCCCGCCCAGGCCGAGGCGACCATCGTCAAGCTCCGTGAGGCGATCACCGACGCGCACGCGGTCGGCGACCTCGACACGCTGCTGGCCCGGCTGAGCGCGCTCACGGAGCTGGTCGCCCAGCGCCGCGAGGAGGTCAAGGCCGCCCGCGACGTGGCCCGCGCCGAGGCCAAGGGCGTCAAGGAGCGGATCGTCGCCGAGGCCGAGCGCATCGCCGAGGACACCACCCACTGGAAGACCGGCGGGGAGCGCCTGCGCCAGCTGGTGGAGGAGTGGAAGGCCGCCGAGCGGATCGACCGGGTCACCGAGGCGGCGCTGTGGAAGCGCCTGTCGGCCGCCCGCACGGCCTTCGCCAAGCGGCGCAAGGCCTACTTCGCGGGCCTGGACGAGCAGCGTGAGGGCGTGCGCTCCACCAAGGAGCGCATCGTGGCCGAGGCCGAGGCCCTGGCCTCCTCCACCGACTGGGGCGCCACCGCCTCGGCCTACCGCGAGCTGATGCGGCAGTGGAAGACGGCCGGCCGCGCCTCCCGCGACGTCGAGGACGAGCTCTGGGGCCGGTTCAAGGGCGCTCAGGACCAGTTCTTCCAGGCCCGCTCCGCGGTCTTCGCCGAGCGGGACGCCTCGCTCGCGGCCAACGCCGAGGTCAAGGAGCAGCTCCTGGCCGAGGCGGAGAAGATCCTGCCGGTCTCCGACGCCCGCACCGCCAGGGCCGCTCTGCGCGGCATCCTGGAGCGCTGGGAGGAGGCCGGTCCGGTCCCCCGCGAGCAGCGCGACCGGCTGGAGGGCGGGCTGCGCAAGGTGGACGAGGCGGTCCGCCGGGCGGAGGAGGCGGAGTGGAAGCGCTCCAACCCCGAGGCCCGCGCCCGCGCGCAGAACACGGTGGACCAGCTCCGCAGGTCCATCGAGCAGCTGGAGGCCCGCCTGTCCAAGGCGCGCGCCGCCGGCAAGGACAAGGACGCCCGGGACGCCGAGGAGGCGCTGACCGCCCGCCGTTCCTGGCTGGAGGAGGCCGAGCGCACGCTCGCCGAGTTCTCCTGACCCGTCGCGCGAAGGACGCGGGAGCCTCCGGGCCCCGCGTCCTCCGCGTCGTGCGCCCGGCTCCCGCCGCCGCACCGGGCGGCCCTCAGCCTCCGGCGCCGCTGACCCGGTAGACGTCGTAGACGCCCTGGATGTTGCGGACGGCCTTCAGGACGTGGCCCAGGTGCTTGGGATCGCCCATCTCGAAGGTGAACTTGCTGATCGCGACGCGGTCGCGGGAGGTCGTCACCGACGCGGACAGGATGTTCACGTGCTGGTCGGAGAGCGTCCGCGTGACGTCGGACAGCAGCCGGGGCCGGTCCAGCGCCTCCACCTGGATGGCGACCAGGAAGACCGAGTCGTCGCCGGGCGACCAGGAGACCTCCACCAGCCGGTCCGGCTCGGCTCTGAGCTGCTCCACGTTGGGGCAGTTGGTGCGGTGCACCGAGACGCCGTGCCCGCGGGTGACGAACCCGACGATGTCGTCGCCGGGGACCGGGGTGCAGCAGCGCGAGAGCCGTACCCAGACGTCGGAGTCGCCGGCGACCACCACGCCCGCTCCGCCGCCGCCGCGGGGACGGCCGCGGAGCTTCGTCGGGACCGAGGTCTCGGCGATGTCCTCCTCGGCGCTCTCCACGCCCCCGATGGACTGCACCAGCTTCTGCACGACCGACTGGGCGGCCACATGGCCCTCTCCGACGGCCGCGTAGAGCGAGGAGACGTCCGGGTAGCGCAGGTCCCTGGCGAGCGCCAGGAGGGACTCTCCGGACATCAGGCGCTGCAGCGGGAGGCCCTGCTTGCGCATGGCCCGGCCGATGGCCTCCTTGCCCGCCTCGATCGCGGTCTCGCGGCGCTCCTTGGAGAACCACTGGCGGATCTTGTTGCGGGCCCGGCCGGACTTGACGAACTTCAGCCAGTCGCGGGACGGGCCCGCGTCCGGCGACTTGGAGGTGAAGATCTCGACGGTGTCGCCGTTGCCCAGCCTGGACTCCAGCGGCACCAGCCGGCCGTTGACCCGGGCGCCGATGCAGCGGTGGCCGACCTCGGTGTGCACGGCGTAGGCGAAGTCGACGGGGGTCGCGCCCTCGGGCAGGGCGATCACCTGGCCCCGGGGGGTGAAGACGTAGACCTCGGAGACCGACAGGTCGAACCGGAGCGACTCCAGGAACTCGCCCGGGTCGGCGGTCTCCTTCTGCCAGTCCAGGAGCTGGCGGAGCCAGGCCATGTCGCTGGCGGGCTTCAGCTTCGCCCCGGGAGGACCGGAGGTGGTCATGTCCTCCTTGTACTTCCAGTGCGCGGCGACGCCGTACTCGGCCCGGTGGTGCATGCCGTGGGTGCGGATCTGCAGCTCCACCGGCTTGCCCTCGGGACCGATCACCGTGGTGTGCAGCGACTGGTACATGTTGAACTTGGGCATCGCGATGTAGTCCTTGAACCGGCCGGGCACCGGGTTCCACCGCGCGTGGATCGTTCCGAGGGCGGCGTAGCAGTCGCGGACCGTGTCGACCAGCACCCGGATGCCCACCAGGTCGTAGATGTCGTCGAAGGCGACGTCGCGCGCGATCATCTTCTGGTAGACCGAGTAGTAGTGCTTGGGCCGGCCCTTGACCTCGGCGCGGATCTTGGCCTCGCGCAGGTCGGCCGAGACGTTCTCGATGACCTCCTGCAGGAACAGGTCCCTGCGGGGAGCGCGCTTGGACACCATCCGGGCGATCTCGTCGTAGCGCTTGGGGTAGAGCATGGCGAACGCGAGGTCCTCCAGCTCCCACTTGATGGTGTTCATGCCCAGCCGGTGGGCGAGCGGCGCGAAGATCTCCAGGGTCTCGCGGGACTTCTGCTGCCGCTTGTGCTCGGGCAGGTAGCGCATGGTGCGCATGTTGTGCAGCCGGTCGGCGAGCTTGATGACCAGCACCCGGATGTCGCGGGACATCGCGACGACCATCTTGCGCACGGTCTCGGCCTGGGCGGCGTCACCGAACTTGACCTTGTCGAGCTTGGTGACGCCGTCGACCAGCAGCGCGATGTTGTCGCCGAAGTCCGCGCGCAGCTCGTCCAGCCCGTAGGCGGTGTCCTCGACGGTGTCGTGCAGCAGCGCGGCGCAGAGCGTCTCGTCGTCGGTGCCCAGCTCGGCCAGGATCGTCGCGACGGCCAGCGGGTGGGTGATGTAGGGGTCGCCGCTCTTGCGCTTCTGGTCGCGGTGGTGGTAGGCCGCCACATCGTAGGCGCGCTCGATCAGCCGCAGGTCTGCCTTCGGATGGGTCGCGCGGACCGTCCGGAACAGCGGCTCAAGCACCGGGTTCATGGCGCCACCCCATTGCCCCCCAAAGCGGGCGAGCCTCCGCCGCACCGCCGGTTTCTCCTCGGTGGCTCCGGACATGGCGGAGCCGGCATCGCCTGCCGGGACGGCCATGTCGGGACCGCCACCGGCGGCGGTCACGTCGGGCACGACCACATCACGGGGCACTCAGACTCCTCACGTTCGAGTCCAGATCCCTCAGTGTATCCAGACCGGCTCGGGTGCTTGCCTGCGCGGGGGTGGATCAGACGATCACAAGGGGGTGCAGCTCGACTCCGGCGAGCCGGTCGCGCCCCTTGAGGAAGGCCAGTTCCATGAGCACGGCGACGGCGACGACCTCGGCGCCCGCCCTGCGGACCAGCTCCACCGCCGCGCACGCCGTGCCGCCGGTGGCGAGCACGTCGTCGACGATCAGGACCCGGTCGCCTGGGGCGAAGGCGTCCCGATGGACCTCGATGGTGGCGGAACCGTACTCCAGATCGTAGGACTCATCAAGTGTCTCCGAGGGGAGTTTCCCCTTCTTCCGCATCGGAACGAAGCCCGCGCCGGCCTTGTAGGCCGCGGGCGCGGCCAGGATGAACCCCCGGGCCTCGATACCGACGATCTTGTCGACCTCGTGGAGCCCGGCGAGCTCGTCCGTCACCGCGGAGAACGCCGCGGGGTCGGCGAGCAGCGGGGTGATGTCCTTGAACAGCACCCCCGGCTTCGGGTAGTCGGGCACGTCGCGGATCCGGTCCAGGATCAGCCTGCTCAGGTCGCTCATGGTCACATCCCTGCTGGAGAACACCGGTGGGTACGGCGCCGCGGTCCCGCCCGCGGGGGCGGGCGCCGCCGTGCGCCTACGGAAAACGCCTCCGCTCCCCTGCCCGGGGAGCGGAGGCGTTCTCACGCCGAGCTACTTCTTCTTGCGCTTCTCGTCCGCCGTCGCGGCCTTGGAGGCCCCGGCGGCGACCGGCTGGCGCACGGCCTTGGCGCCGGACCCGCCGCCCGTGGAGGCGAGCCTGCGGGCGATCGCCTGGTAGCGCGGCTCGCGCTCCTTCAGCGTCACCAGCAGCGGGGTCGCCACGCACAGCGAGGAGTAGGTGCCGACGAGCATTCCCACGAACAGGGCCAGCGAGAGGTCCTTCAGCGTTCCCGCGCCGAACAGCGTGGTGCCGATGAACAGGATCGCCGCCACCGGCAGGATCGCCACCAGGGTGGTGTTCAGCGACCGGATCAGCGTGTGGTTCAGCGCGTCGTTGGCGGCCTGGGTGTAGGTGACCTTCGAGGTCGTGCCGAGCTTGGCGGTGACCTCCTTGATCATGTCGAACACCACGACCGCGTCGTAGAGCGAGTAGCCGAGGATCGTCAGGAAGCCCAGCAGGGTCGCCGGGGTGACCTCGAATCCGGACCAGGCGTAGACGCCCGCGGTGATGACCAGGTCGTGGATCAGGGCGACGATGGCGGCCAGCGCCATCTTCCACTCGAAGGCCATGGTCAGGTAGAGGATGATCGCCAGCATGAAGACGATCAGTCCGATGACGGCCTTGTCGGCGACCTGGCCGCCCCACGAGGCGCCGATCACCTGGAGGGTGACGTCGTCCTGCTGGAGGCCGAACTCCTTGGCGACCGCCTTCTGGACCGCGGTCACCTGCTCGGCCGGGAGGCTCTCGGTGGTGACCCGCCAGCCGTTGTTGGTCGTCTGCGGGATGACCTGGTGGGCGCCGGCGTCGAGGACGGTGCTCCGGACCTCCTCGATGCCGGCCGAGGGGGCCTTGAAGGAGAAGACGGAGCCGCCCTTGAACTCCACGCCCAGGTTCAGGGGGTGGAGGATCAGGCCGGCGATGGAGACGATCAACAGGAAGGCGGACAGTCCGTACCAGAGCTTCTGACGTCCGACGAAGTCGACGTTGACCTCGCCCCGGTACAGGCGGCTTACGAGGCCGGCCATCATGCCTCCTGTGAAACGGTCTTGGGGCCGGCGGCCGGCTGGACGCTCATGCGCTCGGCGTCCAGGCCGGAGAGCGGGTGCCCCTTGGCGAAGAACTTGAGGCGGGCCAGCAGCGCGACGAACGGCTTGGTGAACATGAACACCACGACGATGTCGATCAGCGTGGTCAGGCCCATCGCGAACGCGAACCCGGCCACGCCGCCGACCGCCAGGAAGTACAGCACCAGCGCGGCGATGAACATGACCGCGTCCGCGATCAGGATCGTGCGCCGGGCCCGCACCCAGGCGACCTCGACGGCCGTGCGCAGCGAGCGGCGGCCCTCCTTCATCTCGTCGCGGATCCGCTCGAAGTAGACGATGAACGAGTCCGCGGTGATGCCGATGGAGACGATGAGGCCGATGATGTGCGGCAGCGAGAGCCGGAA
This sequence comes from Thiemannella venezuelensis, assembly GCF_014203605.1. Classification (GTDB taxonomy): domain Bacteria; phylum Actinomycetota; class Actinomycetes; order Streptosporangiales; family Streptosporangiaceae; genus Planomonospora_A; species Planomonospora_A venezuelensis. Next base: position 97,081 of record NZ_JACHJJ010000024.1, on the reverse strand, counting down.
GCCCGCGAAGTGGCCGAGCAGCACCACCGCCTGGTAGGTCAGGATCGTGGCGACGGCGAGGCTGAGCACCGAGACGACGCCCAGGCCCCGGTAGTAGAGCATCGAGTAGACGACGACCAGGGCCAGGCCGATCGCACCGGCGATCAGGCCGCCGCGGAGCTGGTCGGCGCCCAGGGTGGAGGAGACCTCCTCGATCGAGCTCTTCTCGAACTTCAGCGGCAGCGCGCCGTACTTGAGCTGGTTGGCCAGCTCGGTGGCGGTCGCCTGGGTGAAGCTGCCGGAGATCTCGGTCCTGCCGCCGGGGATGGGTCCGTTGGAGACGGGCGAGGTGATCACGACGCCGTCGAGGACCACGCCGAGCTGGTTGCGGGGCGGCGCGGCGTTGTAGGCCTGGCCGGTGAGCTTGGCCCACTCGGCCGCGCCCGCGCTCTTGAAGTCGAGGTTGACGACCCACTCGCCGGTCTCGCGGACTCCGGAGGTCGCGCTGCTGATCTCGGACCCCTGGACGGCCGCCTTGTCGAGGACGTACTTGGCCAGGCCGTCCTCGGAGCAGGCGACGATCTGCTTGGCGGGGTCGTCCTGCGCGCCCTGGCCCCTGTCCTTCTTGGAGCAGTCGAGCTCCTGGAACTGCTTGAGCACCGCCGGGTCGATGCCGGTGGGGTCGACCCCCGCCATCGGGTCGCTGACCGGCTGCTCGGACGGGGCGGCGCTCCCGCTCGGCGAAGCCGAGGGGGCCGTGCTCGCGGCCGGAGTGGTCGACGGAGCCGCGCTGGGGGCGGCCGAGGGCTTGGCCGTGGGGTTGGCCGAGGGGTCGGCCGAGGGGTTGGTCAGCGCCTCGGACAGGCCGCGCCCGGCGGGCGAGGCGCTCGCGTCGGGCGCCGCGGTCGCGGTCGCGGACGGCTTCGGCGTGCGGGTGTTCTTCTTCTGCCCAGTGGCCGTGGGCGAGGCGGACGGCGTCGGCGCCTGGGTGGGCAGCTCGCCCGTGGAGACGGCCGACCCGTCCGTGACCGCCAGCACCTGGCGGAAGCGCAGCTCCGCGGTGGTGCCGACCAGCTCGACGACTTCCTCCTGCCCGACGCCGGGGACGGAGATGACGATGTTCGTACCTGCTTTGACGACCTCGGCGTCGGAGATGCCGCTGCCGTTCACCCGGTCACGGATGATGTTCACGGCCAGGTCGATGCTCTCCTCGGAGGGATCGCTCCCGTCCGGGGTGAGGGGCTGCAGCGTCACCGTCGTGCCGCCGGCGAGGTCGAGGCCATACTCGGGGGTGAGCGCCTTGTTCAGGAACATCACCCCGCCCATGGCGAGAATGAGCGCCAGAAGCACCAGGAGCATGCGCCCCGGTCTGCTCTGGCCACTGGTCGGTCGGGCCACTGGTCGTCAGTTCTTTCGGCTATAGGGGATTGGAGGTGATCCTGCTCAGGACTTCTTGGTGGTGGAGTCCTGGTCGCCGCCCTGCTGCTCGGGGGTCTCCACCGCGTCGTGGTCGACGGCCTTGAGGTCCTCTTCGGTGTCCTCGACCGGGGTCAGCACGCGTCCGATGGCGGCCTTGACCCAGCGGGTCTGGATCCCGTCGGCGATCTCCAGGATCACGTCGTCCGCGTCGATCTCCACCACGGTCGCGAAGAGACCGGTGGTGGTCATGACCCGCGTCCCGGGCGTGAGGGAGTTCTGCATCTGGATCTGCTCCTGCTGCCGCTTGCGCTGCGGGCGGATCAGCAGGAAGTAGAAGACCACGACCATCAGAGCGATCATGATGAGGCTTGAGTAGTTGCCGCCCATGGGGCCGCTCCTTCGCTTAAGAATGACCGGCCTGGCGCCGGACGTCGTATACGGCCACGCCGCTCAGCACGTCAGCCTACACAGCCAGCCAAGCCACGGAGTTTAGGCGAGCTGTTCGGAGCGCGGCAACGAGGGCACGAACCAGCACGGGGAGAAGTTCCCGTTTCGAGACCCTTGTCATTGATCCGTGATCGTTCCTGTACGGCTCCCGCACGAAAAGCCGACGCCGGGGCTGCACCGCCAGGATCAGGACCGCTCCGTCAGGTCGGCGGCGACCGCGGCGCCGAAGGCGTCCGGCGGCGGGGTCATGCCCAGATGGATCCAGGCCGCGGCGGTCGCGACCCGGCCCCGGGGCGTGCGGGCCAGCAGACCCTGCCGCACCAGGAACGGCTCCGCCACCACCTCGACGGTCTCCGGCTCCTCCCCCACCGCGACGGCCAGCGTGGACAGGCCGACCGGGCCGCCGCCGAACCTGCGCAGCAGCGCGCCCAGCACCGCCCGGTCCAGCCGGTCCAGCCCCTGCGCGTCGACCTCGTAGAGGTTCAGCGCGGCCGAGGCCACCTCCTTCGTGATCACTCCTTCGGCGCGGACCTCGGCGAAGTCGCGGACCCGGCGCAGCAGCCGGTTGGCGATCCGGGGAGTGCCCCGCGACCGCCCGGCGATCTCGTGCGCCGCGTCGCCGGGGAGCTCCAGTCCGAGCAGGCGCGCCGAGCGGTTCAGCACCTGCTCCAGCTCGGCGGCCTCGTAGAAGTCCATGTGCGCGACGAACCCGAACCGGTCGCGCAGCGGCGCCGGCAGCAGACCCGCCCTGGTGGTCGCCCCCACCAGCGTGAACGGCGCGATCTCCAGCGGGATCGCGGTCGCGCCCGGCCCCTTGCCCACCACGATGTCGACCCGGAAGTCCTCCATCGCGAGGTAGAGCATCTCCTCCGCCGGGCGGGCCATGCGGTGGATCTCGTCGATGAACAGGACCTCGCCCTCCGACAGCGTCGAGAGGATCGCCGCGAGGTCGCCGGCCCGTTCCAGCGCGGGCCCGGAGGTGATGCGGAGCGGCACGCCCAGCTCGGTAGCGATGATCATCGAGAGGGTCGTCTTGCCCAGCCCCGGCGAGCCGCTCATCAGCACGTGGTCCGGCGGCCGGTTGCGGCGCAGCGCGCTGTGCAGCACCAGCGAGAGCTGCTCGCGCACCCGCGCCTGGCCGATGAACTCCTCCAGCCGCCTGGGCCGCAGCGCCGCCTCGATCAGCCGCTCGTCGCCCTCGGCCTCCGCCGAGACCAGGTCCCGTTCCGAACTCACGTCAGCCTGCCTTCACTCGAACGGGGGTCGTCTGCTCGCCCCGGCCTGCCGGACCGCCCCCGGTCCGCTCCGCGGGCGGCCGCGGGGACCCCGTCATCGGAGACCCCGTCATCGGAGACTCAGCATCCGGAGCGCGGCCTTGAGCAGCGCCGCCACCTGCGGGGCCCTGCCCTCCGCCAGCGCGGCGTCGGCCTGCGGGCTCACCGCGGCGACGGCCTCGTCGGCGTCCCTGGCCGAGTAGCCGAGGCCGACCAGGCCGGAGTGGACCTGGTCCCGCCAGGCGGGCGCGGCGGCGCGGCCGTCGAGGGCGGCGCTGACGGCCTCCTCGGGGGCGCCGAGCTTGTCCTTGAGATCCACGATGATCCGCTGCGCCCCCTTGGGGCCCACTCCGGGAACCCGGGTCAGCGCCTTGACGTCGGCGCTCGCCACGGCCACCCGGAGACCGTTGGGCGTGTGCACGGCCAGCATCGCCAGCGCCACCTTGGGCCCGACCCCGCTGGCGCCCTGCACCAGCTCGAAGATCCGGCGCTCGTCGTCGTCGGCGAAGCCGTACAGGGTGAGGGAGTCTTCGCGGACCACCAGCGAGGTGGCCAGCCGCGTCTCCTCCCCCGCGCGCAGCGTCGCGAGCGTGGCCGGCGTGCAGTGCACCAGCACCCCTATCCCGCCGACCTCGACCACCGCCCCGTCGGGCATGATCGCGGTCACCCGTCCCCGCACCGAGGCGATCACTGCGCGCTCCCTCTCGAACGTCCGGCGCGGCCGCGGCCGCGGAAGTAGGCCGCCGCGGTGGTGCCCGTGCCCGCCGAGGACCGGGCCAGCGCCTCGGCCAGCCGGTTCTGCGCCCCGCCCCGCCACACGTGGCAGATGGCGAGGGCGAGGGCGTCGGCGGCGTCGGCGGGCCTGGGCATCTCGTCGAGCCGGAGCAGCCGGGTCACCATGGTGCCCACCTGCTTCTTGTCGGCCGTGCCGCTGCCGGTGATGGCGGCCTTCACCTCCGACGGGGTGTGCAGCGCGACGGGGATCCCCCGTCGCGAGGCGCACAGGATCGCGACGGCCGAGGCCTGCGCGGTGCCCATCACGGTCCTGAGGTTGTGCTGGGCGAAGACCCGCTCGACGGCGACCGCGTCGGGCCCGACCTCGTCGAGCCACTGCTCGATCCCGGCCTCCACCGCCACCAGCCGGGCTCCGATCTCGTCGTCGGCCGAGGTTCGCACGACCCCGACCTTGACCAGGCTCAGGGGCGCGCCCGGCCGTCCCTCCACCGCGCCGAGCCCGCACCGGGTCAGCCCCGGATCGACCCCCATCACCCGCAGCTCGGGCACCCGCACCGGCACGCCTCCCACCCGCCGAACACCTGTTCGGTGCCAGACTCTACCGTGTGGGAGCGGCCCGCGCACGGAGGCCGCCCGGAAGAGGGCGGAGCACCGGCCCGTCCCGCCGGAGACGTCCGGGCCGGTCCCGCCGGCGGGGCGGGCGGCGGGGCCGGCTCAGGGGTGCTGGGCGGCGGGCTCGCCCGCGGTGCTCTCGGCCGCCCGGGCCCGCATGCGGTCCAGCCGGGCCATCACCGGCGTCGCCGTGACGCCGTGCAGGACGACCGAGGCCAGCACGGTGAACGCCACCACCGCCCAGAGCTCCGCGGCGGGCACACCGAAACCGGTCTGCCCGAGGGCGTAGGCCAGGTAGAAGAGCGAGCCGATGCCCCGGATGCCGAAGAAGGCGGTCACGCCGCGCTCCCGCGGGCCCGCCCGTCCGCCCAGTCCGGCGAGCCAGCCGGTCAGCGGGCGGATCACCAGGAGCAGGAGCAGCCCGACCGCCGCTCCGCGCCAGGTGAGCGCCGACAGGCCGCCGCCCGCCACGAACCCGCCGAGCAACGTGATCAGCCAGGCGGTGAGCAGTCGCTCGACCTGCTCGATGAACCCGTGCAGCACCCCGTTGTAGCCGTGGGTGCGCTCGGCCGCCCTGATCGTGCACGCGGCGACGAAGACCGCGATGAACCCGTACCCGTGGGCCAGTTCCGTGAGGCCGTACGCCAGGAAGGTCGCCGCCAGCGCGACGAAGCCGTCCCGGTGCTCGGCGAGCCTCAGATCCGGCACCCGCGCGCGGAAGAACAGGCGGCCCAGCGCCCAGCCGGCGGCCAGGCCGCCCAGCACGCCCGCGCCGCACTTGTAGAGCAGGTCGGTCAGGGCCCACTCCACGGCCCAGCCGGACCCGCCGGCGATCGCCACCGCGATCGCGGCGTAGACGAGCGGGAAGGCCAGCCCGTCGTTGAGGCCGGCCTCCGAGGTGAGGGTGAAACGCACCTCGTCGTCGGCCTTCTCGGAGTCGACCGGCTCACCGACCTGGACGTCGGAGGCGAGCACCGGGTCGGTCGGGGCCAGCACCGCGCCCAGCAGCAGCGCCGCGGCGGGCGGCCAGCCCAGAAGCCCCCAGGCGGCGACGGCGACGGCCGCCACGGTCAGCGGCATCGTCCAGGCCAGCAGCCGCCAGGTGGAGGCCCACCGGCTCCACCCGAAGGGGCGGTTGATCGCCAGCCCGGCGCCCATCAGCGAGAGGATCACGCAGATCTCGGTGACGTGCTCGACCGCGGCCCGGTGCGCCACGGGATCGAGCCGGGGCAGGTCCAGCGGGAGCAGGTAGAGGAGGATCCCTCCGAGCAGGCAGGCGATCGGCAGCGAGAAGGGCCGCCGCCTGAGCATCCTCGGCAGGACCGCCGCGAGCAGGGCACCGGCGCCCGCCACCGTGAAGACGAGATCCGTGTTCCCCATAGTCCCGCGGAGATACCCACGCGGAGGAGCGCAAACTCCTCAGCGCGATTCCGGGCGCTCCGGAACGGCACGGCGCGGGACCGCACGGTGCCGCCCCGCCCCGGGAAAGCGCCGGAGCGGTCGTGCACGCCTCCGCGCGGAGCCGCGGACGCACCCCCTCCGGCACGGGGCGCGCCCGCGGCGGGCGGCGGTCAGGCGTCGAGCTTCTCCAGGACCTCGTCGGAGACGTCGGCGTTCGACCAGACGTTCTGCACGTCGTCGCTGTCCTCCAGCGCGTCGATCAGGCGGAACACCTTGCGGGCGCCCTCCTCGTCGAGCTGGATGTTCATGGTCGGCATGAAGCCGGACTCGGCCGAGTCGTAGTCGATCCCGGCCTCCTGCAGGGCCTTGCGGACCGGGACGAGGTCACCGGCCTCGGAGACGACCTCGTAGCTCTCGCCCAGGTCGTTGACCTCCTCGGCGCCGGCGTCGAGGACGGCCGTCAGCACGTCGTCCTCCGACAGCCCGCCCTTGGGCACGATCACGACGCCCTTGCGGTTGAACATGTAGGAGACCGAGCCCGGGTCGGCCAGGGAGCCGCCGTTGCGGGTCAGCGCGACGCGGACCTCGGAGGCCGCGCGGTTGCGGTTGTCGGTGAGGCACTCGATCAGCACCGCGACGCCGCCGGGGGCGTAGCCCTCGTACATGATGGTCTGCCAGTCGGCGCCGCCGGCCTCCAGGCCGCCGCCGCGCTTGCGGGCGCGCTCGATGTTGTCGATCGGCACCGAGCTCTTGCGCGCCTTGGTGATGGCGTCGTACAGCGTCGGGTTGCCGTCCGGGTCAGGGCCACCGGTCCGGGCCGCGACCTCGATGTTCTTGATGAGCTTGGCGAACAGCTTGCCGCGCTTGGAGTCGAGCGCGGCCTTCTTGTGCTTGGTCGTCGCCCATTTGGAGTGGCCCGACATCGGCTAAAGCTCCCTAACCATCTCAACGAAGTATGAATGCACGCCCGCGTCCGGAGTGAGCTCCGGGTGGAACGACGTGGCGAGCAGCGGTCCCTGGCGGACCGCGACGATCCTATCCCCCGGCTCGGCCAGCGCCAGCACCTCGACCTCCGGCCCGACCGATTCCACCCAGGGGGCCCGGATGAACACCGCGCGCACCGCGCCGCGGCCGGCGAAGTCGATGTCGGACTCGAAGGAGTCGACCTGGCGTCCGAAGGCGTTGCGGCGGACCGTCATGTCGATGCCGCCGACGGTCTGCTGGCCCTCGATGCCGCCCTCGATCCGGTCGGCCAGCATGATCATGCCGGCGCAGGAGCCGTAGGCCGGCATGCCGCCCTTGACCCGCGTCCGGATCGGCTCGAGCAGGTCGAACGTCTCGGCGAGCTTCCACATGGTCGTGGACTCCCCGCCGGGGATGACCAGTCCGTCGACGGTCTCCAACTCGGCGGGCCGCCGTACGGGCACCGCCTTCGCGCCCGCCTCCTCCAGCGAGCGCACATGCTCGCGCACGTCCCCCTGGAGGGCGAACACACCGATCGTGGGCACGGTCATCCTTTCGCACGGCTTGTCGGGTTCGCTTAGAAGCGTAGTCCCTGCCGTCCGATGTGCCGGACGGTATCGCACCGGATGCTGCCGCCGGGGATCGTGTGGGTGTCGCGCCGGTACTCGTACTGGTAGTCGCCCGGGTGCGGCACCGGATCCGGGTGCTCCTCGGCCGGGCGCCGGCAGGAGGTGAACAGGAGGTGAACAGGAGGTGAAAGAGCCCTCCCACCTCGACATGGACGCTGTGCCCCCACTCGGGGGCCGCCGTGGCCACGCCGTGCCGCAGGACCCGGAGGATCGTGACGGACGGGTGGACTCCGCCGGACATGCGGAAGGCGGCATCCTTCGCGGATGCCGCCTTCGACGCGCTCCCCCTGCGTTACCAGCCGCGCTCGGCCAGGCGGTGCGGGACGGGGATCTCGTCGACGTTGATGCCGACCATGGCCTCGCCCAGACCGCGGGAGACCTTGGCGACGACGTCGGGGTCGTCGTGGAAGGTGGTGGCCTTGACGATGGCGGCGGCGCGCTGGGCGGGGTTGCCGGACTTGAAGATGCCCGAGCCGACGAACACGCCCTCGGCGCCGAGCTGCATCATCATCGCGGCGTCGGCCGGGGTGGCGATGCCGCCCGCGGTGAACAGCACGACGGGCAGCTTGCCGGTCTTGGCGACCTCGGCCACCAGCTCGTACGGCGCCTGCAGCTCCTTGGCCGCGACGTAGAGCTCGTCCTCGGGCAGCGCGGCCAGGCGCCGGAGCTCGCCGCGGATCGTACGCATGTGGGTGACGGCGTTGGAGACGTCGCCGGTGCCGGCCTCGCCCTTGGAGCGGATCATGGCCGCGCCCTCGGTGATGCGGCGCAGCGCCTCGCCCAGGTTGGTCGCACCGCAGACGAAGGGCACCGTGAACTGCCACTTGTCGATGTGGTTGGCGTAGTCGGCCGGGGTGAGCACCTCGGACTCGTCGATGTAGTCGACCCCCAGCGACTGCAGGACCTGGGCCTCGGCGAAGTGGCCGATGCGGGCCTTGGCCATGACGGGGATCGAGACGGCGGCGATGATGCCGTCGATCATGTCGGGGTCGCTCATCCGGGAGACGCCGCCCTGGGCGCGGATGTCGGCCGGGACGCGCTCCAGGGCCATGACGGCGACGGCCCCGGCGTCCTCGGCGATCTTGGCCTGCTCGGGGGTGACGACGTCCATGATGACGCCGCCCTTGAGCATCTCGGCCATACCGCGCTTCACCCGGGCGGTTCCGGTGACGGCGGTCTCGGTGACTTCGGGCGTGCTGCTGGACACGGTCTCTACCTCACGACGGCTGGTTGCTGCGGATCACGGCCGCCCGTCGGACGGCCGCCACCTCTTCATCGTAGGCGGTGGCACGCCCTTCCCCTTACACGCCACCTTGTCACGCCCGGCCGCACATGTTGGACAGGATGTACGGCTTGCGCCTCAGGGGATGACGGGCTTGGGCGCGGCGAGCACGACCCAGACCTGGCCCGGGGCGAAGTTCATCGGCTCCCCGGCCTCGGTGGTGAAGACGGTGCCGTCCTCCTCGCCCGCCCGCGACCACCTGGCCTTGAAGGCCATGCCGTCGCGGAGCACGACCGCCCGCCCCTTGCCGACGGTGTGCACCAGGGGCGTGTAGCTCTGGTTCTTGTCGTGGAACTCCGAGCGCTCGGTCTTGGTGTACTGCACGACGATGGTGGGGGCGCCGAGCTGACCGCCCTCGGCCGCCATGTCCTTCTCGCCGTCCTGCCAGATCAGCCACTTGCCGGCCTTCTCCGACCAGCCGAAGGTGAAGCGGGCGGCGGGGTACTTCACGTTGAAGGTCCTGCGGGGCGTCCCGCCCTCGGCCGGGGCCTCGCCGAAGGTGAACCCGATGTCCTTGGCCCGGCTCGCCTTGGGGGCCTTGGCCAGCAGTTGCCGGGTGTTGGCGAACAGGTTGTAGGGGGCGTACCGGCCGGGCTGGCGGAAGTAGGCGCCGGGGGCGCGGCTGTCGGAGACGTCGAACAGGGAGGCGGCCGCGATGTGCGGGAGCATCTTGGTCTGCGCGCCGGAGTAGGCGAAGGCGGGCTTGCCGAACTGCGGGGCGATGTGCAGGTCGGAGATGCGGGCGCTGCGGACCGGGCCGATCTTGGCCGGGATCTTCGAGGAGAAGATCGCCATCAGCCGGGTCAGGCCCGCCTCGACCTGCTCGACGTAGACGATGTCCGCGCTCTTGAGGCCGAGCTGGGGCTTGCCCGCCGAGGTGTTCTCGATCTTCGCCGCGAGCACCGGCCTGCGGGCCGCGCCGGGCAGCCCGGTGAACGGGTGGGTCGGCTCCGGGGTGGGGGTCGGAGGTGCGGCGGTGGCCGCCTGCGGCGCCTTGCCCGGGGCGGACTCGTCGGACGAGCAGGCCGCGGCCGGCAGCAGGACCGCCGATCCGGCCAGCGTGACGGCGATCATCCGGGGCAACCGCACGGTACATCTCCTAAAATCAGGCCTGAAATCCCCAAGAGCTTACCTGTGTCGGACTTATCGGATAGTCGGCTTCGTGCATGACGGAAAATCCCGGCCGGGCAGGTCGCGCGGGCCCGTTCCCGAGCTCTCCGCGGCAGGCGGCGGTCCGCGGGTCAGGCCTCCGCCTCTCCCTCGAGAAGCCTGCGAACTTCCTGGGAACCGCCCGCAGGGATCGGCTACTCCGCGGCCAGAGCGTACGGGGGATCGTCGTCGATCTCGAAGAAGTCCGGGTAGGCGGTGTGTCCGGCCAGCCGGAGCGTGCGGGCCAGCCAGCGGCGCTGGGCCGCGCGCGTGACGCCGACCGCGTTGTTGTAGAAGCGGCGGGCGTAGACCACCTTGGCCACCGCCGCGTCGAGTTCCTCGAGCAGTTCCGGACCGGCCGGGGTCTCGGCCAGTTTCTCCCGGAAGCGGTCCTGGTCGAGCACCGCCCGGAGCGTGCGCGACAGGTCGCTCTCGGCGTGCTCGCGCTCCTCGGGGCCGGCCGTACGGGCCTCGTGGGCGCCGGCGGCCAGCACCAGGCTGGTCGCCGGGTCCAGGATCCGGGAGGCGGCCAGTTCCAGGCAGACGGCGGCCCGCCGTACGAGGGCGGCGTCCAGCGACTCGCGGGCCAGCTCCAGCCGGATGTGCAGCCGGTCCAGCCGGCCCGCCCGCCAGGAGACGTAGACGGCGGTGAGCACCACGAGGGCGCCCACCACCAGGATCAGCGTGGTCGTCACGGCCGGTCGTCCTCCTCGACCCCGGCGGCGCTCGCCACCGTCTCGTAGACGCGCACCACGTCGCGGGCGACGGTCGACCAGTCGTACTTCCACACGGCGGTGCGCGCCTCGTCCGAGAGCTTGGCCCGGCGGGCGGGGTCGTCCAGCAGCGCCGCGGCCTCGCGGGCGAGCGAGGCGGCGTCGCCCGTCTCGAACAGCGCCCCGGCCTGGCCGTCGTCGAGGACCCTGCGGAAGGCGGGGATGTCGCTGGCCAGGATCGCCGCCCCGGCCGACATGGCCTCGGTGAGCACGATGCCGAAGCTCTCCCCGCCCAGGTTGGGCGCGCAGAAGACGTCGACCGAGTGGTAGGCCCGGACCTTGTCCTCCTCGCTGACCATGCCCAGCAGGCCGACCCGGTCGCGGAACTCCGCCGGGACCTTCTCCAGCACCTCCTCCGCGTCGCCGGGGCCGGCGACGAGCAGGCGCAGGCGCGGCCGCACGGGCGCCAGCAGCGCGAAGGCCTCCAGCAGCACGGGCAGGCCCTTGCGCGGCTCGTCCATCCGGCCCAGGAACCCGATCACCTCGCCCCCGTCCCAGCCGGGCAGCGGCTCGGCCTCGGCGTAGCGGCTCACCGTCACCCCGTTCGGGATGAGCACGGCGTCGCCGCCCATGTGCTCGACGAGGGTCGTGCGCGCGGCGTCCGACACGGCGATCCTGCCGGTGATCTTCTCCACCGCGGTCTGCAGGACCGGCGCCGAGACCGACAGCGCCCGCGAGCGCTGGTAGGAGGCGTGGAAGGTGGCCACGATCGGCCCCTTCGCCGCCCAGCAGGCCAGGACGCCCAGGCTCGGCACGAACGGCTCGTGCACGTGCAGCACGTCGAACCGGCCCTCCCGGATCCACCGGCGCACCCGGTTCGCCGACAGGAACCCGAACGCCAGCCGCGCCACCGACCCGTTGTAGGGCACGGGCACCGCGCGCCCGGCGGGCGTCACGTAGGAGGGCAGCGGCGCGTCGTCGGCGGCCGGGGCGATCACCTCGACCTGGTGGCCGTCGGCGATGAGCGCCTCGGCGAGGTCGCGGATGTGCGCCTGGACGCCCCCGGGCACGTCCCAGGTGTACGGGCAGACGATGCCTACTCTCACCGCGTCCCCGCCGCCCCTCGCCCGCTCCGCCGGGAGCCCGGTCCGCGGAGGTCCCGGTCCGTGCCCGCCGCGCCGGGTCCGGCCGCGGCCCTCATGACCGGGGCTCCAGGTCGTCGAGCCAGAGGCGCTGGAGCATGTGCCAGTCCTCGGGGTGCTCGGAGATGCCCTTCTCGAAGGCGACGGCCAGGCTCTGCATGACGGCGGCCGTCTTCTCCTGGCGGGTGCCCTCGGCGGGCACCTCGATCTCCTCGGCGATGTCCAGGCCCCAGTCGCGGCCCCTGAAGTACGGCAGAGCCGGCAGCAGCGCGGCCCCGGTGTGCACGGCCAGCAGCCCGGGGCCCGCGGGCATGCGGGTGGCGGCCCCGAAGAACCGGACCTCGATCCCCCGGGCGGTCAGGTCGCGCTCGGCGGGCAGGGCGACCACCCGGCCGGCGCGCAGCCGCTGGGCCAGCGTGCCGAAGGTGTTGCCCTCGCCTCCCGTCAGCGGGAGCACCTCCATGCCGAGCCCCTCGCGGAAGGCGGTGTAGCGGCGGTACATGGACTCGGGCCTGAGCCGCTCGGCCACGGTCGTGAACGACTGCCCCGACGCCCCGATGAGCCAGGCGCCCGCCTCGTCCCAGTTGCCCGTGTGCGGCAGGGCGAGCACCACGCCGCGCCCCTTCTCCAGGTTCTCGAAGATCCGCTCCCCGCCGGTGACGTGGGTGCGGGCGACGACCTCGGCGCGCGGGACGGACGGCAGGCGGAAGACCTCGTGGAAGTAGCGGAAGTAGGAGCGCATGCCCTCGCGGCTCAGCGCCCGCACGTCCGGGTCGTCGGAGGAGGTGCCCCTGACCCGGGCGAGGTTGGCCTCCAGCCGGAGCACCGACTTCCCCCGCCGCTTCCACAGCCGGTCGGCGGCGGCGTCGAAGGCGCGGGTGGTGAGGCGCTCGGGCAGGTGGGGGACGATCGCCCAGCCCGCGCCGAACCCGGCCGCGACGAGGCGATCCTGCAGAGACGGCTTGTCGGTCATGCTTCTCCCGGTCAGCGGAGGGTCTGGGGAGGAACGGAGGCGGCCTGGCGGCGGACGTGCACCAGACGCTGGACGACCGTGACCGCGCTGGCGGCGGCGAGCAGCCAGAGCCCGGCGGGCAGGATGTACGGCACGCCGAGCCCGGACAGGCCCGCGGAGACCAGCCCCACCACCAGGCGCTCGGGGCGCTCGGCGAGGCCGACGTCGCAGGTCATGCCCAGCCCCTCGGCCCTGGCCTTGACGTAGGAGACCAGCGCCCCGGCGACGAGGCAGAACAGGGCCACCCCGGCCAGCACCCGCTCTCCGCTCACGATGAACCAGAGCACCAGCCCCGAGAAGATCGCGGCGTCGCCCACCCGGTCGAGGGCGGAGTCGAGGAAGGCCCCCCAGACGCTGCCCGGCCCGGTCATCCGGGCCATGACCCCGTCGAGAAGGTCCGCCAGCACGAAGAACGTGATCACCACCGTGCCCGCGAACAGCTGGCCCCGGGGATAGAAGAACAGTGCCGCGGCGACGGTGCCGAGCGTGCCGACCGCGGTGATCGCGTCAGGGCCGATCCCCCGTCCGACGAGCACCCTGCCCAGGGGGGTCAGCACTCGGGTGACGGCAGGTCGCAGAAGTTTCAGCATCGCGCTCCGATCGTAGGCCACGCCGATCACGAGCGCGCATCCAACGCTCCGCAAGCGGATCCGGCCAGTCCTCTTGTGATATTCGCCACATGGGTATTTGGTGAACACACCGCGTCCTTGCGGTGTCCGGACGCGGCGGCGGACCCGAGGGCGCGGCTGCGCGCGACCGCCCCCTCGCGGCACACGGGAGACACGACGCAGGAGACGACACGGGAGGCGACATGGCGGAGAAGTCAGCCGGCACAACGGGAGCCGCGGGCAGAGCACTCATGGCCGACCGGCCGGACATGGTGCGCAACGTGGTGCTGGTCGGCCATTCGGGCTCGGGGAAGACGACCCTGGTCGAGTCGCTGCTGGCGGCGACCAAGACGATCCAGCGGGCCGGCAGGATCGAGGACGGGACCACCGTCAGCGACTTCGACGAGGTCGAGGTGCGCCAGCAGCGCTCGGTGAACCTCACCGTGGCCCCGGTGGTCCACAACGACATCAAGATCAATCTGCTGGACACGCCCGGATACGCCGACTTCGTCGGCGATCTGCGCGCGGGGCTGCGCGCGGCCGACGCCGCGCTGTTCGTCGTCTCGGCGGCCGAGGGCGTGGACGGCCTGACCAGGATGCTCTGGGAGGAGTGCTCGGCGGTCGGCATGCCCCGCGCGGTCGTGATCACCAAGATCGACCACCAGCGGGCCGACTTCGAGGAGGCCCTCACCGCCTGCCAGGACGCGTTCGGCGACGGCGTGGCACCGCTGTACCTGCCGGTGGTGACCAACGGCCACGTGAACGGCCTGATCGGGCTGCTGTCGCAGAAGTTCTACAACTACGCCACCGGGGTCCGGACCGAGAACTCCCCCGGCCCCGACTACCAGGACCAGATCGAGCAGTACCGCGGCGACCTGATCGAGGGGATCATCCAGGAGAGCGAGGACGAGTCCCTGATGGACCGCTACCTCTCCGGCGAGGAGATCGACACCAAGGTCCTCATCGACGACCTGGAGAAGGCGGTCGCGCGCGGCGGCTTCTACCCGGTGCTGGCCACCGGGACCGGCGTGGGCGCGGCGGAGGTCCTGGAGCTCGTCACCCAGGGGTTCCCCTCCCCGACGGAGCACTCCATGCCGGAGATCACCACGATCGACGGCAAACCGGTGCCCGGCATCGTCTGCGACCCCGAGGGGCCCCTCGTGGCCGAGGTCGTCAAGACCACCAGCGACCCCTACGTGGGCCGGATCAGCCTGGTCAGGGTGTTCTCCGGGACGCTGCGCCCGGACGCCGTCGTGCACGTCTCCGGGCACGGCCTGGCCGACCGGGGGCACGAGGACCACGACCTGGACGAGCGCGTCGGCGCGCTCTCGTCCCCCCTCGGCAAGCTCCAGCGGCCCGCGGCCAAGTGCGTGGCGGGCGACATCGTGGCGGTGGCCAAGCTGTCGCGCGCGGAGACCGGCGACACGCTCTCCGACAAGGAGAACCCGCTGCTGATGACGGCGTGGACCATGCCGGACCCGCTGCTGCCGGTCGCGATCCAGGCCAGGTCCAAGGCCGACGACGACAAGCTCGGCCAGGCGCTGGGCCGTCTCGTGGCCGAGGACCCGACCCTCCGGCTGGAGAACAACGCCGAGACCAAGCAGCTGGTGCTCTGGTGCATGGGCGAGGCCCACGCCGACGTGCTGCTGGACCGGCTGAGCAAGCGGCACGGCGTGGAGGTCGAGAAGATCGGCCTGCGGGTGCCGCTCCGCGAGACCTTCGGCGGCAGATGCCAGGTGCTGGGCCGCAACGTCAAGCAGACCGGCGGCCACGGCCAGTACGCCATCTGCCATCTGGAGGTCGAGCCCCTGCCCTCGGGCGGGGGTTTCGAGTTCGTGGACAAGATCGTCGGCGGTGTGGTGCCGCGCCAGTTCATCCCCTCCGTGGAGAAGGGCGTGCGGACCCAGATGGCGCGCGGCGTGGTCGCCGGGTACCCGATGGTGGACGTCCGGGTGACGCTCTACGACGGCAAGGCCCACTCGGTCGACTCCTCCGACATGGCCTTCCAGATCGCCGGGGCGCTGGCGCTCAAGGAGGCCGCGGCCAAGGTGCCGACGCTGCTGCTGGAACCGGTCGACGAGGTGGCGGTGCTGGTCGCCGACGACCATGTCGGCGCGGTGATGTCCGACCTGTCCTCGCGCCGCGGCCGCGTCCTGGGCACCGAACCGGTCGGCGTCGGGCGCACCCTGGTCCGGGCCGAGGTGCCGGAACTGGAGATCACCCGGTACGCCATCGACCTGAGGTCGATGTCGCACGGGACGGGGACCTTCCAGCGCACCTTCCTGCGCTACGAGCCGCTCCCCTCCCACCTGGTCGAGAAGGTCACCGCCTGATCCCGGCGCGGCGGGCGCGCACCGGCCCGGCCCGGCCGGAGGCCGGGCCGGTGCGCACCCGCCCCTTAGGCCACTTCCGTCGCAGGAACATCACAGAACCATTTCGTTCTTTCGGCCGAAGCATCACGGAGCCGATGCCACACTGAGGTCCATGCGAACCGGACGTCCCCTGCTTGCCGCAGCCGCCCTCTCCGCTCTCACCCTCGGCGCCGCCCACGCCTTCGGCCCGGGCGCCGAGGCCGCCGACCCCTCCGGAGCCGCCGTCGCGCCCGCGCCCGGCGCGGTGGTCGCCGCGGCGTCGTGCCCGGTCGACGCGCGGTACCCCAAGCGGCAGCTCCGCGGGATCTGGATCGCCACGGTCAACAACATCGACTGGCCGACCCGGACCGGCATGACCGCCGCCCGGCAGAAGGCGGAGTACGTCAAGCTCCTCGACAACGCGGCCAAGCGCCGCTTCAACGCCGTGTTCGTCCAGGTCCGCCCCGCCTCCGACGCGTTCTACCGGTCCTCCCTGGAGCCCTGGTCGAAGTTCCTGACCGGTACGGCCGGCAAGGACCCCGGCTGGGACCCGCTGCCCTTCCTCATCTCCGAGGCGCACAAGCGCGGCATGGAGTTCCACGCCTGGTTCAACCCCTACCGGGCGGCCTACGACACCGACGTGAGCAGGCTCCCGGCCGCCCACCCGGCCCGGGTCCACCCCGACTGGGTCGTCAAGCACGAGGGCCGCCTCTACTACAACCCCGGACTTCCGGCGGTCCGCGACCACGTCACCGGGGTCATCAAGGACGTGGTGACCCGCTACGACGTCGACGGCGTGCACTTCGACGACTACTTCTACCCCTATCCCGGCAGCGGCAAGAAGTTCGCCGACGGCGACGCCTTCGCCCGGTACGGCGGCGGCGCCAAGCTGGCCGACTGGCGCCGCGCCAACGTCAACACGCTCATCGCCCAGGTCGACAGGGTCGTGCACGAGACGAAGAAGCGCGTGAAGTTCGGCATCAGCCCGTTCGGCATCTGGCGCAACAAGTCCAACGACCCGACCGGCTCGGCCACCGGCGGGATGTCCGCGTACGACTCGATCTACGCCGACGCCCGCCACTGGATCCGCAGCGGCACGGTCGACTACGTCATGCCGCAGCTGTACTGGCCGCGCGGCTTCCGCATCGCCGACTACGACGTGCTGACGGCCTGGTGGGCGAGGGAGGTCCGGGGCACCGGCGTGCACCTGTACATCGGCCAGGCCCTCTACCGGGTCGGCGCCACCGACACCCCCGCCTGGCGCAAGGCCGGCGAGCTCCCCTCGCACCTCACCCGGAACCGCAGGCACCCGGAGGTCTCCGGCGACGTCTACTTCAGTGCCAAGCAGGTCGGCGGCAACCCGCTCGGGGTGATGGACCGGATCTCCCGCGACCACTACTCGCGCCCGGCGCTGCTGCCCCTGGTCAAGGAGCGCGGCGGCCGCGCCCCGGCCGCCCCGGCCAACGTCAGGGTCCAGGGCGCCTCGCTCATGTGGAAGACCTCCGCGGGCGCGCGCTCCTACGCCGTCTACCGGGTCACCTCCGGCGAGGCGGGTCCGTGCGCCGTCGCCGACGCCCGCAACCTGGTCGCGGTCGTCCCCGCGACCGGCGGCACCCGCCAGACCTTCGCCCTCCGGGGCGGCGGGAAGTACCTCGTCTCCGCCCTCGACCGCCTGCACAACGAGAGCCCCGCGAGCCCGGCCGTCCTCCCCTGATCCGGCCGCGCCGAATCCGGGGCATTCCTCTCCGAACCCGCCTCACCGGACCCCGTCCGCCCCGCCCTGACACCGGTTCGCTGGACCGGGACCCCGGTCTTCCCCTACGGTGCCAGCAGTCAACGGGCACTCGGCCCAGGACCAGGGAGGTCACCGGTGAGGCGGACGCTGATCACGGCCGCGCTGCTGCTGGGCGCGCTGTGGCCGGGTGTGCTGGGGCCGGGTGCGGGGCAGTCCTCGGCCGCGGCCTCCTCCACCCCCGCCTCCGCCGCGGCGGCCGGCTCCGCCGCCCCGGAGGAGGACCCCGCCCGCGGGCAGGTGGTCCTGATCGGGATCCCGGGCCTGCTCTGGAGCGACCTCAGCCCCGAGGGCACGCCCAACCTGTGGCGGCTGGCCGGGCAGAGCTCCACGGGCTCCCTCTCGGTCCGCACGGTGGGCAGGGTGACCTGCCCCTACGACGCGTGGCTGACGGTGTCGGCCGGGGTCAGGTCCGCCGTCGGGTACGGCTGCGGCCTCCCTCCGGTGCCCGAACCCGTCGAGGGCGGCGCGATCATTCCCGGCTACGACTACCTGCACGAGGTCGCCGGGCAGCGCGGAGCCGGCACGCTCGGCGAGGCCGTGCGCGCCGCCGGCGACTGCACGTTCGCGGTCGGGCCGGGCGCCGCGCTGGCCCTGGCCGACCGGGCCGGGAAGGTCGACCACTACGCCCCCTCCCCCGCGCAGGCCGGGGCCGTCGCCCTCACCCGGTGCCGGGTGGTCGCGGTCGACGTCGACGACCTCATCCGGCCCTACCTGGCGGAGGACCGCCTCCCCCGCGTCGAGGACGCGCTCACCCCGCAGCAGCGGGCGACCGCGCTGCTGCGCGCCGACGCCAAGGCCGGGGCGGTGGTCAGCGTGCTGTCCGAGGACGCCGTCGTGATGCTGGCGGGCCTGTCCGACCACGGGTCCCAGCCGCACCTGCGGGTGGCCATGATGAACCTGGGGCCCGGCAGCCAGCGAGGCTTCCTCGGCGCGGCCTCCACCCACCGACGGGACGTCACGATCCTGCCGGACATCACGGCCACGGTGCTCTCGGTGATCGGCGCTCCGGTTCCGCCGTCGGTGGTCGGGACCCCCTGGGAGGCGGGCAGGGGCCGTACCGACGGGGTCGAGAGCGCGCGGGCCGAGCTGGTCGCCGCCGACGTCGCGGGGCAGACGGTCAGGGAGGTCGGCGGCGCCTTCTTCACCACCGTCGCCGTGCTCCAGGTCCTGTTCTACGTCACCGCGTTCCTGCTGCTGCGCCGGAGGCACGGGCTGGGCCGGGTCCGTCTGGCCGCCGTCGTCCTCGCCTCGCTGCCGGTCTCGACCTATCTGGTCAACTTCACCGGCTGGCGGCACGCCGAGACGCCCGCGCTCTCCCTGGCGGGAGGGATCGCGGGAACCGCCCTCCTGCTGGCGGCGGTGGCCCTGGCGGTGCCGTTCCTGTGGTCGCTGGCGCTCCGGCTGCTCGTCCGCCGGGGGCGGCGCGGCGCGGGCTCGCCGACCCTGCGCGCACGTGCCCGGGGCGTGCCCGCCGCGCTGCGGCGCAGCCGGCCGCTCGGGCCGCTGGCGATCGTCTCCGCGGTCACCGCGGCGGTCCTCGCCGGTGACCTGCTGACGGGAACGACCCTGCAGCTCAACAGCGTGATGGGCTACACGGCCGTGGTCGGCGCCCGCTACTACGGCCTGGGCAACATCCCCTTCGCCCTGTTCGCCACCTCGGTGCTGCTGCTGGCCTCGGCGCTCGCGCACCTGCTCACGCGGCGGGGGCGCCGGGGCGCGGGAGTCGCCGTCGTGGTGGTGCTCGGCTGCTCGGCGATGGTCCTCGGCGGCTGGCCGGGGGTGGGCAGCGACTTCGGCGGAGTGATCGCGTTCGTGCCGGGCATCGCGGTGACCGCGATGCTCCTGGCGGGCCGCCGCATCTCGGTCGTCAAGCTGGGCGCGCTCGTGGCGGCGGGCGGCGCCACCGTGATGGCGATCGCCTATCTCGACCACCTCCGCCCGCCCGCCTCCCAGACCCATCTGGGCCGGTTCGTCGGCCAGATCTTCACCGGCGAGGCGATGGACGTGATCGGCCGCAAGTTCGGTGCGATGGTCGGCACGCTGCTCAGCCCCAACCTGATGCCGATCGTGGTCGTGGCGGCCGCGTTCCTCGTCTACGCGCTGCTGCGGCCCGCGACGGCGAGCGCCGGGGTGCTGCCGGCCGCCTTCGCGCACTCCCCCGCGCTGAAGGCGGGCCTGATCGGCGTCCTGGTCAGCGGGGTCGTCGGCATGCTGGTCAACGACTCGGGCGCGGCCGTGCTCTCCATGGCCCTGGCGCTGGCCGTACCGCTGGCCCTGTCGGCGGGCGTCGCGGTCCTGCGGGAGCCCGAGGAGGCGTCCTACGAGGAGCCGCCGGGCCAGCAGTCCGCCAGCAACGACCTGGTGTCGCGCAGCAACTGAGGCAGGACCTTGGTCTGGCCGACCACCGGCATGAAGTTGGTGTCGCCGCCCCACCGGGGCACCACGTGCTGATGCAGGTGGGCGGCGATGCCCGCGCCCGCCACGATGCCGAGGTTCATGCCCACGTTGAAGCCCTGCGCCCCGCTGGCCTTGCGCAGGGCGGCCAGGCAGCGCTGGGTGAAGACGGCCAGCTCGGCGGTCTCGGCGCCGTCCAGGTCCGTGTAGTCCGGCACGTGCCGGTAGGGGCAGACGAGCAGGTGCCCGGAGTTGTAGGGGTAGAGGTTGAGGACGGCGTAGACCTTCTCTCCCCTGGCGACGACCAGCCCGTCCTCGTCGCTCAGCTTCGGGATCTCGCAGAACGGGCAGCCGTCCTCCGGGCCCGAGCCGGTCGGCTTGTTCTCGCCCTTGATGTAGGCCATCCGGTGGGGGGTCCAGAGCCTGGCGAACGCGTCGGGAGTCCCTGCCCCGTACGGTGTCCCGGGCCCCGTCTCCTGCGGCGTCCCGTGCTGCGCCTGCGGCTCGTCGCTCATGGCGGTCAGCATATTGCCCGGCGGATCCACGCGTTCCTCCGGCATCCCGGTCGGGCCGCTTCTCTACAGCCGTAGCGGACATATACGGCATACTTCCGGCAGAGTCCCAGCGAGCGCGCCAGATGACAGCCGAGGAGCAAGCCATGACCGACGTCTCCGTCGAGGAACCCCTGGACAGGACCGCCGGGGAGATCACCGAGGAGGCGGAGTCTCCCGCGTCTCCCGAGCCTTCCGCCTCTCCCGCCGAGCCGGCCGCCGTCCGCCCGTTCTCCCTGAGCATGTCCGTCGCCTCGGCCCCCGAGCCGACGTCCTCGGCCGTGGTGAAGGGCCGGATCAAGGTCGCCGACGAGGTGGTCGAGAAGGTCGCCGCGCTCGCCACGCTGGAGGTGACCGGCGTCGCCGGGCTGGGCGAGGACCCCGCTCACGCGGTCGACCCGGCCCGCGGGCGCGCCGGCGGCCGGCGGGGCCCGCAGGGGGTCGTCGCCCACGTCCAGGACCGCACCGTCGCCGTGGACGTGGCGATCGTGGCCGAGTACGGCCACGCGGTGATGGACGTGGCCAACGAGGTCAAGACCAACGTGGCCCGCACGGTCAGCCGGATGCTGGGCATGCGCGTCGTCGAGGTCAACGTCAACGTCGACGACGTCCGCCTGCCCGGTGAGTCCGGCGCCGAGCCCGCCGGGGACACCGCGGGCGAGGACGCGTAGCGCTCGGTGGCGTCCCGCCCGCGCCGGGACGGGCCCGCAGCCCGTCCCGGCGCGGGGAGCCCGGTTACGCGGGGAGCCCGGTTACGCGGGGAGCCCGGTTACGCGGGGAGCCCGGTTACGCGGGGAGCCCGGTCTACGCAGGCGCGGGGGAACCGGCGAAGTACCTCGCCGCCATGTCGTCGTCTCCGTGCCCCCGGGCCTCGGCCCGCCGGAGCCGCGCGCCGGCGGCCTCGGCCAGGTCCACCGCGACCCCGGCGGCCGCGGCGGCCTCGGCGATGAGCCGGGTGTCCTTCTCGGCGTTGCGCACGGTGAAGCTGGGCGAGTAGTCCCCGCCCAGGACGGCCTTCATCTTGGCCTGGAGGTAAGGGCTGTCCATCGGCCCGCCGGTGACCACCCGGGCGAACAGCTCCGGCTCCACCCCGAGCCCCTCGGCCAGCGCCAGCGCCTCGGCCAGCACGGAGGTCAGCTCGATCCCGAAGCCGACCGTGACGAGCTTGAGCCGGGTGGCCGCGCCCGCCTCCCCGACCCACAGGGTCGTGCCGCCGACGGCGGCGAAGACGGGTTCGAGCCGCTCGTCGGCGGGTCCGGCGGCGAGCACGACCAGCGTCCCCGCCTCGGCGGGCTGCCGGGTGCCCTGCACGGGCGCGTCCACGAACACCAGCCCGTGTGAGCGGGCCAGCGCGCCGAGCCGGTCGATCGCGGTCACGCCCACCGTGCTCATCTGCGCCCACGCCTGCCCGGCCCGCAGCCCGGGAGCGGCGGCGGACATGGCTCCGTGGACCGCGTCGCCGTCGCTCAGCATCGTGATCACGACGTCCGCGCCCGCCACGGCCTCGGCGGGGGTGGCGGAGACGGTGGCGCCGTCGGCCTGCAGCGGCAGCGCCTTCTCCCTGGTCCGGTTCCAGACCCTGACCTCGAGACCGGCCCTCGCCAGGTTGCGCGCCATCGCCGCGCCCATGATCCCGGTGCCCAGCAACGCGACGGTGGTCATAACGAACTCCTATCTTGAACGAACAGTACAGATAGTGTCACGTCGACGACCGCGGCCAGCCGCCGCCGGTCGGCGCCCGCCTTGCCCTGGACGCGCAGGCCCTGGATCATCGTCACGACGAGGTCGGCCATCGCGGTCACGTCGGCGTCCGGCGGCAGTTCGCCGCGCTCGCGGGCGCGGCGCAGCACGGCGGTGACGGACATCGCGTTGCGGTCGAGCGCCCGGCCGACCACCCGGGCGGCGACCGGATCGTCCGGCAGCCGCTCGGTCGCGGCGTTGGTGATCAGGCAGCCTCGCCGGCCCGGGTCCGCGACCGTCGCGTCAACGACGTGGAGCAGCAGGTCGCGGAGGACTTCGCAGGCCGGGGCCGCGCCTTCCAGGCGAGCGGCGATGTCGGAGGCGGCCCGTTCGGCGTAGCGCACGAGCGCGGCCTCGTAGAGCCCGTCCTTGCTGCCGAAGGCGGCGTACAGCGAGCCGCGGCCGACCCCGGTGGCCTCGACCAGGTCCTGGATCGAGGTCGCGGCGTAGCCCTTGCGCCAGAAGACGCCGATCGCGTCGTCGACCACCGCGTCGGTGTCGAACTCCCTCGTCCGTGCCATGCGTCGCACACTACCGCACATCTGGAACGATCAGTCAATATTTCAGGCGGCAGAGTACGGCGCAGCCTGCATGCAGGTCACCGCCGGGACGGCTCCGGGACGCCGGACGGTACCGGGCGGGGAGGGCGCCCGTCCGCCGCGGCCCGCCGCCCGTGGCGGGCGGCGGGCCGGGCGCGGGTCAGACCTGGACGCGGCGCTCGATCGCCTCGACGATCTCGTCGATCGCCTGGTCGACCGGGATTCCGTTCCTCTGCTCGCCGTTGCGGAAACGGAAGGAGACCGCTCCGCCCGCGATGTCCTCGTCGCCGGCCAGGAGCATGAACGGCACCTTGGCCTTCTGCGCGTTGCGGATCTTCTTCTGCATGCGGTCGTCGGAGGCGTCCACCTCGATCCGGACGCCCCGCTCGCGGGCCTTCTTGGCCACGTCCTGCAGGTAGGGCGCGTGGGCCTCGGCGATCGGGATGCAGACGGCCTGCACCGGGGCGAGCCACGGCGGGAAGACTCCCGCGTAGTGCTCGACCAGGACGCCGAAGAAGCGCTCGATCGAGCCGAACAGCGCGCGGTGGATCATGACGGGCCGCTGGCGCGAGCCGTCGGCCGACTGGTACTCCAGCTCGAAGCGCTGCGGCAGGTTGAAGTCGAGCTGGATCGTCGACATCTGCCAGGAGCGGCCGATCGCGTCACGCGCCTGCACCGAGATCTTCGGCCCGTAGAAGGCCGCGCCGCCCGGGTCGAGGACGAGCTCCAGGTTCTCGGACTCGGCGACCTCGCGCAGCGTCTGGGTCGCCTCCTCCCAGTCCTCGTCGGTGCCGACGAACTTGACCGGGTCCTTGGTGGACAGCTCCAGGTAGAAGTCGCTCAGGCCGTAGTCGCGCAGCAGGTCGAGCACGAAGCGCAGCAGCGACGCCAGCTCCTCGCGCATCTGCTCGCGGGTGCAGTAGATGTGCGCGTCGTCCTGGGTCAGGCCGCGCACCCGGGTCAGGCCGTGCACGACGCCCGACTTCTCGTAGCGGTAGACCGTGCCGAACTCGAACATCCGCAGCGGCAGCTCCCGGTAGGAGCGCCCGCGCGCCCGGAAGATCAGGTTGTGCATCGGGCAGTTCATGGGCTTGAGGTAGTACTTGGCGCCCTCAAGCTCCATGGGCGGGAACATGCCGTCGGCGTACCAGTCGAGGTGGCCGGAGACCTTGTAGAGGTTGTCCTTGGTGATGTGCGGGGTGTTGACGAAGGAGTAGCCCGCCTCCTCGTGCCTGCGCCGCGAGTAGTCCTCCATGATCTTGCGGATCACGCCGCCCTTGGGGTGGAAGACCGGCAGGCCCGATCCCAGCTCGTCGGGGAACGAGAACAGGTCGAGCTCGGCTCCGAGCTTGCGGTGGTCGCGCTTCTCGGCCTCCTCCAGCAGGTGGAGGTACTCGTCCTGCTTCTCGCGCGACTCCCAGGCGGTGCCGTAGATCCGCTGGAGCTGCGGGTTCTTCTCGCTGCCCCGCCAGTAGGCGCCGCCGGAGCGCATCAGCTTGAAGGCCGGGATGGACCGGGTGGTCGGCACGTGCGGGCCGCGGCACAGGTCCTTCCAGCACAGCTCGCCGGTCTTGGGGTCGAGGTTGTCGTAGATGGTCAGCTCCCCGCCGCCCACCTCGACGCTCTCCTCGTCGGCCGCGCCACCCTTGAGCCCGATCAGCTCCAGCTTGTACGGCTCGGCGGCCAGCTCCTGGCGGGCGGCCTCGTCGGTGACGGGGCGGCGGGCGAACAGCTGCCCCTGCTTGACGATCTCGCGCATGCGCTTCTCGATGCGCTTGAGGTCCTCGGGGGTGAACGGGTTCTTCACGTCGAAGTCGTAGTAGAAGCCGTTCTCGACCGGCGGGCCGATGCCGAGCCTCGCCTCGGGGAAGATCTCCTGGACGGCCTGGGCCATGACGTGCGCGGTGGAGTGGCGGACGATGGCCCGGCCGTCGGCGCTGCCGGCCTCGACCGGCTCGATCACGTCGCCGTCGGCCACGGCCGCGGCGAGGTCCTTCAGCTCGCCGTTGGCGCGGGCGGCGACCACGGAGCGTCCGTCGGCGCCGAGGGCCTCGCCGTACGTCGTGCCCCCCGCCACCACACGCTCGGCTCCGGCGAGGGTGATACGAAGTTCTGGCACGGCAGACACGGTTGCTCCTTCATCGAGTGGTCAGGGAACCGATGCTACCGGTGTCGGCGGCGCGCGATCCCAGTCGCTCCGGCGCGCCGGGCGCATGATCCCTCCCGACGTCCCGGATCCTCCCCCGCGCCGTCCTCCCGGGGAGCCCATCCGCCTCCGCCGCCGGTCTGTCACTACGCTTGGTCCCTGTGAACGCAGCACCTCAGACCTCCGGCGCCCACGGCGTCGGCATCGCGACCATCACCTCCGACGGGACCGTGCTCGACACCTGGTTCCCCTCTCCCCGCCTGGGCGAGCCCTCCGCCGCCGGCACCCGGCGGCTGACCGCCCAGGAGGCCGCGGAGGCCCTCGGCCCCGCCGCGGCCGCGCTGCTCGGCCCCGACGCCGACCGCGGCGTGGAGGTGGTCGCCGTGGAGACCGGGATCGCCAAGCTCTCCGAGCCGCCCGCCGACGCGCACGACGCCTACCTCCGGCTCCACCTGCTCTCCGCCCGCCTCGTCCAGCCGCACGGGCAGAACCTGGACGGCCTGTTCGGCCTGCTCAGCAACGTCGTGTGGACCAACCACGGTCCGTGCCCGGTCGAGGGATTCGAGCAGGCGCGGCTCCGCCTGCGCGCCCGCGGCCAGGTGACCGTCCACGGGATCGACAAGTTCCCCCGGATGGTCGACTACGTGGTGCCGACCGGCGTGCGGATCGCCGACGCCGACCGGGTCCGCCTCGGCGCGCACCTGGCCTCCGGCACGACGGTGATGCACGAGGGCTTCGTCAACTTCAACGCCGGCACGCTCGGCGCCTCCATGGTCGAGGGACGCATCTCGGCGGGCGTCGTCGTGGGCGACGGCTCCGACGTCGGCGGCGGCGCCTCGATCATGGGCACCCTGTCGGGCGGCGGCAGGCAGGTCATCTCCGTGGGGCAGCGCTGCCTGATCGGCGCCAACGGCGGCATCGGCATCTCCCTGGGCGACGACGTCGTGGTGGAGGCAGGCCTCTACGTCACCGCCGGGACCAGGGTCATCCTCCCCGACGGGAAGGTCGTCAAGGCCGCCGCGCTCTCCGGCGCCTCCGGCCTGCTGTTCCGCCGCAACTCCACCACCGGCGCGATCGAGGTCCTCCCCCGCGAGGGCACCGGCGTGGAGCTCAACAGCATCCTGCACGCCAACGACTGACGGCATGGCGGAACAGGAGGCGGTTCCGGGATCCCCGGCGGGCACGCCGGCCGGCTCCGGCACGGGCCTGCCGGCCGACTCCAGCGTGGGCACCCGGGTCGCGCGCTGGGTGACGGGGCTGTTCGCCCCGCAGGCACTGGTCATCGTGCTGCCGCCGCTCATCGGGCTGATGACCGGCGGCTGGCCGGGCGCGGGGTGGGGGTTGGTGGCCTCGGCGCTGTGCGGCGGGGTCCCCGCCGGTGTGATCATGGCCGGGGTCCGTGCCGGGCGGCTCGACTCCCACCATCTGGTGAGGCGGGAGAGCCGGACCAGGCCGCTGCTGGTCGCGATGGTCGCGGTGATCGCGGCGCTGGTGCTGCTGGCAGTCCTGGACGCGCCCCGGCTCCTGGTGGCCACGGTGACCGCCATGCTGGCCGCGCTCGCCCTGACGGTCCCGATCACCCTGCGCTGGAAGATCTCCTTCCACGCGGCCGTGTCGGCGGGCACCGTGGTGCTCCTGGCCCACGTGCTGCCCGCCGTACCGACCCTGGCGGCGGGCGCGCCGGTCGTGGCGCTGATCTGCTGGGCGCGGGTACGGCTCGGGCACCACACCCGGGCCCAGGTCGCGGCCGGGGCGGTCAGCGGCGCGGGCTCGGCCTGGGCGACGCTGGCGGCGTTCGGCATCTGAGGTCCGTCCGGCGGCTGCTGCTGAAGCGGCCGGGCTCCCGCCGTACGGCCGGGGCGCCGGTTCCTGCATCCTGCCCCGGCTCCGCGGACGGCGGGCTCAGCCCTTGAGGTAGGCCAGGACGGCCAGGACCCTCCGGTGGTCGTCCGGAGCCGGGGGCAGGTCGAGCTTGGCGAGGATGGCGGCGATGTGCTTGGCGACGGCGGCCTCGGTCACCACGAGGGCCCGGGCCACGGCGGCGTTCGAGCGGCCCTCCGCGACCAGCGCGAGGACCTCGCGCTCCCGGGGGGTCAGGCGCTGCAGCGGGTCACGCCGCCGGGCGAGAAGCTGCCTGACCACTTCGGGGTCGATGACCGTGCCTCCGGCGGCGACCCGCTCCAGCGCGTCGGCGAACTCCGCCACGTGGCCGATCCGGTCCTTGAGCAGGTAGCCGACGCCCGGTCCCATGATCTCCTCGACGTAGGCCTGCTGGACGTACTGGCTGAGGATCAGCACGGGGAGCCCGGGGCGCGCCCGGCGCAGCGTGAGCGCGGCGCGCAGCCCCTCGTCGGTGAAGCCGGGAGGCATCCGCACGTCGGTCACCACGACGTCCGGCCCGTGCTCCTCGACGGCGGCCACGAGCGCGGGGGCGTCTCCCACGGCGGCGGCCACGGTGTGGCCGAACCGCTCCAGCAGGCCGGCCAGCCCTTCCCGGAGCAGCACGGAATCCTCCGCCAGAACCACCCGCACGGCGCACCTCTCCCGATCACGACCACCGGACGGACTCCTCCGCCGCTCCGGCCCGGCCCGGACACCGACCATGATCCCGCTCCCGGCGCCGATCCCGGCACCGGCCCCGGTCCGGGGGTCCTACCCGCACGGGATCTCCACCCGCAGCAGGGTGGGCCCTCCGGCCGGACTGGACACCGACATCCTGCCGTCCACCACCGCGACCCGGTCGGCCAGGCCCGCCAGCCCGGTGCCCCCGGCCGGGTCGGCCCCGCCGATCCCGTCGTCGCGGATCTCCATCAGGAGCGTCTCGCCGACCAGGCGGCCCCGGATCCGGCAGCGGTTCGCCCGGCTGTGCCGGGCCACGTTGGCGAGCGCCTCGGCGATCACGAAGTAGGCCGCGGCCTCGACCGGGGCGGGCAGCCGGCCGGGCAGTGCGATGTCGACCTCCGCCGGGACGGGTGAGCGCCCGGCCACGTCCAGGGCCGCGTCGGGCAGGCCGTGGTCGGTGAGGACCTTCGGGTGCACGCCCCGGATCAGCTCGCGCAGCTCGGCCAGGGCGAGCAGGGCCTGCTCGTGCGCCTCCGCGACCCGCGCGGCCGCCGGGGACCCGGGCTCCAGGTCGAGCCCGGCCATGCCCAGCGTCAGCGTGAGCGCGACCAGCCGCTGCTGCGCGCCGTCGTGCAGGTCCCGCTCGATCCGGCGGCGCTCCAGCTCGAAGGCGTCCACCAGGCGTGCCCTGGACCGGACGACCTCGATCAGCTCGGCGTCGCGGGGGGCGAGGACCGCGCGTGCCATCACGGCCCGGCCCCCGGCCCACGCGGTGATCGGGTAGGCGGCCACGG
Organism: Thiemannella venezuelensis; assembly: GCF_014203605.1. Lineage (GTDB taxonomy): Bacteria > Actinomycetota > Actinomycetes > Streptosporangiales > Streptosporangiaceae > Planomonospora_A > Planomonospora_A venezuelensis. The sequence continues at coordinate 68,844 of NZ_JACHJJ010000024.1, read as the reverse complement.
GCAGGGCTGCGAACCCGGCCACGGCCAGGACGGCGCCGAGCACGGGCGACGCGTCCGGCTGGAACGGCGCGGACATCAGGATGGCCGGGACCCCGCCGGCGAGGGCGATCACCGACAGGTCGATCCACCACAGCGCCATCAGCGAGACCAGCGCGTAGCCGAAGTCCCGCCAGGTGGCCGGCGAGCGCAGCCGCGCGCGGACCCGCGCGCGCAGGCCGGGGGGACGGGGCCCGGCGTGCGGGTCGGGAAGCGGATCGAGGTCCACCAGCCGCAGCCGCAGCCGCTCGAACCTCGCCACCGGGATCCCGGCGCCGGCGACGACGAGGACGGCCAGCACCGCCGCGGGCAGGATGCCGTACACATAGGCCAGGAAGGGCAGGTACACCGGGAGGAGGCCGATCGGCGCGCTGCTCAGCAGGTAGGCGAGCGACCGCCACGGCCACGGTGACCAGAGCAGCCCCGCCGGGTTGCGGACGAGGGCCTGGAGCGCGGTCCGGGCGGGAGCGGTGGGCACGGTTCCGACGCTATCCGGCTCACGGGCCCCCGGCGGTAGTGCCAGCTGTAGTCCTGGCCCTCGCCTCCCGTGGAGCCGCGGTCCTCGTGCCACCGCCAATGCGCCGGAAGCCGGTCCGGCGTTGGCTTGACCCCATGACGACTCCCGTTTCCGCCCCCCTCCCCCCACCGCCCCGCCCAGCGGCGGAGGCGGTCCAGCTGTGGTCGGTGAGCAAGGTGTACGGCTCCGCGGCCGGCGGGGTGACCGCGCTGGACGACATGACGGTCTCCTTTCCCGAAGGCACCTTCACCGCCGTGATGGGTCCTTCGGGCTCCGGCAAGTCCACCCTGCTGCACTGCGCCGCCGGGCTGGACCGGCCGACCGCCGGCAAGGTGACCATCGACGGGACGGACCTCGGACCGCTGGACGAGACCGCGCTGACCCTGCTGCGCAGGGAGCGCGTCGGATTCGTCTTCCAGTCCTTCAACCTGGTCTCCGCCCTCACCGCCGAGCAGAACGTGGCCCTGCCGCTCCGGCTCGCCGGGACCCGGCCCCGGGCGGCGCAGGTGCGCGCCGCGCTGGCCGAGGTGGGACTGGCCGGGCGGGCCGGGCACCGGCCGGGCGAGCTGTCCGGCGGGGAGCGGCAGCGGGTGGCGATCGCCCGGGCGCTGGTCACCGGGCCCGCGGTGCTCTTCGCCGACGAACCCACCGGCGCGCTCGACCTGGCGACCTCCCGGGACGTCCTGCGGCTGCTGCGCGGCCTCACCGACGACCGGGGGCAGACGGTGATCATGGTCACCCACGACCCGGTCGCGGCGGCCCATGCCGACCGGGTGCTGCTGCTGGCCGACGGCCGGGTGGTGGACGAGTTCGCCGCCGGCGGAGACCGCGGCGGCGGAGCCGGCCCGGCGCCGACCGGGCTGAGCCCGGAGCTGATCGCGGCTCGGATGGCCGCACTGGAGGCGTCGTGCTGAGGACGGGTCTGGCGATGGCGCGGGGCCGGTGGAGCGGCTTCGCCGGGGCGTTCACCGCCCTCTGCCTGGGCGTGGCGCTCATGTCGATGACGGCCCTGGTCCACGCGTCGGCCTCGCCCCGCGTCCCGGACCGGTACGCGGGCACCGGCGTGCTGGTCCGCACCCCGGTCGCCGAGCAGGGCGAGGGCTTCTTCCTGGAGGACCGACCCTGGTCCCCGGAGGCCGTGACGGCCCTCACCGCCCGGCTGCGCGGCATCCCCGGGGTGACGGCGGCGGTCGCCGACCGGTCGTTCTACGCCCAGGCGGTCGTGGCCGGCCGGCCGGTCCCCGGGGACCTGCGGGGTCACGGCTGGTCGAGCGTGGCGCTGGCGCCGTACGGGCCGGTGGAGGGCAGGCCGCCCGCGCGGGACGGCGAGGTGGTGCTGGACCGGGCGCTGGGGATCTCCCCCGGCTCCCCGGTCACCCTGCTCACCGCCGCCGGGCCGGAGCCGTACACCGTGACCGGCACCCTCGCCGCGCCGGGCTTCCACGTGACCGACGCGGCGGCGGCCCGGTTCTCCGGCGGGGTCCGGGTGATCGGGCTGGTGACCGGAGCCGGGGCGGACCTCGCCCGGGTCGAGGGCATGGCCCGCGAGATCGTCGGCGACGGGGGCGAAGTGCTCGCCGGTGACGCGCGGGCGGCGCTGGAGCCGCGCGCCGACGAGCGCGTCCGGTGGATCGGCACGCAGGTCCTGACGGGCATGGCGGCCGTCTCCGGGTTCGTCTCGGTGTTCGTGGTGGCCTCCACGTTCGCGTTCGGCGTGGTCCAGCGGCGGCGGGAGTTCGGGCTGCTGCGGCTGGTGGGCGCCACGCCGCGGCAGGTGCGGCGGATGGTGTACGGCGAGGCGCTCGCGGTCGGCGCCGCCGCGGCCGCGGCCGGGGCCGCGCTCGGGATCGTGCTGGCCCCCGTGTTCGGCGGCCTGCTGGTCGAGGCGGGCTTCGAGCCGCCGGGCTTCTCCGTGCGGATCGAGGCCTGGCCGCCGGTCGCCGCGTTCGGGACCGGGCTGGGCGTCGCGCTGCTCGCCGTCTGGTCGGCCTCACGCCGGGCCGGGCGGGTACGCCCGCTGGAGGCGCTGCGCGAGGCCGAGGCGGACCGGCGGCCGATGACCCGTGCGCGGTGGATCTCCGGGGCGGCGTTCACCCTGCTCGGGACCGGATGCGCCGCGGCCACGGCCGGGGCCGGAGCCGACGCGATCGTGAACTACTCCCTGTACGCCGCGATGGCGCTGATCCTGGGCCTGACCCTGCTCGCCCCGGCGATCGTCCCGCCCGTCGTGCGGGTGCTCTCCCGGCCGCTCCTCCGGACCCGGGGCGCCACCGGGATGCTGGTGCGCGAGGAGATGCTGGCGGCGGTGCGACGGACCTCGTCCACGGCCGCGCCGGTGCTGGTCACCGTGGGTTTCGCGGTGCTGGTCACCGGCATGACGCAGACGACGGCGGGGGCGTTCGCACTGGGCCGCACCACGGCGGTGGGGGCGGAGGCGGTGGTGGTGCCCGACGGCACGCCCGGGCTGTCGGACGCCGCCGTCACCGCGGCGGGCGGGGTCTCGCTGCTGCCGACCACGGTGTACGGCGAGGGCGGGCCGCCCCTGGAGGCGGCCGGGATCACCCCCGAGGCACTGGCCCGCTCGGCGGGCCGGCTGAAGGTCCTCGAAGGCTCTCTGGCCGCGGGGCGGGACGGCGGGAACGGCCGGGATCCGGCCGGGAACGCGGACAGGACCGGTCGCGATCGTGAAAGCACCGCCCGTGGCGGCGGTGACAGCGGTGCTGGCGGGAGTGGTGACGGCGGGGTGGTCGTGGCCCGGTGGCTGGCGGACGAGCGCGGCTGGCGGGCCGGCCGCACGGTCTCCCTGGCCTTCGAGGACGGCCGCACCGAGACGCTGGCCGTGGCGGCCGTCGTCGCCGACTCCCCGGCCCCCCTCCTCCTTCCCCGGGGCACCGTACGGGCCCACGACCCCTCGGCCCTGACCCGGGAGGTCCTCCTCGACGGCCCGGTCCGGGGCGAGGTCCCCGGAGGCCGGGTGCTCGGCGCGGAGGCCTACGCCAGGAACGCGGGCGACGAGGAGGACCGGCTCGTCTGGGTCTTCACGCTGATCCTGGTCGGCATGGCGGTGGGCTACACCGGCCTGGCGGTCGCCAACACGATGGTGATGGCCACCGCGGGACGGGCCGCCGACTTCCGGGTGCTGCGGCTGTCTGGGGCCACGTCACGGCAGGTGATCGGGATGGTCTCCGCCGAGTCGGCCGCCGTGACCGGGCTGGGCACCGCGCTCGGCATGGCGGTCGCCTTCCCCGCGCTGCTGGGCATGCGGTCCGGGCTGAGCGAGCAGATCGGCGCCGCTGCGGCGCTGGTCGTCCCGTGGCCGGTCGTGCTCGTCGTGGTCGGCGGGTGCCTGGCGCTGGCCGTGGGCGCGGCGGTGCTCCCGGCCCTGGCCGCCGTGCGGCGGGCCCGCTGACCGCCGCCGTCCGGCGGGCCCCTGGCATCGGGGGCCGGCCGGCGGCCCGGTACCGGTCAGACCGGGACTTCGGCCTCCTGGGCCGCGCGCCGCCGCAGGAGCACTCCGGCGGCGGCCGCGGTGAAGAACATCAGCACGCCGTACACGGCCGCCGGGACGGCGGTCTCGGCACTGCCCAGCAGGCTGATGGCCACGGTGATGGCCAGGGTGCTGTTGTGGATGCCGATCTCCATGCAGGAGGCGACGGCCTGGCGGGGGCCCACCCCGGCCAGGCGCGGCACCCAGTAGCCGACGGTGAGGCTGAGCACGCTGAACACCAGGGTGATCAGGCCGACCGAGGCGATGTACCCGCCGAGGTCGGCGGCCTCCTTGACGATCGCCCCGACGATCACGGCCAGCAGGATCACCGCGGACAGGATCTTGACGGGCTTCTCCGCCCGGGCGGCGAAGGCGGTGAACCTCGCCCTGGCCGCCATCCCGATCGCGACGGGGATCAGGACGATCAGGAAGACCTGCGCGGTCTTGTCGAACTGCAGGCCGACCTGGCCGCTCCCGCCCTGGAAGCGGGAGATGGCCAGGTTGGTGACCAGCGGCAGCGTGAAGACGGCGAGGACCGAGTTGATCGCGGTCAGGGTCACGTTGAGCGCGACGTCGCCGCCGAACAGGTGGCTGTAGAGGTTGGCGCTCGTGCCGCCGGGCGAGGCCGCCAGCAGCATCATGCCGACGGCGAGGCCGGGCGCCAGGCCGAAGGCGAGCACGAGCCCGAAGCAGACCAGCGGCAGCACGACGATCTGGCAGAGGAGGGCGAGGAAGGCGGCCTTCGGGTAGACGACGACGCGGCGGAAGTCCGCGACGGTGAGTCCCAGACCGAGTCCGAACATGATGACGGCGAGGGCGGCGGGCAGAAAGACACTGGTCAGAACAGAGTCCACGAACGATCCTTACCGCTGGGGGGTGACCGACAGAATCTCCGTCCGGAGTCCGCCTGTCCATAGCCCACCGCCGCTCTGTTGCCGATCCGATGCAGTCGGCTTCCGGTTCCCCGGGGATGCCGGAGCGGTTCCGTCGCTCCTCCCCCCTCCCCTTCCCTCTTCCCCCCTTCCCCGGCCCCGGCCCCCGGCCCCCGGTCGCAGGTGGCCGCCATCCCCATGATCTGGTCAGCTGCGGACGCTGCCTGCTCCAAGTCCGGCGTGCCTCCCCGTGTCCGCCCGGTCTGTACCGAGGATCGGAGGCAACGGCGAGGAAGGGGAAGGTACGTCCGCGATGACTGACGGGGCCGCCATCGCGGATGGAGCCGGGAACGACGGTGTACTGCCCGACGACGCGCTGCTGCGGGCGGTCTTCACCGACCTGGGCGCGGGCCTGTACCTCACCGACCGCGCGGGAGTCGTCACCGCGGTCAACGCCCAGGCCGTCACGCTGCTGGGCCGGCCGGCGGCGGGGCTGCTGGGAGCCGACGCCCACGACCTGCTGCACCGGGACGCCGGCGGCGGGACGATCCCCCGTCCGGGGTGCGAACTGCTGGCCGTACTGGAGCACGGCCACGCCGCCCGCGGCGAGTCCGCCATGTTCCTCGACGGCAGCGGCCGCCTGCTGCCGGTCGCCTGGTCGGCCTCGCCGATCCGCCAGGAAGGGCAGATCCGCGGTACGGCGGTGCTGTTCATCGACGCCACGCAGCGCCTGGCGGCCGCCAGGCGCCAGGCCGACCAGCTGACCGCGCTGGAGGCCCTCACCGGGCGGTTGACGGCCATCACGGAGATCACGACCGTGCTCACCCAGACGCTGGACGTGGATGAGGCACTGGCCCGGCTGGGCCGGCTCATCGTGCCCCGGCTGGCCGACTGGGCGGCCGTCGATCTGTACACCGGCCCGCAGGACGTGCGCCGGATCACGGTGGCCCCTCCCTCCGACCACCGGAGCGACCTGGTCTGGCAGGGTCCGCTACCGCCGGTCACCGAGGCGTCCCGCGCGCCCCTGGCCCGCGTGCTGCGCGGCGGCGAGGCCCTGCTGCTCGGCCCCGACGAACTGGCCGCCCCGGCCGACGCGCCGCTGGCCGCCGCCCACGGTGAGCTGTTCGCCGCCTTCGGCGCCGCCTCGGCGATCGTCGCGCCGCTGCGCACCGCCCGCCAGGTGCTGGGCGCCCTGACCGTGGCCCGCGCCGACCCGGCCCGGCCCTTCGACGCCGCCGACCTGACCTTGATCGCCGACATCGGACGGCGCGCCGGGCTGGCCGTCGACAACGCCCGCCTGTTCGGCCAGCAGCGCGACGTGGCCCGGACCATGCAGCGCCACCTGCTGGCCCCGCTGCCGCAGGTGAACCACCTGCGCATGAGCGCCCGCTACCAACCGGCCCCGGAGGGCTCCCAGGTCGGCGGCGACTGGTACGACGCCTTCCTGCTGCCCGACGGCGTCACCGCGCTGGTCATCGGCGACGTGGCCGGGCACGATCTCAAGGCGGCGGCCGACATGGCCCAGCTGCGCAACATGACGCGTTCCTTGATGTGGGACCGCCGGGAACCTCCGAGTCTCGTCGTCGACCGCCTGGACAAGGCGATGTCCGCGATCACCGACATCCCGATGGCCACCATGATCCTGGCCCGCGTCGAGGGTCCCGAAGGCGGCCCGTGGCAGCTGCACTGGACCAGCGCCGGGCATCCGCCACCGCTGCTGATCACCGAGGACGGTCACGCCCGTTACCTGGAGGCGAGCCAGAATCTGCTGATGGGGGCCCGCCTGCAGGAGGAACCCCGCCACGACGCCGTCGAGCCGCTGCCCGCCCGCAGCACCCTGCTGCTGTACACCGACGGCCTGATCGAAGCCCCCGGTGCGGATCTGGAGGCCGGCATGAACCGGCTGCGCCGCCACGCGGCCGCCCTGGCCCGCCACCCGGTGGACGAGGTCTGCGACCAGATCGTGGAACGCATGCCGACCGGCGGCACCGACGACATCGCCCTGCTCGCCCTGCGCCTGCCCGGCCCCGGTGAAGGCGCGTGACCCGCCGGGCGCACCGTCGCGACGGGGGCGGGCGAGCCGGGGAGGCAGCGCCGCGTCGACGACGCCGTCCCACTGCTCCGTCATCGTGCCGGCCTTCGGTCCGGTCCGTGCGGAGCGCCGTCAGGCCGCCGACCAGCCGCCGTCCACCGGGACGATGGCGCCGTTGACGAAGGAGGCGGCGTCGGAGGCGAGGAAGAGGGCGGCGTCGGCCATCTGCTCCGGCTGGGCCAGTCGCTCCCCGAGCGCGATGACCGGGGCGAGCCGGGCGCTGCCGACCGGGTCGAAGGAGGCGGCGGACTCGACGATGCCCGTCAGGGTGGGGCCGGGCAGGATGGCGTTGCAGCGGATGCCGTCCTTGGCGTAGGCCCAGGCGACGCTCTTGGTCAGGCCGACGACGCCGTGCTTGGAGGCGGTGTAGGCGGCCCCGGCCGCGCCGCCGCGGATGCCGGCCTCGGAGGCGGTGTTGACGATCGCGCCGCCGCCCTGGCGCAGCATGTGCGGCAGCACGGCGTGGGTGACCAGGAAGGTGCCGGTCAGGTTGACCCGCAGTACCCGCTCCCACTGCTGGACCGTGATGTCGGCGGGCAGCGCCATGGTGTCCATGATCCCGGCGTTGTTGCACAGCACGTCGATGCGGCCGTACGCGCCGATCGCCGTCTCGGTCATCGCGGCCACCGAGGCCTCGTCGGAGATGTCGGCGGCCACGGCGACGGCGGCCTCGCCGATGTCGGCGGCGGTGCGCTCGGCGCCTGCGGGGTCGATGTCGCACGCCACCACGCGGGCGCCCGCCTTGGCGAACGCGATGGCCATCGCCCGGCCGATCCCGGAACCCGCTCCGGTGATCAACACGATGCGGTGGTCGAAGGTGGAGCTGGTCATGTGTGCGTTCCTTCCGATCGGAACGGATGCCGGGTGGTCGGGCGACGTCGGCGGCATTCCAATAACCGGACAATTACGTCCGGTCATGAGAGCGGGCTCCGCCCCTGGCGGAGGAAGGACCGCGACCCTAACCGGACAATGTCGTCCGGTTGCTACCGTAGCCGCTATGCCAGATCCCCGTCGAGATGCACGCCGCGATGTCCGCCGTGCCAACAGGGGCCCGAGCGCGGCGGCGGAGAACCGGGCTGCGCTGATAGCGGCGGCTCGCGAGGTCTTCGCCAGCGACGGATACGAGGCGCCGCTCACCTCGATCACCCGCGCGGCCCGGGTCGGCCAGGGCAGTCTCTACCGCCACTTCCCCGACCGCGTCAGCCTCGCGCTGGCCGTGTTCGAAGACGGCGTCAAGGAACTTGAGTCCCTGGCGGCCGAGCCCGGCACCACCCTCGACGACATGCTGGCGCTGATGACCGAGCAGATGATCGCCTCGACGGCGTTCGTCGACATGGTGAGCGCGTTCCCGGCCGACCCGCGCATCCTGCGCGTCGGCGACCGCGTGACCGAGCTGCTGGACGGCCTGCTCGCCCAGGCCCGGCAGGCCGGCCGCATCCGTGCGGACGTCACCGCCGGGGACCTGATGCTGGCCATCGGCATGGTCGCCGGAATCCTGGCCAAGAAACCGGCCGCCGCCCGGCGCGAGACCGCCGGACTGGCGTGGAGGCTGCTCCGCGCCGGCATCGGCGCCTGACCGTCCCACGCCGGCATCGGCGCCTGGTCATCCCGTGTCGCGGACGGTTCGCGGCCCGGAGGCGGGACACCGGGCCGGAACGGGTACGTCACCGGACGGGACGCGACGCCGGCCCGGACCGGCGGGATCCGGATCGCGACACACGAGGAGGTCGCCCATGACCGCCAAGCCGTTCGCCTCCTCCGCCGACCTGGCGGACAAGGAGCAGACCCTGGAGGTGCTCGCCGACGGGGTGTACGCCCTGACCGCCGAGGGCGACCCCAACGTCGGCGCGGTCGAGGGCGAGGACTTCCTGGTCTGCTTCGAGGCCCTGGCCACCCCGGTCGCCGCCCGCGCCTGGCTGGCCCGGCTGCGCGAGCACACCGGCAAGCCGGTCCGCTACCTGGTCCTGTCGCACTACCACGCGGTACGCACGCTGGGCGCCTCCGCCTTCGGCGCCGAGTCGATCGTCGCGCACGAGGGCACCCGCGAGCTCATCGCCGAACGCGGCATGCAGGACTGGGCCTCCGAGCTCGGGCGCATGCCCCGGCTGTTCAGGGAGCCCGGCTCGATCCCCGGCCTGACCCGGCCGACCGTGACGTTCTCCGACCGGCTCACCATCGACCTGGGCGGGAGCCGGGGCGAGCTGGTCCTGGCCCACTGCGGGCGAGGCCACACCGAGGGCGACATCGTCGCCTGGCTGCCCGAGCAGAGGATCCTGTTCGCCGGGGACCTGGTCGAGTCGCAGGCCGCCCTCTACACCGGCGACGCCTTCCACCGCCAGTGGGCCACGGGCACCCTCGACCGGGTGGAGGCCCTGGGAGCGGAGGCGGTCGTCGGCGGGCGCGGCGCCGTCGCGCGCGGCCGGGACGCGGTGGAGGCCGCCATCGGGCAGACCCGCGGCTTCCTGACCACCATGCTGGATCGGGTCGGCCGGGTCCATGAGGCCGGAGGGACGCTCAAGGAGGCGTTCGCTGCGGCGCACGCCGCGCTGGAGCCCCGCTACGGCCGCTGGCCGATCTTCGAGCACTGCATGCCGTTCAACGTCTCGCGGCTGTGGGACGAGCTGTCGGGCGTCGAGCGCCCGGTGATCTGGACCGCCGAGAGGGACCGCCAGGTATGGAACGCGCTCCAGTCGTGATCGCCGGGGCCGGGCCGGTCGGCCTGGTACTGGCCCTGCTGCTGGCCCGGTGGCGGGTGCCCAGCACGGTGCTGGAGGCGCAGCCGTACCGGGACGCCACCGGTTCCCGGGCCATCTGCTTCCAGCGCGACGTCCTGGACGTCCTCGACCGCGTCGGCTGCGCCGAGCAGATCGTCGCCGAGGGCGTCACCTGGACCACCGGCCGCACCTACTACCGCGAGCACGAGCTGTTCGCCGTCACCTTCCCCGACCCGGGCAGGGGCGTCCTGCCGCCGTGGATCAACATCTCCCAGGCCCGCGTCGAGGAGCTGCTGCTGGCGAAGGCGGCGCACGAGCCGCTGGTCGACCTGCGCTTCGGCCACCGGGTCATCGGCTGCCGCCAGGACGCCGGCGGGATCGAGGCGGACGCCGCCACGGCTACCGGCCGGGTGAGCGTGCCGGGCGCCCACCTGGTCGGCGCGGACGGCGCCCGCAGCGCGGTCCGCAGGCTGGCCGGGATCGGCTTCCCCGGCCGCTCCTTCGACGACCTGTTCCTGATCTGCGACGTCAGGGCCGATCTGCCCTTCCCCAGCGAGCGCCGGTTCCACTTCGACCCGCCGTGGAACCCCGGCCGCCAGGTGCTGGTCCACCAGTGCCCGGACTCGGTCTGGCGGATCGACTGGCAGGTGCCGCCCGCCTTCGACCCGGCCACCGCCGACGTCGACGCCATGGTGCGCCGGATCACCGGCGACCGGCCGTACGAGATCGTCTGGCGGACGCTGTACCGCTTCCACGAGCGGGTGGCCTCCGCCTTCCGGCGCGACCGGATCTTCCTCGCCGGGGACGCCGCCCACCTGTACGCGCCGTTCGGCGCGCGCGGCCTCAACTCCGGCATCCAGGACGCCGAGAACCTGGCCTGGAAACTGGCCCTCGGCGGCGATGTCCTGCTGGACAGCTACGAGACGGAACGGCGGGCCGCCGCCCTGGAGAACCTGAAGGTCACCGGTGACACCATGGCGTTCCTGGTGCCGCAGGACGAGGCCCGGCGGGAGCGGCGGCGCTCGGTGCTCACCCGGGCGGTGAGCGATCCCGCCGCCCGTGCGCAGATCGACTCCGGCAGACTGGCCGAGCCGTACTGGTATGTGGATTCGCCGCTGACCACCGGCGGCGGGCCCGTACCGGCCGGGCCGGGTGCGGCGCGCCCGCCGCTGCCGGGGGTGCTCTGCCCCGACGGCCCGGTGACCGCGGCGGGCCGGGCGACACGGCTGCGGCGGCTGTTCGGCTCCGGGTTCACGGTGCTCACCGCCCGCGCCGATCGCGTCGAGGCCGCCCGTACGGCCTGCGCGGGCGGCGTGCCCGTCACGGTGCACGCCCTGGCCGACATCGACGCCGACGGCGTGGTGGTCCGCGCGCTGCACGCCGGCGGTGACAGTGTGCACCTGGTCCGGCCGGACGGCCACCTGGCCGCGGTGCTGCCCGCCTTCTCCGGTACGGCCCTGCGCGAGGCACTCCGGCGTGCCGCGGGAGACCCCCGCGTCCCCTCTTCCCGCTCCGGTCGGTCCGGCGGGCCGGACGGTAGTCTGCCGATCATGAACCATGTCCTGGCGACGGAGCGCCTGATCCTGCGTCCGGTGACCGTGCACGACCACGGCGAACTGCTGGCCCACTGGGCCGCCCCGCAGGTGCGGCGGTTCCTGTTCGACGGGGTGGCGCCGGCCCCGGAACAGATCACCGCGGCCATCGAGGGCAGCGTCCGGGACTTCGCCAGGGCCGGGTACGGCCTGTGGCTGATCCGCGAGGCGGACGGGTCCGGCCTGGCCGGCACGGCGGGACTGCGCCCCCTGGACGATCTCGGGCTCGAGGTCGTCTACAGCCTGGACCCCGGCGCGTGGGGCAGGGGGTACGCCACCGAGGCCGCCCGCGCCGTGGTCGAGTACGCCCTGGACACGCTCGGACTGCCCGAGGTGCTGGCCGAGGTCGACGAGGGCAACGCCGCGTCGGCCGCGGTCGTCACCCGGCTCGGCATGACCCCGTTCGCGACGGTGCCCGGCCTGCTCGGCCCGATGACCCGCTACCGCAGGACACGATGAGCCACCGGCCCGGGCGTACCGGAGCGGCGGGCGGCGGTCGGGCCGGCGGAGCACCGGTGGCGGCGGTCAGGTGCCTGATCGGTATCGTCGGATGACGGATCCTCTCGTGCCGGAGGCGAGGCGTGGACGAATCAGACCTGCGGTTCCTGCGGCGATGCGTGGAACTGGCCGCGGTGGCGCTGGAGAAGGGCGACGAGCCGTTCGGCTCCGTCCTGGTGTCGGCGGACGGGACGGTCCTGGCCGAAGGGCACAACGAGGTGGCGTCCGGTGACGGTACCCGGCACCCCGAGTTCGAGCTGGCCAGGTGGGCGGCGGCGCACCTGGCGCCCGGGGATCGGGCGGCCGCGACCGTCTACACCTCGGGCGAGCACTGCCCGATGTGCGCGGCGGCGCACGCCTGGGTGGGACTGGGCCGCATCGTCTACGCCGCGTCCTCGCGGCAGTTGTCCGCCTGGCTGGCGGAGCTCGGCGTGCCCCCGCCGCCGGTGGAGACCCTGCCGGTCAACGCGGTCGCTCCCGGCGTGGTGGTGGAGGGGCCCGCCGACGAGCTGGCCGGGGAGGTCCGCGAACTGCACCGCCGGTTCCACCGGGGCTGAGACGTCACCGGGGCGTCCGGCTCCGTGGACGGCGCCCGCCGGTCACCCCGGCGCGGGGAGGCCGCCCCGGCCGGTGAGCCCGGCGGGCTCCTCCTGGCCGAAGGCGATCACCATGTACCTGCCGTTGGCGTAGCTGACCACGGGCCGCCCGAGCATGTCTCCCACCCTGCGGGCGACCGCCTGGAACAGTTCCACCGTCTCCGGGGTGTCGGCGCTCACCCTGAACCGCCCGTGGGCGGCGAGCTGCTCCGCGACGAGGGGGGCGAAGTTCGCCTCGCCCCGGGCCTTCTCGTCCGCGCTGAGGGGGGTGCGCCGCGGCGCGGGCTGCGTGCCGGGAGGGCGGGTCATCTCGGGTCTCCTCGTGGTCGCGTTCTTCCAGAATGCACCGGCGCCTCCCGTGTCCGGGCCCGCACCGGGCGATCGGCGACCGGCCGGGGGGCGAGGGCGGGGGCGGGTCAGACCCGGGAGTCCGCCCGCGAGCCGTAGGCCGGGCCGAACACCACCAGCAGCGCCAGATCCTCGGTGACGTCCACGAAGCGGTGCTCCTCACCCGCAGGAACGAAGATCACCGCACCGGGGCCGACCTCCGCCTCACCGCTCGCCGTGGCGATCCGGGCCCGGCCCGCGGTCACCACGTAGATCTCGTCCTCGGTGTGCGGGCTCTGGTCGTCGGTCCCGCCCGCCGGGATGCAGTACGTCCCGACGGACATGTCGGGCACACTGAGGTGTTCAACCCAATCGTTGGCGGCTCCGGCTGCCGGACGCGCCCACTCCCCCGCGCCTTTGATGATCTGCATGGCGGCGACCCTACCGGCAGGCCGCACCGGCCTGGGACCCCGGCCGCGGTGTTTCAGACGACGGGATCGGGCAGCGTCTGCGGCGCCCGCCGGTGGCGCGCCCGGCGCGGCGGGTCCCCGGGGCCGCCACCGTGGTCGGGGCCGTGGCCACCGTTGTGGTCGCCACCGTGGTCACCACCGTGGTCGGGGCCGGTGCTGCGGGTGCCGGCCAGCGCGGCCAGCGCGGTCGTGATCGGCACGGCCGCGATCAGGCCGAGGGTGCCCACCACGCTGCGGACGATCTCCTGGGCGAGCACCGGGTTGGTCAGCACCTCGCCCAGAGGCTGCTCACCGACGCTGATCAGCAGCAGCAGCGGAAGCGACGCGCCCGCGTAGGCCAGCACGATCGTATTGATCACCGAGGCGATGTGGGAGCGGCCGACCCGGGCCGCGGCCCGGTACAGCCGGGCGAAACCGTAGCCGGGGTTGGCGTGGGCCAGCTCGGCGACGGTGGCGGCCTGGGTGACGGTGACGTCGTCCAGCACGCCGAGCGAGCCGATGATGATGCTCGCCAGCAGCAGCCCTTCGGTGTTGATGCGGTAGCTGGTGTCCAGGTAGAAGGAGCTCTCGTCGGTGATGCCGCTCAGCTGCACCATGCCGATCGCGCCGTAGGCCAGCGCGCCGGTCAGGGTCAGGCTGGCCACGGTTCCCACGATCGCCACCGAGGTGGTGACGGTGAAGCCGTGGGTGAGGTACAGCACGGTCAGCATGATCGCCGCTGCGCCGACGACGGCCACCAGCAGCGGCGGCTCCCCGGCCAGGATCGCCGGGATGACGAAGGCCAGCAGCAGCACGAAGGTGACGGCCAGCCCGATCAGCGCCATCACCCCGCGCCAGCGGCCGAAAGAGATCACCGCCAGCGCGAACGCGGCGCCGGCCAGCCACAACGGCGAGGACCGGTCGTGGTCGGAGATCTGGTACGGCGGCACCTCCAGCTCGCTGTCGGGGGTGTGGATGAGCACCACGTCATCGCCGGCGGCGAAGCGCTGCGCGCCCGGACCGCTGGGCAGCGGGGCGGTGACGCGCTCACCGGACTGCGGACCGCCGGTCAGTTCGACGCGGGCCTCGCCGCAGGTGGCCGGGTCCGGCGGCGCCGGCGCGCTCTGCGGCGCGCCTTCGAGGGGCGGTTCCTCCGGGCAGGGGGTGAGGGTGATGGACAGGACGGTCCCGTTCACCCGCTGCAGCGTCGGCTGCTGGGCGGTGGAGGCGGGCTCGGCCGGCCACAACCAGACCAGCGCCGCCACGGTGGCGACCGCCAGCGGGACGATCACGGCGAGGATCGCCCCCACCGTCGCCCGCGAGCCGGCCGGTGCGGGGCGATGCGGGCCGTGGGAGTGGTTGGCGCCCATGGGCGAGGCTCTCCTGAGGCGGGTAGGGGCGGGATGGCGATGCCGTACGGTCGCCGGCTGCGGGCGGTCCGGGCAACCGTCACCGTGCGCCCGCCGGGGGGTGCCGCGGCCGACCGCACCCGTGACGCATCAATTTAACTCATGCCTGCGTGTCGTCAGGGACACCCGGCGGCCGTCGAGCCCGAGCCGGGAGCGGTGCTCTGACCGGGGTAGCCCAGCCGGGCGGAGAGCCGGGCGGTGACGTCGAGCAGGAGCGGGACGCAGTCGTCCACGCGGGGCTCGAAGCGGGTGATGGGGCCGCAGACGCCGACGGCGGCGACCACGTGGCGGTCGCGGTCGAAGACGGGGGCGGCGACCGAGGCCGCGCCGACCTGGCGCTCGCCGAGCGAGACCGCGTACCCCCGGGCGCGGATCCCGGCCAGCTCGGCGCGGAGCTTCTCCGGGTCGGTGATCGTCGTCTCGGTGATGGGTTCCAGTCGGTGCCGGGCGAGGTATCCGTCGATCTCCTCCTCGCGGAGGAAGGCGAGGACGACCTTGGAGGAGCTCCCGGCGTGCAGTGCGTACGGGATGCCGAGCGTCACCTCCATCCGCAGCTCCTGCTCGGGCACCACCTGGTCGGCGTAGAGGCGGGTGTCGCCGCGCCGGATCGACAGCGTCGCCGTCTCCCCCGTCCGCGCGGCCAGGCGGCGCAGCTCGGGGCCGGCCATCGCCCGCAGGTCGGTGCGGGCCAGGTAGGCCCGGCCGAGGGCGATCGCGGCGTGGCCGAGGGTGTATCTGCGGGTCACCGGGTCCGCGGCGATGAGCTCGCGGTTGCGCAGCGCGGTGAGGATGCGGTGCACGGCGGCCTTGGTCAGGCCCAGCTCGGCCGCGATCTCGGTCACACCCAGGTCGGGGCGATCGCTGCGGCCGAACAGGAGCAGCACGTCCATCGCCCGCTCCACCGCGGCGATCGACCGGCTCTGGTTCTCGGGCTCGTCGGCTGGCACGACGCCAGTGTAGGGCGAAGGATTTCCCGATGGGAAACACCCCGTCGCGCCCCCTTGGAAACCCGAGGGTGCGCGTTTCCCATCGGCGTTGACATGCCCGGACTCCAATCGTTACCGTCTGCGTTACAACGTTTCCAACAGTGAAACGGTGGTCGGAGTGGATGCGGATTTCCTGCGCGACGTGCCGGCCCGGTGGGCGCCCTGTCGTGATCAAGACGGTTCTTCCATGAGTCAGGGGGTCGTCCCATGATCGGCGAACGTCTCGTCGAGGACATGACCGATGCCGAGCGCGAGCGCGCCGCCCGGGTCGAGACCGTGCTGCCCGCGCTGCGGGAGGCGGCCGGGGAGGCCGACCTGCTCGCCGCCTTCCCCGCCGGGCACGTGGGCCTGCTGCGCGAGGCCGGGCTGCTCGGCCTCGTGGTGCCCGAGAAGTACGGCGGCCTCGGAGGCACGCTGCGCGACCTGGCCGCCGCCACCTACGCGATGGGCACCGCCTGCCCCTCCACCGCGCTGGCCTACTTCTTCCACAACACCAGTGCCTCCCGCGGGCTGCTGCCGCTGGAGGCGATCGACGCCGGGCTGTTCGGCGAGGAGGAGATCCCGCCCGTCCGGGCGTTCGCCGAGAAGGTGCTCACCCGGATGGCGGACGGGGCCTGGCTGGCCAACTTCGCCTCCGAGTCGGTGAAGAGCTCCACCGCCAACATCACCATCGCCACCACGGCCCGCAGGGCGGAGGGCGGCTGGGTCCTGGACGGCGAGAAGTCGTTCGGCTGCGCCACCGGCGTGGCCGACCACTACCTGACCACCGCCAGACTCGACGGTTACGACACCGCCGAGGGGCTGGCCACCTTCTTCGTCCCGCGCGACGCCGCCGGGGTGAGCGTGCGCGACGCCTGGGACGGCCTGGGCATGCGCGCCACCGCCAACAACGGCATCCGGCTCGCCGGGGTCTTCGTCCCGGACGACGAGGCGCTCACCGTCCCCGGGGCCTTCACCCGGATGCTCCGGATGAGCAGGGGCAGCTTCGTGGGCAACCAGCTCGCGATCGCCGCGGTCTACGCCGGATGCGCGCAGAACGTCTACGACCACACGATCGAGGCGACCACCCGCAGGACCTTCGCCGACACCGGCCGCCCGATCGCCTCCTCCCCCGTGCACCAGCAGCTCATCGGCGAGATGACCCAGCAACTGGAGACGGCCTACCTGTGGCTCCGCCACCAGCTGGACCTGGAGACCGGAGATCCTCCCCGGCGTCCCAAGCAGGAGGTGTTCAAGCAGTGGCGCCTGGGCAAGGGGTCGGTCACCGAGGCGTGTTTCCAGGTGGCCCTGGGCGCCTTCAAGGCGGGCGGCACCTCGGGCGCGATGATGGGCGGCGTCGTCGGCCGCGCCCTGCGGGACCTGGCGATGGGCCTGGTGATGACCTTCCCGGCCGAGCGCGGCAGGCTGGAGGCCGCGCAGATCGTCACCTCCGCCAAGGAGAACGAGCTGTTCGCCACGGCACCCGCCCGCCCCTCCCGGGAGGACTCGTGATCGACCTGCCGGAACCACGCGACCTGGTCGCCGGGACCTGGAGCCCGGCACACGAGGACCTCGGCTTCGACCTGGAGGACCCGGCCACCGGTGAGCCGGTGGGCCGGGCGCGGGCGAGCCGTCCGGAGCGGATCGAGCGGGCGCTCGGCGCCGCGGAGGCCGCGGCGCGGGAGGCCGCGTCCTCCTCTCCCGCCGTCGGGCCCGAGACCCTCGACGCGATCGCCGACGCCCTCGACCGGCGGCTCCCGGAGATCACGGCGCTGGAGGCCTGCGCGACGGGCGTGCCGATCCGGCAGGCCGCGCCGCTCGGCGCGATCGTCGGCGGATCCTTCCGGCTGGCCGCCGGGCAGCTGCGCTCGGGGGCGCTGCTCGGCTCGGCCGTGCGCGAGGACGGCCGGCGGGTGGAGGTCCACCGGCTGCCGCTCGGCCCGGCGCTGTGCCTGGTGCCGTGGAACGCCCCGGCCCCGATGGCGGCGCACAAGGTGGCCAACGCGCTGGCCGCGGGCTGCCCGGTGATCCTCAAGGTGAGCGAGTTCGCCCCGTACGGCTCGCAACTGCTCGCCGAGGTGGTCGCCGAGCACGTGCCCGAGGGCTTCTTCCAGTTCGTGCACGGCGGCCCGGAGACCGGGGCCCGGCTGGTGGGCGACCCCCGGATCCGGGCGGTCTCCTTCACCGGCGGCCTGCCCGCGGGGCGGTTCGTCGCGGCCGCGAGCGCGCCCCTGATGCGCCCCGTCCAACTGGAGCTCGGCGGCAGCAACCCGCTGGTGGTCCTGCCGGACGCCCCGGTGGACACCGCCGCGCGGATGGCCGCCGAGCTGCTCACCACGCTCAACGGGCAGTGGTGCCGCGCCCTGGGCCGCCTGGTCGTGCCCCGCGCGATGGAGCGCGAGCTCCTCGGAGCCGTGGGCGAGCGCCTGGCCGCCCTCGTCGCCGGCCCGCCGCTGGAGGAGGCCACCGACTTCGGCCCGCTCGTGCACTCCGTCCACCGCGACCGGGTCCGCGGGGCCGTCGCGGGACTGCCCTCGGCCTCCTACGGCTCGATGCCGGGCAGGGGCAACTTCCTCGCCCCCACCCTGGTCGCGGGGGATCTGGAGCACGAGGTCTTCGGCCCGGTCGCCGGGGTGGTCGCCTACGACGACGTCGAGGAGGCGGTCCGGCTGGCCAACGCGGTGCCGTACGGGCTGGAGGGCTACGTGTGCGGCGCGGACGAGGAGGCGGCGCTGGCGGTCGCGCGGCGGATCCGTGCGGGGGAGGTCAAGGTGAACGGGTCTTCGGTCATGAGCCTGCACCTGATGACCCCGCGCCCGGCCTGGGGCCTGTCCGGGCTCGGCGAGGAGGGCACGGCGGAGACGCTGAGGTTCTTCACCGGTGCGCGGGTCGTCGGGGTGGAGGGCGGTTTCGCCCTGCACTCCGGCGGCTGAGCGCCTCCGGGGCGCGGGGAGGAGACGCGGTCATGACCGGAGCCGCAGGGCAGGCCGCCGGGGTCGTCGTGGCGGGGGCCGGTCCCGTGGGGCTGACGGCCGCGCTGGTGCTGGCCAGGCGCGGGGTGGCGGTGACCGTGCTGGAGGCCGGCGAGGAGCTGTCGTCGGAGTCGCGCGCCTCCACGTTCCACCCTCCGACGCTGGAGATGCTCCACGACCTGGGCGTGCTGGAGGCCCTGCTGGAGCGCGGCCTGGTCACGCGGACCTTCCAGTACCGGGACCGGGCCGGCCGGGTGCTCGCCGAGCTGGACCTGGGCGTGCTGGCCGGTGACACGCCCTACCCCTTCCGGGTGCAGTGCGAGCAGAGCAAGCTGACCCCCGTCCTGCTGGGGGAGCTGGCGGGCCTGGCCGAGGTGCGCTTCGGGCACCGGGTGACCGGGGTCGCCGCCCGGGCGGGCGGCGTGGTCGTGGAGACCTCGCGCGGCGAGGTGCGCGGCGGCTGGCTGGTCGGCGCCGACGGCGCGCACTCGGCGGTACGGCGGGCGCTGGGCGTGCCGTTCGAGGGCATCACCTATCCCGAGCGGTTCCTCGTCGCCTCCACCGGCGAGGATCTGGCGGAGCTGCTGCCGGGTCTGGGCCCGGTCGCCTACGTGTCCGACCCGGTCGAGTGGCTGGTGCTGCTGCGCACCCCCGACCACTGGCGGGTGCTGCTGCCCACCCCCTCCGGCACCTCCGACGCCGCCGAGCTCGGCCGCCTGCCCTCCCGGCTGCGGGGCGTCGCGGACCCGGGGCGGGACTGGAAGGTGGCCCACGCCTCGATCTACCGGGTCCACCAGCGGGTGGCCGCCCGTTTCCTGCTGGGCCGCGTGCTGCTGGCCGGAGACGCCGCCCACGTCAACAACCCGCTCGGCGGCATGGGCATGAACAGCGGCATCCACGACGCCGTCGAGATGGGCACGGCGCTCGCCGACGTCCTGACCGGCTCCGCGCCGTACGGCGGGCGGCCGGCCCGGCTGGAGGCGGCGGCCGCCCGCCGGCGCGCGGTCGCGCTCGACCACGTCCAGCGGGCCAGCCACGCCAACTGGGAGAGGATCCGCTCCGGCGGCTCCCGCGACGGGGAGCTGCGGGCGCTGGCGGCCGATCCGGCGGCGGCGCGGGCGCACCTGCTCCGCTCCTCGATGATCTCCGCCTTCCGGCCCGGAGGCCCGGCGTGAGCGCGGCCGCCGGGCTGATCGAGCGGGAGAACCCGGCCCGGCCGGACGAGATCGTGGGGGCGGTCCGCGTGACGGATCCCGCGGAGGTGGACTCCGTCGTGCGGCGGGCCGGCGAGGCGTTCCTGGAGTGGTCGCGTCTGCCGCCGGCCGGCCGCCTGGCCGCGCTGGCCGCCTCGGCCGACGCGCTCGCCGCCCGCAAGGACGCGCTGGCGGTGCTGCTGGCCCGGGAGTCGGGCAAGCCCGTGGGCGACTGCCGGGGGGAGATCGGCTTCGCGGTCTCCTACCTGAGGTGGCTGTGCGAGCGGGCCCCCGGCGTCCTCGCCTCACGGGAGGTGGACGACGGGGCGGGACGGCTGGCGGTGCGGCGCGCGCCGTACGGGGTGGTCGCGGCGGTCACGCCGTGGAACGCGCCGGTCATCCTCGCGGTGCTGAAGCTGGGCCCGGCGCTGGCGGCGGGCAACACGGTGGTGCTGAAGCCCTCTCCGCTGGCCCCCCTCGCGGTCACCGAGGCGGCCGGGCTGTTCCCCGGCACGTCCGTCGTCCACGGCGGGCCGGAGACCGTCCGGGAACTGGTCGGCCACCCCCTGGTCCGCAAGGTCGCCTTCACCGGCGGGGCGGCGGCGGGGCGGGAGATCGCCGCGGCGGCGGGCCGCGGCGGCAAACCGGTGCTGCTGGAGCTGGGCGGCAACGACCCGGCGGTCTTCCTTCCGGACTTCGCGCTCACGGAGGCCGACTTCGAGCGCCTCGTCATGGCGTCGTTCGCCACCTCCGGCCAGGTGTGCATGGCCGCCAAGCGGCTGTACGTCCCCCGGCACCGGGCCGGCGACTTCGTCGACGCCTACGTCGCCGCCGCCCGCCGCGTCCTGGTCACCGGCGACCCGCTCGATCCCGGCGTCACCATGGGCCCGGTCGTCTCCGCCGAGGCCGCGCGGCGCCTGGAGGCGCTCGCCGAGGACTCCGTCCGGCGCGGCGGCACGGCCGTCCCGCTGGGGACCTGGGCCGCCCGCCGTACCCGGGACCCGGCCGCCGCGATCGTCTCCGGGCGTGGCGGAGACAGCGGATATGGGCACGGCGGATACGGACACGATGAGTACGGACGCGATGAATATGCGCACAGCGGCTATTTCGTGGCTCCGCGCCTCGTGCTCGGCCTGGCCGACGACGCTCCGCTGGTGGCCGGGGAGCAGTTCGGTCCGCTCGTGCCGCTGCTGCCCTACGACGACGAGGACGAGGCCCTGGCCCGCGCCAACGCCTGCGAGCTCGGTCTGGGCGCCTCGGTCTGGTCGGCGGACGAGGAGCGGGCCTTCGCCTTCGCCGCGCGGCTGGAGGCGGGCTTCACCTTCGTCAACACCCACAACCGCACGGGCATGTCGCTGCGCGCCCCGTTCGGCGGGACCAAGCAGAGCGGGTACGGGCGGGAGTACGCCGACGAGGGCCTGCTGGAGTACGTGCAGAGCGCCGTGGTCCACGCCCCGGCGGCTTTCCGCCCCGGCGGCCCCGGCATGCCCGCCGGGGCCTATCCCGGCTGAGGGGACGCCGGAGACCGGCGGGGCGGGCCGCCGCCCGGGACTCCGGCCGTCCGAGGCTCCGACCGTCCAGAGCTTTGGCCGTCCAGAGCTTTGGCCGTCCGGGGCTTTGGCCGTCCGGGGCTTTGGCCGTCCGGGGCTTTGGTCCCGTCAGGTCGGCGGCCCTCCTGCCGATGGAGTCCCTGTGAAACCGCTCCCCCCGCTGAGAAGCGCCCTCTACGTCTGCATCGACAACGACACCGGGCACCGCTCCCGGCTGGAGGCCGTCACCGACGAGGGGATCGTCATCGCCGCGCCCGCGGACGCCGCCCATCTCGAGGCCGTCCGGGCCGGCAGCCATCTGACGCTGTTCTGGATCAATGCCGAGGGGCGCATGGTGATCCCGGTGCGGTTCGCCGGCGTCAGTCCCGGCCCGCCGGAGCGCTGGAGGCTGCACCCGCTGGGCGAGGTGCGCCGGCTCGGGCGGCGGCGGCACGAGCGGGGCGGCGGCGGGGAGAGGATGCGCGTCTCCACCTACACCACCCAGCCCGCCATCGTCTTCGACAGCACGTTGCTGGACCTCAGTGAGAAAGCGCTGCGCTGCTGGGCGCCGGCCTTCGACATCGCCGTGGGCGAGCAGGTACACGTCCGGGCGGTGCTCAGCAACGGGCTCCTGAGCCAGACCGGCACCGTCACCGTCGTGCGCGAGGCCCCCGACGGGCTGGGACAGCACATCGTGGTGATGTTCCGGTCCCCGTCGGCGTCCACCGTCCAGCTGATCCGCCGGTACCTGTTCGCGTGGGAACCCGTGCACCGCCGTACCCGGCGGGCCGGGGAGGAGCACGGGTGAACCGGGTTCAGGACTCGTGGTCCACGACGGCCCGGGCCACCAGGCGCGGGCGGAGCCAGGCGGACGCCTCCAGGTGGGCGGGGTGGCTCTGGTAGCCGCGCAGGTCGTCGACCGAGTCATGGGTGGTGACCAGGCACAGGTCGTAGGAGACCTCGGAGCGGACGACGTCCAGGCCGACGGTCAGGGAGCGGATCTGCCCGACCGTCCCGCCGAGCCCCTCCAGGAGCCGCCCGGCCGTGACCGCGTCGGCCGGATCGGCGAACTTCATCAGTACGACATGGGTCAGCATGAGGACTCCTGGACAGATCATCGTTTTCGCGAGAGTCTACTTTTGGAAACAACGTTTCTCTAGGAGTAACGGAGGGTTCCATGGTGCGTGTGGCCGCCGCGCAACTGGAAGCGGGCACGGATCCGGCCGCCAACCTGGCCGCCTGCCTGCGCGTGATCGACGCGGCGGCGGAACGGGGCGCCGAGCTGATCGTGCTCCCCGAGTTCTGCAACCACCTGTCCTGGTACGGCGGCCGCGACCACGCCCGCCGGATGGCGTGCCGGATCGGGGACGCGTTCCTCGGCGCGGTCTCCGAGCGGGCCGCCCGGCACGGCGCGTACGTCAAGATCGGCGTCACCGTCGCCCGCGACGACGGCCGGATCACCGGCACCGGCCTGCTCTACGGACCGGACGGCACCCTGCTCGGCGAGTCCGACAAGCAGACGCTGATGGGCGCCGAGAACGACCACCTCGCCCCCGGCTCCGCCGCTTCCCCGGTGATCGAGACCCCGATCGGGCGCCTGGGGATGTACGCGTGCATGGAAGGCGTGATCAACGAGGTCTGCCGGTCCCTGGCGCTCAGAGGCGCCCAGGTGCTTCTCAACAGCCTGAACTCGTTCGCCGTGGACGAGGCGGACCTGCACGTCCCGGTCCGCGCGGCCGAGAACCGGGTCTGGGTGGTCGCGGCGAACAAGGTCGGCCCCCTGCTTCCCGCCGCCGAGCTGCCGGCGATCGCGGGCAGGCTCGGCGTGCCGCCGGAGTGGCTGCACGGCGCGGGCGAGAGCCAGATCGTCGCGCCGGACGGGACGACCGTGGCGAGGGCGCCGCGGACCGGGGAGGCCGTGGTGGTGGCCGACATCGACGTCCGCCTGGCCGACGGCAAACTCCGCCCGGACGGCACGCACGTCCTGGCCGCCCGCCGCCCCGAGCTCTACTCCCCCGTCGCGGCCGAGCCCGCGGGCCGTACGGCCCCGCCCGGCGCGCCCCGGCTGCGGGTGGCGGTCGTCCGGCCGCCGGGCGGCGAGCCCGAAGCGGCCGAGCGGATGGTCGCCGGGGCCGCCGCCGGGGGCGCGGAGCTGATCGTGCTGCCCGAGCTGTGCGGGATGACGGTCGCGGAGACCTCGCGCGCCCTGCGGGGAAGCACGGCGCACGCCGTGCTGAGCGTGCGGGCCGGGAGCGCGCACGAGGGCGTGCTCGTCGACGGCGCGGGGGTGGCGGGGCGGCAGCGGCAGCTGCACCCCTCGGCCCGGCACCCGTGGGCGGGCGACCTGGGGGCCGGGCTGGAGGTCTTCTCGCTGCCCTGGGGACGCCTGGCGATCGTGGTCGGCGACGACGCGGTGTTCCCGGAGACGTTCCGGCTGGCCGCGTTGCGGGACGCCGACGTGGTGGCGGTGCCGTTCACGCCCTCGGAGCCGTGGGAGCTCCGGCTCGGCCTGCCGGAGCGGGCGGCGGAGAACCGGCTGAACGTGATCGCGGCCGGGCACGACGGGCCCGGCGGGATGGCCGGGGCGATCCTGGCCCTCTCACCGGACTTCACCCTCTGGACCGCCTGGGAGGGACCGTTCACCGGGCGCATCAGCCACCCGGTCGTCACCCCGGTGAAGAACGGCGAGCGCGTCGTGCACGCCGAGGTCCGCCCGGCCGAGGCCGTCAACCGCCTGGTCTCGCGCGGGACCGACCTGGTGGACGGGCGCCCGTGGCGGCTGGCCGGCGCGCTCGTCGCCGCCTCCCCGTGACGCCTTCTCCGCACGCCCTCACGTCCCGCCACCGTCGCACCCCGCTGCCGCACCCCGCCGCCGTCGCGCCGTTGACAGGCGCACCCGTTGACAGGCGCACCCGTTGACAGGCGCACCCGTTGACAGGCGCACCCATTGACACGGAGGGCCCGCCCTCCCAGCATTGGAAACACCGTTTCGCAGAGTGGACCAGGAGTTCCGGTGAAGGAAACGCTCCAGCACGTCGAGCAGATGGTCGACGCGTCGCCGGTCACGGACGTGACCGGGACGTTCCAGCGGTGGGAGCGGCTGCTCGCCGAGCTGAAGACGGAGATCGCATCCCGGTTCGAGCTGGCCAGGGACCCGTCCACCGAGGACCTCGAGTCCTACGGGGACCCGGGGAACGGGCCGGGCGGCAGGCTGGCCGCCTACACCGGGCCGGAGGTCGACTGGATGGTCCACTCGTGGATCGGCGACCCCGGGAGCGGGTTCGTCAACATGCACCTGACGGTCTGGCTCGGCCCTCACGTCCGCGTCCCGCACCTGGCCATCGCGCTGCTGCTGTGGCCGGAGGGCTGGTTCTACACCGACGCCGTCCCTCGCACCGACCTGACCGCCGACGCCGCCTACTTCGACCGGTACTACGCGCCCGGCGAGGCCGCCTGGCTGGCGCACCGGGAGGAACACCCCGACTTCACGTGGTTCACCAGCCGGTCGGCGTTCATCCGCGCCGGACTGTCGCCGACGGCCTACTGCTACTCCTTCCCGCCGACCGGGACCAACCTCGGCGTCGTCGAGGAGATCCTGCGCGGGCGGGTCGGGCGGTGGCTGGCCTGGGTGGACGGGGCGGAGGCCGTACCGGCCGGGGAGCGGGCCGCCCTGGCCGCGCGGGACCTGGCCGTCCGGCGCAACATCGCCGAACGGGACCCCGCGAACGTGATGGGAGTGCGGATGTTCGGGCAGGAGACGACCGACAGGCTCGTGCGCGCCCTGTGGGGCGGCGACCGCGTCCTGCCGAGGCCGTCCGGGGAGCTCGGGTGAGAACGATCCGTTCGTTGTGGTGGTCCGCCCGTACGGACGGCCGCGCGCCGTTCGACACCGCGCACCTGAAGGTCTACTACCCCGCCACCGCGCGGGGTGACGACGCCGAGCGCCTGACCGGGGTGTTCCCGCCCGATCCCGCCGGGGCGCCGTACCCGGTGGCGCTGTTCCTGTCCGGAGTGAACGTCGGGCAGGACTCCTACCGGCGTCTCGCCTGCCTGCTGGCCGCCGCCGGGTTCGCCGTCGTCACCTTCGACCGGGTCGGGGAGCTGTTCGGCGGGCGGTACGGCCTCACCCCCGGGGTCGACCTGGAGGCGGCCAGGCCCGGCACGTACGGCTCCCGCCCGACATGCCCGACCGTCTCCGCGCTGCTGGGGGCGCTGGAGGAGCTCAACGCCGAAGGACCGCTGAAGGGCGCGCTGGACCTGGAGCGGGTGGCCCTGGGCGGGCACTCGGCCGGGGGCACGGTGGCGCTCCAGTCGGCCCGGTTCTTCCCGCAGGTCGGGGCGGTGTTCGCCTGGGGCACCCACACGATGGTCGCGACCATGCTGGGCTGGCCGCCGGGGACGGTGCTGCCCGCCCAGGTGGCCGGGCCGGTGCTGCTGGGGGTGGGCACGGAGGACGGCGTGATCGACGGCAGCGCGGACCGCTACGGCGAGGACGCGGCGGCCCGCCGGGATCCCGTGACCCGTACCTTCACCGAGGCCCTGCCCGAGGGTGACCACGTCCTGGCGGTCTTCGAGGGCGCCAACCACTTCTCCGTCGCCGATTCGGCCGATCCGACGGCGGCCCGGGCGTTCCTCGACCGCCCGGCGACCTCCGACGCGCTGGAGCCGTTCGCACGGCTGGTCGCCGCGTTCCTCGGGGTCCACCTGCGCCGGGACCCGGCGGCGCGGGCCGTGCTGGACCGGTTCGACGCGGCGACGCTGATCCGGAGCCGATAGGAGCGCGAGCATGCTGAAGAACTTCTGGTACGCACTGGAGTTCGGCCACCGGGTCGGGCGCACGCCGGTGAAGGCGACCTGCCTGGGCCAGGACTTCGTGCTCTACCGCACCGGCGACGGCACGGCCGTGTGCCTGTCCGACCTGTGCGTGCACCGGGGCGGCGCGCTGTCGATGGGCACGGTCTCCGGCGACTGCGTGGTCTGCCCCTACCACGGCTGGGAGTACCGGCCGGACGGGGCGTGCGTGAAGATCCCGGCCAACCCGCCGGGGCGGGGCGTCCCGAAGAAGGCCCGGGTGGACTCCTACCCGACGGTCGAGCGGTACGGCATGGTCTGGGCGTTCCTCGGCGACCTGCCCGAGGACGAGCGCCCGCCCGTCCCGCACATCCCCGAGCACGGCGACCCGGCCTTCCGCGCGGTCCACTACGAGATGGAGATCGCGGCCAACTACGAGCGGACCTTCGAGAACGTGGTGGACGCCGCGCACACGCCGTTCGTGCACGGCACCGCGTTCGGCAACCCCGACAGGCCCGAGGTCCCCGACTTCGAGATCAAGCAGGACGACTGGTCGGCCGAGGCGGACATCCTGCTCAGCCCTCCCCCTCCCGGCGGGCTGTGGAGCCTGCTGGCGCGGCGGCGGCCCCGCCCGGAGTACGTCACCGTGACCAACGGCTGGTACCTGCCCAACGTGGTGAAGCTCCACGTCCGCCTGCCGTTCGGCGACCTGATCCTGTACGACTTCAACATCCCGCTCTCCCAGGACCGGACGCTGATCAAGATCCTGGGTTACCGCAACTTCTTCACCGGCAGGTGGGCCGACGGCAACGCGGTCAAGCGGATCGAGAAGATCCTGCTGCAGGACAAGCCCGTCGTGGAGTCGCAGCGCCCGGAGCTGCTCCCCTTCGACCTGCCCGACGAACTGCACATGCGCAGCGACGCCCTGCAGGTGGCCTACCGCAGGCGGCGCGCCCAGCTGATCGGGCAGGGCTGGTGGGTGGGCGGCGACGACATCGTCACCGGCGACGGCCCCCGCCGCCGGGCCACCGTCATCCCCTCACCCGCCCGCCGCGACAACCCCGAGCTGGCCCGCGCCTGGGTGCACAAGGCCCGCAGCGGCGCCGGAGCGGCCCCGGCACGGGATCCGGCTGGGGAGCCGGAGCCGTCCGAAGAAGCCACCCCCTGACCCGTACCGGGTCGGGCCTTCCCGCAGGGAGCCGTTCTCCATGAGTCTTCCCGCCGCTCTCAGCGAGCGGACGCTGTCGGCCCTCACCGAGGCGCTCGGCCTGGCGGTCGCCGAGGATCTGCCGCTGACCGGCCCGATGTCGCCGGAGCCCGCCGGACGGCTGCGGGTCCTGCGGGGCGGGCCGGTCGACAAGGCCGTGACGGTCAGCCTGGTCGTGCCGGCGATCGGGCTGGACAGCCACATGCTCTTCGCCTTCACCCCGGCGGACTCGGCGGTCCCGCACTTCACGCTGGACGCGGTGCGGTCGCCGGACCACCACGCGATGCACCTGGACCTGATCCCCCGGGCGGACCTGGCCGTCCACCTCGACTACCTGGACGCCTGCTTCCTGCCGCTGACCGGGCCGCTGGAGCACGCCTGGACGATCGACGGCCTCTCCCCCGCGGCGGTCGGCCCGCGCCAGCGGGCCATGATGTCGCCGTGGATGGTGGTCTGCCGGGCCACCGAGCAGGCCTTCGCGGCCCTCGACGGCACGGTCGACGCCTACCTGGCGCACTGGTTGTCGCTGGTCGGCACGGGCGTGCCCGGGGTCGGAGGCGACCCGGCCGCCCGGGACCGGGACCAGCGGGCGAACCTGTTCAGCCCCGAGGTGGACCCGGTCTGGCACCAGGTGGCGCGGCTGCTCGGCGAGGAGCAGGCGGAGCGCGTGCGCGGGGAGCTGGTGGCATGACCGGGAGCGGAACCGCCGGCACGGGCGCGGGAGCCAGGACCGTCGTGGTCACCGGCGGGACCCGGGGCATCGGCCTCGGGCTCGTGCGGGCCTTCCTGGAGCGCGGTCACCGGGTCGCGCTGTGCGGCAGCCGCGAGGAGACGGTGGAGAAGGCGATCGCGGGGCTCCCCGGACCCGAGGTCCTGGGCCTGGTCGCCGACGTCACCGACCGGGACCAGGTGCAGGCGCTGTGGGACGGGGCCGCCGGGCGCTTCGGGCGGGTGGACCTCTGGATCAACAACGCCGGGGTCTCGCACACCCGGGCCCCGCTCTGGGAACTGCCCGACGAGGAGATCCGCGCCGTGGTCGGGACGAACCTGGTGGGCGTGCTCAACGGCTCGGCGGTGGCGCTCGCCGGGATGGCCGCCCAGGGCCGCGGCCATCTGTGGAACATGGAGGGCCTGGGCAGCGACGGCCGGGCGGTCCCCGGGCTGAGCGTGTACGGCTCGACCAAGCGGGCGCTGACCTACCTGACCCGGGCGCTGGTGAAGGAGGTGCCGCCGGGGGTGTCGGCCGGGCTGCTCAGCCCGGGGATGGTCGTCACCGGCCTGCTCACCCGCGACTACGACCCGGAGGCCTTCGCGAAGGCCAAGAAGATCTTCAACATCCTGGCCGACCGGGTCGAGACCGTCGCCCCCTGGCTCGCCGAGCGGGCGCTCTCGCAGGCGCGCAACGGCGCCCACGTCCGCTGGCTGACCCCCGCCAAGATCGCGGCCCGCTTCGCGCTGGCCCCCGTCCGCAGGCGCGACCTGTTCTCCGGCGGGGAGTAGCGGTGGGGCACACGACGGATCACCACATGGAACATGCGGCGGAGCACGCCGTGGGCCGCCCGGCCGCCCCGGCGGGCGGGGACGCGGTGGACTACCCGGCCGCCCTCGCGGTCGAGGACTTCGTCCCGGTGCTGCTGACGACCGCGGGAGTGCTGCTGCTGGCCCGCCGCGCCGGCCCCGCCGCCGCCGCCCGGCGGATCGTGGCCGCGGCGGCCCTCATCGGGGCGGGCGGCCTCGGCAAGGCCGTCTGGAAGCTGGTCATGGCCCTGGACGGCCCGGACCTGCCCTGGCTGGAGGCGCTGCTGTTCCCCCTGCTGACCCTGGGCTTCGGCCTGCTGGCCTGGACGCTCGCCGCGCCGGACGGACCGGCGCCGCGATGGGTGGCGGTCCTGGTGCCCGGGCTGACCCTGGCCTGCGCGCTCGGCGCCGTCCTGTCCGGCCGGACGATCCCGATGCTGGTCAGCGCCTCGGTGTTCGCCACGGTCTGCGGGGTCCACCTGATCGCCGCCGCCCGGCGCCAGGGCGACCCGCTCGCCGCCGGGCTGTTCGGCGTGCAGCTGCTGGGATTCTTCGTGCTCGGCCCGCTGGCGGCCCGTCCCGACCAGACCGTCGCCCTGCAGTGGGCCGAGCAGCTGTGCAACACCGCCGCCCAGGCCGCCTTCGCGGTGGCGGCCTTCCGGCTGGGCCGCATGCGATCGGAGGTACCGCGATGACCGACGCCCTCGGCTGGCGCGCGAAGTTCGGAGTGATCGCCCCGTCCACCAACACGGTCGTCGAGCCCGACTTCTACCGGATGACGGTGCCCGGGGTGACCGCGCACATCGGCCGGATCCACATCCGCGACCAGGACATGGACGGCGACGCGGGCATGGAGCGGCTGCTGGAGCAGATCCGCGGGGAGATCGGCGCGGCCTGCGAGCGGGTGCTGACCTGCGAGCCCGACTACATGGTGATGGGGATGTCCGCCGAGACGTTCTGGGGCGGCGTCGAGGGCAACCGGCAGTTCGTCCGGCAGATCCACGACATCACCGGGCTGCGGGTGGCCACCGGCGCCGAGGCGTGCGAGCGGGCGCTGAAGCTGTACGGCGCCCGCCGCATCGGCGTCGTCACCCCCTACCAGCCGGTGGGCGACGCGAACGTGACCCGGTTCTTCGGCGAGATCGGCTTCGAGGTGGCCGCGATCCGGGGCCTGCGCTGCCCCACCGCCGTGTCGATCGCGCACGTCACCGAGGCCGAGCTGCGCGCGGCCCTGGTGGAGGTGGACGGCCCGGACGTGGACGCGCTCGTGCAGTGCGGCACCAACCTGTCCATGGTGGGCCTGGCCGACGAGGCCGAGCGGTGGCTGGGCAAGCCGGTCATCGCCATCAACGCCGCGACCTGGTGGATGGCCCTGCGCGACAACGGCATCGGCGACCGGGTGGACGGCGCGGGCTCCCTGCTGCGCGAGCACTGACCCGCCGGGCGGCCGCGCCGGCGGGGGCCGTGCGGCCGGGGACGGCCCCGGCCGCACGGACGGTCAGCGGGCGGGCGGGGGCCAGGTCCCGGCGCGCCCGAGCTGGGCGGGGAGCCGCGTACCCAGCTCCTTCTCGATCAGGGCCGCGGCGGCGAGCACTCCGGGCAGGTCGGCCCCGGTCCGCAGGCCGGAGCGGTGCAGCAGGTAGAGCAGGTCCTCGGTGGCGATGTTGCCGGTGGCGGCCGGGGCGAAGGGGCAGCCGCCGATGCCCCCGGCGCTGGCGTCCAGGGCCGCGGCCCCCGCCTCCAGGGCGGCGACCGCGTTGGCGTAGCCGGTGTTGCGGGTGTTGTGGAAGTGGAAGCGCAGCGGCGCGGCGGTCACCTCGCCGACCGCCTCGGCCAGGCGGCGCACGTCGGCGGGGACGCCGACGCCGATCGTGTCGGCCAGTGCGACCTCCTGGGCGTCCGGGCAGCGCCGGACCAGGCCGGCGACGCGGGCCGGGTCCACCTCGCCCTCGAACGGGCAGCCGAAGCTCGCCGCCACGGTGAGCGTCACCGTGAGCCCCGCTCCGCGCGCCCGCCCGGCGATCACCCCGAAGCCGCGGACCGCGTCGTCGACGGACATGCCCTGGTTGCGCCGCGAGAAGGTCTCGGTGGCCACCACCACGGCGTTGACCTCGTCCACTCCGGCGGCCAGCGCCCGCTCCAGGCCGCGCTCGTTCAGCACCAGGCCCGCGTACCGCACCCCGGGCACGCGCGGCACGCGCGCCATGACCTCCTCGGCGTCGGCCATCTGCGGCACCCGCCCCGGGTGGACGAAGCTGACCGCCTCGACGCGCCGCAGCCCGGCGGCGACCAGCGCCTCGACGTAGGCGACCTTGGCGGCGGTGGGCACGGTCACCGGCTCGTTCTGCAGGCCGTCGCGCGGGCCCACCTCGATCACATCGACGTCTGTGGATTGCATACAACCCCTTGCGATAGAGAGGTCATTTCTCCATCATGGTGGCAGCAGAACCGGAGGAATGTACACATGTCAGTGGTCGATGATCTCAGGAACCTGATCCTGAACGGCCGGTACGCCCCCGGAGCCAGACTCGGCGAGGTCGAACTCGCCGAGACGCTCGGCGTCAGCAGGACCCCGGTCCGCGAGGCGCTCCGGCGTCTGCAGGCCGAAGGGCTCGTGGAGGTCGCCGCCAACCGGGGCGCACGGGTGGCGCAGTTCCCCGCCGGGGATCTGGAGACGGTCTTCGAGCTGCGCGCGCGGATCGAGGGCCTGGCCGCCCGCCAGGCCGCCGCCGTCGCGACCGCCGAGGACGCCGACCTCCTGCACGAGACCGCCGTCACGCTCAGGGAGCACGCCGGGCGGCGCGACCTCGACGCCGTCTACCGGCTCAACGCCGACTTCCACCGGAGCCTGGTACGGCTCGGCGGCAGCGCGGTCCTCGCCCAGTCGCTCAGCGCCCTGGTCCACTCCCCCGTCCTGCTGCGCACCTACGGCTCCTTCGACGCCGAGGCCATGCGGCGCAGCGTCGACCACCACGTCGAGATCGCGGCGGCCGTACGCGCGGGGGACCCGGACTGGGCCGAGGTGGTCATGCGCGCCCACCTGTTCTCCGCCCGCGCCTCGCTGCTCGGCCCCCGGCGCCGCGACGGCGGCTGACCTCCGGCCCCGTCCCGCGGGCCGGGCTCCCACACCTGCAAGGAGATTCGATGAGAGGTCTCCCCCTCGGCGACATCCGCGTCGTCGAGCTCGGGCAACTGCTCGCCGGACCGTTCTGCGGCCAGCTCCTCGGCGACTTCGGCGCCGAGGTCATCAAGGTGGAGGACCCCGGCAGGGGCGACCCGATGCGGCAGTGGGGCCGGGAGAAGCCCCATGGGAAGTCCCTGTGGTGGCCGGTCGTGGCCCGCAACAAGAAGTCCGTCACCTGCGACCTGCGCACGGCCCGGGGCCAGGAGCTCGTCCGGGAGCTGGCCGCCCGGTCCGACGTGCTGCTGGAGAACTTCCGGCCCGGCACGCTGGAGCGCTGGGGGCTGTCGCCCGAGGAACTGCACGCGGTCAACCCCCGGCTGGTGATCACCCGGGTCACCGGCTTCGGGCAGACCGGCCCGTACGCGCCCCGGGCGGGCTACGGCTCGATCGGCGAGGCGATGGGCGGCATCAGGTACGTCACCGGCGACCCCGACCGGCCGCCGTCGCGCGCCGGGATCTCCCTCGGCGACTCCCTGGCCGCCACCCACGCCTGCGTCGGCACCCTGGTCGCCCTGCACGAGCGGGAGCGCAGCGGCAAGGGCCAGGTCGTCGACTCGGCGATCTACGAGGCGGTGCTGGCGATGATGGAGTCGCTGCTGCCGGAGTGGCAGCAGACGTCCTACCAGCGGGAGCGCACCGGTCCCGTGCTGCCCAACGTCTCGCCGAGCAACGTCTATCCCACCGAGGACGGCGAGTCCATCCTCATCGCCGCCAACCAGGACAGCGTCTTCCGCCGCCTGGCCGCCGCGATGGGCGAGCCGGGCCTGGCCGACGACCCGCGCTACGCCACGCACGGCGCCCGGGGCGCGCACATGGCCGAGCTGGACGAGCTGATCGCCGCGTGGACGGCGCGGCACCCCGCCGACGACCTGCTGGCGCACCTGAACGACGGCGGCGTGCCCGCCGGGCGCATCTACACGGCCAGGGACATGTTCGCCGATCCCCACTTCGCCGCCCGCGAGGCGATCGTGCGCGTCCCGCACCCCGACTTCGGCGAGCTGGCCATGCAGAACGTGACGCCCAGGCTCTCGGCCACGCCCGGCGGCGTCCGCAGCCCGGGACCCGCGCTCGGCCTGCACAACGACGAGGTCTACCGGGGCCTGCTCGGTCTCGGCGACGAGGAGATGGCGCGCCTGCGGGCCGAGAAGGTCATCTGAGGGAACCGCCCGAACGGAGAGGACTCCGGCATGGACCATCCCGCGCACGCCCCCGGCCGGGCGGATCGCCCGGCCCGCGTCCTCCCCGACGCGGAGCCTCCGGCGCACGCCCCCTCGGTCGGGGAGCACGGGGAGGTGTTCGCAGGCTCCCTGCCGTTCGGTGAGCGCCCGGCGCTGGTCGTCGTCGACCTGATGCGCGCCTACTTCGAGCCGGGCGCCGAGCTGTACCTGGGCTCGCGCGCGTGCCTGGAGTCGGCCTCCCGGGTCCTGGCCGCGGCCCGGCGGGCGGGCGTACCGGTGGTCCACACCCGGGTGGCCTTCGGCCCGGGCGGCGTGGACGGCGGACTGTTCTTCCGCAAGGTCGCCCCCCTGCGCCACCTGGTCGGCGACGGCCCGCTCGGCGCGCTGATGCCCGAGGTGGCGCCCGGCCCCGGCGAACCGGTGATCGTCAAGCAGTACGCCAGCGCCTTCTTCGGCACCACCCTGGCCTCCACGCTGAACTCCCTGCGGGTGGACACCCTCGTCATCACCGGGGTCTCCACCAGCGGCTGCGTGCGCGCCACCGCCGTCGACGCGATCCAGCACGGCTTCGTGCCGATCGTCGTGCGGCAGGCGGTGGGCGACCGCGACCCCCGGCCGCACGAGGCGAGCCTCTTCGACATCCAGGCCAAGTACGGCGAGGTCTGGGAGGAGGCCGACGTGCTGGCCCGGCTGCGCGCCTGACCGCGCGCCCGGCGGCACGCGACCGGCGGCCCGCCGGGCCGGATGGGCGCGGGCGGGACCGCGCAGGAGACACCGGGCCCCGGACCGGCGGCGACGGGATGCGGTCCGCAGCGTCGAGATCCCGGGCGCGGGCCACAACGACCGCGTCCTCCTGGACGGCCCCGAACTGGTGGACGCGGTCCTGGACCTGGCCGGCCGGGTGTCCTGACGGCCCGGCGGCGGTGCGGTCGGGCTCCGCCCCGGGCCGTCGGGTGAACCGGCCGCCCGCGGGAGGAATCACCGCCGTGAGGCCTCCTCGGGGGAGTCGGACCGCGGACGGGCGGCTGCCAGGATGCCCGCCACCAGCACCGCCTCGCCGATGTTCCCGGCGATCGGCGCCCGGGCCGCCAGAGCGGACGCGGCCGTCATCACCAGGGCGGCGACCAGCAGCCTGCGGGAGCCCGTGGCGATCAGCAGCCGGACGCCGGCGGCCAGCAGGCCGAGGCAGGTCAGGACCGCCGCGACCGGTGGACCGGGCGGCGCGGCGGTGTTGACGTAGCGCAGGGTGCCGGCCCAGCGTTCGGGTTCCAGGACGACGCCGAAGACGTCGAAGGACGCGTCGTAGGCGATCAGCGCCAGCGCGACCGCCCAGACCGCGGCGGCGGCGGCGGGCCGCGCGGCCCGGGCGATCGACGCCCGGCGCAGCAGCGACAGCCCCCAGACCAGCAGCAGCGGGGTCAGCAGGGCGTGACCGGCGAACCTCGGCAGATTCAGCGCCCGCAGCAGCTCTCCCTCCCCGATCCACCGTCCGGCGCCGATGACCGCGTTGTCGTAGGCGAGCATCACCGTCAGCACGGCCGGGATCAGGTCGGCCGGCCGGCGCCGTACGGCCAGCACCCGGACGAAGCCGGCCAGGAAGACGAGCTGGGTCATCCCGATGAGCAGGAACGACACCGAGAACACGGGGCTCCTTGGGGGACGGGGCCGGCGCGTCCGGCACGACCGGATGTTTCCTACGTTGTAACACCGTCTCTTCAAAGGAAACAAGAAGGCACCGGAGGCGAATGGGGAGACGGCTGCGCCCGACGGCCTCACCGCCGCGGCGACCACCGCGGCGGCCGCTCGCCCGTCCGGCTCCCCGGCGGACGGAATGTGATCCGCTTCACAGTGAGGTCCTGTCATGGATCGGCCCGCTGTCTCGCTCAACCGACAAGCGAACAGACAGGAGCAAGACCATGAAGCACCGCGTCGTCGTCCTCGGCGCCGGCTACGCCGGGGCCTACTCGGCCGGCAACCTGGCTCGCCGCCTCGACCCCGCCGACATCGAGATCACCGTCGTCAACGCCGAACCCGACTTCGTCGAGCGGCTGCGCCTCCACCAGCTCGCGGCCGGCCAGGACCTCAGAGAGCGCCCGCTGGCCGACGTGTTCGCCGGCACCGGGGTGCGGCTGCGCCTGGCGCGCGTCGAATCGATCGACGTCGAACGCAGGACCGTCACCCTGGACGACGGCGAACTCGCCTACGACACCCTCCTGTACGCACTCGGCAGCACCGTCGCCGACCTCGGCGTCCCCGGTGCCGCCGAGCACGCATTCCACGTCACCGGCCGGGCCGCGGCGCTGCGGCTGCGCGATCGCCTGGACGGCCTGGACGAGGGCGGGCGGGTCCTGGTGGTGGGCGAGGGCCTGACCGGCATCGAGGCCGCCACCGAGATCGCCGAGTCGCGGCCCGGGCTGAAGGTGGCGCTGGCCGCCCGCGGCGAGCTGGGGGCCTGGCTCTCCCCCGGCGCCCGCCGCCACCTGCGCCGGGCCTTCGACCGCCTCGGCATCGCCGTCCACGAGCACACCACCGTCACCCGCGTCGAGCCGGCACGGGCGATCGGCTCCGACGGCACCGTCTTCGCCTCCGAGGCGACCGTGTGGTCCGGCGGGTTCGCCGTCCACCCCATCGCGGCCGACAGCGGCCTCGACGTCACCGGCACCGGCCAGATCGTCGTCGACGACACCATGCGCTCGGTCTCGCACCCCGACGTCTACGCCGCCGGCGACAGCGTCCACGCCATCGGCGAGAACGGCCGGCCGCTGCCGATGTCGTGCGCCTCGGCCGGTTTCACGGGCATGCGGGCGACCGGTGCGATCATCGGGCGCCTGACCGGCCGCAAGGTCTCGTCCACCGCGCTGGTGTACTACGGCAACCACATCAGCCTCGGCCGGCGCGACGCGATCTTCCAGCTGGTCGACGGCGACGCCCGCGCCAGGTCCTGGCACCTGCGGGGCCGTACGGCCGCGCGCCTCAAGAACGGCATCCTCCGGGGCGCCGCCTGGAGCATGGGCCACCCGACCTTCGGCATGCCGGCCCGGAGGCACCGCCTGGCCTCCGCGCCCGGACGCTCCGCCGAGGCGGTCGTCGCCTAGAGTCGCCCGCATGGACGCCCTCGCCACCGAGCGGTTCGAGGCCGGCCGGTCCCGGCTGGCCTCGCTCGCATACCGCCTGCTCGGCTCGGCCGCCGACGCCGAGGACACCGTGCAGGACGCGTTCCTGCGCTGGCAGGCGGCCGACCGCGACCGGATCGAGGTGCCGGAGGCGTGGCTGACCACGATCGTCACGAACCTGTGCCTCGACCGGCTCCGCTCCGCGCAGGCGAGGCGCGAGCGCCCGGCCGGCGCGTGGCTGCCCGAACCGCTCCTCGACGGCGACCCGATGCTCGGTCCGGCCGAGACCTTCGAGCAGCGCGAATCGGTGTCCCTGGCCGTGCTGACCCTCATGGAGCACCTCTCCCCCAACGAACGCGCCGTCTACGTGCTGCGCGAGGCGTTCTCGTACGGCCACGCCGAGATCGCCGGCATCCTCGGCATCACCGAGTCCGCCAGCCAGCAGCACCTCCACCGGGCCCGGCGACGCGTCGCCGCCGGGCGCCGCGGCGACGTCGTCGACGGCGCCGGTGCGCGCCGGATCGTCGAGGCCTTCCTCGACGCCGCCGCCTCGGGGCGGACCGAGCGGCTGATCGCGCTGCTCACCGAGGACGCGACCGCGATCTCCGACGGCGCCGGACTCGCCGGGAGGCTGCTGCTGTTCCCCACCCCGGAGCGGGTGGCCGCCGCCATGCGGGGCGCGCTCAGACCGAGCGAGAGCAAGCGACGGCTGGTCGGCGGCTCCCCCGCGCTCCACGCCGCCGTGGTCAACGGCTCCCCCGCCCTGGTCGCCGTGGTCGGCGACCAGGTGACGGGCCTCGTGGTGCTCGAGATGCGCGAGGGCAGGATCGCGTCCGCGTACGGCATGGCCTCCCCGAAACGGCTCGGCCGTCTCACCGCGGTGTGGTCGGAGCAGGAGCACGACGCACCGATCGTCGAGTCCTGGTGAACCCCGGTCGCACGCGGATCGATGACCACGGGCCCCGGCCGATCCCCCGGGTGCCGGTACTCCGTCGTGGTCGGCGGTGCAGGTCAGCGGCGGACCGCCCGGCGTGTCCCCGGCGGACCCGACCTCCGTCCGGTGGCGGGGCACATCACTCCGCGGAAGCCGGAGCCGGCTCCCAGGCGGGCTCGTCCTCGACGAACAGGCCCAGCCGGTGGATCCGCTGGCCGTACCCCTTGGCCGTGAGCAGCGCATCGGCCAGCACCCCGGGATCGGCCGTGGACGGCCAGTCGCTCACCTGCCCGTCGCCCACCTCGATGACCCGCCAGGCCCCGTCGGCCCGCCGTACCAGATCGGTGGTGACGAACCGGGCACCGAGGTTCTGCACCGCCTCGCGCACCTCGTCCATGGCCTCGGGCCGCTCGGCGGCGCCGTCGGGGCTGTCGGGGTGCGGCCCGGCGAACACCGCCTCCCCGTCCACCCACCACACCCGCAGCTGCGCCCCGGTGAAGCGCTCGAACCGGCGGATCGCCAGACCCCCGGTCAGGTCCTCGCCCTGCAACTCGACGAACCGGGCCACCACCCGCTCCAGCGCCTCCAGGTCAGGCGCGTAGCACGCTTCCGCCCACTCGTGCTTGCGTGACTTCACATAGTCCTTGACCACGAAGCCCGTCTCCCCCAGCCCGCCCGCCAACCGGGCCAGCCTCCGGCCGCGCGGCGCCCGCTCGCCCGGCGCCATCGGCACCACGGCCGTGCACGGCGTCAGCTCCCGGAAGCAGCGCAGCCAGCCGGGCAGCTCGTGGGCACGGCGGTAGCCGCCGGCATCGGTGAGCAGGCGGCAGCCCCTGGCTCGCAGTGCCTCCTCCAGCGCCGCATACTGCCGGGAGCGGAGCATCCAGCCGCGGTACCAGACCGGGCCGAACCCCTCCGGCACCCGCGCCACCGCCTCCTCGGCCCGGTCGGCCGCCAGCGCGTCGTGATCGATCAGCGCCAGGCGTCCGCCCCTGTCCCGTACGGCCCGCGCCTCCGGCTCGAAGTGCGGATCGACCCGCCGGGGCCGGAGCGGATCGGCGCAGAACAGAAGGCCCACGGTCATGGTCCATGAGGATACGAGCCCCGCGCGCCGCTCTCACCTGGATATCCGCTCACCTGACACGCCTCGGGCACGGGTGCCAATCAAGATCAGAGGGCGAGGGCTCCCGCGAGGAGGTCGTCGAAGCGGTCGAGGTCCTCGGCCGGGCGGTCGATCCCTCTCAGCGGGCCGTGGTCGGCGAGGTGGGCGTCGGCGTAGAGGCGGGCGACGAGGGCCTTGCGGTCGGTGCCGAGTTCGCGGCGTTCCCAGCCCGCCTGCTCCAGCAGCAGGGCCGCGGCGTAGACGTCGCACATGAACCGGGCCAGCGGGAACAGCCTCGCCTCGGCCGTGACCGGGTCCAGGCCCGACAGGGCGGTGATCGCCTTGCGGAGGTCGTCGATTCGCCCCCGGACGAGGTCGGCGGTGGCCTCGTCACCGGGCGGCGCCTGGTCGACGGCCGCGGCCAGGCGGTCCAGGAACGGCTCGTGGGCGGCCTCCTTCACCATCGCCCGCCGTACGTCCAGGCACAGGATGTTGTCGCCGCCCTCCCAGATCGGGTTGACCTGGGCGTCGCGCAGGATCCGGGCGACCGGCCACTGCTCGATGTAGCCGTTGCCGCCGTGGATCTCGATCGCGTCGCTGGCCGCGGTGACGCCGAGGCGGGCGGCGCGGAGCTTGACCAGGGCGGGGGCCAGGCGCAGGCCGGGGTCGAGCGTGGCGTCGAAGACCATGGCCTGGGCGGCCTCGACCTCGACGACCAGCTCGGCGAGCTTGCGGCGCATGAGCGGCTGGTCGATGAGAGGGGCGCCGAAGGCCTCCCGGCTGCGGGCGTAGCAGACCGACTCGACCAGGGCGCGGCGGGCGCAGCCCAGGCCCATCATGGCGATGGCGAGGCGGGCGCCGTTGGTGAGCGTCATCATCCGCGCCAGGCCCCTGCCGTCGCCGGTGCCGCGCGGGTCGGGGGCGAGCAGGAACGCCTCGGCGTCGGCGAACTCGACCTCCGCCGAGGCGACCGAGCGGGTGCCGAGCTTGTCCTTGAGCCGGCGGATCCGGATGCCGTTGCGGCTCCCGTCGCGGCGCTCGCGCAGCACCAGGAAGGGCGAGATCCCGCGCACCCCGTCCGCGGCGCCCTCGGGCTTGGCGAGCACGACGAAGGCCGAGCCGTTGGCGTTGGAGGCGAACCACTTCAGGCCGTTGAGCCGCCAGGCGTCGCCGTCGGGGGTGGCGGTGGTCTCCAGCGCGCCGAGGTCGGAGCCGCCGGAGCGCTCGGTGAACATCTGCGCGGCCTCACCGGAGAACATGCCGGCGGCGAAGATCTCCCGGACGCGTTCCCTGACGTCCTCGGGAGCGAACCGCTCGGCCATCAGCACGACCATGTCGCCGCCGGTGCCGAGCGCGCAGCCCATGCCGATGTCGGCCTGGTAGAGCAGGTAGTGCCAGGCCGCGGCCATGACCGCCGGGTCCGCCCCGGCCGCCCGGGCCTCCTCGGCGAACTCCGGCCGGGTGAAGCTCCGCGCGACCAGCTCGCTCCGGGCCGCCTCGAAGGACGGCGGCATGACGATCCGGCTGACGTCGCGGCCCCACCGGTCGTAGCGCTCCAGGCGGGGCGGGTTGCGGTCGGTCTCCTCGGCGTGCTCCGAGATCGGCCCGGCCATCAGCGCGCCGGCGTCCTCCAGGTACGGGGCCGCCCACTCCAGGCCCTCGGCGCCGAGATGGCGGCGGAGCAGGAAGCCCAGGGTGGGGTCGGAGCCGTACCAGTTCAGCCCGGCCGCACCCGGATAACGCTCGGTGGCGTAGCGCCGGGACTTGTCCGGGGTGCCGAAGGGCAGCCGGTCGACCGGCTCGACGAGATAAGAGGCCATGCCTGGATGTTACGTTTTTCCGACACATGATGGGAAGATGTAATGTCAGGTCGCGGGGACGCGTTCCGGGAGAGACCGGACCGGCGCCCGGCCGCACCGCCGCCGCGCCCGCACGGGGCGGGGACCCTGCCGGAGGCCCGGCCCGCGGGCCCTAAGCTCTGAACCGCCGATGAAGAACGAAGACTCGCTGGAGCTCCGGCCGCTGACGGCGCGCTCGGTGGTCCTCAGCACGCTGCTGGGCTCGCACCCGCCCCGGCTTAAGGCCCGCCACCTGGTGCGGGCGGGAGAGCTGTTCGGCATCTCCGAGGGCACGGTCCGGGTGGCGCTCTCCCGCATGGTCGCGGCGGGCGACCTCCTCCAGGAGGACGGCGGCTACCGGCTCAGCGGGCGCCTGCGGGAGCGCCAGGCGCGCCAGGACGCCAGCCGCTCGCCCCTCACCCGCGAGTGGGACGGCTCGTGGGAGGTCGCGATCGTCACCGCCGAGCGGCGGCCGGCCGCCGAGCGCGCCGCGTTCCGGGACGCCATGGCGGCGCTGCGCATGGCCGAGGTCCGCGAAGGCGTGTGGATGCGCCCGGGCAACCTGGTCCGGAGCGTCCCGGGCGGAGGCGCGCCCGGCCAGGCCGCCGCGGGCTCGGAGCCCGCCGGGGAGGCCGGTGCCCCGCCCTCCCCCGCCGCCGGGCAGTGCATGTTCCTGCGGGCCGTACCGGAGGACGCCCCCGCCGCGCTGGCCGCGTCGTTGTGGGACCTTCCCGCGTGGGCGGACCGGGCGCGGGCGCTGTGCGGGGAGTTCGACGCGGCGGTCCCGGTGACCGACCGGTTCGTCCTGGCCGCCGCGATCCTGCGGCACCTGCTCACCGACCCCCTGCTCCCGCCCGGCCTCCTGCCCGGCGGCTGGCCGGGGGACGGCCTGCGCCACCGCTACGACCTGTTCGAGGCCGAGTTCGGCGCCCTCCTGCGCGATCACCTGTAGCGGATCGCCGCCCGCCGGAGGCGGTCCCGGCCGGTGCCGGCCGCCTCCCGGAGCAGGGGTTTGTCACAGGTTCCGGACATACTTGATCTCCACACGGAAGCGATGTTTGATACGTGAAGTTCGTTCCTGTCGCAGTGGCCGCACCTACTGTGCCGACCATGGGTGGTAGGGATGAGGTTCCGGGTTCTCGGCCCGATCGAGGTCTACGACGACGACGGGGTTCCCGTCAGGCTCGGCGGTCCGCGCCAGCGCGCGGTGCTCGCCCGGCTGCTGGTCGCGGGCGGAGCCGTCGTCTCCACCGACACCCTGATCGAGGATCTGTACGGCGACGCGTCTCCGCCGAGCGCGGTGGCCACGATCCAGGCCTACGTGTCCAACCTGCGCCGGGCCGTCGAACCGGGGCGCCCGCCGCGTGCCCTCCCCCGGCTGCTCGTCGGGCGGCCCCCCGGGTACCTGCTCGCCGCGACCGACCTCGACGCGCTCCGGTTCACCGAGCTCGTCACCCGGTCGGAGTCCCTGCCGCCCGAGGAGGCGCTCGCCTGTTCGGAGGCGGCGCTGCGGCTCTGGCACGGGCCGCCCTACGGCGAGTTCACCGGGGAGCTGTGGGCCTCCTCCGAGGTCGCCCGCCTCTGCGAGCTGCGTCTCGTCGCGGTCGAGCGGCGTGCCCGGGCGCAACTGGACCTCGGCCGCCCGCAGGCCGTCGTCACCGGCCTGGAGGCCGAGTCGGCCGCGCATCCGCTGCGTGAGCGGCTGTGGCACCTGCTGGCGCTGGCCCTCTACCGCACCGGGCGGCAGGCCGACGCGCTGGCCGTGCTGCGCCGCGCCGGAAGGCTGCTCGCCGACCAGCTGGGGCTGGGCCTCGGCCCTGGGCTGAGGACCCTGGAGGAGGCCATCCTCCGGCAGGCCGACTCGCTCATGCTCCCCTCCGCTCCCGCAGTGCCTGCCCCCCCGGTGCCCGCTCCCGCGGAGCCCGTCCCCGCGCCCCCCGCGAGACCGCGTGCCCCGCACGGCCGGGAGCGGCAGCTGGCCGAGCTGGAGACCCTGCCGGAGCGGGGAGGGGTCGCCGTTGCGGCGGTGAGCGGCGAGCCGGGCATCGGCAAGACGTGGCTGCTCGGAGCGTTCCGCGACCGCTGCACCGCCGCCGGCCGCCTGGTGCTCTGGAGCCGCTGCCCCGAGACCGAGGGCTCCCCGCCCCTGTGGCCGTGGCTGCAGCTGCTGCGCGCGCTCACCCAGGTCTGCCCCCCGCCCGACCGCCGGGCCCTGACCGGCCTCCTGGACGACGAGACCCCCGCGGGATCCACCGAGGCCGCGCTGCTGCGCCGCCATCAGGCCATCGCGGACTGGCTGAGGACCGCCGCGCGCTCCCGGCCCCTGGTCGTCGTCCTGGACGACCTGCACTGGGCCGATCCCGCGTCGCTCCGGCTGCTCAGCGACCTGGTCACGCTGCTGACGGACTCCGCCGAGCCCGTCCCCGTCACGCTGGTCACCGCCTTCCGCGACGGGCCGGACCGCCTGCACCTGGACGACGTGCTCGGCCGGCTGGCCCGCCACGACCTGCTCCACGTCCGGCTCGCCGGCCTCTGCCCCGAGACCATAAAGGTCATCGCCCACGGCATGGGCGTCGAGCTGGACGGGCCGACCGCCCTGCGGCTGACCGAACGCACCGGCGGGAATCCCCTGTTCGCCCGGGAGACGACCCGCGTGCTCGCCCAGGGCGGCACGCTGGGCGCCGTACCGGTCGCGGTCGCCGACCTCATCCGGCGGCGGGTGGCCGCGCTCGGCCCGCAGGCCGCCGAGGCCCTCAACGCCTCCGCGGTCATCGGCAGGGACTTCGATCCCGGCGTCGTCGCCCAGGCCTGCCGCGCGGCGCCGGCAGAGGTCTACGGCGTGCTGGACCAGGCCGTACACGCCGGGCTGCTCGTCTCCTGCCCCCCGCGCATGGCCTTCGCCCACGACCTGGTCCGCGAGGCCCTCCTGCGCGACCTCCCCGCGCTGCGCAGGGCGGCGGTGCACCGGGAGGTGATGGCCGCCCTGGCCGACCGTCCCGGCGTGGACGTGGCGGTCATCGCCCACCACGCCGTCGAGGCCGGTCCCGCGGCCTACGGCGAGGCGGCGCGCTGGGCCCGTGCCGCCGCCCGGCAGGCGTCCCTGCGGCTGGCCTACGAGGAGGCGGCCCTGTGGTGGGGCCGGGCGGTCGAGGCCCACGGCGCCTCCGCGGGCGATCCCCTCGACCACGTCGACCTCCTGCTTCACCAGGTTCGCGCGCTGCTGGCGGCCGGCGACGCGCTCGGCGCCCGCAAAGCGCGGGCGCAGGCCATCCGCGTCGCCGACCGCGGCGACCGCACCGCCGGGCGGGACGACCCCGGGCTGACGACCCGCGCGTTGACCGCGCTGGACGCCCCGTCGGTCTGGACCCTGCGCAACCCCTACGAAGAGGTGGAACTGCATCTGGTCCGCCGGTTCGAGGCGGCGCTGGACCGCCTGCCCCCGGACGACGGGGCCGAACGCGTGCGGCTGCTGGCCGGGCTGGCGCAGGAGCTGTACGACGGCAGCGACGACCCGCGCTGCGACCGCCTGTCGGCCGAGGCCGTCGAGGCGGCCCGGCGGCTCGGCGATCCGCACCTGCTGATGCAGACGCTCAACGCGCGGCAGCTCTCGCTGCCCCAGTCCGTCCGTTCCCGCGAGCTGCTGGAGATCGCCGCCGAACTGCTCGACCTGGCCGCGC
Organism: Thiemannella venezuelensis; assembly: GCF_014203605.1. Classification (GTDB taxonomy): domain Bacteria; phylum Actinomycetota; class Actinomycetes; order Streptosporangiales; family Streptosporangiaceae; genus Planomonospora_A; species Planomonospora_A venezuelensis. The sequence goes on along the minus strand of NZ_JACHJJ010000024.1, from coordinate 25,054 downwards.
GCACCTGCACGCCCGAGTTCGAACTGCTCGCGCAGATGTTGTTCACCCACCACCGGTTGCAGCTGTTCGACCTGGCCGGTGCCGACGAGGCCGCCGCCCGCTGCGACGCGATCCTGGAACGGCTGCCGCTCCCCTGGCCGCGCTTCCAGCACACGATGTGGCGCGCCGGCAGGCTGGTCCTGGAGGGCCGCTTCGACGACGCCGACGTCCTGTACGGCGAGGCCGAGCGGCAGGCCGGGCGGCTCGGCATGTGGTACGCAGGCGCGGTGGTGGCCACCGGGCGCATCATGCTGCACTTCCAGCGCGGTTCCATGGCCGACGCCGGAACCCTGATCGACTCGGTCGCCGGCATCCACGCCACCATGGACCGTGACTCGCGGATCCTGCACCTGTGCGCGCAGGGCCGTACCGCGCAGGCCCGCGGGCTGGCCGAGCGCGGCTGGGGCACTCCGCCGCGGGACTGGTCCTGGCTGACCATGACCTGCCTGCAGGCGGCGGCGCAGACGGCCCTCGGCGACGTCTCCGCCTGCCGGGCGAGCTACTCGGCGCTGCTGCCGCACGGCGGCGGCGTCTCCACGGGCTCCGCGATCGCGTTCGCGGGCCCGGTGGACTGGTTCCTGGCCCTGCTCGCCTCCGCCCTGGGCGAGCACGAGACCGCCGTCCGGCACCTGGTGGCGCTGGCACGGCTGGCGGGCCGCAACGGGCTCGTGCGATGGCGGGACCGGGCGAGGTCGGAGCTCGGGCTCATCATCCGGGAGGGACGGAGCGCGGCGCCGCGGCGTGCGGGCTGAGTCCGGGGCTCCGGAGCCGGCCGGAGATCCCGCCTCCGCCGCGGGAGGCCTCCGGGGCGATCCTCCAAGTGCTTTCCAAGCAGGCCGATGCACCCTCTCAGCGGGAAAACACGCGTCCGGGTGCGGTCCTCACCGGAATCGCCGCTCGCGGGCGCGCCTCTTCACGAAAGGCGGAAAGAGAATGAGAACTCGTCGTCTGGCCGCGGTGGCGCTGGTGGCCGGGGGCCTGGCCTTCGGAGCCATGACCGCTCCCGCGACGGCCGCTTCCGCGCAGTCCGCCGGGAGCTGGTGGTTCGCAGGCCACTACACGACCAGCGGCGGCTGCAGCAGCGCCGGCGTCAGAGCCCTCTTCAACACCAACGCCCTGGACTTCGAGTGCAGGCGCGCCGGTTCCTTCTTCGACCTCTACCTCTACCACGAATAACCTGCGCCGCCCTGACCCCGGTCCCGGATCCCGCGGCCGGGGTCAGGCATGTCCGGGCACGGGGCCGAGGACGGGCGGGGCGCCCCGCGTCCCGCGGTACGACCCGGTCCCCGGGACTCCGCGATCACCGATCCCCGCTCCGAACCGCGGTTCGCGGTGGCCCCGGACGGCTCCAAACGATTCCAAGCGGTTCGCAAACAAGCACCTCCAAGCCGCTCGCAAACACGGCCGGAGAACATTCCCGCCGAGTGGATCCGTCCGGCGGGTTCCCGGTGGAGCGCGAGGGCGGGCGACGCCCTCCCGGCCGCGGGGCGCCGGCCGGTCCGCGGCGGGAAGGCTCCGCCCGGACCCCACACGGATCGCCGGGCGAGGGTGAGGAGTCGGAGAGGCGTGGCTGTGCGGAGTACGGGTGAGGGCGGGCGTGCGGACGGGGACCGCCATCTGCTGGAGGACATCGCCAGGGCGACCCTGGGACGGGTGGCGGGCCGGGCGGCGGACGTGGCGGACGCCGGCGCGGAGCCCGCCGCAGGAGGTTCCGCCCCCGCCGCCGGACGGCTCCTGCCCGGCTGGGAGATCCACCCCGGTACGCCGTGGACCTATGCGGCTCCGGCGGATTCGGTGCGGCGCGCCCAGGGCTGGAAGCTCCACGTGTCGGCGACGCCGCTGTCGGCCCCCGTGGTGCTGGCGCGGGTGGCGGAGGTGCTGGGCCGCCGCCGCTGCCCGTTCAAGTTCGCCGCCACGCTCGGCGAGACGGGCGCCCTCCTGTCACGTGAGCAGGACCGCGGATCCGTCGGCAAGTTCGTCACGGTCTACCCGCCCGACGACGAGACCGCCGTGGCGATCGCCGAGGAGCTGCACCGGGCCACCTCCGGCCTGCCCGGCCCGCCGATCCTGTCCGACCGCGCCTACCTGCCCGGCAGCCTGGTGCACTACCGCTTCGGGGTCTTCTCCGCCCCCGGCGAACTGGACAACGACGGAACCTACACCTCGCGGCTGACCGCGCCCGACGGCACCAGGGTGACCGACGAGCGCAAGGCGTGGTACTCCCCTCCGGAGTGGGCGCGGTGCCCGTTCGAGTCCGGCCGGGCGCCGGCCCGGACCACCGTTCCGGAGGCGGTGCTGCTGGGCGGCCGGTTCGTGGTGCGCCAGGCCGTCCGGCACGGCGCCAAGGGAGGGGTCTTCCTGGCCGAGGACCGGGAGACCGGCGGACAGGTGGTGGTCAAGCACGCCCGCCCGCACCTGGGCGCCGGCCTGCACGGGCGGGACGGGCGCGACCGGCTCCGCCACGAGGCGCGCATGCTCGACCTGTTCGCCCCGCTGGGCGTCACGGCGCGCAAGGTGGAGTTGTTCGAGCAGGACGACAACCTCTTCCTCGCCCAGGAGCGCCTCTCCGGGAGCGTGCTCACCGAATGGGCGGGGAGGCGGCGGTTCTCCCCGCCGGACCCGGATCGCCACGCCGCGGTGGTGGGACTGGCCCGGCGGCTGGCCGCCCTGGTCGCCGTGGTGCACGGCCGGGGATACGTGCTGCGGGACCTGACGCCGAACAACGTCATCGTCACCGGCGACGACTGCCTGCTGATCGACCTGGAGACGGCCGCGGTGCCCGGCACACCGGTGGTCAGGGCGTTCACCCCCGGTTACGCTCCGCCCGAACAGGTCCGGGGCGCCGAGTACGGCCCCGCGCCCGGCCCGGAGGCCGACCTGTTCGCGCTCGGGGCGACGGTGTTCTTCATGGCCACCGACTGCCAGCCGGTGCTGGCGGAGGACCGGCCCGCCGGGACGCGGTCGTGGGACGCGCGGCTGGGCACGCTGGTGAGCGTCGCCACCGCGGGCGATCCGGTGGCGACGGCGCTGGTCCCGCTCTTCCTCGGCCTGATGGGGCAGGAGCCCGGACGGCGCTGGGACCTGGAGCGGGTACGGGCGTTCCTGGACGGCCTGGCCGCCGCGCCGCTCCCGCCGGCGGTCCGCGCGGGGACTCCGCACGGCTACCGGCTGGGCGCGGCCGAGCAGGATCGCCTGCTCGGCGACGGGCTCGCCCACATCCTGCGGACGATCTCCCCGGCCGCGGTCGCCGACCCGGAGGCGCGCGCCACGCTGTGGCCCGTCAAGGGGGCGCGCGGATACGGGGCGACCACCGATCCGTGCGCCGTGCAGTACGGATCGGCCGGAGTGCTCACCCTTCTCGCCTCGCTGGCGGGGCACGAGGCCGCCACGGCCTCCGCCCGGCCGGCGCGGACGGAGGCGCCGGGACCGCACGCCGGGCTGCCGGCGGGGCTGAGGGACGCGGCGGGCTGGACGGCGCGCCGCCTCGCCGGTGAGCACCGGCCCTCTCCGGGGCTGTACTTCGGCCGCGCCGGGATCGCCTGGGGCCTGTACGAGGCCGGCCGCGCGCTCGGCGACAACGGTCTGCGCGCCACCGGCACCGGCCTCGCGCTGGACCTGCCGACGAGCTGGCCGAACCCGGACGTGTGCCACGGCCTGTCCGGAACCGGGCTGGCCCTGCTGCACTTCTGGTACGCCACCGGTGACGCCCGCTTCCGCGAGCGGGCCGGAGAGTGCGCCGACGCGCTGCTGAAGGCCGCCCGGCGCACTCCCGAGACGGTGCTGTGGCCGATTCCCGAGGACTTCGACTCCGGGCTGGCGGGCGTGGTGCACTACGGCTTCGCCCACGGCGTCGCCGGGGTCGGCGCCTTCCTGCTGGCCGCGGACGCCGCCCTGGGGCACGAGGACTGCCTGGAGACGGCCGTGGCGGCCGGGGAGACCCTGCTGGCCGCGGCCGACCGCCACGGCGACGCCGCCTGGTGGGCGAGTGCCCCCGGCGGGGAGGACAGGCTCCCGCACTGGTGCAGCGGCTCCTCGGGGGTGGGCACGTTCCTGATCCGCCTGTACGCGGCCACCGGTGACCGGCGTTTCCTGGACGCCGCCAGGGGCGCCGCGGTCGCCGTGCACGCGCACCGCCTGAGCTCGGGGACGGCGGCCTGCCACGGGCTCGCCGGAGACGGGCAGTTCCTCCTCGACATGGCCGACGTCCTGGGCGAGCCGGTCTACCGCGAGCTGGCCGAGGAGCTGGCCGGGTGCCTGTGGGCGCGCGCCGTCGTCCGCGACGGGTTGCTGGTGGTCCCGGACGAGAGCACGACCGAGGTGACCGTCGGCTGGAACACCGGCCTGGCCGGGGTACTGGACTTCCTGCACCGGCTGCGCCACGGCGGGCCGCGCCCCTGGATGGCCGACCCTCCCGGTGACGGCCCGCCGGACCCGGCGGCCGCCGGCGCGGCGCGGCGGGAGCCGACGTGATGGACCGGGTCGTCGCCGAGACCGGGCGAGAGGTCCTCCAGGACGTCCGGCGGAGCGGCTTCTGCTTCTCCGGGGGCGGGCGGTACGCCGCCTGCCTGGCGCGCCGCGGCCACCGCCTGGCCCCGGAGCTGTGGGACCTCACGGGGAGCGGCCCGCGTGCCCGGACCCTGCGCGGCTCCGGCGGAGAGAGCCCGCAGACCGCGCTCGTCGCCACCGACGACGGCCGCGTGCTGCTGTGCCGCCCGGACGGCGGCGGGCACCGTCTCCTGCTCGCCGTCCCCTCCCGGGACGGCGACGCCCCGGCCGAGGAGCACCGGCTGGCCACCGTCGGCGGTCCCGCCCTCAGGCTCATCGCCGGGCCGGCGCCCGCAACCGCCGCCCTGGCCTTCGAGGCCGGCGCGGACCGGACCACCACGGTCTGGCGGCTGTCCGGCCGGGACGAGCCGCCCGAGCGGATCGCCGAGCTCCCCGTCCTGGTCAGCGGAGGGATCTGGCTCGACGGGACCGGCGACCGCCTCGCTCTGGCCTCCGGCCGGTCCGGGGCGGGGGGCACCGTGGTGCTGGACCTCTCACGCGGCGTCCTGACCCCTCTGGACGGCCTGGCCGGCGACGAGCACCTGCTGCTGGCAGCGCCCCGCACCGGGGTACTGCTCACCGCCGCACACCGCGGCGGCGCCTACCGGCTGGGCGTCCGGCGCCGCGGCGACGAGGGGCCCACCGTCTTCCCCGACCGGCTGAACGCGATCGAGGGCGGCGTGATCCCGCTGACCCTGGACCCCGCCGGACGGCGCCTGGCGCTGGCGGTCACCCGCGGCGCCCGCTCCCACCTCCTCCTGCACGACCTGGTGGAGGACGCCTGCCGGGAGGTCGGCCTCCCGGCAGGCGTGCTGTACCGGAGGGCCCACTGGGGTGACGCCGGGCTGCACCTGGTCCACAGCACGCCCGACCACCCGCCCGGCCTGATCACCGTGGTCCGGCCGTCCCGGTCAGGCGCCGCCCGGCGCCGCTCCCGTCCGCGGCCGGCCCGGCCCCCCGTGCGAGCCTACGACGGCCCGGCGGGAGACATCGAGGCCGTCGTGTACGGCGACCCCGACACCGCCCGCCGGGTGGTGCTCGCGCTGCACGGCGGCCCCGAGTCCTCCTGGCGGCTCGGTTTCGACCCGCTGTTCCGGCGCCTGGCCGCTGCGGGGATCGCCGTGGTCGCGCCCAACCAGCGGGGCAGCACCGGATACGGCGCGGCGCACCGCGACGCCGTCCGCGGCGCCTGGGGCGGCCCCGACCTGGACGACGTCCTGCACCTGGGCCGCGCCCTGTCCGCCGCGCGCGGGCCGGGCCGCGAGCGGCCGATGCTGTACGGCCCCAGCTACGGCGCCTACCTGGCGTTGCTGGCCGCCGCCGCCCGGCCCGGCCTGTGGGCCCGCGCCGCGGTCGTCGCCCCGTTCCTGTCCGGGCGGCACCTGCACGACGACGGGCCGCCCGAGGTACGCAACCTCATCGACCGGCTCGGCGGCCGGGAGGAGATCGACGACGACCTCGGCCCCCGCGACCTGCTGCGGCTGGCCGGCCGGATGCGGCTGCCCCTGCTCATCGTCCACGGTGACCAGGATCCGGTCATCCCGGTCTCCCACTCCCGGCGCCTGCGCGACCGGCTCCGCGAGAGCGGGCACCGCGGCGGCGCCGGCCCGGCCTACCTGGAGGTCGCCGGTGCCGGCCACGATCCGCTGTCCGAGGCCGGCGGGCACCTCGTCCTCGACCGCGTCGCCGGCTTCCTCAGCGAGGGCGAGGACCGCCATCGGCCGCCGTACGACCGGCACGGCCCTCCGTAGACCTCCGGCGAGCCCGGGCGGACACTCGCCGGGGCTCGCCGGCGGCCGGCCACGTCCCTGTCCGGACGTGCCCGGCGGTCACCCCGAACGGGGTGACGACCCCGGAAGAAACCGGCAAGAAGAAAGGAACCGCGATGGAACTCGACATCAACGCCCTGGAGATGCTCCCCGCAACCGAGGAGACCCAGCTCCGCGGCTGCAACTCCACCTGCGAGATCAACATCCGTACCTGCTTCAACAGCTGCAACGGCTCCGGGTACACGTACTGATCCCCGCAGCTCCCGCCCGAGGGCCGCGGTGAGTGCCGGCGGGCGTTCACCGCGGCGTGACGGGCCGGGCCCCCGGTAGACCTTCCGGCGGGGCGGGTTCCCGCCCCGCCGGAAGCGCGGGGCCGCCGTCCCGACGGATCCACCACGCAGAGAGGGAGACGATGCCAGATCCCGTGCCGGGCCCGTCGCGCGAGCGGGTGACGCGGAAACACGGCGACCGCCTGCTCGTCTCCCTCGCGCGCGGTCCCCGGGTGCCGCTGGCGGTGGTCGCCGCCGCCTCCCTCGCCTCCTCCGCCGCCGTGCTGCTCCTGCCCGCCGTCCTGGCCTCCGCGGTGGACGAGGCCCTCACCGGCCGCGGACCGCGGACCGCCGCGGTGTGCCTGATCCTGGTGCTGGCCCTCACGGCGTGCGCCGAGATCGCCGGCATGGTGGCCGGGGCCGCCGCCACCGCCTCCGCCACGTCGTCCCTGCGGGTGCGGCTCACCGCCCACCTGCTCTCGCTCGACATCGCCGAGACCCGCCGGTCACCGACCGGCGAGCTGGTCAACCGGCTGGTGAGCAACACCGCGACCGCCGGACGCGTTCCGGTGACGCTGGTGGGCATCGCGACCGGGCTGATCACCTCCATCGGCGGCGTCGCCGCCCTGTTCGTGATCGACTGGCGGGTGGGACTCACCTTCGTGGCCGGTGCACCCGCCGCGGTCGCCCTCATCCGCCTGTTCGTCGAGCGGGTCTCGGGCCTGTACGACGACTACCAGGGGGCGCAGGGCCGGTTGGCCGCCCGCCTGACCGACGCCCTGGCCGGCATCCGCACGGTGCGGGCCTCGGGCAGTGCCGACCGTGAGATCACCCGGATCCTCGCCCCGCTGCCGGAGCTCTCCGGCTCCGGGCACGCCCTGTGGCGGGCGCAGGCCCGCAGCGTGTGGAAGATCGCCCTGCTGCTTCCGCTCATCGAGGTGGCGGTGCTCGGAACGGCCGGGCTGGGCGTCGCCGACGGCCGCCTGGAGCCGGGGCAGCTGCTGGCCGCGGCCGGATACACCGCGCTGGGCCTGTCCTTCGTCGACCAGACCGACGCGCTGATGGCCCTGGCGCACTCCCGCTCGGCGGCCCGGCGGATCTGCGAGGTGCTCGGCCTGCCCGTTCCCCCGGCCGGCACCCGCCCGCCGGCCGAGGGCCCCGGTGCGCTCTCGTTCCGCGGTGTCACGGTGGTGCGGGAGAACACCGCGCCGGTGGAGGACGTGGACCTGGAGGTCCCCGCCGGGTCGCTGACCGCCGTCGTGGGGCGCTCCGGCGCCGGCAAGAGCACACTGGCCCTGCTGGCCGGGCGGTTGACGGATCCCGACCGGGGCGAGGTGCTGCTCGACGGACGCCCGCTGCGGGAGATCGAACCGGACGCGCTGCGCGGTGCCGTCGCCTACGCCTTCGAACGTCCGGTGCTGCTCGGCGGCGATCTGGCCGAGGCCGTCTCGTACGGCCTGCCCGCGGTCGACCGGGAGGCCGTACGGGAGGCGGCGCGCGCCGCGCACGTCGACGACGTGATCGGCCGCCTCCCGGAGGGGTACGGCACTCCGGCCGGCACCGCCCCGCTGTCCGGCGGCGAGCTCCAGCGGCTGGGGCTGGCCCGCGCGCTGGTCCGGCGGGCGCGCCTGACCGTTCTCGACGACGCCACCTCCGGCCTCGACACCGCCACGGAGGCCCAGGTGACCCGCACCCTGCTGGAGGGGATGCGCGGGCGCACCCGGCTGGTCGTGGCCCACCGCGTCGCCACCGCCGCCCGCGCCGACCTGGTGGTCTGGATGGAGGACGGGCGGATACGGGCCCGCGGCACTCATCGCGGGCTCTGGCGGGACCCGGACTACCGGGCCCTGTTCGCCGCCGCGGGCGAGGTGTCCCCGCAGGATCAGGAGGACCCGTGCCCGGCCCGTTCGTGAGGCTCCCCCGGCCCGGGCGGAGCGCCGCGCCCTCCACCGCCGCGCCCTCCACCGCCGGCCCGGCGGGTGGCGGTCCGGCGGGCGGAGGCGGGTGGCGGCTGCTGCCGGCGCTGCTGCGGCCCCGCCGCCGCCCGCTGGCCGCCGCCGCGGCCTGGTCCCTCGTCGAGGCGGTTCCGGCGCTGCTGTCCGGGCTGCTCGTCGCCGCGGCCCTCGACCGCGGTTTCCTCGCCGGGCGGCCGGGCGCCGGCCTGGCCTGGCTCGGCCTGCTCGGTTTCACGATGCTCTTCAGGGCCGTGGCCGTACGGATGATGTTCCCCTGCCTGGCCGCCGTGGTCGAGCCGCTCCGCGACGACCTGGTCCGCGCGCTCGTCTCCGCCACCGTGACCCGGGCCGCCGGCGGGGCGGTGCCGGACCCCGCCGCCGCCACCCGCCTCACCGAGCAGGTGGAGACGGTGCGGGACCTGGTCTCCGCGCTGCTGCGAAGCGCCCGCACGCTGGGCATGTCGCTGGTCGCCGCGCTGGGCGGGCTGCTGATCCTGTCCCCTGTGGTCGCCGCCGCCGTCGCCGTGCCCGTCGCCGCGGCACTGGCCGTGTTCGCCAGGCTGATGCCCGTCCTCCTGGCCCGTCAGCGCGCGCTCATCCTCGCCGACGAGGACCTCACCGCCCGGGCCACCCCGATCCTGGCGGGCCTGCGTGACATCGCCGCCTGCGGAGCGCGGGCGCAGGCGCAGGCGGCGGTGGAGTCCGCCGTCGCCGTCCAGGCGGCGGCCACCCGGGCGCTGGCCCGGGCGGGTGTGAGCCGGCGGCTCGTCGTCGCACTCGGCGCGCACCTGCCGCTGGCGGGCCTGCTGATCGCCGCCCGGCCGCTGATCGAGGCGGGCCGCCTCAGCCCCGGCGAGGTCGTCGGCGCGGCGGCCTACCTGGCGACCGGGCTCGACCCGGCGATGCGCGTGCTCGTCGGCGTCGTCGGCTCCTGGGGCGTGACTCTCACCGTCACCCTGGGCAGGCTCGCCGAGACCGTCACCGTCCCCGCCCGGACCCCGCCCGGACCGGCCGCTCCGACCCCGGCCACTCCGACCCCGGCCGGTCGGGGCGGAGCCGGTCGCGCGGCCGTCCCGGGTGCCGGGACACCGGGCCGCCCGCTGTCGGGGCGTCCGCTGTCGGGGCGTCCGCTGTCCGGTCACCGGCTGGAGGTGGAGGGTCTGAGCTTCGCCTACGCCTCCCGGGCCGCGCCCGTGGTGCACGGCCTCGACCTGACCGTCGCCGAAGGGGAGCACCTGGCCGTGGTCGGTCCCAGCGGCGTCGGCAAGTCCACGCTGTCCATGCTGCTGACCGGGCTCCAGCGGCCCACCGGCGGCCGGATACGGCTCGGCGGCCTTCCGCTCGAGGCGGTCCCCGAGCACCTCCTGCGGACCGTGATGGCGCTGGTGCCGCAGGAGGCCTACGTCTTCGCCGGGACGCTGGGCGAGAACCTCGCCTACCTCTGCCCGTCCGACCCGCGGACCGCGGACAGGCGGGTGCGGGAGGCGGTGGACGCCGTGGGCGCCCGCGCGCTCGTCGAACGGCTGGGCGGGCTCGACGCCGCGATCGAGGAGCCGGCCGCGCTCTCGGCCGGGGAGAGGCAGCTCATCACCCTGGCCCGCGCCTACGCGTCCCCGGCGCGTGTCGTCGTCCTGGACGAGGCGACCTGCCATCTCGACCCGGCCGCCGAGCTGCGCGCCGAGACGGCGTTCGCCGCCCGCGAGGGCACCCTCATCGTGATCGCCCACCGCATCAGCTCCGCCTGCAGGGCCCGCCGCGTCCTGGTGATGGACGGCGCGGCCGCGCTCACCGGATCGCACCGCGAACTGCTGGCCCGATCACCCGTGTACGCCGGGCTGGTCGGCCACTGGCGGGACGACGGCGCCGCGGGCGGGCCGTCGTCCCGCCAGGTCACAGCAGGGACGTGAGGAAGTCCCTGGTGCGCTGGTCGCGGCCGAACTCGGAGGCGGCGAAGTCGGTGACCCCGGCCTTGGCGAGCATCTCGAGCTGGGCGGCCACGGTGTCCTCGTCTCCGACGATCGCCACCTGGGCGGGTCCCTCCGCGCCCTCCTTGTCGAGCATGGCCCGGTAGGAGGGCAGGTGGCCGTAGACGGCGAAGACCTCGGCCGCCCGGGCGCGGGCGGCCTCGACGTCGTCGGTGACGCAGATCGGGAGCCCGCAGACGATCCTCGGCGCGGGCCGTCCCGCCGCCCGGGCCGCCTCGGTGACGGCGGGGGCCACGTGCTCGGCGACGGTCCTGGGGCCCGTCATCCAGAGCACGGTGCCGTCGGCGACCTCACCGGCGAGCTTGAGCATGCGCGGGGCCAGCGCCGCGATGAGCACCGGCATGTCGCCCGTGCCCGGGGTGCTCAGGCCGATCTTCGCGGTGAGGGTCTCGCCCTCGAACTCCACCTGCTCCCCCCGCACCAGCGGGACCATGACCGACAGGTACTCGCGCATGTGCCGGGCGGGCTTTTCGAAGCTGTAGCCGTACATGCCCTCGATGACGATCTGGTGGGAGAGCCCGATGCCGAGCGCCAGCCTCCCGTCGAGGGCGGTGTTGACCGTGAGGGCCTGCTGGGCCAGGACGGCGGGGTGGCGCGGGTAGGTCGGCACGACGGCGGTGCCGAGTTCGATTCCCGGGACCTGGCTGCCCGCCACGGCGAGCGCGGTCAGGGCGTCGAGGCCGAAGATGTTGGAGACCCACGCCGAGGGGAAGCCTTCGTCGGCGGTGCGGGCGATCCGATCCCGCAGTTTGCCGAGCGCCTCCGGGCCCTGGGGCTCGTCGAGGTACAGTCCGATCCGCATCGATACCGAACTCCATTCTGGTTGTTCGGGCCAGTCTAGAACTTCCTTCCGCCCAGTTGGAGGGGCGGCCCGGGACCGGCGCCGGGAATCCGGGCCGGCGGCGCCGCGGCCCGCGTGCCGGACCGCGCCCCGCCCGTGCTCAGCGGCGGATCGTCCCCCGCAGCGGCAGGTCGCGCGAGGAGGCGCCGACGTGCACGGTGTAGCGGCCGGGCACCGTCGTCCATCGGCCGCCCCGCCAGATCTGGAACGCCCGCTCCGGGAGGCGGAAGGTGACCGTGGCCGCCTCCCCCGGCGCGAGCCGTACCTTGGCGAACCCGCGCAGCTGCCGCGGCGGCTCCCCGGCGCCCCCGGGGAACTGCAGGTAGAGCTGGGGTACGGCGACGCCGGGACGCGAGCCGGTGTTGCGCACCGTGACCCGCACCGTGCTCCCGGAGACCGACAGGCCCCGGTAGGAGAACGCGGTGTAGGACAGTCCGTGCCCGAAGGGGAACAGCGGCTCGGTCCCGGTCGCGTCGAAGTGCCGGTAGCCGACGCGCAGCCCCTCGCTGTAGACCTGCCGCAGGCCCACGCCGGGGAACTGCCTGCGCGTGCCCGCCGGGTAGTCGGAGGCGCGCCGGGCGACGGTCATCGGCAGGCGCCCGCCGGGGTCGGCGTCGCCGAACAGCACGGCGGCCAGCGCGTTGCCCAGCTCCTGGCCGCCCAGGAACGACGAGACCACGGCCTTCACCTTCCCCGCCCACGGCATGAGGACCTGAGCGGGGCTGGTGAGCACGACCACGGTGTCCGGGTTGGCCGCGGCGACGGTCTCGACCAGCTCGTCCATGTTCCCGGGCAGCCGCAGGTCCTTGCGGTCCTTCCCCTCCTCGGTGACCAGCCCCACGACGACCACGGCGACGTCGGCCTCCCGCGCGGCGTCGGCCGCGGCGCGCAGCCCGGCGGCGCCGTCGCCGTCGCCCGGCGTGTAGGTCACGGCGCCGCCGGAGCGGTCCTCGACGCCCTCGTACGGAGTGACCACGTACGGCGGGAGCACCCGGCCGGATCCGGCGGAGGTGATCCGGACGTCGTCGTGGGCGGCGGTCCCGATGACGGCGATGCTGCCGGTGTTCTTCGGCAGAGGGAGGAGACCGTCCCGGTTCTTCAGCAGCGTGGTCCCGGAGACCGCGATCTCGCGGGCCAGCGCGGTGTGCGCCGCGGTGCGGACCTCGCGGCCCGGCGAGCCGTACCGGGTCTCGAAGAGCCCGTCGGCGATCATCGGCGTGAGCACCCGGCGGGCCATGTCGTCCAGGCGGGCCCGCGGGAAGGTCCCCGCGGCCAGCCCCAGCCGGAGGTTGGCGGAGAACAGCGGGTCGTCGGGCATCGCCTGGTCGAGCCCGGCGCGCGCGGCCTTCTGCCCGCTCCGGGTGGCCAGCCAGTCGGACATGACCCAGCCGGTGAAGCCCATGGACTCCTTCAGGTCCTCGGTGAGCGTCCTGCGGTTCTCGCAGGCGTACGCGCCGTTGACCCGGTTGTAGGCGCACATGACCGCCCCGGCCCCGGCCTCGACGGCGGCCTCGAAGGGCGGGTAGTAGATCTCCCGCAGCGTGCGCTCGTCGATCCGCGCGTCGACCAGCATGCGGTCGGTCTCCTGGTTGTTGCCGACGTAGTGCTTGACGGTGGGGATGACGTGCCGGCTGCGGATGCCCCTGACCTCCTGGGCGGCCAGCGCGGAGGTGAGGTGGGGGTCCTCACCGAAGCTCTCCCAGACCCGGCCCGACTGGGGCACCCGCAGGATGTCCACGGCGGGCGCGAGGTGCACGTTGACCCCCTTGCCCCGGGCCTCCGCGCCGAGGGCGGCGCCGAACCGGCGGGCGAGCGCGGGATCCCAGGTGGCGGCGAGGGTGATGGGCGCGGGGAAGGCGGTCACGCCCTCGACGTCGCTGACGCCGTGCGGGCCGTCGTGCATGCGCAGCTCCGGGATCCCGAGCCGGGGCACGGCCTTCACCCTGCCGCGCGGCATCAGCGCCAGGCCGTGGCCGCGCACCATGTTCAGCTTCTCGTCCGTCGTCATCTCGCCGAGCAGCAGGTCGACCCGCTCGGCGACGGACCTGGTCCCGTCGAGCCAGGGCCGCTCGGCCGCGACCGCCCCCGTCTCCGCGTTCACTCCGGCGGTCGCGGCACCGGTCGCGGGGAGCAGGACCGCCAGGAGGACGGCGGTCCCGGCGGCGGAACGTCGGAGGTTCGGCACGGTCGCCCCCTGATGGCGTCGCGGCGGTCGGAGAGCCGATCATGGTCCTCTCCGCCGCCCGCGATCTATGGCCTCCCGCCACAACGGGACCGCCGCGATGTGGCCCGCCCTACGAGAAACCTCCGGCGTCCGGTTTCCGGCACGGCATTTCTGGGAGAACCCGATGGACCGGAAAACACCGCCCCTCGGGGCCCGGACGAAGGAGCGACCGTGGCGTCATGGGCCGACCGCACGATCTGGTGGCACGTGTACCCGCTCGGGTTCACCGGTGCCGAGGCCGTCGCGCTCCCCGCCTCCGAGCCGGTACGGCACCGCCTGCGGCACCTGGAGAACTGGCTGGACTACGCCGTCGGGCTGGGCTGCTCCGGCCTGCAGCTGGGCCCGGTCTTCGACTCGGAGACCCACGGCTACGACACGGTCGACCACTTCCGGATCGACCCCCGGCTCGGCGACGACGCCGACTTCGACCGGCTGGCCGCCGCCGCCCGCGACCGGGGCCTGCACCTGCTCCTGGACGGGGTGTTCAACCATGTCGGCCGGGGCTTCCCGGCCTTCCGGCGGGCGGAGGCCGACCCGCGCGCCGCGGCCTGGTTCCGCCGCTCCCCCGGCGGGGCGGACCACGACGTCTTCGAGGGCCACCGGCACCTCGTCGCCCTCGACCACGACGAGCCCGCCGTACTCGACCACGTCGTGCGCGTCATGGACCACTGGCTCGGCCGGGGCGCCTCCGGCTGGCGGCTCGACGCCGCCTACGCGGTGCCGCCGGGCTTCTGGCGGCGGGCCCTGGAACGGGTCCGGCCGCGCCATCCCGGCGCCTGGTTCGCCGGGGAGGTGCTCCACGGCGACTACGCCGCCTACGTCGCGGAGAGCGGGCTGGACTCGGTCACCCAGTACGAGCTGTGGAAGGCCCTCTGGAGCTCCCTCAACGACAGCAACCTCTACGAGCTGGCCTGGGCGCTGGAGCGGCACAACGGGTTCCTGGAGACCTTCACCCCGCTGACCTTCGCCGGCAACCACGACGTGACCCGGCTGGCCAGCCGCCTGACCGACGCCCGCCACCTCGGCCACGCGCTGGCCGTGCTGTTCACCGTGGGCGGCGTGCCCAGCGTCTACTACGGCGACGAGCAGGGTCTCCGCGGTGTCAAGGAGGACCGGGCCGGCGGGGACGACGCGGTCCGCCCGGCCTTCCCCGCCTCCCCGGACGGGCTCTCCCCCGCAGGCGAGCCCGTCCACCGGCTGCACCGGCGGCTGATCGCGCTGCGCCGCCGCCACCCGTGGCTGGCCGGGGCGCGCACCGCCGTGCCGTACCTGGACAACCGGGCCGCCGCGCTGGCCTCCACCGATCCGGGCCACTCCGGCCACGGGCTGCTCACCCTGCTCAACATCGGTGACCGGCCCTGGCGCCTCCCGGTGGAGGACCTCCCGGCGGGGACCGGAGACCTGGTCACGCTGGAGTCATCCGCGGAACCTCCCGCAGACCCGTGTCTCGTCCCCGCCCACGGCTGGACGATCCTGGGCGCTCGCTGACCCCCGGCTCCCGGGCGCGGCTCGCCGCACTCGCCCACTGCGTAGGGTGTCGTGCATGCAGTGGCGAGCGGTCACGGGACAGGTCTCGGCGGTGTGGCTGGCCGGTTCGATCTGCGGTCACGTCGTGCCCACCATGGCGGTGCTCGCGTTGTGGACGGGCAGCGGGGCGGGGGCCGCCGGCGTCGCCCTGCTGATGCTCCTGGGAGTGCTCATCACGTACGGGATCGGCTCGCTGACCCCGGCGGGATCCCCCCTGACGGGGAGCAGGGGCCGACGTGTCACCTGGGCGGTCCTGGTCTACGGCGGCGGCCAGGCGCTGTGGCTTGCAGGCGCCTTCATCGCCGCCGAGGCCGACCTGTCGCTCGGCCTGGGCAGCCCCGCCGCGACGGCCCTGGGCGGCCTGCCGTTCGCGCTGGTCTCGGCCTTCCTGGCCGGCCGCCGGACGGCGGTCGGCGCGCTGGCGGTGACGGTCGGCCTGTCCGTATGGAGCGCGTACCTGATCGGCCAGGAGGACACCCGTGAGGAGATCGCCTCCCGGCCCGGGATCGACCGGCCGCTCATGTACGTCACGGCCACACCGCCGGGATACCGGACGACCCGCGACTTCCCCGGCACCTCGATCTTCTTCACCCCGGTCGACCAGCGGGTGGTCACGGTGTGGCAGGACCACGACATCACCGTCTCGGTACGGCGGGAGACCGCGGAAGGCTGCCCGCAGGGACCACTCGCAGTGACCTTCGGCCAGGACGAGAAGCCGGAGTGCGCGGCGGAGCGCCCGGACCTGTGGTACGTGACCGGCCGCATCCCGGAGCCCGAGTGGGGATGCCCCTGCGGGCTGCACCAGTACGTGCGCCGGGACGGGGAGGTGCTCATCCGGGTCGGCGGCTCGGACGCGGTCGACCGTACACTCCTGCGGCAGATCATCCTGAATGCCCGTCCTGCGACCGATGCCGAGATCGAGACACTGTTCACCACCATGCCGGGGTGAACGGCCCCGCGGAGGCAGAGCGTGTACCGGCACTTCTCCGCACAGCGGCGTCACGGGTATTTGTACGAGGACCGGCGCACGGCCGGAGGCGATGCTGAGGGGGTTCGACGGCGAGCGGCCGTCACCCGAACCGACCACCGAGGTCCGCCATGTGCCAGCACGAACCCCCCTGTCCCCCGGCGTACGCGTCCGACCGCGAGGCCGCGCGCCCCGTCGCCTTCCGCCCCGAGCAGGGCTGGAGCCTGCTCTGCAACGGCGTCGTGCTGTTCGACGACACCGGCGAGCTCCTCCCCGACGGCCGCGCCGTCCCCCCGCACCGCCCGCCCCTGCCCCGCACCTCCCCCGCCCGTCGCCCCGTGCTCGCCCGTGCGGCCTGACCGGTCCCGTACCGGTCGCCCCGTTCCGCCGGTCCGCCCGGACGGAGGCGGCACGCGTCGCGGCCGGGAACCGGTCAGGAGGCGCGGGTGAACTCCGCGATCCAGTTCGTCTCCCAGGTCGCGCCGCCGTCGGCGGAGAACTCCTGCTCCCACCGGCACGAGTCCGCGGTGATCTCCGACCAGATGTAGTTGACCTTGATGGGGACGCCGTCGTACACGTCGTCGCAGGTGAACACCCCGCGCCCGTCGTCGCCGAAGCGGCCGACCACCGGCGGCAGCGAGATACCGGTCCTGCTGCTCACCCAGTACAGCGACCACATGCCGGTCGCCTCGTCGTACAGCCGCAGCGTCACGCCGCCGAAGCCCTGCGTCGGGAACGCGACCTCGTCGATGTTGCCGACGCCGTCCATGATGCTCCAGCACCTGGTGACGCCCGGGAACTCGTACCAGTCGTCGCTGCCGGCGAGCGCCTTGCGCAGCCGCCGCTGGCGGGAGGTCCAGTCACCGACGAAGAAGCCGAAGTCGTTGTCCATGGCACGACGCTAGCCGCCGGTCCCTGACACCTCCCGTCAGTGACCGCCGGCGGAACCCGGCGGACGGCGCCGGCCCGGATGCCGCCGCGGCGCCGGAGGGCGCGGGGACCGGCCGGCCGTCACCGGTAGGGATCGGTTATCTCACGCAGGCGGGTGAGGGCGCGGCGGAGGCAGGCGGCGTCCCGCCTGCCGAGGTGCCGCACCCATTCGGCCTCGACCTCCGCCTCGGCGACCACGGCGACCTCGACGGCCGCCCGGCCCCGGGCGGCGATCCGCACCAGCCTGGCCCGGGCGTCGGTCGGGTCCGGCACCCGCTCCACGTAGCCGGCCCGTTCGAGCTGGTCCACGAGGAAGGTGACCGTCTGCTTGCTGATCCGGGCCTGCTCGGCGAGGTCGGAGATCCTCGTGCCGTCAGGGCCGATCCGCTGGAAGACCCTGCTCTGCGCGAGCGTGATGTCGTCGAACCCGGCCGCGGCCACGGCGCCCATGACGCGGGCCTCCATCTGGCGGTGGGGGAAGAAGCAGAGCAGGCCGAGGTTCGGCTCGCTCCGGCGCGGATCCTCGCTCATCCCAGCCCTCTTGATGATAGACAGATTATCGAACTAATATAGTTCCATAATCGTACTAGATCGGATGCCGGGCCGGTACGGCCGCCGCAGACGGCCACGACAGGAGGCCGAGATGGACCGCGACGAGGTGTGGAAGGCGATCGACCAGGAGAGGTCCGGTCTCGCGGACCTCTTCGACGGCCTGTCCGAGGAGGAGTGGGAGGCTCCGTCCCTGTGCGCCGGCTGGCGGGTGCGCGACGTCGCCGCCCACCTGACGCTCGCCCAGACGGGCGTGCTGCGGGCGGCGGGCGATCTGGTCAGGGCGCGCGGGAGCATGGACCGCATGATCCGCGACACCGCCGTGCGGCGGGCCGGGCTGCCGGTGGAGCGCTACGGCGCCCTGCTCCGGGGCATGGCGGGCTCCCGCAGGAAGGCACCCGGCGTGAGCCGCCTCGAACCGCTCATCGACGCCCTCGTGCACGGGCAGGACATCGCGATCCCCCTCGGCCGCGACCGGCCGATGCCCGTCGCGGCGGCGGCCGCCGCCGCGACGCGCGTCTGGACGATGAAGTGGCCCCTGCAGATGAAGTGGCCCCTGCAGATGTGGCGGATGCCCGACGGGTTCGAGCTCACCGCCACCGACTGCTCCTGGTCGGTGGGGCGCGGCGCGCGGGTCGAGGGTCCCGTGGGGGCGATCCTGCTGGCGCTGACCGGCCGCACGGCCGCCCTGCCGCAGCTGTCCGGCCCGGGTGCGGACGGACTGCGGGCCCGCCTGTCATCCGCCTCCGGCCCGAGGTGACACCCCGCCGCTCGCGTATCCGGACCTGAGCCCTGCGGCAGTCCAGGACGGCCCGCCGGTCCTGGGCGGTCCTGGCCTGCGACGCCCCGGCGGCGTGCGGGAGGTGCAGGCGCCCGCCGACCGAAGTGCTGGGACTCCCACCTACCGGCCGACCGGGGGATGCCCACCTCCCGGGTGGGGCGTGCCCGCCGGACGGCGGCGCCCGCAGCCGTGGGCTGCACGGCGTGGTCAGACGACGGACCGTCACCACGCCACCGGCAGGGCGACGGTGAAGACGGTGCCGCCGCCGTCACGGGGGGCGGCGGTGATGGTGCCGCCGTGCGCGGTGACGATCGCCCGGGTGATGGCCAGACCCAGCCCGGTTCCCTTGACTCCGGCGTCTTTGGCGTTGGAGGCGCGGAAGAACCGGGAGAACAGGTGCTCGTACTGCTCGGGCGGGATGCCGATGCCGGTGTCGGCGAAAGTGAGTACGGCCATCTCGCATCGGACCTTCCCCTGGCCCTGCCTGTTGTCGACGGATCCCGCGGTGACGGTGACGGCTCCCTTGTCGGGGGTGTACTTGATCGCATTCGACAGCAGGTTGTCCAGCACCTGCCGCAGCCGCAGCGGATCGGCTCTCAGGGGCAGCCGCTCCGGCAGTTCGGCGGTGAGGGTGAGGTGTCTGGCCTGGGCGGCGGGCCGGTGGTCCTCCACCGCCTGGCGTGCCAGGTGGGCCAGATCGACCGGCCGCGAGTCGATGGCCAACTGCCCGGTGTCCAGCCGGGCCAGATCCAGCAGGTCGTCGACCAGGCGCTGCAGCTGGGTGCTTTTGCGGTCGATGACATCGGCGAAAGTGCGCTGGGCCTCGGTCAGGTCCGGGTCGTCGGCGAGCATCTCGGCGTAACCGCCGATGGCGCCGATCGGGTTGCGCAGCTCGTGGGTGACCATCGCCATCAGCTCGTCCTTCATCCGGTCCATCTCGCGTAGCCGCCGCACCTGCTGTTGCTGCTGGGCCAGCAGCTGATCGCGCTGTTCGGCCAGCCGGTGGCGTTCGGTCACATCGGTGGAGATACCGTCGATGAACAGATGCTCGCCGTCGCGGCGCGGGGTGGAGCGGATCCAGATCCACCGGGTGACATCGTCCAGGCCGCGGACGCGGCATTCGATCTCGGCGCGCTCTCCGCGGCGCAGCGCCCGGGTGAAGGCGGCATAGGCGGCCTGGTCGTCGGGGTGGACCTGGCGGGTCAGGACCTCGGCCAGGTCGGCCCCCTCGGGCAGCGGGCGGCCGAACAGGGGGGCGGCGTTCTGGCTCTGGTACACCGAGTGGGTCGAGCCGTCAGGGGTGACTTCGGCGGTCCACACGTTGTCGTTGATCTGGGTGATGATCTGGTCGAAGTGGCGGCGGCTGGTGGCCAGCGCCACGGTGAGCTCCTCGGCGCGGCGGCGTTCCAGATACCGGCTGACGTGGGCGCAGATGCCGTCCAGCAGGCCGGTCAGGTCGTCCTCTGCCGGCTGGACGGTGTCGGTGAAGAAGGTCAGCACGCCCAGGATCTGGCGGCCGCTGCGCACCGGCAGGCCGATCGCGGCCCGCAGGCCGGCCTGCAGCGCCTGCTGTTTGCCGACGATGGCGCGCGGGTCGCTGCGCAGGTCGCAGATCCACACCTCACGGCCACCGGCCCAGGTGGCGCCGGCCACACCCTCGCCGGGGCGCATCCTGGCCGGCCGGCCAGGAAGGCCGACAGGTCCCGGTGCGGCGCCGTCCAGGAGCCGACCCGGGCGATCGCCGCCTGGTCGGGGGTGACCTGCCAGTACTCGCCGCAGCTCCAGCCCAGTGCCTCGGTGACCGCGGCGACCACGGCGACGGCGGCCTGCTCGGCGGAGGCGGCCTCGGCCAGTACCTGGGACACCGCGTGCTGGGCGGCGGTCAGGACGCCGGCCCGGTGCGCCTCGGTGATGTCGTCCAGAACCACCAGGGCGCCCAGGCGGTGCCCGTCCGGAGTGTCGATCGGCCGGCCGGTGACGGCGAAGCAACGCGGGCGCCGGCCGGGCGGGCGCACGACCACCTGCTCGGCGTCGATGCGTTCGCCGGCCAGCGCCCGCGCCAGCGGCACCTGCTCCGCTTCCAGCGGGGTGCGCCCGTCGGCGGCGTACAGGTGAAAGGCCTTGGCGATGTCCCGGATGTGCAGGCCGGGGATGTGCGGGCGGGACTGGCGCATCGGCTGGTTGAACACCACCACGTTGCCCTCGGCGTCGCAGGCCACCACCCCCGACGCCAGGCTGTCGAGCAGGGTGGACAGGAACATCTGCTGCCGCTCCGGCGGCATGCCGACTACGGGGCCTGCGCCCGGCTCCCCCATCGGTGCCTGCGGTCCCGGCGGATCCGACGGCCGGTCTTCATCCTGCTCTGACTGTGCGCCCACGACGTTCCTCCCCCCGGCATCACCAGCACTCTTCTCGTCCCCCCGTCCCAGACCGGCAACCACCTGGTTTCCGGGATGTAGGCATCCAGGTCCTGGGTGAAGCGCCGCAGGGCGTCCTTCTTCTGCGATGCCGCGAACGTGCGGCGGGCACTCCGGAAGATCACCGAGGACGCGAAGATCGGAACGGGCTGGCTGCCCCGCGAACTGCGGCACTCGTTCGTCTCGATCATGAGCGGCCAGGGCGTGCCCCTGGAGATCATCGCCGATCTCGTCGGGCACGCGGGCACCAGCGTCACCGAGGCTGTGTACCGGCAGCAACTCCGACCGGTGATCACCAAGAGTGCCCACACCATGGACACCGTCTTCGGCGACAGTCGGCGGGCCGAGTCGGAGTGAGACGGCTCCCCGACTGGCTCCCATCGACATCCAGGAAAACAGAAGAGCCCGCCGGTTGTGTCAACCGGCAGGCTCTGACCTGCGTCTCATCTGTGTGGGCGATACTGGGATCGAACCAGTGACCTCTTCGGTGTGAAGCAGACATGCCGATCATGGGATTAGGCGTTTTAGCTGTTCAGCCCCACGTCGGTGTGCACCACTGTGCGTGACCAGACTTCGCTGGGCACCCCGGATGTCACTCACTTTGTCACTCCGATCCGCGATTGGACTCGAACCAGAATCTCGCTGTTTTGATCAGTTCGTGTAGTGACAACCCGGCGATAACCCAACATTTCCAGCTGACCCAATAGCAGATAGAGTACAATACATATACCCAAGGAGAGTTATGGCTCAAAAAACTCCAAGAAACAGGCCCAAGAAACCGACTCCACCACTAATGTCGATTTCTTTTTCCAAGTCCGGCTCCTTAAGTAGAGCAGAAGAAACCCTTCCAGAGATCACAGAAGACATCGAGCTAGTTGTTGTTGAAAAATTCAAGGTCGGCCTTCTCGATATTGGCGGTCCGACTCTTGGAGCGCTTGAGCGCGGCGATCGGTGGCCTGACGTAGAGACGACAATTGGGGGTAGTCAGCTTGGAATTGAGCTCGCAGAGGTAATAGATAGGAAGCTCGCAAAGCAGGTAGAGAC
Organism: Thiemannella venezuelensis; assembly: GCF_014203605.1. Lineage (GTDB taxonomy): Bacteria > Actinomycetota > Actinomycetes > Streptosporangiales > Streptosporangiaceae > Planomonospora_A > Planomonospora_A venezuelensis. Next base: position 3,212 of record NZ_JACHJJ010000024.1, on the reverse strand, counting down.
TCAGCGATGGTACGCAGCCGAAGTCCGCAAGGCACTTGGGAAGGACGTTGAACGACTGCAAGGTTTCGTAGTTCAACTCGATGACTACCACCAGAATCCACCCTATCCACGTCCTCACTCCGTGGCGGCCATCGACCTCGTGGCCAATATCGCAGAGCACGTTCGCGAGGTCATTAACGATGTACAGAGTTTGCCGCTAACATCATTGGCCCGAACTTATACATGGCAAGATGCACCCACTGAACCCCGTATAGGCGCAAGCTTCTCCAGGGGTTTATGGCCCACAGAGCAACCGGGACCACGAATCTTCTTCTCTCACTCTTTTCCTATTCCGGAAGACAAGTGGAGGAAGCAGCTATGGACAACAATCGAGAATAAACTCAAGAAGCGCTACACAAAATACAATGGCGAACTATGGCTTCTAACGTACAGCCTGATAGGCATAGTTGACGACCTTCAAATAGGATACGCACGCGAACAACTTACATCGGCTTCCTGGATGCCGTTTGACAAAATTATGTGGGCGTATCCTTATCCAGAAACAGACTATGCACATGTTGAGCAGATCTTTCCTGCTTCCGCATAGTCAAAAAGGCTCAGCGCTTCTCGGGAGAGAACGGTTCATATACTCAGGATCAACTCGTAGAGTCCGGCCAGCGCAGGAACGCGTCTTCTGCAGAGGGCAGGCTGCTGCGATCGATGCGTGGGCTTCACGAACTGTGGAGGCCATGGACAAGGTCGAAGCTTGTCAGTGTCGAGCTACCAGGTGTGCGAGGTTTAGGTAAGAGTGAAGGCCCCGGCTTAGCGCCAGGGCCTTCGAAGGCCATCACCCTAATGAGCACGAGATCCGTTTCAAATGGGCTCATGCATCTGACTACAAAGCGTGCGAGGTAGTGGGGTTCCTAGCTCGCCACGCAGCTTGGATGACCTTACTGTAATTCCGTCTCCCTGGGCTCGCCTATGGTCGTTTCTAGGTTGGGGCGAGACGGGTCAGGCACCTCGTAGCATTCAATTTCTAGTGAAAGGTTCTTCCCCATGGCCAGGCTGATGCGTTTTACCCGATGCTCTGTCTTGGTGCGAAGGATCTTCGCAACCCCCCAAGAGCAGACGACCGGGATCAGCACCAGAATGACCGCGAGGATGATTGGGAGCACATCACCAAGGGTGATGCCTCCCACCTTCCTAGACCTCGGACTCTCTCCGTGTCATGTCTTGGTAGACGATCAGGTCTGCGAAATGGTTCCAGCCTCGCTACGCCAGTACTGCCCTTGATCCACAGCTTCTTCTGGCCTGCCCGTCTGCCGTCGTCCCACCCGCAGGGATAGCGGGCCAGCCGCGGGGCTGCCCGGCCGCGCGCCCGGGTCACGTCCGCGATGGAACGAAGGCGGCCCCGCGGCTGGTCTGCTAGGGCTTGCCCTGGGACGACGGCAGGCAGGCAGGCTCCCACCGCAACCACTCCACCACCGCACGCTGTGATCTTGGCCTACCCGGAGCCGGAGGCCCCCGCCGGAGGCATGTAGTAAGGCCAGCCTCGTGACTGCGCGCGCCTGCGCTGATGAGCTCAGCCCCGTGACCCGAGGGTGCGCTTCCCCGGCCTCGCGGCCCTGTCCTCTCGTCCGCGCCTGCCGACCGGCGCTGTGCGGGCCGGTCGCAGAGCCCCAGCGGCGTGAGCCGGCCCGCGCCGAGTCGGCGGCGCGTGCGGCCCGGTCAGGGCCGCTTTAAGTTTGAGAAGAAAGTTCTCACACAGGCTAGACGGCCTCTCCGAGACTCTTGAGACAGGACGAGAACGCTTTACCAAGGTGATCGAGAGCTGCTCGCCCTTTCTCGGCCGTGGCGAGCGAGGGACGGCCTATCACACCTGATTCGGTGTATGCCTCCATGCCAAGAGTGAGAAGGTCCTGCCGATCGTCGGCTGTGTGATCGGCGGCTGCATATCCATCCTTCACAAGTTCCGGGTGCGTGGCCAATAGGATGGAAACTTCGAGCTCACCGGCATGCATGTCCTCATGTCCGTCGGTCTCCATCATTGCGGCAGCTCGGGCGTTGTTCCAGTCGGCACCTGTGGGGAAGAGTGCCATGCATCGTTCGACGACAGTGGCTTCCTGAACGATGTTGGACAGTACGTAATTACCACCGTGCGCGTTGACCAGGACAAGCTTGGAAATTCCTGACCGGCGAAGCGACTCTTGAATATCACCGATAACCGCGTAGAGAGTTCTCGCGGAAATGCTGACCGTCCCCGCCCAAGCCTTGTGCTCATGGGAGCAGGAGATGGTTAGGGGCGGTAGATGACGCACCGGATAGAGCTCTGATATCTCCCGGGCGATAATCGATGCTATTGCAGCATCCGTAATCAAGGGTAGATACGGGCCGTGCTGCTCGAAGCTGCCTATGGGCAGGATGGCCACACGTGCGTTGCGTGCCCGCTCATCCTCGGTTGTGAAGGTAGGCAGCAAATGAGCCACAAGGTCCCCTCCCTGTGTATCTCCACCGTTTAGGCGGCATGTTGCACGAGCTGGAGCAACTGCTCTTGCAAGTCTTGCACGCTGGGTAGCCTTCCGGCAGGTGCCAAGTGATCACAGAGAGCACCGAGCTGGGCTCGTATGCGCGCCGAACCAGTCTGCTGGGCGATGGTCAGCGCTTCGGCTCCGATCTGAACAGCGCGTTCGATCTCACCTTGGGCAGCGGAAGCGGTAGCGAGTCGGGCGAGACAGAGCCCCTTGTCCCGCGTCTGGGTAGCACTCGGCCACTTCGTCAGACTCTGCTCGAACACTGCCACAGCGACGTCCGGCTTCTTGAGGAGCACCCATGACATCCCTGCCTCCATCTCGACATACGACGGAGTGCAGTAAGCCGCGTTGTCAGGCTCCAGCTGGGTGATGCCCCGTGCCGCCTGTTGAATCGCCTCATCCACAGCGGATTCAAACTCCCGTGGCTCATTGAGCAGTGCGTGGGCGTTGGCGATCTGGCGAAGCGACACCGCACGAAGCCGTGGTGTCAGCGTGGAAGCCATGTTGAGCGCTGCGTTGGCGAGCCCCAAGCCTTGTCCGGGGTGGCCGGCCTCGGTGGCGATGTTGCTCTTCCGCATGAGGATGTAGGCGATCCGGGCCGGATCAGCCTCGGCTATTCAGCCTGAGAATGCGCTTCAAGATCGATAAATGAAGAAGGTGCGCCCGATCTGCAAGGATGTGAGTGTCTAGATCAAATCCACA
>NZ_JACHJJ010000023.1 GCF_014203605.1 Thiemannella venezuelensis | reverse complement strand
CCATCGCCCCCGCCCTGCTCGCCGCCGAACCCGGGCCACTGCAGATCCTGGCCGATGCCGCCTACGCCGCAGCCGGATTGCGCGCCTGCCTGACGGAGGCCGGGCACCGGCTGCTGATCAACCCGCCCGCGCTCAAACCCGCCGTCCCCGGTGGGTTCACGCTGGACGACTTCGGAATCGACACCGCCGCCGGCACGGTCTGCTGTCCCGCCGGGCACACCGTCGCGCTCGCCGCGCCCGCAGGCCGCTACCAACAGCGCCGCGCCACCTTCACCGGCCTGTGCGCCGCCTGCCCCCTGCGTGATCGCTGCACAACCGCCAAAACCGGCCGCATCCTCACCATTCGCCCGCACCACGATCTGCAGGCCGCCGCCCGCCACCAGGCCGCCACCGACCCCGCCTGGCAGGACGACTACCGGCGCTGGCGGCCCATGGCCGAACGCGCCGTGGCCTGGCTCGTGGCCCGCGGCAACCGCCGCCTGCCCTACCGAGGCACCCAGGCCAACGACCACTGGCTCCATCACCGCGTCGCCGCTCTCAACCTCCGCCGCCTCGTCAACCTGGGACTCACTCACACCGACAACATCTGGGTTCTCGTCCCCATCGCCCCATGACGAAGAGGGTGAGCCGGCGCATGCCGACCCACCCACCAAGATCTTCAGGACACTCCTAGGAGCTGTTCGGAGTTCGGATCATGTGGTTGAGGTGGGGAGCTTCAGCCACATGACCGAACCTCGAAGGCAGAGCCCGGCCTCGTGGCTTTCCGGGGCCTTGCCGTAGCGGGTCGCCGGACCGCGCCAGGTCTTGATCTTCTGGAAGAAGCGTTCAACGGTGTTGCGGCGCCACCGCGTGGCGGCACGATCGTGGTCCGACGAGGTGTCTACGCCGTCCGTGCCGGGTGCGGCCTGCGGCAACATCACCCGCAGCACCGGCGGCTGCTGCGGCGGCGCAGCCCCCTTTCCCTCGGTCAGGGCCTGCTCCAGCGCATCCAGGGTCTCTCCGGCCACGGCCAGCCCGGCCGACTCCTGATGCGCCCGCACGATCGTGGAGCCCACGCTGACCAGCTCCAAGCCCACCTGCCCGCGCGAGGCGGCCTCGGCGATCAGCGCGTCCATCAGCCCCTGGAACACCCCGGCCTCGGCCCAGGCGTTGAACCGGGAATACAGCGTGGACCAGGGCCCGTAGCGTTCGGGGACGTCACGCCAGCCGGATCCGGTTGAGCAGACCTCTGGCAGAGACGCCCCGATCGGGATCCACGGGAAACGGACGGTACACAACCGATCGAGCCCCCGTTCCCTCCGGCGAGTTCCATAATGGGGGCGATGTCCGTCGATCCTTTGCGTCGCGCGACCGCCGCCCTGTACGGTCTGGCCCTCGGCGACGCGCTCGGTTCCCAGTTCTTCGTCCCCGCCAACCGCCCCTACCTCGACTCCCGCACCCTGCCGCCCGGACCGTGGCAGTGGACCGACGACACCGAGATGGCCTGCTCGATCCACAAGGTCCTCGCCGGCCACGGCCGCATCGACCAGGACGTGCTCGCCTCCTCCTTCGCCGCCCACCACGACTTCGACCGCGGCTACGGCCCCGCCACCGGCCGCATGCTCCGCCTGGTCCGCGAAGGCGGCGACTGGCGCACCCTGGCCGCAGAGCTGTTCGACGGTAACGGCTCCTGGGGCAACGGGGCCGCCATGCGCGTCGCCCCGCTCGGCGCCTGGTTCGCCGACGACCCGGCGCACGCCGTACGGCAGGCGGAGTTGTCGGCCCGCGTCACCCACACCCACCCCGAGGCCGTCGCCGGCGCGATGGCGGTGGCCGCGGCCGCCGCCATCGCCGCCTCGCACGCCGACCTGTCGCCGGGCCGGTTCCTGGACCTGGTGGCCGAGCACGTCCCGCCGGGCATGGTCCGCGACGGGATCGGCGAAGCACGGCTGCTGCTGACCGTCCACGATCCGCTCCTGGCTGCCCGCGTCCTGGGCAACGGCCGCAACGTCACCGCCCACGACACCGTCCCGTTCACCCTGTGGGCCGCGGCCCGCCACCTCGGCGACTTCGAGCAGGCCTTCTGGACCACCGCCACCGCGGGCGGTGACGTCGACACCACCTGCGCGATCGTCGGCGGCGTCCTCGCCGCCCGGACCGGAATCCCGGGTGACTGGATGCGAACGGTCGAGGCACTGCCCGGCTGGGCCGGGGTACCCGAGCCCTTCCCGGACGATTCCGCGGCGGGGAGGGCAGCGGCGGCCCGCGCGGCCACCGCGCTCGCCCCCGTCCAGGGTCCACCCTCCGGCGGGCATGCGGCCGAACACCGGCGCCGGAAGTAGACACCCGTGCTGGACGCCATCGACGAGGTCCCATGGGACCGGCTGGAACACAACTACGGGACCGCCTCCGGCGTGCCCGCCCTCGCGCAGGAGCAAGGCGCGGCCGACGCCCTGGCCGAACCGGACAACCTGCTGTTCCACCAGGGCGGCTGGATCTGCTCCGCCGCCGCGGCGGCCGTACCGTCTCCTCGTCGAGCTGGCGGTGAGCGCGGACGTCCCCGAACGCGCGGAGATCATCCTAATCCTGTCATCCCGGCGGCCAACGCCATCGAGCATATCCTGGCCTGGTCACACTTCCGGCGGCTCCACCAGACCCGCGCTCTGGTTAGCCACTACAGAAGGCGCGGTGATCCACTCCCGGTGGACCTACGAATGTAGTACGGGGCAGCACCTGAAAGCCTTTCACGCCCGCGTTGCGCGGCACCGCGACGATCTCGACGCCCTCCGTCCCCGCAGCCCAGCCCACCAACCCGGAATCGACGGCGTTGACGTACCCGCCGTCCACCCACACGAGCCCCACCTGCGGAAACGCCTCCCGGATCCCGGACAGGACCAGCCTGGCGCCAGCCCGGTCCTGCACCGAGGCCGAATGCACCACCGCCCGCAGCACCAGCCCGCAGGCGTCCACCAGCAGGGGGCGCTTGCAGCCCCGCACCCGCTTGCCCGCGTCGTAGCCGATCGCCTCGCCACCCTGGCAGGTGCGCACGGACTGCAAGCCCAGCACCGCCGCCGACGGCTGCGGGTCACGACCCCCGGCGGCGCGGACCCTCTCGCGCAGCGCGTCATGGACGCGATCCCAGGTGCCGTCGGCCGTCCAGGAGCGAACCCACCGGTAGGCCACGTCCCACGGCGCCAGGTCATGCGGGACCAGCCGCCAGGCGCAGCCGGTGCCCAGCACGTACAGCACCGTGTCGATGATCAAGCGGCGTGGGAACGTCAACGGGCGTCCGCCCCGGCGCGGGTCCCGCGCGGGCAGCAACGGCGCGATCACCGCCCACTGGGCATCGGTCGGGGACGTGTCGTAGGCGGGCTTAGCAGGTGCAGGCACACATGCCGGTGATCCTGGCGAAACCGTGATCCGCAAGGATCACCACCCGGCTGCTACAGAACGAATCCGGTCAATTACCCAACACTTTCTCAGGCGCCGCCCCGGTCCGCGGCGAGCGTCCAGACCGCGTCCTCGCCTCGGCCCTGCGCGACACCGCGCCCGAACTCGGCCACAGCCGCGTCGAACAGCGGGGCCCGCGTGCCGGAGGAGGACAGCGCGTGTTGGAACGTGCGGGCTGCCTTCTCATAGGTTGCGAGGGTCGCCTGGTCGGTGGTGAAGTCCTCGTCGGCGAGCCGCTGGACTATTTCCTCCTGTTGGAACTCGAACACGCTGGCCACACGCACCGCCAGCGGCAGGAACTCCTTCGGAGAGATCCCTTGGGACTTCGCGTAGCGGGCGGCCTCGGCGAACGCGGCGAGGATGGTCATGTGGAAGGCGCCGACCGTGGCGGCCTCCAAGACGTTCGCACCCTCCGGAGACTCGGATACGTGGCGAGAGATGCCGCCGAGCAGCGCCAGGGCCGGCCGAGCGGTCTCCCACTCCGGTTCGTGGCCGGAGACCAGGAGCAGGAAATCGTCTCGCCCGACTTGTTCCGGATAACCGACGATCACGGCGTCGAGGTAGCCGCCACCCTGCTCGGCGACCCGGTCCCGCATCGGCCGCGCCTGATCCGGGCTGCCCGTGGTCACATTGACGACGACGCGGCCGGCCAGTGTCCCGGCGCCACCGAGAACGACCTCGACGCTTTCGTAGGTGCTAAGACAGATCACAACGATCCGCGCGCGCCTCACGGCCTCCTGCACAGCCGCAACGGCGGAGCATCCCGAGGCTGTCAGAGCCTGTGCGCGCTCCGGAGTCCTGTTCCACACCGTGACGTTGGCCCCTCTGCCCGCGAACGTCCTGGCCAGAGCAGAGCCCATGTATCCGCAGCCGAGCACGGCCACATCGAACTGAGCAGACATCCGCGCGTCCTTTCGTGTCGAGTGCTCGACCAGTCGCCGTGCACGAGCGAGGACAGCGGTCATGGACTCATCAAGCCGACCGCGTCTGCTCATGCGAATCTGCACCCGGTAAACCAGGCCGTGATTGAGCCCACGTGCCACACGATCCGACGGGAACGTCACCGGCCGCGGTCAAGCGATAGCGGCCCGGGGCGAATGCCGGGGGAGGCCGTGCCTCAGCCGTTTCCCGGGGATGGGGGTGAGCCGGGTTCAGGGGCGATCGATCACCGATTCCGGGAGGTCGTCGCCGGACCGACGACCCGGCTCCATGCACCGTCAGCGCTTGGTCGGCTTGCCCTGGAGCAACCCGGCTGCCTCACGGCGACGGACCTGCCCGCCCCAGGACGGTGGGCCGGCGAGCACTGCCCCCCCCCGTTTCGTGTCCCGGCGATTCGAGGGAGAACAGCCGGGGAGGGGCCCTACCGGTCATCGCGGCAGGATCGCCGCTACTAACCCAGTACCCGGCGCAGGATCTCGGGCACCGGACACTTGCCCGAACCGTCCCCGGCGATCGAGACATAGACGATGCGCGCCTCGCACACGGCCTCGGCATCCCGCAGTACGGTGAAGGACACCTCGAAGCTCGTGTTCCCGATCCGCACCGGCTCGACCAGAATCGACACGTCGTCGCCGAAACGGACACCTGAGCGCCAATTCATCTCGGCTCGGACGAGCTGGAAATCGACACCCTGTTCCTGCAACCCGAGGACAGGCAAACCCTTGTGCTGAAAGAAGCCCGAAATGGCCTCGTCGAACCATGCCAGATACCAGGCGTTGAAGACCACCCCCTGCTGGTCGACCTCGTAATAACGCACGTGCCACGGGTGGACGTATCCCATGTCTCTTCCTTCACATCGCGTTCCGATTCTGCTGTTCCGAAGGTTCTCCGCCGTCTCGCGGTGAAGGTAACAGCAGACATGGCTCTGCGAATCGGACCAGACTGCCAGATGGCGGCAAATCCGTGCCAGCAAAGCCGGACATGCTGGCGGAAGCGAGCACGGTGAGGGATCATCGTCCAGCTTTGGGAAATCCCGCTCCGAAGCGTCGATCCAGGGAGTCGTTTTCGAGCAGATCAGCGCGTCGCCCTCCTATCGGAAGCCCCGGCCCATCACGGTCGCGACGCTTGCTCTTGAACCGCCCTGTCCCGGCGAGGTCCTCGTCCGGATCGAGGCGGCCGGGTCGTACCATTCGGATCTCTCGGTCGTCGGCGGGAACCGACGCAGACCCTGTACCGCTTCAAAATCCATCGCAAAGGCTTGAGTTGGAAGTCCTGCGAAGTGACTACGCGGCTCGGCGGTACTCGTCGATCAGTCTGCCGAGCACTTTCCGGCGTTCGACCCGTCCTTCCAGCGGCATCACGCTCCCCTCGTCATGACCCGGTGGCTGCTGCGTGCGGGACCGACGCGGGCGACAAGAGGACCGTATCGACGCAGAAGGAGTCGACGGCCAGCAAACCTCGTGCTTGAGCGCGCAGGAACGTTCGCCAGGAGGTGTCGCCTCTCGGGACTCCGGTCGGTGCGCCGACACCGGAGGATCCGCCCTACGGTCGCCTCGCTGACCTGGTAGCCGAGCCGCACCAGTTCACCGGTACGGGGGTATCCGTGTTGATAGCACTGGAGGCAACGGACCTGACTGACTCGACGATCAACGGGGACCCAGTTTCCGGTGGATGGCCATGAAGACCACCTACCTACTGAATCTCCGTTCCCATGCCCCGGGAACCCACCTGCTTGATAGCGCCACAGCCGACTTAACCACCTGGCCTCAGGGAAACGCCCGGGCGGCCGCATGGACAAACCTGGCAGCGCGAGCCCATCGATTGGCGCGGTACTTCAATTAGCAAGCCGCTTCTCGCAGGGAGATTGAACCCTTATCGGATGTCCTGCACTGGACAGGTGCTCATGTCGAATCCAGTTCAGCGGCTCCCGTGAACCCGATCCAACACCGGACCGATCCCAAGATCACGGCAAAGGGGCAGTTCCTTGCGATCCCTCTGGAGCCGATCCGAGGCTCCTTACCAGAGCTCTCATCACGTCGTCAGCAGTGGCGACACCCCGTCAGTACACGCCTCCATGCTCCCACATCCTGTGCACCGCGGGTCCGGCAAGGGCGCACGGCTCGTCGACGTAGAAGGCAACAACCCGGCCGCGACGGTAGCCGGATCCGCTGCAGCGGGCTGGCCTTCCCGCCGCGAACTGGTCCTTGCCGGACTGCTGGAACGCGGCATCTGCGCGGCGGGCTGGGGCCGGCTCCTTCTCTCCACCGTCCACTCCGCGGATCAGACCGCCGAGACCGTCGAGGTATTCGTCGACGCCCTCGGCCTGATCCGCCCTCCCGAAATACAGGCCGGCGCGATCTAAGCGCCTGCTGCACCAACGCTTACGGACCATGCCGGGGGCGAGGCACCCCCCTTCCTCGCCTACATCATCCCCGCTCCCCATCCCCACCACAGGAGGTCCGATGGACTATTCCAAAATCAACCCACTTGATCATTCAGACGCAGAGGACGGCGTCACGTTCGAGGCCTCTCGGAGTGAGCCCGTACCCGCGCAGGATGACATGGCACCGGTAGGCAAGAGGTTCATCAGTCTCTACACCTTGGCTTCGCTCGCCACAGCGACCGCGATCAACACACCGCTCTTCGTCACTCTCGCCCTACGCGTCTCCGAAATCGATTCCGACGGCAAGACCACCTCTTTTGCTCTCCTCTCCGGAATGGGCATGCTGATCGCGACGATCAGCGCGCCCGTCTTCGGCACCTTGAGCGACAGGACGCGGAGCCGATTCGGTATGCGCCGCCCATGGATCGTCTTGGGCCTCATCGGCACGGTCTTCGGCGGATTCCTCATGGGCATCGCGCACGACCTGGTCACGCTGGCCGCCGGCTGGATGCTGATGTCGGCCTTCGGCACGGCCGTGGCCTCCTTGCTGCTGACTGCCATCTCCGACCGGGTACCCGAAAACCAGCAGGGCCTGCTGGGCGGACTCGTCGGCGCGAGCAACCTCATCGCCGTGATGGTGGGCAGCCTGATCATCGCCTTCGTCCCGCACAGCTCATTCCTTCAAGTGAACCTCCCGGTGGCCATGGCGGTCATCGCGGTCCTCGCCTTCATTCTGGCTTTCCCCGATCGCCTCCCGCAGGAGCGGGAGGACACGGGCGACGATTCGCCGGCCGCCGGCGGGAGGTTGCGCAATCTGCTCGCGGGCATGCGCTTCGACCCGCGGCAGTCGCCCGACTTCGCACGCCTTCTCCTTTCCCTGTTCCTGATCTCCCTAGGCGGCGCACTCGGAACGACATATGCGGTGTATTTCATCGAGGATCATCTGAGAGTGGGTTCTGAGGAGCTCGCCACGGTCATCGCCTACAGCAACGCGGCCTCATGTCTCCCCGCGCTCCTCGGCAGCCCGCTCGCGGGGTGGCTCGCCGACAGGTTCGGCCGGCGGCGGCCGATCCTGCTTTTCGGCACGGTGTGCAGCGTGATCGGGCTCCTGATCACCGCGTTCAGCAATGATCTTCCCACGTTCTACCTGGGAGCACTGGTGGGCGGCATCGGACTGGCCGCCTATTCGGGGGTCTATCTCGGGTACGCGATCGCCACCATGACCGACACGGAGAACAGCGCAAGGAATCTCGGTCTCACGAACGTCGCGATCTCGATTCCTCTGACTCTGGCCCCTTTCCTGACGCCGTTCTTTCTGTCCCTGGGGTCCGGCGAGCACAACTACATCAGTCTCTATATCACCGGAGCGGTGATCAGCATCACGGCGATCCCGGTGATGTACACCGTCCGCAACGCCCGGTAACGCTTCCGACATCCTCGGGCCCGGCAGTCGACCGCAGGAGAGGGCGTCCCTTCCCACCATCAGGAGACGACACCCTCTTCTCCGTCACCCCGGACTCACCGACGATACAACCGAGTTCACCCCCGTCCTTCGGGCGGCGCATCGTTCACAAGACGGCACTGGCCGGTAACGGCAGGGGGCCGAAGCCGTCATGGCCGCTGCACAGCGGGACATCCCAACTGACGCCCTGGCTCAAGGCGATGGCGCTCGGGCTCGATGTCGCAGGACCTGCCGAATGCCAGACTCTGGCCAGAGAACGCGGCGTCGCGCTTCTTTCCGGCCCGTCCAGAGCGTCAACCGGCTGCTTCTCTTCAATCCAACGATTCCGACGGTAACCCGGAGGCTCCATGGACATCGGTCTGTTCTACGCCCATCAGTTGCCCTCGACGCCTCCTTCCGTGGGGTTCGAGTGGGACCTCCAGACGGCCCGCTGGGCTGAGGAGTACGGCCTTGCGGAAGCCTGGTTCTCGGAGCACTTCACGGAGGGCTACGAGCGCTGGAACTCGCCCGAGCTCCACATCGCGGCACTTTCCCGTGAGACGTCCCGGATCAAACTCGGTACGGCGGCCAACCTGCTGCCGTACCACAATCCGGTAGCCCTGGCCTACCGCCTGATGGCGCTCGACCACATAACCAAGGGCCGCCTCATGGTCGGCTTCGGCGCCGGCGCCTACCCGACCGACGCCCAGCTGTTCGGCACCTCGATGCCCGAGCAGAACCACGAAATGCTGGAGGAGGCCCAGGACCTCATCCGACGCATCTGGGCCAACAAGGGCGAGAGCCTCAAGATCCAGGGTAAGCACTTCGGTGTCGACGTGCCGCCCAACGACAACCCCCTTCTGCTCGGCAACCACTGGCGGCCCTACCAGGAGAACGGCCCCCGCGTGGCCATGGCCGCGTTCTCACCGCGCTCCTCCACCCTGTTCAGGGCGGGGGCCCGAGGGGACATCCCGCTCACCATCGCGATGACCGACGAGTTCCTCGCAGGACACTGGGAGGTCTACGCGGAAGGCGCCGCGAGCACCGGCCGCACCCCGGACCGCCGGGACTGGCGGGTGGTGCGTGATGTGATCGTCGCCGACACCGACGAGGAGGCCTTCGCGCTGGCCTGTTCCACGCCGCTGCGGCGGACTCAGGAGGAGTGGGTCCTTCCCTACAACATGGACAACATCGCGAAGATGCTCCCCGAGGGGGTGAGCCCCGAGGACCTCAACATCGAGGCGCTCGCCTACTTCCAGTGGATCGTCGGTTCCGTGGACACGGTCGTCGACCGGCTGGCGGCCGAGTACGAGCAGTGCGGTGGCTTCGGATCTCTCCTGGTCTACAACTACGACTGCCACGAGGAGCCGGAGGCCTTCCGCCGGCACCTCGAGCTGCTGGGCACCGAGGTGGCGCCGCGGCTGACCGAGCGGGTCGGAAAGCTGACTTCTGGGCACTGATCTGCGACGACAAAAGGCGATGGCAGCGGTGTATCGCTGCCATCGCCTTTTGCGTGGCTGTGAGCCACCTGGTGGTGCGGAGCAGGGGCCGGTTCGGGCGCTCCGGCACAGCAGAGTTCCCGCAGCCTGATAGAGCACCGTCTTTCGACTCCTGTGCGACGGCGATCGCATCGCACGCGCATGTGAGGAAGCCGTTGGCAGGGCCTGCCAACGGCTTCGTAGCGCAGGTCCCGGGAGAGCCGCGGCCTGGAGGGGCCCAGAGCCCGCGGGGACTGTGTCCCGTCAGGCTCGCGCCGCGCTCTGCTCGCCGTGGTCGTAGGCGGCCGGATCGAAGGGGGCGCACTCGTCTCGGAAACGGTGGGCGAAGTCCGGCCAGGACAGCGTCGCTCGCCCGTTGCGGGGGTCGAGGTACCAGCTGCTGCATCCGCCCCGAATGATCACTGTTTCGGCGGCCCCCTCGTCCAGACGCTTCGCGAAGGCGTTCTCAATGTCAGAAGAGACTTCCAGGACCCGCCCATCGTGTGCCGAGCGCCAGTCCAGCGCCGCGAGAAGGTGGTCGATCTGGGCTTCGATCATGTAGATGACCGAGTTGTGGCCCAGGCTCGTCCCTGGCCCGTTGAGCAGGAAGAGATTGGGGAATCCTGCCGTGGCGATCGACTTGTAGGCCTGCATCCCGTTCGACCAGTGGTCGGCGAGAGCGTTCCCCCCACGCCCGAAGATCCGGTACGACGACGGGAGGTCGTAGGTCTCGAAGCCGGTCGCGACGACCAGGACATCGAGCTCGAACGCCTCTCCCACGGCGCTGAACGCCGTCGAACCTTCCACCCGTTCCAGGGCCGCCGCTTCGAGGTGCACGTTGGGCCGCTGGATGGCCGGGTAGTAGTCGTCGGACAGCAGGATCCGCTTGCAACCGATCGTGTAGTCGGGGGTGAGCTTCGCGCGCAGCTCAGGGTCGGATACCTGCTTATCGAGGTGGCTCAACGCCTGCCAGCTGGCCTCTGCGAGGTAGTCGTCGATGAGACGGCGGGCGGCGAAGCGGGAGTCGTTGTACCAGAACAACATCTCCCGCATCTCCTCGACCGTGCGCTGATCACGGCGGAAGAGATTCTTCTCCGCTTCGGAGAAGACACGGTCCCGGCGGGGCTGGATGTAGGGCGCCGAACGCTGGAACACGACGAGCTGATCGGCGATCTCTGCGAGCTGTGGAACGATCTGGATCGCCGAGGCTCCGGTTCCCACCACGCCGATGCGCTTTCCAGCCAGCGGGAAATCGTGGTTCCATCGGGCGGAGTGGAACAGCTCGCCGGTGAAGGTCTCCAGGCCTGGCACCTCGGGCAATTTGATGTCCGTCAGGTGTCCGGTCGCGGCGACCAGGACGTCACCGTAGAACTCGCCTTGCGGCGTCCGGACCGTCCAGCGGTGGTCGTTCTCATTCCAGCGGGCCTCGAGCATCTCGGCGCCGAAGCGCAGGTGTGGTCCCAGACCTTCTTCTCGGGCCGCCGCCCGCAGGTAATCCCAGATCTCCTGACCGGGTGAGAACATCCGCGACCAGTCAGGGTTCGTCCGGAAGGAGTAGGAGTAGAGCGGCGAGGGAACGTCACACGCGACACCTGGGTAGGTGTTGTCCCGCCACGATCCGCCGACATCATCGGCTCGTTCCAGGATGACGAACGAGGTCTCGCCGCGCCGGCGGAGCTGGATGCCGAGGCCGAGGCCGGAGAATCCGGCGCCGACGATGATCACTGAAACGTCGCGCAACGCGTCTGGGGTGGAGGTAGGCACATCAAGCTCCTTCGGATGGAGGTACGGGGGTGCGGGTCAGGGTCGGCGGGTCGGCAGAATCGCGCCCGCGGGGTACTGGTTCGGGTTGGCGTTGAACGCTGCGATCAGGTGCACCAGTTCGGCGGGCCGCTCGACGACCATCGCGTGGCCGGAGGTGACTTCGGTGTATCGGGCGTCCGCGATGGCGCCGAAGAGCCGCTTGGACTGCCTGAACGGCGTCATCAAGTCGTCCGTGCCGGCGACGATGAGGGTCGGGCAGGCGATCTTCGGTGCGACATCGGTGAGGTCCACGTGTCGGTTGATCTCCATCTGGGCTGCCATGACGTCGTCGGTCCGGAAGCTCGACACGAGCGCTTCGATCTCACCGTCGCTCAACATCGCCAGGAGAGGCGCACTGAAGGCGCAGAAGGCCTGGTAGCGCCGGAGCGCTTCGACGTCCGACTGCCGCAGTGCCCGCCAGATGTCGTTGCGCAGCTTCTGCTGCGCGTCAGTCTTCAGCCAGCCGGCCATCAGGATCAGTCCCCCCACCAGGTCCGGTCGGGTGCCGGCGGCGGTGGCGGCGACCACCGCGCCGAGCGAGTAGCCGGCGAGGGTCACGGGCCGGTCGGGAAGGACCTTCTCGATCACTGCCTGGACCTGCTCCGCCATCCGGATCTGCCCTTCGTCCGGCGGGCCCTGCGGAGTGGCCAGGTCCACTGCCACTACTCTCTGCTTGGCCGCCAGCATGGGGAACAGGAAGCCGAAGTGGCTGCGGGTGCTACCTCCGGTTCCGTGGACCAGCACGATGGGCGGAAGACCGCTGTGCTCGTCGAGCGAATCGAAGAAGTTCACCTCAAGGTCACCGATGTGAAGTGAGCCGTGGTTCTCTTTGACGTCTCCGGCAGTTGCCGGAACCGTGCTAGCCGTTGACATAGCTCTCCTTGCCGAGGTTCATGATCATGTGCTGTTGCGGTCCGCCGGTCCTCATGGCCACGCGGACGGGGTGGGCCTCAACCGGTGACGGTCAGCGCACGGAATCGGCTGCCGTGGAAGACGAGCGGCGGTCAAGCGGGATCGCCGAGCAGGGAAACCCGCTGGGAAAGCAGCTCTTCCACTGCCACGCCGGCGGCGAAGAGGTGAAACCACCCTCCGCCTCGTCATCCACCCCCGGACCTGCTGATCCGCGAGCGGGTTTATGACTGCTCCGACTATCGGCCAGTGCCGGCGCTGCTCATTGAGCAGGCGCGCCAGGGCATAGGACGGCTCTGTCATCCGGCCGGACGAGGCCTGCCGCTTCGCGTTTCGGTCGCGATCATGGCGGTCTGCTTTTCATGGTGCTTCTCCTTGGCGGTGCGGTCGGGCGCAGATCGTGCCCGCTTTTCCGCCCCGTGCCGATGTGGCATCGGGTAGGAGGCCAACGGATCTCACTGAGGTCGATCGGAATGCGGCCAATGATTTATCTGCCGTCCCGGAGACGTGGCGTCTTGACGAGTGCGGCCGCCACGGCGGCCCCGACGAAGAAGACGGCCCCGAGCAGGAAGATCTTGTTGTAGACGTCCTCGGTCGGCAATTCGATCGGTCCTGTCCCGGTGACGACCATCTTGACGTCGCTCACCAGCAGAGCCCCCACCACTGCTGCGCCGACGGCCCCGCCGATGGTGCGCGTGATCGAGTTGATCGAGTTAGCGACCCCGGTCTCTTCCGGCCGCACGTGCGCGACCAACAACACCGGCATCGAGGCATAGGCAGCGGCGATGGCGAGGTCACCGACCATGATGGCGATCACGACCTCGGCGGTCGTGGCATGCCGGAGCGTGAACATGAGCATCGCCCCGAGACCGACGAGGCTGCCCAACACCAGAATGATCTTGGGGCCGAATCGCTGAACCAACGATCCGAGGATGGGACCGGCCAGAATGGCGGCGATAGCACCCGGCAACATGTAGACGAACGCCGTGCGGAGACCGTCTGCGGCGAAGCCGTATCCAGAACCGGTCGGCGCCTGAACGAAGTAGGTGGCTCCCATGTAGAGCACCAGCATGGCGAGACCGACACAGAAGCCGGCGATGTTCGCCGCCAGCACGGGGCCGTTCTTGAGCATGCCGACGGCGACCAGTGGTTGCGACGATCGAGCCTGAGACCAGACGAAGGCACAGAGTGCGAACGCCGCGATGCCGAAGAGCCCGAGCACGGGAGCCGAGGCCCACCCCCAGCGTTCACCTTGGGAGATCGGCAGCAGCAGCGCCAGGAGGCCCGAGGCCAGCAGCGCGGCGCCTGCATAGTCCACCCGTCCGCCCGGCCCGCGCCGTCGTGGAAGCCGCGTCGCGAGCAGCAGGACGAGGCAGCACAGCACCACGCTGAGCCAGAAGATGCGGCGATAGTCCGCGCCGTTCAGTGTCAGCAGCCCTCCCGCGACGAGGGCGAGACATCCGCCGACGCTCATTGCGGACGCGGTGATGGCCATGGAGCCGGCCAGCCGGTGTGACGGCATCTCCCGGTGGAGGACGCTCATGGCGAGCGGGAAGAGACCCAGGCTCACGCCTTGGAGCGCTCGCGCCAGGATCAGCAGTCCCACGCTGTGGGTGAGAGCCCCGAGAAGGCTGCCTGCCAGAGCCACGGTCAGCACGCCGATGAATGCCACTTTGTGGCCGTGGACGTCTCCCAGCCTTCCCATCAAAGGCGTCATGGCGGAAGCACTCAGCAGAACGACGGTGGTCGCCCATGCCACTGTGGTGAGCGAGGTATTCAACTGGCTGGCCATCAACGGCAAAGCCGGCACCACAGTGCTCTGGATCATCGACAAGAGGAATCCGGCGCTCGCCATCGTCAGCAATACCAGCCGAGGAGATCCCTCCTCGGTGCCCTCCCGGTAGCGCTCCCGGCGCTGCCTGCCGCCTTTGGGCGCGGCATCGCCCAGGACGGGCTCCTTGGCATCTGCTTGTGTGGCGCCGCTGTCGTCAAGCACTTTCGGTCCCCCTCCGCAACCGGTCGGCGTGTGCGAACCTCGGCACCGCCCGGCATACGCCGAAAGTCTGGCCGTTGTGCCGATCTACGCATTGCGTCTGCGTGCCACGGTGTCGGCGCAGTGCGCCGCTGCGCACCGGTCTGCCTGCACGTCGGCCTTTCGGGACTTCGATGAAGCCGCTCCCAGTCCCTGGCCTGATCCGCATGGACAGGTTGCTCCGGACGGCCGCTCTTTTGCGGGTACTCAGGCCAGCGCCTCCGCGATCACCTCTCCGACCAGCACAGCCGAGTTCGCCGGGCCGCGTAGGGGGGCGGCCGGCAGGATCGACGTGTCCGCGATGGTCAGGTTGGCCACTCCATGGACCGCGCCGCTCCCGTCCACGGCCGCCGCCGGGTCACCGGAGCGGCCCATCGGGACGGTCCCGCAGGTGTGCTGCGACGTGCCGAGCCGGGTGGCGATCCACTCGTCGAGCCCCGTGTCGTCCAGATCGACGACCTCGGCCCGCTCGGCGGTCAGTTCGGCGAACGCGGCCGATCCCAAGATCGCCGCTGTCGCCCTGACCGCTTGGCGCAGCCGTCGGCGATCTTCCGGTTCGGCCAGATAGCCGTAGCAGATGCGGGGTGGAGTGTCCAGGTCGGGCGAGAGCGCGCGCAACCGGCCGAGCGGCCGGGGAGTCTGCACCGAGACGAGGAACGCATGCGGCGCCCCCGGCGCCGTGGTCTGGCCCCTGACGAGTCCCGCCATAGGCACGAGCGACTGGAGGATCTCCAGGTCGCCAGGCTCGCCTCCCCCCGAGCCCAGGTGGAGCGCCCCGCCCAGCCAGCTGTCCTCGGGCTCCGGCAGCGTACGGTTGGGCACCCACTCGACGACGACCTGTGGATGGTCGCTGAACGCGGCGCCGATGGCCGGAAGGTCGTGGACGACCTGGATTCCGGCGGCGGTCAGCACCTCGGCCGGGCCGATCCCCGACACCTGCAGCAGGTGCGCCGAGCCGAACGCCCCGGCGCACACAATGACCCGGCCTGCCTCGATCACCTCGGCATGACCGTCCCGGACCGCCAGGACACCCGTCGCGCGCAGGCCACCTGGTCCCCGTCGCAGCACGATGGAACGCACGGTGCAGTCGCCGTGTACGGCGAGGTTCGGCCGGGAGATGACGCCCAACAGGTAGGCGGCCCCGGTGTTGATCCGCACGCCGCAGGCCACATTGGTGGGAACCGGCCCGAAACCCGGGGGACCTTGGGCGTTCTTGTCGGCTTCTGCGGTATGGCCCAGTTCCCGTGCGGCCTCCGCGAAGGCGTGCGCAGCGGGGTGGGTGAGCGAAGTCCGCCGGACCTTGATCGGCCCGGTCCCGCCGTGCAGGTCCGACTCCCCCATGTCGAGATCGTTCTCCAGCCGCCGCAGCAAAGGAAGCGCCGCCTCGTAGGACCAGCGGGCATCTCCGGACGCCGCCGCCCAGCGGGCGAAGTCGGACTCCCGTGCCCGGATGAAGTAGCCGCCGTTGACCGTCGTCGAGCCGCCGAGCACCTTCCCGCGAACCGCCACATAGGGCCGCCCCGGCGCGAGCTCTGCCGGATAAGCGTTCGTGGTGGTCAGACGGGGCCGTGCGCCTGGCACCAGCCGCGCGTCGAGAAGGTCGGCGGAGAATCCGCCGACCGGGACCGGCCCTGCTTCGAGGACCAGCACCGACCGGCTCCGATCGGCGCTGAGCCTCGCCCCGAGCACCGCACCCGCTCCCCCGGCCCCGACGATCAGCACGTCGGGGTGGCCGTCGACCGCCGGGACCGAACGGAGGCCCATTGACCCCACCCCATTTCTCTCGCGCTTGATGCCTTTCACATTCCGGCAGGAGTCGCGGGAGCGGTGTGAGGACCGGATAGACGAAAGGCGGTTCCGGGGAGACCGGGGTGAAGGAACCGACCGCCGTTCCATCCGGGATACCGCTGTCGCCCCACTTGGCGGTACAAGCTCCGCACGCCATGGACGGTGTTCCGACTATCGGTCGCAGCGTCCACAACTCATTGAGCGAACGCGCCAAGGCGTTGGACGGGGCTGCCGCCCTGCATGCTCTGTCCTGCGTGACGGCCGCACCTCAGGTGACGCGACCTTCCGATCCGGCCGACTGGTCGACCATGGACTTCCTTGCCCTGCCGTCCAGCCGAAACCCCGTCCGTAGCGACGGACGCCTTGCTTCTACAAGCTGGCACTCGTCGTCAATGATCCCGCGGCCGCCGATGCCAGAGTCGGATCAGGACGCGGCGTTCCGCACGATCGGATCGCGGACGCGGTCCGAGAACTCTGGTCTCGCGCAGGAGGAAGTGGCATGGTGTCGCAGTGGAGCGCGTCGAAGACGGCGCTGGACCGGGCGCAGCGAAGCATCGGTGGAGGCGTGACGTCGAGCGTGCGCAGCTCGGTCAAGCCCCACCAGATCTACTTCGCTTCGGGTAACGGACCGCGCATCGTCGACATCGAGGACAACAGCTATATCGACTACGTCCTGGGCTGGGGGCCGCTCCTGCTGGGACATGCGCACCCGCAGGTCGGCGCGGCGGTCAAAGCGCAGCTCGATCGGGGAACCCTGTTCGGCGGCGGGAACCTCACCGAGATCGTCGCGGCCGAGAAGTTCCTCGCCGCGCTGGGATGGGCCGAGCGGCTGCTGTGGTCCAATACCGGCACCGAGGCCGTGCAGATCGCACTGCGCCTGGTGCGTTCCCACACCGGCCGCGATGTCGTCATCAAGCTCGGCGGCGGGTACCACGGCTGGCATGACACCGTCTTCGCCAGCGTCGTCGTCTACGGTGGCGGGGGAAGCGCCATCCCGCATTCTGCGGGGCAGCCCGCGTCCTCGCTGGCCGACCTGCGAGTCGGCCTCTACAATGACCTCGACGCCTGTGCGGCGCTCTTCGCCGCCGAACCCGGCCGGGTCGCCGCGGTCCTGGTGGACCCGACCTCGTCCAACACCGGAAGCGTGGTTCCCGCTCCGGGCTTCCTCGAGGGCCTGCGCCGCCTGTGCGACGAGCACGGAGCCCTACTGATCTTTGACGAGGTCGTCTCCGGGCTTCGGCTCGGCCTCGCCGGCGCGACCGGACGATTCGGGGTCACCCCCGACCTGGCGACCTTCGGCAAGGCCATCGGCGGCGGGTTGGGGGCCTCCGCGGTGGCGGGACGCGCCGACATCATCGACCTCGTCACCCGGGACACCGTGCACTCGGGCACCTTCAACGGCAACCCGCTGGCCATGGCGGCGGTCGACGCCACGATGGACGTGCTCAGCACGGACGGGGTGTACCCGCAGATCGAGAACACCAGCCGGACCCTCGTGGAAGGCATCCGGGCTGCCGCGGCCAAGACCGGGCATACCATCGCCGTCCACGGCATCGGCGCGACCGCGCTCGTCGCGCCCGGCCTGCCGGAGATCACCGGCCCGGACGACTTCATCACCGCCGACTGGCACTGGTGGGACGACCTCCTCGTTCCGGAGATGCTGGCCCGCGGCATCTATCTGCTTCCCCATGGAAGGCTCTTCCTGTCCACCGAACACGGCCCGGCCGAGGTCGCCGAGACCGTCGCCGCCTTCGCCGAGGTCTTCGCCATGCTGCCGCCCCCGCGCGTCACCTCCTGATCCGGCGCCTTAGAGGATGTCCTATGGGTGAGCCGGGCGTCAGTCAGGCACGGGTAAAAGCGTGTGGCGGTGAATCGCTTCCGGGTGGATCCGGGGAGATCACCCAGCCGTTGCTGTCGTCGGCGCAGCTGCGCCGGCGGGGAGGGCGGGACGCAGAATGCGCCTGATGAAGCGGTGTTCGAGGCCATCATCTACCTGTTGATAGAGCGGGTGTGCGTGACAGGCTCTGCCGTCGCATTTCGGGACCTGAAAAGTCCGCCGCGCATCACCGGGGCCGTTCTCGAGACGGCCTGAAGCACGTTGACGAGATCCCGTCCGACCACCTCGATCGGACGGGATCTTACTGCGCTCCCGGATGGCGTGGCCGTTGACGGGCTCTTCCGAGCATGGATGACGGTCATGGAGAAGGGCACCGACGGTGTGCGGCCATGCGGGCGCACCACAGACCGGCCGGTCGGCATGTTGTGGAGGCGGTGATCCCGCCGGCAGCTCGACAGTCGGTCGCAGGAGGTCACCTCGACTCGGGCGGGCCGTCGCCTCGCCCCGGGATGGCCCGCGTTCCGCGTAATTCAGCGGTCTGGAGGCGCGAATTCGGGGGTTGAGCTGGGCTGACATGGGTGTGGCCGCCTGGAGGGCGTTTCTCTAGGCGGTGGTGTTCACACTGGTCAGCGGTCTGCGGGCTTGAGGTCGATGACCTGCTTGGGGGCGGGGATGGCGAGCTTGGCCAGCAGGTCCTGCTGGAGCTTGGTCAGAGCGGTGACCTGCCGGAACAGTCCGGCGGGGCCGGTGAAGGTGCCCAGGTGGAGCCGTTCCAGCTCGCGGCGGCAGATGGGCCAGGTGCTGCCGGTGGTGGTCTCGATGATCCGGATGAGCAGCAGCGCGAGCCAGCAGAGGATCACGTGGGCGCGGATGCGCTCTTCGAGCCGGTGATAGACCGGCCGCAGGTCGATGATCTGTTTCATGTCCCGCCAGCCCCGCTCGACCTCCAGCAACTGCTTGTAGCCCAGGGCGATGTCGGTGGCCGACAGCTGCGGGTCTGAGCAGCGCAGCAGATACTTGCCGTCCAGGTTGGCCTCGGCCTTGACCTTCGCGGCATCGATACGGAGCTTGCCGGCCGGTGTCGCCTTCAGATACCGGTTCAGGCCCGGCTTGGCCGTGATCTTCCCGCGCAGCTCGCCGCGCTTGAACTCACTCAACGCATCAGACCCGTCGATCAGGTCGGTGAGCTGGGCTAGAAGCTGCTCACGCGTGTGCGCGTCGCGTTCGGCGGCTTCGGGGTTGTGGCAGATGAGGAATCGGTCGGTGTCGCTGATGCGTACTTCCTTGATGCGCATGTTGCCGGAGATCTCGGTGTAGCGGCCCTGCCGTGACAGGGCGGCCTTCACCTCGGCTGATCCGGAGCGGAGTTTCTCCCCGATGATGTAGGCGTGGTCGCCTTGCCGCAGGTAGCGGCGGTTTTCGGTGGAGGAGAAGCCCCGATCGGTCACCCACACGATCTTCGACAGGGTCCAGTCCCGCATGTCGTCCTTGACCTGGCGGATCACGTTCTGGTCGGAGGCGTTGCCGGGCCAGCACCAGCAGCGCACCGGGATCCCGTCCCGGGTGACGGCCATGCCGATCACGATCTGCGGCAGATCGTCCCGGGAGTCCTTGGACTTGCCGTGGGTGCGAAACCCGGCCGGTGTGCTCTCCCGTTCGCTGTCGTGGCTGCTGTTGTGGCCGCCGGCAAGCCGGTCGCCGCGGCTGTCGCGGGCGACGGGCTCATCGGGCTGCTCGAGTTCGAAGTAGGTGCTGGTGGTGTCGAAGAACAGCAGGTCGACTTCGAGGTTCAGCAGGGTCGCGACCTCGTCGAACACCTGTTTTTCCAGGTCGTCCTTGACCTCGTGCAGCCAGTCCATCGCCCGGTAGCAGGCGTCGTCATCGGTGCCGGGCAGGCCGTCGATGTGGACGTCATGGGTGATCCAGTCCGCGGCGGCCAGCTTCGACGACGGCGCCAGCGCCCGGTTGGCGACCAGGCCGAACAGCACCCGCTCGGTGGTGGTCATGTTCCGGCGGCGGCCCCGCTTGGGTTGCCCGACCCGGCCGACGATCTGGTCGATCTTCAGTCGTCGCCACAGATGGTCGAGAACGTAGGTGCCGCCGAACGGTACCGAGCACGTGAACTCCAGGTCCGGGGCCGCTGCAGCGGCCAGGGCCTCGCCCGGCTCCAGCAGCCGTGATAGAGACGCGACCAGCCTCCGGACCGCATCGCGATCCAGTTCGTCCTCGCGGCCGAAGGTGAACAGGACCTTCGGGACGGCCCGGCCCTTGATCGGGTCCCACTCGTTGTGGGCCAGGTGCAGGTACCGGACTGTCCCGGACTTGTTCTCCCGCTTCGTCGTCTTCACGTACACGGCTCTAGACCATAGACATCCAGCCCAGGTTGCCGCAGTCGAATCACCAAAATCGCGTCTCTAGGCGAATCCGGCCCGACAGCCCCAGCTTGGGCCGCTGACCAGCACATTCAGCCTGCACCGACCTCTAGGAACCCCGAATTACGCGGAACGCGGGAAAAGGGGCGAACAGACATGAGACCGCCTATGAACTCGGCAGCGTTCTGGTAGTCGCAGATCGCGGCGATCCCTGAATCGCCCGGTTCAGCGCACAAGAGCTTGCCCGGCGTCGGAGACCGGCTCAGCCGACGACCGACGCGGCCCATTTGTAGTCGGGCTTGCCGACGGCCGTGCGCTTCACCTCAGTGACGACCTTGATCTTGCGAGGCAGCTTGAAGCCGGCGATCCGGTCGGCCAGGAACGTGTTGAGCTCCTCCAGGGAGACCTCCTTGCCCGGGTGAGCACAGACCACCGCCGCGACCTTCTGGCCGAACCTCTCGTCGGGCACGCCGACGACGATCGCGTCGGAGATATCGGGATGCTCCTTGATGGACGCCTCCACTTCCTCGGGGAAGATCTTTTCGCCACCGCTGTTGATTACCAAGGAGCCACGGCCGAGCAACACGATCGTTCCGTCAGGCTCAAGAGTGGCGAAATCTCCAGGAATCGACCAGCGGGTGCCCTGGCTGTCGGTGAAAAAGGTGGCCGCGGTCTTGGCCGGGTCGTTGTAGTAGCCAATGGGAATGTGCCCGCTGCGGGCCAGCTTGCCGATCTCGCCGGGTGCGACGACCCGCAGCTCGTCATCGAGCACGGTGCAGTCAGGCCCCATCCTGAACTTGGCGGTCCCGCTGCTCCTGCCATCGGCGGAGGTGCCGCCGACACCGGTCTCCGAGGCGCCGTAGTTATCGACGAAGCGGACGTCAGGGAGATGGCCGCGGAGCGCATCGCGGACGGCGGGGGTCAGCGGTGCTCCACCGGACGAGAGCGCGTACAGCGAACCGGTGTCATACCGGCCTTTGGCCAGCTGCTCAGCGATCGGGCGGCCCATGGCGTCGCCCACGATCATCAACACGTTCGCGCCCTCCGCGGACAGCAGGGCCAGCGCCTCCTCGGGGTTGAACGCACGCTCGGTGTAGAGCACGACTTTGGCCCCAACGAACAGGCCCATGAGCGTCATCCACTGGCCGGCCCCGTGCATCACCGGCGCGCAGTTCAAAATGACGGCGCCGGGCTTGTTGGCGGCCTCCGCGAGCTGAGCGGGGTGCGATATCGGGGTGTTCAGGGAGCTGCCGCCCCCGAGCGCGCCGAAGAAGATGTCCTCACAACGCCACTCCACCCCTTTCGGGTAACCCGTCGTACCGCCTGTGTACATGATGTAACGGTCGTCACTGGAGCGTGACGGGAAATCGTCATGGGGTGAGGCCGCCGCGAGCGCCTCCTCATAGGGCACTGCGCCGGGGATCGTCTCGTCGCCGCCATCCTCGATGACCATGACGTGGCTCAGCTTCGGCAGCTCGTTGCGGACCTCCTCGACCCGGGCGAGCAGGGAGCGTTCCCCGATGATCGCGACGGAATCGGAATCAGCGAGGACGTGCCGGAGCTCACCTGCGACATAGCGGTAGTTGACCGGGATCGGCACCGCCCTGATCTTGTGTATCCCGAACATCGACTCCAGCCACTCGGCCCGGTTGTAGGCCAGGATCGCCACATGATCGCCCGGCCTGATACCCGCCTGCGCCAGGTGGTGGCCGACCCTGCTCGCCCGCGCGCTCAATCCCCCGTAGGACAGCCGCACATCGCCGGCGACCAGCGCCGGCCTGTCCGGGCCCGCTGTCGCGACAATCTCCAAGAGATCGGCCAGGTTATAGGTGCGCTCGGTCACGGAGGACTCCTCATCTTCGTTCCGGGTGGGCGGGGAAGGGGGTGGGCCGGGGCAGAGGTGTCGAACAGGAGTCTTTTCTTCGGCTTGGCGGCCTCAAGCTCAGAACGGCCGGGCATCTACCTGGCGAAAAGAACGGACCGCCACCCCCGTCGTCCGGCTGATCGATCACCCGGCCGAGGATGGCGGCAGATCTCCTGGTGGGGTGCGTTCAGACACGCAGCCGTCTTCAGGGGACACGAGGAGCCGTTGAGCTGTCGGCCGGTCCGCCGAGCCGTGCCCACCGGCTCGAAGGAACCCGCTCTCGTGTTCAGGGGCCGAAGCAGAGGGATGCCGGCGCAGGTCCGAGCCTGAGGCATCCCATCCGCTCGGTGCGCGTCAGAAAAAGCCGAGCCGCTGCGGAGCGTAGCTGACCAGCAGGTTCTTGGTCTGCTGGTAGTGGTCGAGCATTGCTCGGTGGTTCTCGCGCCCGATGCCGGACTGCTTGTAGCCGCCGAACGCGGCGTGGGCCGGGTAGGCGTGGTAGCAGTTCGTCCAGACGCGGCCGGCCTTGATCGAACGGCCCAGCCGGTACGCCGCGGAACCGTCCCGGGTCCAGACTCCGGCGCCCAGGCCGTACAGCGTCTCGTTGGCGATCTTCAGAGCCTCATCGGTGGAGTCGAAGGTGGTGACCGACACGACGGGACCGAAGATCTCCTCCTGGAAGATCCGCATGTCATTGGTGCCCTTGAAGACCGTTGGCTCGATGTAGAACCCGCCCTCCAGGCCCTCCACGGTCCGCGAGCCTCCACCGGTCAGCACCTGGGCGCCCTCGGCGCGGCCGATGTCGAGGTAGGACAGGATCTTCTCGTACTGGTCCCGGGATGCCTGCGCGCCGATCATGGTGGCCGGATCCAGCGGATTCCCCCTGACGATGGCCTTGGTGCGCGCGAGGCAGCGCTCCATGAACTCGTCGTAGATGGATGAGGCGATCAGCGCGCGGGAGGGGCAGGTGCACACCTCGCCCTGGTTGAGGGCGAACATCACGAACCCCTCGACCGCCTTGTCGAGGAAGTCGTCGTCGGCGGCCATGACATCGGGCAGGAAGATGTTCGGGCTCTTGCCCCCCAGTTCCAATGTCACCGGGATGATGTTCTGTGATGCGTACTGCATGATCAGGCGGCCGGTGGTGGTCTCGCCGGTGAAGGCGACCTTGGCGACCCGCGGGCTGGACGCCAGCGGCTTGCCCGCCTCGACGCCGAACCCGTTGACCACGTTGAGCACACCGGGCGGCAGCAGGTCGGCGATCAGCTCGACCAGCAGCAGGATGCTGGCGGGGGTCTGCTCGGCGGGTTTGAGGATCACGCAGTTGCCCGCGGCCAGCGCGGGAGCGAGCTTCCAGGTGGCCATGAGCAGCGGGAAGTTCCACGGGATGATCTGGGCGACCACCCCCAGCGGCTCGTGGAAGTGGTAGGCGACGGTGTCCTCGTCGAGCTGGCTGATACCGCCCTCCTGGGCGCGGATCACGCCGGCGAAGTAGCGGAAGTGATCGACGACCAGAGGCAGATCGGCGGCCAGCGTCTCGCGGACCGGCTTGCCGTTCTCCCAGGTCTCGGCGACGGCGAGCTTCTCGAGGTTCTCCTCCACCCGGTCGGCGATCCGGTGCAGGATCAGGGCGCGCTCAGCGACAGAGGTGGCAGCCCACTTGTCGGCGGCGGCGTGCGCGGCGTCCAATGCGAGTTCGACGTCGGCGGCTCCGGATTGGGCCACCCGGGTGAAGACCTGTCCGTCCACCGGGGACAGGTCTTCGAAGTAGCGGCCATCCGCCGGGGGCACGAAAGTGCCGCCGATAAAGTTGTCGTAGCTCTTGGCATAGGAGACGATGCTGCCTCCGCTGCCCGGCTTGGCGTAGACCATGGACTTCCTCCTCATTCACAAGCCCGGATGCGGGCTTGCGGTGCGAACACTTTGCGGTGCGCAGGCCGCCGAAACGTTCTCGTCAAGCGCGTAAGTCGTTCAGGGCTGCGTTGATCCGCGCGGCGGCGGGCGAGCGCTCCCGATGGAGCGATGCGCGGGTGCCAGACCTGCGCCTTTCGCCCCTTGCGGATGGGCACCGGTGGGCGCCGATGGGCCTCAATCTGCCTGAGCAGGACGGTCTGCTCGTTGAAGTAGCGCGCCAGCCGGTAGTTCCGGGATGCCATTCCCCGACCTCCCCCAGCAGCGCCGGCGCGGTGACGGCGACGGAAGGTGGACGACGCCCCGCTGGGGATGCCGGGCCATCTGGTCGATAGGCGGTTACAGCTGTCTGGAACTTGTCGCATGCGTGCGATTTGACGGCGCTGTGGGCCAATAGACGTCACTTTGCTTTCACGCAGAATCGACTACAGGCCGAGCCGGAAGCAGCCCGTCAGCGCTCTGATGCTCCTTCAAGAAGACGACGGCAGGGCATGGGCCGTCTCCAGAGATGGAGATGTGCGCTGGCAGGAGCTTCATCCCGCCCGGTGGCGTGCCGCCTGGATCGCAATGACGGGGCATGGCTCGCCGCCATCGACGTCGACCTGGCCGCGACCCGGCGGACGTGCAAAGCGGCGCCCGGCGATGCCCGAAGCGGGCAACGGCGGCTCCACGGTAATTCGAACCCGCCATCGAGACAGCCGTGTCGAGGCACGAACGCGACTGCCACGATGGTCCTACCTCAAAGGTGAGAACATGCAAACTCGGGCAGCGGTCTTGTGGGAACAGAACAAGCCCTGGCACGTTGAGGACATCGAGCTGGACGACCCGAAGGCCGGCGAGGTCAAGGTCAAGCTCGCGGCCTCCGGGCTGTGCCACTCTGACGAGCACATCCTCACAGGCGACATGGTGCTCAACCCGGAAACCTCAGCGCTGATGGGTGTCGAGCAGTTCCCCATCATCGGAGGCCACGAGGGCGCGGGGGAGGTCGTCGAGGTGGGCCCCGGGGTGACGACCCTGAAGGAGGGCGACCATGTCGTCCTGTCCTTCATCCCGGCATGCGGACGCTGCCCGTCTTGTGCGCGCGGCTATCAGCATCTGTGCGACCTCGGCGCGTTCCTGCTGGCCGGACGTCAGATCACCGACATGACGGCCCGGCATCACACGGCGGACGGCGTCGACCTCGGCATCATGGCCTGTGCGGGGACGTTCGCCCCGTACACGGTTGTGGCCGAGAGCTCCTGCGTCAAGATCGATGACTGGATTCCGCTGGACAAGGCCGCACTCATCGGGTGCGGCGTCACGACAGGTTGGGGTTCAGCGGTCAACGCAGCCGATGTACGCGCTGGGGAGACCGTGGTCGTCATCGGGCTGGGCGGGATCGGCATGGGTGCGGTGCAGGGTGCCGCACTCGCCGGCGCGCGTCACGTGCTGGCCGTCGACCTGGTCGAATGGAAGCGGGACAAGGCCATCGAGTTCGGCGCCACCCACACGGCGGCCTCCATGGAGGAGGCTGTGGCCAAGGTCGGCGAGCTGACCTGGGGCGCGATGGCCGACAAGGCGATCCTGTGCACCGGCGTCGCGACCGGCGACCTCATCCACCCGATGATGAGCATGATCACCAAGGGCGGCCGGGGCGTCGTCACCGCGATCGGCCCGATCCACCAGGAGGACGTCAAGCTCAACCTGTTCGACCTGTCGATGCAGCGCAAGGAGCTCGTCGGATGCATCTTCGGCAACGCCAATCCCCGTCGTGACATCCCCCGCCTGCTGCGCCTCTACGAGGAAGGCCGGCTCAAGCTCGACGAGATGATCACCACGACCTACACGCTGGATGAGGTCAACCAGGGTTATCAGGACATGCGAGACGGCAAGAACATCCGCGGTCTCATCACCTTCTGACCGTCCCGGTGCCGCCTGTCTGCCTCGTCCAACCGGCCGACGCGTCCGTCCTATGGCGAACCGGGCGCTGGCCGGCAGGGTCTTTTCAGGGGTGGGGGCGGTTTTTCCGGTGACCGACGGACGCTTCGGCGAGCATCGGCTTGTGCGCGTCCACGCCCTCCGAAGGAACCAGAAGGCAACACGGTGAGTCCTCATGCGAGGTCCAGGCCCTGCAGGGGGTGAACCGAAGGAGGCTGTACATGTCGAACCAGGCGCGCCGCCGGGCCCTCGTCGTAGGACTGGGCATCGCCGGAATCGCCACCGCCGTACGGTTGCACCAGATCGGCTGGTCGCCGGTACTGCTGGAAAGGGCCCCTGCGCGTCGCTCCAGTGGCTACTTCATCGCATTGTTCGGTGCCGGCACCGCTTCCGCCCGGCGCCTGGGTGTGCTGGAGGCCATCGGGGACCGCACCCACCGCGATTTCGCCGCGTACGAGGTGAACCGAGCGGGACGCCGCCGCCCAGGGGTCGGGTTCGCCGACCTGCCCGGCCGGCCACGGACCCTGTTGCGCGGCGATGTGGAACAGGGACTGTTCTCGGCGCTGCCCGACGATGTGGAGATCCGCTATTCCACTGTGCCGACGCAGTTCGTCCAGGACGACCAGGGTGTCGATGTCACCCTGCTCAACACTGCCACCGCCACCACGACCGCTGACCGATTCGATCTGGTCGTCGGTGCGGACGGGATGCGCTCCACCGTCCGCGAACTGGTCTTCGGCTCCCACTCGGAGTACCTGCACCCGCTGAACTACATGATCGGTGCCACCACGCTGGACGAACCGGTCGACGGCTTCTCCCCGAACGAAGGGCTGGTGCTGGCCGAGCCCGGACGCTCGGTATGGACCTTCCCCTTCGACGATCGTCCCCCAGGCCTGCTCTTCTCCTATCGCACCGACGATGTCGATCGCGAGTTCTCCCGGCCGCCGAGCGAGTCCGTCCGCGCAGCCTTCGGCCCCGAACCTGCGGGTGCTCTGCTGGAGCACCTGCTGGTCAAGTTCGAAGGGGCCACGGAGGTCCTGTTCGACTCGGTGAATCAGGTCAAGATGCCGCGCTGGCATCGCGGCCGGATCGTCCTGGTCGGCGACGCCGCCTGGTGCCTGTCCCTCTACTCGGGCATGGGAGCTTCCAGCGGCATCGCCGGGGGCGAACTGCTCGGCACCATGCTGGACCGCCACCCGGGCAACATGGCCGAAGCCCTGCGGAAATGGGAGGCTCGCATGCGGCCATTCGTCATCCAGGAGCAGAAAGGCGCTCTGGAACTGCGCACGCTCTTCACTCCCCATGACCGCAAGGAACACCTTCACCGCAGCATCTGGCTGCGCCTGATACACACCCCGATGATCGGCTCCCTCATGGGCAGGATCATCGAAGGCGGCGGAGAGATGGCGAACAAGAATTTCGACATCGCTGCGGCCTGACCAGCACGATGCCATGCTCACGTGGCCTGGCACTCGCGCACATCGAGACGGCACTCGGACTCAATGCCCGCCGGGCCGATCCGGGTGACCCTGGGACAACGAACACTTTCGGATGTCACCTGCGGTGATTACGGCTGAGGAGTCGACCGATGACGCACAACAATGCTGAGGTCCCCCTGGACGGACGTCTTCTTCGGACCGCGTTCGGAAAATTTCCCACGGGCGTGGTCGCGGTTTGCGCGATGCATGGGACGGAGCCGGTGGGCATGGCCGTCTCGGCGTTCATGCCGGTGTCGCTCGATCCGCCCCTGCTCAGCGTGTGTATCCAGTTGTCGTCGACGACCTGGCCGCGGCTGCGGGAGGCGGGCGTGGTGGGCGTGAGCGTGCTGAGCCGAGCGCAGCAGGCCCACGCTCAACGACTCGCCTCGAAAGAGGCCGATCGATTCGCCGGCCTGGAGGTCACCCGGTTGCCCTCCGGGGCCGTCGTCGTCGGCGGCACTCACGCATGGTTCGAGTGTGCGATTCGTGAGTCGCACCAGGCAGGCGACCACGAGATCGTCGTTCTGGAAATCCTCCGGCTCCAGGTTGAATCACATGCAGACGACCCCATGGTCTTCTTTGCCAGCGGCTTCCGCGGTCTCCGGCACGTGCAGGGCGTGAGTGCCGACAGTCTCGCCGGCCTCGAAGCCGCGCACTGGTGACCGACGCCGTACGTCGAGGCTGATGCTCGAAGGCGTACCGCGGTCATGTGAGAGCGCGGGCGGGTCACGCCAACCGTTCCGGCGCCCCTGGCGCTCGGCTCCCCGTCCGTAGATGTCGACGTGAGGTTCTGAAGCCTCCCATCCAGCGTTCGATCGATCCCGTGGAGGGTCAAGAGTGAAATTTTCGATCTTGTGCGTTCCGTACGCGTTGGATTACGCGGCCGGCACGGACAGCGTCTCCGACGTCATCGCCTGGGACCTCCAAGTCGCTTCATGGGCTGATCAGTACGGTCTCGACGAAGTCTTCTTCGCCGAGCACCACACCCTTGGCCACGAGCCGAGTCCCGCGCCCGAACTGATGATCGCTGCGGCATCGCAGACCACGACTCGCGTTCGGCTCGGAGCCCTTGGACATCTCATCCCGTATCACAACCCTGTGGCGCTGGCTCACAGGATGATGTGGATGGATCATCTGACTGGCGGGCGGTACGTCGCCGGTGTCGCTCCAGGCGCCTTTCCGACGGATGCGCAGCTGTTCGGGACGGGCGGGGAGAACGCGCGCATGCTCGCCGAGGGTCTCGACATCATCCATGCGATCTTCACCAAGCCTGGGCCTTGGCGTATCGACGGGCGGTACTGGACCGCCGACATGCCCCAGTTCTCCTCCAGCGTGAACGGTCCGCATCTCAAGCCCTTCCAGAGGCCCCATCCCGAGATCCTGATGACGGGCATGCAACCCAGGTCGCCGACTCTCGCCGAGGCGGGCAGGCGTGGTTACAGCCCGGTCAGCCAGGAAGTCTCCAGTGAGACGCTGATCCAGCACTGGGAGACTTATGCCGAGGCGGCCAAGAGCGCCGGGCACGTCCCAAACCGATCGAACTGGCGCATCACGAGGGACCTCTGGCTCGCCGACACCGATGAAGAGGCCCGACAGCAGGCTCTGAGCGGCCCTCTGGGTGAGGTCTGGTCCGAGGTCAACCTCCCATTGTTCAAAGACCTCGGACTGGGCTCGCTTCTGGCGGGAACAGCCGTGCCCGAGCAGGATCTGTCTCTGGAGTGGCTCGTGGACAACTTCTTCCTCGTCGGCTCGCCGGAGACGGTCGTCAAGAAGATCGAGAAACTCCATGCCGAGGTAGGCGGCTTCGGCACGCTCCTCATGGGCGCCCCGGGCCGCGGCCAGGAGCCGGAAAGGTACCGGCGCAGCCTCGAGCTCCTCGGGTCAGAGGTGGCTCCCCGGTTGTCTCACCTGGTGGCGGGCTCTTAGGGCCTGTACGGAGTTGAGATCAGAGGAATTCACCTGCGTTCCGGCCTCCGCTCCTGGTAGGCAGGCCATCGCCATGGTGTGTGGCGACCTCACCGACGAGGAATGCTCCTGGATCGAACCTCACCTGCCCCTGGGTGAGCAGGACCCGGTCCCGGACCTGCGGCAGCAGTTCAACGCGGTGATGTGGCGGTTTCGCACTGGCAGTCCACGGTGGGATCTGCCTGCTTCGTACGGGCCGTGGTCCACCGTCTACGACCGGTTCGCTTCTGGGGCATGGCTGGCGTCTTGGATCGCCTGATGCAGGCGGTGATCGCCGCGGTCGCGGCCTTCGGGCAGGCCGATCTCGACCTGGTCAGCGTGGACTCCGCCACGGTCCGGACCCACCACCACGCCGTCGGGACGGTCCTGGACGGCGAGGTGGCCACGGCGCTGCAGGGGGCCGCCGAGCAGGAACGCGGCTGTCGCGGTGGCCGCCCGGTCAGCCATGACCCGGATCTACAGGCAGCGCAACACCACCGAGCAGCGCATCAATCGGATCAAGGAGTGGCGCGGGCTCGCCTTTCGCTTCGACAAGACCCCAGCGAGCCACCTGGCCGGGCTCCACCTACGCGGCGCGATCCTGTGGATTCACGGCTCTGGCCCGCCTGAAGCCCCGCACTCTATACAGGCCCTAACCGACTGCGCCGAGAAGATCGAGACAAAGGCGGGTGGGGTGACCCCCGGGAGGCCACCCCACCCGTAGCGCTGATTCAGACGCGGAAGTGAGCGATCGACCGGTCGAGGTCACGCGCCAGATCGGCCAGCTGCTGCGCTGCCCCGGCCGCCTGCACCGCGCCGGCGTTGGACTCCTCCGCCGCGTGCGAGACGTCGGTGACGCTGCGCGCGATCTGGTCCATGCCGGTGGCCGCCTGGCCGACGCTGCGGCTGATCTCCTGCGTGGTCGCCGTCTGCTCCTCCACCGCCGAGGCCACCGTGGTCTGGTGCTCGTTGATCTGCTCGACGATCCCGGTGATCTCCGACAGCGCCCGCGCGGCCTCGGTGCTGCTGGCCTGGATCGCGGCGATCTTGCGGCTGATCTCCTCGGTCGCCTTGGCGGTCTCCTGAGCCAGGTCCTTGACCTCGGTCGCCACGACCGCGAATCCCTTGCCAGCCTCCCCGGCGCGCGCCGCCTCGATGGTGGCGTTCAGGGCCAGCAGGTTGGTCTGCTCGGCGATGCTGCTGATGACCTTGACCACGTCGCCCACCTCGGCACTGGCCGCACCCAGCGTGGCGACGGAGGCGTTGGTCTGGGCGGCGACGTTCATCGCCTGCTGGGCGACCTGGACCGCGCTGGCGGCGCTGCGCGAGATGTCGGCGATGGCGGCGTTCATCTCCTCGCTGGCCCCGGCCACGGTGGTGACGCTGGCCGAGACCTGGTCGGCGGCCGCCGCGGCGCTGTGCGACTGCGCCGCGGTGACGGTGGCACCCGACTCGATGCGCGCCGCCAGGCCGGTCAGCTCACCGGAGGCGGCCGACAGCTGTCGGGCCTGGGTGAGCACCTGCTGCACACTGGCACGCATGGCCTCCAGCGAACGGCGCAACGCCCCGGCCATCACCCCGACCTCGTCACGGGTACCGGGGTCGGGCACTTCGACGGCCAGGTCGCCGTCGGCGACCGCGCTGAGGGCGTCGGCGACGCCGCGCAGCGGACGGCTGATCCCTCGCGAGACCCACACGGCCAGCGCCAGGCCGAGCAGCACGGCCCCCGACAGGAAGGCGACCGACAAGACCACGGCGCGGTCGTACTCGGCGTCCAGGTCGGCAGCGGTGGCGGCGGCCTCGCTCTTCTCGGCCTCCACCATCTCCTTGAGCAGAGCCTTGCACGCCTCCCAGAGCTCATCGGCCTGGCCGGTGTCCTTGATCGACACATAAGCCGCCACATCACCCTTGAGCGCGGCGGGCAGCATCTGCTGCTCGGCGATCACGCTGTAGGCGTCGAAGCTGTCGACGAACTCCTCGACCTTGTCCGGGGCGGCGGCGACCGGTCGGTACTCCTCCAGCAGCTCGGTGATGTTGTGGATGTCGCCGTCGACCTCGTCGAGCGTCTCCTGCATGGCCTCGGTGCCCGCCTTGCGCAGGGGGACCTCGTTCTGGTCCAGGCGCAGTACCCGGACCGCGTCACGCAGGTCGGAGATCACCACCATCGGCTGGACATTGCCGGTGTAGATGGACTGGCCCGCCGAGCGCACGGTACTGGCCTGCACCAGTGTGGCGAGCGTGGCGGCCGATGAAACGAGCAGCGTGATCAGCATCGCGAAAGCGATCTTCATGCCGATCGGCATATCGGCCCACCGCCGACGCCTGCCCGCGTCCGTGCGCATGGTTGCAGCCTTCATGACGTCTCCTCAGCGAGAGCCCGGCACTCTTCCGGGTTCCTCCTCCCATCGGTCCTCGCCCGCCTGTACTGAGAAGCCCCGAAAGATCTTTGCCGTATCCACCCGATCCTCAGACGACGGACCCGGTACTAACCCGAAGCCCCGCCGCCTGGAAGAAGAGAGGTCCACCGACTCTCTTGACAGGAACGCGCTCGGTGCACAGCGCCGCATCGTGGCGGACCGGGTGACCGCCGCGTGAGCCCCGGTTGGCGCGGTTGGTGCGGGAGGAGTACACCGTGTCGGCGGCGACCGCGCCGGACCGGATACGGGGACGGCCGACCGGAACGTGGACCTTGATGCCGGCCAGGACCGCGGTGAAGCGGGAACTGTCGACGGCCTGGCCGGAGGGGAGCAAGAACGGCAGCGGGCGGCATCGACCACGGCCGCGAACTCCTTCTGCACGCGGGCTCAAGGGGCACTTCCGTGCGATGAACCCGCCAGCATCCAGGCCCTTATCTGTCATGAAGCACTGTGCCGTACCCGCCACCCCGTCGGCGAACGATTATCCGATCCTGGGATCATGCCATGGTCATTCTCGGCGCCAACGGTTTCCGCGTGCCGACTCGGCACTCCGAGAGGATCAGCCCTGAGCGGCCGGACCGCCGCCTGAAGCTCCAGGCCACCGCCAATCAAGATCGCTGCGACCGCTTTCCGAGGTATCTCGGCCGCCCTCGCCAGGCTCCTTAACGTCACTGGCCGTTCGGTTACGGGAGTGTAAGAACACACCACCACCTGGACAGCCTCCCCTTCCTAACTATACTGACGAGTCAGACTAATTTGGAGTGTAGATGGCATCCGAGACGGTGGGGCCCGTTCGCCGACGGGCTCTGGTGGTGGGCTGCGGGATGGCCGGGTGCGCCGCGGCGTGGTGGTTGGAACACGAGGGATGGGAGGTCGTGCTCGTAGACAAGGAGGTCGAGCCGTACCCGAGCAGCTACCTCCTGCAGTTGGACGCTCAAGCGGTGCGGGTCCTGCGACTCATGGGCGGCCAGGAGATCATCGACCGGGTGACCTTCGCGGCGCCGGCGATGTCGGTGCGGTGGGGCACCCGCAGGGTCCGCGAGCTCACGATCGACGGTGACGGCGAGTGGCGCCTTGCTCGCCGTTCGGTGCTGCTGTCGAGACTGTTTGCGCACCTGCCCGCCACGGTACAAACGCGGCTGGGCGTCGGGCTCGAGGCGCTGGAGCACCGTAGCCACGACGTCCTGGCCCGGTTCAGCGACGGTTCGACCGAGTCATTCGACATGGTGGTCGGGGCGGACGGGCTGCACTCGACGGTGCGCCGGCTGACGTTGGCCTCCCAAGCGCACAGCGTGTACCTCAATGGCCTGTCCCACGTGTGGATCAACGCCGATGTGCCCCTGCCCGACGGGCGTGCGGTGATCGCGTCTCGTGAAGGGATGCTGTCGCTGATCTACCCGTTCCTGGACACCGACCAGACGTCGGTCATGGCGGTTGTTCCCGTGCCGAGCGCGACCACGCCGGACGAGTCGATGCTGGTCGAGCGGGTCTGTGACATGGTCGAGCGCCTGGGCCCGGACATGCGCGCGGTCGCGGTGGCGGCACGGAAGTCTCGAGACACCAAGCTGACCCGGTTCTCGCAGGTGCGGCTGCCACGCTGGTACACCCGCCGGGTCGTGCTCCTGGGCGACTCCGCGCACTGCATCGACCCGGTGTCCGGGATGGGGGCGCACGCGTCGTTGCAGGGCGCCAAGACGCTGGCCGAGTCCCTGCGGGACACGGATGACGTCACGGCCGCCTTCGCGCGGCTCGAAGCCGAGATCCGCCCCTTCGCCAAGACGGCGCAGAGCATCACGGCGCGGGCCGTGGAGTTCAGCACCGGGGTGCAGGGACGCAGCCGGGTGGCCACCCTCGCCGGAGGGGCCGGCGACCTGTTGGCCACCATCCCGGCGGCACTGACGAGGTTCAACAGCCGCAGGCGGGCCGTTCGCCGGGCATGAGCCCCTGCCTGCGGGTCACCGACTGTCATGAGGTCGCCTGGTGGTCGGGCACACTGATCGCCGAGAGATATCGCTACGGCACGTGAGAGAGACTGATGGGACGCACAGCAGGACGAGGGCCCCAGGACACCAAGCGGTTGATCCTGGACGCCGCGAGGGGCGTCGTCGTGTCGCAGGGGGCCCGGGCGACCCTTGAGGACGTGGCGGTCGCGGCCGGCCTGACCCGCGGGGCCGTGATCTACCACTACAGCTCGAAGAACGCGCTGTGGATCGCGCTGGCCCGCGACGTGCTTGCCCGGTTCCACCAGGCGGTGCAGGAGCGCATCGAGGACGGCCGGGCGCCTGGCCGCCTGGCGCGCGCCTTCATCCGCGCGTCACTGGAGGGCGACGGGATCGACGCTGTCGGCGAGCGGCTGTTCCTCCTGGCCGCCCTCGCCGCCACCCCTGGGGTCCCCGAGATCGTCGCCGAGGACGGGGCCCGCTGGAAGGCGGAGATGGCCGAAGACGGACTCTCCGTGGGAGCACGCACCGTCATCCTCAACGCCGTCGACGGCGCCGGCCTGATGACCGGATGGGGGCTCAAGCCCGACCGTGCCGAGCTCGTCGCCCTGCGCATCGAGCTGGAGAGCCTCACCGCTGCCGGCTCTTAGCACCGCCTCGGGCGCATCGACGATCTCAGTTCGGCGTCGCCCGGTATCCGAGGACCGGCCTGTTCGCTCGTCGAGCGACGATCCCGTGCGCGGCGGGCCTTGACCGGGCGATGCCGGCGCACAAGAGCCGGTGTTCGGGCGCCGTGCCAGGCCGTCCGCGCCGTGCAGTCGACGGCCTCGGCGGTCTCGGTGAACACCACCGTCGATGACGCCGCGCCGAAGACGGTGCAACCAGCATCATCCCTTCGCGCCCCAGCGGTCGGCATCGCGGCCAAGGACACAGGCGACCCGGCCAGGACGAGGGAACACACGTCCACGATCCGCAGCCGCTGGTCCGATGTCGAGTGCGGCTCGACCGCCACGTCCGGCAGCGCGTTGTCCAGGATCGGCATGCCCATCGTGAGCGTGAGCAGGCTCACGCTCAACACGGCGACGGCACCCGCCGTCGGCTGGGCGACATGTCTGCGCTGTGGAGGGGCTGGTGACCGGGCCGCTCTTCGTCATGGGTTGTCCGCAACATCCGTACCGATGAATGACCTCACCGATTTGGAACTGTACTGACACGTCAGTACAGTTATTAGCAGATGAGGTAGAGGCCGGCAGGCCACACACGAACGGAGTGATCATGAACAGTGCCAGCACCCGATCCGCCGACGTCGTCGTCGTCGGTGCCGGGCTCGCAGGACTCACGGCAGCGGATCAGCTCACCCGGGCGGGGTATGACGTCGTCGTCGTCGAGGGCCGCGATCGCGTCGGTGGACGCATCCGCAAGGCCGAGATCGCGGGTGTCTCCGTCGATGCTGGAGCGACCTGGGTGGCGCCGGGTCACACAGCGGTACGCGATCTCGCGAGCCGGCTCGGCTGCGAGTTCGTGCCCCAGTTCCGTCCGGGCAAAGGGGTCATCTCCTTCGGGGGCAGGCGCAAGACCGACGGCATCACCGCCCTGGCGCCCTGGGTGATGCTCGACCTCTGGCGCATCATGAGCGGGCTGCAGAAGATGGTCGACGGCCTTCCCGTCTCATCGCCTTGGGAGCACCCCCATGCCGCGCGGCATGATTCGATGTCGCTCGGCGAGTGGCTGACCGCAGAGCACGCCCTGAAGGACACCCGGAAGTTCTTGAACGTCTTCAGCCTGGTGCACTGGGGTGCGCCCGTCGGCGAGGTGTCACTGTTCAACGTGATGCGCTACATCAAGAACCTGGGCGGCATCGAGCACATGCTCGCCGTCGAGGGCGGCGACCAGCAGGACCGAGTGCTGGGAACGACTTACACGCTGGTCAGCAGGCTCGCCGACACGCTGGGGTCCCGTGTGCTCGTCGACTCCCCGGTAGAGCGCATCACCACAGTCGGTGAACGTGTCACGGTCGAGACCGGCAAGCACACGATCGAAGCCCAGTACGTCATTGTGACGGCGTCGCCGGCACACCGCTCGACCATCGAGTTCACACCCGCCCTCCCGGAGCGCCACTACGGGCTCTCCCGCAGCTGGCGGCTGGGAGCGCTCAGCAAGGCCTTCGTCGCCTACGACCGCCCCTTCTGGCGGGACGAAGGCCTGTCGGGAGAGGGAGTGTCCGACGACGAGACCGTCTTCCTCACCTTCGACGTCAGCCCCGCCGCCGACGGCCCCGGCATCCTCATGGTCTTCTGCGACGGACGCGGGTTCGACGCCTACGACAAGGACGAGCGCCGCCGCCGCGTCGTGAGGCACCTCGTCCACCTGTACGGTGAACCCGCGCGCCACATCATCGACTACACCGACTTCTCCTGGGGCAACGACGTGTTCGCGCCCGGCGGGCCGAATCCGGCAGTCGGGACGAAGGCATGGACCACATTCGGACCGTTCCTGCGTGAGCCGGTCGGACTCGTGCACTGGGCCGGCACCGAGACAGCCGATGAGACGTCCGGCACCATGAACGGCGCGATCCTGTCGGGCCAGCGAGCGGCAACCGAGGTGGCCGCCCGTCTCGCCTCGACCTCTCATGATCTTTCTGTGGTCGGCTGAGTCGTTCGGCTACGGTGTGTTTTCGCGGCCTGGCCAGCGCGTCCGCCTTGCTGTCGCGCCGGGCGGACAGGGTTCCACTGACCCGTTGGATTCATTCTGCTGGTCGTGGACAGGGGTTTTCGCTGGTCAGGTCGGCACAGGTAAGGCCTGCAGGCGGGTGACGGCGTGATGATCTGCATCACGCAGGGCCAGTGTGCGGCGATGCGCAGCCGCGGCGACACCCTCCGCCTATCGAGTGGCGTTTCAGATCAATCCGCCGATCCGGGGCGGCTCCATAGTGGGCAGACATACACCAAGTCATCCAGCCAGTCTTCGCGCTTCTCAGGATCGGAATGCCGCCATGGTGAGTGCACGTTTCAAGCCGACCGAGGTACCTATG
This sequence comes from Thiemannella venezuelensis, assembly GCF_014203605.1. GTDB lineage: Bacteria > Actinomycetota > Actinomycetes > Streptosporangiales > Streptosporangiaceae > Planomonospora_A > Planomonospora_A venezuelensis. The sequence goes on along the minus strand of NZ_JACHJJ010000023.1, from coordinate 119,002 downwards.
GGCACCTATCCGGTCGCCCCTGGGCGATTGACGCCTGGAACCCAGATCACGGTTGCTGTGCTCTGGGTGCGAGAGGACAAAAGCGAGGTCGGCGCGGTGTGGGAGATGACACCCGGAGTCCTCGACGAGACCCAAGGCAACGAGTCGTTCGTCATCCTCAGCGGCCGGTCGCGGGTGGATTTCCCGGACGGACGGGTGCTCGAATTCGGCCCCGGAGACGTCGGTGTGCTGGCGCCTGGAGACACCTGTCGTTGGACGACGCTGGAGACGGTGCGCAAAGTCGTCGTCTTCCGCATCACGTAAATCACCGTATTCGGTTCTCAACCGGGCCGATCCAGAAGGTCAGTGGATGCTACTCGAAGGCAAGATCGCCACAACGGGGCTGGCAGTTCGTTTCAAGCGGGTGGCGCTCGGACTCAATGCCTCGGGCGGCCGAACTGGCAGGGTCGATTCCTGACGCTCTGTCGTGACCCTCCTCAGGAGGCCCCGCGCCGATAATCCCTCCCGAAGACAGCCCTCTCGCCCCCACCCTGCCCCATCACCTGAAACGACCACCCGGCAAGGCCGAAATGCCACGGCGCCGCAACGCCATTCACCGAGGAGGAGTCATGAACGACTCGATCAGCGCAAACGACCACCCCGAGCAGACCACCCAGGAGTCCGAAGTGCCCTCAAAGGACAGGCTGCTCGAAGGTAAGGTCGCCATCGTCACAGGAGCCGCTCGTGGACAGGGCGCCTCCCACGCGAAACACCTCGCACAAGAGGGAGCATACGTGCTCCTCACCGACATCCTGGACGACCTGGGAAAGACGGTTGCGCAAGAGCTGCGGGACCAGGGTCACCAGGCCGGTTACGCACGATTGGACGTGCGGGACAGCTCACAGTGGAATGAGGTCGTCGCGGAGCTCGTCAAAACCAAGGGTTCGCTCGACATCCTGGTCAACAACGCCGGCGTCTGCGAGGTGTCGGCGGTGGAGGAGTGCTCCGACGCCGAGTGGGCATTGGTCATGGAGACCAATGCGGGGGGCGTCCTGCGAGGTTGCCGCTCAGCGATTCCCGCGATGAAGGCGACGGGCGGTGGTGTGATCGTCAACACCGCCTCGGTGCAGGCGGTCAAGGGAACGTGGGGGTATGCCGCCTACCAGGCGAGCAAGGCCGCTGTTGTGGCGCTGACACGATCGATGGCCATCACCTACGCGAAGGAGAATATCCGGGTCAACGCCATCGCCCCGTCAGCGGTGAACACAGAGATGCTGAAGCACGAAATGGAGCACTTCGCCACGAACGAGTACTTCGACTTCGACACATGGCTGTGGTCCCAGCCGATCAGCCGCGTCGCCGAGCCGGAAGAGGTGTCGAAGCTCGTGGTGTTCCTCGTCTCCGATCTTTCCGCCTATTCCACCGGCGGGGTGTTCCCCGTCGATGGCGGACTCCTCGCCGGATGAAAGGCGAGCACACCATCACGCGTGTCCGCACTGTCTGGTGATCAGTGCATTCACGCCATATCTCAACGGGGCTGAGCTTGTTCCGCTTCGACGGACACCACCGTTGTGGTGGTCAGATCGCGCAGGCGGTCTCATAGCCGGCCGGGCTACGGCAGCCCAGGCTGCTGTGCGGGCGCTGCACGTTGTACCAGCGATCTGCTCAGCCGCTTCCACCTTGTGCACCGCGCCGGTGCAGCTTGACGATCTCGGCTGTGAACTCACGGGCAGCCGAGCGGCGAGGACGCGGTTTTCTTCCCTCCCCTGCCATGTGCTCCATCATGGACATCCTTTGCGGGACGAGCCCCTGATCTCGGATGTCCGTCAAACCGGATCAAGCCCAAGCTGGCAGTTCGTTTCAAGCGGGTGGCGCTCGGACTCAATGCCTCGGGCGGCCGAACTGGCAGGGTCGATTCCTGACGCTCTGTCGTGACCCTCCTCAGGAGGCCCCGCGCCGATAATCCCTCCCGAAGACAGCCCTCTCGCCCCCACCCTGCCCCATCACCTGAAACGACCACCCGGCAAGGCCGAAATGCCACGGCGCCGCAACGCCATTCACCGAGGAGGAGTCATGAACGACTCGATCAGCGCAAACGACCACCCCGAGCAGACCACTCAGGAGTCTGAAGTGCTCACAGAGGACATGCTGCTCGAAGATGTGTCGATCGATGGCATGTGCGGCGTTTACTAGCCAGGATCGGACTACGCGATGACAAATTTGTTGAATGACGCCTGGGAGCTGTCTCCCAGTGTGGCATTGCGGCCGGAGCCGTTCGGAGCACTGGCTTACCACTTCGGCAACCGGCGTTTGTCCTTCATCAAACGCCCGGAGCTGGTATCCGTCGTCACTGCGCTCGCCGATCAGCCCGACGCTCGTGCCGCACTGGTCCTGGCGGGGGTATCCCCGGAGCAGTGGCCCGCTTATTCCTCCGCGCTGCGCGGCCTGGCCGCCGCCGACATGATCAGACGCCGTACGTCCGGCACCCCACGCACACAGTCGAACACGAGCCCGGACGCGCAGCCGGCAGCAGGCAGGACCGGTACGGCCAGCGGAGGGCTCGTCAAGCGGTTCGAATACGGCCTTGCCGCCCCGATCTGCCTGACCTGGGAACTCACCTACGCCTGCAATCTGTCGTGCGTGCACTGTCTTTCCTCGTCGGGACGGCGAGACCCCCGCGAGCTGAGCACACGACAGTGCGAGGCGGTGATCGACGAGCTGCAGGCCATGCAGGTTTTCTACGTCAACATCGGCGGCGGGGAACCGACGATCCGGCCGGACTTCTGGCACCTGCTGGACTACGCGGTGAGCCGCCGGGTCGGGGTGAAGTTCTCGACCAACGGAGTGCGCCTCACGCCCGAGCGGGCCCGGCACCTGGCGGCCACCGACTATGTCGACGTGCAGGTGTCCCTGGATGGCGCCACGGCCGAGGTGAACGACCGGGTGCGGGGCCCTGGTTCGTACGCGACGGCGATGCGGGCACTGGACAACCTGGCCGCCGCCGGCTTCGAGAACGCGAAGCTGTCGGTGGTCGTCACCCGTGAGAACGCAGGCCAGCTCGATGACTTCAAGGCGATCGCGGATGAGCGTGGAGCGACGCTCCGGCTCACCCGGTTGCGCCCCTCGGGGCGCGGCGCGGATGTGTGGGACGATCTGCACCCGACGGCTGAACAGCAGCGTGATCTGTACGAATGGCTGCTGAGGTCGGGTGAGGACGTGCTGACCGGTGACTCGTTCTTCCATCTGGCCGGCTATGGCGAGTCGCTGCCCGGGCTGAACCTGTGCGGCGCGGGCCGGGTGGTGTGCCTGATCGATCCGATCGGAGACGTGTACGCGTGCCCGTTCGCGATTCACGACCGCTTCCACGCGGGCAATCTGCTGTCGGCGGGAGGGTTCGCCCAGGTGTGGCGCGAGTCAGAGCTGTTCACGGAGCTGCGTTCGCCGCAGACCTCCGGTGCCTGTACGGGATGCGCCTTCTTCGACTCCTGCCGGGGCGGGTGCATGGCGGCGAAGTTCTTCACCGGCCTGCCGCTGGACGGGCCCGATCCCGAATGCGTGCAGGGGCACGCGGCCGACGCGCTGGCCGCGGCCGGGCGGACGGTGCCCCGTCCCAGCCAGGACCACTCCCGCCGTGTCCCGGTACAGATCGGCCCACGCCCCGCCGCTCCGCCGGTGCGCGCCTGCGCGGAGAGCCCTCTGGCCGGGTTGGTCGTCTCTTCGGAACGAGGTTTGTGATGGCTGCTTGGTTCGAAACGGTGGCCGCCGCGCAGAGCAGGGCCCGGCGCCGCCTGCCCAGGTCGGTGTACTCGGCGCTGCTGGCCGGCTCGGAGAAAGGCGTGACCTATCGCGACAACGTGGGCGCCTTCGCCGAGCTCGGTTTCGTGCCCCATGTCGCGGACCTGCCCGCCAAGCGTGACCTGTCCACCACCGTGATGGGCCAGCCCGTGTCGCTGCCGGTGCTCATCTCGCCCACCGGCGTGCAGGCCGTGCATCCGGACGCCGAGGTGGCGGTCGCGCGCGCGGCCGCCGCCCGCGGGACGATCATGGGGCTGAGCAACTTCGCCAGCAAGCCGGTCGAGGAGGTCGTCACGGCCAACCCCCAGACCTTCTTCCAGATGTACTGGATGGGCACCAAGGAGTCCATGACGGCGGAGATGGAGCGTGCCCGGGCCGCCGGCGTCAAAGGCCTGATCGTGACACTGGACTGGACGTTCTCCCACGGCCGCGACTGGGGCAGCCCGTGGATTCCCGACCGGCTGGACCTCAAGGCGATGGTCAAGCTGGCACCTCAGGCGCTGGCCCGGCCAGGTTGGCTCCTTGACTTCGTCAGATCCGGCCGCCTGCCCGACCTGGCGGTGCCCAACGTGGTCCCGGCCGGGCAAACGCCCCCGACGTTCTTCGGCGCCTATGGAACATGGATGCAGACACCGCCCCCCACCTGGGAAGACGTCGAATGGATGCGGGAACGGTGGGACGGCCCGTTCATGATCAAAGGCATCGGCCGCCTGGATGACGCCCGCCGGGCCGTGGATGCCGGAGCCACCGCGATCTCGGTGTCCAATCACGGGGGCAACAACCTGGATGGCATCCCGGCCAGCATCCGGCTGCTGCCGGCCATCGCCGAGGCGGTCGGCTCACAGGTCGAGGTGCTGCTGGACGGAGGCGTCCGGCGTGGTAGCGATGTGGTCAAGGCATTGGCGCTCGGTGCGCGGGCGGTCATGATCGGGCGGGCCTACCTGTGGGGGCTGGCAGCCAACGGCCAGGCCGGGGTGGAGAACGTGCTCGACGTCCTGCGCAACGGGATCGACTCGGCGCTGCTGGGCCTCGGCCACGCATCCGTCCGCGACCTGCGGCCGTCCGACGTGGTGATCCCGCCCGGCTTCACCCGGGAGATCGGCAGCTAAAGGTGTCAGCAGACCTGCCCTGGCCCGCGCTGCCGTCATCGCCCACCGTCCTGGTCCCCCTCGGGTCGACCGAGCAGCACGGCCCGCATCTGCCGCTCCACACCGACACCACGATCGCTGCCGCGGTCGCACAGGCCTGCGCGGCTCGCCTGGCCGCTCCGGTGATGATCGCCCCCGCTCTCGCCTACGGCGCCAGCGGCGAGCACCAGGGCTTCCCTGGCACCATGTCGCTCGGTACGGAGGCTCTGCGGTTCCTGTCGATCGAGCTCGTCCGGTCCATATCACTGTGGGCCGGACGCATCGTGATCGTCAATGGGCACGGCGGAAACGTGCGCGGCCTGGTCGCCGCCGTCACACAGCTACGGTCCGAACGTCATCATGTGGCGTGGGTTCCGTGCGCCGCCGACGGCGCCGACGCACACGCGGGACGCAGCGAGACCTCGCTCATGCTGCACCTGGCCCCCCACCTTGTGGACCTGACATGCGCGAAGCCCGGCAACCTCACTCCCCTCCCCCGCCTCATGCCGGACATCATCGCCCGGGGCATCGCCGGCGTGTCGCCCTCGGGAGTGCTCGGGGATCCCACCGCCGCCTCGGCGCAGGAAGGGCAGCGCCTGTTCGATCGAATGGCCGAGGACGTGGCAGCCAGGATCAGCGACGGTCACGTAGATCAAAACGGCTGCCTGATGCACCTCCGCGCGGTGCCATGTCAGACGTGAGCACGACCAGGACCGCCCCATGACCGGCATCGCAGCCATCCGCGCCCTGTGCCTGCAGGGCTACCACTCGGCCGATGGAGGAGTCCTCCCATGACCAGCATCCGCGACGCCGGCCTGCTGCCGACCGGCTTCACCGTCCGGCTGAACCGGCACGTGCGCGTCCGCGACCAGGGACGCACACTGGTCGGCGGGGCTCCGACCCGCATGATCCGCCTGTCCCCGGCCGCCGGCGATTACCTCCACGAGCGCACCATCCGCGTCCGTGACCGCTCCTCCGCCCTGCTCGCCGACCGGTTGATCGAAGGCGGTCTGGCCGATCCCATCGTGGCCGACCTGCCCGACCTCGACCCGGCACAGGTGACGGTCGTGATTCCCGTCCGCGACCGGCCCGCCGCCCTGGACAGACTGCTCACCTGCATCGGTGACCGGCACCACGTGATCGTCGTGGATGACGCATCACTCGCTCCTGCCGCCATCGCCGACGTCGTGGCCCGCCACCGCGCCGAACTCGTCGCCCTGAAACGGAACATGGGTCCCGCCACCGCCCGTAACGAGGGATTGAAACGGGTCACCACTCCTTATGTCGCCTTCGCCGATGACGACGTGGTCCTCGAGCCCGACGCTCTGCCACTCCTGCTGCGGCACTTCCATGACCCGCGCGTGGCCATGGTCGCCCCGCGCGTGCTGGGACTGCGCCTGCCCGGCCGGGACCGGTGGGTCGGACGCTACGAGGACGCCCGCTCCTCCCTCGACCTCGGCGTGCATCCTGGCATCGTCCGCCCCCGTGCGCCCGTCTCCTGGGTGCCCAGTGCCTGCCTGCTCGCCAGAGTCGACGCTCTCGGATCCGGCTTCAGCGCCGGCATGCGCGTCGGCGAGGACGTCGACCTCGCCTGGCGACTGGCCGGTGAAGGCCACCGGGTCCGCTACGAACCGGCCGCGATCGTCCATCACGAACACCGCACCGCCATCCCCGACTGGCTCAGGCGCAAGGCCTTCTACGGCACCGGAGCCGACCTGCTCGCCCAGCGGCACGGCCGTGATGTCGCCCCCGCCATCGTCACCCCGTGGAGTGCCGCCTTCGCCGCGGCTCTTCTCCTGCAACGCCGATGGTCCCTGCCGGCCGCCGCGCTCATCTTCGCCGCGGCCACCTTGCGCCTGTCGAGCAAGGTCCGCAACACCGAGCGCCCTGTCCGGCTCGGCGCCGTCCTCACCTTCGACCGCGCCCTCGCGGCGACCTGGCAGCTCAAGGCTCTGCTCCTGCGCCACTGGTGGCCGCTGGCCGCGATCGGCTGCCTGTTGTCCCGTCGCATGCGCCGGGCCGTGGCCGCCGCCGCCCTTTTCGATACGGTCGTCGACTTTCGCCGTACCAAGGCCCACCTCGACCCGTTCCGTTTCGCCATCGCCCGCCGTCTGGACGACGTCGCCTACGGGTGCGGTGTCTGGTACGGCGCGTTCAAGGGCCGCTCACTGCGAGCACTCCTGCCCGACATCCGCTGGAAGGGAACTCACAGTCACCACGAGCGGTCAACCGACGTCCGGCGAGCGGAGATCAGGTAGGTGCCGACCATGGCCCGGCATCTGCGACCCGACGTCGTGTTGATGGACGTGCGGATGCCGCGGCTTGATGGAATCTCCGCCACCAATGACGTGACCACGGTCTGCACCGTGCTGATCCTGATGACGTTCGCCATCTATGAGAATGCAGCGTTCGTATCGAAGTGTGGCCGCATCCGAGGTCTGTCGTCGTTTCTACGCCTGAGGATCCCGACGGCGAGGATGGGGATTCGGTGCCGGTGTTCATCCCTAGCAGACATTCGGCCTGCCCGAGGGCGTTCAGGAAACGCTCTGCGGTGGGGACCTAAGCCCACCTTCCCGCCGCCGGGCATGATTCCCCGCTCCAGCTGAAGACAACTGCGCGGATGCAGCCTGCCGCACACGTTGAAGGTCACATCATCATCAATGCCTTGGCGCGCCACGCGCGCTCACACAATGCCGTCGAACTGCTTCACCGTGACTCCATCGACTGCCCGTGTCACGCCCCGGCGTCGCGGTCAGGTACCTTCTGCCACACCTTCCGGTAGGAGGCCGGGGTGCTGCCGTACACCCGTTTGAAGTCATTGATGAAGTGGCTCGCATCGGCGTAGCCCCAGCGCATGGCGATGGTCTGGACCATGTCGCCGGTATGCAGCAGGTCGCGGTAGGCACGCTCCAACCGGCGCCGGCGCACCAGGGAGCCGAAGCTCTCGTCCGAGTCGGCGAACAGGCGATGCAGCGAGCGTACGGAGATTCCGTGCTGCTCGGCGGCCCGGGCCGGCAGGACATGACCGAGATGGAGGTGGTCGTCGATCCACCGGCTCACCGACAGGCGCATGCTCTCGCTGACTGCCGCTTTTGACGGCTGGCGATACTCCTGCACCGCGCTGAGCAGGAGTTCGACGACGACGTTGCGCGCTGCACTGATGGCGGTGGGGCTGAGCCGGTCGGCCTCGGCCGCGATGGTAAGGAGCACCCCGCGCAGGAGACGCAGTGTGGCCTGGTCCCCCTCGATCACCGCCTCGTCCAGGATCAGGGAGTTGCTTCTCGACATGTGCAGTGCCGGCTTCGGAACGAGTACCACGGTCTGCGACATCGGGCCGAGGATCTCGGACTCCACCAACGTCGTGGCGTCCCAGACCTCGACCGGTGCCGACACCACGTACTCCCGGTGGTCACCGAACACGACTCGCTCGCTGAACGTGCGCGTGTTCACCGACACTCCGATGTACTGGGTCACCGGCGAGTCACCCGTGAAGCGGACGCCGAAGGGATCGGCTTCGACATCGACCAGAACGAGGTCTTGCAGCGTGCGCCGCCGAAACCGTCCGCGAAACGACGTGAGCTGCTTCGGGAACCACACCGAATCGGCCATGCGACTCGACACGTAGGCGTTGTTCCACGCCCGGACACACTCGGGGGTGATCGGCCCGTCCATGTGCAGGCGCTCCCCAGTCTCCACCATCACCACAAGACCTCCGGTGTGGCAGGCCACAAGCCCGCACGGTACGGCGCGAGCCGAGCGGGACGGGCATCGGATCGAATGCTCTTCACGCGTTGCTCCGGGTCGTCACGGGTCAGCGAGCCACGGGCTGACCGGTCATCGTGCTCCCACCGTAGACGCGATTTGTTCACCTGACAATGTCAGTTGAACAACTCCTTGCCATCGAGGCCCTGAGGTCTCATACGATCAGACCGTGGCACACGTGAGCGCCGCTGAGCGCCGACCGCAGCTGATCCGCGCCGCCATCACCGTGATGAGCCGGGACGGCGTAGCCGCCGCCAGCACGCGTGCGATCGCCGCCGAACTCGGCATCGCACAGGCGACGGTGCACTACGTCTACGGCGCCAAGGACGAGTTGTACCGAGCGGTAATCGAGCAACTGACCACGGACATCGCCGAGCAGGTCCGGGGCATTGACATACCGACGGAACCGGACTTCCAAGCCACCATCGGCGCGTACGCCCGGCAGCTATGGCGTACCGTCGTCGAGCAGCCCCACATCCACCAGCTGATCACCGAGCTCTTCGTGATGGGCCTTCGTTCCCCGTCCCTGCGCCCCACCGTCACCGACTATCAGCGGCAGCTCGACATCGTCTTCGAGAACGCGTTACGGGAGGCGGCAGCATACACGGGCACGACATTGGCCCGTCCGGTCGAGGAGGTGGCCCGTTTCTTCTTCGCCGGGCTCGACGGACTGATCCTGCATCGGCTCGCCCGCCCCGACGACATGGCCGACGAGCGCTCGCTCGAGCAGATCGTGGCGGCCACGGTGGCTTTGGCCGAGGGGCACTTGCCCCTCTCGGTCGTGTGACGCAGGCAACCGCAGGTCTCCGGCTCCCCGGCGTCAGACGCCGGGATGTCCTCAGGTCTCGGCGTCAGCTGCGAAGTGAGATCCCTCGCCGGCCGCGATCGCCGAAGGACGCTCAAGCGGGCCAGGACGCCGCTCTCCTCCTGATCCCCGTCCTGTCTAGCCTGACTTCGGGCCAGCGGGCGCAGGAGGCGCGCTGAGCGCGGCTCACCGCTGAGGCGGGAAGTCGGCCGGCAGCACTGTCCTGCGACCTTATCCGGGCGCTCATCTGGGAACAGCAGACCAATGCCGAGATCTCCACTTCGATACCGCCGCGGCTGCCCGTTGTGCGCGGGCCGGAGCCAACCGGCCACCACGAACATGAGGACCGATTCCTCTGGCTTCGAGCCTTGTCAATCACCCACGATCCACACAATTTGACAATTGCTCTCAGGAAAGCCGGTTCACCGGCCGATGGACATGAGCAGCCCAATACACAAGATAACCAGCGAATCTTCGGGGCTACGGAAGGTGTGGTCATGCCGCTGTTCCCGGGTCGTCTTACCGGCGGACGCAGCGCTCAAAGCTCTGCCACATGGCAGAGCTCAAGCCGGTGGCCGACGGCTGGCGCGTACCTGCTTGTGCTGTTGTGCCTGGTCGCCTCCTTCGCCACCGCGGCGCAGCAGCGCGCGGAGATACAGGCCAGCGAGCAGGAACGGCGTGACAAGACCATGGCCGATGTGGTCGCGGCGATCTCGGCCACGGTGTTGCGTCACACCGACTTCATCGCGACCCTGCACGCCACCGTGGTGACCCGGCCGGACATGACCAACCGGCAGTTCGCCGAGTGGATCACCGAGTCGGAGGTCTTCGACCGCTACCCCGGCGGAGCCGGTTACGGCTACATCCAGCTCGTGCCGGCCGCACAACTGGACGATTTCCAGCAGGCGATCCGCACCGATCCTCCCCGCCTTCCGGCCGGGGCTCCCGCCGGGAATCTGTCCGTGGTCCCCGCCGGCTCCCGCTCGGCGTACTGCCTGGCCCGCCTGAGCGCCGCCCCGGCCTCCTCTCCTTACGCCGCATATCCACCGGGTTTCGACTACTGCGCCCTCCAGCGCGGGTCGGGCCATGCGACCCCCGACGGACCGGATGACGAGACCGACGCAGTGATGGCGACCTTGGACGCGCGCACGGGACTGTTCGCGCTGCTCCGTTTCGTCTCCGCCCCCGCCGCCACGCCGGCGGCCATCGAGGAGCGTCATGCTCCACCGCGCGGGTTCGTGATCAGTGCTTTCGACGCCAGGGCCATCATCGCCGCCGGCCTGAGCAGTCACCACGACCTGCGGGTGGAACTGCTGTACCGGCCCCGCCCCGGCGCGAAGACACCCCTGAACAGCGCGGCACCCATCGTCTTGGCCGCCGGCGGCTCCACACCGCAATCTGCGGTGACGCGGGAGCTTCCCATCGGCGCCGACAGCACCTGGAGCGTCCGCGTCACCAGCGGTTCCGCTGAGGCAGACCGCCATGCCGATATGGCGTTCTGGGCCACGCTGGGCAGCGGCCTGTTGCTGTCGGCGCTCCTGGCGGCGTTCATGCACGTGCTGGCACGCAGCCGCCGGTACGCCCTCGACCTGGTGGCCCGCAAGACCGAGCAACTGCGCTACCAGGCCACCCACGACGCTCTCACCGGGCTGCCCAACCGCGCGCTGATCCTGGAGCAGGTGGGACAGGCGCTGGACGACTGCCAGCAGCCGGATACGGCCATCGCGGTCATGTTCCTCGATCTGGACGGCTTCAAGAACGTCAACGACACTTTTGGGCACGCCGCCGGTGACCGGCTGCTCCGCGCGGTCGCCCAACGGGTGACCGGCGTGCTGCGCGATGAGAGCACCGTGGGCCGGCTCGGCGGAGACGAGTTCGTGGTCCTGCTACGGGATGCACGAGACGGCCGGCCGGAGACAGTCGCGACCCGGATCATCCAGGCTGTACAAGAGCCGTTCATCCTGGGAGATGATCGGGCATACGAGGTGCGCGTCGGCACCAGCATCGGAATCGCCACCGGCCCACCGGGCAGTGCCGACGAGTTGCTACGGGACGCCGACCTGGCTCTCTACCAGGCCAAGAAGGCAGGAAAAGGCCGCTACGTGATGTTCGCGCCCGCCGTATCCGGTCATGCCGACACCCCGATCGCCCGGTAAGCCGACAACGACGACTCCACCCGCGCCGGTCCGCAGGTGCCGTGGTCCGCCCGGTCTCCGAAGGGCTCCAGAACGGGACGGTCGGATCGCTGCGGGCGGCCTGATAGTCCCGCAAGCGCACAGCAGAGCCAGGAAAAGCTCAATGTCCAGCTGATCTTGCATCGGTGACATCGGGCGGTGATGGCGTGGCGCGGATTTTCTATGAGGGCGCCCTGACGGCACAGGAAAGTAGACATGCGGCAGCCGACATGGATGGGGTCAGGCGACCGGCTGGCCCTCCTCGACCTGCTCGCTGAACACCATGACGTCGGTACTTCCGCGTGCGCGGAGCGTCGGCTGCACCACGCACAACCCTCGGCCAAGTTCACGAATGAAGGAGAAGCCCATGGGACTGCTGGACGGCAAGGTGGTGTTCATCACCGGTGGAGGCCGCGGACAGGGCCGCGCTCACGCTCTCGCGTCGGCGCAAGAGGGCGCAGACGTCATCCTCACCGACATCGACGCTCCCATCAAGACAGTCCCCTACGACCTGGCGGGAAAGGAAGACCTCGCGGAGACGGTTCGCCTCGTCGAAACTCTGGGCCGACGCGCTCTGTCGGTCGTCGCGGATGTCCGCTCCCAGCAGGCGCTGGATGACGCCGTCAGCCAGGGCATCGCCGCGTTCGGCAAGATCGACTGCCTCATCGCCAACGCGGGCATCCTCACCGAGGGGAAAGTCTGGGAGCTGGACGACGAGACCTGGCAGGACATGATCGACGTCAACCTCACGGGAGTATGGCGCTCGGTCAAGGCGGTCCTGCCCCACATGATCGAACGCAAGAGCGGATCCATCGTCATCACCGCCTCGTCCAACTCGGACGACCCCGACCCCGGCATCGCGCACTACACGGCGGCAAAGGCCGGCGTCATCGGCCTGATGAAGAACGTGGCGGTGGAGGTCGCGCCCTTCGGCATCCGCTGCAACGCGATCAAGCCTGGCTTCATCGCCAGCGAGATGACCTCATGGCAGGGCATGCTGGACCGGTACGCCGGCCATGAGGGTGGAACCATCGAGCACATGCACCAGGCCGGTTACTTCTTCAACGCGCTGCCGATGCCCATGATGCAGCCGGAGTCGACCGCCAAGGTGGCGCTCTTCCTGAACTCGGACCTGGCCGCCTATGTGACCGGCCAGCACTTCTTCGTGGACGCCGGCCACTCCGTCCTCTCTCGGACCAACCTGGGCGCAGTCATACCGTCCGCCGAAGCCTGACGTACGGACGGTTCCGCATCACACGAGGGGCGCCAGCGTGGCAAACCAATAAGCCCCGCGCCTGCCTAGACCGGCCATCCGCACAAGCCCGTGAGTGACATCCTGCACCGGCCCGGGGAGTCTCCCCGCAAGGCAGGCCTGTTGAGGGCGGAGATCCAGGAGAACGGCGATCTTCTATAACCAGTCGTCCACGAACTGGATCTCCGTTGACTGCCGAGTATTCCGACTTGGCTGTTTCTCGTGCTGTCGAGGCAATCTGCGAAGCAGGCGGCCTTCCCTGGTCGGCGGTTTCAGCGGCGCTGGGAGGCAGCGTGGCGTGCGGGACGGCTAGAAACGCCAGCACGAGCATGGCGATGGTGACGTACCGATGCCAGGGCGTCCACTTGCGCGCCTGTAGGAGGTCAGGCCGAGCAGGTCCTCGCCGTGCTCGTCGTCCTCCCTGGCCTTCCAGCGTATCCCGGCCGCATCGATCAGCTGGGGGAAGTGCGGAGCCCGTCAACCTGAGGTGCCCCGCAGTACTGGTCGGCCATACCGGCCGACCAGTGCCCTTGTAGATCGCGCTGGGATCGTCAACGATCAGCATCCCATCGGAGCGGCCCAGGCGCGGAGCGGCAGCTGGATGAAGCCGCGGACGGCTCCCCCGGGCCTGCGGACTGCCTGCCCTGCCATGCGCAGTTCCGGCAATCGGCTCGCGAGCGTCCGCAGAGCGATCTCTCCTGTCAGCCGGGCCAACGAAGACTCCAGTCCCATGGCACCGCTGACGGCGAGATGCCTGGGGCCGGAAGTACGGGTGATGTCGAAGCGCGCAGGGTCGGGAAACTGGTCGGGGTCCCGGTGGGCCGCAGCGAGCATCACAAGAACTCTGCTACCGGAGGGCACTGTGTGTCCTGCCAGCTCGATGCGCTCAGACGCAATACGCAAGATGAACTGGCGAGGAGGATCGAACCGCAGGGTCTCTTCGGCTGCTTTGTCCGCCAGTTGCGGTGCCGCCTTGAGCATCTGCCACTGGTCAGGGTAGGCCGCCAGCGCGGCCACCGCATTGCCGATCAGATTGACTGCGATGTCGAGGCCGGAAACGATCAGCTCCTTGCATGCTTCGATGATCTCCTCCAGGTTCAATCTGGCGGGGGCGGTGCTGGGCCAGCCAGTCGTGCCGGCGTCCGGGTTCTCCCGGCGTTCCCACTGACGGACGTGACCGAGCAGCCTGTCCGGGTCGTGTTCTGGCGTGCGGCCGCGGCGCGCAGCGGTGAGCCGGCTGATCAGGTCACCGCCGGGATGCTTACGTCGCTCACGTTGAAGCCGGATCAGCAATGCCTCCAGATCCTCGTTCGCGTCGTGCAGTTCTTCGGCCTGTCTTGCTGAGGGCCTCCCGCCGACCGAGCGGCCCATGACGGCGCACAGGTCGGCAAAACGTGCTGAGTCGCCATGGGGAATGCCCAGTACTTCACTGAGGCACGCAGTGACCAGGGGAAGGGCGAAGTCGTCGATCAGATCGAACGCGTCGCCATCTGCAGCCCGGCTGAGCAGGTTATGTGCGGTGACCTCGACGCGGGAAACGGAGGGCTGCAGCGCCGGCTTCACCAGTGAGGCGGCGATGGTACACGCGTGATCGTTTTCCTGCATCCGTGCCTCGAACGGGCTGGCAGCGGCGGGTGTCTCCCCAGGCGTGGGTGCACGCCTCCCAGCAGGGCGGGCAAATGACCCCCATGCCAAGAAGCGGGGGTCGTGCAGAACCCGGCTGCAGCGGTCATACGACAAGACGGCGAGCATCCCGGTACGGCTGCGATAGACCGGCTCCTGAGCGCGCATCTGCTCATACAGCCCGTAGGCGTCACCGCAGAACCCTGGTTCGAGAAGCCTGGCCAAAGGATCACCGGTGCGGGCCAGCAGCCACAGCCACAACCGGTTGGGGGAAGCACCGGCCTGGAACCGCGCGGTGCCGGTGGGGTGATAGCTCATCGTCTCTCCCTGATCGGGTCGTCTGCGGCAGTCACCGGATGCCGCTGAGACGGCCACGTCTCATATGAGGCAGATTCTGCTCGTGCTTGTGGAGCGGCGATACAGACGAAAGTCGATTAACACTGTTCGCAGGCATGAGTTCGCCGTTCGGAGGAGAGCAAGCACCCTTTCGTGGCACCCAGGCCCGGTCTCAGGCGATCGATAGCCCGAGCTGTGCCCGGGCGCCTGGTGTCGGGCGCGGCGTGGACCCGGCTGCAGTCAGGGGCTCGGCGTCGCCCGTGACGACTGTCAGCCATCCGTCCTGTCCCGGGCGGCGTTCCGCAGGCCACGTACAGCACTCACGCCGCCCGGGCCGGTCTCCCACAGGACCTGGATGGTCCGCGCGCTCCCGACCCGGACGCGCTCTGCGCAGCAGGGGACACGGGTAGGCCCCGGCGGTCCCCTCAGCCGCCCGGCGAGTGGCCGAAACGAGCAGCCACGGGTGAAACCGCCGTAGAGCTGCCGGTGATACCGGCATCGACCACCAGGCCCCGGCTGCCGATGTGGTCCTTTCCCGCGGCAGCAGGTGCTGCTTGCACGATCTTCCTCGTTCCTCAGTGCTGGACGGGCTCGCTGCTCAACTTCTGGCCGCGAAGCAGAAACCACGCGACGACAGCGGCGACAAGCAGCAAGGCGGCGCCGACGCCGGCGGCCAGAGCCACTCCGCCGACGAAGGACTCGCGTGCCGCGCGCAGCAGCGCGGCGGCCGCATCGGCGGGCATGCGCGCGGCGGCCACCACGGCTCCGGCCAGCGACTCGTGTGCCGCCTGCGGGGTTCCGGCCGGCCCGGTGAAGTCCTGGTAGATGTTGGTGACGACCGACCCCAGCAGGGCGATGCCGAGAGCGGTACCCAGTTCGTAGGCCGTCTCCGAGACCGCCGAAGCGGCACCGGCCTGCTCCTTGGGGACGGCGGTGAGGATGATGTCCGAAGTAACCGTGAACGACAGTCCGGCGCCGAATCCGACGATCAGCAACGTGGCGCCCAGCAGGGGGTAGCCGGTGGACTGGCTGATCGTGGTGAGCGCGGCCAGGGCCAGGCCGATGACGGCCAGGCCGCTGGAGACGACCGCGCGCACCGAGAAGCGTCGCGCCGCGGCGCCGGCGACCAAGCCGGCCACGACCGCGCCGACGGCGGCCGGCAGCTCGGCGATGCCCGCTTCGATGGGACGCCGGTCCTGGACGAGCTGCAGGTACTGGGAGAGGAAGAACAGCAGCCCGGACAGCCCGAGGATGGTCAGCAGGTTCGCCAGGACGGCCCCGCTGAAGCCACCGTTGCGAAACAGCCGGACGTCCACCAGCGGGACGGGAAGACGGCGCTGACGCCGGACGAACCCGTAGAGAGCGGCCCCACCGAGCAGGCCTGCCGCCAGGGTGGGCCAGGTGAACCCGTCAGCGGCGGCCTCCTTGATCGCGTACACGACGCCGACCATGCCGACCAGCGACAGCAAGACACTCGGCAGGTCCCACGGCCCCGGGGAGGGGTTGCGCGATTCCGGCAGCATCTTGATCCCGACGACGACCAGCAACGCCATCACCGGCAGGTTGATCAGGAACACCGAGCCCCACCAGAAGTGCTCCAGCAGCAGACCGCCGACGATTGGGCCGACCGCCATACCCGCCGAAGCGGCGGCGCTCCAGATACCGATGGCGAGAGTGCGCTCCCGGGGGTCCTGGAAGAGGTTGCGGATCAGCGCGAGGGTGGAGGGCATCAGCGTGGCGCCGGCGACACCGAGCAACGCCCGGGCGGCGATCATCATCTCGGGAGTCTGCGCGTAGGCGTTGAGTACCGAGACCAGCCCGAAGGCGGTGGCTCCGATCAGCAGCAGGCGCTTGCGGCCGATGCGGTCGCCCAGGCTGCCCATGGAGATGAGCAGGCCGGCGATCACGAACGAGTAGGCGTCGCCGATCCACAGCAGCTGAGTGCCGGAAGGCTGCAGATCCTCACTGAGGTAGGGCGTGGCCAGACCCAAGACGGTGGCATCCACCGCCACGAGCAGCACGGCAAGCACCAGGACGCCCAAGGCGAGCCAGCGGCCGGGACGCCGCTGCGTGCTGTCCTGCTCCCCCGAACGCAGAACACTGGTCATGATTCGTCCCTTCGCATCGCACCACCGAGCAACAACTCGGCGATCATGTGAGTGAAGTCATTGCGGGCCACCCGGCCCTCGGCGACGGCCCAGCTACCGGCGGCCAGCAGGCCGTAGAGAGCCTCGGTGAGCCACGTCGCGCTCAAGTCGATGCGGAATTCACCGGTTTCCTGACCTCGGCGGAACAGGCCGGTGAGCCGCTCATCGATACGGAACCAGCCCGCGTTCTGCTTTTCGCCCTCGAAGAGCTGGTTTTCGGAGTAGAGGAAGGTGAGCAGGCCCGTACAGGGCTGGATCTCGCGCACCAGACGGCGCACCGCGCCCGCGGCCGCCCCCTCCTCAAGGCGCGCCGCCTCCAAGGCCGCCTCACACTTGGCGATGCCCAGCTCCTCCAAGGCGCGTACAAGAGCATCGCGCCCGGTGAAGTGACGATTCAGCGTCGCCCTGCTGATCCCCGCGGCACGGGCGACCTCTTCCATGGTCGCCGTCGCCTTCCGCGTCAGGAGATCCGCGGCAACATGCAGCACATGATCACGATCAAAGCTCATGAGCCAATAATAACCCATAAGAGACACTGCTGCCTCAAATGAGACATGGATGACTCATCAACGAGGAACCCATGGGTGCCAGAAACTCGGCCACTCTATGCGACCTGCGCATACTCGTGGATCCTTAGATTCAGACGATCAACGCAACACTGCTGATGGATGGGTGGATCGTGGCTCGGATGGGTCGGCCGGGAATGTCGGACGCGATGAAAGCAGACTTGTGGCGGCGGTGTCGAACCATCCGCTACGCGAGGGCGAGCAGGAGGCGATCACCTGGATGAGCTGTGATCGCGACGACGGTGTGGACTACGGCCGGGTCGCCTACGCCCGCCGTCCCAGCGGCGAACCGGTCTTCGAGGATCCGGAAGTGTTCACTGTGGGCGTCCGCCCGCACGAGGGGATTCCGGGCTTCGCCCTACTCGGGGAGCACTTGATGGATGAGACGGGCAACTGAGCGGGGGGCGCGGGCAAGGCGGAGGCGTTCTCGGCTGGTGAGACGGTCGCAGCCCTGGGCCAGGCCGGCGGTGGAGGGCACCCCGATGCGTAGATGACAAACGCGACCCCTGATGATCGTCGGTGTCTAGCCAGTCGATCAAGAACAGGGGCCGCGTTCGCGTGCCATCATCCCCGATCGACATGCTCACCCGCCACTCCGAGCATGTCGCACTCTCCGATCCATGGACCGATCTGCCCGTCCTGGCCGAGGTTCTGGACACCGTGCCCGACCCGCGCAGCCGCCACGGACGCCGCTACCGGCTCGGCCCGCTGCTGGCCCTGACTCTGCTCGCCGTACTCGGCGGAGCCACCTCGATCGCGGCGATCAACCGGTCCATCAGCGGATACGACCCGGCCGTCCTGTCCGGTGCCGGGCTGACCGGCACCGCCCGCCTGGCCACCAGCACCCTGCGCAGGCTGCTCGCCCGCCTGGACGGCAACGCCCTCGATGCCGCGATCGGTACCTACCTGGCCACTGTGGCCGCCGACGGCCCGCCCACCAGCCGAGCCCCGCTGATCGGCCTGGCCATCGACGGTAAGACCCTGCGCGGCAGCCGCACCGGCGCAGGAACGGTGCATCTGCTGGCCGCCGCCCGCCACGACACCCAGACCGTCGTCGCCCAGCGCCAGGTCACGGCCAAAAGCAATGAGATCAGCGCGTTCACGCCGCTGCTGACCGGCCTGGACCTATCGAACGCAGTGGTCACCGCCGACGCCCTGCACACCCAGGCCGAGCACGCCCGGCAGATCATCGCCGCGGGCGGCCACTACCTGCTCATCGTCAAGGGCAACCAGCCCACCCTGCATCGCCGGCTCAAGACCCTGCCCTGGCGTGATGCCTTCCTCAGCGATCGCACCGACGAGCGCGGACACGGCCGCCGCGAGATCCGCCGCATGAAGATCTGCACCGTCCGGCCCGGTCTGCCCTTCCCCCACGCCGCCCAGGCCATCCAGGTCAAACGCCGCCGCACCGACCACAAGACCGGTAAGACCACCATCGTCACGGTCTACGCGATCACCAGCCTCCCTGTGGGCCGCCTCCCCCACGCCCGCCTCGCCGCGCTGATTCGCGGCCACTGGAGCATCGAGGCGCTGCACCACATCCGCGACGTCACCTACCGCGAGGACGCCTCCCGCGTCCGGACCGGTGCCGCTCCCCGCATCATGGCGAGCCTGCGGAATCTGGCCATCGGCCTGGCCCGCCTGGTCGGCTGGACCAACATCGCCGCCGCGACCGACCACTACCGCAGTCACCCCGCGGACGGGCTTCAGCTACTCGGTCTCACAACGTGAGAACGCTCCGGCCCTGGGGGCGCGGGACTCCGAGGTGTGAGGAGCCCCGCGTTCTCCGGACAGCTTCCTGATGATCACTCCATGCTGCGAGCCGTCGGCTCAGGTACTCGTTGTGGACCTCAAGCGGAGTTCGGTACCCGTTCGCGGAATGGAGCCTGCGTCGATTATAGAACCCCTCGATATACCGGACAACCTCGCGCCGTGCTTTGGCCCGGGTGGTGAAGACCATTCCGTTGAGCCACTCGTTCTTCAACGCACCAAAGAACGATTCCGCCAGGGCGTTGTCCCAGCACACGCCCGTCCGTCCAACGGACCGGCGCATGCCGTACCGAGTCAGATGCCGCCCAAATTCCTCGCTCGTATAGTTCGAACCGCGGTCGGAATAGAAGACACATCCCTGCTGCAGCTCGATCCTGCCGGCGGCCGCATCAATGGCATCGCAGATGAGCGAGGTCTTGTAGTGATCGGCCATCGCCCAGCCCGCCACCATCTTGGAATGGCATTCAATCACCGTCGCCAGATAAACGGGCTCTTCGCAGTTGAGGGTGTAGCGCCGAGAACATAGAGCTGTTGGACGGTTGGATGTGAGTCGTCAGGAAGTGCGAGCGTCGTAGTTTTCGCGGTTTGCGAGGACCTCGGCCATGTGTGTCTGCGCCCAGTTTCTGAGCCCGCGCGTCATGTGGTGGAGCGAGAGGCCGAGGTCGGTCAGCTCGTAGGAGACGGTGACAGGGACGGTTGGCGTCACGGTACGGGTGAGCAGACCGTCGTGCTCCAGCGACCGTAGCGTCTGGGTCAGCATCTTCTGGCTGACTCCGGCGAGAAGACGAGAGATCTCGGAGTAACGCATCGCCTTCGGAGTGTCTGCGTGTGCTGCACCGGTCTGGCCACGGCTGTTGTCGCCGCCCAGCGCGCACAGGATCAGGACGACCCACTTGTCCGAGATTCGGTCGAGCAGCTGCCGGCTGGGGCAGCCTGCCAGGAACGCGTTGTACTCCACCTTGGCCTGAGCCCTCTTCTGGGCCGCCTTCATCGTCGTCACTGATTCGCACCTCTCACCGATGGGTGGGTTACGCACTTCCAAGTGCCTACTTCCCGATAGGAAGTTTCTCTCCAATGCTGATGCAGGGAGGCAGCAGGCGCCACCCCCAAGTGCACGACGAAAGGCAACAAGATGAGCACACCCTCCCTCTCTCTTCCCGGCGGCACCTGGAATCTGGGTGACCTGACCGTCACCCGGTTCGGTTACGGCGCCATGCAACTGGCCGGCCCGTGGGTCATGGGGCCGCCCGCTGATCGCGAGGGTGCCCTGGCCGTTCTGCGTGAAGCGGTCGACCTCGGTATCACCCACATCGACACCAGCGACGCCTACGGGCCGCGCGTCACCAACGAGTTGATCCGCGAGGCACTGCACCCCTACCGCGAGTCGCTGCACATCGTGACCAAGGTGGGCGCGACCCGCGACGAACAGGGTGGCTGGCCCACGGCCCGGCGACCCGAAGACCTGCGCCGCCAGGTCCACGACAACCTCAAGTCCCTCCGGCTCGACGTACTCGACCTGGTCAACCTCCGACTCGGCAACGCCGAAGGCCCCCAGCCCGGCTCGCTCGCCGAGGCGTTCGAGACGCTCGTCGAACTCCAGCAGCAGGGCCTGGTCCGCCACCTCGGGGTCAGCAACGCCACCGAGGAGCAGGTCACCGAGGCACAGAGCATCGCGCCGATCGTGTGCGTGCAGAACATGTACAACCTCGCTCACCGCCACGACGACAAGCTCATCGACCGGCTTGCCACCGAAGGTGTCGCATACGTGCCCTTCTTCCCCCTCGGGGGCTTCACCCCGCTTCAGTCCTCGGCGCTCTCGGCGGTCGCCGCTCGGTTGAAGGCGACACCGATGTCCGTCGCGCTTGCCTGGCTGCTGCAGCGATCGCCGAACATCCTGCTCATCCCCGGCACGTCATCGACAGCGCACCTGCGCGAGAACATCGACGGCGCGGGACTCTCCCTCTCGCATGAGGACGTGACCGAGCTGGACGACATCGGCCGCTGAATGCCTCGTGGCCGAACGGCCTACAAGCCACGACCGAAGCCACCGTTCATGTTTCGGTTCCGGTCGCCTTCGCGCGACCGGGACCGGAGCAGGACGATTCGCCCTCACCTGGTTGACTTCAGATCATCGACCGTCAGGAACTTGTGTCCACCGGCGGTGGCAGCTAACCCCGCGTCGGTGGCTGGGTAGGCGTCGAGGTCTCCCGAGGAAGGGGGTTCCTACACCAAATTCATCCGGAAGACTCGACGTTGCGCGACGCTACCCCTGAGATGGGCTTCGCCCGCGCTGACATGACTACGTTCTGCCGCCTTGACGAGCTCGGGCTCGAAGTCACCGGTCAGCGACTTGCCCCGGATCATGCGGTTCTCGCGTGCCGGGTCGTCGAGTCCGATCAGTGGTGCCGCCGCTGTGGTTGCGAAGGCGCACCGCGTGACACCGTGACCCGGCGGCTGGCGCACGAGCCACTCGGCTGGCGGCCCACGATCCTTCACGTCACGATCCGCCGCTACCGCTGCATCGACTGTGGGCACGTGTGGCGGCAAGACACCACCAAGGCGGCTGAGCCGCGGGCGAAGCTCTCGCGCCGCGGGCTGCGGTGGGCGCTTGAAGCCATCGTCTGCCAGCACCTCACCATCGCTCGTGTCGCCGAAGGACTCGGGGGCGCCTGGAACACCGCCAACGATGCCGTTCTGGCCGAGGGCAAGCGCGTCCTCATCGATGACACCGGC
The DNA here is from genome assembly GCF_014203605.1 of Thiemannella venezuelensis. Taxonomy (GTDB): domain Bacteria; phylum Actinomycetota; class Actinomycetes; order Streptosporangiales; family Streptosporangiaceae; genus Planomonospora_A; species Planomonospora_A venezuelensis. The sequence continues at coordinate 96,933 of NZ_JACHJJ010000023.1, read as the reverse complement.
CGGCTCGACGGCGTCACCGCGATCGGCGTCGACGAGCATGTGTGGCGCCACACCAGGCGTGGCGACAAGTACGTCACCGTGATCGTTGACCTGACCAGCAACCGCGACGGCACCGGGCCTGCCCGGCTGCTCGACATGGTCGAAGGCCGTTCCAAGCAGGTTCTCAAGACCTGGCTCGCCGAACGCGAAGAGTCCTGGCGCAACCGCGTCGAGGTCGTCGCGATGGACGGTTTCACAGGGTTCAAGACCGCTGCCAGCGAGGAACTGCCTGACGCGGTCGCGGTCATGGACCCATTCCATGTCGTGCGTCTGGTCGGCGATGCACTCGACCGATGCCGCCGACGTGTCCAACTGGCCATCCACGGGCATCGCGGACGCAAGAGCGACCCGCTCTATACCGCGCGGCGAACCCTCCACGCCGGCACTGACCTACTCACCGACAAGCAGAAGGACCGACTGGCCGCGCTGTTTGCCAGCGACGCTCACGTTGAGGTCGAAGCCACGTGGGGGGTCTACCAGCGGATGATCGCCGCCTACCGGGAACCCGATCGGAGCAAGGGCCGAGAGCTGATGGTGAAGTTGATCGAGTCGGTCAGCCAGAGCGTCCCGAGCGCGTTGAGCGAGATCATCACGCTCGGCCGGACACTGAAGAAGCGAGCCACCGACGTGCTGGCCTACTTCGAACGCCCGGGCACGTCCAACGGACCGACCGAGGCCATCAACGGACGGCTCGAACACCTCCGCGGCTCCGCCCTCGGATTCCGCAACCTCACCAACTACATCGCCAGATCCCTGCTGGAAACCGGCAGCTTCAGGCCACGACTACACCCTGGATTGTGAAGAGCCGATAAACGAACCCCTCCCAGGTGGGGATGTAGGTAATGTCCCCGACCAGCTTGCTACCCGGCCGCCTCGCGGTGAATTCCCGCCGTACCAGGTCGGGAATCCCGCTATAAGAGCCATCGGCCAGGGTGGTGACCGGCCGCCACGGCCGACTCCGCCCCGGCCGCAGGCCCAGCTCGCGCATCAGATGCCGGACGAGCTCGTCGCTGACCTGTTCTCCCGAGCGGAGCAAAGCCGCGTGGATCCGCCGGTAGCCATAGGTCTGATGGCTGTCGGCGAAGAGCGCCTCAATTTTTTCCTTCAGCCGTTCCCGGCGCTCAGCGGTCGCCGAGACCGGCCGCCCGCGCCATTCGTAATAACCGGAGCGGGACACGCCCAGCCACGCGCACATGTCCACAACAGCGTAAGAGGCCTTCTCCGCATCGATGAGCTCGTACTTGGCGGTCACCGCTGTTCCCGGGCGAAGAAGGCCGCGGCTTTTTCAGGAACTCGTTCTCTTCGCGGAGCTTGCGATTCTCTCGCTCCAGCGCAAGCTCCCGATCGCTTTTCTTCTCGCCCGTATCCTGTGCCGGCGCCACGTCATTGCCCCGGGTTCGCCGGTAGGTGTTCACCCAATTCCCGAGCGTGGTGTCATGGATACCGAGTTCCTTGGCCACATGCGCCACCGGCCGCGGGCCCTCCAGCACCATGCGGACTGCTTCGTCCTTGAACTCCTGGCTGAATCGTCGGCTACGTCCCGCCATCCTCTTCCCTCCCGGTACGCCCTCAACGGTAGTTGGGGGCCTGTCCGGAAGATCCGGGGCACCTCACGAGCATCTGGTCGGCTCTGCGCACCAAGCTGTTCAACTTCACCGTCGGCGACATCGACCAGCTCGCTCGTCTGATCAGGAGCCGGCTCAAGCCCATGCAGTACCGTTCCGACCTGCTCAACGGGTTCATCGCCGCGACAGGTCTCACACCCGACTCGATGTAACCCCTGGCTTTCAGTCTCTGTAGCCCTGGAGACCCACACACGACACCCGCATCTCGATCAACCTCCGGCATCGCGCGCCTCACGCTCTCAGCACCCTCGCCAGGTCGTGGACGATGAGCAGCTTCTCGAACAGGCACGTCAAGCCGATCTTGCGCACCAAGCCGTTCACGGACGGCCGATATCGACCGACACCCTCCGGCGGGAGCTTTCCGTAAGCAGTGCCAAGGCCCGTGCCGTCGCCGTACGGCTGCGAGAGGAACAGCCTGTATCCGGCTGAGAACTATCGCACCGCCTTCCTGGAGCGCTTCGGGTTCAGTCCGGCCGGTCCGCCGTACCGCCGTGCTCCCATCCGGCGGAGTCCGGCTGGATGCACCGGCAGAACATGCGGCAGACTGCCCGGCATGTCCCTGGCAGACCTGACCGCCGCCCGCTGGGCGGGTCTCGACGACCACCAGGCCCTCGCCCACGCCGAACGTCTGGCCGAGCAGTTCTCAGCCGACCTGCTCTGTCTGGAAGACGCCGACTACGCCGGGCGCCGCCTGCGCCGGGCCCTGTTCCACCGCGACGGCATCACCTACGCGCTGGTCCCCGGCGGCGAGGTCCGGATCGGCTTCGATCCCGCCTGTTTCACCCCCAGTCCGCAGCAAGGGCTCGACATCGCGGACCGCCTCCGCCAGAGATGATCTTCCACGATGCGCAGCCGGACGCTCTGACGGAACAGCGACGGAACAGGGGCCGAAACCGGGACCTCACACCATGATCAGAAAATCGGACATCTTCAGCGAACGGGCAGGCCGGTGACCGCGCGGCCGATGATCAAACGCTGGATCTCGGACGTGCCCTCGAAGATGGTGTAGATCTTGGCGTCGCGGTGGAAGCGCTCGACCGGGTGCTCACGCGTGTAGCCCGCCCCGCCCAGGATCTGGATCGCCTGCTCGGTCACCCACACCGCGGTCTCCCCCGCCACCAGCTTGCACATCGACCCCTCGGCCTGCTCGAAGGTCTTGCCGTTGCGGGCCATCCAGGCCGCCCGCCACGTCATCAGGCGGGCGACGTCGACCCGGGTGGCCATGTCGGCCAGCAGGAAGGCGATGGCCTGGTTCTCACCGATCTTGCGGCCGAACTGCTCGCGCTCGCGGGCGTAGTCGCGGGCGTACTCGAAGCCGGCGCGGGCGATGCCGACCGCCATGGCCGCCACCGAGGGCCTGGTCGTCTCGAAGGTGCGCATGGCCGCCTGCTCTCCGGCCCGCCCGCCCTCGCGGACGCGCGCCAGCCGCGCGTCGAGCTTCTCCTTCCCGCCGAGCAGGCATGAGCCGGGCAGGCGGACGTTGTCGAGGACGACCTCGGCGGTGTGGGAGGCGCGGATGCCGTGCTTCTTGAACTTCTGGCCCATCGACAGGCCGGGCGTCCCCGGGGGGACGACGAAGGAGGCCTGGCCCCGGGTGCCCAGGGAGGGGTCGACGGAGGCGACGATGACGTGCACGTCGGCGATGCCGCCGTTGGTGGCCCAGGTCTTGACCCCGTTGAGGATCCAGTCGCCGGAGGCCTCGTCGTGGACGGCCCTGGTGCGGATGGCGCCCACGTCGGAGCCGGCGTCCGGTTCGGAGGCGCAGAACGCGCCGAGCTTGACGTCGTCGGGGGTGCCGAACATCTGCGGGAGCCACTGCCCGATCTGCTCGGGGGTGCCGCTCGCGGACAGGGCGGCGGCGGCCAGGCCGGTGCCGACGATGGACAGGCCGATCCCGGCGTCGCCCCAGAAGAGCTCCTCGAACGCGACGATCAGGCCGAGGCCGCTGGGCTCGAACCACTGCTGGGCGAAGAAGTCGAGCGAGTAGAGGCCGATCTTGGCGGCCTCCTGGATGACCGGCCAGGGCGTCTCCTCGCGCTCGTCCCATTCGGCGCCGGCCGGGCGGACGACCGTGCGGGCGAACTCGTGCACCCAGTCGCGCACCTCGCGCACGTCGTCGCCCAACTCCGGGCAGAAGCCGGTCTCGCTCATTCGTCCACTCCTCCGGGATGCGTTACCAACGGTAACACCCCTACTTTACCGGCCGGTACGGCCTCCCGAGAAGCGGGGACACCGATCCTCCGTGCCTATCTGCCCCGGGACGAGGTGAGGATTCCGGCGGCGGTCGCGGCGCGGCGGGAGGGCGGGCCCGCCGGGCAGGACGGGCGCGGCCCGGCGGGAAGGAGCCCGCGGTCTCGCGCGCCGGTCAGCCCGCGGCGCGCGCGCCGTACCCGGGGACGCCGACCATGGGAGGCCGCTCGGCCACGGCCACGTCCCGGACCGTCGCGTGGTGGCCTCCGGGCCCCCGGCGGAACTGGGCCAGCCGCGGGGACGGCTCGTGCAGCGGGATCATCTTGTCCTGGCGGTCCAGCCGGGACCAGGCGGTCTGCAGGATCTGCGCGGCCATGCCGCCCAGAGCCTCGGTGGACTGGTGGGAGTGGACCCGGCGGCCCAGGTCGACCTGGGCGAGGGCGTCGAGCCCGGCCAGATCCAGCAGGTCGACCAGGAGCCCGAGCTCCACCCCGTAGCCGGTGACGAACGGGACCCGTTCCAGCACCGAGCGCCGCCCGGCGTACTCCCCCGCGAGGGGCTGGACGAACCCGGCCAGCAGCGGCCAGTGCAGGTTCAGCAGGGGACGGGCGACCAGCTCGGTGACCCGCCCGCCGCCGTTGCCGAGGTCGCCCAGCGGCCGGTCGTAGCAGCCCTTGACGTAGACGACGCCGGGGTCGCCGAGCAGCGGGCCGAGCAGCCCGGTCACGAAGGACGTGCGGAACTCCCGCAGGTCCGCGTCGACGAAGACCAGCAGGTCGCCGGAGGTCGCGGCCAGGGACTTCCACAGCGCCTCCCCCTTGCCGTCCAGCGGCTTGAGGTCCGGCAGGATCTCGTCCTGCGCGACCACCCTGGCCCCCGCCGCGGCGGCGCGGGCGGCGGTGTCGTCGGTCGAGCGGGAGTCGATGACCACCAGCTCGTCGACGAGCGGCGCCGCCTCCATCAGCTCCCGCCGGATCGCGGTGACGATCTCCCCGACCGTCCCGGCCTCGTCCCGGGCGGGGAGCACGACGCTGACCGTGGTGCCGCCCTTCGCCTCCAGCAGCCATGGCAGGGGCCAGCCATCCGATGATGATGTACGGCTGCGCAGCCATGCCTCGACCTCAGGCAGCACAACCCACCCTTCCCACCATCTCGGAATCCACAGGTATCACCCTATGGTGCACTGATTCACCTCGAGTACCGGCTCCCGCCCGCGGCCGCCAGGTGGGAAGATCGGCTCAGGCCCGAGCGGGAGGAGACGGCATGGATCCGGCAGTCCCGGCCCGGCGGAAGGGGCCCTCGGTGCTCCACCGGCTGACCGGAGCCTTCCGCAGGCCCGGCAAGCGGGCGGACCCGGCGGAGTGGGAGGCGTTCCCGCTGATCGAGGCGGCCGGAGAGGTCGTGGCGGGCTGGGGCCTGGAGATCCGCGCGGGGCTCGCGGCGGACCCGGCGGCGACCGGGGCGGACGCCGGGGCTCCGGCCCTCCGCGCGCCGTTCGAGCTGGACGTCCAGGTCATCGCCGAGGGGTTCGAGGCGCCGGGCGGGTGGCGGGTACGGCTGCGGGTGGACGAGGCGTCGCCGTACCCCGCCGCGGTCCTGCCCCTGGTGGCACTCCCGCCGGACCGTCCCGGTCCGCGGGGCCCTCAGCGCTCCCCCGGTCCGCAGGGCGCCGGAGCCCCGCAGGCCGTCCGGGACCCGCGCCTCCCTCCGGACGCGGAGGCCGCGGCGGCGGCGGTCCGGCGGATCCGGGCGGTCTACTCGGTCCAGGGCCAGGTGACCGGCTTCGGGACGCGGGCCGTCGCGGTCCTCGGCTCCCCCGGTCTGCTCGGCCGCGACCCCGCTCCGGCCCCTGCCCCGGACCCGGTCGCGGGCACCCGGATCCGGCAGCCCCGGCCCGGCGGGTTCGCGGACGTCACCGCCGTCATCGCCCACGGCGACCGGCCCGGGCGGCTGTGGTGGTCCTACCTGTCCCCGCACTTCGTCACCCCCGACCGGGCCGAACTCTGCGACCTGGGCACGCGGGCCTCGGCGCTCGGCCGCGACCTGCTCGGGCGGGCGGACCGCGCGGACGCCCCCTCCCGTCTGCGCGCCGCCGCCGGAGAGCGGCTGGCGCGGGAGGTCCCCGCCGGGTTCCTGGAGCTGCTGGAGGCGGTGGCCGCGCGGATCGCGCCGCGCCCGCCGCGGATCCTCCTGCTCTCCGAGGACCCGTACGTCCCCTGGGAGCTGGCGGCGCTGGAGCGGCCGCTCGACCCGTCGCTCCCCGCCTTCCTCGACTGCCAGGCGGTGGTCGGCCGGTGGTCCCTCGGCGGGCGGCGTCCGGGGCTGCCCGCGCCGCCGGTCGTCCGGGGCGAGGCCTCCGCGCTCCGCGACGGCCTGGCGGCGCTCCACGGCACCCTGGCGGCGTTCGGCGAGCCGGCGGAGCTGATCGGCCTGACCGTGCCCGGCGGGACCGGCGGCCTGCTCCGGGTCGACGGCTCGGACCCGGTGCCCCGCCTGGTCGCCGGGCACCGCCTGGAGGGCGCGCCCTTCGTCTTCCTCGCCGGAGGCGCCGACCCCGACCTGGCCCCGGCGTTCCTGGTGGCGGGGGCGGGCGGTGCGGCCGCCCCGCTCTGGCCGGTCGGCGGCGAGGCCGCGCGGGAGCTGGCGCTGGAGCTCCACCGGCGCTGCCTGGCCGGTGAACCCCCCGCGGAGGCCCTGCGCTCCCTGCGCTGCGCGGGCTCGGCGGCGGCGCTGGCCTACCGGTTCTCCGGCCATCCGTCGGCCGTGCTCGCCCCGCCTCAGTCGACGGCGTGACGCTCCAGGAAGGTGTAGACGTCGGCCTCGTCCACGCCGGGGAAGGAGCCGGGCGGGAGCGCGGCCAGCACGTGGGAGTTGGCGCGGGCCGAGGGCCAGGCGTAGCCCTCCCAGCGCTGGGTCAGCTCGGCGGGCGGACGCCGGCAGCAGTCGCCGGAGGGGCAGTCGGACCTGGTCCGGTGGGTGGTCTCCCGGCCGCGGAACCAGCGTGACTCGCGGTACGGCACGCCGAGGGTGATGGCGAAGTCCCGCTCGCGGCTCGGGTCCACGTGGGCGACGCAGAAGTAGGTGCCGGTCGGCGAGTCGGAGTACTGGTAGAAGACGGAGAAGCGGTCGGGCGAGGCGAAGACCTGGCGCCCCGACCACTGCAGGCACATCCGCTGGCCCTCGATCGCGCCCTGCTCGTCGGCGGGGAAGACGATGCCGTCGTTCTCGTAGGCCTTGTAGATGATCCCGCCGGCGTCGTTGCGGACGAAGTGGCAGACCAGGTCGAGGAAGTGCGTGGCCAGGTTGGTGAAGCGGTGCGCGGCCATCTCGTAGGAGACGGCGAACACGTCGCGCAGGTCCTCCACGCTGAGCGCGCGGTCCTGCTTGGCCTCCCTCAGGTACGGCACCGCGGCGGCCTCGGGCACGAGCACGGCGGCGGCGAAGTAGTTGGCCTCGGTGCGCTGGCGCAGGAAGTCGGCGAAGTCGCGGGGCTTGTGGTGGCCGAGGGCCAGGTGGCCGATGGTCTGCAGCAGGATCGTGCGGGGGGTGTGCATGCCGAGCTGCTCGTGCTTGACGTAGATGCGCCGGTTGCGCAGGTCGGTGATGGAGCGGACCGTCCTGGGCAGGTCCTGCACGGTCTGCACGGTGTAGCCGAAGTGGGTGACCAGCGCCTGGACGGTGCTCTGGGACAGCGCCCCGGACCGGTAGCCGACCGCGGCCAGCGCCTCGGCGGCGGCCTTCTCGATCTCCGCGAAGTAGTTGCCCTGCTCGCGCTGCTTGCGGCGGAGCTCGGCGTTGGCGGCCCGGGCCTCCTCGGGGGTCGCGGTGCCCTTGGTCTCGCGTGAGCGCAGCTCGCCGTACAGGCCGAGGATGTGTTCGAGCACGTCGTTGGGGACGCGTGCGGAGACCTTCAGCCTGGCCAGGCCGAGCCCGGCGTAGAGCGGGTCGCGCTGGGCCTCCTCCAGCGCCATCTCCAGTTGCGCCCGCCGGTTGGGCGCCTGGCGGCGCAGCAGCTCCTCCACCGGTACGCCCAGCGCGGAGGCGAGCGCCTTGAGCAGCGAGAGCTTCGGCTCGCGCTTGCCGTTCTCCAGCAGGGAGAGCTGGCTCGGTGCGCGGCCGACGCGTTCGCCGAGGTCGGAGAGGGTGAGGCCGCGCTGCTTGCGCAGGTGGCGCAGGCGCTGCCCGAAGGCGATGAGATCGAGCTCCTGCGTCAAAGACAGCGGTTCTTCACCCACCAAGGATCCCATGACCTCGATCCTAAGCGAAATTTCCCCGTATTTTCCACCTCGGAAGGCCCCGCCCTCGCCGGCCGGCCACCAGGCGGGCCCGGAGGAGCCCGGCCGCCCCCTTTCGACGATCTTGTACGGCCCGCGCGCGGAGTGGTCTGGACCACAGGCCCGATTGGTCTAGTCCATAACGAAAACTCTGAACTTCTTCTCTTCCGAATACCCGCGAGTATTCGTGTTTAGAGAAAAAACTCGATTCTTTCCGCAAAATCGGCCTTGTTTGCCCGTTTCGTCTGGGCACAGACTCATGGCAAGGCACCCAGGGGACGACAAGGAGTGAAAAAATGAACGATCGCCTCAAGGGAGCCGCAGACGAGCTGCGGCGCGAGTGGGAGACCGACCCCCGCTGGAAGGGCATCGAGCGGTCCTACACCGCCGAGGACGTGGTCCGGCTGAGGGGTTCGGTCCAGGAGGAGCACACGCTCGCCCGGCTCGGCGCCGAGCGCCTGTGGGACCTGCTGCACACCGAGGACTATGTGCACGCGCTCGGTGCGCTGACCGGCAACCAGGCCGTCCAGCAGGTCAAGGCGGGTCTGAAGGCGATCTACCTGTCCGGCTGGCAGGTCGCGGCCGACGCCAACCTCGGCGCGCAGACCTACCCGGACCAGAGCCTCTACCCGGCCAACTCGGTCCCGGCCGTCGTGCGCCGCATCAACAACGCGCTGCTCCGCGCCGACCAGATCACCTGGTCCGAGGGCGACGGGGACGCGCCGCACTGGCTCGCCCCGATCGTGGCCGACGCCGAGGCCGGCTTCGGCGGCGTGCTGAACGCCTTCGAGCTGATGAAGGGCATGATCGCCGCCGGTGCGGCGGGCGTGCACTGGGAGGACCAGCTCGCCTCCGAGAAGAAGTGCGGCCACCTCGGCGGCAAGGTGCTGATCCCGACCAGCCAGCACGTCAAGACCCTCAACGCGGCCCGCCTCGCGGCCGACGTGGCGGGTGTCCCGTCCCTGATCATCGCGCGGACCGACGCCCAGGCCGCGACGCTGCTGACCACGGACGTCGACCCCCGCGACCAGGCCTTCACCACCGGCGACCGCACCGCCGAGGGCTTCTACCGGGTCCGCAACGGCGTCGACGCCTGCATCGCCCGCGGTCTGGCCTACGCGCCCCACTCCGACCTGCTCTGGATGGAGACCTCCACCCCGGACCTGGACGTGGCCCGCGAGTTCGCCGAGGCCATCAAGGCCAAGTACCCGGACCAGATGCTCTCCTACAACTGCTCGCCTTCCTTCAACTGGAAGAAGCACCTGGACGACTCCACCATCGCCAAGTTCCAGCGCGAGCTCGGCCACATGGGCTACAAGTTCCAGTTCATCACGCTGGCGGGCTTCCACTCGCTCAACTACTCGATGTTCAACCTCGCCCAGGGCTACGCCAACGACGGCATGACCGCCTACGTCGAGCTCCAGGAGGCCGAGTTCGCCGCCGAGTCCCGCGGCTACACCGCCACCCGCCACCAGCGCGAGGTCGGCACCGGATACTTCGACCTGGTCAGCACGGCCATCGCGCCGGACTCCTCCACCACGGCGCTCAAGGGCTCCACGGAGGAGGAGCAGTTCGAGGCTCACTGACACTCGGACGCTTCTTCGCATCGAGCCCGCCCGGACGCTTCCAGGGCATGGGACGGTTCCCCGGGCGGGCTCGATGACCAGGTCGTCGGATGAGGCCCCGCCGTACGGACTTCCCCCCGGGTCCGTACGGCGGGGCCTCGCGCGTGTCCGCGCGGTCCCACGCCCTGCGGCGTTCCCGGGAGGGGACGGCGTCGGGGGCAGGACCGGCGCACTCCGTCCGCACGGCCTCCCCGCGTCCGGCCACCGGACGCGTGGCCGGACGCGGGGACGGAGATCAGGACAGCAGGGTCTCGCCGATCCATCCGCCGTCCGGGCAGCCCGGCGGGACGGCGAACACGGCCGAGCCGATCGGCGTCGTCCACTCGTTGAGCAGGTCGGCCTCGGCCAGGCGCTTTTGGACCGGGAGGAACTGCCGGGCGATGTCGGCCTGGTAGGAGGCGAACAGCAGCCCCGAGTCGGCGCGCCCGTCGGCGGACAGGCCCTCGTCGTAGTTGTAGACCCGGCGGAAGATCCGCAGGCCCGGATCGGTGACGCGGGCCCGCCGGATGTGGGCCTGCTCGGCGATGACCGGGAACCCGGCCGGGGTGAGCCTGGCGAAGTCGGGCTCGTCGTGCTCGCGTGTCCCGGTGAGCGGGGCGCCGCTGTCCAGACGGCGGCCCACCGCGAACTCCTTGCCCACCGGGTCGACGGCGTCCCAGGTCTCCAGTTCGGCCCGGATGCGCCGCAGCACCAGCGTGGTGCCGCCGCGCATCCACTCCGGGCCTCCGGAGGTCCACACGGCCCGGTCGAAGTCGGCCGTGCCCGGCTCCGGGTTGACGGTCCCGTCGAGCTGTCCCATGACGTTGCGCTGGGTCGTCCCGGCGCCCTGCACGTGGGCGGCGCGCCGGAAGCCGCGCTGGGTCCACCGGACCCGGGCGAAGGACCGGACGTCCTTGGCGGTCATGCGCAGGGCGTGGGTCACGGTGAGGGGGTCGTCGGCGCAGATCTGCAGCAGCAGGTCACCGCCGTTCCACCGCTTCTCCAGCTTGTCGACCGGGAAGGCGGGCAGGGGAGCGACCGACTCCGGGCGCAGGTGGTCGACCTCGGCCGCGGCGAACAGGCCGGGGCCGAACCCGAAGGTGACGGTCAGCCGGGCGGGAAGCGCCGCCAGTTCCGGCTCGGTGTCGGCCAGCGCGGGCCTGCCCGCGGTCAGGCGGCGCGCGTCATCGGTGAGCAGGCGCATCATCCGGGCGATCGCCTCCCTGCCGGTGCCGGGCAGCAGGTCCAGGCCGACGAAGACGGCGTGGGCCTGCGGCGGCGTGGCGATCCCGGCCTGGTGGACGCCGTGGAAGGACTCGGCGGCGGTGCCGTCCGGAGTCTCGGGGACGCCCTGTCCGCGCGCGGCCGTCCCGGGCCCGCCGGGCGTCCCGGATCCGGTGGCCGCGGCGGGCGAGCACGCCGCCACGGCTCCGGCCGCCGCCACCGCGCCGCCCGTCAGCAGTCCCCTGCGGGTGAGGCGGGGGCCGGCGCTCACTGGTCGTCCTTGCCGGAGTGCGCGTCCTTGTCCCCGCCGCCCATGTCCCCGCCCATGTCCCCGCCGGTGTGCGCGCCGGGCTGGTAGTCCTCCTCGCCGCCGGCGAAGTCCTTGCCGACGGCGGTGAACCCCAGGGTCGAGCCGTCCTCGAGGGTGAGGGTGAAGGTGATCTGCGCGCCGGGCTTCACCTCTTCGGTGACGCCCATCAGCATGATGTGGTCGCCGCCGGGCCTCAGGGGGTGCGTGCCGTGCGCCGGGACGGTGAAGCCGCCCTCCTTGGGGCGCATGACCGTCTTGCCGCCGGAGTCGACGACCTCGTGCAGCTCGATCTCCGGCGAGAGCGGGGAGGCCCCGGAGACGACGGTCACGTCGGTGCCGCCGTTGTTGACCAGGGTCCCGAAGGCGGCGGTCATGCCCTCCTTCGTGGTCTTCACCCAGGGGTCGGTGATCGTCAGCACGGGCGAGGAGGACGGGGCGGCGGACGGACCGGCCGCGGGCGCGGCCGAGGTGGTGGCCTGGGAGGCGCATCCGCTGAGCGCCACCGCGGCGGCGAGCAGGATCGCGGCGGGGGTGGCGGGAAGAGTACGGCGAGAGAGCACGATGAATGCCTTTCTGGCATGCGGCAGGCCGCCATGGGCGAGGACCATGCCGGAGAAGAGGTCACGCAGGTCGGATTCGCCGGGCCGCGGGAGTGCGGCCTCGGCGGGGCCGCGCACGCGCGGGCCCGAACGGTGCGAGAACGGCCTCCGGCGACGCGGACGGTCAGCCGGAGGCGGCGGTGACCCGCCGGGGAGGTCCGCGCCGGTGTACGGCGTGGCGGAGCAGGACCGAGCGCCATGCGCGGGGCTCGGCCGCGGAGGGCGCGGAGAACGGCGCCCGTTCCGGGAGCGCGTGGACCACGAGCAGGCGGAGCAGCCGCAGCGGGAGCCTGCGCAGCAGCGTCCACAGTGCCGCCTCGCCCCGTGCCAGCCACAGGGCGGTCAGCCCGACCGCCCAGCCGTGCATGACCAGCATGCCCAGGCCGGGCACGAGCCCCGAGTGGGCGTGCCCGGCGGCCTCGGCCGCGGGCGCCGCGTGGCACAGGGAGAACAGCATGTGCAGCACGACCTGCAGCCCGCCCAGGAGCGGCAGGATCACCGCCGCCGGGCGCTCGCGCCCCGCCGCCGCCAGTGCCGCGGCGAACGCCAGCACCGCCCCGCCCGCCGCGCTCGGCGCGGAGACGGGGCCTCCGGCGAACAGGTGCGCGGCGATGCTCAGCCCGAGGCAGAGCGCGGTGAACACCGCGGCGCGGGCCAGGCGGAAGGGCAGGGAGGCGGGCATGACGTGAACATCATTCCATGGGGGGCCGCCGCCCGCCGGTCCGGGTGGATCACCGCTCAGGGGAGAGTGCGGGCGCGCATCCGGTTCCGGGGCGGGGGAAGCCCGGGCGGGCCGCCGCGAGCTCCCGGTGATCGCTCCGGACACCTCTAATACATCCCGATATGCCCGGTTAGTTACCCTATGCTTACTGTCCGCTCCATAATCTCGGTTTCATGGGGATTTGGCAGGGACCGGACGGCACCCGGGTCGAGGCGATCGTCCGCGACGACCAGCCGTGCCTGCGCGTCACCCGCCTGGTGGGCGGGGAGCGGGTGCTGGTCGCATACTGCGCCGGCGTGCACGAGGTGGGCCGGTACGTGGATCTGGCGAAGCTGGTCCCGATGGAGACCGGCCGGAGAGCGGCCTCCGGCCGTACGCCGGCCTGACCCGGGAGACCCCGCCCCGGAAACCCCGCCCCGGAAAAGAACGTGAACCTTTGTGACCGGTGAGGCGTCGGTGTAGGCAGGGAGGCCCGATGGAAGTCCTGGACGGCCTCGCCGACGAAGACCTCCGCCTGGAGCTCGTCCTCGTCGAGGCCCTTTACCTGGAGGCGGAACGGCTGGCCGCACAGTCCGGCCGCCTCTGAACGACCCGCCCGCGCCCGCCGCCCGGAAAGAAGGCGGCGGGCGCGGGTTCTACCGGCCGGGGCGATCCCCGTAGTGTTGGCCCTCCCGGGCACACGCGAGGATCGAGAGCATGAACAAGCGCGAGCTGATCGAGAAGGCCGCAGCGGAGGCGGGCCTCACCCGGCGGCAGACCGCCGCGGCGCTGGACGCGATCCTGGACGCCATCCAGCACGCCGTCGCGAGCGAGGACAAGGTCGCCATCCCCGGTTTCGGCTCCTTCGAGATCGTGCACAAGCCCGCCCGCGCCGGGCGCAACCCGCAGACCGGCGAGCCCCTGGAGATCGCCGAGACCTGGACCGCGAAGTTCAAGCCGAGCCCGGGCTTCATGGGGCTGATCCGCCAGCGCAAGAAGGACTGACCCGCCTGCCCTGCCGTGCGCGGCGACGGCGCCGGGCCGTGCGAGAGCGGCGGCCCCCGGGGAAGTATCCATTCCCCGGGGGCCTGGTGTGCCGCCATGTGACGGCGCCGGCACGTTTAAGAGGACCGGTCATCCTGACGATGTCGTGCTCTGCCTTTAAGCTACGGACGCACGTGGAGCGCCCAGCGGGACTCGAACCCGCACCCGACGATCTCTGCCTGCCCTCGGTCGATCCGGCGCACGGCGGCGAATGCTGAACCTGGAGCGAGAGTCTGAGCGTGAGCGGCCGCCTCTACCTGTTGGGCCATCCCGGCGTGAAAGTGCCGGGAGAGGGACTCGAACCCCCACATGCACCGCGTGTCAGTCTGACGTTCAGTTTCAGCTTTCGCGCTTTCGCGCGTCCCCGCGCTCCCACGGGGAGTCTGTGAAGACTACCTCAGGAGGTAGTCGAAGATCCTGTCCCCGATCCGCTGGTCGGCGACCTCGGCGCCGTTGGCCTCCTCGCGGGCGAACTTCACGGCGTCCTGGAGCTTGGTGACCCGCTCCAGCAGCTCGTTGACCCGCTTGCGGGGCATGGCGCCGGAGAAGGCGACCCTGGTCCAGAAGCCGACGACGACATCCTCGTGGTAGACCTCGACCTGGGCCGGGTGCTTGTCGGTGGCCTCGGCCTTGACGTGGTTGCGCGGCACCTTCTTGGTCCGGGTCGTCTTGACCGGCTCGGTCCGCCAGCAGTCGGTGGAGGGGTCCAGCGTCCAGGTCTCGGCCGCGTCCAGCACCGGCAGCTTGGAGACGAAGGTGTGCAGGTCGACCAGCTGCTTCTCCAGGAAGAGCAGGTAGGTGACCGGCACCCGCTCCAGCAGGACGGCGCCGTCGACCTTCACGTCGGCATGCGCGGCGCAGTTGGCCCAGTCCTTGGTCGCGGTCACGTCGAACAGCCGGGTCAGCGCGGCGCCCACCTGCCTGAGCAGATCCTCCGCCTGGACCTGCACCCGCGTCGACTCCGGGGGGAGGTGCTCCCCCTCGTCGTCGATCGGCTGGTAGGTCCGCGACAGCCCCAGCAGGAGGGCGTTCTTCTGGATCGTGTGGTACGCGTCGGTCACCTTGCGCTGGACGTCGGACTTGACGCCCTTCTCCACGGCGAGGATCTGGTTCAACTTGGTCGCCATGCGGACAAACTAGCAGCGAGATCCCTTGTGCTCACCCCGTTTTCCCGGCGGCCTCAGCCGCCGATCTGGACCGATGGGCTGGGCGAGGGGGAGACCGTGGCGGACGGCGTCCCGGACGCGCTCGGCGTCGGCGTCGGGCTCTCGCCGTCGCCGGTCTGCGGGATCTGGGTGAAGGAGGGCTTGGGACCGGCCGTCCGCGTCGGGCAGTCCCCCGCCCCGCCCCTGCCCCGCCCCTTCCCGCCGCCCTTCCCCGCCGCGTTCACGTCCGCGCAGGTCTGCGGCTCGCCGGGATCGTCCGGGCCGCCGGAACCGCGGGGGCCGCCGGGGTCGTCCGGTGAGTCCTGCGGACCGTCCGGTGAGGGCTCCTGGAGGTGGCCGGTCGCCCCGGGGACCGGAACGGTCCTGGTCGTGGTGACCATGATGGTCGAGGGGCCGGCCTGGGGCGGGCCCCCCGCCGGGCCGTCCTGCGGCCGGCTCCCCCGGGAGGTCGCGCCGATGGTCGTCCCGTCGACGGGGATCACCATCGGCACGTGCTCGGGCGTTCCGCCGCCCGCCGCGGGACCGCCGTTGCCCGCGGCGACCATGGCGAACGCCACCATCGAGACGGTCGCCAGCGCCGCGAAGCTCGCCTGCGGCAGGTGGGCGCCCCGCCCCGGTCCGGCCCGGCGGGAGCGCCGGGCCGGGAGCGAGGGCAGGTCCCCCACCGGCCGGTCCGGGCCCGAACGGTCCACCGGGCCTCCCCGGCCCGCCCCACCGCCGGAGGCCAGCCGGAGCAGGCCGCCCCCGGGCGGGTACGGCACGGGCGTCCAGATCTCCGCCAGCACCTCGGCGACCGCCTCGCGCGCGTCCCACGGGTCGCCGATGCCGCCCGCGGCGAGCAGCGCGCCGAGCAGGTCCGCCGCCGCGGGCCTGCGCGCGGGCTCCTTGGCCAGTGCCGCCTCCACCGCGGGACGCAGCAGGTCGGGAACCGAGGACAGGCGCGGCGGCTCGACCAGGATCCGCCGGGTCAGCACGTCGGGCTCGCCGGCGCCGAACGGGTGGTGGCCGGTGGCCGCGTAGGCGATGAGGCAGCCCCAGGAGAAGACGTCCGAGGCGGGCAGGGCGGGACCGCCGGTGAGCCGTTCCGGGGCGACCCATCCCGGGCTGCCCATGACCTGACCGGCCTGGGTGTGCGCGGCGAGGGTGTCCACGTCCCTGGCGATCCCGAAGTCGATCAACCGGGGGCCGGTGTCCGACAGCAGCACGTTGCCGGGCTTCAGGTCGCGGTGGACCAGCCCGGCCTCGTGCACCGCCGTCAGCGCGCCGGCCGTGCCGAGGGCGACGCCGTAGGCCAGGTCCGGGGTGAGCGGGCCGCGCGCGGCGACCACCTGGGAGAGGGCCGGGCCGGGGATGTACTCCGAGACCAGGTAGGGTCGCTCCCGGTCGGTGCCGTCCTCCACCACCGCGGCGGTGCAGAACGGCGTCACCCGGCGGGAGAACTCCACTTCCTCGGCGAAACGGGCCCGGAGCGTGGGATCGTCGAGGTGCACCGGATGCGGCGTCTTGAGCGCCACGACCCCGCCCTGGGGGTGTTCGGCCAGGTAGACGACGCCCATGCCGCCGGTGCCGAGGCGGCCGAGCAGGAGATAGCGGCCGATGATGACCGGGTCCCCGACGGTCAGGGGCCGCACGCCGGGAGGCATGCCGCTGCTGGGGCCAGTTCCGCCACGCGCCATCCGATCGAGCCTTCCTGTACGGCTACGGCAAGCACACTGTGACGGGATGGGAGAGGAGTTCGCTCCTGACTAGTCATAAGGGATATAGCGGGTAAGGCCAATCATCCCTCAAGGTAAGTAACCATTGATATCAATGGGACTAGTCATACCGATGTGACCTGCGGGATCGCGGGCGGCACGGGTGCGGGGCCGCCGCCCGACGGCCCCGGGACCGTCAGGCGGCGGCCGTACGGTCTCCCGCCTCCCCCGGCACGTCCCGGGCGGCGAGCCGCTGCGCCGCCGCCAGGAAGCGGGCGATGTGCCGGAACACCCTGCGCGCCTCGGGGACCACGTCGGCGAGGATGGGGAAGACGTGCGGCATCCGCCTCCACTCCTCGTAGGTAACCGGGACCCCCGCGGCGCGGGCGCGCTCGGCGACCCGGCGGCCCTCGTCGCGCAGGACCTCGGTCGAGCCCGTGACGACCATCAGCGGCGGCAGCCCGGTGTAGTCGCCGAAGACCGGGGAGACCAGGGGATCGCGGGCGTCGAGACCGGCGGTCCACCGGCGGGCCAGCCACTCGACCCGGCCGGCCGGGATCACCGGGTCGAGCAGCCGGTTGACCCGCCGCGGGGTGTCACTGAGGTCCGCCCACGGGGAAAGGCACACCGCGGCGGCGGGCAGCGGCGCCCCCCGGTCGCGCAGCGCCAGCAGGGCGGCCAGGGTCAGGTGGCCTCCGGCGGAGTCACCGGCGATGAGGATGTCGGCGGGCTCGTACCCCCGCTCCAGCAGGCACCGATAGGCCCCCACGGCGTCCTCGAGCGACTCGGCCAGCGTGTGGACCGGCCCCTGGCGGTAGTCGACGGCCAGCACCGGGCGGCGGGCGGCGACCGACAGCCGCCAGGTGATCGGCCGATGGGTGGCCGGGGAGCAGACGAAGTAGCCGCCGCCGTGCAGGTAGAGCAGCACCTTGCCCTCGTCGAGCCCGTGCCCGGCGCGGACCCACTCCCCCGGGCACGCCCCGGCCCGGTCCTGCACGAGGCTCACGTGCGGGGGCAGCCGCAGCGGCACCCGGCCCGCGAGCGCGACGAACCGCGAGGCCGCCAGCACGCTGAGGTCGGAGCGGAGGAGAAGACCGGACAGCGGTTTGACCGTGCCACGCATGATCGCGTTGAGCGCCGAGGCCTGCCAGCTGACGGGGTAACCGGGACAGACGTCCACGTCGATCTCATCGCGCATGCGGGAACCTCCTGGGAGGAGGATTCCCGCCAGAACTTCGTTCTACCATGTGCCTGGTATGTCGTGAAGGTTACGCCTATATCGCCTACCATCCCATTCCGGTCGGCCGGCGCAGCCGGAACCCCTGCGCCGCTCCGGACGAGCGCTCCCGGACGGACGGCCCGCCTCTCCCACCGGATGCCCGGCCTCCGCCGGCCGGTCCGCCGCAGGCGCCCCTCCCCCTCCCCCGGAGGCCCGCCACCGCAGGACGCCCCGTCCCGGATAACCCGTTGCCCCCGCCCCGACCTGCGAGGAAAATCGGAGGGTTGCCCTCACGACACCCCGAGGAGGCCGTCTTCCCGCCCCGAACCCGCCTCCGGCCCCACCCGCGCCTGTCCCTCTACGCGCGCCTCGCCGGGTACGGCTTCCGCCGCCACTCCGCCTACCGGGCCGCCGCCCTCGCCGGAGCCTTCACCAACACCGTCTTCGGGATCCTGCGCGCCCACGTCCTGATCGCCCTGTGGGAGGCCCGTCCCGGCCTGGCCGGATACGACGTCGCCGACGCCGTCACCTTCTGCTTCCTCGGCCAGGCGTTCATCGGCCCGATGCAGCTGCTCGGCGGCGGGGTCCAGCTCGCCGAGCGCGTGCGCAGCGGCGACGTGGCCGTCGACCTCCTGCGCCCCGCCTCGCTGCAGGCCTGGAACCTCGCCGACGACCTGGGCCGCGCCGGCTACCTGTTCCTGCTGCGCAGCGTGCCGCCGACGCTCGCCGGGGCCGCGCTGTTCGGCATCGTCACCCCCGCGCACCTCGCCACCTGGGCCTTCTTCACCGCCAGCTTCGTACTCGGCGTGGTCGTCAGCTTCGGCTGGCGCTACCTGGTCGCCCTGTCGTCGTTCTGGATCGTCGACGACCGGGGCACGCAGGCGCTGTCCATGGTGATGGCGATGTTCTTCAGCGGCATGGTCCTTCCGCTGAACCTCTTCCCCGGCTGGTTCGGCACCCTGGCGCAGTCCCTCCCCTGGGCGGCGATGGTGCAGGTCCCCGCCGACGTCTACCTCGGCAAACGCGACGCGCTGGAGGCGCTCGGCTTCCAGGCCCTCTGGGCGGCGGCACTGCTGGCCCTGGGCGCCCTCGCCACCCGCGCCGCCCGCCGCAAGGTGGTGGTCCAGGGTGGATGAGCGCGCGGGCCGCCCGCGGGAGGCGGCCCGTGGCTAGAACCTACCTCCTGCTCGCCTGGACGTGGCTGCGCGCCTCGGCGCAGTACCCGGTCCCGCTGGTCATGATGGTCCTGGGCTCGTTCGTGCTGACCGGGATGGACGTCGCCGCGATCTGGATCGTCTTCGGGCACACCCGGTCGCTGGGCGGCTTCGCGCTCGCCGAGGTCATGTTCCTGTACGGCACCGCGGGCGTGTCGTTCGGCCTCGCCGACCTGCTCTTCGGCAACGTCGACCGGCTCAGCCAGCACATCAGGGCCGGCACCTTCGACGCCATGCTCATCCGCCCGGCGAGCGCGTTCGTGCAGGTGGCCACCGACCGGTTCAGCGTGCAGCGGTTCGGCCGGCTCGCCCAGGCCGCGGTGGTGCTCGCCGTCGCCCTGCCCCGGCTCGACCCGCCCTGGAGCCGGATCTGGATGGTCCCGGTGATGATCGTGTGCGGGGTCGTCATCTTCGCCTCGATCTTCACCATCGGCGGCGCGATGCAGTTCCTGCTGACCGACGCGCCCGAGGTGAGCAACGCCTTCACCTACGGCGGCAGCACCCTGACCCAGTACCCGCTGACCGTCTACGGCGGCGACCTGGTCAGGGCCGTCACCTTCATCGTCCCGCTGGCGTTCGTCAACTGGCAGCCCGCCCTGTACGTGCTGGACCGGGACGACCCCTTCGGCCTGCCGTACGGACTGCGCTTCGCCGCGCCCGCCGCGGCCCTCGTCCTCGCCCTCGCCGCCGCCCTCGCGTGGCGGGCGGGCATCCGCCGCTACCGTTCCACGGGGAGTTGACCGCATGATCGAAGTCGACGGCGCCGGCCGTTCCTTCACCGTCGGGCGGGGCCGGGCCCGCAGGACCGTGCACGCCGTGCGGGAGCTGTCGTTCACCGTGGCGGCCGGGGAGTTCGTCGGCTACCTCGGCCCCAACGGCGCGGGCAAGTCCACCACCATCAAGATGCTCACCGGCATCCTCGCGCCGACCTCGGGCCGCCTGCGGGTGGCCGGACTCGATCCGACGCGCCGCCGTACGGCTCTCGCCCGCCGGATCGGGGTGGTCTTCGGCCAGCGCACGACCCTGTGGTGGGATCTGCCGCTGAAGGACAGTTTCGAACTGGTCCGACTCCTTTACAAAGTAGATCGAAATGACTTCCGCCGGAGGCTGGACGAGCTGACCGAGCTCCTGGACCTCGCCGCGTTCATGCGGACCCCGGTCCGCCAGCTCAGCCTGGGCCAGCGCATGCGCGGCGACGTCACCGCCGCCCTTCTGCACGATCCCGCCGTCCTGGTCCTCGACGAGCCCACCATCGGCCTCGACGTGGTGAGCAAGGCCGCCATGCGCGAGTTCCTCGGCCGGCTCAACGCCGAGCGCGGCACCACGGTGCTGCTCACCACCCACGACCTCGGCGACATCGAGAAGCTCTGCCGGAGGGTCATGCTCATCCACCACGGCCGCCTCGGCTTCGACGGCACCCTGGAGGACCTGCGCGCCACCACCCCCGGCGAGGACTCCCTCGAGGACGTCGTCACCCGCCTCTACACGGCCTCGCCCGCCGACCGGTGAGCGGTCGCAGGCCGGGCCCGGCGGGCATGCGCGGTCACCGCGTCAGCGGATCCCGTCCGCTTCGAGGGCCGCGCGGACGGCCCCGCAGTCGGGATCGGCCTCGGCGGCCCGCTCGAGCCTCTCGGACAGCAGGGCGGCGGCCTCGGCGAGGTGCGCCAGGCGCTCGGCGCCGAGGGTCTCCAGCACGAGGGCCCGCACGGACTCCTCCCGGACGCGCCGGGCGCGCTCGGCCGCCTCGCGCCCGGCGGCGGTGAGGACGATGTCCCAGCCCCGCGCGTCCTCGGCGCACGCCTGCCGCCGCAGCAGGCCGCGGGCGCTCATGCGGGCGGCCTGGTGGGACAGCCGGCTCTTCTCCCACTGCAGCGTCCAGCGCAGCTCCAGCGCCCGCATGCGCCCCTGCGGGGCGTCCAGGAGCGCGTCGAGGATCTGGTGGTCGGCCTCGGACAGGCCGGTGGCGCGGGCGAGTTCGCGCGCCAGGTGGGCGGCCAGCCGGGCGTGGACGACCGTGTGGCTCCGCCACGCGTCCATCGCCGCGGGGCCGGCCGGCGCACCGGTCGCCGCCGGGCCGGTCGAGGGCGGGCGCGCGGTCATGGCTCCACTCTACGGGACGAATAGTTGACACGTCACCAAAAGAGGTATGGTTGATACGTCTACTATTTTTGGCGGAGGAGCCCATGCCCGACTACGGCCACGACCTGCGATTCGGATCGTTCATCACGCCGCAGAACCGGCGGCCTGACGCGGTGACCGAGCTGGCCCTCCTGAGCGAGCGGGCCGGCCTGGACCTGGTCACCTTCCAGGACCACCCCTACCAGCCCGGTTTCCTGGACACGTGGACGCTGCTGAGCTGGGTGGCCGCCCGGACCGAGCGCGTCCACCTGGCCGGCAACGTCCTCAACCTGCCGCTGCGGAACCCGGCCGTGCTGGCGCGCTCGGTGGCCAGCCTCGATCTGCTCTCGGGCGGGCGGATCGAGCTCGGCCTGGGAGCGGGGGCCTTCTGGGACGCGATCGAGGCCATGGGCGGCCGCCGGCTCACCCCCGGGCAGAGCATCGAGGCGCTGAGCGAGGCCATCGACGTCATCCGCGGCGTCTGGGACGCCGGCGAGCGCCGCCTGCTGCGCGTGGACGGCGCCCACTACGCGGTCGACGGGGCCAAGCGGGGCCCCGCGCCCGCGCACGACGTGCCGATCTGGCTGGGCGCGTACAAGCCGCGGATGCTGCGCCTGATCGGCGCCAAGGCCGACGGCTGGCTGCCCAGCCTCGGCTACCTCCAGCCGGAGGACGTCCCCGCGGGAAACAAGATCATCGACGAGGCGGCCGCGGAGGCGGGGCGCGACCCGCGCGAGATCCGCCGCCTGCTCAACCTCGCGGGCGGGGGCTTCGAGGACTCCGGCCGCGGGCCGCTGCAGGGGCCGCCCGCCCGGTGGGTCGAGCGGTTGCTCCCCCTGGCGCTGGAGGACGGCGTCAGCACGTTCATCCTCGGCTCCGACGATCCGCGGACCATCCAGACCTTCGCCCAGGAGGTGGCCCCGGCCCTGCGCGAGGCCGTGGCCGCCGAGCGGGCCTCCTCAGGCGCCGCCGCGGGCACGGGCGCCGGCCGCGCGCGCCCGGCCCGCGCTCTCGCGCTGCGGCGCGCGGGCATCGGCTACGACGCGGTGCCCGCCTCCCTGGCCGCGACCGCGGTCGAACCCGGCGACCGCGGTTACGAGGACGTGCGCTCCACCTACGTGTGGCCCGGCTCGCCCGGCCTGGTCCTGCGCCCGTCCACGCCGGGCCAGGTGGCCGAGGCGCTGGCGTTCGCCAGGGAGCAGGACGTGCCGCTGGCGGTGCGCAGCGGCGGGCACGGCATCAGCGGGCGGTCCACCAACGACGGCGGCATCGTCATCGACGTGGGCGCGATGAACGGCGTCGAGGTGATCGACCGCGAGCGGCGGCTGGTGCGCGTCGGGGCGGGCGCCCGCTGGGGCGAGGTGGCCCAGGCGCTGGCGCCGTACGGGCTGGCCATCAGCTCCGGCGACTACGGCGACGTGGGCGTCGGCGGCCTGGCGACCTCCGGTGGGCAGGGCTTCCTGGGACGCTCCTACGGGCTGACCATCGACCACGTCGTGGGCGCCGAGGTCGTCCTGGCCGACGGGCGGATCGTCCGCGCGGACGCCGGGCACCATCCCGACCTGTTCTGGGCCCTGCGCGGCGCGGGCGGCGACATGGGCGTGGTCACCTCCTTCGACATCGAGGCCGCGGAGGTGGGCGACGTCGTCTTCGCCGTCCTCGTGCACGACGCCTCGGACCTGGCCGCGTTCCTGCAGGGCTGGGGACGGCTGGTCGAGAGCAGCCCCCGGCGGCTGACGGCCTTCCTGTCGGCCTTCCCCGGCCGGGCGGGCGGGCAGATCCTCGCGCAGACCATCATCGTGTGGGCCGGGGACGACGCCGACGCCGCCGTCGCGGCCATCGAGCCGTTCCTGGAGCTCGCCCCCGTCCTGCAGCAGCAGGCCCAGCTGACCCCCTACGCCGCGATCGTCGCGCCGCACCGCAACCGCCACTCCGGCCAGGCCCGCATGCGCAGCCGCTCCGCGCTGGTCGAGCACCTCGACGCCGCCGCCTCGGCCGCGGTGGCCGGCATGTTCTCGGCCGGCGACGTCGCCATGTTCCAGGTGCGGTCGGTCGGCGGGGCGGTCAACGACACCGCCCCGGACGCCACCGCCTACGCCCACCGCACCCAGAACTTCTCCCTGTCCGCGGTGGTCGACGAGTCGCGGCGGGCACGGGCCGACCGGGCGTGGGAGCGCCTCGGCGTGAACGCGGTCTACCCCAACTTCGAGTCCCACGGAGGCGAGGACCTGCCGGCCAAGGCGTTCCCACCGGCCACGCTGCGGCGGCTGCGGCGGGTCAAGGCCGTCTACGACCCGCACAACGTCTTCCGGCACAACGTCTTCCGGCACAACGCCTTCAGAGAAGGCACCCGGTGACGGGCCGGCCCGGTGGCCCCGGGTTCAGTAGTAGGACGGCTCTCCGGGCTCTTCCTCGTACTCGTCGTCCTCCTCGCGGCTCCGCCCGGCCCAGCGGGAGGGCATCAGGACGGGCAGGAAGAGGGCGACGCCGAGCATGGCGTAGATCCCGCTGTTCAGCAGCACGCCCATGCCCACCGGCGCCACGTCGAGCTCCCGGTGGAAGGTGGGGACCTCGGTCAGCAGGCCCATCGCCCGGCCGGCGTCGAGAACGTAGATCACGGTCCACGCGAGCAGGACCATCGACGGGACGAACCCGGCCAGCGGGGAGACCCTGCCGGCGATCACCAGGCCGAGCAGCAGGCCGAGCCCGGCCATGACGCCCAGGGCGATCCAGGTCTGCGCCCCGCCGGGCTGCGGGGACAGACCCGCCGCACCGGGCAGCGGCCGCCCGAGGGTCGTCGCGGCCGCCCATCCTCCACCGAGGAGCAGGACCGCCGTCGTCACCAGCCCGATGAGCAGCCCGACGAAGTGCCGCATCGCCACCACCCCGGATCCACGTGCTTTCACGGTCGCGGCAACCCTAGCCACAAAAGCCGCAAAACGGCAGGCATCACACACTATTGGTTATCCCGCCCGGCGTCCCGGCCCTTCCGACCAGCCCGTTCCGTTCGGTACCCGGCGGCCGGGCGTGAGACCATGTCCGGCGTCATGCGTGCCCGCCTCCCGCTCCGTCTCGTGCGCTCGGCCGCCTTCGCGGCCGTCTGCGTGGCGCTCGCCGTCCTCGGCCACGTGGCCGCGGGCGGCTCGGGGCCGCAGGCGTGGGCGGTGGCGGCGGGGACCGCGGCCGCCGTCATCACGGCGCTCTCGCTCGCCGGGCGCGAGCGGTCCGCCAGGACCGTCAACGTCGCCCTCACCGGCGCGCAACTGGTCCTGCACGAACTGTTCGCCCTCGGCGGCCCCTCCGGGATCTCGCTGACGGCCCACCCGCACGGCCAGGGGCTGGGCGAGAGCCTGGGCATGCTGCTGGCCCACCTCACCGCGACGCTGGTCACCGGCTGGTGGCTGGCCCGCGGCGAGACCGCGCTGTGGGCGGTGCTCCGCTCGGCCGGGCACCACCTCGCCGCCGCCGGGCACCGCGCCGGCGCGGCGTTCCTGCTCCTGCAGGCCCCCTCGGGCCCGCCGGCCGCGCCGCCCGCCGCCGCGCCCGGCGCCGTCCCCGTTCCCGTCCGGCCCCTCCTCCGTCACATCGTCAGCCGGCGCGGTCCTCCGCTTCCCGCCGCCTGACCCGCCCCCTTTCCCGGAACCCCGGAGGGGCTCCGACGAGCCCGAGTCCCCGAAGTGGAGAACACCCATGTCCCTTGCCGCAGCATGCCGCCGCGCCGCGACCGTCACCGCGGGCGGCGCCGCCCTCGCCCTCGCCCTCGCCGCGCCCGCTCTCGCACACGTCACGATCAACCCCGGCAGCGCCGAGCAGGGCGCTTTCACCAAGGTCGCCTTCCGGGTGCCGAACGAGCGCGACGACGCCTCGACGAGCAAGGTCGAGGTCGCCTTCCCCGCCGACCACCCGCTGCCGTTCGTCTCGGTGCGGCCGGTGCCCGGCTGGGACGTCGAGGTGACCGAGGAGAAGCTCGACAAGCCCGTCACCACGGAGTACGGAGAGATCACCGAGGCGGTCACGAAGATCACCTGGTCCGGCGGGACGATCGCACCCGGCCAGTTCCAGGAGTTCGAGGTCTCGATGGGCATGCTGCCCAAGGACACCGATCACCTGGTCTTCCCCGCCACGCAGACCTACACCGGCGGCGAGGTCGTGAAGTGGGCCGACGAGCCCAAGGCCGACGGCTCCGAGCCCGACCGCCCGGCCCCGGTCCTGAAGCTCACGCCCGCCTCCGGCGGCGACGGCCACGGCGCCGGGCACGACGCCGGGCACTCGGCCACCCCGTCGGCCGGGGCCGGATCCGCTCCGTCGGTGGCCCCGGTCGCGGCCGCCACCGCGTCCTCCGGCGACGGCACCGCCCGGCTGCTGGGCGCGGGCGGGCTGCTCGCCGGGCTCGCCGGCACCGTGATCGGCGTGCTCGGCCTGCGCCGCGGGAGCCGTACGGCCTCCGCCCCGGACCCGGAGCGGTCCCGGCCCGCCTGACGCGCTCCCCGGCCCGAAGGCCGGGGATTCGGGCTGTGCCGCGTCTGCGGCACCTCTGCGGCACCTCTGCGGCTTCCTGCGCAGCCCCGCCGGCCCCGGCCGGTCGGCGGGGTCCCGCCCGGGATCCTCAGGCGGTGATGTCCTTGCCGGTGAAGCGGGCCCAGGCGATCGAACCGAAGACGGCGGTGTAGGCGGCGAAGACCAGCAGGCCCTGGCCCATCTCGGCGACGGCGACCGGATCGCGCAGGACACCGTCGAACCCGTTCCACCACTGCGTCAGCAGGTACGGCTGGAGCCAGGCGAGCTGCGGGATCACACCGAGGACCTGGACCACGACGACCGTCACCACCGTCGCCGCGATGGCGCCGATCGCCACCTCGGTCAGCGTGGACAGGGCCAGCGCGACCGCGGCCAGGGCGGCCATCCCCGCCGTGACGTAGAGGACGACCAGGCCGATCCTGAGCAGCCCCTCGGCGAAGGGGATCGTCGTGCCGGACAGCAGGGTGATCGGCCCGGCCGGGAACAGCGCCAGGCCGGTCACCAGCGCCGACAGGGCGATCACGCTGACGGCCGCCAGGCAGAACAGGACCGCGTTGCCGTACTTGGCGGCCAGCAGGCGGGTCCGGCCCGCCGGGGCGGTGAGCAGGTAGCGCAGCGTGCCGCCGCCCGCCTCCCCTGCGACCGCGTCACCGGCCACCACCGCGACCGCGACCGGGAGCATGAGCTGCACCAGCACGGAGAGCGCGGCGAAGGTGAGGAAGAGCCCGTTCCCGGTGATCTGGGCGAAGATCGCCCCGCCGTTCCCCGGCCCGTCCCCCGCCTCGGCCGCGATCGGCTCGGCGAACAGCCGCATCGCGACGCCCACCAGCACCGGGATGACCCCGAGCACGGCGAGCATGGCGAGGTTGCGCGGGCGCCGGAAGGTCAGCCCGGCCTCCGAGCCGAGCAGCCGCAGCCAGGCGCGCACGGCCCCCGGAGCCCGGGAGGCGGGAGCCCGCCCGGCGGGCCCCCCGTCCGGCACGGGACCGCTTCCCGCCCCTCCTCCGGCCGGAGTGCCCGACGCGTCCGGCACGCCCCTCGCGTCCGGCACGCCCTGTGCATCCGGCATGTTCTGTACATCCGGGGCGCCGGGCCCGTCCAGCGTGCCCGGTCCCGAGCCCGCCGTCGCGGTCGCGACTCCCGTGCCGTCAGCCGTCGACATCGAAACCCTCCCCGGTCAGTCCCACGAACACGTCCTCCAGGCTCGGCCGCTGCACGGCCAGCCCGCGTACCGCGACCCCCGCCGCCACCAGCGCGGCGGTGACCCGTTCCGGCGCATGACCGCCCAGCTCGGCGACGGCCTGCCCGTCCCCGGTCCGGACCCCCTCCAGGCCGAGTCCGGCCAGCACGGCCGCCGCCTCGGCGGTGTCCGGGGTCTCCACCCGGACCGTGACCGCCTCCCCGCCGAGCAGCCCGGCGATGGGTCCCTGGGCGACCAGCCGGCCGGTCCGCATGACGCCGACGTGGGTGCACATCTGCTCCACCTCGGCGAGCAGGTGGGAGGAGACGAACACGGTCGTCCCGTCGGCGGCGATCTCCCTCACCAGCGCCCGCACCTCACGGGTGCCCTGCGGGTCCAGCCCGTTGGTCGGCTCGTCCAGGACCAGCAGTTCCCTGGGACCGAGCAGCGCGGCGGCGATGGCCAGCCGCTGGCGCATGCCCAGCGAGTAGGCGCGGTAGCGTTTGCCCGCCGCCGCGGCCAGGCCGACCCGGTCCAGGGCGAGCCCGATCCGCCGGGAGGCGGTGCGCGGGTCGGCCTTCGGGTCGGCGGCGTCGTAGCGGCGCAGGTTGGCCTCTCCCGACAGGTAGGGGTAGAACGCCGGTCCCTCGACCAGCGCCCCCACGCGGGGCAGCACCGCGGCGACCCCGCCCGGCATCGGCGTGCCGAGGAGGTCCCAGCCTCCCTGCGTCGGCGCGACGAGGCCGAGCAGCATGCGGATGGTCGTGGTCTTCCCCGAGCCGTTGGGGCCGAGGAAGCCGAAGACCGACCCGCGCGGCACGGACAGGTGGAGATCGTCCACGGCCAGCTGGCCGCCGCGGAACCGCTTGGTCAGCCCGCGGGTGACGATCGAGTGGTCTCCGGCTCCCGTCGTCACCTCCCGGCCACCTCGGTCAGCTTCTCCGGGGTGACCGCGCCGACGAGCAGGCGCCCGTCGTCGGTCAGCAGGGCGGAGACCAGCTTGGTCCGGACGACCTTGCCGCTGCCCCACGGCCCGCTGACCGGGGTGGCGGCCTTCAGCAGGGCGTCGGCCAGAGCGGCGGTCTCGGGGGACCCCGCCTCCTCTGCCCCGCTCCCACCGGCCTGCTCGCCCTCCCGGCCCCGCGGGGCCCCGGCCCCGAGGTCGCGCTCGGAGAAGGGGAGCACCGCGACCGCGGTCCAGCCCTCGCCGACGGTCCGCAGGCCTCCGGCGAGCTGCTCGCCCTTCTCCTGCCGGTCCTGCGGGTCGGCCCCCATGGCCTGCGCGAGCTCCTCCAGCGACTGCTCCTCCACCTTCGCGCCGGCCGGCGGGGTGAAGGCGAAGTTCTCCGGAGCGGGCGGGGTGAAGCTGACCGAGGTGAACCCGATCTCGAAGGCGGGCTCCGCCGCGCTCTTGGCGTAGACCTGGACCCTGAGCGGGACGAAGGTCTCCCCGTCGAGCGCCAGCTTGACCTCCTTGACCAGGGACGAGGCGTCCTTGGGCGCGAGGGTGAGCTGGTAGGCGTCACGCCCGGCGACCTTCTCGCTGGAGCTCACGCCGACGGCGGTGCCGGCGCCGGCCCGCTGGAGGACCTCCTTGGCGAGCTGCTGCGGCGTGGTCGCCGTGGGCAGCGCCTCGGGGTGCTCGGGCCGCTCCTCGAACGCCTTGCCGGTGCTCTTGATCCGGGTGGCCGTGCTGGAGTCGCTCTCCCAGAGCCAGACCTGGTCGCCGTTGACGATCAGGTCGGTCTCGCTCATCCGGCCGGGCAGCGCGAGGCGGACCTTCTCGCCGCCGCCGTACCAGACCTTGAGCTCGTGGGAGCCGGTGAGCAGGGCGGCGGGGGAGGTGCCGCCCATGCCCGAGACCTCCGGCAGCCCCGGGACGCCGAAGGACGCGGTCTGCAGGACGGTGCCCGACATGGGCGCCGGCCCGGACTCGGCGGCCTTGAGGGCGTCGGCGAGCAACTGCTCGGCCGTGCGCTCGGGCAGCACGGGGTCGCCCTGGACCGCGGCGATGACGGGCCCGGCGCCGACGGCCCCGGCGACCACCGCCACCGCGGCGATCGGCACGCCCCACCTCACGGCGCGGCCTCGCCGGGCCCGCCGCTGCTGCTGTGTTCGCTCTGGCATGTCACTCCTCAACGGTATGCCGTCAATGCCTTCTCACTCGCAGCCTGCGTGAACGTTCCTGTGCCGAAGCTGAGACAGACTGAGAGGGCTCACAGGCTTCTCAGCCGGGTCTCAGGCGCGCTGCCGGAAAATGGGGCGGTCAGATGGAAGGAGGCAGGGAATGCGGGTTCTCGTCGTGGAGGACGAGCGGCGGATGGCCGCGGCGCTCCAGCGCGGGCTGCAGGCCGAGGGCTTCGCGGTCGACCTCGCGCACGACGGCGAGGACGGCCTGCACCTGGCCAGGCAGGGCGAGTACGACGTGGTCGTGCTGGACATCATGCTGCCGAGGCTGTCGGGCTACAACGTCTGCAAGCAGCTGCGCGCCGAGGAGAACTGGGTGCCGATCCTGATGCTCTCGGCCAAGGACGGCGAGTACGACATGGCCGACGGGCTCGACCTGGGCGCCGACGACTACCTCACCAAGCCGTTCTCCTACGTGGTTCTGGTGGCCAGGCTCCGGGCGCTGCTGCGGCGCGGCGGGAGCAGGCGGCCCGCCGTGCTGCGGGCCGGCGACCTCTCCCTGGACCCCGCCCGGCGCAAGGTGGCCAGGGGCGAGACGCCGGTGGAGCTGACTCCCCGGGAGTTCGCCCTCCTGGAGTACCTGATGCGCCGTCACGACGAGGTGGTCTCCAAGAGCGAGATCCTGGAGCACGTCTGGGACGCCTTCGACACCGATCCCAACGTGGTCGAGGTCTACGTCGGCTACCTGCGCCGCAAGATCGACGCGCCGTTCTCGCGCAACGCGCTGCAGACCGTGCGGGGCGCCGGGTACCGGCTGGCCGGCGATGGCGGCTGAACCGGGCTCCGGGACCGATCACCGCGCGGCCGGACCGGAGTCCGGGACCGCCCGCCGTACGGCCGGGCCGCGGTGGCGCAGGGAGGCGGGCGCCCGCCGTACGGCCGGGTGGTGGCGGCGCAGGAGCCTGCGCTTCCGGCTGACCGCGGTCGCCTCGGCCGTGCTGGCGGTGGCGCTGGCGGTCTCGGCCTACGTGATGATCGGGGTGCTCGGCCGGGCGCTGGTCGCCACGACCGACGAGTCGGTCTACCAGCGGGCCAGGGAGATCGTCTCGCTGGCCGACGCCGGGCAGCTGCCGGACGAGCTGACCTCCCCCGACGGCGTGCTGATCCAGGTGCTCGACCCCGCCGGGCGCATCACCCACGCCACCACCGGGACCGACCGGCTGGTCCCGCTGCTGGACGCGGCGGACCGGGCGGCGGCTCTCCAGGAGCGGCGGGCGCGCTTCCTGCGCGGCGCGCCGTACGGGATCCCGCACATGCTGCGCGTGCGGGTGCTCAGCGCCGACGGGGGGCGGACGGTGATCGCGGCCCGTCCCTTCGACGAGGTCGAGACCAGTCTCA
This sequence comes from Thiemannella venezuelensis, assembly GCF_014203605.1. Taxonomy (GTDB): domain Bacteria; phylum Actinomycetota; class Actinomycetes; order Streptosporangiales; family Streptosporangiaceae; genus Planomonospora_A; species Planomonospora_A venezuelensis. Next base: position 66,690 of record NZ_JACHJJ010000023.1, on the reverse strand, counting down.
GCACCGTGGGAAAGGTCCTGTTCGTCGGCACCCCGCTGCTGCTCGTGCTGCTCGCCGGGGCCAGCTGGGTGATCATCGGCAGGACGCTCCGGCCCATCGCCGCGCTGCGCCGGGGCGCCGAGGAGATCACCGGCACCGCCCGCTCCCGCCGGCTGCCGGTCCCCGAGTCCCGCGACGAGGTGCACAGCCTGGCCACCACGCTCAACGCCATGCTGGACCGGCTGGAGCGGGCCGACGCCCGCCAGCGCGCCCTGGTCTCCGACGCCGCGCACGAGCTGCGCAGTCCCCTGGCCAGCATCAGGCTCCAGCTGGAGGTGGCGCTGGGCCACCCCGGCGGGCAGGACGACTGGCGGGAGACCGCAGAGGGCGTGCTGGAGGACACCACCCGCCTGACCCGGCTGGCCGAGGACCTGCTCGCCCTGGCCCGCCTGGACGAGCGCGGCGGCGCGCTCGCGCGCAGGGAACCGGTCCGGCTGGACGACCTGGTCCCCCAGACCCTCGAACGGTACGGCCGGGCCGTCGTCTTCCGGACCGGCGACGATCCCCCGGCCCGGTCCGGGGACCGGACGGGAGGCGCCGCCGGGAACGGAACGCGGGCGGACCCCGGCGGCCCGGGCGGTGCGGTCGTGGTGGCCGGGGACGCGCTGGACCTGGGGCGGGTACTGGTCAACCTGGTCGACAACGCGCTGCGGCACACCGTCTCCCCGGTGGCGGTCGAGCTGCGGGCGCAGGGAGCGGACGCGGTGCTGACCGTCACCGACGACGGGCCGGGCATCCCGGAGGCCGACCGGGAGCGGGTCTTCGACCGGTTCACCCGGCTGGACAGCGCGCGCAGCCGGGACGAGGGCGGGGCCGGGCTGGGGCTGGCGATCGTCCGCGAGACGGTCCACGCCCACGGCGGCGCGGTCCACCTGGAGGACGCCTCCCCCGGCCTGCGCGCGGTGGTACGGCTCCCGCTGTCCTGACCCGCCCCGCCGGCCGGGTCCGGCGCCGGCTCCCGCACCGTCCGCCCGGTCTCCCGCGACCTCCACGACGATCGTCTTTCTCAATCAATCGATTGACGGATAAAGGGGGCGGGCATACCGTCTCAGGTATGGCCTCCACCGAAGGCGACCGGCCGGAGATGATCCTGCGGGTCGCGACCAGGCTGTTCGCCGCCCTCGGCTACGACGGCACCTCCACCCGTCAGATCGCGGAGGCCGCGGGGCTGAACATCGCCACCGTCAACTACCACGTCGGCGGCAAACGCGATCTCTACCTCGCGGTCATGGAGCGCGCCCACCGGGCCGAGCTGGGCGCGGTGGAGGCGGCGGTCAAGGAGCTGGCGGCCGCACCGGAGCGGGACGCGGCCGCCGCCGTGCACCGGCTGGTCGACGTCTACGTCGACTTCTGCGCCGAGAACCCGGAGATCCCCGCGCTCTGGATGTACCGCTGGCTCTCCGACGCCGCCGACGTCACCGAGCTGGAGCGGCGGTACGTCCAGCCGCTGGTCGGCCTCGTCTCCACCGCGGCCGGGTCCCTGGCCCGGCCGGGCGGAGCCGACGTGGAGTACCTGATCTGGTCGGTGATCTGGTGCACCCACGGCTTCACCAGGGGCGGCGTGCTCGACGAGGCCGGAGACCGCCGCGGCCCCGGCGACCCCCGGGCCCTGCGCCGCTTCCGCGCCCACCTCCACCAGCTCGTCCACCGCTCCCTCGGCCTTCCCGGCGACCCTCCCTGACCCCGTCCGCGTACGGACCGGAGCCGCCCTCTCCGGGCGGCCGCGCCCCTCCACCCGACCCCACCGCCACCCGACCCCACCGCCACCCGACCCCACCGCCACCCGACCCCACCGCCACCCGACCCCACCGCGCCCCCGGCCGTGCCCACGGCGGCGGGCGTTCCCCCGTACCCGCCCACCGCACCGGCTCGCGGAGCCGCCCGGCGGAAGGAGTCCCATGAACCTGCCCGACAAGGGCCGCGAAACCGGCGAGCTGCTGGCGGAGATCGCCCGGCTGAAGGAGGCCGACCTGCCGGTGCGGGGCGGCAAGGTGACCGCCTACGTCTACGACACCGGCCGCCCGGAGGTGCACGAGGCGGCGGCGCGGGCCTACTTCGAGATGCTGGAGGTCAACACGCTCGACCCGACGGCGTTCCCCAGCGTGGTGGAGATGGAGCGGCAGGTGGTCGGCGCGGTCGCCGACCTGCTCGGCGGCGGGACCGGGATCTTCACCAGCGGCGGCACCGAGTCGATCATGCTGGCGGTGAAGGCGGCCCGCGACTCCCGCCCGGTCGCGGGCCGGCCCCGGATGGTCCTGCCGGTCACCGCGCACCCGGCCTTCCACAAGGCCGCGCACTACCTCGGGCTGGCGGTGGACGCGGTGCCGGTGGACCCGGTGACGTTCCGGGCGGACGCCGCGGCGGTGGAGGCCGCGATCACCGATGACACGGTGCTCGTCGTCGCCTCGGCCCCCTCCTACCCGCAGGGCGTGATGGACCCGGTCGGGCCGATCGCGCGGGCCGCCGCCGCGCGCGGCGTGCTCTGCCACGTGGACGCCTGCGTGGGCGGGTGGCTGCTGCCCTGGCTGCGCGAGGCCGGGGCCGAGATCCCGCCGTTCGACCTGTCGGTGCCGGGGGTCACCTCGATCTCCTGCGACCTGCACAAGTTCGGCTACTCCCCCAAGGGCGCCTCGGTCGTGCTCTTCGCCGATCCGGCGCTGCGCCGCGCGGCCTACTTCGCCTCGGCGTCGTGGCCCGGCTACACGGTGATCAACGCGACCGTGCAGAGCTCGAAGTCCGCCGGGCCGCTGGGCGGCGCGTGGGCCACCCTGCAGGCGCTGGGCCGCGAGGGATACCTGGAGCTGGGCCGTACCACCCTGGCGGCGGCCCGGCGGCTGCGCGAGGGCATCGCCGCCATCGGCGGCCTGCGGGCCCTCGGCGAGCCCGAGTCGTCGCTGGTCGCCTTCGCCTCCGACGGGATCGACGTGTTCGTGCTCTCGGACGAGGCCCGCAGGCGCGGCTGGTTCCTGCAGCCCCAGCTGTCCTACGCGGGCATTCCGGCCAACATCCACATCACGGTGACCGGAGTGACGCTGGGCGGCGTGGAGGCGATGCTGGAGGTGATCGCCGAGTCGGCCGCGGCGGCCCGGGAACGGGGGCCGGTGAAGCTTCCCGAGGGGCTGGTGGAGCTGGTGGCGGGGCTGGATCTGGAGGCGCTGGACGACGCGGCCTTCGGTGGGCTGGCGGCCTCGGTCGGGGTGGACCCGGGCGGCTCGGGGCAGCCGGAGATGGCCGTCGTCAACGCGGTGCTCGACGCGCTCCCGGCCGACCGCCGGGAGGCGGTGCTGATCCGCTTCCTGTCCGCCATCTACGCCTGAGGCCGACCGTGTAACAAATGGATTTACTTCAGTCAGGATATTGAAGTGAACACTCCGGCGGCCCACCATGGGATCAGTCACCGGGACCGGGGCCTCCCGGCTGGGGCGCCGGGCGTGCGACACCCGGGCCGCCGCCGCGCGGGACCTCCCGGAGACGGCAGGACCTCCTGGAGAACGAGGCGTCCACCCCCGCCTCGACCGGACCACCCGTTCCCCCCACGGGTGGCCCGGTCCCTTTCCTCGGTCCTCACGGCATGCGGGCCCCACGGCTCCCCGGGCCCCACGGCATGCGGCCGTCGTGCCGCCGTTCCCGACGGGCCCGCGACGCCTCCGCCCGCCCGTCAGGGCAGTTCGGCGAAGCGCTCGACCTGCTCGATCTTCCCCGCGATGATGATCACGTCGCCGTAGCCGAGGACGGTGTCCGCCCCGGCGTAGGTGAACTCCTCGCCCTGCCCCTTGACGCAGACCACCGTCACGCCGTACTTGCGGCGCAGGTTGGTCTCCCCCAGCGGGACGCCGATGTAGTCCCGCGGCGGGCGGGTCTTGACCAGCGCGTAGTTCTCGTCGACCTCCATGTAGTCGAGCATCCGCCCGTTGAGCAGGTGCGCCACCCGCTCGCCCATGTCGTGCTCGGGGAGGATCACGTGGTGGGCGCCGACCCGCTCCAGGATCCGGCCGTGGTCGCGGCTGATGGCCTTGGCCCAGACGTCCTCGATCTCCAGCTCGACGAGGAGGGAGGTGGTCAGGATGCTGGACTCCAGGTCCGTGCCGATCGCCACCACCGCCCGGTAGAAGTCCGGCACGCCGAGCTGGCGCAGCGCCTCCAGGTCGGTGGAGTCGGCGGCGACCACGTGGGTGAGCCTGCCCGCCATGCTCTGGACCACCTTGGGCCGGTGGTCGATGGCGAGCACCTCGGTGCCCCGGCGGACCAGCTCCGCCGCGAGCGAGCTGCCGAACCGGCCCAGCCCGATCACCACGACGGGGTCGTTCCTGGCGTCAGGCAACGGTCGTCCTCTCTTAGGGGAGTCCCCTCAGGCGGGTGACGGCGGCGAGGGCCGCACGGGCGGAGGCCGCGTCGTGGACGCGGAACACCCGGGCGCCCTGCCACGCGGAGACGGCGAGAGTGGCCATGGTACCGGCGTGGCGCTCGTCGACCGGCAGTCCCCCGAGGGTCTCGCCGACGAAGTCCTTGTTGGAGACCGCGACCAGCACCGGCCACCCGGTGGCGGTCATCTCGTCCAGGCGGCGGCCGACCTCCAGGGAGTGGTAGGTGTTCTTGCCGAAGTCGTGCGCCGGGTCGATGAGGATCGACTCGCGGGGGACGCCGGCGGCGGCGGCCCGCTCGGCCAGGCCGGTGGTGTAGCCGATGACGTCGGCCACCACGTCGTCGTAGGCGATGCGGTGCGGGCGGGTGCGCGGGGCGACCCGGCCGGCGTGCGCGCAGACCAGGCCGGTGCCGTACTCGGCGGCGACCCTCGCGAGGCCGGGGTCGACCCCGCCCCAGGTGTCGTTGAGCAGGTCGGCGCCCGCGGCGGCCACGACCTCGCCGACCTCGGCACGCCACGTGTCGACGCTGATGATCAGATCGGGATGGCGCTCGCGGACCGCCGCGACCAGGTCGGCCACCCTGCGGATCTCCTCGGCCGGGTCCACCTCGTCGCCGGGGCCCGCCTTGACGCCGCCGATGTCCACGATGTCCGCGCCGCCGCCGACGGCCGCGTCCACCGCCTCCAGGGCGGCCTCGAAGCCGTAGGTCCTCCCCCTGTCGAAGAACGAGTCGGGGGTGCGGTTGACCACCGCCATGATCGCGAACTCGCCGGGCCGGAACTCACGGCCGCGCAGGCGCAAGATAGTCATCGGGACCGAGCCTATCGCCCGGTGCCGGAGAGGCCGGCGCTCCCACCTGCGCCGCCTCCGTGGGTTCTTCTCGAAGGGTCGTCACGGGCGGTGTGCCCGCAACCGTCCTACGCGGCCGACCCACCTTCGGCCACGGTCAGGAACTCCTGCGCGACGGCGGGCAGCCGCCGCCGCGCGTGCACGATCGCGATCACCCGGCGGACCGAGGGATCGAGCTGCCGGACCACCAGCCCGGCCCGGGCCGCCTGCTCGGCCATCCCGCGGTACCAGAGCAGGGAGGCCGCGCCCGCGCGGACCGGCCCCAGCCAGTTGCCGCGCTCCTCGGTCTCCAGGGCCGCCACCGGGGCGACGCCGTACTTGGCGAACAGTGAGTCGAACTCCCTGCGCCGGGCGCTGCCGGAGACCGGAAGCACCAGCCGCATGCCGTTGAGTCTGCTCATCGGCACCGGGTCGGGCAGGTCGAGGCCGGGCGGGGAGATCAGCACGATCTCCTGCCGCTCCAGCGGATGGCTGACCAGGTCGGTGGGGACGGGCAGGTCCGTGAGGCCGATGTCGGCCCGCTGGTTCCTGATGGCGTTCACCACGCCGTCCCGTCCGTCGCAACGGACGATGTGCACGCGCACCCCTGGATGTTCGGCGGTGTAGGCGGGGAGGATCCGTCCGGCCAGCCCCGGCTCGAGGCTGGGGGTCGAGGCGATGCGGAGCTCCGCCTCGGACGAGTGGCCGTGCGTGGACAGGGCCTCGATCTCGTGAACGGCGTCGAGCGCCTCCCGGGCCAGCTTGACCACCCGGCGCCCCTGCGCCGTGACGACCACGCCGCGCCCCGAACGGGCGAACAACGTCATTCCGAGTTCCCGCTCCAGGTCCCTGATCGCACGGGAGAGCGCAGGCTGTGCGATGTACAGCGACCTGGCCGCGTCGGTCATGGTGCGGTGCTCCGCCGTCGCGACCACGTAGCGGAGCTGCTGCAGATTCATGGCTCCGAAGCTAGGACACCGGACGCGGCCCGGTCCGGCACATCGCAGAGATCACCTCGGATGATTTCGGACCGTAGCCGAACACGGTCACATCCGTGACGGGTGGTGAATCTGTAGGCTTACGCCCTAAATTTCGCAGAGGTCCGAACGATTCGGTCTCACCGGACGACCGGGGCCATGGGATGACATCACGGCAGCAGGCGGGCAGGGCCGCCCTGCCGCCCCCTCCGTCACACGGGTCTCGGGCCCGGCTCGGGCGCCCCGCCGCTTTCCCCCTGCCCTCGTCGGTTAAACCGCCATTCACCCCACCTTGGCTATCTGTCTGTCATGTCCAGGTATGGGGGCTAGAATCCAGGGCAATTCTGTGCAATCGGGGGACCTCGGCCGTTCTGCCAGGTGGACCGGGATGAAGACCGACTAGGAAGCGGTGTGACGATGCGCCATGGGCAGGACTCGGGGGATCTCTCCGGTGAGGGCGGGAAACGGCGCCCCCGCCGGCGCGGAAGCCGCGCGGCCCGCCCCGGTGGCGTGCCGGACGTGCGGACCGACCGCACCCCCGCCCCTCCCGCGGAGCACGGCGCGGACGTCCGCTCCGCTCCCCCCGCCGCCGCGATGGCCGGGACCGGGCAGGCGGCGGTCGCCGGGGCCGGGCAGCCGGCCGGCCCCTCGGCCGGGCGGACGGAGCACGGCGCGGACCCGGGCGGCGGGACCGCCACCCGGGTGAAGCCCGCCCCGGAGCGCGTACCGCAGCCGGAGGGCGGCGACCCGGCCCGGGAGATCGGCGCCCACGGGGCCGGACCGAATCCGGCCGCGGCCCCGGCCGGCGACGGCCCCGCCCCGCGCCCCCGGTTCGCCCGGCCGCTGACGGCCGGGGCGCTCATCGGCTGGACCGCCCTGTCGGCGATCCTGCCGGGCATGGCGCACCTGCGGGCGGGGCGCCGCCGTACCGGCTACATCCTGCTCGGCGCCTTCGGTCTGCTGCTGGTCCTGGGGGTGATCGCCGGGATCGTGTTCTCCGGCGAGGGCAACACCGGCGCCGCCACCCGGGACGGCCTCCTCGGCCTGGGCGCGGGCCTGGCCGGGCTGGGCGCGCTCGGCTGGTTCCTGCTGGTGGTCTCCTCCTACATCACGCTCGGCCCCAACCGGCTCGACAGCACCGGTCAGATCGTCTCCGGCGTCGTCATCGGCACGCTCTGCGTGGTGGTGATGGCCCCCTTCGCGCTGGCCGCCAGCGCGGTGCTGACCATCAAGGAGACGGCCAACGCCATCTTCCCGAGCGAGCCGCAGGACCCGGCGGCGCCCACGTTCAAGCCCGAGGACCCGTGGAACGGGCAGGACCGGGTCAACTTCCTGCTCATCGGCGGCGACGGCGCGGGCAACCGGGAGGGCGTGCGGACCGACAGCATGAACGTGGCCAGCATCCACGTCAAGACCGGCAACACGGTCATGTTCAGCCTCCCCCGCAACCTGCAGCACGTGCGCTTCCCGCCGACCAGCCCGCTGGCCAAGCAGTTCCCCGACGGCTTCATGCGCGAGCTGCCCAACGGCGGCCTGCTCAACGAGGTCTGGCAGTACGCCGAGGACCACCCGGAGGTCATGGGCCGCAAGCACCAGGGCCCCCGGGCGCTCATGGACGCGATCGGCTACACGCTCAACCTGAAGATCGACTACTACGCCCTGATCAACATGTACGGCTTCGCCCACCTCGTCGACGCCATCGGCGGGCTGAAGATCAGGATCGACCGGGACGTGAAGTACGGCGGCTCGTTCGGCACCGCCGGCACGATCAAGGCCGGCTACCGCACGCTCTCCGGCGAGGAGGCCCTCTGGTACGGCCGCTCGCGCGTCGGCAGCGACGACTTCTCCCGGATGGCCCGCCAGCGCTGCGTCATCGGCGCCTTCGCCAAGCAGGCCACCCCGACCACCGTCCTCACGAACTTCACCAAGATCGCGGGGGTGGCCAAGAAGGCGGCCCAGACCAACATCCCGCGCGACATGCTGGAGCACCTGACCAACCTCGCCCTCAAGGTCAAGGACGCGAAGATCACCAGCCTCCAGTTCGTGCCGCCGGAGTTCTACACCGGCTCCCCGGACTGGCAGAAGATCCGCGCCGCGACCGCCCGGGCCCTGCGCCAGTCGCTCCAGCCCAGCCGCCGCTCCCTGGCCGGCCGGGCGACGGCCTCCCCCGGCACCACCGGCGCCTCTCCGGGCACCTCCGGCGCCGCCCCGACGCCGTCGCTCACCGCGCCGACCCCCAGCAGGACCCCCACCGCCAACAACAGGAGCGCCCAGTCCCTCGACGAGCTCTGCGGCATCTGACGGCCCGGACCTCTCCGGCGCGGAAAGGCCCCGCGCTCCTTCCCGGGAGCGCGGGGCCTTCGCGTCTCCCCGGCGGCCGCGCCCCGGCCCCGGGCACGGCTCAGCCCGCCACCCGGGCGCTCCTGGGCAGCAGGGCGAACGCACCCAGGTAGAGCAGGCCCGCCACGACCAGCAGCGCCTGGTAGCCGACGACCAGCGCCAGGTACTCCAGGCAGCCGCCCACCATCGCGCCCAGCAGGTTCGCGCCGAAGGCCGTCGTGCCGTCGGCGGAGTCGGCGAAGCGCTTGGCGAACACCACGTTGGCCGCGAAGATCGGCAGGAACGCCACGACCACGGCGACCACCGCGCGCAGCGGCACCGGCAGGCCCAGCAGCCAGGAGTTCGGCACCAGCCAGGCCAGCGCCAGGCCGGCCAGGAGCACGCCGTACATGGCGGGCAGCGACGGGGTGCGGAAGCGGCGGGTCACCTCCACCGCGGCGAGCACCGCGACCAGGACCCCGGCGAACACGATCGCGTTGACCACCCAGGTGGTCCCGAACAGCAGCGCGAACCCGGTCACGCTCTTGGTCTCCAGCAGCAGGAACGCCACGCCCAGCAGGAACAGGTCGGCGTAGGGGCGCATCCGGGCGTACGGCCCGGCGACCGCGCGGACCGCCAGCACGCTCACGATCAGGATGAGCAGCAGGGTGATGACGTAGATCTGCGGGATCGTCCGGTCCTTCAGGTAGAGGAAGGGCCGGTCGTCGCCGGAGGGCGGCGGGGTCTGGGCCGTCGCGCCCGCCCATCCGGCGCCGCAGGCCTGGTCGGCGGCGGCGAGCCCGGCGGTGATCACGGCCTGCTGGCCCGTCTCGCTGACGATGTCCACGCACGGCTTGTGGCCGAAGGCGGCCTGCACGGTGGAGGCGAGCCGGTCCACCAGCCAGCTCTCCCGGTAGTAGTTGTACATCGAGAAGGTGCCGCCGGGCCTGAGGTGCTCCCTGGCGGCCTCCATCGCCTCCCGCGTGAACAGGTAGCTCTCCAGCCGCAGCGAGCTGGCGCCGGAGACGAGGGTGAGCGAGTCGGGCAGCGCGAACAGGATCAGGTCGTACTTCCGGTCGGTCCGCTCCAGGAACGCGCGCCCGTCGGTGACGTGCGTGGTCACCCGCGGGTCGTCGTAGGGCCGGTCCGGATGGTAGGTCCCGCCGAGCTCGCGGAGCTTGGGGTCGATCTCCACGGCGTCCACCCGCTCGGCGCCCTTGGACAGCGCGATCGCCACGTCGGTGCCGCTGCCCGCGCCCACGATCAGCACGTCGCCCAGCCTCCCCGCCGCCGCCCGCTCGTACGGCAGGGCGTACTGCCGCTCCCACTCCAGCCGCCTGGCCGCCGGAACGGCCCGCTGGTGCGGGATCCCGTTGACCTGGATGTCCATCACCGGGACGCCCTGCTCGGCGAAGTGGCTGCGGGTCACCTTGTAGTACGGCGACCACAGGGCCCCGGCGGTCAGCGTCTCGGCCGCCAGCGCCGCGACCACCACCAGCGACGGCACGGCCAGCGCGACCCGCGCCCAGACCCGCCGCGGCCGGAGCAGGACGGCGTAGGCGAGCGCGGCGATCGCGCCCCACACCACCGGGGGCGCGCTGAGGAACGACAGGGCGGTGAACAGGCCGATGCCGGTGAGGCTGCCGATCAGGTCGTAGCGGTAGGCCTCCAGCCGCTCCAGCTCCGGGAAGCAGCGCCCGACCAGTTCGGCCGGGCCCATCAGCACGATCGCCGCGGCGGCGAAGACCACCGGCAGGATCAGCCAGGGCGGCGGCCCGGCGGTGCTGAGACTGGTCCAGTACAGCACGCCCTCGGTCTGCCGGTCGACGGTGACCGGGAAGAACAGCACGACCATCACCAGGACGGCCAGCGTGATCGGCGAGTAGTACGGCTGCCGGGTCGTGCGGCCCACCCGCAGGAACCCCAGCCCGATGCCCAGGAACGAGCCGAGCAGCACGAAGTTGGTGAAGTAGCTCAGGTGCACGATGTTCGACCCGGTCCACCGGATCAGCGCCAGCTCCAGGAAGAGCATGAAGGCGCTGGCCACGACCAGCCTCGGCCGGGTGGCCAGCCAGTGCGCTCGGACGTCGGGATGCGGAGGTGGCGTGCTCTGCGCCGCTGCTGTCATTCGTCAAACGCTAGTGATCCCTGTCCCGCCGGGGAAGGAAAATTCACTACGATGGTTTGCCGGGGTTCACCCCTGAGGGTGCTGGTGGGAGATGGTTTGAACCGGTGGACATGATCGACCGGATGAAGGAACGTGGTGGGGTGCGTTTTCCCTAACTAGCAGGTGGTGCCGCATGCGCGTCCTGATCCAGCTCCGCCCCTCGTCCGAGCTCGTCGCCGCCGTGACCGACCCGGCGGTGACGGTGTCCCCGGCCGACGTCGCCGACGGCCTGCCGGGGGTCGTCCTCGACGCCTCCTACTCCCCGGTGGCGGTGCCGCGCCCGGTGCCGGCCGCCGGGGGCGACCCGCTCTCGCTGAGCGGGCCGATGACGTTCTCCCTGGCCGCCGACGACGCCTCGGTCCTGGTCCGCGGGGAGATCTCCGACGACGAGCTGTCCACCCGCGTCAGCCTGCTGCCCGGGACCAGGACCGACGTCGTCGGCGTCTTCGCCGACCCGGTGATCGAGCCGAACATCACCTGCGGCGGCGACCCGCCGGTGGGCGACTGGCGCGACGTGGAGCGGCTGCTGGCCGTCGGGGACCTCGCGGGTGACGGCCTGGACGGCTCCGGGGTGGCGCTGGCGGTGCTCGACACCGGGATCAACCACGAGCACGTCGCCCTCCACCTGGACCGGGAGGTGACGCTGGACGGCGAGCGCAGCTGGGTCCCGGGCGGGGTGGACGGCACGCCGGGCCGGTTCGCGGTGGACCACGGCACGATGTGCGCCTTCGACGCGCTCATCGCCGCGCCGAAGGCGACCCTGCTCGACCTGCCGGTGCTGCTCTCCCAGCGCCAGGGCGGCTCGGCGCTGGACGGCCTGCTGTCCGACGCGGTCGCGGCCTTCGCCCACCTGCGCGAGGTGCTGAACGCCCAGCCCGAGGACCGCCGGGCTCTGGTCGTCAGCAACAGCTGGGGCTCGTTCTCCCCGCGCTGGGACTTCCCGGTGGGCCACCCCGGCAACTACTCCGACAACCCCGCCCACCCGTTCAACGTGATCGTGGCCAGCCTGGAGCAGGCGGGCGCCGACATCCTGTTCGCCGCGGGCAACTGCGGGCGCGACTGCCGCGACGGCCGGTGCGCCTTCCCCGACCGCCCGATCGTGGGCGCCAACTCGCACGCCTCCGTGCTGTCCATCGGCGGCGTCGACGTCAACAACGAGCGGGTCGGCTACTCCTCCCAGGGGCCCGGCCGGCTGGCCAAGCGCAAGCCGGACGTCTGCTCCTACACGCACTTCTCCGGTTCCAAGGCCTTCGGCGACGACCAGCCCGACTCCGGCACCTCCGCGGCCTGCCCGGTCGCCGCCGGTCTCGTCGCCGCCGTCCGCACCCAGTGGCCCGCCTCCCGGCTGTCCCCCGCCCAGCTGCGCACCCTGCTGCGCCGTACCGCCGACGACCGCAGCACCGCCGGTTTCGACTACGACTACGGCTACGGCATCACCGACTCCAAGGGCATCCTCGCCGCGCTGCGCCGGAGAAAAGACGCGTAGCGTAGGGTCCATGTTCCTCGTCACGGTACGGCTCCCGCCCGAGGCGACGCTGGCTCAGGCCGTCGAGCGCCTCGGGCTCTCCGAGGAGGAGGTCGACACCGGCTACGGCCTGGTGCTGATCGATCCCACCCAGGGCCTGTACGGCCTGCGCGTGACCGAGGCCGCCGCCCGCCGGATCGACCCGGCCACGGGCGAGGGCCCCTACTCCGACCCGCCCATCGAGCCCTTCGGCCCGCCCCGGTAGATCCGGCGCGGGCCGTCCTCGTCCTGAAGCCGCCGGATGTGCCGCCGGAGGCCGGCGGGGAACCATCGCCCACCTAGCGCTTGCTACGATCACCGTGAGGCGGCCGCGGCGTGCCGCCCGGGAGCGGGAGACCACCGTGGGCACACGTCTCGTCGAGAGGCTCAAGCCGTTCTTCCAGTGGCTGGCGGCCACCGACGTGTTCATGAAGGCCGGGCCGAAGATCGTCCCCCGGATGGACCGGGCCGTGCACCGCCTCACCGGCGGCCGGGGGGTCATGAGCGACCGGATGATCCCCACCCTCCTGCTCACCACGACCGGCAGCAGGAGCGGCGAGCCCCGCGTCTCCCCGCTCGCCTGCCTGCCCGAGGAGGACGGCTCCTTCCTCGTGGTCGGCTCCAACTTCGGCCGGGAGCACCACCCCGCCTGGAGCGGCAACCTGCTCAAGACCCCGCGGGCCTCCGTCTCCTTCCGCGGCAGGGAGGCCGAGGTCACCGGCCGCCTGCTGGAGGGCGAGGAGCGCGCCGAGGCGTGGCCCCGGCTGCTGCTGATCTGGCCGGTCTACGACCGCTACACCGAGAAGTCGGGCCGCGAGCTGCGCGTCTTCCGCCTCTCCCCCGACCGCTGAGTCCGCGGGCGCCCCGGCGGGGCCGGCCGGCCCGGGCGGTCACGTGCGCGGCGGCCGGGCGGGGCCGTCCGGAGCGCCGAAGAGCGGGATCAGCCGGTCGGCGTCCAGGAACACGGTCATGCCCCCGATCAGGCCGTCGGACACGTCGAGGACGACCAGGCCGAAGGGGGCGTGGACGCCGTCCGGGCCGGGTCTCGTCTGCCAGAACGCCGGCGAGCCGTTCGCCTCCGCCGGCACGAGGCGCGCGCCCGCGCAGGACGCCTCCGGGTCCAGCAGCGCCCGCCTGATCTGGTCACGGCCGCGCAGCCACCAGGCGAAGGGAGGCATCGACATCGTGGCGTCCTCGTGCAGCAGGGCCACGAGGGCGGCGACGTCGTGCCGCTCGAACGCGGCGCAGTAGCGGGCGAGCAGGTCGCGCTGGGAGGGGTCGGACGGCCGGAACGGCTCGCCCGGCGCGACGCCGACCGCTCTGATCGTGGACCTCGCCCGCTGCAACGCGCTCGTCACCGAGGCGACCGTGGTCTCCAGGAGCTCCGCGACCTCCCCGGCCTGCCAGGCCAGCACGTCGCGCAGGATCAGCACGGCCCGCTGCCGGGGCGGCAGGTGCTGCAGCGCGGCGACGAACGCCAGGCGGATCGTCTCGCGCCGCACGGCCGTCTCCTCCGGGCCGCCGTCCGCCGGCAGCACGAGGCCGTCGGGAACCGGGTGGATCCAGGCCCGCTCCGGCAGCGGCCCGCCGATGTCCGCCCCGGCGTCCGCCGCCCGGCCGAGGTCCATGGCCAGGGCGCGGCGCCGCGCGCTGCGCAGCATGTCGAGGCAGACGTTGGTGGCGATGCTGTAGAGCCACGTGCGCAGGGACGCCCGCCGCTCGTCGTAGCGGGCGAACGACCGCCAGGCGCGCAGCAGCGTCTCCTGCACCGCGTCCTCGGCGTCGAAGCCGGAGCCGAGCATCCGGTAGCAGTAACCGGTCAGTTCGGCCCGGAACGGCTCCAGCCGGAGGCCCGCGCCGGTCGGCGTCCTCACCATGCCCCGACGATATGCGCCGCCACCGACACCTCGCGGGCCGGACCGATGACTTCCGGGCTTCCCGCCCGTACCCCGTAGGGGGACCCACCCCGTGAACGTGTGCACGCGACAGTGCGAACATCCCGGACAGGAGATCATGATGGCCGAGGACGACCTTCGGAAGGCGGTTGCGGCGGAGCGCGGCGAGCTGGCGGACCTGCTCGCCGCCCTGCGGCCCGAGCAGTGGGACGCTCCCACGCTGTGCGACGGCTGGAGGGTGCGCGAGGTCGTCGCCCACATGACGATGCCCTTCCGCACCTCGCTCGGCAGGACGCTGGTGGAACTGGCGAAGGCCCGCGGGAACATCGACCGCATGGCCGACCGGTGCGCGCGCCGCGACGCCGCCCGGATGCCGCCGGAGAGGCTGCTCGCCTCGCTGCGGGACAACGTCGCCCACCCGTGGACGCCTCCCGGCGGGGACGTCCGGGGAGCGCTCGCGCACGACGTCATCCACGGGCTCGACATCACGGTGGGGCTGGGACTCGGCCGCGGCGTCCCGCCCGGACGCGTCGCCGCGGTGCTGGCGGGCCTGCGGCCGAAGAACATCGCGTTCTTCGGGACCGACCTCTCCGGGGTCTCGCTGCAGGCGACCGACCTCGACTGGAGCCACGGCACGGGAACCCCGGTCCGGGGCCCGGCGCAGGACCTGCTGCTCGTCGTCTGCGGGCGGCGCCTGCCGCCCGGCCGGCTCACGGGCGAGGCCGCGGCGCGGTTCTCCCGGTAGCCCCGGGGGCGGCGGGCCTCCCGGCCGGGCTCCGGCCGGGAGGTCCCCCTCCCGCGGACCGCGGCCGGTCAGCGGGAGTAGAACTCCACGACCATCTGCTCGTCCACCGGGACCACGATCTGCTCGCGCAGCGGGCGGCTGACCACCGTGAAGCGCAGGTCGGCGTGGTTGACGTCCAGGTAGGAGGCGATCCGCTCGTCGGCGTAGATCCCCTCAGCCGCGGCGACGAACGGCTGCATCGCGCGGGACCGCTCCCGCACCGCGATGACCTGGCCGGGCTTGACCAGGTAGCTGGGGATGTCCACCTTGCGGCCGTCGACGGTGATGTGGCCGTGCGCGACGTACTGGCGGGCGGCGTAGATGGACGGCGCGAGGCCGGAGCGCAGGACCAGGGAGGCCAGGCGGCTCTCCAGCAGGACCACCAGCTCGGCGCCGGACCGGCCGGGGCTGCGCAGGGCCATGTCCCAGTAGCGGCGCATCTGCCGTTCGGAGACGTCGTAGTACCAGCGGAGCTTCTGCTTCTCCATCAGCCGCAGACCGTAGTCGCCGGTCTGGCGACGGTTGGTCTTGCGGCCGTGCTCGCCCGGCGGGTAGGGCCGCTCCTCGAAGTAGCGGACGGCCTTGCGGGTGAGCGGGACGCCGGCGCGGCGGGAGAGCCGCACCTTGGGTCCGGTGTAGCGCACGATCGCTCCTTGTGGTTAGGTGTGCCTTACTGAGGTAAGGCTTACCTTAGACGTAACCGCCACCCGATCTCAAGGAGAGCCGGTTCATGCAGCACCCCGTCACCGCTCCGCCGATCCCCGAGCGGGTCCGCACCCTCGCCGCGACCGCCGCGCCCACCCATGTCTCCCTCGCGGGCACGGCCAGGCCCGCGATGCCCGCCCGGGGCGGCGTGGACGGCTCCGGCCGCCCGGTGCTGCTGGTCGTGCCCGGGGATCCGCTGCACGGCGCACGGGAGGAGCCGGTGGTGACCGTGGACCTGACCGCGAGCCGCTCGCTCGGCGGGGCCGAGCTCTCCCGCGGCCTGCTCAAGGTGCAGGGATGGGTGCAGGCCGTACCCGCCGGAGAGCTGCGCGAGACCGCGGTCGCGATCGCCGAGCGCTGCCCGGACGAGGCGCTGTTCGAGGCCGTGGAGCGTCCGGAGGCCGCCGACGGCCCGCGGCTGCTCCGCGTCGACGTCGGCCAGGTGGTCTACCTCACCGGGCCGGAGTCCGGCGTGCTGGACGCCGAGGAGTATCTCGACGCCGCACCCGACCCGCTGCTGGCCGACGCCGAGCGCATGATCCGCCACATCAACGGCGCCCACCGGGACCGGCTGGAGAACGCGCTGGCCTCGCTGATGGCCGCTCCGGTCACCGACGCCTGGCTCTGGGAGCTGGACCGGTTCGGCGTCACCGTGCGCTCGGGCGCCCTCGACCGGCCGACCCTCGTCCGCCTGCCCTGGCCCGCGCCCGTCGCCGACGCGGGCTCCCTGGAGGCGGCCCTGCACTGCCTGCTCTGCCACCACTGAAGACGCCCACCGGAGACTCCCGCGGGCGCGGCCGGGTGAACCGCCCTCCACGGCCGCGGGTTCCCGTCGGCCTCCCCGGCCGTGCCCCGGGACGGATCCGCGGGACCCCGCCGCCTTGCCCCCTCCTTTACCGTGCCCTCCGCGCGTGGCCCGCATCCGGCGGGCAGAGAACGAGATAGAAGTGGCCGGGAGACACCGGGGAGAGCGGGAGAGGTCGACGACGATGATTCCTGTCCCGCCCGACGAGTCCGAGCGGCTGCAGGAACTGGCGGAGCTGCACGCGCTGGACGCCCCGCTGGAGCCGGACTTCCAGGCCATCGCCGATCTGGCCGCCTACACCTGCCGGACCCCGATCGCGCTGGTCACCCTGGTGTCCGGGGACGGGCAGCACTTCCGGGGGCGTACCGGCTTCGACGTACCCGAGCTGGACCGGCGGATCGGGTTCTGCCCGTACGTCGTCTCCGGCCGCAAGCCGCTGGAGATCCCGGACATGCTGGCGGACCCGCGTTTCCGGGACGACCCCCTGGTCGCCGGGGAGCCCCACGTGCGCTACTACGCGGGGGCGCCGCTGTTCGGCGGCCGGGGCCACGCGCTGGGCACGGTGTGCGTGCTGGACTACCGCCCCCGGCGGCTGGACCCGGAGCAGCGGCGCATCCTGCGCACCCTGGCGGGTCAGGCCGCCGCCCTGCTCCAGCTGCACCACCACGCCCGCCAGGCCGGCGAGGTCGCCCGGCGGCTGCACGACGTGGAGGAGCTCAAGCAGCAGTTCCTGCGCAGCGTCAACCACGAGCTGCGGACCCCGCTGACCTCGATCCGCAGCTACCTGCAGCTCGTCCAGGACGGCGGGCTGGACGAGGGCACCGAGCGGAGGTTCCTGGGGGTGATCGAGCGCAACAGCGACCGCCTGCTGGACCTGATGGACGAACTGCTCCTGATGGCCAGCCTCAACGCCAACACCGCCGTCTTCACGCCGGACCGGGTGAACCTGTCCGCCGTCGTCCGCGAGGCGGTGGACGTCTCCGCGGCGAAGGCCGGGCACAAGAACCAGGCCCTGCGCCTGCACGTGCCTCCCGACGCGCCGGTCTGGGCCGATGCCGGACGGCTCCGGCACGCCCTGGTCCACCTGCTGGACAACGCGGTCAAGTTCACCCCCGCGGAGGGGGCCATCGACGTCACCGTCACCGCCGGCCCCGGCCCCGGTCCCGGTCCCGGCCCCGCTCCAGGTCCCATGGTGGAGATCCACGACACCGGGGTCGGCATCGGCGCCGAGGACCTGGAGCACGTCTTCGAGGACTTCTACCGCGCCCCGGAGGCGGAGAACCAGGCCGTCAGCGGCACCGGCGTGGGCCTGGCCATCGTCAGCAAGATCATCCAGCTGCACGGGGGGAGCATCCACATGGACAGCACGCCGCACGAGGGGACCTGCGTCCGCATCACCCTGCCCGCTCCGCCGGGGCCGTAGCGGAGCCCGGGCCGCGGTCCCGGGGCGCCCGCGGCGGCCCCGGGCGCCCTCTCCCCGCCGGGCGCCCGGACTCCGCCCTCCGGCGCCGGGTACGGCCGGCGGCCTACCGCCTCGCACCGGACACGGCCAGCGGCCTACTGCCTCGCGCTGGGCACGGCCAGCGGCTGCGACGGCGCCTTCTCCTTGGCCTCGGCCATCCGGTCACTGAGCTCCTGGAGCCTGTTGCGGCCCATCGCCTTGCGCACCTCGGGGAACCACTCGTTCTCCTCCTCCTCGACGTGGTGGCGGACGTTCTCCATGAGGACGGAGACCTTGGCGTCGAACCGCTCGTCCCGGGGGTCCATGTCCTTGAGCTCCGAGAGCATCCAGACCACCACGTGGTGCTCCTCGATGCTCTCCAGGACGTGGTCGGAGACCTCCGGCGCCTCCGCGCGGACGGTGGGGTAGAAGATCTTCTCCTCGATGTAGGTGTGGGCGGTGAGCTCCTCGATCATCTGGTCGACGAGCTTGCGCTTCTCGTCGTAGGCGTCCTCGCCCGCCTTCTCGAACTGCTTGAACAGCTTCTCGACGGTCTTGTGGTCGTCCTTCAGGAGCACGATGGCGTCCACGGCGTTCCTCTCCCGGGTCGGATGGGGTCAGGGGTTGAGCAGGACCTTGACGGCCCCGTCGCGTTTCTTCTGGAAGATCTCGTAGCCGTGCGGGGCCTGGTCCAGGGGGAGCCGGTGGGTGGCCAGGTCCATGACCCCCAGCGGGTCGGCGTCGTCGGTCACCAGCGGCATCAGGTCGTCGATCCAGCGCTTGACGTGGGCCTGGCCCATGCGCAGGGTGATGCCCTTGTCGAACATCCGCAGCATCGGCATCGGGTCGGCCATGCCGCCGTAGACGCCGCTGACCGAGATCGTGCCGCCGCGCCGTACGGTGTCGATGGACTGGTACAGGGCGGCCAGCCGGTCCACGCCGGCGTTGGACATCAGCGGGGCGGCGATCGCGTCCGGCAGCAGGCCGGCGAGCGTCTGGGTGAACTTCGCCACCGGGGAGCCGTGGGCCTCCATGCCGACGGCGTCGATGACGGAGTCGGTGCCGCGCCCGCCGGTCAGCTCGCGGACCGCCTCGGCGACGTTGGAGGTCATCGAGGCGTCCAGCACCTCGATGCCGTGCCGGCGCGCCATCGCCAGCCGCTCCTGCACCCCGTCGACGCCGATCACGCGGTGGCCGAGGTGCTTGGCGATGCGGGCGCTCATCTGGCCGATCGGGCCGAGCCCGAAGACCGTGACGCTGCCGCCGTCGGGGATGTCGGCGTAGGCCACCGCCTGCCAGGAGGTGGGCAGCACGTCCGACAGGTAGACGAACCGCTCGTCCGGCGGGCCCTCGGGCACCTTGATCGGGCCGAACTGGGCCTGCGGGACGCGCAGGTACTCCGCCTGGCCGCCGGGGACCTCGCCGTACAGCTTGGTGTAGCCGAACAGCGCGGCGCCCGTGCCGTGGTCGCGGACCTGGGTGGTCTCGCACTGGGCGTACAGCTGCATGCCGCACATGTGGCAGTGGCCGCAGGAGATGGTGAACGGGATGACGACCCGGTCGCCGGGCTTGATCTGCCGGACGTCGGCGCCGACCGCCTCGACGATCCCCATCGGCTCGTGGCCGAGGACGTCCCCCTCTCCGATGAACGGGCCCAGGATCTCGTACAGGTGGAGGTCGGAGCCGCAGATCGCGGTGGTGGTGACCTTGATGATCGCGTCGGTCGGTTCCTTGATCGACGGGTCGGAGACCTCCTCGACCCGTACGTCGCGTTTGCCGTGCCAGGTGACGGCCTTCATGGTCTGTCTCCTCTTCGATCCGGCCGGAAAGGGGTCGTCTACCCGCTCGCCGGCGGGCAAACGGTCAGCGCAGCCGGGGCAGGACCTCCTTGGCGTAGAAGTCGAAGAAGGCGTCCTGCTCCTCGCCGATCTGGCTGATGTAGACCTCGTCGAAACCGGCGTCGAGGTACTGCTTGATCGCCTCGACGTGGACCTCGGAGTCGGGGCCGCACGGGGAGCCCTTGCTCGCCTCCTCCTCGGTGACCATCTGGGCGAGCTGCTCGAAGTGCCGGGGCAGCGGGAGCAGCTGGGCCGCCTCGCCCTGGACGCCCTGGGTCGGCCAGAGCCGGTGCACGGTCTTGCGCGCCGTCCCCTCGTCCTCGGCGTAGCAGACCTTCAGACCGCCCTGCACGGTCTTGCCCGCCCCGCCGGAGGTGCGGAACTTCGCGACCATCTCGGCCGAGGGCCCGGTGGTCATGTACCCGTCGGCGATGCGCCCGGCCAGTTCCACCGACTTCTCCCCGAAGCCGGACATGTAGATCGGCGGCGGCTCGTCGGGCAGCGTGTAGATGCGGGCGGTGTCCACGTCGTAGTGCTCGCCCCGGTGCGTCACCAGCTTGCCGCTCCACAGCTCCCGCATGATCTCGACGGCCTCCTCGAGCATCTCCAGCCGCTCCTCCGCCGGGGGCCAGCGGGAGTCGACGATGTGCTCGTTGAGCGCCTCGCCGGTCCCGACGCCGAGCCGGAACCGGCCGCCGGTCAGCACGGCGCTGGTGGCGGCGGCCTGGGCGATGACCGCCGGGTGGATGCGGACCAGCGGGCAGGTGACGGCGGTGGTGATCGGCAGCGAGGTCGCCTCGGCGATGGCCCCGATCACCGACCAGACGAACGGGCTCTGGCCCTGCTCGTCCAGCCAGGGGTGGTAGTGGTCGGAGATCCACAGGGCCTCGAACCCGGCCTGCTCGGCGAGCTTCGCCTGCCGGACCAGCTCCTTGGGTCCGTGCTCCTCACTCGACAGGAAATATCCGAACTTAGCCACACTTACCTCCTTGTCCTGAGCTGCACGGACTTCCCCATACCCCCGGTGAAAAGGACAAACAATCACTCCAGCGCGGACAGCTCCCGGAGCGGCGTCAGCTCCTCCCGTACGGCGCGCAGCCGTACCGGGTCCCCGCCCAGGTCGGCCACGTGCTCCCAGGGGACGAGCACGCTCCCCCGGTGCAGCGCGCGGACGGCCGTGCGGACCAGCCACGGCCCCGTCCCGGAGATCGCCCGCTCGTAGCCGAACAGCTGCCCGGTGTGCCGGGGGACGACGATGAGACCGCTCACCGCGAAGGCGTGCTGGACACGGCCGAGCAGGGGGCCGTCCTGCGTCAGCCGTACGTCCGCG
Source organism: Thiemannella venezuelensis (assembly GCF_014203605.1). Classification (GTDB taxonomy): domain Bacteria; phylum Actinomycetota; class Actinomycetes; order Streptosporangiales; family Streptosporangiaceae; genus Planomonospora_A; species Planomonospora_A venezuelensis. The sequence continues at coordinate 45,694 of NZ_JACHJJ010000023.1, read as the reverse complement.
ACCTGCCCGACCACCTCGCCCGAGGCGTCCTGCACGGCGCGGCGGATCAGCCCGCTCAGCCGCATGGCGGGCTCCCGCTCCGGAGCCGGTGCCGGAGGGCGGCCGGTTCCGGGGCCGGGGGCGGGTTCCGCCTCCCGCCCGGGTGCGTGGTTCGCGCCCGGGATCCTGGAGACGACGTGCTCGCGGGTCCAGCGCTCCAGCGCCAGCTCCGGCCTGCTCCTGTCCACCGTCACCGCGCTGCCCACGCCGGTGACGTGCGCCATGTCGATCCGGTGCGGTCCGGGGCGCTCCTCCGGCCGGAGCAGCTCCGTCACCGCGACCATCATCCGGCCCGGCACCCCGCCGACCCGCGGGCCGAGCGCGAGCGGACCGGCGAGGATCGCCGTGACGTACGGCCTGCCGTCCTCGCCGGAGGCCAGTTCCAGGTCGTCGGCCTTGCACAGCAGCCGCCCGTCGCCCTCCCGCACGACCTGCCGGTCGAGCAGGTGCAGGAGCGCGTGGATCACCCGTGCCCGCACCGTCCCGCCTCCGTCCGCCCCACCGTCACCACCGCCACCGTCACCGCCGCCTCCATCTCCGCCGCCTCCATCTCCGTAGCCTCCGCCACCGTCACTGTCCCGCCTTCGTCGCGAGCATCAGCGGGACGGCCGCCGCCGACACCACGACGAGCAGCACCATGTACACGCTTCCCAGGAGGTTGGAGAACCTGCCGTTGACATGCCCGCCCATGTAGTCGGCGTCGTTGGCGACCATCAGGACCGGCAGGTAGGTGAGCGGAAGCGCGGCGGCCGAGAAGACCAGCGAGTACTCGGTCACCTTGATCGGGTCCAGGGTGGTGAGGATCAGCGCGGTCGCCACGACCATCGAGACCAGCAGGGCCGCGTGGAAGCGCGCGGCCTGCACCGGCCGCACGTACTTGCCCCACTGCCAGCCGAAGTACTGGCTGAGGGAGTAGGCCGACGAGAGCGCGGTCTCCAGGGTGGCGCCGAACGTGGCGGCGAAGACTCCGAAGATCACCAGGGCGAGCCCGATCTGGCCCGCGCCGAGCGCGACCGGCAGCACCATCTGGCCGAGGCTGTCGACGTGCGCGGCGTCGGGCAGGAAGACCGTGGCGGCGCAGGCCGCGATGGCCAGCGAGAGGAACCCGCCCAGCGGGAAGCCGACGAACACGTTCGCCCGCGAGACCGCCAGGTCCTTGCGCGTCCAGTGCTCCTCCACCCCGCCCGAGGAGAAGAAGAACACCTCGTAGGGGGTCATCGCCCCGCCGAGCAGGGCGATGGCGTAGTAGAAGTAGGTCGGCGCGCCCTCGTCGGCGGGCACGGAGGGCCGGGCCGCCTGCTCCAGCAGGCCGCCCCAGTCGGGCTCCAGCCGCCACAGCGCGACCGCGAACACCACCAGTGCCAGCCCCATCAGCCCGAAAAGGCGCTCCATGTGCTCGAACTTCACCCGCCACATCACCAGCCAGGCGGTCAGCGCCACCGCCGGCACCCAGAGCAGGTAGTCCACCCCGGTGGCCAGCTCCAGGGCCAGGGCCGCGCCGCCGATCTCGGCGGCCAGGGTGAGCACGTTGACCATCAGCGACGCGCCGAGGTTCACCAGGCCGGTCCGCGGTCCCAGCCGCTCGCGGACGAGGTCGAAGACCGGCCGCCCGGAGACGGCGGCGATGCGCCCTGCCATCTCGGCGAAGACGCAGATGCCGACGACGCCGACCACGACCACCCAGGCCAGCGACATCCCGAACCGGGAGCCGACGAGCGCGTTGGCCACCAGGTCGCCGATGTCCACGAACCCGCCGAACGCGGTGAGGATGCCCAGTGTGACGGCGAGCGCCTTCTTCACCGGCGCCCTCCCCGCCGCTCCGCGCCGCCGGCCCTCACCGGTGCTCCTCGGCGAACCCGCGGAGCTCCTCGTGCAGGGCCGCCAGCTCCCGTACGGCTCCCGCCCGGTCCTCGACCCCCTGCCTGCGGACCTGGAGGAGCAGCCCGGCCAGCTCGTCCTCGGCCCTGCCGGTCAGGACGAGGAGCTCCTCGCCGACCGCGTCGGACCCCTCGTCCGGCGGCTGGACCCCGGCGAACTGCCCGTTGACGCTCCGTACCGAGGTGACGGCCTCGGTGAGCAGCACCTTCAGGTACGGCGTGCTCAGCCGGTCGCCGCCCTCGACGGCGCGCCGGGCGACCGCCACGGCGGAGGCGACGGACTCGGCGCTCGCGGCGGCCTTGAGCCCGTAGTCGCGGCCGTCCCAGGCCGGGCTGACGCAGCCCGCCAGCGAGGCCGCGGCGAGCAGACCGGCGGCCAGGGCGGCGGGCAGGGTTGCGGGCAGGGCCGGCGGGCGCCGTCTCACGTGCGGCCCCGTCTCAGCAGGAAGTAGGCCAGCACGCCCAGGAGCGCGGCGAACTGGGCCCACGCCAGGAGGAGGACCAGACCTTCGTCCGTCATGGACTCCGGCTACCCCATGATCGGCTCGTTAGACGTCGGCGGGCCGCCGGAGCAGTATGGCAACAAACCATCACGGATCACCCACCGGCCGTTACCACACCCGCCGCCGCACCTTGTGCCCTCACCGTCGCAGGGGCGAGACTGGGGGAACCAGGCGCATGAGCGGGGCCGGAGGTTCCGGGACCGCTGCGATCATGTCGCTGTTCTGGAGTACCCATGACGTTGGAGATCAGCAGGGAGCACCGCAACGACTTCACCATCATCACGATCGTCGGGGAGGTCGACAAGACAGAGGAAGCGATGCTCAGCGCGCAGATCGACGAGGCGCTCACGGCCGCCCGGCCGCGGCTGCTCTTCGACCTGTCGTCCATGGACTTCATCGACTCCTCCGGCCTGCGGCTCCTGGTCCAGGCCTCCAGCAGGGCCCACCGCTGCGGCGGCAGTTGCGCCCTGTGCTGCCTGAACCCCGTGCCGCGCCGGATCATGCGGCTGACCGGGCTGGACGCCGCCTTCGACCTCTACCCGACGCTCGGCGCCGCGCTGGCGAAGGGGCGGCCCGAGAGCGCCGCCTCCGTGGAGCTCTGACCCGCCCGCGGCGGCCCCGCTGCTTATCCCGTCCCGTTCGGGGCATCCGGGGGGTATGCGTGTAACAGTCGTCGGAGCGACCGGGAACGTCGGCACGAGCGTGGTGTCCGCCCTGGCCGCAGACAGCAACGTCACCTCCATCCTCGGCCTGGCCCGCAGGACGCCCGCCTGGAGCCCGGCGAAGACCGAATGGCGATCCGTGGACGTCTCCGCCGGCGACCTGGCGCCGCACTTCGCGGGCTCCGACGCCGTCGTGCACCTGGCCTGGCTGTTCCAACCGACCCGCGACCCGCTGACGACCTGGCACGTCAACGCGCTGGGCAGCCTCCGGGTCTTCGCCGCGGCGGCCCGGGCGAAGGTGCCCGCCCTGGTGTACGCCTCCTCGGTGGGCGCCTACTCCCCCGGCCCGAAGGACCGCCCCGTCACCGAGGACTGGCCCACCCACGGGTGGCCCGGCGCCGCCTACGGGCGGGAGAAGGCCTACGTGGAGCGGGCGCTCGACCTCTTCGAGCGGGAGCATCCGGAGATCCGGGTGGTGCGGCTCCGCCCCGGCTTCATCTTCAAGCGGGAGGCCGCGACCGAGCAGCGGCGGCTGTTCGCGGGGCCGTTCCTGCCCCAGCGGCTCGTGCGGCCCGGGCTGGTCCCCTTCGTCCCGGACATCCCCGGCCTCACCTTCCAGGCGGTCCACGGCGACGACATCGGCGAGGCCTACCGCCTGGCGGTGGTCGGCGACGCCTCGGGCGCCTTCAACATCGCCGCAGACCCGGTGATCGACCCCGCCGCGCTGGCCGGCCTCCTCGGCGCCCGCCTGGTGTCCGTCCCCGCTCCGCTGCTGCGCGGCGCCGTCTCCGCCGCCTGGCGGATGCGCCTGGTGCCCGCCGCTCCGGAACTGGTCGACATGGTGCTCGCGATGCCGGTCATGGACGCCTCCCGGGCCCGCACCGAGCTCGGCTGGCGGCCCCGGCACTCGGCGAGCGACGCCTTCCGCGAACTGCTGGAGGGCCTGCGCTCCGTGGCGGGCATGGCCACGCCGCCGCTCTCCCCGCACGCCGGGGGACCCGGGCGGATCGGCGAGCTGGCCACCGGGATCGGGAAGCGGGATCTGACCCGTACCCGGTGACCCGGGCGGACCGCCCGCCCGGCGTCCGGGGCCGCGGCGGGCGGCGCGGAGCGGCGCCAGGCCACGCTCTTTCCGTTTGCGCGACATATGACGGGTATGCCGCTCCCTGGGTGGGACCCTCCTGCCCGATGACGAACCAGGAGGATCGATGATCGGTGACGGCCGCACGGACAAGGACCGGCAGCTGGACGACGTCCGGGTCGACTACCGGGACACCGCCCTGACCACCGACCAGGGCATCAGGGTGGACGACACCGACAACTCCCTCCGTCCGGGCGAACGCGGTCCGACCCTGATGGAGGACTTCCACTTCCGGGAGAAGATCACCCACTTCGACCACGAACGCATCCCCGAGCGGGTGGTCCACGCCCGGGGAGCGGCGGCGCACGGCTACTTCGAGCCCTACGACGACTCGCTGGCCGCCTTCACCCGCGCGGAGTTCCTCACCTCGCCGAGGACGCGGACACCGGTGTTCGTCCGCTTCTCCACCGTGGCGGGCTCGCGCGGCTCGGCCGACACCGTCCGGGACGTGCGCGGGTTCGCGGTGAAGTTCTACACGCAGCAGGGCAACTTCGACCTGGTCGGCAACAACATGCCGGTCTTCTTCATCCAGGACGGGATCAAGTTCCCCGACTTCGTGCACGCCGTCAAGCCCGAGCCGCACAACGAGATCCCGCAGGCCTCCTCCGCCCACGACACCCTCTGGGACTTCGTGCAGCTGCAGCCGGAGACCACCCACATGATGATGTGGCTGATGTCGGACCGCGCGCTCCCCCGCAGCTACCGGATGATGCAGGGCTTCGGCGTGCACACCTTCCGGCTGGTCGACGCCGAGGGCCGGGGCACGTTCGTGAAGTTCCACTGGAAGCCGAAGCTCGGCATCCACTCGCTGGTCTGGGACGAGACCCAGAAGATCGCCGGAAAGGACCCCGACTTCAACCGCAGGGACCTGTGGGAGGCGATCGAGACCGGCAACTTCCCCGAATGGGAGCTCGGCGTGCAGCTCGTGGCCGAGGAGGACGAGCACGCCTTCGACTTCGACCTGCTGGACGCCACCAAGATCATCCCTGAGGAGCTGGTGCCGGTCCGGCCGGTCGGGCGCCTGGTGCTCGACCGCAACCCCGACAACTTCTTCGCCGAGACCGAGCAGGTCGCCTTCCACATCGGCAACGTCGTGCCCGGCATCGACTTCACCAACGACCCGCTGCTGCAGGGCCGGCTCTTCTCCTACCTCGACACCCAGCTCATCCGGCTCGGCGGCCCCAACTTCACGCAGATCCCGATCAACCGGCCCCTGGCCGACGTGCGCAACCACCACCGCGACGGCTACCACCAGATGACCATCCCGCGGGGCCAGGCGAGCTACCACCCCAACACCACCGGCGGGGGCTGCCCCGCGGTCGGCGGGCCGGGCGCCTACACGCACTTCCAGGAACGGGTGGACGGCCACAAGATCCGCAAGCGCAGCGGGAGCTTCGCCGACCACTACAGCCAGGCGACCCTGTTCTGGAACAGCATGTCCGCCTGGGAGAAGGAGCACATCGTCGCCGCCTTCCGCTTCGAGCTCGGCAAGGTCGTGCAGACCCACATCCGCGAGGGCGTGGTCCGCAACCTGAACAACGTCGACCACGACCTGGCCGCACTGGTCGCCGCGGGCATCGGAGTCGCCGCCCCGCCCGCGCCCGCCGTGCCCAACCACGGCCGCACCTCCCCCGCGCTCAGCCAGGCCCACGCCCCCGTGCAGAGCGCCGCCACCCGCAAGGTCGCGGTCCTGGTGGCCGACGGCGCCGACGCCGGCCAGGTGGAGGCCGTCCGGGCGGCGATCACCACCATGGGGGCGATCTGCGACGTCCTGGCTCCGCGGGGCGGCGCCGTACGGGGGGAGGGCGGCGAGGCCGTCCCGGTGACCCACGCCCTGGACACCATGGCCTCGGTGCTCTACGACGCCGTGCTGGTGCCCGGCGGGCAGGAGTCGGCCCGGACGCTGAGCGTGAACGGCCAGGCCGTGCACTACGTCGCCGAGGCGTTCACGCACGGCAAGGCGGTGGGCGCCCTCGGCGCCGGGTCCCTGCTGCTTGAGGCCGCCCGGATCGGGCCCGGCCCGCACCCGGGCGTGGTCGTCGGGACGACCGGGGACATCGACGACTTCGTCGAGGCCTTCGGCACGGCCGTCGCCGCCCACCGGCACCCGGAACGCGCGGTCGACAGCGTTCCCGCATAGACCGCGCAGACCGCAGAGCCCCTCCGCAAGGGGTCCCTTGCGGAGGGCCCCTTGCGGAGGCGGAAACGAGAAGGTCCCATGCGGTGACGCATGGGACCTTCTCCGGTTCTCCGCCTCCGGACGCTCTGGTCAGATCCGCGAGGTGACGGCGCGGCGGCCGAGCAGGAAGCCCAGCGCGGCCATGCCCAGGCCGAGGAACAGGTGCAGCCAGTTGTCCGCGGCGTTGAGCGGGACGAAGTTGGCCGGGCTGTCATGGGCGATCAGCAGGCCGTACAGCCAGAGCAGCAGGTACACCACCCCGCCGCCGATCAGGTAGTTGCGGGCCCCGGCCCAGGTGCGGGCGAGCGCGACGCCCGCCACCCCGAACAGCAGGTGAACGATGTTGTGCAGGATCGACACCTCGAAGACCCCGAGCAGCATCGCGTCCGACTGGTGTCCGGCGAACTCGATCTCGTCGACGTTGGACGTGATGCCGGGGATGAAGCCCAGAACTCCGACGAGGAGGAAGACGACCCCCACCACCAGCGCGGCGAGCTGTACCGGCGATCGGGGGGTCGTGCGTGCGGACGAGGGGTTCATGACGCCTCCCATATGTGAACGTCTCCGGACCGGCTCCGCTACCCTCCCGGACCGCGGATAGTCATCAACGGGGATCTCTCACGTCACCGGTGACACGGCCGCCCGTACGGGCAGGGGAAGGCGCATGGCGGAGAGAATCCTGGTCGGAACGGCCTCGTGGACCGACAGGTCGCTGCTCGACTCGGGCTGGTACCCCGACGGCGTCTCGACCCCCGCGGAGCGGCTGGCCTACTACGCCGGCCGGTTCCCGCTGGTCGAGGTGGACGCCACCTACTACCATCCCCCGGCGCTCAGGACGGTGGAGGCGTGGCGGGACCGCACGCCGCCGGGGTTCACCTTCAACATCAAGGCGTTCTCCCTGCTCACCGGCCACCCCACCCCCGCGAGGTCCCTCTACAAGGACCTGCGGGTACGGCTCGGCGACCCGGACGGCACCCTCTACGCGCGCGACCTCGGGCCTGAGGCCGTCGAGGAGGTGTGGCGGCGCTTCCTGTCCGCGATCACGCCTCTGCACGAGGCCGGCAGGCTGGGTGCCGTCCTGCTGCAGTTCCCGCCGTGGTTCCCGGCCGGGGAGCGCAACCGGCGCCACGTCCTGGAGTCCGTACGGCGCTGCGCTCCCCTGCGCGCCTGCGTGGAGTTCCGCAACCGCACCTGGATGGAGGGCGACGGCGCGGAGGAGACACTCGGTTTCCTCGCCGCCCACGGCATCCCGTACGTCAGCGTCGACATGCCGCAGGGCCATCCGTCGTCGATCCCGCCGATCCTGGCCGCCACCGCGGACCTGGCCGTGGTCCGCTTCCACGGCCATTCGGAGAAGTGGGCCAGCAAGAAGATCGAGGAACGCTTCGCCTACCGCTACTCCGAGCCGGAGCTGGAGCACTGGGCGGCCAGGATCCGGGAGTTCTCCGGCCGGGCGCAGACCGTCCACGTCCTGATGAACAACTGCTGCCGCGACAACGCCCAGCGCGACGCCGCCCGCCTGGCGGAGCTCCTGGGGGTCCCCCGGCCCGGGTACGCCGCGGCCGGGAAACCGTAAAACGCGGAGAAGGTCCACCGGAAACCGGGAACGTCGTACGATCGGACTACCGGTGACACCGCGTGGAAGACGGTGAATGGATTGTCCATCCAGGCAGGTGACCACATCGGAGCCGTCTTCGCCGACGGCGACGAGTTCGTCGCGACCACCCTCAGCCTCGCGGAGCAGGGCCTGCGGGAACACGCACGGGTGCTCGTGCTCCCCGACCCCGGCCTGGTGGAGACGGTGCGGCTCCGGCTGGCCGAGCACGGCGGGGCGATGCGCTCGGCCCTGTCGGAACACCGGCTGCAGGTGCTGGACGTCCGCCGGGCCCAGCTGCGCACCGGCTGTTTCGACCCCGAGCGCCTCCGCGCGATGTACGCCTCGGCCGCCGGGCGGTCGGTGGCCGACGGGTTCTCCGGACTGTGGATCAGCGTCGACATGGGCTGGGCGCGACCGGGAGTCGTCGACTCCGCGGCCTTGGCCGCCTTCGAGGCCGGGACGAACACCCTGTTCACCGGCCGCCGGCTGACGGCGGTCTGCCAGTACGGCACCCGGACCTTCTCCCCTGCCGAGATCACCCGTGTCCGCCGGGCGCATCCGGCCGACCTGAACGGCGCCCGCTTCCGGCACCGGCTCGCCGGCGACGGCCGAGGGCTGGCGCTCTCCGGCGACGCCGACTGGTCCAACCAGACCGCGTGGGAGGCGCTGACCGCCTCGCTTCCCGACGGGGACGCCTTCATCGACATCACCGGCATGACGTTCATGGGCGTGCGCGCGATGGCGCAGCTCGGCCAGGTGGCCGCCGCACGGCCGCACGGGATGGCGATCGTCGCCACCCCCGGCCAGAGCGCGTACCTCCGGCTGATCGGGGTCGACCGGGTCGCCGTCCTGGTGAGCGCCCGCGAGGAGGCGCACGAGACCGGGCTGAGCCGCTCCTGACGCCCCCGGCGACGCGGACGGGCCGCTCAGCCGGGGGCGGCCAGCCGCCGCACCGCCGCCACGATCTCGGTGTTCGGCACTCCTTTGAGGATGTACTCGACCACTCCGGCACGGTTCATCTCGGCCACGACACCGGGGTCGCCGTAGGCGGAGAACGCCATGACCCGGGTGCCGGGCAGACGCCGCAGGATCTCCCTGGCGGCGTGGGCCCCGCCGCCCGACATCCGCACGTCCAGGATGACGACGGCCGGCGCGTGCCGTTCGGCGAGCCGGATCGACTCGCCGGCGTCGCAGGCGACCGCGACCACGTCGAGGTCCGGTTCCGCCTCCAGCACCTCGCGGAGCACGTCCCGGATCATCGGATCGTCGTCGCCGATGAGCACGGTCAGCGGCCAGGGCGTCGCGCTCACAGCGGGATGCCCTCCTCGCCGTACGCCAGTGCGGGCACCCAGAACTCCACCGTCGTGCCGGCGCCCGGCCTCCCGTGTATCCTCCACCAGCCGCCCGCCGTCTCGGCGCGCTCCCGCATGTCGATCAGGCCGAAGTGCTCGGACGGGGACAGCGCGTCGAGCGGCCGGTCGATGCCGACGCCGTCGTCGGCGACCCGTACCAGCACGCCGTGGTCGGCCGATGTCAGCGACACGGTCACCGCCTTCGCGCGGGCGTGCTTGCCGACGTTGACCAGTGCCTCCTGGCAGATCCGGAAGATCATGATCGCGGCCTCGGGCGACGGCTCGCGGACCAGGTCGTGCTGGAGCTCGTAGGTCAGGCCCGCCTCCCCGGACACCTGGTCGAGGTATCCGGACAACCCCTCCACCAGCCCGCCGCGGTCGATGCCCGGCGGGTGCAGGCGGAAGGTCAGCCCGCGCAGGCGGGTGATGGAGGCGTCCACGGCGTCGTTGAGCCGGCGCATCGCCGCCGCGTGCTCTCCGGGCAGCCGGTCGGCCATGAGCTGCAGGCGCATTCCGACCGCGACCATGGACTGGATCGTGTCGTCGTGCACGTTCCAGGCGATACGGCGGCGCTCCAGCTCCTGCGCGTGGACCAGGTGGGACAGCAGCCTGCCCCGCTCGTCCAGGGCGCGTTCGGCGGTGCGCCGCTCGGTCATGTCCCGGGTGACCTTGCCGAACCCGCGCAGGCGCCCGCTCTCGTCGAACAGCGCGGTGATGACCACGTTCGCCCAGAACCGGGTGCCGTCCTTGCGCACCCGCCAGCCCTCGTCCTCCAGCCGCCCTTCGACGACGGCGGTCTCCAGTTCGCGCCCCGGCTTGCCCGAGGCCACGTCCTCCGGCGGGTAGAACACCGAGAAGTGCCTGCCGATGGCCTCCTCGGCCGCGTAGCCCTTGATCCGCTGCGCACCGGCGTTCCAGCTGGCGATCCGGCCGGCGGGATCGAGCATGAAGATCGCGTAGTCGACGACGCTCTGGACCAGCAGCCGGAAGCGCTCCTCGCTCTCGCGCAGCGCCTGCTCCGCGGTGTTCCATCCGGTCCTGACCCCGCCGAACCCGCGCGGGCGACCGCTCTCGTCGAAGAACTCGGCGTCGGGCATATCTCAGCTTCGCATGACCGGGTGGCGTCCGCACGGCGCATGCGCACAGCGGTTCGGCCCCGGCACAGGGCACGCCTCAGAGCACGGCGGGGTCCGGGCGGGCCGCCAGCTCGCACCACACCGCTTTCCCCGCCCGCCTGCGGCGGACTCCCCAGCAGGCGCTGAGCCGCTGGACGACGTTCAGGCCGAAGCCGTCGAACGGTCCGGGATCGCGCGGCCGCGGCAGCCGCGCGCCCGCGTCGGCGACCTCGACCCGCACCCGCGACGGGGTGCCGATCACCCGGAGCACCGGGGCTCCGGCCCCGTGGAGCAGCGCGTTCGTCACCAGCTCGGAGACGACCAGGATCACGTCCTCGTGCCGCCCGGCGTAGGCGCACGCGGCCAGGGCGCGACCGGCGGCCTTCCGCGCCTCCAGGAGGCTTCCCATCTCCTCCGTCAGGCGGTGCTCGATTTCGTACGCTCCGTGGTCGGCGCCGTCCATCCCTCAACTGTCATGCATGGACGGCGCCGACCACGAGACGCATCCGCACCGATCCGCCCGGTGCGGATGCATGAGCCGGCATGGTGCGGACGCATCAGTCGACCAGGCCTTCACGGCGCGCGATCGCCACGGCCTCCAGCTTCGAACGGGCTCCCAGCTTCTCCAGCACCCGCTGGATGTGGTTGCGGGCGGTGTTGCGGGCCACCCCCAGCCGCTCGGCGACCTGATCGGTGCTCAACCCCTCGGCCAGCATGGACAGCGCCTCCTTCTCCCGCCCGGTCAGCCCCCCTCCCGGGCGCCGCGCCCGCCCGGTCAGCCGCTCCAGAACGCCCGCCATCAGCTCGGGCGCGAACGCCACCCGGCCCGCGGCGACCTCGCGGACCGCCGCCTCCAGCTCCCGCAGCCCCGACGACTTCAGCACCAGGCCCGCACCGCCCGCCTCCGCCACCCGCGCGGCCACCGACGCGGTGGCCTCGCCGGTCAGCACCAGGATCCGCGCCCCCGGCGCCGCCTCCGCCAACCGGCCGATGACCGAGATCCCGTCACCGTCCGGCAGCCGGCGGTCGAGCACCACGACGTCCGGCCGGAAGCGGTCCGCGTCCGCCACCGCCGCCGCGATCGACCTCGACCTCGCCACCACCTCCATGCCGTCCGCCCGGTCCAGGGCCATGCCGATCGCCTCCGCCACCATGTCGTGGTCCTCCACGAGGACCACCCTGATCGGCGGCGGCACCGGCGGCTCTGATGACGGCATGTACGGCATCCTTCGGCTGCGGCGGCGCTGGCCCGTTCATTCTCCCGCTGCGCGGAACACGTCCTAACGGCCGGCCAGCGCCTCCGGCTCCTCGCTGAGCTTGTCGGTGAACCAGGAGATGGTGCGGCGCAGCCCGTCGGAGGCCTCCACCTCCGGCCGCCAGCCGAGCCGGGAGGCGGCCAGCGCGGTGTCCGGGCGCCGGACCGCCGGGTCGTCGGCGGGGCGCTCGACGAACTCGATCGGCGAGGACGAACCGGTCAGCTCCCGGACGGTCTCGGCGAGGGCGAGCATGGTCAGCTCCGCCGGGTTGCCGATGTTGACCGGGCCCGCGAAGTCGCTGTCGGCCAGGGCGAGGACGCCCGCGACCGTGTCGGTCACGTAGCAGATGGAGCGGGTCTGGGTGCCGTCGCCGGTCACGGTGATCGGCTCTCCGGACAGCGCCTGGCGGATGAAGGTGGGGATGGCCCGGCCGTCGTGCGGGCGCATCCGCGGCCCGTAGGTGTTGAAGATCCGCACGATCGCCGTGTCGGTCCCGTGGGAGTTGCGGTAGGCCGTGGTCAGCGACTCGGCGAAGCGCTTGGCCTCGTCGTAGACACTGCGCGGGCCGACCGGGTTGACGTTCCCCCAGTAGCTCTCCCGCTGCGGGTGCTCCAGCGGGTCGCCGTAGACCTCGCTGGTGGAGGCGAGCACGAACCGGGCCCCCTTCTCCCGGGCGAGGCCGAGGGCGTGCAGCGTGCCGAGGCTGCCGACCTTGAGCGTCTCGATCGGATGGCGCAGGTAGTCGGCAGGGGATGCCGCGGAGGCGAAGTGGAGCACCAGATCGACCTCGCCGGGCACGTGGACGAACCCGGTCAGGTCGCACTCGACGAGCCGGAACAGCGGCCCGCCCATCAGGTGGGCGACGTTGTCCGGCGAGCCGGTGAGGAAGTTGTCCATGCAGATCACCTCCGTCCCCCGCGCCACCAGCCGTTCGCACAGGTAGGAGCCAAGGAATCCGGCCCCGCCGGTCACCACCGCACGCCGTGCGCTCATCGCGTGCTCACCTCCAGCAGGTTCAGGGCCGCGTCGAGGACCTCCGGTACGTCGATCCTGAGCAGCCCGGGATCGGGTTCGCTTCCATGGGGGTCCCCTGACCGCCCCGCCCACAGGGCGGTGTGCGGCCCGGCGTGCGGCGGGCCCCAGAGGGCGGGCGCGACCGGCCCGAACAGCACCACGGACGGCGTGCCGTACGCGCTGGCCAGGTGGGCCACGCCGGTGTCCCCGCAGACGACCAGCCGGGCGCGGGCCACCAGCGCGGCCAGCTCCCGCAGGCCGGTGCGCCCGGCCAGCACGTGCTCGCCGGGCAGGCGGGCCAGGGCGGCCACGTGCCGGGCCAGCTCCCGCTCCGCCGTGCCGCCCGTGATCACCACGTCGTGCCCGGCCCGCCGCAGGCCCGCCGCCACCAGGGCGAACCGCGCCGCGGGCCAGCGCCTGGCCGGGTAGGCCGCTCCCGGATGGACCACGACCGGCCCCGTCCCGGCCCGGCCCGGCCCGGCGGGCTCGCCGGGGCCGGACAGGCGCAGGTCGGCGGGGTCGGCCGGGATGCCGTACCAGCCGAGCAGGTCGCACCAGCGCCGCACCTCGTGCGCCCCGTCCCGCCACGCGGGACCGGGCACGCCGGGGAAGGCGGGATGGGCATGGGTCAGCAGCCGTCCCGGTCCGGTACGGCTCAGCGCCTCGACGCTCTGCGGGCCGCGGCCGTGCAGGTTGACCGCGACGTCCGGGGAGGCGAGGGGCACCGGGCCCGGGCCCGAGACGTCCAGCAGCTCGTCGACGGCGCCGATCATCGGCAGCAGCTCCGCCAGCCCCGCCGGGGCGGCCAGCACGACCCGGTGCCCGGAGAACGCCCGGCGCAGCGCCCGCAGCGCGGGCACCGCGGTGAGCAGGTCCCCGAGCGCCAGCCCGCGCAGCGCCAGCAGCACCGGGCGCCCGTCGCCGCGCCCTCCGGCGCTCACGGTGACCCCGCCCGGACCACCGCACCGACCGCGGTGCCGGTCACAGTGCCGACCACGGTGCCGGTCACGGCCACGACGTCTCCGTGGAGTGGCAGACGAGCAGTTCCCTGATCTCGCAGCCGGCGGGCTGGCCGAGGGCGAACACGACGGTCGCGGCCACGTCCTCCGGCCGGTTGAGCAGGGCGTCGGGGCCCGGTCTGTACTGCTCGTCGCGGTCGTCGAAGAAGTGGGTCCGCATACCGCCCGGGACCAGCAGGGTCACCCCCACCTGACCGGCCAGCTCGGCCGCGAGCGCCCTGGTGAAGCCGACGACGCCGAACTTGGAGGCGCAGTAGGCGGTGGCGTCGCTCACCGCCCGCAGCCCGAGGGTGGATGCGCAGGTCACGATCCTCCCCCGGGAGGCGGTCAGGTACGGCAGGGCCGCGCGGACCACCGAGGCGGTGCCGAACAGGTTGACCTGGACCACCCGCTCCCACCGGTCGGCGGGCACGTCGGCCAGGCGCCCGCAGGCGTCGATGCCCGCGGCCGTGACGACGCCGTCCAGCCCTCCGGCCCGCTCCGCCAGCCCGGTGACGGCCCGCTCGGCCTGGGCGCGGTCGGACACGTCGGCGATCACGTGGTCCACCTCGTAATCGGGTGCGGCGACGTCGACGACCAGCGGCCGCCCGCCCGCCTTCGCCACGGCCTCGGCGGTGGCCCGGCCGAGGCCGGACGCGCCACCGGTGATCAGAATGTTCCCGACCATGGTCGTTCCTCCGGTCTCACAGCGCCGCCCGGGCGGCGGCGGTCTTCACAGCGCCGCCCGGGCGGCGGCGATCAGGCTGGTGGTGGACTGGCCGGGGACCAGCGGCAGGATCACGGTCTCGCCGCCGGCGCGGCGCACCGCCTCGGCCTCCGGCAGGTCGGACTCGGCGTAGTCGCCGCCCTTGACCCACACGTCGGGCCGCATGCGCTCGATCAGCGAGGTGGGGGTGCTCTCGCCGAAGACCACGACGGCGTCGACGCACTCCAGCGCGCGCAGCACCTCGACCCGGTCCTCCTCCGCCACCACGGGGCGGCCCGGGCCCTTGAGGCGGCGGACGGACTCGTCGGAGTTGACGCAGACGATCAGCGCGTCGCCCAGGGCCCGCGCCCGGCGGAGCAGGCTGACGTGGCCGGCGTGCAGCAGGTCGAAGCAGCCGCCGGTGGCCACCAGTCTGCCGCCGCGGGCCCGGACGAGCTCGGCGGTCTCCCGGGGCGTGCGCGGGCGGTCGCCCAGCTCCGGGCCGAAGAGCCGCCCGCCCCGGTCCCGGGCGGCGGACCGGCCGTCCGCGCCGGATCCGGCGAACCGGCCGGCGGGGGCGGGCGAGCCCACGCGGGCCGCTCCCCCGCTCTCCACGAAGCGGGTGGCATGGCCGACCGCCGCCTCCACGGCCTCCTCCGCCGAGGAGCCGTCGCGCAGCGCCAGCGCGGCCGTCCCGGCGAACCGGTCGCCGGCCCCGCAGGCGTCGCCCCCCGCCACGGGGAAGGGCGGGGGCACCAGGGTGAACCGGCCGCCCCGCCGCGCCACTCCGGCGCCGCGGGCGCCCAGCGTGACGGCGACCGCCTCGGCGTCCAGGTCGCGGGCCAGGCCCCGGGCCGCCTGCTCGGGCGAGCCGTACGGCCCCGCGCACAGCAGCCGGGCCTCGGCCTCGCTCGGCGTGACGAGCGCGCAGCCGGGGAGCGGGGTGAGCCCGCGCGGGTGCGGGTCCCAGACCAGCGGCCCGGTGGCCTCGGCCAGCGCCTCCCGCAGGACCTCCGCGGTCCCGAGCCCGTAGTCGGAGACCAGGACCGCCCCCGCGTCCCTGATCGCCTCGGCGGCCCTGCGCAGTTCCGGCGCGCGCCCGCGGCCCCCGGGCCCGCCGCGCTCGGCCCTGCCCTCTCCGGTGTCGACCCGGAGCAGCGTCTGGCCGCGCGCCCGGATCCGGGTCTTGGTCACGGTGCCGCCGCTCAGCGGGAGCCGTACGGTCTCCACCGAACCGGCGAGCATCTCCTGCAGGATCCGGCCGGACTCGTCGTCGCCGGCCGCGGTGACCAGGACGACCTCGGTCCCCTCGCCGGCCGCGAGCAGGGCGGCGAGTCCCGCGCCGCCGGGACGCCGGCGCTCGCGGGTCCCCGCCACGACGGGCACGGGCGCGTCCGGGCAGAGCCGCTCCGCCTCGCCCTCGACGTCCACGTCGAGCAGGCTGTCGCCGACGACGACGAGCGGTCCTGGGCTCATCCGCACGCCTCCTCCAGCAGGTCCTCGCACGTCTCCTCCGCCTCCCCGCACGCCTCCTCCATCGCGGCGCAGAGCATGTGGATCACGGCGAGGTGCACCTCCTGCACGGTCGCGGTGTCCGCGGCGGCGACCGCGAAGGCGTCGTCGCAGAGCTCGGCGAGGGGGTTGGGCACCGGGCCGGTCAGCGCCCAGGTCGTGAGGCCGCTCTCGCGGGCGGCGAGGGCGGCGGCCAGGACGTTCGGGCTGGTCCCGCTGGTGGACAGGCAGAGCAGGACGTCACCGGGGCGGCCGTGCGCCCGCACCTGGCGGGCGTACACCTCCTCCGCGCCGAAGTCGTTGCCGATCGCGGAGACGGCGGAGGTGTCGGCGTGCAGCGGGATCGCCGCGTACGGCCGGCGGTCGTCGCGGAAGCGGCCGACCAGCTCGGCGGTCAGGTGCTGGGCTTCGGCGGCCGAACCGCCGTTCCCGCAGGCCAGGAGCCTTCCGCCGCCGGTGAGCACCGCGGCGAGCTTGCGGCCCCATACGGAGATCGTCGGAGTTTCGGCGTCCACCGCGGCGAGCGCGGTGCTCAGGCGTGACAGGTGTGGGTGCATGGTTCAGCCTCCTGCCGTTGCGGCGATCCGGTTCTGGTCGGGATTCCGTTGACCGGCGATCACATCGAGGTAGACGGCTTCGGTCCGTTCGGCGATCCGGGGCCAGCCGTACCGGGACCGGGCGCGGCGCTCACCGGCCCGCCCGATGGCCGCCCGCTGCTCCGGATGGTCCAGCAGGTCGCGCAGCGCCCGGGCGAGGGCGCGGGGGCGGCGGGGCGGGACCAGGGTCCCGCAGCCCGCCACGGTGTCGAGGTGGCCGCCGACGGCGGAGGCGACCACGGGCACCCCGCAGGCCATGGCCTCCAGCGGCACGATTCCGAAGGGCTCGTACCAGGGCACGCTGACCACCGCGGCGGCCGAGCGCAGCAGGGCGGGGACATCGGCGCGGCCGACGCTGCCGACCAGGTGCACCCGGTCGGCGATGCCGTGCGCCGCGGCCAGGCGGGCCAGCCGCCGGGCCTCCTCGTCGTCCGGCGCGCCCCCGGCGATCACCAGTTCGGCGTCGGGCAGGTGGCGCAGGGCCTCGACGACGGTGCCGACCCCCTTGCGGGGGACCATGCGGCCGATGCTGAGGATGCGGGGCCGCCGCCCGCGCGGGGCGACGGGGCCGCCGGGTCGGAACCGGGTCAGGTCGACGCCGCACGGCACGACCGCGACGCGCTCGCCGGGCACGCCCATCGCCAGCAGCTCGTTCACCTCGTCGCCGCACGTGGCCACGACGCCCCGCGCCCGCTGCCCGATCTCCGCCTCCAGGGCGATCCGCTCGGGCGGGCTGGTGTCCGCCGTCCCCTGCCAGCGGCGCTTGACCGTGCCGAGGGCGTGGAAGGTCTGCAGGACCGGGGTCCCGAGGCCCCGGGCGGCCTCCAGTGCGGCCAGGCCGCTCATCCAGAAGTGGGCGTGCGCCACGTCGGGCCGCCACCGGGCCCAGCACCGCCGCAGGTGGCCGGCGAAGGCGGGCATGTACGGCAGCAGCATGTCCTTGGGCACGGGCACGGGCGGCCCGGCCGGGACGTGCTCGACGGTCACCCCGGGATGGAGCGGGACCGTCCCCGGCACGTCCTGGCGGTCCCGCCGGGTGTACACGACGACCTCGTGCCCCCGGTCGGCCAGGGCGGCCGCCAGGGCGGCGACGTGGACGTTCTGCCCGCCGGCGTCGACTCCGCCGATGGCGGCCAGCGGATTGGCGTGCTCGGATATGAGAGCGATCCTCATACGACTGCCTCCTTCGGCCTCATACGACTGCCTCCTGCCGTACGGCCAGGCGGCGGACGGCCTCGGCGACCTGCTCCTCCGGCACGGACGACAGGCAGGGATGGCCGGGGACCGGGCAGGTCCTGGCCCTGGTGCCCCGGCAGGGGGCGTCCTGGTCCCCCAGGACCGCGGAGGAGACGCCGTACGGCGCCCAGCGGGCGGCCGGGACGACGGGTGCGAACAGGCTGACGACCGGGGTGCCGACCGCCGCCGCCAGGTGCGCGGGACCGGTGTTGGCCGCCACGGCGACGCTCGCCCCGGCGAGCACCGCCGCGAGTTCGGCGAAGGTGGTCAGCCCTCCCAGGTCGACGACGGTCCCGGGCTCCCCGCCCGCCGCCCCCGCCTGGATCCGCGGCCCGCCGGCGGGCGGACCGGTGCGGGCGGACCCGGCGATCCGCGCGGTGAGCCCGCTCTCGCCGGGGCTGCCGGTCACCACGACCCGCCACCCCGCGGCGGAGAGGCGCCGGACCAGGCCGGACCAGCTCTCGGCCGGCCAGGCCCGCGCGGGCGCCGAGACACCGGGGTGCACGGCCACGTAGCCGGGCGGCCCGGCCAGGTGCCGGACCTCCGGGAGCGGGCGGCGCACGGCGAGCCCGCCGTCGTCGCCGGGCGGCAGCTCGAACCCCGCCGCCCGGGCCAGGCCGAGCATGCGCTCGGCCTCGGGCACGTCCGCGTCCTCGTCGACGACCCGCCTCAGGTCGAGCAGGGAGCCGGGGTAGTCGGTGCTGATCGCGGAGATCCTGGGCACTCCGGCGAGCCGGAGCAGCAGCGCCAGCGGGAGCGGGGACTGGTGGAAGGAGGTCAGGATCAGGGCGTGCTCGGGGGCCGCCCGGCGGACGGTCCTGATCAGCCGCGCGGTGTGCGGGCCGGTCACCGGCTGCGGCTCTGGGTCGATCCACGGGGTGCGCCACTCGATCACCCGGGAGACGCCGGGCAGCAGCTCTCCCGCGGCCCGGCCGTGCGGGCCTGCCAGCAGGACGACCTCGCGCGCCCCGGCGGCGACCGCCCGGATCGCCGGACCGGCCAGCAGGACGTCGCCGGCGTTGTCGACGCGCGCCACGAGCACCGTTCCCGCGGGTCCCGCCGTACCGCCCGCCGCGGGGCCCTTCGCAGGAGCCGTCACCGGCGGACCCGGATCTCGCCCCGGAGGCGGTGCGCGCAGGCCGCCGGAGGGATGGCCACGCTCGTGACCGCCATCCGCCGGATCTCCTCCGCCGTGCGCGGCCCCGGGGCGATGCGCGCCCAGGCGAACTCCGCGGTGAGCAGCGCCCACACCGCTCCCGCCGCCGCGGCCGCGCCCCTGCGGCCCGCCAGTCCCGCGCCGACCGCGAGCAGGCCCGCGCCGGTGACGAGGGCGTGCCTGCGCAGCCGTCCCGGCGCGCCGCCGAGCGCGGCCCGCCAGGCGGGACCGTGCACGCGCCGCATCAGCGCGTCGTCGGCGTTGCCGCGCTGGAAGCGCACGCTGGCCCAGAACCCGTCGTCGCGGACCGGGTGCCTGGTGGTGCGCTCGCCGCGCACCAGCCGGTAGCCCGCCGCCCGCACCCGCAGCGCCAGGTCGGCGTCCTCCCGGTAGGCGCGGGGGAAGCGCTCGTCGAACCCGCCGGTCCGCTCCAGCGCGGCCCGCCGGTAGGCCATGTCCGCGGTGATCCACTCGGCGGTCGCCAGGCCCGCGGTGTTGCGCTCGGCGTCGGTGGGCCTGCGGTCCGCCGGCAGGGGGACCTCGATGCGCCCCTGGCTCCCGCCCACGTCGGCGGGGAGGTCCTCCAGGTCGGCGCGGACCGCCTTGTCCCAGCCGGGCTCGGGGACCACGTCGTCGTCGAGGAACACCACCCACGGCGTGCCGGCCGCGCGCCAGCCGGTGTTCCTGGCGGCGGCGGGCCCCCGTCCGCCGGAGCGCAGCACCCGGACCCGGCCGCCCCCGGCGCGCAGCGCGCCCAGGACGTCGTGGTCGGAGGGCACGGACGCGGCCCCGGCCGGCGGCGGTCCGCCCGCCGGAGGCTCGGGCAGGGGATCGATGATCTCGTCGGGGCGGTCGTCGACCACGATGACCTCGGTCCGCGGGTCCAGCGCGGCGAGGGTCGCGGCGAGGGTGGGCCTGCCGATCGTCGGGATGACCACGGTGATCATGATGCGAACACCTGCCCCCGCCGGACCAGGTACGGGCCGAGCACGAGCAGGTCCACCGGCGCGGAGCCGAAGCACTCCAGCGCGTCGCGGGGGTCGTCGACCATGGGCCGCCCGGCCGTGTTGAGGCTGGTGTTGACCACCACCGGGATCCCGGTCCTGGCCTCGAACTCCTCCAGCGTCCTGGCCATCAGCGGGTCGTCGGCCCGCTCCACCGTCTGGATGCGGGCGGTGCCGTCGACGTGCACGACGGCCGGGATGCGCTCGCGCCACTCGGGCCGCACGTCGTGGACGAAGAGCATGTAGGGGCTGGGCACCGGCCCGCGCTCGAAGATCTCCCCTGCGCGCTCGGCGAGCACCATCGGGGCGATCGGGCGGAACTGCTCGCGGCCCTTGACGTCGTTGAGCCGCTCGGTGTTGGCGGCCCGTCCGGGGTGGGCCAGCAGGGAGCGGCGGCCGAGCGCGCGCGGGCCGTACTCGCTGCGCCCCTGGAACCACGCGACGATCCGGTCGGCGGCCAGCTCGGCGGCGACCGCGGCGGCCAGGTCGGCGGGGCGCTCGTAGGGCACCCGCGCCGTCTGCAGCCAGCTCGCCAGCTCCTCGTCGGTCCAGCCCCGGCCGAGGTCGGCGCCGGGCATCGGCGCGGCCGGCTCCCCGGCCGCCTGGGCCAGGTGCAGCGCCCCGCCGAGCGCGGTGCCGGCGTCTCCGGCGGCGGGCTGCACCCAGAGCTCCTCGAAGGGGCCCTCGGCCAGCAGCCGGGTGTTGGCCACGCAGTTGAGGGCCACGCCCCCGGCCATGGTCAGGCACCGCTCGCCGGTGCGCTCGTGCAGCCAGCGGGCCAGGTCGAGCAGGACCTCCTCCAGCCGTTTCTGCACGCTGGCGGCGAGGTCGGCGTGGTCGGCCGACCACTCCTCGCCCCTGTCGAGGGCCTTGGCGTAGCCGCCCCAGTCGATCGGGCCGACGCGGAAGCCGCCGTCGCCGGTGGCGTGGATCAGCTCGCGCAGCTCCCCCAGGAAGCGGGGCTCGCCGTAGGAGGCCAGCGCCATGACCTTGTACTCGTCGCTGGAGCGCAGGAAGCCCAGGTGCTCGGTGACCTCCTCGTACATCAGCCCGAGGGAGTGCGGCAGCTCCTGGGTGGCCAGGACGGTCAGCTCGCCGCCGGTGTAGCGACCGGCCAGGTGGGAGACCGCCTCGCCGCGGCCGTCGCAGACCAGCACCGCCGAGTCCCGGTACGGCGCGGCCAGCCCGGCCGAGGCGGCGTGCGCGACGTGGTGGGGCACGTAGCGGACCTGGGCGGGGTCGAGGCCGGGCAGGGCGGTGGCCAGGAAGGCCGGGGCCCGGTGGGCGTAGGTGGTGCGCAGGTCCTCCCAGCGCTCGTCCAGGCCCTGCTGCCCGGGGCGCACGAGCGCCGGGTCGTAGGAGTAGGCGACCGCGTCGAGGTCCTCGGGCCGCAGGCCCGCCTGCCGCAGGCACCACGCGGCGGCCTGCTCGGGGAGCTCCCAGGACGAGAAGGGGACGGGACGTTTTCCGTGCTTGCGGCGGCTGAACCTTTCCTCTTCGGCGGCCGCCACCACTTCACCGTCGACCACAAGGGCCGCTGCCGGGTCATGAAAGATCGCGTTTAACCCCAGAAAATTCATGGACTCGCCTCCCGCTGATGCCTAACCACTACCGAGAGAAGCGCTTCTCAAACACTTCCCTCTGGTAGAAGTGCAGCTAGGAGGCCTGCAAGCTGCAATTTGTCACTGTAAGTAGTTTTTTTGGGGTTAACCTCCGGACGTCCGGGTAGCGGATTAGGTTGACGAACAATCCCTCCGGAGGTGCCGGTGCCGCACAGGAGACGACCCGCCGCCGTGCTATTCGACCGCGACGGAACCCTTATTTACGACGTCCCTTACAACAATGATCCGGAAATGGTCGAAGCCATTCCGGGCGGTCGCGCCGCGGTGGACCGGATCCGCCGCGCGGGCGTGCCGGTCGGGGTGGTGAGCAACCAGTCCGGCGTCGCCAGGGGCCTGATCGGGGCCGGCGAGCTGGCGGCGGTGAACGCCCGCGTCGAGGAGCTGCTCGGCCCGTTCGACGTGTGGGCGGTCTGCCCGCACGACGACGCCGACGGGTGCGCGTGCCGCAAGCCCGCCCCCGGGCTGGTCCTGCAGGCGGCGGCGGCGCTCGGCGTGGACGCCCGCGACTGCGTGGTGATCGGCGACATCGGCAGGGACGTCGAGGCCGCCCGCGCCGCCGGGGCGCGGGGCATCCTGGTGCCGACGGAGGTGACACTGCCCGGGGAGGTCGCCGCCGCCGGGGAGGTCGCCGCCGACCTCGCCGCCGCGGTCTCCCTGGCCCTCGGCGGGACGGCGGAGCCCCGCGAGGCGTCGGAGCCCCGCGGCACGGCGGGCGCGACCGGCGCAGCGGAGACGGCGGAGACCGTAGAGACGGCGGAGGTGGCGCGGTGAGGATCCTGCTCTGGCACGTGCACGGCTCGTGGACCACGTCGTTCGTGCACGGCGCCCACGACTACCTGGTCCCCGCCACCCCTGACCGGGGTCCCGACGGACGCGGCCGGGCGCGGACCTACCCCTGGCCGGAGGCCGCCCGCGAGGTGCCCGCCGACCGGCTCCGCGACGAGGACGTGGACCTGGTCGTCCTGCAGCGCCCGCACGAGCTCGACCTGGCCGCCGAGTGGCTGGGCCGCCGCCCAGGCCGGGACGTGCCGGCCGTCTACGTCGAGCACAACACCCCCAAGGGGGACGTCCCGGCCACCCTGCACCCGCTGGCCGAGCGCGCCGACGTCCCCGTGGTCCACGTGACCCACTTCAACCGCCTGTTCTGGGACTGCGGCCGGGCCCCCACCCGCGTGATCGAGCACGGCGTCGTCGACCCCGGCCACCTCTACACCGGCGAGCTGCCCCGGGCGGGCGTCGTGGTCAACGAGCCGGTCCGGCGCGAGCGGGTCGCCGGCGCCGACCTGCTGCCGCAGTTCGCCGAGGAGGCGCCGCTGGACGTCTTCGGCATGAAGGTCACCGGCCTGCCGGACCACCTCGGCATCCCGCTGGGCGTCTTCGAGGACCTGCCGCAGGCGGCGATGCACGCCGAACTGGCCAGGCGCCGCGTCTACCTGCACCCCTACCGGTGGACCTCGCTCGGCCTGTCCCTGATCGAGGCCATGATGCTCGGCATGCCGGTGGTGGCGCTGGCCGCCACCGAGGCGGTGGAGGCGGTGCCGCCGGAGGCGGGCGTGGTCTCGACCCGCGTCTCCGTGCTCACCGCCGCCCTGGACGCCTTCGTCGGCGAGCCCGAGCTGGCCCGCCAGGTCGGCAGGACCGCCCGCGCCGCCGCCCTGGCCCGCTACGGCCTGGGCCGGTTCCTGGCCGACTGGGACCGCCTGATCGCCGAGGCCACCGGGTCCGGCGGGGTCTCCGCGGTCACCCGGGAGCATCCGGCCGTCCTGGACGACCTGCCGGCGTGACTTTCGCGGCCGGTGGGGCAGGAGGGGCTGATGACCACGCGAACCACGCTCGCCGCCGCAGCGGCCCTGACCGCTCTGGCCACGGGGTCGGCCGGGTGCTCGTCCACCGGTGAGACGGCCGCGCGGCAGGCCGCGGAGCGGTTCTACGCCGCGGTGGCGGGCGGGCAGGGCGAGCGGGCCTGCGCGCTGCTGACCCCCGAGGCCGCCGAGAGCCTCCGGACCGGAGACGGTACGTGCGGGCAGGCCGTCCTGGCGCTCGGCCTGCCCGGCGGCGAGGTGACGGGTGCCCAGGTCTGGGGGGACGAGGCCCAGGTGCGGCTGGCGCGCGACACCGTCTTCCTGCACCGCTTCGCGCAGGGCTGGCTGGTGCGCGGGGCGGGTTGCCGGCCCCGCGGCGACCTGCCGTACGACTGCGAGGTGGAGGGCTGAAGATGCGCCTGATGTTCGTCACGACCCTCGTCATCATCTCGGCCGGCCTGGTCTACCTGCTCGCCGTCGGCCTGATCGACCGTTAGGGGACGCCCGTGCGACGCTTCCTCAAGGACAACGCGCTCAGCCTGTTCTTCCTGCTCCTGTTCGTGCTCGCGCTGACCGGCCAGTCGGTGGCGGGCAACTCCGCCTACAACGATCGGCAGCGCGCCGAGGGCGGGGCCGCGGTCTCCTGGCCGGAGTACGTCACGTCCTCGGAGTTCGCCGTCGACGTCGCGGAGAACTGGCAGTCGGAGTACCTGCAGTTCCTGCTCTTCATCATGGCCACGGTCTGGTGGGTGCAGCGCGGCTCCCCGGAGTCGAAGAAACCCGGCGACGAGGGGCCGGAGAGCGACGAGAAGCAGCAGGTCGGGCGGTACGCCGGCCCGGACAGCCCGGCGTGGGCCAGGACGGCCGGCCTCCGGCAGAAGCTGTACGGCAACTCCCTCGGCGCGGTGATGGGGCTCGTCTTCCTGCTCTCGTGGCTGGCCCAGTCGGTCGCCGGCCGGGCCGCCCACAACTCCCAGCAGCTCGCCCGGCTCCAGGATCCGCTGGGCTGGGGGGAGTACGTCGTCTCGGCCGACTTCTGGAACCGCACCCTGCAGAACTGGCAGTCGGAGTTCCTCGCGGTGCTGTCGATGGTGGTGCTCTCCGTCTACCTGCGCCAGCGGGGCTCCCCCGAGTCCAAGCCGGTCGGCGCGCCGCACGGCGCCACCGACGTCGAGGGATAGGCCGTACGGCGCCGCACGGAGGAGGCGCCGGATCCCCTCGGACCCGCCGCGCCCCGCGGTCAGCGGTACCGGAACGGCCGCGGGCCGGTGATGTCGTAGTCGTCGAGGTGGTCGATGAGGTCGCCGTCGTCGAGGCCGTTCTCCCTGACCAGCCGGGGGCCCATGTCGCGGACCTGGTCGGCCATGTCCTCGCGGCCGATCGTGTCGAACGCGGCCCGCAGCTTGGCCAGCCCGCGGCCCATCTCCACGCTGGCCACGTGCGACAGGGTCGCCGGGAGCGCCCGCTGCAGGCTCCTGACCGCGACGTCCCGGTCCCGCTCCCCCAGCTGGGGCAGGATCTCGGCGAGGGTGGACAGCGCCACGGCGCAGGTCTGGTGCTGCCGGGAGGAGGTGCTGACCACCACCAGGTCGACCAGGGCCGCCACGATCCGCCGCTGCATGGCGTCGTCGTAGACCACCGGCAGCGGCCCGCCGTACGCCTGCGCGTCCGGGATCCCGGCGGCGGCGCAGCGGGCCGACAGGTCGCGCAGCGCGCCGACGGAGGCGAGTGCGACGTCCGGGTTCTGCCGGGTGGAGGTGGCCGCCCAGGCGACGTTGCCCAGCTGCTCGACGGCGTGGTCGGGGTCGACGTCTGCGTTGCGGACCCGGTCGATCGTGACGCAGTCGAGCACGTTGTCGGCGACCGTACGGCGCTGCGCCTCGCTGCCGCCGCGGATCCGGGCGACGGTGTCGCCGTAGGCGAGCAGGTCGCCGATCCGCACCTGGAAGGCGACCTCGACGGCGTCCCCGGTGGGGGCGAGCAGCTTGGCCAGCCGGGCCGTGCTGATGTCGACCACGTAGCCGGTCGCCCGGGTGGTCACCGGGACGGGCTCGCCGTCGAGGAGCGGCCGGGCCCGGGAGCGGGCGAGCAGGGGGAGCTGGCGGAGCCTGGCCTTGAAGGCGAGGTCCTGGATCGAGCGCACCACGGAGGTCGGGCGCATCTGGTCGATCATGACGTAGCCCATGAACACCAGCAGGACCAGCGCCGCGGCGGCCAGGGCGAGCGCCAGCAGCGCTCCGACCCCGGCCCACTCGGGCCGCATGACGGCCATGACGAGGTAGGTGTAGGTGGCGCAGCCGGCGACGTAGCCCAGGTACGCCTGGTTGGCCCTGCGCCGCAGGAACTGGTCGAACACGACGGGCGCGACGGTCGTGGCGGTGTGCGAGATCGCCACCAGCAGCGCCGAGAGCGTGAGCGTGGTCACCGTCACCAGTCCGGTCGCGACCACCCGCAGCATGCTGACGAGGTTGTCGTGCGGGAACAGGCGCAGGAAGAGGCCCCGGACCTCACCGGGCCAGTCCGGTGAGGACATGTCCACGAGAACGGCTCCGGCGGCGAGCGCGACGGAGCCGAGGACCATGAGCAGGGGCGTGAAGAGGAACTCCGTCACCGAGAGCCGCCAGCGGACCCGGAGGTCCTGACGCTCCGGAACATAACGTCGTAATCGCGATATCTCAGACACCGCAGGACGTTACCCCTGGCGCCGTCCGGCAAACGATCTCCCGTCGGGCGCGGAATTCCGCGGGCCGTACGCGCAGTTCAGCCGTGGAACCCCGGCCCCGCGGCCCGGGTCCTCCCGCTCCGGCGGGTTTCGTCGGGCCCGCGGCGGGCAGCCGCAGAAGTCCGCAACCACCGAGAGGAGCGAGAATGCCGACCGCACGCGACATCATGACGCCGAACGCGGAGTGCGTGAACGCCGACGAGACGGTTCTCGACGCCGCCAGGAAGATGGCGCGCCTAGGGGTGGGTTCCCTGCCCATCTGCGGAACCGACGACCGGCTCAAGGGTGTGCTGACCGACCGCGACATCGTGGTGAAGGTGCTCGCCGAGGGCAAGGACCCCGGATCCTGCCTGGCCGGCGAGCTGGCCCAGGGCAAGGCCGTGACCATCGGCGCCGACGACGACGCCGCGGAGATCCTCCGGACGATGGCCTCGCACCGGGTGCGCAGGCTCCCGGTGATCGACGGCCACAAGTTGGTCGGGATCGTGGCCCTGGCCGACGTGGCCCGGGCGCTGCCGGACCGGCCGGTCGGGGACCTGCTCGACGCGATCAGCAGCGACTGACCCGCCGCGCGCCCCGCGCGGGGCGTGCGACCAACGGTGGGGGCCGTCCTCCTCTCCCGAGGAGGACGGCCCCCACCGTTTCGCCGTGTCCCCCGCGCCCCGCACCCTCCCCGCCGCCGCGGCGGCCGACCGGCGCGGGCCGGTCAGCGGCGGCCGGTGGTGGCGATGCCTTGGACGAAGTAGCGCTGCCCGAGGAAGAAGACGACGACCAGCGGGAGCGTGGTGACCACGCTCGCCGCCAGGACGATCTCCCACTTGGGGTCGCCGCCCTGGTAGAACTGGTCGACGACCGCCTTCAGCCCTCGGGGCAGCGTGTAGAGCGCCGGGTCCTGGAGATAGATCAGCGGCTTCATCAGGTCGAACCAGCTCGCCTTGAGCTCGAAGACGAAGGCGATGATCAGTGCGGGCCGGGAGAGCGGGAGCGCGATCCGCCGGAACAGGTCGAGATACGACGCGCCGTCGACGCGGGCCGCCTCGAAGACGTAGCGGGGCACGCCGAGCAGGAACTGCCGGAGCAGGAAGATGTAGAACGCCGAGCCGAACAGGTTGCCCGCCCAGAGCGGCACCTGGGTGCCGGTCAGCCCCGCCGCGTTCCAGATGAGGAAGGTCGGCACCAGGGTGACCGCGGCGGGCAGCATCATCGTGGCCAGCACGCTGCCGAAGATCAGGTTCCGGCCGGGGAAGCGGAAGTAGGCGAAGCCGAAGGCGACGAAGGCGCTGGACAGGGTGACCGCCAGCGCGGCCGCGACGCCGACGACCACCGTGTTGACCAGCCAGGCGAGCATGGGCGCCGCGTCCCAGACCGCCGCGTAGTTCTCCGGCCGGAACGGCACCGGCCAGGGCAGGAACGGGTCGGAGAAGGTCCGGTCGCGGGGTTTGAGCGAGGCGACGACGAGCCAGACGAACGGGTACAGGAAGATCACCGACGCGGCGGCCAGGACGGTCAGGAAGAAGACCTTCCGGGTGCCCCGGCCCGCGGGGTCGGGCGCGGGCGCCGCCGCCCGGGCGGGCCCGGCCCGGCCCGGCGCCCGGACCGGCTCCGCCGCCGTCATCCGGCGTGCTCCTCTGCCTCGTAGTAGACCAGCCGGTTGCCGACCTTCACCTGCACCAGCGTGATGGCCGCGATCACCAGGAACAGCACCCACGCCAGCGCCGAGGCGTATCCCATGTGCAGGAACTGGAAGGCCTGCTGGAAGAGGTACACGACGTAGAACAGGGCCGCGTCGCCGTACGACTGCTGGGCGACCTGGTTGCCGAAGAACATCGTGTACACCTGGTCGAACATCTGCAGCGAGGCGATCGTGTTGATGATCACCACGAAGAAGAGCGCCGAACTGATCATCGGCAGGGTCACCGCGCGGAAGCGCTGCCACGTCCCCGCTCCGTCGATCATGGCGGCCTCGCTCAGCTCGCGCGGCACGTTGCGCAGCGCCGCGAAGAGGATGATCGTCGTCGAGCCCAGGTTCCACAGCGACATCAGCACGATGCCCATCAGGATCCAGTCGGGGTCGGTGGTCCACTGCGGACCCTCGATCCCGAACAGCGCCAGGAACTGGTTGACCATCCCCGCCTGCCCGTTGAGCAGGAACAGGAAGAGCACGCCGACGGCGACGTACGGGGTCATGGACGGCAGGTAGAAGATCGTCCGGAACGCCCCGGCGGCGCGGCCGGTGACCCGGTTCAGCACCAGCGCCAGGGCGAGCGCGAAGGCGATGGCCAGCGGCACGTGCAGGAGCGTGTAGACGACGGTGTTGCCGATCGCCCGGGAGACCCTGGGGTCCTCCAGCATCCGCGCGTAGTTGGCCGTCCCGGCGAACTCCGGCGCGCCGATGAGGTCGTAGCGGGTGAACGACAGGACCAGGCTGGCGAGCATCGGCCCTGCTTGGAAGACCACCAGGCCGATCAGCCAGGGCAGCAGGAAGACGTACGCCCACCGGGTCTCCGGGCGCAGCCGCCTCACCGGAGCCCTCCGGTTCCCGCCGGCGCTCCTCCCCCGGCGCCGCCGTACGGCCGGCCGCGCACGCGCCCTCCTCCGGCGGCCGCGTTCACGACGCCGCCGTGCCCGTCGGCCCGCCCGCTCCGCTCGCTCACGAGGTCGCCTCGTCGATGGCCTTCTGCGCCTCCGTGTGCGCCCGTTCCAGGGCGTCGGCGGGCTGCTGCTCCCCCTGCAGCACCCGGGTCGCCGCGTCCTCCCACGCCTTCTTGAACTCGGCCGCCGCCGCCGCCGACTGCGGCACCACGAACCCGGCCTCCTGAACCGAGCGGATCACCTTGACCGCGTCGTCGAACGGCTTCTTCCCGCTCGGCTTCACGATCTCGGAGAAGATCACCTCGTCGGCCTTGGCGTTGCCGGTGTAGGTGCCGGTGTAGGCCTTGCCCTCCTGGGCGCGTTTGGCGGCGCGGGCCCGCGCCGCCGCGATCCAGGTGTCGGCCGCGGTCATGGTCTTGATCCAGGCGCACGCGGCGTCGGGGTTCTTCGCCCCCTTGGGGACGACCCAGGCGTTGCCGCCCACGTTGTTGACCGGGTTGCCCTGCCGGTCCTTGAACGGCAGCACGGTGATCTTCACGTCCGGAGTGGTCCCGGCCATCGCGGTGACCACGAACTGCTCGGTCAGCATCGCGCCGATCTGGTCCTTGACGAACGGGTTGCCCTCGCCGAAGTAGTCGAAGGTGTCGGTGAAGGCCTTGAGCTTCGTCCAGCCGCCCTGGGCCTCGACCAGCCGGTGCGCGTAGGCGAGCGCCTCGGCGGCCTTCGGGTCGTCCAGCCGCGAGGTGCGGCCGTCCGCGCTGAGGATGTCGGCGCCGTTGGCCTTGGCCCACAGCGGGAGGAACTCCGGCAGCTTCGGGTAGAAGCCGAACCGCTCGATCTTCCCGCCCTCGGTCCGCGTCATCTTCTCCGCCAGTTCGGCCAGCCGCTCCCAGTCGGAGGTGTCGATCTCCGCCGGGTCGACCCCGGCGTCCTTCGCGGCCTTGTCGCCGACCACCAGGACGATCGAGTTGTAGAACTCCGGCATGCCGTACCACTTGCCGTCGTACTTCACCTGCTGCTGCGCGGCCGGGTAGAAGTCCCCGACCGGGACGTCCTGCTCGGCGACGCAGCCGTCCAGCGGCTGGATCGCGCCGCGCGCCGCGTAGCTGCCGATGCGGTCGCGGCCGAGGTAGACGACGTCGGGCGGGCTGCCGGCGGCGACGGCGGACAGGAACGCCTGCTCGTCGAACTGGCCCTCGTTGATCTGCAGGGCGATGCCGGGGTTGGCCTTCTTGAAGGCGTCGACGCGGACGGTGGCGATCTCGTCGGGCAGCCCGAAGCCCATCGTGGTCAGCGACGCCCCGCCGCCGCTCCTCTCCCCGCCGCCTCCCGAACCGACCCCGCCGCACGCGGCCAGGGCGGCGATCATGGTGGTGATCACCGCGGTGGACAGGGTCACCGCCGCCGGGCCACGGCCTCCGCGTGCCGTTGCGGCGCGCACCGCCGCCCTGCGATCCGGTCCCACCGAGCTGCGGAGCATCGGGCCTCCTCAGGAGTCGTCCGTCCCAGCCCGGTGCGCGCCCGATCCCGGCGGCGACCCGTCACGGGGCAGGGCCACGGGGCAGGGCGCAGCCGCCGGGGAGCCGTTCCCCGCCGGGCAGTGGCGCTGGGAGGACCGACTGCCCCGCAAGGCCCGGTTGAATCAACGTTTTCCGGGGAACCGCTTCCCGTCAAGGCCGGTGGTCGTTCTCCTGGTTCTTCCGCGCCTCCGCCGCCAGGACTCCGGGGTCGAGGGCCCGGCCCCGCGTCGGGCGATGCGGGGCCGGGCCACGGGACCTTCCGGAGGTCCTCTAGACCGTCGCGGCGCGCTCGTCGGGCACGCAGTGGGTCATGCTCAGGCCGGTGACGTCGCGCGGCCCGTTCTTGCCGAGCCGGGACAACCGCTCGCGGTCCTCGTCGGTGAGGTCCTGGCCCGCCAGCGGCTCCAGGTAGGCGACGTCCTCGGGCCCGATGCCGAGCCCCTCGCCGACCCGCAGCCCGAGCTCGTCCTCCACCAGCAGGAAGTGCCAGACCATGCGCTCCTGGACGGGGCGGTCGCACTGCGACAGGAGCGTGACGAAGTTGAGCACGAGGTCGTCGCGCTCCCACTGCTCCATCAGCCGGAAGCGCTGGCCCGCCTGCAGGTAGTCGTTGGTCCGGGGGATGCGCTTGCGGGTGAGCCGCCCGGTGATCGCCGGCCCCTGCTCGTCGTGCGTGGGGTACTGCGCCTCGCGCAGCCCGCCGGTGATCGAGGGCTCGTAGTTGACGTGCGGGTTCTCTCCCCGGCCGTCCACGTGGTAGGTCATCAGGCCGTCGCGCTGGTTGGTGCGCACGTCGGCGTTCTTGGCCTGGTTGACCGGGAGCTGCAGGTAGTTGGGGCCGACCCGGTAGCGCTGGGTGTCGCTGTAGGAGAAGGTCCGGCCGACCAGCATCTTGTCGTCGGAGAAGTCCAGCCCGTCGACCAGGACGCCGGTGCCGAAGGAGATCTGCTCGTTCTCGGCGAAGTTGTTCTCGACGTTGCGGTTGAGCACCATCTTGCCGACGGGCCGGGCCGGGAACCGGTCCTCGGGCCAGACCTTGGTGTCGTCCAGCGGGTCGAACTCCAGCTCGGGGTGTTCCTCGTCGGTCATGATCTGGACCAGCAGCTCCCACTCGGGGAACTCGCCGCGGTCGATGGCCTCGCGCAGGTCCTTGGTGGCGTGCCCGAGTTCGCCGGCCTGTACGGCCGCCGCGTCGGCGGCGGTCATGCTGCGCACGCCCTGCTTGGGCATCCAGTGGTACTTGACCAGGTGCGTCTCACCCCGGTCGTTGACCCACTTGTAGGTGTTGACGCCGAACCCCTGCATGTGCCGGTAGTCGGCGGGGATGCCGCGCGGGCTGAACAGGTTGACCAGCATGTGCATGGCCTCGGGCGTCTGCGACATGAAGTCGAAGATCCGGTTGGGCTCCTGGCGGAACGTCACCGGGTCGGGCTTGAGCGCGTGGATCACGTCGGGGAACTTGATGGCGTCCCGGATGAAGAAGACGGCCAGGTTGTTGCCCACCAGGTCCCAGTTGCCGTCCTCGGTGTAGAACTTCACCGCGAAGCCGCGCGGGTCCCGGGCGGCCTCGGAGGAGTCCCGGCCGCCGATCACGGTGGAGAAGCGGATCGCCAGGTCGGTGCGCTTGCCCGCCTCCTGGAACAGTTTGGCCCGGGTGTAGCGGCTGATCGGCTCGTCGCCCAGGAGACCGGTGGCCTCGAAGTAGCCGTAGGCGGTCGTGCCCCGGGCGTGCACCACCCGCTCGGGGATGCGTTCCCGGTCGAAGTGGCTGATCTTCTCCAGGAACTGGTAGTTCTCCAGCGTCGCGGGCCCTCGGGCGCCCACCGTGCGCTGGTTCTGGTTGTCGTAGACCGGGTGTCCCTGCCGGTTGGTCAGCACCGGGCGTTCGTCCCCCGGCTGCGGACCCCTGCTCGACACGTCCGTCATGACGACGTCTCCCTCCGTGCGGCGTCAGCTTCCGGCCTTCCTTTCCGGGGGGACACCGCTTATAGCTCACGGAGTGAGATTTTCACCAAAATGGACAGCTTTCAGGACTTTCCCGCCGGGGACGGCGCCGCCCGGCGGCCGGTGGGGCGCGCCGGATGTTGCGCGCGGACTTGCTGTCAGTGAATGCGCGGACGTGTCGTCAGCAAGATCGAGTGTCACCGATGGCATGGTGGCGTCGTAGACCCTCCGCTCCCGAACATGTCCCCAGCCGCGGGCCTCGGCTCGGTAGCGTGCGGAACACAGCGCTTGTGCCAGCGAGATCAGCGGTTCCGGCGGCGTCGGTGGTAGGCGTAGGCGACGGCGGCGAGCAGTGGTCCCCACAGCAGAAGCGGGAGGTAGCAGAGGTAGAAGATCGCCGTCTCCCAGCCGCCTGCCTGTGCGGGGAAGTTCGCGGGAATCGGCTCGCCTCGCAGGGTGACTCCGGCGAACTGAGTGACGAAGCAGGCGGTCCACAAGACCGTCAGGATCCCGGCACCGAGGGCGGCGGGGATGACAGCGGCGGGCGCCGGCACTCTGCGGCCGCGCAGCCCGGGAACCCAGCGTGGAAATCGCTCGCCCCAGGTGGCGACCAGCCCGACCGCGGTGAACGCCACCAGCTCCGACAGAATCGACAGGAAGACGATGTATGCTCGCTCGCCCACCGCCATCCCGTCGCTGAACGCGGCCGGGAGTCGCCAGAGGCTGGACGGCAGTACAGTGAGCGGGACGGCATAGGCGGCGATTCGCGCCCAGCGGGGAACCCCGGTCGCCGGGGCATGAGCGGCCCTCCACGCGTGACGCAGCCGCCCGATGGTCGCCGGCGAACCAAGCGGAGCAGCCCCGGTGGATCCTTGTGGTCCGGCGGTCACCGTGGGCGATGGCGCCGTACAGGCCGTCCGATCAGTTGTCGTCATGCCGCTCACGCTAGAAACGACCAGGCCGCGCCGCCTCCCCCTGGGGAGGGAGTGCGCCCGGCGCGGCGTCGGCTAACGTCGGTCGGCGTGAGGCGCCATGTCGCCCGGGCCGTGCGGGCCGGGATCTACCAACTGCTGGGTGCCGCGCTGCTGACTCCGGTCGCGGTGGCGCTCGGTCTGCCGATCCTGGCCGAGGTGACGCCGGGGCGCGTGCTGGTGTTGTGGGCGGCGTGCCTGCCCGCCTCCGTGCTGCTCGCCATGACGCCCGTGATGCGGCGTCTGGAGATGGCCGCGCTGTCGGAACTGCTTGACGTCGACGTGCCCAAGCGGGCCGACCGCATCTACCTGGTGGCCCTGGCCAGCCTGCACCTGTACGGCGGCGCCACGCTCAGCGCGGGCCTGCTGGCGCTGTCTCCCGGACTGATCCCGCTCGGCGGACCGCCGCGTGAGGGGCCCGGTGAGTCGGCCGAGGTGCTCCTGCTCGCCGCCACCGTACTGGCCGCGATGGTCTCCGCCGGATTCGGCCAACGTTGGGCGGCGCGCCGGCTGCTGCACAGCGAGCCGTCACGCGTGATCGACGAACTCGGCCGCCGCCAGACCCTTGCCCTGGAACTGCACGACTCCGTCGGCCACGCCCTCAGCGTCGTCCTCGTGCAGGCCATGGCCGCCCAGGCGGCGCTGCAGCGAACCGAGCCCACACTCGCCGCACAGTCGCTTGGCCATCTGACGGCCACCGCCCGCCACGCTCAGCAGGACCTCGACGTGCTGTTGAGCGTGCTCGACGACGGCATCACGGCCGAGGCGCCCACGCTGGAGGCGCTCGACGCGCTCACCCGCGGCCTCGACGTGCACGCGAGCGTCACCGACCTCGGCAAGGTCCCGGTCGCGACCTCGCGTGCGGCCTTCGCCATCGCGCGGGAGGCGCTCACCAACGCCCTGCGTCACGGGCACGGCCCGGTCACGCTCGACGTCGCCGTCGGTGCCGACCTGGTTCTGACCGTGGCCAACACGACCATCGGCACCTCCGACGAGGAAGGGCGTGGCCTGACCGGCATGCGCATGCGGGCCCGCCTGGCCGGAGGGACGTGCACCTGGGAGGAGGCGGACGGGACGTGGCGCGTTCAGGCGAGGCTGCCGCTGTGATCCGGGTCGTCCTGGCCGACGACGAGAAACTGATCCGTTCGGGCTGGACGACCATGCTCTCCCTCCACGGCGACATCGAAGTGGTGGGCCAGGCGGCCGACGGCCGCGAAGCCGTCGAGGCCGGCACCGGCGCCGACGTCGTGCTGATGGACATCCGCATGCCCCTCATGGACGGCCTGGCCGCGACCCGGGAACTCGCCCGCCACTCCCCGGCGACGCGCGTCATCGTGGTCACCACGTTCGAGAACGACCAGCTGGTCTGGGGCGCCCTGCGCGCCGGCGCCTCCGGCTACGTGCTCAAACGCGCGCCCGCCGACGAGCTGGTGGAGGCCGTCCGGCTGGTGCACACACGCGACACGGTGCTCTTCCCCGACGCGCTGCGTCGCATCGCCTCCCCTCATCTCGGCACGGTTGAGCCGCGCATGCCGGTCGGGTTGACCCCACGCGAGCTGGACGTCCTGCGGCACATCGCGCTCGGGCAGAACAACGCGGAGATCTCAACAGCCCTGCATGTGACGACGGAGACGGTCAAGACGCACGTCGGCAACATCCTGGACAAGCTCGGCGCCCGTGACCGCACCCAGGCGGCGGTTCTCGCCTACGAACTCGGTCTCGTCTTCGCCGGCACCGGTGTTGGGGAACCCGGGAGTCGTCGGCGCTGACGATGATCGTGCGGATGCCGGTCTTCCCAGGGTCGGGAATCCGCCCGATGCGTGGGCCGGCTCGATGGTCAGCTGTTCGGCGTCTGGCGACAGCGGCGCCAACGGCACCCCGTTCGGGGTCACGGCGTCCCGGGACACGGAAGGAGGGCCCGGCCTGCGCCGGTCAGCGGGCCTCGGCCGTGGCCCGCCGGTTGGCCTTCTTGATGGCCTCGATGAGCTGCTCCTTGCTCATGGTGGAGCGCCCCGGGATGTCCAGGCGGCGGGCCAGGCCGTACAGGTGCGCCTTGGAGGCACGGGCGTCCACGCCCTCGGCGGTCCCGCCCGCCTTCGGTGTGCTCTTGGCGGCCTGGGTGTCCGAGGGGCCCTTGCCGCCCTTCTTCGCCTCCCAGTGGTCGCCCACCTTCTCGAAGGAGTGCTTCAGCGCGGCGAAGGCCGTACGGTGCGCCCGCTCGCCCTCCCCGTAGCTCTCCACCGCGGAGTCGTGCGCCTTGATCCAGGTCTCCTGCGCCTTCTTGGGGGAACGGCGCAGGGTCGACGGCAGCTCTTCACGTGCCGGCATGCATTCTCACCTCGTTTCCGCTCGTCAGCGCCCTCTGCCCGTCCCGTGCCGGATCATGCGTCGTGCATGGGCGGGGGCGGGACGGGTACGGGAGGTCTGATACCGAGGAGGGAAATGATGACTTCCGAACCACAGCAGCCGGAGCAGACCTCCAGGACCGGCAAGCCCATGGTCCCGGCGACCCCCCGCGACGTGGTGCACATCCGCATCGGCTCCTTCGGCCTGATCGCGGCCCTGGCGATCGCCGTCCTTGCCTTCGTCGTCGGGATCCCCTGGCTGGCCGTCGTGATGGCCGTGCTCGCCGTCGTCGTGGCCGTGGACATGGTCCTGGCGATCCGCCGGCAGAACCAGAACCGCAGGATGCACGGCGGCATGACGGAGGCGGGCTGAGGGCCCGTGAGGGCGCACGGCGTGCACGCCGAACCGGGGAGGTGACGGCGGCCCGGACGCGCGCCCTCAGGCGGGGGAGTCGATCGCCTCGGGGGCGAGGATGTGGTCGAGGACCATGTGGGCGCAGCCGGTGATGCCCGCTCCGGGGCCCAGGCGGCTGCGCTCGATCCGGAGGTTCCGGGTGGACAGGGCGGTCGAGCGGCGGTAGACGACCTCGCGGACGCCGGAGACCAGGGGCTGGAAGGCCTCGGCGACGTCGCCGCCGAGGACGACCACGGCGGGGTTGAGGAGGTTGACCGCGGTGGCGACGACCTCGCCGAGCATCCGGGCGGCGTCGCGGATGACCGTCATCGTCCCGGCGTCGCCCGCGCGGACCAGGGCGACCGCGTCGGCGAG
Organism: Thiemannella venezuelensis; assembly: GCF_014203605.1. Taxonomy (GTDB): domain Bacteria; phylum Actinomycetota; class Actinomycetes; order Streptosporangiales; family Streptosporangiaceae; genus Planomonospora_A; species Planomonospora_A venezuelensis. Next base: position 9,464 of record NZ_JACHJJ010000023.1, on the reverse strand, counting down.
GCTCTTGACCTCGTGGCCCCGTTCGCGCAGCGTCCGCAGGATGGACGTCGCGCTGGCGACCGAGTCGAGGCAGTCGGTGTTGCCGCAGCGGCAGAGCACGCCCCCGCCGTGCCGGACCGGGATGTGGCCGATCTCCCCGGCCGCGCCCAGGGCGCCGCGCAGGATCTCGCCTCCCGCGATGACGCCCGCGCCGATCCGGGTGGAGACCTTGATGAACAGCAGGTCGTCGGCCTCGCCCGCGTAGACCGCGCGGTGCTCGCCGATGGCGATCACGTTCACGTCGTTGTCGAGGAAGACCGGGACCGGGAAGCGCCCCTCGATGATCGGCGGGATGGCCACCCCGGTCCAGCTGGCCATGATGCGGGCGCTCTCGGTGCGGCGGGCCGCGAACTCCACGGTCGCGGGCACGCCGAGGCCGACGCCGCGGACCAGGGACGCCGGACGCTCGCCGAGCAGTTCGCTCCAGGTCCGCATGACCAGGGGGAGCACGACGTCGGGGCCGTCCTCGACGTCGATGCCGAGATCGGTGCGGGCCAGCACGGCGCCGGCGAGGTCGCAGACGGCGATCTGCGTACGGCTGGCGCCCAGCGCGCCGACCAGCACGACTCCGCCGGAGGCGTTGAAGGCCAGCCGCGTCGGAGGCCGGCCGCCGGTGGAGGGACCCTCGCTGCCCTCCACGACCAGGCCGCGGTCGAGCAGTTCGGTGACACGCAGGGAGACGGCGGGCCGGGACAGGCCGGCGACCCGTCCGATGTCCGCGCGCGTGACGGCCTCGCCCGTGCGGATGAGGCGCAGCACCTCACCGCTCGTGGCGAGCGCGGCAGCGGGACGTCGAGGCATCGGCCAAGTGAACCACACCGGCTTACGAAATGAAAAGTTCCAACTTTCTCATCTCAAATTACAAAACTCTGCTTGTGTAGAGCGCAAGACATGGCTAGTGTCCGATCTATCCTCAAACCGGTAGATCACTAACGGAGCTCCCCCATGTCCGAGACCCCGCAGCCCGCCGACCTGATCGTCTTCGGCGGCACAGGCGACCTCTCCATGCGGAAGCTCCTGCCCGCGCTCTACCACTGCGACCGCGACGGCCTGCTCGCCCCCGAGACCCGGATCATCGCGATGTCCCGCGGCGGACTCGACGACGCCGACTTCCGCGGCAAGGTGGACGCCGAGGTCCGCGGCTCGGTCCCGGTGGACGACCTCGCCACCTGGCAGCGCTTCCTCGGGCGCCTGCACCACATCTCCATCGACATCTCCGGCGAGGACAGCACGGGCTGGGCGAAGGTCACCGCCCTGCTCGCCGGCCACGAGCAGCGCGACCGGGTGTTCTACCTGGCCAGCCCGCCCATGACGTTCGGCCCGTTCTGCCGCGAGGCGCACCGCGCCGGACTGGTCACCCCCGCCTCCCGGGTGGTGCTGGAGAAGCCGCTCGGCCGCGACCTGGCCAGCGCCCGGCACATCAACGACGAGGTCGGCGCGATCTTCCACGAGCGGCAGATCTTCCGCATCGACCACTACCTGGGCAAGGAGACGGTCCAGAACCTCCTGGTGCTCCGCTTCGCCAACGCGTTCCTGGAGCCGATCTGGAACTCCCTGTGGATCGACCACGTCCAGATCACCGCCGCCGAGACCGTCGGCACGCCCGGCCGCCGCGGCTACTACGACCACGCGGGCGCGCTGCGCGACATGGTGCAGAACCACCTGCTCCAGCTGCTCTGCCTGGTCGCCATGGAGCCCCCGGCCCGCAACGACCGCGAGTCCATCCGCGACGAGAAGGTCAAGGTGCTGGAGTCGCTGCGGCCGATCACCGGCGGCGAGGTGGACCGCTTCACCGTGCGCGGCCAGTACACCGCGGGCGTCTCCGGCGGCGTACCGGTCCCCGGCTACCTGGACGAGCCCGACAACACCCCGCCCACCGAGGCCTCCCACCGGGTCGAGACCTTCGCCGCCATCCGCGCCGAGGTGAAGAACTGGCGCTGGGCGGGCGTGCCGTTCTACCTGCGCACCGGCAAGCGCATGCCGTACCGGTCCTCGGAGATCGTGGTGCAGTTCAAGGAGGTGCCCCACTCGATCTTCCCGGGCAGCACCCCCAACCGGCTGGTGCTGCGGCTGCAGCCGAGCGAGGGCATCCGGCTGGAGCTGATGGCCAAGGAGCCGGGCGCGGGCGAGGTGGCGCTCAAGCCGGTCCCGCTGAGCCTGAGCTTCGCCGAGACCTTCACCGCCCGCGTGCCCGACGCCTACGAGCGGCTGCTCATGGACGTCCTGGCCGGGAACCCGACCCTGTTCATGCGGCGCGACGAGGTGGAGGCCGCCTGGCGGTGGATCGACCCGATCCTCACCGAGTGGGAGTCGCAGAACATGCTGCCCGAGCCGTACCCGGCGGGCACCGCGGGACCCGCAGGAGCCCACGAGCTCGTCGGCCGCAGCGGCCGCACCTGGCACGAGGAGGGCCTCGCATGAGCGGGCCCGCCGGAAACGACGCACGAGACCATCGCACCGACGACCACGGAGGAGGCCGGATGAACCCCGTCATCCAGGAGATCACCGACCGCCTGATCGAGCGCAGCAGGGGCAGCCGCGGCGCCTACCTGGCCCGGCTGGACGCCGAGGCCGAGGCGGCCCGCGAGCGCGGCCCGGCCCGCGCCGCCCTGGGCTGCGCCAACCTGGCGCACGGCTTCGCCGCCGCCGGGATCGACAAGCCCGACCTGCGCGCGAACGTCAAGCCGGGTGTGGCGATCGTGTCCAGCTACAACGACATGCTCTCGGCGCACCAGCCGTACGAGAGCTACCCGCCGATCCTGAAGGCGGCGGTCCGCGCGGCGGGCGGCGTCGCCCAGTTCGCCGGCGGCGTGCCCGCGATGTGCGACGGCATCACGCAGGGCCGGGCGGGCATGGAGCTCTCCCTCTACAGCCGCGAGGTCATCGCGATGGCCACCGCGATCGCGCTCTCCCACGACATGTTCGACGCCTCGCTCATGCTGGGCGTCTGCGACAAGATCGTGCCGGGCCTGCTGATCGGCGCGCTGCACTTCGGCCACCTGCCCGCGGTCTTCGTCCCCGCCGGGCCGATGGGCTCGGGCCTGCCCAACAAGGTCAAGGCCCGCACCCGGCAGCTGTTCGCCGAGGGCAAGGTCGGCAAGGAGGAGCTGCTGGACGCCGAGTCGCAGTCCTACCACTCCCCCGGCACCTGCACCTTCTACGGCACCGCCAACTCCAACCAGGTCATGATCGAGGTCATGGGCCTGCACCTGCCGGGCGCGACGTTCGTCAACCCGCGCACCGAGCTGCGCGAGGCCCTGACCAGGGCGGCGGGCCGCCGGGCGGTGGAGATCACCGCGCACGGCGCCGAGTACGCCCCGGTCGGCCGGGTGGTCGACGAGAAGTCGATCGTCAACGCCTGCGTGGCGCTGCTGGCCACCGGCGGCTCGACCAACCACACCATGCACCTGGTCGCCATCGCCGCCGCGGCCGGCATCGAGCTGCTCTGGGACGACCTGGCCGCGCTGTCGAAGGCCGTGCCGCTGCTGACCCGGATGTACCCCAACGGGCAGGCCGACGTGAACCACTTCCACGCCGCGGGCGGCATGCAGGTGCTGATCGGCGACCTGCTCGACGCCGGGCTGCTCCACGGCGACGTGCTGACGATCGCCGGCCGGGGCCTGGACCACTACCGCTCGGCCGCCGAGCTGAAGGACGGCGAGCTGGTCTGGTCCGAGCGGACCGAGGGCAGCGCCGACCTCGACGTGCTCCGCCCGGTGAGCGACCCGTTCTCCTCCGACGGCGGCACCCAGATGCTCGACGGCAACCTGGGCCGCGCGGTCATCAAGGTCTCGGCCGTCAAGGACGAGCACCTGGTGGTCGAGGCCCCGGCCAAGGTCTTCGACGACCAGCTGGAGCTGCTGCGCGCCTTCGAGGCGGGCGAGCTGGACGGGCAGGACTTCGTGGCGGTCATCCGCTACCAGGGCCCGAGCGCCAACGGCATGCCCGAGCTGCACAAGCTCATCCCGCCGCTGGCGGTCCTGCTGGACCGGGGGCAGCAGGTGGCGATCGTCACCGACGGCCGCCTGTCGGGCGCCTCCGGCAAGGTCCCGGCCGCCATCCACCTGTCGCCGGAGGCCGCGCACGGCGGCCCGATCGCGCTGGTCCAGGACGGCGACCCGATCCGCGTCGACTCCACCGCCGGCACCCTGGAGCTGCTCGTCCCCGCCGGGGAGCTGGCCGCCCGCACCCCGCAGGGGGCGCCGCTCACCGACGCGCAGTGGGTGGGCACCGGCCGCGAGCTGTTCGAGGCGTTCCGCCGTACGGCGGGGCCCGCCGAGCGCGGCGCCGGCATCTTCGCCCTGAACGGCCGCGCCGAGAGCCTGGCGGGCCGGAGCGGCGGGGACGGGGCGGACGGGGACGGGGCATGACGACTCCCTGGCTCGTCGCCGACATCGGCGGCACCAACGCCCGCTTCGGCCTGGTCACCGAGGCCGGCGGGCAGCCCGAGGCGATCGCCGTGCTCGCCGGGAAGGAGCACGCGGGTCTCCCCGAAGCCGTAGCCGCCTATCTCGCAGACCATGCGGGCGGAGTCCGGCCGGGAGCGGCCTGCATCGCGATCGCCGGCCCGATCGACGGCGACCGCTACCGGCTGACCAACGCCGGGTGGTCGGGCTCGGTGCGCGATCTGGGGATCGCCCACGTCGAGCTGCTCAACGACTTCGAGGCCCTGGCGGCGTCCCTGCCGCACCTGGCCGCCGGCGACCTGGTCTCCCTGGGCGGTCCCGAGCCCGCGCACGGGGTCAAGGCCGTGCTCGGCCCCGGGACCGGTCTCGGCGTCGCGGGCCTGGTGCCCGTGGCCGAGGGCTGGATGCCGGTCCCGTGCGAGGGCGGGCACGTGACCGTGCCGGTCCTCGACGAGCGGGACCACGAGGTCGTGCGGGCGCTGCGCGCCGAGGGAATGGACCACGTGGTGGCCGAGCACCTGCTCTCCGGGCCGGGGCTGACCCGGCTGCACCACGCGCTCGCCCTGGTCCACGGCGTGTCCGCGCCGGACCTGCCCGCCGCCGAGATCGTGGCCCGGCTGGACGACTCGCTGTGCGCCGAGGCCGTCGACGTCTTCTGCGGCCTGCTCGGCACCTTCGCCGGGAACGTCGCGCTGACCATGGGCGCCCGCGGCGGCGTCTACCTGGGCGGCGGCGTGCTGCCCCGTATCGTGGAGCGGGTGCGCGCCAGCGACTTCCGCCGCCGCTTCGAGGCCACCCCGACCCTCGGCGACTACCTGTCCGCCATCGCCACCGTGCTGATCGTGGCCCCCCAGCCCGCGCTCACCGGCGCGGCGGCCTGGCTGAACCAGCGCCTGACGACCACGTCCAACCTGGAGTACGCTTGACTTCCTCCCCACGGCTGAAGCCGGGGGATTCCAATCCTCACGGGTCGGGTTTCCTGCTTCACCGCCGGTCGCCCGCCGGGCGTGCGCCCTTGAGGTCTTACACCGGCTCCACAGGCGTTTCACCTCTCCGCCAGCCCGGCGGCGAGGATGTTGCGTGCGGCGTTGACGTCGCGGTCGTGGACCGCGCCGCAGGCGCACTCCCAGATCCGCACACCCAGCGGCATCGCCGCGCGCAGCGCCCCGCAAGTCGAGCACAACTTGCTGGAGGGGAACCAGCGGTCGACGACCAGCAGTTCCCGCCCGTACCAGGCGGTCTTGTACTCCAGCATGGAGCGCAGTTCCCGCCAGGAGGCGTCGGAGACGGCGCGCGCCAGCGCGTGGTTTTTCACCAGGTTGCGGACGGTGAGGTCCTCGATCACGACCGTTTGGTTCTCACGGACGAGACGAGTGGTGAGCTTGTGCAGGAAGTCCCGGCGCCGGTCGGTGATCCGCGCGTACATGCGGGCCACCTTCAGTCGGGCCTTGGCCCGGTTGTTCGAGCCCTTCGCTGTTCGCGACAGGTTGCGCTGGGCCTTGGCCAGGCGGCGCCGGTCGGCCCGTTCATGCCGGGGGTTGGTGATCTTCTCGCCGGTCGACAGGGTGAGCAGGGAGGTGATCCCGGCATCCACACCGACGCAGGCGTCCACCGGATCGAACGGCCGGATCGTCTCCTCCACCAGCAGGGACACGAACCAGCGCCCGGCCGCGTCCTTCGAGACGGTCACCGTGGACGGCTGCGCGCCCTCGGGCAGCGGCCGCGACCAGACGATGTCCAGGGGCGCGTCCATCTTCGCCAGCGTCAGCGTGCCGTCGCGCCAGCGGAACGCGCTGCGCGTGTACTCCGCCGACGCGCGGGACTTCTTGCGGGACTTGAACGTGGGGTATTTGGCTCGTTTGGCGAAGAAGTTGGCGAACGCCGCCTGCAGGTGGCGCAGCGCCTGCTGCAGCGGCACGGAGGAGACCTCCGACAGGAACTCCAGCCCTGGATCGCGTTTCCATGCCGTGAGCAGCGCCGAGGACTCCACGTAGGAGACTTTGTTTGCGGCCCTCGGCCGTGTAGGCGCGGGAGCGCATCGCCAGGGCCTTGTTGTAGACGTAGCGGACGCAGCCGAACGTCCGGGCCAGCTCGTTCGCCTGCTCGGGGGTCGGGTGGAAGCGGTACTTGTAGGCCCGCTTCACGATCTGCGCCATGTCTCACACGGTACTGCGCGATCAAGTAAGGGAGATGTGTTTTTCCCGTCCCTGCGGCGCCGTGCCGTGTTTCCTCCCCACGCCTGAAGGCGGGGGTTTCCACACTTCAAGGAGTTTCGATGAGCCTTCTCGACATCGCCCCGGTGGTCCCCGTCGTCGTCATCGACGACCTGGAGACCGCGGTGCCCATGGCCCGCGCCCTGGTGGCGGGCGGCCTGCCGGTCATCGAGGTCACCCTGCGCACGGCCCCCGCGCTGAAGGCCGTCAAGCGGATCGCCGCCGAGGTCCCCGAGGCCGTGATCGGCACCGGCACCGTCCGGACCGTGGGCGACGTGCTCGCCTCCGTGGACGCGGGCGCGAAGTTCCTGGTCAGCCCGGGCAGCACCCCGGCCCTGGTGAATGCCATGCAGGCGAGCGGCCTGCCGTTCCTGCCGGGCGTGGCGACCGCGTCGGAGGTCATGGCGCTGGCCGAGCGCGGGCTGACCGAGATGAAGTTCTTCCCCGCCGAGGCGGCGGGCGGGCTGCCGTACCTGAAGTCCCTGGCCGGGCCCCTGCCCGGCGTGCGCTTCTGCCCGACGGGCGGGATCAAGCTCGCCACGGCCCCCGACTACCTGGCGCTGCCGAACGTCGGCTGCGTGGGCGGGACCTGGCTCACCCCGGCCGACGCGCTGGCCACCGGCGACTACGCCCGCATCGAGAAGCTGGCCGCCGAGGCCGCGGCGCTCCGGCAGGCCTCCTGATCCGCCGAGCCTCCTCCTCCTGATCCGCCGTACTCCTGGGCCTCCGTGCTCCTGGACCTCCGGCCGGGAGCCCCGCACGACCAGGGGCTCCCGGCCGGAGGGGTGCTGAACCGGGCACACGCCCCACGCGTATCTCGCGGCGACAGCACTCCCGAGTTCTCAGGAGGCACCGATGCGTTCACGCATCGTCACGGTATGCACGGCACTGCTGGCTCTGGGAGCCGGTACGGCGCACGCCGCGACCCAGCAGACCCCGGACCGGCCGCAGTCCTCCGGCCGCTTCCAGACCCCCGACCGCTACACCGTCGTCAACCTGGTCTCGGACGTGCGGGGCCGGGCCGCGGTGACCGACCCCGCGCTGGTCAACCCGTGGGGCCTGGCCATGGGCCGGACCCTGTGGGTCTCGGCCGCCGGCAGCGACCTGGCCACCGTCTACTCCGGCGGCCAGGGCACCGTGCGGCGGGAGAGGACCCGCGTCCGCATCCCCGGCGGCCGGCCCACCGGGCAGGTGGTCAACCCGGGCCGGGAGTTCGTGGTGAAGGGCGCGGGCGGCTCCGGCCCCGCGACGTTCATCTTCACCGGCCCCAGCGGGGCGATCACCGGCTGGAACGCCCAGGCCGACGCCGACGACGCGGTCATCGGCGCGTTCGTGCGCGGCGCCGACTTCAAGGGGCTGGCCCTGGCCCGGACCGACCGGGGTCCGCTGCTGCTGGCCGCCGACTTCGCCCGCAACCGCGTGCACGTCTTCGACGGCGACTTCGACCGCCTGCGCACCCACCGTCGCGCGTTCCGCGACCCGGGCCTGCCGCGCGACTATTCGGCCTTCAACGTCGAGGTCGTGGGCGGGGCCGTCCTCGTGGCGTACGCCAAGCGCGACCCGCGCACCGGCAGGTCCGTGGCCGGGGCGGGCAGGGGCTTCGTCAGCCGGTTCGACGGCGACGGCCGGTTCCTGGGCCGCTTCGCCGCCCGCGGCGCGCTGAACGCCCCCTGGGCGATGACGCTCGCCCCGCGCGGCTTCGGCCGCATGTCGGGGGCGCTGCTGGTGGGCAACTTCGGCGATGGGCGGATCCTCGCCTACGACCCGCGCACCGGCCGCCCGCTCGGCGCGCTGCGCGCCGCCGACGGCAGGCCGATCACCCTGGGCGGCCTGTGGGACCTGGAGCCCGGAACCGCGGCCACGGGCGGCGAGAACGCCCTGTGGTTCAGCGCGGGCAGCGACGGCGGCGCACACGGCCTGCTCGGCCTGATCCGCCCGGCCGGAGCGCGGGACCGCGCCCCGGCGACGCCCAGCGCCGCACCGTCCACGGCGGCGCCGCCCACGGCCGCCCCGGCGACGACCCCGCCGAGCTCCTACTGACGCGGTACGGCTCCGCCGGTCTCCCCCCGCCCGAACCGGCGGAGCCGTCCCGCCGGGGCGCCGCCCGGTCCCCGCCGGCGGCCCCTTCCGCCCTGTGCCATCCCGGAGCCGGGAGGCCGGGCCGGTGACCCACACACCGGCCCGGCCTCCCGCGCGCTCAGCGGGTCTCGTGGCGGCGCTGGCACTCCATGCAGAAGGCGGCCAGAGGGCGCGCCTTGAGCCGCTCGAACGGGATCCCCGAGCCGCAGCCGTCGCAACGGCCGTAGGCCAGTCCGGCGATGTTGCGCAGGGCGCCGCGCACGACGGCGATGTTGCGCTCGGCGGAGACGATGTCGGCGAGGACGTCCGCCTTGGCGGAGACCTCGACCGCGTCGTCGTTCACCGCGGCCTCCAGCTCGGCCAGCTGCTTGGTCCAGCGGAACAGCTGCCCCTGCAGTTCCTCGCGGATGGAGTCGAGCTGGACGCTGCTGAGGTGGATGTCAGCGGTCATGGTGCCTTGGGTCCTTTCGGGAAGCGGGCGGCGCGAGCCGCCGGACGCCGGGCCGGTTCGCATCGGCCCCGGGACCGGGTGCGGCACGCCGCCGCAGAAGCCGGGACTCGCGGGCGCGGGGCGCACGCGACGGGGACCCCGGTCGAGCACTCCGCTCGACGGGGCCGGGAAGGGAAGGGAACCTAGGGCGCGTATCGGGTTGTGGTCAATCGTGGGGATTCGCCCCTGCGGCGAGGCCCGATCCGGTAGACCGTCGGAGGTGACGCGCGCGCAACT
>NZ_JACHJJ010000022.1:26803-158906 GCF_014203605.1 Thiemannella venezuelensis | reverse complement strand
TGTGGATTTGATCTAGACACTCACATCCTTGCAGATCGGGCGCACCTTCTTCATTTATCGATCTTGAAGCGCATTCTCAGGCTGAATAGCCGAGGTCGATGCTCTCCCGGAGCGCGGCCCCGCGTTCGGTGGGGGGTGTATGCGAGCATGTTGTGCGTGAGCTGCGGCCGGGTGGTCCCTGTCGTCGGGTGTCACTTCGCGGACGGGCCGTTCGGGTCCGTTCCGAGTGGCTTCTGGGGGAGGGCGGGCCGGGATGTTTTCCGGGGATTGCTGAGAGCGATGAATATTGCGCTCAGCAATCCCCGGGAACCGGGAAGCGTCCCCTCCGGGGAGGAAGGGGCTGCCCGGGTGGCAGCGGCCTGGGCGGAGGAGCACCCGGGCTCTGAAGGGGTCCGGCTCTGAAGGCCTGGCTCCGAGGGGCCGGGGCCCCGGGGCGGTCTCCCCTTCTTCCCGCGTGCTGGTGTGAGACCAGAGGTCAGGCGTTCGAGGTGCCGCTCGGCGCACTGCGGAGCAGTGGTTCGATCCGGTACGGAATCTGGACGGACAGGGCGATCGTGGTGTCGGTGCGCTGGACGGCCGGCGAGGCGAGGATCCGGGCGATGACCTCCTGGAGGTCCGGGGGGCTGCGGGCGACCACGCGGCAGAGCAGGTCGGCCTGGCCGCTGGTGCCGTACACCTCCAGGATCTCCGGGAGCGCCTCCAACGCCTGCACGGCCTCCGCCAAGCGGCCTTGGGCGATCTGCAGGGAGACGAAGGCCAGGATGGGATAGCCGACCCCCTCCGGGGTGACCGTCGGCCCGAAGTCGGCGATGACGCCGCGGGAGGTGAGCTTCTCGACGCGGGCCTGCACCGTGCCGCGGGCCACGCCGAGCAGGCGGGCGAGCTCGGTGAGGCCGATGCGCGGATGCGCGCGCATGGTCACCAGCAGGCGGCTGTCGAGCTCGTCGATGGGCACGCGGCCAGACTAGGCGATATGACCAGCACAGGCCAGGTCCAACCGTGCGATCATGCGCGATTCGCTCACTGAAACTGTTCGCTCTTGTCAACGTTTCTGAGAATTGCTGTCATTTCATACATGTTCGAGGAAGCACAGTACTTCGCGCCGGTGGCGACGCGTGACGACGGCACGGTCGAGGTCGAGCTCGCCGCGGGTCACCCTGGTTTCGCGGACCCTGTCTACCGGGCGCGCCGCAACGCCATCGCCGCGCTCGCGCTCGGGTACGTGCCCGGCACGCCGATCCCGACGGCCGAGTACACCGATCAGGAGCACGAGGTATGGCGCATCGTCAGCCGGGAGCTGGCGATCAAGCATCGAAAGTACGCGACCGCCGAGTACCTGGAGGCGACCGAGCGGCTGGGCCTGCCCGGCGAGCGCATCCCGCAACTGCAGGAGGTCGGCGACCTGCTGGAGCCGCTGACCGGCTTCCGCTACCTTCCGGCGGCCGGACTGGTGCCGCTGCGGGACTTCTACGGGGTCCTGGCGGACGGCTTCTTCCACTCGACGCAGTACATCCGGCACCACTCCACGCCGCTCTACACGCCCGAGCCGGACGTGATCCACGAGGTGATCGGGCACGCCAACGCCCTCGCCTCGGACCGCTACGCGCGGCTCTACCGGCTGGCCGGGAACGCGGCGCGGCGGGTCGAGAGCGAGCAGGCGCTGGAGTTCATCTCCAAAGTCTTCTGGTTCACGCTGGAGTTCGGTGTGATGAGCGACCAGGGAGAGCTGCGGGCGTACGGCGCCGGCATCCTGTCGTCCTACGGGGAGATCGAGGAGTTCCGGGGGATGGACATCCGCCCGCTGGACCTCGTCGCCATGGGCACCACCGAGTACGACATCACGAAGTACCAGGATGTGCTGTTCCGGGCCGACTCGCTGGAGCACCTGGAGGACGTCGTCGGAGGGTTCTGGGCGGAGTGCGACGACGAGACGGTTTCCCGTCTGACGGCGCAGGCCCGCTGAGGGAGCCGGGGCCTCGGTCCGCCCGGCTGCCCGCCGGGCAATCGTTCAATAAAAAAAGAAAGCCCCCGGCGTGTCGCTCGTTGGCCGGACGACGCGAACACCGGAGGCTTTCTTTTTTTGCTTGGGGAATGTCCTGCCGCCGCTTTTCCGGAGGACCGGCAAAGGGGCTGCCGCGGACTATCCCCGGACGGTGGCGCCCGGCCCGCGGTGCCGGGCGCCCGTCATCACCTCACCGAGAGACGACTCAGTCCTCGTTCTCGATGACACCCAGGAGCGCGAGGTCGATGAGGTCGTTCAGGATCTCGTTGTGGTTGCTGTCGTCGACGACGTAGGTGGTGCTGGGGCGGTCCCAGTCGCCGGCGGAGGCGGCGGAGGCGGTGGCGATGCCAGCGGCGCCCAGGATACCTGCGATGGCCGCACCGGCGAGAATACGACGGATCATGATGCTTCCTCCATGGAAACGAAACGGGGAACTTCTGGAGACTCCTGCCGTTAGCCGTAACCGGCTGACTGCTCGTTGTCGCGAATAACAATCTCGCACCGGAGGCATCGATTCAACGTCGTCGCGCCACGTTTCGGTCAAAGGCTCATGGCGCTTCTTTGATGGTGAAGTCGCATTTATCGCGGGAGATCTGCCGCTTTCCCTGGCGGGGCGCGCTTCGCCCCATTCGCAGGCCTGAAATGGTAATCGCTTTTGTGTATATGCCTGATAAATCGGGCGTCCGGGAACGACGAACACGCCGGCGGGAGGAAGGACCGCCGGCGTGTTCCCGGGTTCCGGACGGAGAGGGCCGTGACCCCGGAGGGGCCGGAGCCCTCTCAGGGCCGGTCGACCAGGCGGTAGCCCACGCCGCGCACGGTCTGGATGAGCTGGTCGTCGGTGTCCCCGAGCCGGGCGCGCAACCGCTTGACGTGCACCGCGATGGTGTTGGTGGAGGTGGTGTCGGTGGAGTTCCACACGTGTCGCATGATCTGCTCGCGGGTGACCGTGCGATGCGCGTTGCGCATCAGGTAGTGCAGCAGCTCGAACTCGCGGAGCGGCAGGTGGACGATCCGGCCGTCCACCCTCACCTGGTACGCGTTGACGTCGAGCTCCACGTTGCCGACCGCGAGCGTTCGGCGGACCCCCGAGTCGCCTACGATCGCGGCCTGCACGAGGGGGAGGAGCTCGGGCACCCGGTACGGCCGGGCCACGCACGCGGTGGCTCCGGCCGCGAGTGCCTGGACCGCCTGCTCGGCGTGGCCCTCGCCCACGCCGAGGAGAACGGGGACCGCCCGCGTCAGCCGTACGGCGCGGATGAACTCCACCGCTCCGATGACCGGCAGCGAGGCGCTGACGAGCACGACGTCAGGCCGGAGCGCCCCGGCCTGCAACAGGGCCTGGGCGCCGTCGGCGACGCCCGTGACCTCGACTCCCTCTCGTTCGAGGATCACGGCGAGCTCCTCGACCAGGGCCGACTCCGGGTCGGCCACCAGCAGCATGGGCGCTGTCCGTGTGTCCCCGTCCACTTCGGGTGCCGTCTGCGGCTGGATCACCCGGATCCTCCAAGTAGGGATGTGTGGAGCGTGTCGGGGCGGACCCTCAGCCGAACCGGCCGGTGATGTAGTCCTCGGTCCGCTTGTCGCTCGGGTTGGTGAAGATGCGGCTGGTCTCGTCGAACTCCACCAGGCGGCCGTGCCGCACCCCGGCGTGGTCCACCTCGGCGGTGAAGAAGGCCGTGCGGTCGGAGACGCGGGCGGCCTGCTGCATGTTGTGCGTGACGATGACGATCGTGTAGTCGCGCGAGAGCTCCTGCATCAGGTCCTCGATCTTGGTGGTCGCGATCGGGTCCAGGGCCGAGCAGGGCTCGTCCATCAGGATCACGTCGGGCTTCACCGCGATCGCCCGGGCGATGCACAGTCGCTGCTGCTGACCGCCGGACAGGGAGAGCGCGTTCTGCTTGATCTTGTCCTTGACCTCGTCCCAGAGGGCGGCCTTGGTGAGCGCCTCCTCGACGATGTCGTCCATCCTCCCCTTCACGCCGTTGACCCGGGGGCCGTAGGCGATGTTGTCGTAGATCGACTTGGGGAAGGGGTTGGGCTTCTGGAAGACCATGCCGATCCGGCGGCGGACCTCGATCGGGTCCACGTGCTCGCCGTACAGGTCCTCGTCGTGATAGAGGATCTTGCCCGCCGCGCGGGCGCCGGGAATGAGGTCGTTCATCCGGTTGAAGCAGCGCAGCACGGTGCTCTTGCCGCAACCCGACGGGCCGATCATGGCCGTGATCTCGCGGTTGCCGATGGTCATGTCGACCCCGCGCACCGCCTCGTAGTCGCCGTAGAAGACGCTGAGGCCGGAGACGGTGAAGACCGGGTCGAGGGCTTCGATGTTGCGGGGGACCTCGGGGCCGCGCACGGTCACGTTCGGCACGGAAACTCCAATCGGAGCCGCCGGCGCGGGGACCGGCACGGGGGTGCGGGGGGCGGCGATCCCAGAAGTCGGCATGGGATTGCGGGACTCGGTCATTGCGTTCCTCACCAGCGCTTCTGGTAGCGGTTACGGAGCCAGATGGCGACGGAGTTCATCAGCAGCAGGATCGCGAGCAGGACCACGATCGCGGCGGCCGCCAGGATGGCGAACTCCTCCTGCGGACGGGTGATGAAGCTGTAGATCTGCAGCGGCAGCACGCTGAAGCTGCTCCAGACACCCTCGGGGTTGAACCGGACCAGCGTCGCCGCGCCCAGCATCAGGAACGGCGCGGCCTCCCCGATCGCCCGGGACAGGGCGAGGATGGAGCCGGTCGCGATACCGGGGATGGAGGCCGGGAGCACCTGGCGGTAGATGGTCTGCCACTGGGTCGCGCCGAGTGCCAGGGAGCCCTCGCGGATGGACGCGGGCACCGCGCGGATGGCCTCCCGCGCGGAGATGATCACGATGGGCAGCACCAGCAGGGAGATGGTGATCGCGCCGGTCATGATGGTGAAGCCGAACTGCATCCAGCGGGCGATCATCCCGAGGCCGAGGATGCCGTAGACGATCGAGGGGACCGCGGCCAGGTTGGAGATGTTCAGCTCGATCAGCCGGTTGTACCACTTGGACTTGTCCGCGTACTCCTCCAGGTAGATCGCGGCCAGGATCCCGGTGGGCAGGGCCATCAGCGCGGTCAGGCCGATGATCCAGAGGGTGCCGAAGATTCCGGACTGGATGCCGGCCGTCTCCGGGCGGCGGATCGAGGGCTGGTTCTCCCACAGCGTCGCATCGAGCCGGGGCCAGCCCTCCTCCACCACGTAGATGATCAGCATGGCGAGGAAGACGATCGCGATCGCCAGGCTGGCCAGCAGCGCGATGCGGAAGAGGTGCTCCTTGAGCGGGCGCCCCCTGCTCGCGAGCTGCACGGCGGAGCGCGGTGTGGAGAGGATGGCCATCAGTCGTAGACCTCGCGATACTTCTGGACCATGCGGGCGCTGACGTAGTTCATGGCGAACGTCATGATGAACAGCAACGAGCCCACCGCGAAGATGGTCTTGTAGGCGGTCGAGCCGACCGACGCGTCGCCGGAGCCCGCCTGGGCGATGAACGCCGCCATGGTCGCCATCTCGTTGCCGGGGTAGATCGTGAACACGGACTTGAAGCCGCCCGCGATCGCGACGATCATCGTCTCGCCCGCGGCCCGGGAGACCGCCAGGATGATGGCGGCGACGATGCCGGAGAACGCGGCCGGGACGACGACCCGGACCGAGGTGAGCATCTTGGAGGCGCCGAGCGCGTAGGAGCCCTCGCGCAGGCCGTTGGGGACCGCCGCCATCGAGTCCTCCGAGAGCGACGCGACGATCGGGATGATCATCACGCCGACCAGGAGACCGGCGCTGAGCGCGTTCTTGGCCTCCAGGTCCAGGAACGGGAGCACGTCCTGCAGCACCGGGGTGACGAAGGTCAGGGCGAAGAAGCCGAAGACCACGGTGGGCACGCCGGCCAGGACCTCCAGCACGGGCTTGAAGATCTTGCGGACGCGCGGGGTGGCGTACTCCGACAGGTAGATCGCGGCGGCCAGGCCCAGCGGCACGGCGACCACGATCGCGATCAGCGTGATCTCCACGGTGGCCACGATGATCGGCCACACGCCGAACGCCGGCGGGTTGAACAGCGGCCCCCAGGTCGTCGAGCCGAAGAACTCGCCGAGGCTGACCTCGCCGAAGAACTCGATGGTCGGCTCCAGCAGGGCCGCGACGATGCCGACGGTGGTGGCGATCGAGACCAGGGCGGCGAGGAGCAGGACCACCTTGACGGCGGCCTCTCCGTAACGCGGGCGCGACCGCGCCAGGGACCGGGAGGCCCCTGACGCGGTCTTGAGGTGCTGGGCGGCCATCAGCCCTGGCTCTTCAGGGCCGTGACATCCGCCTTGAGCTTGGCCTCCTGCTCGGCGTTGAGCGGGATGAACTTCGCGTCCTTGGCGATCGCGTTGATGTTGCCCACGTAGTAGTCGAGGAAGGCCACGACCTCGGGCCGCTTCGCCGCGGCGGCCGACGGGTAGATGAACAGCGGGCGGGCGAGCGGGGTGTAGGTGCCGCCCTGGGCCGTCTCGACGCTCGGGGCGACGCAGCCGCTGCCGGAGTCGATCTCGACCGCCTTCAGCTTGTCGGCGTTCTCCTCGAAGTAGGTGAAGCCGAAGTAGCCCAGGCCGCCCTTGGCGCCGGAGACGCCGGTGACGATGTCGTTGTCGTTCTCCGAGGGGCTGTAGTCCTTGCGGCTCGCGCCCTCCTCACCGTTGATCTCGTCGGTGAAGTAGTCGAACGTGCCGGAGTCGGTGCCCGGGCCGTAGAGCTTGAGCTCCTCGGCGGGGAACTTGGGGTCGACGTCCTTCCAGGTCTTGACCTTGCCCTCGGCCGCCGGCTCCCACATCTTCTTGAGCTGGTCGGTGGTCAGGCAGGTGGCCCAGTCGTTCTCCTTGGGGACGACCACGGTCAGGGCGTCGGTGGCCACCGTGAGCTCGGTGAACTTGATGCCCTTGGCCTCGCAGGCCGCCTTCTCCTCGTCCTTGATCGGGCGGGAGGCGTTGGAGATGTCGGTCTCACCGGCGCAGAAGCGCTCGAAGCCGCCGCCGGTGCCGGAGGTGCCGACCGGCACCTTGACCTGCGGCTGCTCCTCGCCGAACAGCTCGGAGGCGGCCTGGGTGAGGGGGGCGACGGTGCTGGAGCCGTCGACCTTGATCTCGCCGCTCAGCGCGGTGCCGGCCTCGGAGGACTGGGCGGGGGCGGCAGAGGAGGTGCTGTCGCCGGAGGGCTTGGCGTCGCCGCCGCACGCCGCCGCGAGCGAGACGACGAGCGCGGCCGTCGCGACCGCGCTGAGGCGGCGCTGTCCACTGGTCACGGTATGTTCCTTCTCCGTAGTGAGATCTGTTTCTCGATGACCCCGATGTAACCGGGCCAAAGTGAACAGAGATGAAACGAGCCATGACTGCAGCCGGAAGAGTGGGCATGTTCGTGTGAATGCCGCCCCACGGGACCCTCTCCGGCCATGACGTGGGGTTTCACCGCGCTGGAACGTGACAGGAGGACGGCATGCCCCCACCGCCGCTCATGGGGCCGTGCGCTCCGCCTGATCTGCCGAAGGGCAGGTGGTTCCGGTGAGGATCGTCGAGGACCTCGGCGCCTCGCACGCCTGGCGCCTGCACCGCGCGGAACTCCCGGGAGGCCGCCGCGCCTTCGTGAAGACGGGCCGGGTTAACCGGTTGTTCACCTCGGAGGCGGCCGGGCTCCGCTGGCTCGGTGAGGCGGGGGCGGCGGCCGTGCCGGAGGTGATCGAGGCCTCGGACGAGCGGCTCGTGCTGTCGTGGGTGGAGACCGTCCCGCCCGGACCCGGCGCGGCCGAGAGGTTCGGCCGTGACCTGGCCCGGTTGCACGGCTCTGGCGCCGCGGGATTCGGTGCGCCGTGGCCCGGGTTCATCGCGGAGCTGCCCATGGACAACACGCCCGCCGGCGACCCCGCTGCTCGTCCACGTGTGCCTGTACGGCCGGGCGTACCGCGGGCCTGATGGCCGCCGCGCGTTGCCTCGTTCTCGTGTAGGGCCCTGCGGGCCCGCGGGGGACCGGACCGCGGCAGGAGAGCGGACCGGGGCGGGGAGAGGGCCCAGACGGGAGGGCTGAGACGGGGAGGGCTGAGAGGGGGAGGGCTCAGACGGGGAGGGTGAGCGGGCCGCCGCCGAGGCGCTTGAGGACCTCGCCGTGCAGGGAGCCGTTGCTGCAGATCAGGCTGCCGCCGTCGAGGCCGGGGACGCCGGACAGGTCGGTCCAGATGCCGCCGGCCTCCTCCACGATCACGGTCAGGGCCGCGATGTCCCAGGGGGAGAGCTCGGGTTCGGCGGAGACGTCGACCGCGCCCTCGGCGACCATCATGTGGGACCAGAAGTCGCCGTAGGCGCGGCTGCGCCAGACGGACCGGTTCAGGTCGAGGAAGTGGTCGAGCCGTCCGGCCTCCTCCCAGCCGCCGATGCTGGAGTAGGAGAAGGACGCGTCCTCCAGCCGGGTGACCGAGGAGACCTGGCAGCGGGAGGCCTTGGCCAGGCTCCTGCCGGTCCAGGCGCCGCTGCCGCGGGCGGCCCACCAGCGCCGGCCGAGCGCCGGGGCGGACACCAGGCCGACGACGACGCGGCCCTGGTCCATCAGCGCGATGAGCGTGGCCCAGACGGGGACGCCGCGCACGTAGTTCTTGGTGCCGTCGATCGGGTCGACGATCCAGGAGCGCGCGCCGTACCCGGTCGTGCCGAACTCCTCGCCGATCACCGCGTCGCGCGGGCGGGCCCTGCGGAGGGTGCCCCGGATCGACTCCTCGACGGCCCGGTCGGCATCGCTCACCGGCGTGAGATCGGGTTTGGTCTCGACGCGCAGGTCCACCGCCTTGAACCGGCGCATGGTCAGGTCGTCGGCGGCGTCGGCCATGACGTGCGCGAGGCGCAGGTCGTCGTTGTAACCCGTCACGGGGGGCAACGCTATCGCGTCGGTGGCCGGTTACAGGAGAGCGGTGACCGAACCGTGGGATTGTGTCGTGTCGTCGGTGTTCATGGGATAAGTCGGATAAATCGCAAAGAGCACTCGGGGTGTTCGCCGGACACCGTGTTACCGACGAGTAGCATCAGGGGCATGACCTTTGACGTGGGTGCCTTCATGCTGCAGAGCGTGCCGTTCGCGCGGATGCTGGACATCGCCTTCGAGAAGGTGGAGCCGGGCCTGGCGGTGTGCCGCCTGCCCGACCGCGCCGACCTCCACAACCACCTGGGCGGCCCGCACGCCGGAGCGCTGTTCACCCTCGCCGAGTCCGCCTCGGGCGCCGCGATGCTCTCCGCCTTCGGCGACCAGCTCTCCCGGGCGACCCCGCTGGCCGCGAACGCGGCGATCCGCTACGTGAAGCTCGCGATGGGCGAGGCCGTCGCCGAGGCGCGCCTGAGGGCCTCGCGGGAGGAGGTCGTGGCCAGGCTCGACGCGGGCGAGCGGCCCGAGTTCGACGTCGTCGTCGAGATCAGGACCGCCGACGGCACCCCCGTCTCGGAGATGACCGTCACCTGGACCCTGCGCCCCAACCGCTGAAGCGGCCTCCGGACCGGGCAGGCCCCCGGGACCGGAGGCCCGCCCGTGCGGCCCCGCCCGCTCGCCCTTGCGCGCCTCCGCCCGCCGGGTCTCCGGCGACCGGGTACGGCTCTAGGGGGCGTCCGGGCGGTCGTCGTCGGAGGTCCCCTCGCGGCTGGCGAGCAGGCGGCGCAGGGAGACCAGTCGGGCGGGGTCGGCGTGCCCGGCGGCGACCCAGGCGTCCAGCGCGCACTCCTCGGCCAGATGGGTGCAGCCCTTGGGGCAGCCGACCGTGCCCTCGACCAGGTCGGGGAACCCGGCCAGGACGGTCTCGGCCGAGACGTGGGCCAGGCCGAAGCTGCGCACGCCCGGGGTGTCGATGATCCAGCCGCCCTCCGGCAGCTCCAGGGCCACGGCGGAGGTGGAGGTGTGCCGGCCCCGGCCGGTCACCGCGTTGACGTGCGAGACGGCCCGGTTGGCGTCCGGGACCAGAGCGTTCACCAGGGTGGACTTGCCCACCCCCGAGTGCCCGACGAGCACGCTGAGCCGGCCCTCCAGCCGCTCCCGCACCTCGCCGAGGTCGCCGCCCCTGCGGACCACGACGTACGGCACGCCGAGCGGCGCGTAGAGCGCGACCAGCTCCTGCGGCGAGGCGAGATCGGACTTGGTGAGGCAGAGCAGCGGCTCGATGTCGGCGTCGAAGGCCGCCACCAGCATGCGGTCGATCATGCGGGGGCGGGGCGGCGGGTCGGCCAGGGCGGTGACGATCACCAGTTGCTCGGCGTTGGCGACCACGGGCCGCTCGATGCCGTCGGTGTCCTCGGTGTCGTCCGCGGACCGGCGGAGCATCGAGGTGCGGGGCTCCACGCGCACGACGCGGGCCAGGGTGTCGGGCCCGCCCGAGACGTCGCCCACCAGCGCCACCCGGTCGCCCACCACGATCCCCTTGCGGCCCAGCTCCCGGGCCTTCATGGCCACCACGACCCGGCCGCTCATCGCGGCGCCCTCGGCGCGGTCCTTCTTGCGCCGGCGGCCCTTCTCTCCCTCGGAGGCGATCAGGCAGGTGTAGCGCCCGCGGTCGACCGCCACGACGAAGCCCTCCACGGCCTCCTCGTGCGCGGGACGGATGCGGGTCCGCGGCCGGGAACCCTTCCCCGGCCGGATCCTGACGTCGTCCTCGTCGTACTCCCGCTTTCTCAGCGGTCCTCCTCCAGCATCCGTGCCCACATCGAGGCGAACTCCGGGAGGGTCTTACCCGTGGTCGCGATGTCCTCCACCTGGACGCCGGGCACCGCCAGCCCGATCACCGCTCCCGCCGTGGCCATCCGGTGGTCGGCGTAGGAGCGGAAGACCCCGCCGGTGAGCGGGCGCGGCCGGATCTCCAGGCCGTCGGAGGTCTCGTTCGCGTCACCGCCGAGATTGTTGATCTCGGCGACCAGCGCGGCCAGCCGGTCGGTCTCGTGCCCGCGGATGTGGGCGACCCCGCTGATCCGGCTGGGGGAGTCGGCCAGCGCGGCGAGGGCGGCGATCGTCGGGGTCAGCTCGGCGACGTCGCGCAGGTCGGCCTCGATCCCGCAGATCCGGCCGGTTCCGGTGACCGCCAGCCCCTCGGGCGTGCGCTCGACCGAGGCACCCATGTCCGCCAGCAGCTGCCGGAGCTGGTCGCCCGGCTGGGTGGTCTCCTCCGGCCAGCCCGGGATGACGACCGTGCCGCCGGTGACCATGGCGGCCGACAGGAACGGCGCCGCGTTGGACAGGTCGGGCTCCACGGTGAAGTCCCTGGCCAGGATCGGGCCGGGCGCCACCCGCCAGACGTCGGGCTCGGAGTCGTCGACCTGCACGCCGTACTCGCGCAGCATCTGGACGGTCATGCGGATGTGCGGCTGCGACGGGATCGGCGGGCCGTCGTGCCGGACCGTCACGCCCTTGGGGAAGCGGGCGGCGGTCAGCAGCAGGCCGGAGAGGAACTGGGAGGACCCCGAGGCGTCGAGCGTGACCTCCCCGCCGGTCAGCGGGCCGCGGACGGTGAACGGCAGGGCGTCGCCGGTCACCTCGGCGCCCAGGGCGCGCAGCGCGGCCAGGATCGTGCCCATCGGGCGTTTGCGGGCGTGCGGGTCGCCGTCGAAGGAGACCTCGCCGTCGGCCAGCGCGGCCATCGGCGGCACGAAGCGCATCACGGTGCCGGCGAGCCCCACGTCGATCCTGGCCCCGGCGGTGACCGGGCCGGGGGTGATCGCCCAGTCGAGGCTGGAGCCGCTCTCGCCGGAGGAGGCCATCGCGGCGCCGAGGGCGCGCAGGGCGTCGGCCATCAGGTCGGAGTCGCGGCTGCGCAGCGCCAGCCGCACCGTGCCGGGGCCGTCGGCCAGCGCGGCGAGCAGCAGCGCGCGGTTGGTCACCGACTTCGAGCCCGGCAGCGGGACGGTCGCGCGGACGGGACCGGCCGCGGTCGGGGCGGGCCACAGAGGCGCCGGCGAGGCGGACGGAGCGGGCGAGGCGGACGGCGTGGGCATGGGACAGAGCCTATCGAGGCCGCCCGGCCGGACGGGCAGGCACCCGGTCTCCCTGTGGACGGCCGCGGGCGGCCGCGGACGGCCGTGGACGGGCGCGGACGGGTGCAGGCGGTGGCGCCGGGTGCGGGGAGGGCGCCGGTGACCCGGGAGTGGCAGAGTGGGGGTATGTGCGGGAGATTCGCCTCTGCGCGGGGCAAGCACGAACTGCTGGAGGAGTTCGAGGTCGAGCTCGACGGGGCCGCCGACGATGAGCTCGGACCCGACTACAACGTCGCGCCGACGAAGCCGGTCTACGCGGTGCTCAGCCGGGTGCCGAAGCAGAACCCCGAGGGCAGGCCGGTGCGGCAGCTCCGGGTCATGAAGTGGGGGCTGGTCCCGGCCTGGGCCAAGGACCCGTCGATCGGCGCGAAGATGATCAACGCGCGGGTGGAGACGGTGGCGGAGAAGCCCTCGTTCCGCAAGGCGTTCGCCCAGCGCAGGTGCCTGCTCCCGGCCGACGGCTACTACGAGTGGGCCGTGCTGGAGGAGGCCGGCGCCAAGGGGAGGCCCAAGAAGCAGCCCTACTTCATCCATCCGGCCGACGGCGGGCCCATGGCCATGGCGGGGCTCTACGAGTTCTGGCGGGACCGCGGCCGGCCCGAAGACGACCCGCTCGCCTGGCTCACGACCTGCACGATCATCACCACCTCCGCCGTCGACGAGGCGGGGAAGGTCCACGACCGCATGCCGATGCTGATCGAGCGCGACCGGTGGGCCGACTGGCTCGACCCCGGCGTCGCCGACGCGCACGACTTCCTGGTCCCGGCCGGCTCCACCGGCCTGGTGATCCACCCGGTCTCCACCGCGGTGAACTCGGTGCGCAACAACGGGCCCGAGCTGATCGAGCCCCTCGGGAAGGACTGAGGCGGCGGCCGCCGCGCTCCCGGGGCCGGGCGGCCCGGCGGCGGCCGGGCGGTCCGCTAAAAACCCTCCGCAACCGGTGTAGGAACCATACCCAGCGGGCATCCGGTGAGGAAAGCGTGGCCTCCCCCCATGAGGTCACGCCACAAGAGTCCCCCTTTCGCGCCCGACGGGATGTCCGGGGAATCCCGTCGAAGGCCGCCCCCAGATCCCGGAGGTGCGGGTCCGTGAACGACGCGACCGCGCGTATGCGCCTGGAGAGCATTCTCGCCGAGCTCGACCGGTCGATCAGGGTGCTGAGGGGCGGCCCTCCGGAAGAGCGGGAGAGATCGGCCGCGGACGCGGGCTCCGACCTGACCGACGCCGACCGCAACCGGGCCATGCTGGACGTGGCCGTCCAGCACCGCCGCTCGGTCGTCGAGGCCCTCAAGCGGGTCGACGACGGGCGCTACGGCCTCTGCGTGGACTGCGGCAGGTCCGTGCCCGAGGGCAGGCTGGAGGCACGGCCCGAGGCCTCCCGGTGCGTGGAGTGCCAGTCCAGGCGGGAGCGCCGCCGCTAGCCGTACGGCTCACGCCTTGACGGCGCTGGCCACCAGGTGGATCCCGACCGTGTCGTCGTCGTCCGGATGGGCCTCCAGCTCGGTGCGGACCAGCCAGTTCAGCGCGCGGGAGTCGCTCGCGAGCACGTGGTCGACGGTCGAGGGGGACAGCACGGTGCGGGGCCGTACCCACTCGACCTTCAGCCCGGCCTCGGAGAGCAGCTCGCGGAGCTGGCCGCTGCTGAAGCACCTGGTGATGCTCCCGTCCGGCCAGGGCACGAGCATGACCTCGCCGGTCTGGCGCAGGTGGGCCCAGAAGTTCTGCTCGGCGAGGATCGCCATCCCCAGCACCAGCGAGTCGACGCAGACCAGCACCCGCCCGCCGGGGCGCAGCACCCGGGCGACGTCGCTCATCGCGGACTCGGCCATGAGCTCCAGCGACATCGCCCGGTCCTCGGCGAGCACGGCGTCCACGCTGCAGTCGGGCAGGAAGCGCAGGTCGTCGGAGCGGATCCGGCGGATCCGGTCGGCGTCCCGCAGCGGCGGCTGGCCGTCCAGCGCCTTGCGGAAGTCGATCATCTCGATCACCCGGTGCCCCGCCCGCGCCGCCTGCGCGGACCACCGCCCCTGGCCGCGGGAGAGGTCGAGGATGGTGGAGGGGGCCTGCGGGAGCCATCGGTTCAGCTGCTCGCCGGCGACCGCGCGGTAAAAGGTCCAGTACGGCCCGAGCGTTCCTGAGCCGTTCAGCTCTTCGGCCGGGATGGGCAGCACAAGCGGCTCCTGGCGTCGGGGTTTTCCGGTGGTCTGTAACTACCTGCCGGTACGTATCTTTTTCCCCGTACCGGGTTGTTCGTCACCTTCTATCTTGCGGGAACAGACGGTGTGCCGGGTGTGTTGCCAACGAACGGCGAACGATCCTTTCGGGAGGCTGGCAAGCGAATGCTCGTGTTGACCGAGCCCATCACCCGCCCCGGTGATCGGACTTTCCCTGGTGGGCGGGTATCCTCCGCTCAGTACGGTGTCCCGCGTCAGCAGGACACCGGCGATCCTAAGGGGGTGGGTCCGGTCCCTGCGACAGGCGCGGAGACTCTGGAGCAGCGGAGCGCACGGTTCGAGCGGGATGTGATGCCCTACCTCGACCAGCTCTACTCCGCCGCGCTCCGGATGACCCGGAATCCGGCGGATGCCGAAGACCTCCTCCAGGAGACCTTCGCCAAGGCGTTCGCGTCCTTCCACCAGTTCCAGGAAGGCACGAACCTCAAGGCCTGGCTTTACCGCATCCTCACCAACACCTTCATCAACAGCTACCGCAAGAAGCAGCGGGAGCCCAAGCAGGCCGGCACCGAGGAGATCGAGGACTGGCAGCTCGCCAGGGCCGAGTCGCACACCTCGACCGGGCTGAAGTCGGCCGAGATCGAGGCGCTCGAGCATCTCCCCGACAGCGACGTCAAGGACGCGCTCGCCGCGCTTCCCGAGGAGTTCCGCATCGCGGTCTACCTCGCCGACGTCGAGGGCTTCCCCTACAAGGAGATCGCGGAGATCATGGGAACCCCCATCGGGACCGTGATGTCGCGGCTCCACCGCGGCCGGCGGCAGCTGCGGACGCAGCTGGAGGACTACGCCCGCGAGCGCGGCCTGGTCCCCGCGGAGGGTGCGAAATGAGCAGGCGAGCCGATACGCGCCGTGAGCTCGCGAGCTCGGGGCCTCTGGGCGAGGTGATCGTATGAGCTGTGGAGACCACCACGACACGGACTGTCGCGAGGTTCTGGAGAAGGTGTACACCTATCTCGACGGGGAACTGGACGAGGGCAACTGCGTCGACATCCGCCAGCACCTCGACGAGTGCAGCCCCTGCCTGAAGGAGTACGGCCTGGAGCAGGTGGTCAAGCAACTGGTGGCCAGGCACTGCGGGTGCGACCCCGTGCCGGACGACCTGCGCTCCAAGATCCTGAGCCGGATCGACCAGGTCCGGAGCGAACTGGCGACCTGACCTTCTAGTATCGCTCGTACGGCGATGGCCATACGAACACGGGGGGTCGGAATGCGGGTGCTCGTCACCGGAGGTGCCGGATTCATCGGGTCGAACCTGGTGGACCGGCTGCTGGAGGACGGCCATGAGGTCGCGGTCGTGGACGACCTGTCCTCGGGCAGCCGGGCGAATCTCGCCGGCGCGGCCGCCGGTCCCCGCTTCGCCCTGCACGAGATGGACATCCGCGATCCCGCCCTGGCCGACCTGGCCGAGTCCTGGAGGCCGGAGGTCGTCTGCCACCTCGCCGCGCAGATCAGCGTGCGCAAGAGCGTGGCCGACCCGGTCCACGACGCCAGGCTCAACGTGGAGGGCACCGCCGCCGTCCTGGCCGCCGCGCACCGCGGCGGCACGCGCAAGGTCGTCTTCGCCTCCTCCGTCGCGGTGTACGGCAGGCCCGCGGTCATCCCGGTCCCCGGGGACGCGCCCACCGACCCGCGCTCGCCGTACGCGGCCTCGAAGCTGAGCGGGGAGACCTATCTGGCGGCCTTCCGGGCGCTGCACGGCATCGACTACACCACGCTCGTGCTCTCCAACGTCTACGGCCCGCGGCAGTCCCCCGACGGCGAGGCCGGGGTGGTCGCCATCTTCACCGACGCGCTGCTCAACGGCGCCCCCACCGTGGTGTACGGCGAGGGCACGCAGACCCGCGACTACATCTTCGTCGAGGACGTGGTGGACGGGTTCGCCCGCGCCTGCGGGGACGTGGGCGGCGGCGGCCGGTTCAACCTGGGCACCGGGGTGGAGACGACCGACCGGCGGCTGCACACCCTGGTCGCCGAGGCGGTGGGAGCGGCCGACGAGCCGGGCGGCGCCCCCGCCCGGCTGGGCGACCTGCCGGCGATGGCCGTCGACCCGGTCCCCGCCCTCGAGGCGCTGGGCTGGCGGCCCAGGACGGACCTGGCCACCGGTCTGAAGGCCACCGTCGAGTGGGCGAGGACACGCTCCGCAACGCAATAGGCCCGGATAAGTCGGATTTGTGTACCGACCGTGCTTGAATGATTACACTTTGCTTGCGATTATCGGTCCGCCCTCCCCCGTCATGTGCGCTTCTGTAGCCTGAGTGACGAAATCAACGTGGAGGCAGCGCATGTTGAAGGAAACACCTCGGCCGGCACACTCGGGGATCACCTGGACATGAGCGCGCACCCTTAGGACTCCTGGGTGGCCGCATTGCGTGGACTGCCATGGCCTGCCAAGGTCTATCTTGTCGCCGTGATCGGCGCCGCCTTCGGGCTGCTCGGGCGCAGCGTGGCGAGCGGCGGTTTCGCGTCGCTCGACTGGCCCACGCTCCTGGTCCTGGCCCTGCTGTTCCTGGTGTGCGAGTCGATGCCGACCCTGCTCAGCGTCAGGCAGACGGCGGTCTCGGTCAGCTTCTCGGCCGCGCTCGCCGCGGTGGTGCTGGTCGGCCCCGAGGGCGCCGCACTGGTCGGCATGACGGCCGTGCTCAGCGTGCACCCGGGGCTGCCGCCGCTGAAGCGGCTGTTCAACGGCTCCCAGTTCGCCATCTGCGGTTACGTCGCGGGCTGGGTCTACCTGGAGCTGCTCGACGGCGGATCCGGCGTGCCGGGCGTCTCGGGGCCGGACTTCGCCGAGGTGATCGTGCCGTTCGCGGGCGCGGCGGCGGTGTTCGTGCCGCTCAACTTCGTCCTGATCGCGCTCGTCCTCGTCACGACGGGCCAGGCCGACCAGGTGCCGTTGCGCGGGCTCGCCCAGTTCCTGGTCTCCTACCTGGGGTACGCCACCTTCGGCCTGCTGATCGCGGGGCTCTGGGCGACGGTCAGCTCGATCTCCGCGGTGCTGGTGCTGGTCCCGCTGTTCGTCGCCCGCTGGGCCTTCGGCCAGTACCTCGCGCAGCAGCGCTCCTACGACGCCACGATCGCGGCGCTCTGCCAGGCGGTGGAGACCAAGGACTACTACACCCGCGGCCACTGCACCCGCGTCTCGCTGGCCTCCGGCATGATCGCCGAGGAGATCGGGATGGGTCCCGAGCGGCTGCGGGCGATCCGCTACGCCGGCATGCTCCACGACGTGGGCAAGCTGGGCGTGCCGACCAAGGTGCTGCAGAAGGAGGGGCCGCTGACCGAGGAGGAGTTCGCCGCCATCCAGCTCCATCCGATGCGCGGGCTGGAGATCGTGCGCGGCATCGACTTCCTGGACGAGGCGTTCGCCGGGATCATGCACCACCACGAGCGCGTCGACGGCAGGGGGTACCCGATGGGCCTGGCCGGGGACGAGATCCCGGAGTTCGCCCGGATCATCGCGGTGGCCGACGCCTTCGACGCGATGACCTCCGACCGCTCCTACCGCAACGCCCGGTCGGTCGAGGTCGCCACGGCCGAGCTGCGCAAGGGCGCGGGCACCCAGTTCGACCCGGCGATGGTCGGCGCCTTCGCCAGGGCTCTGGAACGCGACGGATGGGAGCCCACGCGCAGGACCGCCCCGCCGCCGGAGGGCGCGGCGGAGACCACCAAGGACCACGACGACCCGACCGCGCCGATCCAGGTGGTGTCGGAGCGGTGAGCCGCCGAGCGAGCGCAGCGAGTGAGAAGGCGAACGCGACCGTCCAGTGCGGAGCGGTGAGCCGCCGAGCGAGCGCAGCGAGTGAGAAGGCGAACGCGACCGTCCAGTGCGGAGCGGTGAGCCGCCGAGCGAGCGCAGCGAGTGAGAAGGCGGATGCGACTGTGGGCGGGGAGCGATGAGCAGTACGGCGGTGCCGGTCACGCGGGGGTTCCGGCGGCTCGATTCCGGGCAGCTCCTGCTCATTTCGGTGGCGGGCCTGGTGGCTGTGGCCGGGGTGGCGCACACCGCGGTGGCGGGGCTGGTGCAGCCGGAGGTCGCGATCGGGTTCGGGGCGCTGATCGCCGCCGGGGAGCTGGCCAGGCTCACGATGCCGGGCAACCGGGAGGTGGCGCCCATCGGCGCCGCGGCCGCGCTGGGCTACACGCTCCTGCTCGACGTGGGCGTCACCCCGGCGGGCCATCCGGCGCTGCAGGTGGTGGCGGTGCTGACGGTCGGGATGGCCGCGGGGACCCTGCCCCATCTGGCGGTCGGGCGCCCTCCGCAGCTCGACGCGATGTCCCGGCGGCTGGTGACCGGGTCCCTGCTGGCCTTCGCCTACCGGCCGCTGGCCGGTTCGCTGCACGCGGCGACGGAGGGCTCCGGGGAGGCCGAGGGGAGCTGGACGCCCGCGCTGGTCGTGATGGTCCTGCTGACCCTGGCGACGCTGCTGGTGGACGTGGTGCTGGCGGCGGTGCTCCGGGCCGAGCAGGTGCGCGCCGCGTTCGGCGTGGCCGTCCACGACGAGCTGCGGATGGCCGCTCCGCTGGGCGTGGCCGTGGCGGCCTCCGGTGTCCTGCTCGCGCTGGCCTCGCACAGCATGGACATGGCGGCGCTGCTGGTCTTCGCGGCCCCGCTGCTGGTCACGCAGGTGGCGTTCCGCAAGTACGCCGGGATCCGGGCCACCTACCTGCAGACGGTCCGGGCGCTCTCCCAGGCCACCGAGGTCGCCGGGTACGTCGAGCCCGGTCACTCGCGCCGGGTGAGCCGCCTGTCGGTGGCGGCGGGCCGGGAGCTGGGGATGGCCGAGCCCGAGCTGCTGGAGCTGGAGTACGCCGCGCTCATGCACGACATCGGGCAGCTCTCGCTGCGCGATCCGATCCCCGGCGGCGCGACCGTGCACGTCGGCGGCGAGCAGGCGCGGCGCATCGCCGAGCTGGGCGCCGAGGTGATCCGGCAGACGGGGGTGCTGGAGCGCGTCGCGGAGATCGTCCGCCGCCAGTGCGACCCCTGTGCCGAGATGCCGCCTCTGGCGAGCCGGATCATCAAGGTCGCCAACGCCTATGACGACCTGGTCGGCGGTTCGACCGACCGGGACCGGGCCGGGGCCGCCATGGAGCGGCTCCGGCTCGGCTCGGGCGGGGAGTACGATCCCGCGGTCGTCGACGCGGTGGCTCTGGTCGTCGGCCGGCTGGGGCATCGCTGAGCGCCGGGCCGGGGGCCGCCGGATCGCGTGTCGTTGTGGGTTTCCTACAGATCGCCTCGCCGCGATCGGTGGTTTCGGGCGAAGGGCTCGGCCGAGATCCCGGTCGTAGGGTGGAGCGGTCGAAAGGGGTCCACCAGGTGTTCGAGTCCGTTCTGGTCGCAAACCGCGGCGAAATCGCCCGGCGAATCATCCGCACGGTCCAGCGCATGGGGCTGCGCGCCGTGGCGGTGTACTCCGAGGCCGACGCCGATCTTCCGTTCGTGAAGGAGGCGGACGAGGCGATCCTGTTGGGTCCCGCCAATCCGGCGCAGAGCTATCTCGACGCGGAGAAGGTCCTCGAGGCCGCCCGCGTGTCGGGGGCGCAGGCGGTCCACCCCGGTTACGGCTTCTTCTCGGAGAACGCGGCGTTCGCCCGCGCGGTGATCGAGGCCGGGCTCGTCTGGGTCGGTCCCTCCCCCGAGGCGATCGAGCGGATGGGTGACAAGATCAACGCCCGGAACCTGATGGAGGAGGCGGGCGTGCCGGTCGCGGCGGGCACGCGGGAGCCGGTCACCGATCTGGAGAAGGCGGTGGCCGCCGCGGCCGAGATCGGTTACCCGGTGATGGTGAAGACCGCCGGGGGCGGCGGCGGCATCGGCATGGGGGTCGCCCATGACGAGGCCGGGCTGGTCAAGGCGTTCGAGACGGCCGCGCGGGCCGCGGCGAGGTTCGGCGGCGGAGGGGACGCGGCCGGGCGGGAGGGTCCGGCGATCCTGCTCGAGCGCTACATCGGGCGGGCCCGCCACGTCGAGGTGCAGATCCTCGGCCTGGCGGACGGCACGGTCGTCGCGCTGGGCGAGCGGGACTGCTCGGTGCAGCGCCGCCACCAGAAGGTCGTGGAGGAGTCGCCGTCGCCGGGCATCACTCCGGAGCTGCGCGAGCGCATGCTGGCGGCGGCCGTACGGGCGGGTGAGGCCGTGGGCTATCTCGGGGCCGGGACCGTGGAGTGCCTGGTCGACGCGGACGAGCAGGACTTCGTCTTCCTGGAGATGAACACCAGGCTGCAGGTGGAGCACCCGGTGACCGAGCTGGTCACCGGCGTGGACCTGGTGGAGCAGCAGCTGCGGATCGCGGCGGGGGAGCGGACCGAGGTGCCGTCGGCCGTGCGCGGCCACGCGATCGAGTTCCGGGTCTACGCCGAGGACCCCAAGCGGTTCTTCCCGGGGCCGGGGAGGATCGTCGAGTGGGAGGAGCCGTCGGGGGAGGGTGTCCGGGTCGACTCCGGCTATGCCGGGGGGAACACGGTGACGCCGTTCTACGACCCGCTCATGGCCAAGTTGTGCGTGTACGGCGAGACCCGGGCCGAGGCGCTGGAGCGCGCCCGGGAGGCCGTGGCGGGTTTCCGGGTAGAGGGACCGAAGAACAACCTGCCGTTCTGCGCGGAGCTGCTGGAGCGTGCCGAGTTCGTCGACGGCGACTACGACACGGGACTGGTGGCCCGGATGCGGGCCTGACCGGGCGGCGGGACGGCGAGTGTGACGTGCGGCCGGCGGGAGATCCGCGCGGGCGTGACCAGTGGCAGGCGATGAGTGATGGGAGTTCCCGGTGGCTGAAGTACGCGCGGAGATGGTGGCGAACGTCTGGAAGGTGCTCGTCTCGGAGGGCGACACCGTTGAGGACGGCGACACCCTGGTCATCCTGGAGTCCATGAAGATGGAGATCCCGGTGATCGCCGAGGACGACGGCGTGGTGGCCCAGTTGAAGGTCGCCGAGGGCGACGTCATCCAGGAGGGCGACCTCATCGCCGTCATCGAGTGATCGCGGGTCGTCGCCGCGCCGGCGGAGGCCGGGCCCGTCCCGGTCCTCGCCGGAGGAGGGTCAGCGGGTGAGTCTGGCGAGGAAGCGGTCGCGGTCGACGACGACGCGTTCGATCGTGCCGGTGGCGACGGTGGTGTGCCGGTCGCCGGCGGTGAAGGCGAAGACGAGGCGGCGGCCGTCGACCTCGGTGAGCTCGGTGGAGATCTCGACGTGGGCGCCGATCGGGCTGGCCGCGAGGTGCTCCAGGGCGACCCTGGTTCCCACGGTGGTCTCGCCGGGGCCGAGGGCGCCGGCGATCGCCTGGACGGTGGCCTGCTCGGCGAGGGCCAGCAGACGGGGCGTGCCCAGGACGGGGACGTCCCCGCTGCCGATCTTCATCGCGGTGTCCTCTTTCTCGACCATGACGAGGAGTCGGGCGCGCAGACCGGGAGCGAGCGTCATGCATGTCAGCATAAGGTCTTTCCGTGACCTCCTACTGTGACCACCGGGACCACCCGGAGGCCCATTGCGAGCGCCGGGACCGCCCGGAGGCCCCCGACCACGGTGGCCGCTCCGCGGCCTACTGCGACCACTGCGGCCGTCCGGCGGAGGAGGGCGGGCACGCGGCCTGCCTGGCCGCCAGGGCGATGGAGCCGCCGCGCTACTGCGTCCGCTGCCGCCGCCGGATGGTGGTCCAGGTGACGCCGCTCGGCTGGTCCGCCCGCTGTGTGGAGCACGGCACTCTGGGCGGCTGACGGCGTCGGCGGGAACGGCGGAGCCGGGGAGGCGGAGGAGGATCGCACGGTGGCGTTGAGCGGGGGCGGTTTCCCATCGGAGTGGGCAAGCTATATAAAAGCGTCCAAAGTTTCAGATTTTGTGTCATGCTGCCGCTCGTCCCTGGAGTGCGGATCGGGCGGCATACAGAGTTTCGTTACTCCGCCGTGATGTCGCTGCGACACGGATCCGCTTTGTTGGAGAACCCTGGGGTGGGAGTGGAGAGGGTTACGGGGGAGTAGTCATGGTGGCCCAAGGCACGATGCTGGCTGGGCGGTATCGCTTGGATACCCGCATCGGCGCAGGCGGCATGGGCGAGGTCTGGCGCGGTGAGGACACCGTGCTGGCCCGCACCGTCGCCGTCAAGGTGCTGCTCCCGGGCCGCACCGAGGACCCCGGCTTCCTGGTGCGTTTCCAGGGCGAGGCCAGGGCGATGGCGACGATCAACCACCCGGGGGTCGTGGACGTCTACGACTACGGGGCTCACGAGGTGCCCGGCGCGGGGGCGACCGTCTACCTCGTGATGAAGTTCGTGGACGGCGAGCCGCTGGACCGGCTGCTCGCGCGGCTGGGGAACATCGCCCCCGGCGCCGCGATGGAGCTCATCGCCCAGGCGGCCTCGGCCCTGCAGGCCGTGCACGACCAGGGCATCGTCCACCGGGACGTCAAGCCCGGCAACCTGATGGTCCGGCCCGACGGCACGCTCGTGCTCACCGACTTCGGCATCGCCAGGTCCGACGCGGCCAGCCGGCTGACCGACGCGGGGATGGTGCTCGGCACCGCCGCCTACTGCGCTCCCGAGCAGGCCGAGGGCGCGCCGGTCACCCCGGCGGTGGACGTCTACGCCCTGGGCGTGGTCGCCTACGAGTGCCTGGCGGGCCAGCGGCCCTTCGACGGCGACAGTCCTGTCACGATCGCGCTCAAGCACATCCGCGAGGCCCCGCCGCCGCTTCCCGCGTCGATCCCGCCCGGGGTCCGGGCGCTGGTGGAGCGGGCGCTGTCCAAGGACCCGGCCCGCCGTTTCCCCTCCGCCGCCGCGATGAGCACCGCCGCACGGCAGGCGGTGCTCGCCCCGGAGACGGGCGCGGTCCCGCCGGTCCAGGCCGGGCACGAGACCGGCCGGCCGGGCCCGCAGCAGACCGGGTGGCAGGCGGCCGCGCAGCAGACCGGGTGGCACGACGCCCACGGGCCGCAGAGCGACCCCCGGGCAGCGGCCCAGCCGACCGGCTGGCAGGACGCCTCGCCGGTGACCGGTCTCCAGGCCGCCGCGCAGCCGACGGCCGGGTGGCAGGGCGGCACGCCGACGGAGCCGCCGTCGGCCGCCGAGCCCCAGCCCCGCGGCCGGGGCCGCCGCGCGCAGCGGCAGAAGCGCCGGGGCGGCGTGCTGGTCGCCTCCGTCGGGGCGCTCGCGGTCTGCGTCGGCCTCACCACGGTGGCGCTCAACGCGATGGCGACCTCCAGCGACGATCCCGTCCGCAAGGAGAACATGGGCAAGGCCGTCACCTCGCCCGCCGTGACGGAGCCCGCCGAGCCCTCGACGAG
Organism: Thiemannella venezuelensis; assembly: GCF_014203605.1. Classification (GTDB taxonomy): domain Bacteria; phylum Actinomycetota; class Actinomycetes; order Streptosporangiales; family Streptosporangiaceae; genus Planomonospora_A; species Planomonospora_A venezuelensis. Next base: position 135,352 of record NZ_JACHJJ010000022.1, on the reverse strand, counting down.
CCCCTCCCCGCGGAAGACCCCCCGGCGGACGGCCACGGCGCGTCCTGCGGAGAGCCGGCCGACGAGCCGGCCCACCCCGACGCCGACGCCGACCCCCACCCCGACGCCCACTCCCACTCCGACCCCCACCCCGACCCCCACCCCGACGCCGTCGGTGGTGAGGAAGAAGGTGCCGGACGTCATGGGGATGATGCCGGAGGCGGCGGTGGAAACGCTGAAGAAGGCGGGTCTGAAGGCGAAGCTCTCCTACGACGCCGCGACCGACCCCGACGCGTGCACGAAGGTGGTCGAGCAGCGGCCCGGCGCGGGGACCATGCGCGACGTCAAGCTGCCGGTGGAGCTCACCCTGGTCAACGTCTCGTGTCCGCCGACCCCCACCCCGTCGGCCACGCCGAAGGCCACGCCCAAGCCCACCTCCTGACGCGGCGCCCGGCCGCACCGGCTCCGGCGGGACCGGAGCCGGTGGCCGAGGGTCAGATGCCGGTGGTGGCGCGGGGGTAGGCGACGGCCGGGTCGGTGGCGACGTTCACCATGTACGGCACGCCGGAGTCGAACGCGCGGCGCAGCGCCGGGCCGATCTCCGACGGGTCGGTGACCAGCTCGCCGCCGCCGCCGAGGGCGGTCACCACCTGGTCGTAGCGGCACTGCGGCTGCAGCTCGGCGGCGACGTCGTAGCCGTAGAGCATCTGCATGGGGTGCTTCTCCAGCCCCCACATGCCGTTGTTGCCGCAGATCATCACCACCGGCAGGCGGTGCCGTACCAGGGTGTCCACGTCCATCAGCGAGAACCCGGCCGCGCCGTCGCCGAGCAGCAGCACCACCTGGGAGGAGGGGCGGGCCAGCCGGGCGGCGATGGCGTAGCCCAGCCCGGTGCCCAGGCAGCCGTAGGGGCCCGGGTCGAGCCAGTTGCCGGGGCGGCGGGGCTCGACGTACTTGCCCGCGTAGGAGACGAAGTCGCCGCCGTCACCGATCACCACGGCGTCGTCGGCGAGGATCCTCCCGAGCTCGCCGTAGATCCGCATCGGGTGGATCGGGTCGGAGCCGGCGGCGAGCAGCTCGGCGTCGCCTGCGATGGCGGCGGCCGCGGCCTCGGCGAGCTTCGCCAGCCACGGCGCGTACGTCTTGGGGGAGACGCCCGCCTCGGCGCAGGCCGCGGTGAGCCCCCAGAAGACCAGCGAGAGGTCGCCGGCGGCGGCCCCGGCGGGCTGGGTGTGCGTGGCGAGCTGCGAGGGCGCGTCGACCAGGTGCACGACCTTCGCCGGCTGCGCCGGCGCGCCGTCCTCACTGCCGCTGCGCCCGCCCGGGGGACGACCCCCGGAACCCCCGAAGAGGCCGTAGCCGAGCCGGAAGTCCAGCGGGGTGCCGGCCACGATCACCAGGTCGGCCTGGGCGAACGCGGCCCCCCTGGCCCGGTTGACCAGCAGTTCGTGCCCGGCGGGCAGGATGCCCCGGCCCTGGCCGTTGGGGATGACCGGCAGGCGGTACTCCTCGGCGAAGCTCCGGGCGACCTCCTCGGCCCGGTCCATCCACACGTCGGAGCCGAGGACCAGCACCGGCCGCTCGGCCTCGGCGAGCAGCCGGGCGATGTGGGCCAGCGCGTCGGCGTCGGGCTCCAGCGGCGAGGGGGTCATCGTCTCGGCCGCGTGCGGGGTCGCCGGGGCGAACAGGTGGTCCATGTGGAAGTCGAGGAAGACCGGGCCGCGGTGCGGGGCGATGGCGGTCCGGAAGGCCATCTCGACGTCCTGGCCGATGGAGTCGGCGCCCGAGCCGGTGAAGGCCAGCTTGGTGATCGGCTCGAACAGCGGCGGGTGGTCCATCTCCTGCAGCGCGCCGGAGCCCCAGCGCGACTGCGGGGCCCGGCCTCCCATGACGACGACGGGGGAGCCGTTGAAGTGCGCCGTGGCCACCCCGCTGACCCCGTTGGTGATGCCGGGACCGGCGGTGAGCACGGCCAGGCCGGGCCTGCGGGTCAACCGGGCGGTCGCCTCGGCGGCGAATACGGCGCTCTGCTCGTGCCGTACGTCGAGGATCCGCACGTCCTCGTGGACGGCTCCGTCGTAGAGGGGGAAGACGTGTCCGCCGGAGAGGGTGAACATCGTGTCGATGCCGTAGGCCTTGGAGACGGCGACGGCGATGTCGCCCGCGTGCTTCGGAGACTCCATGCGCGAAACCTACCAGTCAGTCACTTAGCCGGACAGGGGAGTTGCCGGGGGATCCGTGGGCCTATCCCTCCCCTGATTCCCCCTCGTCACACGCGCGCACGATAACGCCGCCGTACGGTCCGTGACCGCTCTACGGCAGATCCTTGACCGAACCGCCGGAGCCGCCGCCCTTGACGGGAGCGGCGGGAAGGACGTTGATGGACAACGAATCCAATTCGGTTTCCCGGGAGGGACTGCCATGCCGATCCCGCGCTCGATCCTCACCAAGGGGGACCTCCCCGACCTGGACCTCGCCGTCGTGGCCGGGAAGTGGCCCGCCGACATCTCCGGGCACGTCCTGATCAGCACGTCGGACCAGCGCAGCAACCCGGTCCACGCCTTCTTCGGTGACGGCGTACTCGTCCGGCTGGCCCTCGAACCCGGCACCGACGGCGCCCCCGGCGGCCGTTTCGCCTGGCGGCCCCGCGTGATCGACACCCCGTCCGTACGGCTCCGCCGCAGGCGCCCCGACCTGTTCCGGTCCGGCCCGGTCGGCACCTCCTCGCCCTTCGGCTCCGTCAACGCCGCCAACACCGCCCCGCTGCCCTGGGGCGACCGGCTCTTCGCCACCTGGGACGCCGGACGGCCCGTCGAGGTCGACCCGATCACCCTCGCCTTCCTCGGGGAGGTCGGCCACCGCGACGACTGGGCCCCCGTCCTGGACGCCCCGGCCCTTCCCTCGATCCTGACCACCGCCCACCCCGTGGTCGACCCCGATCGCGGCTGCCTGTGGTCGGTGACGCGCGACCCGCTCACCGGCGTGCTCTCGGTCGTCCGCTACGACGGCGACGGCCGGCACGTGCGGCGCTGGCCCGTCGAGGGGGCGGAGTTCCCGCAGGCCACCCACACCATCACGCAGACCCGCCACTGGCTGGTGCTCGCCGACACCGCCTACAAGGTCGACCTCGACGAGGTCCTCGGCGCGGGCGACCGCACGGTGGCCAACAACCCCGGCGGGCCGCTGGTGCTCGTCCGCAAGGACGCCCTGGACGACGCCCCGCCCGGCACGCCGGTGCGCGGCGCCGTCTTCCGGATCGCCCCCGAGGTCAACCACTTCTACGCCGCCTACGACGACTCCGCGGGGATCCGCGTCGTCATGGAGCACACCCCCGGCGTCGACATCGGCATGTACCTGCGCGAGGACGACACCGACGTGTACGGCCACCCGATCGACCCGGCCCTGCGCGGCATGTACTGCCACGCCATGTCCCCGGCCCTCACCACCGTCCTGGAGTTCGACCCCGTCGCCGGGAGCGTCACCGACGTCGCCCGCCTGTACGATCCGGAGCGCTACTGGCAGGCCGAGCTGTCGGCCCTCGACTGGTCCCTGGAGGGGCAGCTCGCCCCGACCCGGCACCACCTGGTCTTCCAGGGCTTCCAGCCCGAGGCGGTCAACGGGCGCGCGCTGCGCAACTACGGCTCGCGGGTGGACCGGTCGCTGCTCCCCGCCGGGCAGACCCCGGCCGTGCTCGCCTCCCTGGAACGCGACTCGCTCAAACCGCTCTCGGAGTGGGCCTGGGCGCTGGACGACTACCCGACCTCGCCCGTGTTCGTGCCCAGGAGCCCCGGCGGGCCCGGCCGCAGCCGCTACGCGGGGGCCGAGCCCGGCGGGCACGACGGTTACGTCGCCGTGGTCGTGCACAACGACGACCGCTTCCGGGTCGAGGTCTTCGACGCCGCCGCCGTCTCGCGCGGCCCGGTGGCCACGCTGGCCCCGGCTCCCGGAACGGTCGTCCCTTTCATGATCCATTCGGCCTGGATGCCGGCGGCCCGGCCCGCCGACCCCTCGATCGAACGGCTCCGCTTCGCCGACGACCTCGACGACCGGCTCGCCCAGCTCGATCCCGGCCTCCAGGCCGTCGCCCGCGAGGTCGCCGCCGAGCAGGGGGCCTGAGCCGGGCGGATCAGAGCGTCTGGGACAGGGCCTTGATCGGCATCTTCAGGTCGGCCAGCAGCTCCAGGTCCTTGTCCGCGGTGCGGCCGAGGGTGGTCAGGTAGTTGCCCACGATGATGGCGTTGATCCCGCCGAGCATGCCGTCACGCGTGCCCAGGTCGCCCAGGGTCAGCTCGCGGCCCCCGGCGTAGCGCAGGATCGTGCGGGGCAGCGCCAGCCGGAACGCGGCGATCGTCTTGAGCGCCTCGGCGCCCTCCAGCAGCGGGAGCGACTCGAACGGCGTGCCGGGGCGCGGATTGAGGAAGTTGAGCGGGACCTCGTCGGGCGCCAGCTCGCCGAGCTGCCCGGCGAACTCCGCCCGCTGCTCCAGGGTCTCGCCCATGCCGACGATGCCTCCGCAGCACAGCTCCATCCCGGCCTCGCGGACCATCAGGCAGGTGTCCCAGCGCTCCTCCCAGGTGTGGGTGGTGACGACCGCGCCGAAGTGGGACCGCGCGGTCTCCAGGTTGTGGTTGTAGCGGTGCACGCCCATCTCGGCCAGCTCGTCCACCTGGGCCTGGGTGAGCATGCCCAGCGAGCAGGCGACGTTGATGTCCACCGCCTCGCGGATCGCCTTGACGCCCTGGCGGACCTGGTCCATGAGCCGCCGGTCGGGACCGCGCACGGCGGCCACGATGCAGAACTCCGTCGCGCCGGTCGCGGCGGTCTCCTCTGCCGCCCGTACGAGAGAGGGGATGTCCAGCCAGGCCGCGCGGACCGGGGAGGTGAACTGGCCGGACTGGGAGCAGAAGTGGCAGTCCTCCGGGCAGCCGCCGGTCTTGAGGGAGACGATCCCCTCGACCTCCACTTCGGGGCCGCACCACTTCATCCGCACTTCGTGGGCGAGGGCCAGCAGGTCGGGCAGGCGCTCGTCGGGCAGGCGCAGGCACTCCAGCGCCTGCGCGGCGTCCAGTCCGCGGCCTTCGGTCAGGACCTGGACCCGGGCGATCTCGAGGATGTCGCTCAACTGATGGCTCCACATCGTAGGGATCGGCTACGGCGCAAGCTTAGATAGCCCGGGTGCGGCCGGGAAGCCGGTGGAGCGGACCCGGGGCGGGGAGGGCGGCCCGGCGGAGGGGCCGGATCAGGGGGAGATCGCGAAACCGGCGCGGAAGGCGGCGGGGTCGAACCGGCCGCCGAGCGCCGCGCCCAGCCCGGCGCGGGCCGTGCGGACGAAGGACTCCCGGTCCAGCGCGCCGGCCCCCTCCGGCAGCGCGCCCGCCAGCGGCCGGGCGGCCAGCATCTCCAGGTCCGCCACGTTGGACCGCTCGGCCAGGCCGGGTTCGGCCGGCCACGAGCCGATCACCACTCCCGCCAGGTCCAGCCCCCGGCCGGCCATCGCCTCCAGCGTCAGCGCGGTGTGGTTGAGCGTGCCCAGCGCGGCCCTGGCGACCACGAGGACCGGTGCCCCGAGCGTCCGGGCGAGGTCGGCGATCGTGGTCCCCTCCTCGTCGAAGCGGACGAGCAGGCCGCCCGCGCCCTCCACGAGCACCAGCCGGTGCGACGCGGCGAGGTCCCTGATCGTCTCGACGGTCTCGGCCGCGGAGACCGGGGGCAGGTCCGCCAAACGCGCGGCGGCTGCCGGGGCCAGCGGGTCGGGGAAGCGGGCGAGCTCGAAGGTGGTGGTGACCCCGGAGAGCCGGATGACGTCGTCCACGTCACCGGGTTCGCCCTCCGCGACCCCGGTCTGCGCGGGTTTGACCACCGCCACCGACGCCCCCCGCTCCCACGCGAGCGCCGCCACCGCGGCCGTGACGATCGTCTTCCCCACTCCGGTGTCGGTCCCGGTCACCACGAGAATGCTCACCCGCCACACCCTACGGTGTACGGCGGGCCGGGGCGGGTCCCGGATTTCCCCGGCGGGAGTGTGTTCCCGGGACGTTGTGCGGCGCGAGGTGCGGGCACCTCGCGCCGCGACCTTGCGGTTGATCGGGTGATCGATGCCGAAAAAAGGCTGTTTAGGGAAGTTGCGAAAAGCCGTGTCGCCGCGGTGGGCAGCCGGGCGAGTGATTTTTTGGAGATGTCGTATTGTTCGCACAGAAAGCATGAAAATGGGATCATCTCCTGCTGTAGTGGACACTGAGGTGTTCGTCGCCCTGAGGGTGCCCCACCGGCCGGTGGCCTCCCGGCTGCGGCGGGCCGCCCTGCCGCTCGTCATCGCCGGAGCGCTGCTGACCGCTCCGGCGGCCGTGACCGTCCCGGCCGCCGCGGCGGCCGTCCCCGCACCCCGGCCGTCCGGCCCGTCGCTGGAGCAGCGGCCGTTCCCGCCCACCGACGTCCGGCTGTTCACTCCTGAGGTGTATCCGGCCTCCGGGCCGATGGTCCCCGCGGCGGGGCCGGCACCCGGCCAGCTCGAACTGTCCCTGCGGCTGTCGTCGACCTTGGGGCGCCGCTGCCCCGCACGCGTCGGGGAGGGATCGTTGCTGTTCTCCGTCGATCCGGGGCTCCGCCGTACGGTCCCGGACCCCAACCTGAGGGCCGCCGCCGTGGCGCTGCTGTGCACCTTCGGTGAGCCCGCCGTCGCGGTCCTGCGCGGCACCGCGTTCACCGGCGTCCGCTACGCCGCCCTCCCGCCCGCGTCGATCGCGCAGGTCGCTCCTCCGGGGCCCGGTGAGACGGCGCCGAACATCGTGGTCAACTCGAGGTACCGGAACGAGGACTTCCGGCTGCTCGCCCCGGTCCTGTTCCACGAGACGCTGCACCAGGACACGAACCCCAGCAACAAGGAAGAGCTGATCGCCGGCGCACTGGACTCGCTGGTGTACGCCCAGCAGCTCCTGACCGCGCCGGAGCAGGCGATCTCGGGCACCGAGCTGGCCAGGCGGCAGAACACCAAGCTGATGGCGCGGGTCAACAGCGGTCCGGGCGCCCGGCTGGGACTGTTCACCGCCAACGGCCCCAACGTCTACCCCGGGGGCACCCCGCTGTCCTCCTTCGCCGCGGCTTTCCCCTCCGGCGGCCCGGCGACCACGCCGGGCAACACCGCCCTGCGCCGGACGCTGCGGCTGATCGCCGCCCCCGGCGCGACACCGCCGCCCGGCGCGAACTTCGACGACGCCACCCTGCAGTTCATCGACGCCAACCAGGGACTGAGCCCGGCGGAGGTGCTGCACACCGCACAGAACCTGCGGCTCGACACCGCTCCCCTCAGGACGCGCTGAGCCGCCGGGCGGCGGTCCCGGCGGCCGGAGCACCCACGCGGGGCGCGGAGACGGTCCGCGCCCCGCCCGTGAATCCCAGGACCTGCCAGGTCACGGGGCCGGAAGCGGTCGGAGCGGACGACGAACCGATGTTTTCCGGCCGCAGACGGATGGTGTCCTGCCCTCAGGACCGGCGGTGCGACAGAGTGCTTGACGACTGAGGGGCAACGAGTGGATACTGACGGTGTCATGTCCTCTGGGGCATGGAAGTGGCGCCGGGAACCCCCCGATGGAATCGGGAGCCCGGCGTTCGCGTTTTCTCCCCTCATTCTTCCGCTGTCTCCAGCAACGTGACCCGCTCTTCGAACAGGGGCCACCATCGGTGATCCCCATCCAGCCATCCGGTCACGATGCCTGCTACAACGTCGGCCGTCCATAGCGCGGCGTCCGCGCTGGCCCGTTCCCAACTGACTGACATATCGGCAGAGATGCATCCACGCCGTCGCAGAACCGTGAGGATCGCTCTGTCGCCTGCGTCCTGCTCGCGACGTGACTCGAGGACCACGGCATCGACATGGCGTGCGGACAGTTCCGGCAACAATCTGATCAGACAGTGCCGCCTGGCGCGTTCTGAACGGCCCGCGCTGCCGTACAGGTTGATGGCGACCACTGACGCGCAGTCCAGAGAGGCCACCGTCTGAGCGATGAGTGACTTGCGCGGGGGCCGTTCCGTTCTCCAGTGGACGGTGGGCGCCTTGCCGTACCGAAGGGTGTCCATCAACGATCTGACGTGATCGAGCTGCTCCATCGGTATGAGAACCGCGGCAAGCGTGTAGACGCAGTCGTCGTCCTGGCGGATGCGACAGCTTTCATCAACGAAAGCGAAGAGCATCCGCTCAACTTACATTACTTAACGCATCCATTTCTTTACTGTCTGATATGGGTGGGAGCGTCAGTGGAGGATGGGGCGGGCATCAGGTGGCTCACCGAAGCGACTTCTCCACGGGCGGGCGGAGGCGGCCCACCTGGCGCAGCCGACCCTTAACGGTGCCGTCGCTTCGGAGAAGCCCGTCCTGCCATCCCGCAGGGCTCCGCCTCGGGTTCTTGGAGGGAGGCGGAGCCCTTGTGTCAGGGGCGGCGCAGGCGGGTGACGAACTTGTAGCGGTCGCCGCGGTAGAGGGACTGGGCCCACTCGACCGGGTTGCCGTCGGCGTCGAAGGCGTGCCGGGTCAGCAGCAGCATGGGCAGGCCGACGTCGACGCTCAGCACCTGGGCGTCGTACGGCGTCGCGAGCACGGTCTCGATGACCTCCTCGGCGTCCGTCAGCCGCACGTTGTAGGCGTTGTGCAGCGTCTCGTACAGCGACGAGTGCACCTCCAGCTCGCGGCGGAGCCGGGGGAAGCGGCGGGCCGACAGATGGGTGGTGTCGATCGACATCGGCTCGCCGTTGGCCAGGCGGAGCCGGTGGATGCGGAGCACGCGGCCGCCGGGGTTGATGGCCAGGCGGCGGGCCAGGGGCTCGTCGGCGGTCACGTAGCTGATGTCGAGGATCTTGGTGTCCGGCTCCAGCCCGACGGTGCGCAGGTCGCCAGTGTAGGAGGTGAGCTGGAGGACCTGGGCGACCTTGGGCTGGGCGACGAACGTGCCCTTGCCCTGGATGCGGACCAGGCGGCCCTCGACCACGAGCTCGGAGAGCGCCTGGCGCACGGTGGTCCGCGACGTCTCGAAGCGGACCGCGAGGGTCCGCTCCGGGGGCAGCGCACTGCCCGGGGAGAGGCTCTTGGTGAGCGCCAGCAGGCTCCGCTTGACGTCGTAGTATTTCGGGATCCGGGGAGAGTCGTCCGTGGTCATGGGAGCTCCTCGCCCGCAGGGGAGACCACCGGGGACACCCCGGAGAACACGGCGGGACACGCCGTGCCGCGTTCGCCCGCCTCGCCGGACCCGTTCACGCACCCGCCCGCATCGCCGCGCTCGCTCACATACTCACCTTCATTTCGGCCACGGCGGTGAGCGCACCCCGGATCACCGCGAGATCATCGGAACTCAGATTGGCCCGTGCGGTCAACCGCAGGCAAGAGCGGCCGACCGGCACCGAAGGCGGCCGGAAGCATCCGGCGCGCACCCCGTGCTCCGTGCAGATGGCGGCGGCCCGGAGTGCGGTCTCGGGACGGCCGAGAACGATGGGGACGACCGCACCTGCCGGCTCGCCGGTCTCCAGGCCGAGTCCGCGGGCCATGGCGGCCAGCTCCTCCGCTCTGGTCCGCACGAGTTCGGGCAGTTCGGGCTGAGTCCGAAGGATATCCAGCGCGGCGAGTGCCGCGGCCACGCTTCCCGGCGCCAGGCCGGTGTCGAAGATGAACGAGCGGCCCGTGTCCACCAGGGTTTCGATCACTTCGGGGGCGCCGAGCACGGCTCCGCCCTGGGCACCGAGGGACTTCGACAGTGTGACCGTTCTCACAATCGCCCGTTCACCGGCCAGACCCGCCCCGTACACCGCGCCCCGCCCCTCGGGGCCGATCACACCGAGCGCGTGCGCCTCGTCGACGACCAGCAGCGCGCCCTGCCGTACGGCCGCCGCGTGCAGCTCCCCGACCGGCGCCAGGTCCCCGTCGACGGAGAAGACCGCGTCGGTGACGACGATCGCGTGCTCCTCCTCCCGGTCGGCGAGGGCCTTCTCGACGGCCGTCACGTCCTTGTGCGGGGTGACCACCACGCGGGAGCGCGAGAGCCGGCAGGCGTCCACGATCGAGGCGTGGTTGCCCGCCTCGGAGACCACGAGCGTGCCGGGGCCGGCCAGGGCCGCGACGGCCGCCAGGTTGGCCAGGTAGCCGGAGGAGAACACCAGGGCGCCCTCGGCCCCGGTGAAGCCGCACAGCGCCGCCTCCAGCCGGGCGTGCAGCGCGGTGGAGCCGGTGACCAGGCGGGAGCCGGTGGAGCCGGTGCCCCAGGCGAGGGTCGCCGCCACCGCGGCCTGGGCCACCCGCGCGTCCCTGGCCAGGCCGAGATAGTCGTTGGAAGCCAGGTCGACCAGGCCGTCGTCGTCGGGTGTGCGGGCGCGCAGCGTGCGCCGCAGCCCCGCGGCCTCCCGGGCGGCCGTCGCCGTGCGGAATCGTGCCAGCGGATCCGGAGTCTGCTCCATGGGGGGCATTTTCGCAGTCAGGCGCGCCCGATTCGCGTTCGGGCCAGCAAAGAACGCATGATGCACGGGTGCCGACTCTAAGCGACCTGGCGGTCCGTCACACCGCGCTCGACGATGCGGATCTCGAATGGATGCACTCGCTGGTCTCCGACTGGCAGCTCCTGGCCGACCTGTCGTTCGCCGACCTCATCCTGTGGATCCCGCTCCGCGAGGGCTCGGGATGGATCGCGATCGCGCAGATGCGGCCCACCACCGGTCCCACGGTCTACCACGACGACGTGGTGGGGACGATCATCGCCAAGGGCGAGCGGGAGCTCATCGACACCGCCTGGAACGAGCGCCGGATCTGCCGGGAGGGCGATCCCGACTGGTCCAGCGGGGTCCCGGTCCGCGAGGAGACCATCCCGGTACGGCGGGCCGACCTCGGCGGGGAGGCCGGAGAGGCCGTGCAGCGCTATCTGGGGGTGATCCAGCGCTCGACGAACCTGTCCTCGGCGCGCACGCCGTCCCGGCTGGAGCTCACCTACCTGCAGAGTGCCTCCGACCTGGCCCAGATGGTGGCCGAGGGGCGCTTCCCGTTCTCGGGCGCCGAGCCGATCCTGGTCCGCTCGCCCCGCGTGGGCGACGGGCTGCTCCGGCTCGACCGGATGGGCCGGGTGACCTACGCCTCGCCGAACGCCCTGTCGGCCTACCGGCGCCTGGGTCTCACCGCCGATCTGGTCGGGGCGGAGCTGGGCCGCACGACGGCCCAGCTCTGCTACTCCGACGAGCCCATCAACGAGAACCTGATGATCGTGGCGAGCGGCAGGGAGCCCCGGGAGACCGAGGTGGAGTCGGGCGGCACGGTGGTGCAGCTGCGGGCGATCCCGCTGGTCGTCGGGGGCGGCCGGATCGGCGCGCTGGTGCTCATCCGGGACGTGACCGAGCTGCGGCGGCGCGAGCGCGAGCTGATGACCAAGGACGCCACCATCCGGGAGATCCACCACCGGGTGAAGAACAACCTGCAGACCGTGGCCGCGCTGCTGCGGCTGCAGGCGAGGCGGTTGCAGGTGCCGGAGGGGCGCGAGGCGCTGGAGGAGGCGGTGCGCAGGGTCGGGTCGATCGCGATCGTGCACGAGACGCTGTCCCACACGCCCGAGGAGCAGGTGGACTTCGACGACATCGCCGACCGCGTGATCGCGATGGCGAGCGAGGTGTCGGCTCCGGAGGCGCAGGTGGTGCCGCGCCGCGTCGGGACGTTCGGGGTGCTCCGGTCGGAGATCGCGACCCCGCTGGCGATGGTCCTCACCGAACTGCTGCAGAACGCGGTCCAGCACGGCCTGGCGCACCGGCCCGGCCGGCTTCAGGTGATCGTCTCGCGGGGGGCCGACCGGCTGGACGTGGTCGTCTCCGACGACGGGACCGGGCTGCCCGAGGGGTTCGACCTGGAGTCGTCCACCAGCCTCGGCCTGCAGATCGTCCGCACGCTGGTGGTGGGCGAGCTCTCCGGGCGCCTGACCATAGAGCCCCGGGAGGGCGGGGGCACGGAGGTCACCCTGGTCATCCCCCTCCCCGCGCTCTGACGGCGGGGAGGGCGGGCGCCGGGGGCGTCAGACGGCGGCGCGGGCGCGGGTGCGGGCCGCGCGGCGCTTGAAGGCGCGGCGCTCGTCCTCGCTGAGGCCGCCCCAGACACCGGCGTCCTGCCCGGACTCCAGGGCCCACTTCAGGCAGGACTCGCTCACGGTGCACGTACGGCAGACCTGCTTGGCCTCTTCGATCTGCATCAGGGCCGGCCCGGTGTTGCCGATCGGGAAGAACAGCTCGGGGTCCACGTCACGGCAGGCAGCTCTGTGGCGCCAGTCCATGCGTCCACTCCTTCGTGTGAGGAGCCCTTGCGGTGGCTCCGTCGGCTCACTTTGTGAAGACTTTCACTAACAAGCGCGAATATCGACCCGGACCGGGTTCGGTCCGGGCGCCTTCGCCGTGATCGCCGGTGGCCTGGGAGCGATGGTGGCCGCTCAAAGGTCCTACGTTCCGACGTCAATGTTGAGATTGTCAGCCCAGTTCAGCGCACGCAAGAGGTTTGGAAGAACGTTTTGCGGGTTAGGCGTGTCGGATGCGTCACACCATGACGGGATGTAACGCCCTAGACCAGAACTTGTAATGCATTGGGGATAGACCGGAACGTCACCCGCTCGACCTCTCCCAGGTAGTCCCCGTCGAGCTGGAAGGCCACCGGCCGCTCGGCGGCGAGCGTGAACTCCTTCTCGTCGTGCAGTTGCACGAGGTGCCGTCCGGTGGGCAGGGTCTCGCGCGTGCCGATGATCTGGGGCATGAGGTGGAGCATCGCCGGCAGGCCGAGCCGCTGCAGGCCCAGCAGGTCGAGGCCGGTCTCGAAGCTCGCCCACGGGGTCGGGCAGACCGGGCGGGGGCCAACGTAGGTCCAGGGCGAGGTGTTGGAGACGACCGCCATGAAGATCCCGCCGGCGGAAGGGATCCCGGGCCCTTCCAGGTTCATCGCGGCGTGGCGCTTGTCGGTCGAGAGGTAGTGGCGCAGCGCGGTGTTCACATAGCGGGCCGGCGTGGCCCTGAGACCGGTGCCGCGCATGCCCTCGACCGCCCGGATGACCTCGGCGTCGTATCCCAGGCCGCTGCAGAAGGTGAAGTAGCGGCTCTCGCCGTCCCACTCCGCCTGGCCGAGCCCCACGGTACGGCGCCGCCCGGCGCCCACCGCCTCCAGCACCATGCCGGTGGCCTCGACCGGGTCGTTCGGCAGGCCGAGCGCCCGGGCGAAGACGTTCGCGCTCCCGCCGGGGATGACCAGCAGCGCCGGCCGCTCGGCCGCGACCTCGCCGTCCTCCGCCTCCAGCAGGCCGTTCGCGGTCTCGTTGATCGTGCCGTCGCCGCCGAGCACCGCGACGACGTCGAAGCCCTGGGCGTGCGCCGTCCGGGAGAGATGGGCCGCGTGCCCCCGGTACCCGGTCTCCTCGACGGTGAGCTCCATGGTCGCGCCCAGTGCCCTGATGAGCACGTCCCGCGTCCGATGGTTGGTCGTCGTCGCCTTCGGATTCACCAGGAGCATCGCACGCATAAGGCCAGCGTATCCGCCGATAACGGTACATAGGCGGCAGAGGGGTGACCGGCTTCCGGCGGCTATAGGGTTGGCCTGTGCCGAACCGCCCGCTGACCCTGACCGCCGCCGCCGCCGTCCTGGCCCTGGAGGGCCTCACCGCCCTGCTGCTCGGTGGTTACGTCGGCCTCGAGACCGTGGTCGGGGAGCCGTCCGACATGATGAGCTCGGTCTTCGTCGCGGGATTCGGGCTGCTCGTGGGCGCGATCCTGCTCCGGGTCGCCTGGGGGCTGCTCCGGACGGAGCGGTGGACCCGGAGTCCGGGAGTGCTGACCCAGATCTTCATGATCCCGGTCTGCGTCACGCTGTTCCAGTCCGGCCAGGCGGTCCTCGGAATCCCGCTGGCCGTCGCGGTCGCGGCCGGACTGGTCACGCTGCTCTCCCCGCCGACGACCCGGACCCTCTACGGGGACGAGCCGTCGGACGGGGTCTGAGCCGGGCCGGACGGGCTAGTCCTCGGCCGTCAGTCCCTCGCGGAGCTGGGTCAGGGTCCTGGCCAGCAGGCGGGAGACGTGCATCTGGGAGATGCCCAGCTCGGTGGCGATCTGCGACTGGGTCATGTTGCCGAAGAACCGCAGCAGCAGGATCCGCTTCTCGCGCGGCGGGAGCCGTTCGAGCAGGGGCTTGAGCGACTCGCGGTACTCGACGCCCTCCAGGGAGTCGTCCACGATGCCGAGGGAGTCGGCCACCGCGGGCGCGTCGTCGTCGCCGGAGTCGGGGGCGTCGAGGGAGACCGTGGAGTAGGCGTTGGCCGACTCCAGACCTTCCAGCACCTCCTCCTCGGTCATCTTCAGGAACGCCGCCAGCTCGGCGACGGTGGGCGCCCGGCCCTCCCGCTGGGAGAGCTCGCTGATCGCCTTGGTGAGCGAGAGCTTCAGCTCCTGCAGGCGGCGCGGCACGCGGACCGCCCAGCCCTTGTCGCGGAAGTGCCGTTTGATCTCGCCGACGATGGTCGGCGTGGCGTAGGTGGAGAACTCCACCCCGCGGGCGAGGTCGAAGCGGTCGATCGACTTGATCAGGCCGATGGTGGCGACCTGGGTGAGGTCGTCGAGCCACTCGCCCCGGTTGCGGAACCGGCGGGCGAGGTACTCGACGAGGGGCAGGTGGAGCTCGACGAGCTCGTCACGGATGCGCTGGCGTCGCGGGTCGTCGGGGGTCAACTCCGCCAGTTCGCCGAAGAGCGTGCGCGCGCGGACCCTGTCGGGAACGGCGTGATCGCTGGTGGCCATGGCACGAGTCCTTTCCGTCACGCCGGCCTCGCCGCGCCTCGACGCTTGCGGAGCACGATCGCCATACGGTCGGGGGAGTCGGTGACCGCGTCCACGTCGTCGGCCAGGGCGGTGAGCACCATCCACGCGAACTCGTCGCGCTTCGGCAGGGCGGTGCCCACCGTGCTGACCTCGACGCGGACCTGCATCTCCTGGCCGGTGAGCTCGAACTCGGCGGTCAGGTCGGTGCCGGGGACGGCCTGGGTCAGCAGCATCGCGCACGCCTCGTCGACCGCGATCCGCAGATCCTCGATCTCGTCCAGCGTGAAATCCAGACGCGCGGCCAGACCGGCGGTGGCCGTGCGTAACACGGACAGGTAGGCACTGACGGCCGGTAGCCGGACGCTCACCACATCACGGATCCCGCCCATCCCGACCGTGGGCGCCTCGGTGTGCTCGGTCACGTTCCTCCTCGGAGTCGCTCTCTGCAACCTACCGCCCCGGAGCGGTCCATGCCCGGGTTGGACGCGCCAGGAGGCGGATTTGCCATCGGAAAAGCCGATGTCCCGCAAGGTCGCACTCCTCGCGGGACATCGGCTGTGACCTGCGGTGCCTGAGGGGCGACCGCGTCGTCGAGCGGCGCCTAGGCGGCCTTGGTCTCCCAGAAGATCTTGGCGATCTCGTCGATCTTGCCCAGCAGCTCGTCGGCCTTGGCGACGTCGACGGTGCCCTTGCCGCCGGCGGCGCCCGCCAGCTTGGTGGCGTCCCAGAAGAGCTGGTGGAGCTGGGGGTAGGTCTCCAGGTGCGGCGGCTTGAAGTAGTCGGTCCAGAGCACCCACAGGTGGTGCTTGACCAGCTCGGCGCGGTCCTCCTTGATCGAGAGGGCGCGGGCCCGGAAGACCGGGTCCTCGTTGGCGGCGTACTTCTCCATGATGGCCTTCACGGACTCGGCCTCGATGCGGGCCTGGGCCGGGTCGTAGACGCCGCAGGGGAGGTCGCAGTGGGCCGAGGCGACGTGCCCGGGGCGCAGAAGTCGTGCGAGCATCGGAAAAATCCTTCCTTGATGCTGAGATCAGCATGGTCCGGATCCGACCTTACTCGCCTGAAGGAAAGCCGTGCTGGAAGGGGGCCGACGCTCTGTGAGAGTCCGCGTGGAGGGCGAGTCGATGCTGCCCGTCCTGATCCCGGGCGACTGGCTCTGGGTACGGCGCGGCGCCCGGATCCGCCCCGGCGACCTGGTCGTCGCCCGGCTCCCGGCGGACCCGTCCCTGCTGATCGTCAAGCGCGCGGCGTGGGAGGAGGACGGGGGCTGGTGGCTGGAGAGCGAGAACCAGCGCGCCCCGGGCCGCCGGGACAGCTGGGACTTCGGCCCGGTCCCGGTGCTCGGCCGGGTGCTCCTGCGCTACCGGCCGCTCTCGGCCCGGCCGTTCTTCTTCCGCGCGCGGTAGGCGGCGACGTTCGCCCGGCTCGCGCACCGCTCCGAGCAGTAGCGGCGGGACCGGTTGGAGGAGGTGTCGAGATAGGCCCTGCGGCAGGGCCGCGCCCGGCAGAGGCCGAGCCGGTCCGCGCCGAGCCCGGTGACGATGGCGGCCAGGCCCATCACGGCGCCCACGATGTACTGGTCGGAGAAGCGGCCGCCCTCGGTGAGGTGCATGTGCCAGGCCTCGCCGTCGTGGTCGGAGATCTGCGGATGCACCGGGTGCCGGCGGAGCAGGGCGTTGAGCCGGTCGACCACCTGGCGCTCGTCGCCGTCGGACGCGGCCTCGAAGACCGCCACGAGCTCCTCGCGCAGCTCGCGCAGGGCGGCGAGGTCGCCGCGGCCGAGCCGGGCGGCCTGTCCGGCCCGGCCGCTCTCCTCCAGCAGCGCGCGCAGGCCCCCCAGGCCGGCGAGGCGGTCGGGGCTGTTGACGAGCATGACGGCCAGCTCGGCGTAGGAGATCAGGTCCACCGGGGATTCCGCAGGGTGTGGGGGTAAGGGGCTTGCAGGGGTTCGAGCATTACGTGTGAGCAGTTTAACGCCGTGTTCGACAAAAGCGTGCTCCTCCTGTCATCTGCCGGAGTCTCAACATGTGGCACAATCAAAAAACGGGTGACCCCCGTACCGCCTCCAGACGACCGTTCTCAGCGCGTAAGACCCGAGCGGCTACCGAAGCCGGGCACGCTTCCCACGGCGTCACGAAGGAACCAATCCGTCTGTCTGACTGAACTACAGGGGTCGCTGTGGCCGTCACGCCATCCTCCATTTCCCTCGAATCCCTCGATCTCGATCCGGCCTTCGCCCTGCACCGCGGCGGCAAGCTGGAAGTCCGCTCGACCGTCCCGGTCCGCAACGCCGACGACCTGTCCCTCGCCTACACCCCCGGTGTGGCCAAGGTCTGCACCGCGATCGCCGAGGAGCCCGGGCTCGTCAACGACTACACCTGGGTCTCCAACGTCGTCGCCGTCGTCTCCGACGGCACCGCGGTGCTCGGCCTCGGCGACATCGGGCCCGCCGCCGCCATGCCGGTCATGGAGGGCAAGGCCCTGCTGTTCAAGCAGTTCGCGAACGTCGACGCCGTGCCGATCTGCCTCGACTGCACCGACGTGGACGCCCTCGTCGAGACCGTGGCCCGGCTCGCGCCCTCCTTCGGCGGCATCAACCTGGAGGACATCAGCGCGCCCCGCTGCTTCGAGGTCGAGGACCGGCTGCGCGAGCTGCTGGACATCCCGGTCTTCCACGACGACCAGCACGGCACCGCGATCGTCGCGCTGGCCGCGCTGAAGAACGCCGCCCGGCTGACCGGCCGCCCGATGGGCGAGCTGCGCGCCGTGGTCGCGGGCGCCGGCGCCTCCGGCGTCGCGGTCAGTCGCATCCTGCTCAACGCGGGCATCGGCGACATCGCGGTCTCCGACTCCAAGGGGATCATCTACGAGGGCCGCGACGGCCTCAACCCGGTGAAGGAGGCCCTGGCCCGCGACACCAACAGGGCCGGGCTCCGCGGCTCCACCGAGCAGGCGCTGTCCGGGGCCGACGTGTTCATCGGCCTGTCGGGCTCGACGGTCTCGGAGGAGGCCATCGCCTCCATGGCGCCCGGCGCGTTCGTCTTCGCGCTGTCCAACCCGACGCCGGAGGTCCACCCGGAGATCGCCCGCAGGCACGCCGCGGTGGTCGCCACCGGCCGCTCCGACTTCCCCAACCAGATCAACAACGTGCTCGCCTTCCCGGGCGTCTTCCGGGGCGCGCTCGACGTCCGCGCCACCACCATCACCGAGAACATGAAGGTGGCGGCGGCCGAGGCCCTGGCGGCGGTGATCGGCGACGACGACCTCTCGGCCGACTACGTGATCCCCAGCCCGTTCGACGAGCGGGTCGCCCCCGCGGTCACCGCCGCGGTCGCGGCCCAGGCCCGCGCCGACGGGGTCGCCCGCCACTGACCGCCGTCGGCCGCCGGGACCACCCGGCCGCCGGCCGCCGCAGGGATCGCCCGCCGCGGACCCGGGCCGGTGAACCCCGCTCCACCCGCGAAGACGCTCTCCGCCCGACCGGCGGGGGGCGTCTTCGCCTTTCCTTCCGCTACCGGCCAAAAATCATTACTGAGTGTGATATAAAAAGAGCCCTCCGTTATCTTCTCGGGCAGGGCGCGCACGAGAAACGGAAGTGCGCGCGGAGGGCGCCGGATGCGTCCTCATGCGCTCCCCCGCATTTCCCACCTTCGAGGAGAGCGATGGAACGCGAGCCCAACCGGTTGCTCAAGAGGCTCATCGACGAGGCCGGCTTCACCTACAAGGAGCTGGCCCGCAGAGTCAACGATCTCGGCGTGGTCCGGGGCCTGTCCGGGCTGCGGCACGACCACGGCTCGGTCCTGCGCTGGCTCGGTGGCCAGCGGCCGAAGGATCCGGTCCCCGGCATGCTCGCCGAGATCTTCACTCTCCGGCTCGGCCGGAAGGTCGGCTCGGAAGATTTGGGGATGCCCGATGTGTCCATACCCCTCGACCTCGGGCAGGAGATCACCCGTACCTGGCATGAGGGGGTTGCAACCGTGACAGCACTCTGGCGAGCCGACGTGGAACGACGGAAGTTCCTGCTCGACTCGACCTTCGTGATCGGAGCCGGTTCCGTCGGGGCCGTCCGCTGGCTGGCCCCGCCTCTGGAGGCGCGCCCCGTTGCGGGCGGCTCCCGGATGGTGGGGATGGCCGACATCGCCGCGATCCGGGAGGTGACCCGGTCCTTCGGCGAGCTGGACAACAGGTTCGGCGGCGGCAGGATCCGCTCGGCGGTCGTGAAGTACCTCGACACGGCCGTCGCACCGCTGCTCAACGACGGCTCGTACGCCGAGGCCACCGGGAAGGAGCTCGCCTCCGCCGCGGCCGAGCTGACCCGGCTGGCCGGCTGGATGGCCTACGACCTGGAGCACCACGGCGTGGCCCAGCGCTACCTGATCCAGGCCCTGCGCCTGGCGCGGGGGGCGGACGATCACGGCCTGGCGGGGGAGATCCTCGCCGGGATGAGCCACCAGGCCGTCTACATCGGCCAGCCCGCGCACGCCCTCGACCTGGCCAGGGCCGCCCAGGTCTCGGCCAGGCGCGCGGGGATCGCCTCCCTGCTCGCCGAGGCGTACGTGCTGGAGGCCCACGCCCACGCCCTGCTGCAGGACCGTACGGCCTGCGCCGGGGCGCTGCACCGGGCGGAGCGGGCCTTCGACGGGCGGAAACCGGGCGCGGAGCCCGGCTGGATCGCCTACTTCGACGAGGCCTACCTGTCGGCCAAGTTCGCCCACTGCTTCCGCGACCTGGGCGACGGGGCGCAGGCCGTACGGCACGCGCGGCGGTCGCTGGAGATGGACGGGCGGTTCGTGCGCGGGCGCATGTTCAACCTGTCGCTGCTCGCCGCGGGGCTGCTGCGGACGGGGGAGGTGGAGGAGGCCTGCACGGCGGCGGGCGAGGCGCTGGACCTGGCCGGCGGGCTGCAGTCGGTCAGGACCCGGTCCTACGTGACCGACCTGCGGGAGCGGCTGGAGCCCTATGCCGCCGAGCCCCGGGTCCGGGAGCTGACCGAGCGGATCGGGGAGCTCGTCCCCGCCTGACCGCCCGGGAACGCGTGAGGGGCCCGGCACGAGGCCGGGCCCCCGGAGGCGCCCGGGGAGGCGGCGGTCCCTCCCCGGGGGCGGCGGGTCCTACTTGAGGAGCTCGCCCCTGTCGCTGACGATCTTCGTGTTCCGGACGGCGTTGGCCTGGTGGTAGACCCCGGCCGCGTCACCGTCGAAGTACGGCGAGCTGACGTAGTCGACCCGGTCGTTGCCGTCCTGGTCGTGGAAGAGGCTGGTCACGCCGTTGACGTAGCCCACGCGCTTGGCGTTGCTGTACTTCAGCAGCCAGGGGCCGCCGTCGGCGCCGCCGGTCATCGAGCACTTCAGCGCGATCTGGTTCTCGGCCTTGTACTCGTTGACCGCGTAGGTGGCGGCGTTCGTCTTGCCGTAGCAGTACTTCGGGGTGAGGCCGGTGTAGGGCTTGTCGCCGTCGGGGTGGGCGTCGGCCGGGTAGCCGAAGGCGAAGACCGGCTGGCCGATCTTCTGGTTCCAGGCGAAGCCCTGGCCGCCGACCACGTCGCCGATCCGGCCGGTGCTCTTGGCGAGGCCGATGACGTACTGCTCCAGCCAGTAGGCGGTGGTCGTCGTCGTCGTGGACTTGACCCACTTCTTGATGAAGTACTGGGTCTTGTACCACTCGATCTCGACGTCGTTCTTGTCCTTGACGGCGGTCAGCGCGCCGAGGAAGTTGCCGGCGGCCTTCTCCTTGACGAGCTTGTCGTACTCCTCCTTGGAGATCGGGGTCCTGCCCTTCTCGTCCCCGCTCTTGGAGATGTACTTCTCGCCGTTCTTGTAGCCGTTGGTGGCGTCGGGGGCCTTGCCGTAGTCGTAGGAGGTGACCTCGACGGCCAGCAGCTTGACGCCGCCCTTGCCCTCGTCGGTGAGGTACGCGGGGTCGGACGGGTTCGCCGGGGGGTTGACGGTCTCGACGTTCGTCGCGACCTTGTCCTCCTTGCGGTACCCGCCCAGGGGGCCGTACTTGGAGACGCCCGCGGCGTACTCGTCAGCGGTGATCGTCTTGGGCTCGATCCACTTGCCGCCCTTCCAGTCGGCGAACTCGGCGGCGGTCACCTTCTTCTCCCCGTCGAGCACGAAGCCGTCGTAGACCGCGACGAAGGCGTAGTCGTGGTCGAAGTCCTCGTAGGCGGAGAAGTTGTAGTGGGTGAAGGCGGCCTGGCCGACGTAGAGGCCCCACGGGGCCTTGCCCTGGTAGTAGCCGGGGACGAAGACCCAGTTGCTCACGACCTCCTGGTTGCCCTCGACGTCGTAGGCGCAGTGGCCCGCGGTGGCGACCAGGTTGCGGTAGCGGGACTGGATCGAGGTGCCGGAGCACCAGCGGGGCACGCCCTTGTGGTCGAGGAAGAAGACCTTGCCGATGGTCTTGGGCAGGTTGACGTTCTTGATCTTGGCGGAGGTGCCCTTCTCGCCGCCGACGGGGGCGACGAGGCCGGGCTTGCCGTCGCTGGTGTCGCCCTGGCCGCGGACGAGCTTGGTGACGTCCTTGCTGTCCCAGTTGTACTGGGTGGCCTTCTTCAGCGCGGCGCCGTTGGCGTCCAGCCAGAACTTGGCGATCGCGTAGGCGCTGGGCTTGCCGGCGGTGAGGTAGTCGCGGTCGTACTCCGGCGCGGCCTGGGCGGGGGAGGCCAGTGCGGCGGTGGCGAGGCCGGCGACGGCGAGGGGGGCGAGGAGGTGCTTCACACGGGGGTTCACGATGACTCCATGGGGGTGACGGCTCACGCGTCTCAGACGTCACAGGTGAGGGGTTCCACAAGACCGTATCGGGACCGCATCGCCACTGGTAGGGACGCTGCCTGGGAATTCGGTCACGAAACTTGACAGGTTCCGGCCAAGCGGCGGAGGGCCCGGTCCGAAGACCGGGCCCTCCGCTTGGAACTGGGTGGACTAGAGGTTCGGGCCCCCTAGGCCGGGATCGTCAGATCCGTACGGCTTACTTGTACAGCTCGCCGTTCGGGCCAACGATCTTGCCGGACCACACGTTGGCGGCCTTCTTGTAGATGTCGGCGGTCTCACCGTCGAAGTACGGCGAGGTGCTCAGGTCGTAGCGACCGTTGCCGTCCTGGTCACCGAAGAGGCTGGTGACACCGTTGACGTAGCCGACGCGCTTGGCGCTGCTGTACTTGATGAGCCACGGAGCGCCGTCGGCACCCGGGGTCATCGAGCACTTCAGGCCGACGTGCTCCTCGACCTTCTTCGGAGCGGAGACGTAGGTCTTCGCCGTGGTCTTGCCGTAGCACCACTTGGGGGTGACACCGGTGAAGGTCTTGTCACCGTCGCCGTGGGCAGCCGCCGGGTAGCCGAAGACGTACACGGGCTGGCCGGTCTTCTGGTTCCACGCGAAGCCCTGGCCGCCGACGTTGTCACCCAGACGGCCGGCGTCCTTGGACAGCTCGATGACGTACTGCTCGACCCAGTAGGTGCTGGTGACCGCGGTGCTGGTCTTGACCCACTTCTTGATGAAGTACTGGGTCTTGTACCACTCGATGTCGACGCCGTTCTGCTTGACGGTCGTCAGCTCACCGAGGAAGTTTCCGGCGGCCTTCTCCTTGAGGAGCTTCTCGTACTCCTCCTTGGAGATGGCGGTCTTGCCCTTGGCGTCGCTCTTGCTCTCGTAACGCTCGTTGTTGGCGTAGGCCGAGCTGGCGACCGGGGCCTTGCCGTACTCGTACGAGGTGACCTCGACGGCGAGGAGGCGGATGCCGCCCTTGCCCTCCTCGGTCAGGTACTTCTTGTCGGCGCGGTCCGCCGGGGGGTTGACGGTCTCGACGGTCTTGGAGACCTTGTCTTCCTTCTTGTACGGGCCGGCGGGGCCGTACTTGGAGACGCCCGCGGCGTACTCGTCAGCGGTGATCGTCTTGGGCTCGATGTACTTCGGCCCGACGAACTTCGCGTACTCGTCAGCGGTGACGTTCTTGGCACCGTTGTAGTGGATGCCGTTGTAGACCGTGACGAACGCGTAGTCCTTGTCGAAGTCCTCGTAGACGTCGAAGTCGTAGTGCGTCCACGCCTGCTTGCCGACGTAGATGCCCCACGGGGTCTTGCCCTGGTAGTAACCGGGGACGAAGACCCACTTGTCCATGACGTGACCGTTGTTGTCGGCGTCGTAGACGCAGTGACCCGCGGTCGCGACCAGGTTGCGGTACTTCGACTGGATCGAGGTGGCCGAGCACCACTGGTACTCGCCCTTGCCGTCGACGAAGAACACCTTGCCGATGGACTTGGGCAGGTTGATGTTCTTCACCTTGGCGGTGGAGGGGGCCTCGCCGCCGATCGGCGGGGCGATCCCGGGCTTGCCGTCAGCGGAGGGGGCACCCTTGCTGTTCAGCTTGGGAAGCTCCTTGGCGTCCCACTGGTACTCGGTGGCCTTCTTCAGAGCGGCGTTGTTGGACGCGGCCCAGAAGCTGGCGACCGACTGCGCGGCAGCGGTGTTCTTGGCCATCGGGTCGGTCGCCGAGGTCGGGTCGGCCTGGGCGGTGCCGGCCAGACCGGCGGCCAGCAGACCGGTGGCGAGTACGGCGCCGCCGGCGGGGAGAAGGATGCGCTTCAAGGGGAACTCCTTGGTCTGCCGTGGAACGCATCTTGCGTCCCATGCGTCAGTAAAGGGATAGCCAGGAACATACAGTGCCGATCTTGAGGAACGAAAGCCGCTTCGGGAGACAAGGCGGCACCCGTGAGGGGCGAGACCATCTCGTTACCTTTGGGGAAGTTTGAGGTCACTGTTCGTAAAGTGGCTGACAGGCCGTGTTTTCGCAGATCGACGTAAGCTTGTTATAAGTGGTGTCAATGTGACGCGAGTGTCCCGATACGCTCGGTCACCACCGTTGTGTGACGCAGATCACATAGAACCGATGGCACCGATTCGGGCCGAGCCACGTCTAAAACGCCCTAACAGAATGAGCTTGGCCGCGTCCATGGGCGTGATCAGTCGTTGAACCGTGTGTGGGAAAGGGCGAACGGCAGCCGTGGATCGTGTCCGACGGGCTCTGGCAACGGATCGAGCCGTTGCTGCCGACGGTCGAGCGCCGCTACCGCAATCCCGGACGCAAGCGGATCGATGACCGCAAAGCGCTATGCGGGATCTTGTTCGTGCTCTACACCGCGATCCCATGGGAGTTCCTGCCCCAGGAACTGGGTTTCGGTTCGGGAATGACGTGCTGGCGGCGGCTGCGCGACTGGCGCCACGCCGGCGTGTGGACCCGGCTCCATGAGCTGCTGGTGGCCGAACTGCCGGGCGCCGACCGGTTGGACTGGTCCAAGACGGTGATCGACGGCTCACGGGTGCGGGCGACCGAGGGGGGGGCCGCGACCGGCCCGAGACCGGTCGGCCGAGGCGAGACCGGCGCCGAGCGCCAGGTGATCACCGGAGGGGGCGGCCTCCCGCGGTCTCGACGGTGGCGACCGCGACGACCTCCACGGAGCCTTCGCGGGCCGGCCGCTGGGATCACCTGCCGGCGGCGTCTCGGCTGCCGGTCGCGTTCTGCCGGGAGTCCGGGTCCCACGCCCGCTCCGCCGCCGCGCCCCGGGAAGAAGGGGACTGCCGTGGGGAGAAGGGGACTGCCGTGGGAAGAAGGCGGATGCCGCGAAACGACAGAGGGCCCGGTCCGAAGACCGGGCCCTCTGCTTGGAGCGGGGTGGCCTAGAGGTTTGGACCCTCTAGGCCGGGATCGTCAGATCCGTGCGGCTTACTTGTACAGCTCGCCGTTCGGGCCAACGATCTTGCCGGACCACACGTTGGCGGCCTTCTTGTAGATGTCGGCGGTCTCACCGTCGAAGTACGGCGAGGTGCTCAGGTCGTAGCGGCCGTTGCCGTCCTGGTCACCGAAGAGGCTGGTGACACCGTTGACGTAGCCGACGCGCTTGGCGCTGCTGTACTTGATGAGCCACGGAGCGCCGTCGGCACCCGGGGTCATCGAGCACTTCAGGCCGACGTGCTCCTCGACCTTCTTCGCCGCGGAGACGTAGGTCTTCGCGGTGGTCTTGCCGTAGCACCACTTGGGGGTGACACCGGTGAAGGGCTTGTCCCCGTCGCCGTGGGCAGCCGCGGCGTAGCCGAAGACGTACACGGGCTGGCCGGTCTTCTGGTTCCACGCGAAGCCCTGGCCACCGACGTTGTCGCCCAGACGGCCAGCGTCCTTGGACAGCTCGATGTGGTAGGTCTTCAGGTACCACTTGGTGGTGCTGGTCTCGGAGGACTTGATCCACTTCTTGATGAAGTACTGGACCGAGTACCACTCGATGTCGACGCCGTTCTTGTCCTTGACGGTCTTCAGGTCGCCGAGGAACTTGCCGGCAGCCTTCTCAGCAACCAGCTTGTCGTAGGTCTCCTTGGAGATGGAGGCCCACTGGCCGTCGCTCCACCACTGGGCGGGGAAGCGCTCGCCGTTGTTCCACTTGCTGCTGTGCTCGGGAGCCTTGCCGTACTCGTACGAGGTGACCTCGAAGCGAGAGAGCTTGACGCCGTTGTGGCCGTCCGCGTCGAGGTACTTCTGCACCTCGTTCCAGGTGAAGGAGAACTGCGGCGGGTTCACGGTCTCAACGTTCTTGGCGACCGTGGTCTCGAAGGAGTACGGGCCCTGGGGGCCGTACTTCGCGAGGCCGGCGGCGCCTTCCTCCGCGGAGATCTCCTTGACGTCGAGGTACTTCGGCCCGACGAACTTCGCGTACTCGTCAGCGGTGACGGTCTTGTCACCGTTGTAGTGGACACCGTTGTAAACGGTGACGAACGCGTAGTCCTTGTCGAAGTCCTCGTAGACGTCGAAGTCGTAGTGCGTCCACGCCTGCTTGCCGACGTAGATGCCCCACGGGGTCTTGCCCTGGTAGTAACCGGGGACGAAGACCCACTTGTCCATGACGTGACCGTTGTTGTCGGCGTCGTAGACGCAGTGACCGGCGGTCGCGACCAGGTTGCGGTACTTCGACTGGATCGAGGTGGCCGAGCACCACTGGTACTCGCCCTTGCCGTCGACGAAGAACACCTTGCCGATGGACTTCGGCAGGTTGATGTTCTTCACCTTGGCGGTGGAGGGGGCCTCGCCGCCGATCGGCGGGGCGATCCCGGGCTTGCCGTCAGCGGAGGGGGCACCCTTGCTGTTCAGCTTGGGAAGCTCCTTGGCGTCCCACTGGTACTCGGTGGCCTTCTTCAGAGCGGCGTTGTTGGACGCGCTCCAGAACTGGGCCACGGAGACAGCGGCGGCGTTGTTCGCGGCCATCGGGTCGGTCGCCGAGGTCGGGTCGGCCTGGGCGGTGCCGGCCAGACCGGCGGCCAGCAGACCGGTGGCGAGCACGGCGCCACCGGCGGGGATGAGGATGCGCTTCAAGGGAAACTCCTTGGTCTGTCGTGGAACGCATCTTGCGTCCCATGCGTCAGTAAAGGGATAGCCAGGAACATACAGTGCTGATCTTGAGAAGCGGAAGTCGCTTTGGGGGGTGAAGCGGCACCTGTGGGGGTCGAGACTGTCTCGTTACCTTCGAAGAGGTTTGGACCCAGAGTTCGCGAAGTGACCAGTGGGTCATGTTTTCGCAGATCAGCGTAAGCTTGATGTAAATGGTGCCAATGTGACGTGAGTGCCCTGATACGTTCGGTCACCATCTCTGTGTGACGCAGATCACATGGAACCGATGGCACCGATTCGGGCCGAGTCACGTCTAACGCGCACGATCCACCCCGTGCCCGCCGCTCCGTTTCCGGGGAACGGCTCTGAAAACTCCCGGAAAACGGCGCGGGACCCGGCGCACGCCGGGTCCCGCGTTCGAGGTGGAAGGGACGGGCCCCTCCGGTCTACCGGTAGAGCTCGCCGTTCGGGCCCACGATCCGGCCGGACCAGACGTTGGCGGCCTTCTTGTAGATGTCGGCGGTCTCACCGTCGAAGTACGGCGAGGTGATCAGGTCGTAGCGGCTGTTGCCGTCCTGGTCGCCGAAGAGGCTGGTGACACCGTTGACGTAGCCCAGCCGGCTCCCGCTGCTGTACTGCTTCAGCCACGGGCCGCCGTCGGCACCGGGGGTGAAGGCGCCCTTGAGCCCGACGTGCTCCTCGACCTTCTCGGCCGCGGAGACGTAGACCTTGCCGGACGGCTTGCCGTACAGGTACTTGGGGGTCACGCCGGTGTAGGGCTTGTCGCCGTCGGGGTGCGGGGCCTGCGGGTAGCCGAAGACGTAGACCGGCTTGCCGGTCGGCTGGTTCCAGGTGAAGCCCTGGCCGCCGACGTTGTCGCCGAGGCGGCCGGCGTCCTTGGACAGGGCGATGTAGTAGTGGCCCTTGGAGGTCCACTTGGGACCGGTGAAGCCCTTGTACTCCGACGCGGTGACCTGCTTGACCCCGTTGAACAGCACGCCGTTGAAGACGGTGACGAAGGCGTAGTCCTTGTCGTAGTCCTCGTAGACGTCGAAGTCGTAGTGCGTCCACGCCTGCTTGCCGACGTAGATGCCCCACGGGGCCTTGCCCTGGTAGTAGCCGGGGACGAAGACCCACTTGTCCATGACGTGGCCGTTGGAACCGGGGTCGTAGACGCAGTGGCCGGCGGTCGCGACCAGGTTGCGGTACTTCGACTGCACCGAGGTGGCCGAGCACCAGCGCTTCTGGCCGTTGACGGTGAAGAACACCTTGCCGATGGTCTTGGGCAGGTTGACGTTCTTGGCGAGGGCCGGGGTCGGCTTCTCCGAGCCGATCGGGCCGACCGAGCCCGCCCTGCCGTCGGCGGAGGGAGCGCCGCCGGAGGTCAGCTTCGGCCCGTTGACGTCGGGGTAGAAGGCGGTGGCCTGCTTCAGGGCGGCGAAGTTGGACTCGGCCCAGAAGTCGGCGACCGAGACGGCGGCGGCGTTGTTCGTGGCCATCGGGTCGGTCGCCCACTCGGGGGCCGCCTGGGCGGTGCCGACCAGACCGGCGGCCAGCAGACCGGTGGCGAGTACGGCGCCACCGAGGGGGAGAAGGGAGTGCTTCAAGAGAGGTGCTCCTTGCGCTGCAACGTTTCCCGATCCTCGGGAGACTGCGGGACGACAAGGAACGAACCTACGCAGGCAGCCGCTGAGTCAAAGATTGCCTAAGGCTGCCTTAAGGTTCATTTAAGGTCCCTTTAAGGCTTCGGCGCCCGCTGGTTCTCCGCCCACCGGTAGACGACGTGGGTCGAGGCGGTGAAGTAGGGCGAGGAGATGAGGTCGTAGCGACCGTTGACGTCGGTGTCCCAGGCGAAGCTGTTGACGCCGTTGAGGTAGCCGAGCGCCCGCTGGGGATCGTAGTCGACCAGCCACGGGCCGCCGCTCGCCCCCGCGGTGAACGTGCACGTCAGGGCGATGCCGTACTCCACCAGGCGGGCGGGGGCGGTCCGCTTGCCGGTACGGCCGTCGCACCGCTTCATGACCCGGCCGTCGTAGGGCCGGGAGCCGTCGTTGTGCGGGGCGGCGGGGTAGCCGAAGGTGAAGGTCAGCAGGCCGATCCCGCGCTTGACCGTCAGCCCCTGCCCGCCGACGTTGTCCTCCAGGCTGCCGACGTTCTCCATCGTGTAGGAGCCCGCGGTCTTGCCCGGCGCCCACCGGAAACCGTCGTGCACGGCGACGAAGGCGTAGTCGTAGTCGTAGTCGCCCCAGCCGGGGAAGCGGTCGTGCAGGTTGATCGAGTGGCCGACGTAGATGCCGTACGGCGTCGCACCCTTGTCGTAACCCGGGATGAAGATCCAGTACTCGGCCTGCTTGCCCTGCTTGGCGTCGTAGGCGCAGTGCGCGGCCGTCGCGACCAGGTTGCGGTTGGCGGAGGCCACCGACGTGGCGGAGCACCAGTAGTCCTTGTCCCCGTGCCGGAAGAACACCTTCCCGACGGTGATCGGGTTGCCGCCGGAGGCCCCGGCCTTCTTCACCGGGGGCGCCGGCTTGACGGGCTGCAGCGTGTCGTTCTTCGCGGCGGAGGTCTTCGAGGCGCCGGTCGCGGCGGTGCCCTCCGCGCCGGAGGAGGCGGGGGAGGCGGTGCCCGTGCCGCCGGGCGTGGGAGAGGCCGGGGCCGCGGTGGCACCGCCGGTGGGCTTGACCTCGGGGGTGGCGGGGGTGTTGTCCTGGGCCTCCTTGAGCCGGGCCGGGCTCCAGTACTCCGCGATCCGCTTCATGTCCGCGCCGCTCTTGGTCAGCTTGATGGAGGTGACACCGCTCGGGGTCAGCTCGTAAGGGACGGTCGCGGCACCCGCGGCACCGCCCGCGAACGCGGAGGTCGCCGTCACGCAGGCGGCCAGCAGGGCGCCGAGCGTGGTAGCGATCCGCCGTGCGCGGGGGGACATGGGAGGCATTCCCTTCGTGGTCAGAAAACCCTGGATAGTTGCAAGGGGTGATTTTTCCAGATCAACTGAGTTTTGGGCAGCATGCCGCATGGAACTGCTCTGACGTCGTTATCGGGTCATCATGCCGCCGGAGGCGTAAGCGCCCTGTCAAGACGGGAAAGGCCCGGAGGGTTGACTCCGGGCCTTTCACCGCGTGTCCATGGTCATGGACGGGCGCCGGAACCTAGGAGGTGGGGAACTTCCCGGTCCAGAGGTTGGCGGCGTACTTGTAGATGCCGGCCGTCTCGCCGTCGAAGTACGGGGTGGTGACCCGGTCGTAGCGGTCGTTGTTGTTGCTGTCGATCGTGAGGCTCACCACGCCGTTGAGGTAGCCGGTCCGCTTGCTGCTCCGGTAGTGCAGCAGGAACGGGCCGCCGCTGGCGCCGGGGGTGAAGGCGCAGGTGATCGCCTGGTGCTCCTGGGCCTTGTACGCCGGGACGTCGGGGGCGTTGGTGGTGGTGCCGTAGCACCACTTCATGGTGTGCCCGCTGTAGACCTTGTCGCCGTCCAGGTGCGCGGCAGCGGGGTAGCCGAACGCGAAGACCTTCTTGCCGGTCTTCTGGTTCCACGCGACGCCCTGGCCGCCGACGTTGTCGCCGAGGCGGCCGGCGTCGGCGAGCAGGATCACGTGGTAGCGGGTGTGGAAGTACAGCTCCTTCACCGTGGTCTTGACCCACTTCTTCACGAAGTACTGGGTCTTGTACCAGGCGATCTCGGTGCCGTTGACGTCCTTGACGGCCTCGAGCTTGCCGAGGAAGTTGCCGGCGGCCTTGTCCTTGAGGAGCTTGTCGTACTGCTCCTTGCTGATGCCGACCTTGCCCTGGTCGTCGCTGAAGCGCTCGAACCGGGAGTTATTGTCCCAGCTGCCGGCGGGGGCCTTCTTGTAGTCGTACTCGGTGACCTCGACGGCGGTCAGCTTGACGCCGCCCTTGCCGTCCTTGATGTAGTCCTCGATGTTGGCGTTGCTCACGTCGGCGGGCTTGCCGACCGTCTGCACGTCCGGGTCGGAGAGCTTCTTCCAGTACGGGCCGAGCTGGCCGTACTTGGCGAAGCCCTGCTCGAACTCGTCCTGGGTGATCGCCCGGTCCTCGGTGTACTTGAAGCCCTTGGCCTTGTCGTACTCCGCGCCGGTGACCTCCTTGACGCCCGTCTGCTTGATGCCGTTGTAGACGTTGACGAAGGCGTAGTCCTTGTCGTAGTCCTCGTAGACGTCGAAGTCGTAGTGCACGTTGACCTTGGCGCCGACGTAGACGCCCCAGGGGGCCTTGCCCTGGTAGTAGCCGGGGATGAACACGAAGTTGCTGAAGGGCTTGTTCGTGTCGGTGTCGTAGACGCAGTGGCCGGCGGTGGCGACCAGGTTGCGGTACTTCGACTGCACGGAGCTGCCGGAGCACCAGCGCTCGCGGCCCTTGTCGTCGAGGAAGAAGACCTTGCCGACGGTGGTCGGCAGGTTGACGTTGCGCGACCTGCCGGCCGAGGCGCCCTCTCCGCCGATCGGGGCGACGAGACCGGCCTTGCCGTCGGCGGAGGCGCGGGAGGCGCCCGAGCGCAGCGAGCCGGAGGCGGTGGACTCGGCGACGTAGGTCGTCGCGGACTTCAGCTTGCCGGGGGTCCAGTAGCCCGCGATGGCCTTCGCGTTACCGGAGCTGGCGAGCGTCACCGTCTTGCGGTCGGGCGCTGCGGAGGTGGCCTCGGCGGTGCCCGCGAGGGAGACGCCGATCATGGACGAGGCGACGAGTGCGCCGCCGAGGGGGAGGGTGAGGCGCTTGGCTCGGGAGTTCAATGGAGCTCCTTCTTTGTCATGAGTCGCTCGGGACGCAACTCACGCATGCGTAAAGAGACAAGACGAGACCGTAGCCGGTAAAGAAGCCCTAAAGAGACATAAATCGGACATTCATGAAGACCGTTACGTTTTCGTTACTTAGTGAGTGGAACCAAAACCCTCAGGATCTCGTCTGATCTACCTTCCCTTGACCAAGCGCCGGGCGGCTCGCCATACCCCCTCGTTGACCTGGGGAAACGCCGGGACCGGTGATTGCCCGCGCCGAGCCGTGCGGACAGGATTGGAACGATCGATGTCACGCGGGATCGGGGGGTCTCATGCGTCGTCTTCTCTGCCTGGCCGCGGCCGGGTCGCTCCTGTTCGCCCTCTCCGGTACGGCCGCCGCCGCCGTGCTCCACTCCGGCGAGCCGTACCCGGACGGCCGGGCCGCCGGGGAACCGGCAGCCGATTCGAGGGTGTTCACGCTGAGCATCGTGAAGGGGGAGTCGTCTCTGATGATGGTGTCGCCGCTCTCCAGGGCGCGGCACGTCATGCTCCGGTGCGACCCCGTCTCCGGCACCCACCCCAGGGGGGGTGAGGCGTGCCGGGAACTGGCCGCGGCGGGCGGCGACCCGGCCGCGCTCACGCCCGCCGGGGGCCGGGCGTGCACCGCCGAGTACGACCCGGTCACCGTGCTGGCGGTCGGCACCTGGGACGACAAGACCCACCGCTACGAGCGGACCTTCACCAACCCCTGCGCCACGCACGCCGCCACCGGCTCGGTCTTCGCCTTCTGAGGCCGCGCCTTCTGAGGCCGCGCCTTCTGAGGCCGCGCCTTCCGGGGCCGCGCCTTCCGGCGTTCCGCCGTACGGCCCCGTCCGGGCGGGGCGCGGGTTCCCGCGGACGGCGAAGGGGCCCGGTCCGGGTGGACCGGGCCCCTGAAGGGCGCCCTGCCGACCGAATGGCCTGACGGTCGGCGTGCGTCGGTCATTCCTACTTGGTCCAGCGGTTGGCCGCCACCTTGTACACCTGGTAGGTGTCGCCGTTGAAGTACGGCGAGGAGATCCTGTCGTAGCGGTCGTTCTTGTCGGTGTCCCAGGCGACGCTGTTGACGCCGACGAGGTAGCCGGTCCGGCTGGAGTTCTTGTACTTCAGCAGCCACGGTCCACCGCTGGCGCCCGCGGTGAAGGCGCACTTGAAGCCGATGTGCTCCTGGATGTTGTAGCGCGGGGCCGCCGGCATGGCGCCGGTCGTGCCGTAGCACCACTTCATGGTGCGGCCGGTGTAGGGCTTGTCGCCGTCGGGGTGGGGGCCGGCCGGGTAGCCGAAGGAGAAGACGTTGCTCTTCACCTTCTGGTTCCAGGCGAAGCCCTGGCCGCCGACGTTGTCGCCGAGCCGGCCGACGTTCGTGAAGACCGGCTTCCACTTGCCGTCCTTCTTCTCCCACTTCACCTTGAAGCCGGAGTGGACGTTGACGAAGGCGTAGTCGAAGTCGTAGTCCTCCTTCACGACGAAGTCGTCATGGGCGTTGAACGTCTTGGCCGCGTAGATGCCGTACGGGTTCTTGCCGTTCCAGGCCTGGTCCCCGTCCCAGTAGGACGGGATGAAGATCCAGTTGTCGTAGAACCGGTTGGTCTTCACGTCGTACACGCAGTGCGCCGAGGTGGCGACGAGGTTGCGGTACTTGCTCTGGACCGAACTGCCGGAGCAGTACTTCCAGCTCTTCGGGTCCAGCGGGTTGGCGCCGGGCAGGGTGAAGAAGACCCGGCCGACGGTGTTGGGCAGGTTGACCTGCTTGCTCTTGGGCGACTTGGCGCCCTCCTGGCCGATCGGCGGGACCGATCCGGGCTTGCCGTCGGGACCCGCGGACGGGGAGGCCTTGCCGCCGCTGACGCTCAGGTCGACGTCGCCGGTCGCGTCGGTGGCCTTGCGCATGCGGTCGGGCGACCAGAAGGAGGTGGCCTGGGAGGCCGACTCCGAGGCGGACGAGGCGACCACGTCGCCGGGTCCGGCGGCGGCGCTCGCGCCGGTGCTGGTGGCGCCCATCGCTCCGGCGATCATGAGAAGGCCGGTGAGGGGGATCGTGAGGCGCCGTGCTCGGGAATTCAATGGAGCTCCTCTCGTTCTCGGCGGCGGGCGGGACTTCCCGTCGCCAGGAAAACGATCGGAACGCTACTGAATGGATCGACCGCTCGGCCAGGAATTGACGCGAAAAAGTCTGGGACGGTTCCAGCCGATGCGATCCTGTTATTGAGATAACCGCTGGTTATCATTTAACGAATAGGCATCCTCGCAGGTGGAGCGGGTCTGGCGGCATATTTTCGAGCATCTTTCGCACCACCCGCAACAATCGTCGGCAATGGTTTCTCGGATAACTCCGGGAACTCTGCCCTAGCAAACCGAATGACGTTCTGGTTCGATGTCCGCATGAGCCCGGACCCCCGTACCCCATGTCTCGTCGGCGTCGCCCAGCACACCGTCCGCGACCTCCCCGCCCCGGAACCGCTGGACCTGTGGGAGCTGGCCGCCCGCGAGGCGGCCGCCGACGCCGGAGCCCCCGGCCTGCTGGAGCGCCTCGACTCGATCCAGGTCGTCTACACCGAGTCCTGGCAGTACGACGACCCGGTGGCCCGCCTCGCCGAACGCCTCAAGGCCGACCCCCGCCACCGCGTCTACTCCACGGTGAGCGGCACGGCCCCGCAGACCCTCCTCGGTACGGCCGCCGCCGCGATCGCCGCGGGGGAGATGGACGCCGCGCTGGTCGCCGGGGCCGAGGCGTTCGCCACCCGCAGGGCGCTGCGCAGGGCCGGAGAGCGCCCCGCCTGGAGCCACCCGGCCCACCCCAGGCCGCCCTACGGCTGGGAGCGCCCGCCGCACCCGGCGGAACTGGCCCACGAGCTCTTCCTGCCCGTGCACACTTATCCGATCATGGAGACCGCGCGGCGCGCCGCCGCGGGGGAGTCCATCGAGGAGGAGTTCCGCGGCAGGGGCCGGATGATGGCCCCGATGACCCGGGTCGCCGCCGCCAACCCCCACGCCTGGGAGCGGGTCGTCCGCACGCCCGAGGAGCTCGTCACCCCCTCGGCGCAGAACCGGTTCGTCGGCTGGCCGTACACGAAGCGGACCGTCGCGCTCGCCGAGGTCGACCAGGCCGCCGCGGTGATCATGGTCAGCACCGGGCTCGCCGACCGGCTGGGGATCCCCCGGGACCGGCGGGTCCACCTGCGCGGCTGGGCCTACGCCGAGGACACCTGGGAGGTCGCCGCCCGGCCGGTCATGGGCGCCTCCCCGGCCATGGCGGCCGCGGCGCGGCACGCCTTCGCCCGGGCCGGGGTGGGAGCGGACGACCTCGGCGCGCTGGACCTCTACAGCTGCTTCGCGGTCGCGCTCCGCGCCGCCTGCGCCGCGACCGGCATCGACCCGCTGGACCCGCGGGGCCTGACGGTCACCGGCGGCCTGCCGTACGCCGGGGCGCCGGTCAGCGTCTACGTGCTGCACTCCACCGCGGCGATGGCGCGGCGCCTGCGGGCCGAGCCGGGTCCCGGACCGGTCCACGGCCTGGTCACCGGGGTCGGCATGCACCTGACCAAGCACACCTACGCGGTCTGGTCCACCGAGCCGGGTGAGGCCTTCGGCGGCGGGAGGGGCGGCGATCCCGGGAGCGGGGCGGGCGCCGGGCTCGCCGGGCTGCGGGGCGCCGCCGTACCGGTGCACACCGCCGAGCCCGTGCCGATCGCCGACACCTGGGAGGGGACGGCGACCGTCGCCGGGTACACCGTCGCCCACGGGAGGGACGGCGCGGCGGAGCGCGGGATCCTCGTCGTGGACCTGCCCGGCGGAGCCCGCGCGCACGCCTGCGTCCGCGACCCCGGCCTGATGGCCGAGGCCGAGGCGGCCGAGCTCGTCGGCCGCGAGGTCCGCCTCGTCCCCGACGGCGCGGTGAACGCCGCGACCTGGTGAGCGGTCTTCCGGGAACGCCGCGGCACGGTGAGCCGTCCCGGGAACGCCGCGGCGCGGTGAGCCGTGCTCGGCGGATGTCACGATCCGGTGGCGGACCGATCCGAATTCGTGACCGGCAGGTCATGGATCCGCGGCGGCCCCGAGCCGAAGATGGGCCAAAGCCCAACTCCCCCGGGAGGCGCCGGAACCGTGGTCGCCGGTCCGCACGACATCATCGAGGCCGAGGAGCCCAGGGGGCCCCGGCGCTGGATCGGGGGCGCGGTCCTGGCCGTGCTCGTGGTCGTCCCGGTGGCCGCCCTGCTCGCCGGCCGGGAGCCCGCCACGGTCGCCGAGCCGCCCCCGCCCCCCGTCCCCGCGGCCACCGCGACCTTCGCCGACCAGGGGCCCAACGCCCTGGAACCCGAGGTGCGGCGCCGCGGCGGCAGGGAGTCCATCGACGTCGTGTTCCCCGACGGGACCCGGGCCGAGGTGAGCTACCCCGGCGAGCTGGGCCTGGCCGGGATGGGGGTGCGCCCCGCCCAGGGCGCCTGGCTGGACGGATACATCGGCGTCTTCCGCCAGCTGGTCGCACCGCCCGGCGGGGTGGCCGCGATCTCCCGGGGACGGCCCATGATCCGGGAGCTGGGGGACCGGGCCACGCTCTGGCCGGCCGAGAGCCCGGTCGGCGGCCAGGTCATCGTCTTCGACTTCGGCCGCTGGTCGGTCGCCCTGCGCGACACCCCGCAGGGCATGACCTTCGAGCAGCGCATGCTCTGGGCGGAGAACCTGCGGGGCAGGACGACCAAGGACGGCTACCTGGTGCTCTCCGCCGAGCACCCCGTCCGGCTGGCCGGCCCCGGCCAGTTGCTCCGGGGAGAGCAGGCCGGGCCGCAGCTCTGGTTCGGCGGCGCTCGGGAGACGCTGACCGTGATCGCGCCGGTTCCGGACTGCGACACCGGGGCGATCGACCTGTCCGTGATCGAGCAGCGCCGCCGTTCCTCCGCGGAGACCTGCCAGAACGGGTTCTACGTCGCCGCCTCGGGGGACCGCGGCTCCGTGGAGCGCATCGTCTCCGAGATCCGGATAAAACCGGAGAAATAGGGGATCCCGGCGTCCGGGCCGGTCACGCGGGCGGAGCATGGGCTCGCGGGCCGGGACCGGCCGCAACGCAGAGTCCGCGGCGCGCCGGAGGCGGGGGCGGTGCGGGGGCGATCGCGGCCTCCGCCGGGCGGAGGCGTAGGGTGCGGCCATGTTCGCCGTAACCGCAACGCAGACGGACCCCGACAACCCCCTCGCCGGGCTGACGCTCGGCGAGCATCCCGAGCCCGAGGTGCCGGAGGGCTGGACCACCGTCACGGTGAGGGCCGCCGCGCTCAACCACCACGACCTGTGGACCCTCAAGGGCGTCGGCATCCGCCAGGACCGGCTCCCCATCGTGCTCGGCTGCGACGCCGCCGGGCTCGACGAGGACGGCAACGAGGTCATCGTGCACTCGGTGATCGGCACCGGGGCCGACGAGACGCTCGACCCGAAGAGGTCCCTGCTCTCGGAGACGCACGACGGCACCTTCGCCGAGCGGGTGGCCGTGCCCCGGCGCAACCTCGTGCCCAAGCCCGCCGCGCTCGGCTTCGAGGAGGCGGCCTGCCTGCCCACGGCGTGGCTGACCGCCTACCGGATGTTGTTCGAGAAGGCCGGGCTGGAGCCCGGGGCGACCGTGCTGGTGCAGGGGGCGGGCGGCGGGGTGGCCACCGCGCTGATCGCGCTGGGCCGGGCCGGCGGCTACCGGGTCTGGGCCACCAGCCGGTCGGAGGAGAAGCGGGCGCGGGCACGGGAACTCGGCGCCGACCAGGTCTTCGAGCCCGGCGCCCGGCTGCCCGAGCGGGTGGACGCGGTCATGGAGACCGTCGGCCAGGCCACCTGGGACCACTCGCTCAAGTCGCTGCGGCCCGGCGGCCGGATCGTGGTCTCCGGGGCGACCAGCGGCGCGGTCCCCCCGGCCGATCTGAACCGGGTCTTCTTCCTGCAGCTCTCGGTGGTCGGCTCCACCATGGGCACCCGGGACCAGCTGGCCAGGCTCGCCCGGTTCCTGGAGCAGACCGGCGTCCGCCCGCCGATCGACCGCGCGATCCCGCTGGCCGAGGCCCGCGAGGGGTTCGCGGCGATGCACGGGGGCGACGTCTTCGGGAAGATCGTCTTCACCGTGTGACCCCGGCTCGGGCGCGGTCGTCGGCGGGGTCCTCGGTGCTGTGCTCCGGACTCTCCCGGGGTACGGCCGGCCCGGGCGTGCGGGGCGCGGGCCCCGGCCGGAGGAGGGGCGGGCGCGGGCCGTACAGCAGGATCATCTCAGAGCGTCCCTGATCCGGCGGGCGGCGTCGTACAGGGCGTCCTGCGCGGTGGCGAGGGTCTCCTCGGTCACCTGCCCGCGCGCGGCGTCCCCGCGGACCTCCTCGGCGAACTCGGCCAGCATCTGCCCGAGCCGGGCGTCGGAGTCGGGCGAACCCTGGCCGGGGAAGCCCTCGGCCCAGATGCGCTTCCACTCGTGCTTCCAGCGGTCGGTCTCGTGCTTCCACTCGTGCCGGTGCCGGTCCCACTCGGTCTTGTACTCCCGCCAGGCCTCGCGCTGCTCCTGCCGGGCCCGCCGGAAGTCGTCCTTGGCCCTGCGCTCGTCCTCCTTGGTCCCCCGCCGCACGTCGCGGGCCATCTGGGTGAGCTCCTCGCGCAGCGACCTGACCGTGTCGCGGACGTCCTCCTTGACCTCGCGGGCGATGTCCCGGACGGAGTCGGAGATCTCCTGCTCCAGCTCGGCCAGCTCGTCCAGGCGGTCGTTCAGCTCCGCGCGGCCCCGGTCGGTGAGGGAGAAGACCTTCTTGCCCTCCGACACCTCGTGGGTGACCAGTCCCTCCTCCTCCAGCCGGGCCAGGCGCGGGTAGACCGTGCCGGGCGAGGGGGAGTAGACGCCGAGGAAGCGGTCCTGGAGCAGCCGGATCACCTCGTAGCCGTGGCGGGGGCTCTCGTCCAGGAGCTTGAGCAGGTACAGGCGGAGCCGTCCGTGGCCGAAGACGGGGCTCATGACGCCTCCCCGTCCGCCGGCGCCGTGCCGCGCGGCTCCTCACCGGTCCGCTGGTCCATCCCCGGTTCTCCTTTCAGCAGTGTGACGTCGGCGGAGACGGTGGTGGCCGTCAACGAGGCCATGCCTCCGCCGATCCGTCCGGACACGGTCTTCAGCCCGGGCTGGCTCGCGTGGTCGAGCTCGGAGAAGCCCGTGCCGATCCTGCCCGAGGTGGAACGGATCGCCACGTCCGCCGCGACCTCGTGCGGGAGCCGTACCACGATCTCGCCCGAGACGCTGTTCAGCGTGACGTGCCCGGTCGGGGGGAGCTCCAGGTCGGCGGTGATCCGGCCGGAGACGGTGGTGGCCTTCAGCCGGCGGGGTGTGCCGCGGGCCACGGTCAGCTCACCGGAGACGCTCTTGAACGACAGGTCGCCGACCAGGCCGCGGCTCTCCACGGCGCCGGAGACGGTGTCGGCCTGCACCTCGCCGCTCACCCCGTCGAGCACGATCCCGCCGGAGACGCTCCTGACCGAGGTGCGGGTCTCGAACCCGGCGACCACGGCCGAGGCGGAGACCACCCCGGCGCTGACCGGGCAGTCCTTCGGCACGGTCAGCGTGAGCGTGGCCCTCCGGCGCCCGGGGCGGAGCCAGCCGAGCAGGCCCTCCCAGGTCAGGTCCTTGTAGGTGACCGTGAGCGTGCCGTCCTCCTCGTGGGTCA
This sequence comes from Thiemannella venezuelensis, assembly GCF_014203605.1. Taxonomy (GTDB): domain Bacteria; phylum Actinomycetota; class Actinomycetes; order Streptosporangiales; family Streptosporangiaceae; genus Planomonospora_A; species Planomonospora_A venezuelensis. Next base: position 96,770 of record NZ_JACHJJ010000022.1, on the reverse strand, counting down.
CCAGGAGGGGCGGGTCGCCGACCTCGGTGACCTCCAGGCCGGGCGGTCCCTCACTGGCCAGCACGGCGAGCCTGCCCGCCACGATCCGGACGTTCAGCCTGCGCACCGCGCCGAAGGTGAGCTGCTCGGGTTTGTCGATGGTCCATTGACGCATGTCTGCGACCTCCCTCTGGTAACACGATATGTCGCGTTGAGGGGATGGTCAAGATATGTCGTGTTATGCGGGTCCCGGGTCACTCGTCCTCGTCGTCGAGCCGGGCCAGCCAGGTGGCCAGCCGCTCCACGGGGGTCTCGAACTCGGGGTTCAGGTCCACGAACTCGCGCAGCCGCTCGGCCAGCCAGGCGATGCCGACCTCCTCCTCGCCGCGGCGGGTGACCAGTTCCTCGATACCCCGGTCGGTGAAGTACATCGTTCTCCCTGCCGTGAAATTCTCTGGTGCTCGTGTTCTGTAACGCGGAGGTCCCCCACAGGCGTTCCTGCGGGGGACCTCCGACGACGGTGATCAGACGGTGATCAGGAGTAGACCTCGTCGAGGATCTGGTTCAGCTCGGCCTCGTGCGTGGCGTGCGAGCCGGTCGCCGGGGACGAGTTGGCCTTGCGGGAGACCCGCCTGACCGGCCGGCCGCCGAACGTGTCTGGCTTCTCGGCCATCTTGAGGGTCAGGAACGGCCACGGGCCCATGTTGGCCGGCTCGTCCTGCGCCCAGACCAGCTCGACGCCCTCGCCGTACCGGGCCAGCTCCGCGGCGAGCGGGTTGGCCGGGAACGGGTAGAGCCGCTCCAGCCGGACGATCGCCACGTCGGTACGGCCCAGCTTCTCGCGGGCCGCGGCGAGGTCGTAGTAGACCTTGCCGGAGCAGAGCACGACCCTGCGGACCTCGGCCGGGTTCACCGTGGTGTCGCCGAGCACCGGGCGGAACGAGCCCGAGGTGAACTCGGAGACCGCCGAGACCGCCGCCTTGTGCCGCAGCAGCGACTTGGGCGTGAAGACCACCAGCGGGCGGTGCCGGTTCGACTTCGTCTGCCAGCGCAGCAGGTGGAAGTAGTTGGCCGGCAGGGTCGGCTGGGCCACGGTCATGTTGTCCTGGGCGCACATCTGCAGGAAGCGCTCGATGCGGGCCGAGGAGTGGTCGGGGCCCTGGCCCTCGTAGCCGTGCGGCAGCAGCAGGGTGACGCCGGAGCGCTGGCCCCACTTCTGCTCGCCCGCGGTGATGTACTCGTCGATGACGGACTGGGCGCCGTTGACGAAGTCGCCGAACTGCGCCTCCCAGCAGACCAGGGCCTCGGGGCGCTCCACGCTGTAGCCGTACTCGAAGCCGAGCGCGGCGTACTCGCTCAGCAGCGAGTCGTAGACGTAGAACTTCGTGGTGCCCTCGTTGAAGGTCTTGAGCGGGGTGTGCTCGGCGCCGGTGACCCGGTCCACCAGCACGGCGTGCCGCTGGACGAAGGTGCCGCGCCGGGAGTCCTGGCCGACCAGGCGGACCGGGTGGCCGTCGATCAGCAGCGAGCCGAAGGCCAGGGTCTCGCCCATGCCCCAGTCGACGCGGTCCTCGGCGACCATCTGGCCGCGGCGCTGGATCACCGGGAGCAGGCGCGGGTGGACGGTGAAGCCCTCCGGCAGGTTGAGCTGGGTGTCGACGATCCGCTTGACGGTCTCCTCGGAGATCCCGGTCGGCGTGTCCGCGTGCGACCACGGGATGGCCTCCAGGTCGACCGGGCGGGCGAACTCGCCGGTCGGCTCCCTGAGCGCCTCGCGGGTCTCGGCGAAGGCGTTCTCCAGCTTGGCCTGGTAGTCGCGGAGCGCGCTCTCGGCCTCCTCCACCGTGATGTCGCCCCGGCCGATCAGCGCCTCGGTGTAGAGCTTGCGGGTGGAGCGCTTGGCGTCGATCAGGTCGTACATCAGCGGCTGGGTGAAGCTCGGGTTGTCGGCCTCGTTGTGGCCGCGGCGCCGGTAGCAGATCAGGTCGATCACGACGTCCTTGCGGAACGCCTGGCGGTACTCGAACGCCAGCCGGCCCACCCGGACCACGGCCTCGGGGTCGTCCCCGTTGACGTGGAAGATCGGGGCCTGGATCATCCGGGCCACGTCGGTGGCGTAGACCGAGCTGCGCGAGGAGGCCGGCGAGGTGGTGAAGCCGACCTGGTTGTTGACCACGATGTGCACGGTGCCGCCGGTGCGGTAGCCGCGCAGCTGGGAGAGGTTCAGCGTCTCGGCCACCACGCCCTGGCCGGCGAAGGCCGCGTCGCCGTGCACGAGCACGGGCAGGACGGAGAAGCCCTCCTCGCCGCGCTCCAGCAGGTCCTGCTTGGCGCGGACCACGCCCTCCAGGACCGGGTCGACCGTCTCCAGGTGGGAGGGGTTGGCCACGATCGAGGCCTTGATCTTGGCGCCGTTCGGCGAGGCGAAGTCGCCGGTGGCGCCCAGGTGGTACTTGACGTCGCCGGACCCGTGCGAGCTGCGCGGGTCGATGTTGCCCTCGAACTCGCCGAAGATCTGGCCGTAGGACTTGCCCACGATGTTGGCCAGCGCGTTGAGCCGGCCGCGGTGGGCCATGCCGATGACGGCCTCGTCGAGCTGGTCCTGCGCGGCGGCGCAGAGCACCGAGTCGAGCAGCGGGATCAGCGACTCGCCGCCCTCCAGCGAGAAGCGCTTCTGGCCGACGAACTTCGTCTGCAGGAACGTCTCGAACGCCTCGGCGGTGTTGAGCCGCTCCAGGACGCGCAGCTGCTCCTCGCGGGCGGGCTTGTCGTACGGGCGCTCCACCCGCGCCTGGATCCAGGCGCGCTCCTCGGGGTTCTGCATGTGCATGTACTCGACGCCGATGGTGCGGCAGTAGGAGTCGCGCAGCACGCCGAGGATCTCGCGCAGCTTCATGAGCGGCTTGCCGCCGAAGCCGCCGGTGGCGAACTCGCGCTCCAGGTCCCACAGGGTCAGCCCGTGCGACTTGATGTCGAGGTCGGGGTGCTTGCGCTGCTTGTACTCGAGCGGGTCGGTGTCGGCCATCAGGTGGCCGCGGACCCGGTAGGCGTGGATCAGCTCGATGACCCGGGCGGACTTGGCCACGTCGTCGTCGTGCGTGGTCGAGATGTCCTGGACCCAGCGGACCGGCTCGTAGGGGATCCGGAGCGCCTCGAAGATCTCGTCGTAGAAGCCGTCCTCACCCAGCAGCAGCCGGTGGATCTGGCGCAGGAAGTCGCCCGACTGGGCGCCCTGGATGATCCGGTGGTCGTAGGTGCTGGTGAGCGTCATGACCTTGCTCACCGCCAGGCGGGAGAGCGTGTCGGGGGAGGCGCCCTGGTACTCGGCGGGGTACTCCATCGCGCCGACGCCGATGATCGCGCCCTGGCCCTGCATCAGGCGCGGGACCGAGTGCACGGTGCCGATCGTGCCCGGGTTGGTCAGCGAGATCGAGGTGCCGGCGAAGTCGTCGACGCCGAGCTTGCCCGCCCGCGCCTTGCGCACGACGTCCTCGTAGGCGACCCAGAACTGGCGGAAGTCCATCTCCTCGCAGGCCTTGATCGACGGGACCAGGAGCTGGCGGGTGTCGCCCTTCTGGATGTCGATGGCCAGGCCGAGGTTGACGTGCTCGGGCTTGACCAGCACCGGCTTGCCGTCGACCTCGGCGTAGGAGTGGTTCATGTCGGGCAGGGCCTTGACGGCCTTGACGACCGCGAACCCGATGAGGTGCGTGAACGACACCTTGCCGCCGCGGCCGCGGGACAGGTGGTTGTTGATCACGATGCGGTTGTCGATGAGCAGCTTCGCCGGGACGGCGCGCACGCTGGTCGCCGTCGGGACCACGAGGCTGGCCTCCATGTTGGCCGCCGTCCTGGCGGCCGCGCCACGGAGTCGTACTTCCTCGGCACCGGCGGGCAACTGCGTCTCCTGCTTGGGCTTGGCCGCCGGGGCCGGCTCGGCCTTCGGCGCTGTGGGGGTGGTCGTCGCGGCGGCCGGAGTTGCCGGGGCCGTGGCGGGTGTCGGGGGCGCGGCGGTGGCCGCTCCCTGGGCCGCGGCTCTGCCGGACCCGGAATCGGGGGTGTAGTCAGCGAAGAAGTTCCACCAGGCACGGTCCACGGACTCGGGATCCTGGAGGTACTTCTGGTACAGCTCGTCGACAAGCCATTCGTTTTGACCAAAGGCTGCCAGCGGGTTTGTCCGCGACGACTCAGACGACACGGCGGAAATCGCCCTCTTCCGCAGATCGGCGTTGATGATGGAGAACCGGTCCAAGGCTACTCTCCTGGACCTGGGCCTGCGCCCATCTAGCCGCAGGCCCGTAGACGATCCTCCCAGAAGGCGGTAAAACGGTCACCCCCCGGGGGTTCGCCCCGAGGTGGCGGCCATTCCCCCTCCGGTCGAAGGTGAGCAATCACACGCTCATCACACATTAAGTCTGCGGATTGTGAGGACCGGGAGAGGCCTCTCCGGCCCGTCCCGGCGGTGACGGGCCGGCGTCCCGCGGGGCGCAGACGCCGTATCCGTGCACGTCCGGGCGGTTCGTGTCCGCCCGGGCCGGCGGCCGCTCAGCCGGCGGTGACGAGTCGGGACCCGACCCGGACGCCCGGCGTGATCTCCTCCAGCAGCGCGGCCAGCTCGTCCCCGGCCGCCGTCAGCTCCTCCAGGGACATGGGCTCCAGCCGCTCCAGCAGGAACAGCGCGTCCACGGTCTCCTCGGTGATCCGGGTCCGCACGCACTGCCGCCAGTTCCACCGGCGGCAGGTGACGCCCCGGTCGTCGCGCCAGACCACCTCGCCGCGCTCCGGGTGGTCGATCGCGGGCTCGCCCCTCTCGACGACCTCGAACGGCTCGTCCCCGGCCGCCCGGACCAGCCTGGCCGCGCCCGCGTAGTGGGCCAGGTCCTCGCCCCCGATCGGCAGCCCGTGCCGGACGCTGATCGTGTTGTAGGCGTCGACCACCAGGTTGATCTCCGGCAGCGGCATCCGCCGCACCAGCGCGTCCACCGACGGCCGGGTCCGCTGCGGCTTGGCGCCGAACGCCCGGTAGGCCTCCCGCCACGCCTCGACCTTCGGGTCCTCGGCCGTCACCGCCTTCTCCGCCGCCTCGGCCAGCCAGGCCCGGGACCTGTCGTCCGTCGGCCCGTTGCGCAGGCCGTACACGCCCATGGCCAGCACCGCGAAGTCCGGCCTCAGCTCGGCGACGGCGGCGTCCACCCAGATGTCCTCGATCACGGGCGCCAGTTTATGGCTCCCCCGGCGCCGCACCGGCGCGCCTCTCCGCCCGGGGGGTACGACGGACCCGGCGGCCTCAGGACGCCGGGGCGGTCGCGGCGAGCGGAGCCGCGTCCCCTCCGGTCGCGTCCCCTCCGGCAGGATCCCCGGCGGTCGCGGGCGGGCCTGCGAGGCGGCGTGCCGCGTACTGCGCGAGCCGCCCGTGGGCCGCCACCGCCACCGCGAAGGCCGCGATCACCCCTGCGACGACCGCCAGCCGGCTCTCGTCCGCCAGCAGCAGCACCTTGGCGTCGCTGAGTCCGGTCCGTGCGGAACCCCACCCGGTCACGGCCGCCGTCGCCCACCGTCCCGCGCGCCTGATCGCGGGGCGTGCGGTCGCGGTCGCGGCGGCCGGTACGGCGAGCACGGCGAAGGCGACGAGAACCGCCGCCGTTCCGCCCGCCGAGAAGGAGACCGGCAGGTCGGCGGCGAGTAGGACGCCGCTCATCAGCAGCCGGGCCACGGCTCCGACGACCGCTCCCGCGACCAGGGCTCCGGCGAGCGCGGCCGTGACCGCACGCACGGTCCCGCGCCGCTTCTCTTGTCCCCGCATCACGTCCCCCTGTTTGTTGCTGAAAAGAGGGTTATAGAGGCGAATGTCCGAACAAGGCAACAGCGGGTACGTCCCGGAACACACTTGTTACCGGCACCGGCACCGGCACCGGCACCGGCACCGGCACCGGCACCGGCACCGGGCGGGCGTGACGTGCCGCACGAGGCAAGGGCGCGCCGGGCCGCGCTCTCCCGCTCATGAAGATCGTTTGATGAGAAGTTCGCGTCTCCGAGGCCGGTTCGACGTGCATTTCTCACCAAACGATCTTCATTTGGTGTGGACGGAGGGGCGTGTGTCAGTGCGCTCCGCGGCCGCCGCCGAGCAGGCCCGCCTTATGGGCCTTGAGTACGGCGTCGGCCTCGGCCTGGGTGAGCGTGCCGGCGGTGACGGCCGTCTTGAGCCGCTCGCTCAGCGCGGCCTCGGCCTTGGCGGCGCGCTGCTGCTGCAGGGCGTTCAGGGCCGAGGTGATCTTGTCGGCGGTGACGCCGAGCTTGGCGGCCAGAGCCTCGGCCATCTTCTGCCGGGCGGCCTCGCGCTCCGCCTCGGTGGGCGGCTGGCCGTCCTTGGCGGGCCGGTCGGTGCCGCCGCTCTCGCGGAGCTCCCGCAGGGCCGCGGTGACCTTGGCCTCGTCGATGCCGAGGGCCTTGGCGAGTTCGGTGGCGTGCAGGCCCCGGCCGCCGTGGCCGCCGCGCGGGCCCCGCTCTCCGGTGTCGGCCGTGGTCCCGGAGGTGGCCGAGGAGGACGCGGAGGGGGTCGGGTCGGCGGCCCAGGCGGCCGCGGGGACGACCAGCCCGCCCGCGACGGCGGCGCCGAGACCGGCGATGACAGCGAGACGCTTGGTGCGGTTCATGGTGCTCCTTCATCAGTGTGGTCTGTTGACCTGCACTGATGTTCGGCGCACCGGATGAGACCTCCCTGTTGCCCGTGTGAGAATCCGATGAGACGTCTGCGGGAGTCGTGAAGTCATGAAGATCCAAGGTCGAACTGCGCCCACACGGCGTGGCCGACGGCCCGGGTGCCCCGGTAGCCGACTTTGGTGGCCAGCGCGGCCACGGTCAGGAGGCCCCGGCCACTCTCGTCGAGGCTTCCAGAGTTGCGTTTGAATGTAGGTATGCCGCCCCAGCCGCAGTCGTAGACGGTGACGCGGATGGTGGCCGCCTTGCGGACGACCTCGACGATGAACGAGCCGTGGGGCTGTCCGCTGCTGGTGTGCCGCAGGGCGTTGCAGGCGAGTTCGGAGACGACCGACTCCGCATCGTCCCGCCAGGGGGAGTCCGCGAGGAGGAAACGGACGAAGTGGCGGGCCGGTGGGACCTGGTCCAGCCGTCCGAGGAAGGTCCGCCGCCAGACCATGCCTCCCGGCCGGAGGGTCACAGTGGCCTCGACCAGTTCCCGGGGAGGGATGTCGCCGGCTGTACTGCCGGGAGGTTCGATCGAGCAGGCGATTGCAGGCGGTCGGCGATCGGTGTCGGCCATGGGGATGCCCCTTCGGCTCTGTGAGTTCCGGCGTTTCCTCCACGACAGCTCATGTCGCGACGGAAAGGCGGCGGCCGTACGAGCTGTGAAAGATCCTTTGCGGACCCTGCAAATCCGGCTGGTCGATATGCATGTCATCCCGTTGACTTGAGCGCAGCGTGACGATTCATTTACATGAAGACCCTCTCCGGATCAGGTGGCCCATGACGGAGACGCGAGAACCGGGTATGTACCGATCCCGGATGCGTGAGGCGACAGCCGTACACGACTACGGGCAAGTGGTGCGGCTCGCCCGCCGGGAGCGGGGATGGACGCAGCAGCAGCTTGGCGCCCGTGCGGGTTATTCGGCTGCGACGATCTCCCGTTTGGAGACCGGGCATCAAGCGCTGGACGACATCACCACACTCCGTGTCCTCGCTCGGGCACTCGACATCCCACCGTCGTGGCTGGGTCTTTCCTCCCTGCCTTCCGGTGGGAATCCGCCGAAGGATCGGAGCGTTCATTCCCCCTCCGCGACGCCGCCCGTTAGTGTTGAGGCTCACCTGGCAGGGGAGGATGACGCCGTGGAGCGACGCCGGTTTCTCGCCGGGCTCACCGGTCTGACCGGAGCAGCCCTCCTCACAGGTTCGCAGGAGGCGGCCGATGCTGCGACGATGACCCGCCGCCTCGAAGGGGTCCTCACCGGCGGCACCCTTGACGCCCGGGTGGCCGTCACCGACCTGCGTAAGGCGGTCGGCGCGGCGCGCGGCGCATTCGACGCCTGCCGGTACGACGACCTGTCGGCGATGTTGCCCAGAGTGGCCGCCATGGCCCAGGCCGCCGTTCCGCGGGCGGTCGGACGAGAACGCGATCAGGCTCGTGCCTACCTGGCCGACGCCTACATGCTCACCAGTGAGCTTGCCGTCAAGCTCAACCAGGACGGCATGGCGTGGGTCGCCGCAGATCGGGCCCACAGTACGGCGACCGCCTCGGGTGACCCGTTCGCGATCGCCGGATCGTCCCGGGCGGTGGCGATCGCCATGCGCCGTCAGGGGCGACATGAGGGCGCGGTCGACGTGCTCACCCGTGCCGCGCTCGGCCTGGAGGCCGACGAGGGCTCCCCCGAGCCCGAGACCCTTCAGATCTACGCCGCGCTGCTGTGCACCGCTGCCTACGCCTGCGCCCAGAACGGCCGGCGCGCCCAGGCCCTCGATCTGATCGGCGAGGCGGAACAGGCCGCGGCCCGCCTGCCGGAACACACCCTGCGCGGCAGGCTCCCCACGCCCGCCAACGTCGCCGTCTACCGCATCGGCATCCACACCGCGCTCGGTGAGCCGGGAGTCGCCCTCGACCACGCCCGCAAGGTGGACGCCGGGCTGCTGCCCACCCCCGAGCGGCATGCCCGCTGGTGCATCGACACGGCGCGGGCCTGGGAGCAGTTCGGCCGCCGAGACCGCGCCGTCGCCGCGCTCCTCGCTGCGGAGCGGACCGTGCCACAGGAGGTCCGCCGTCCTTCGGTCTCCGCGCTGATCTCAAGAATGCGGTACGGCACCGGCCCGGTCCCGCCCGAGCTCCATGCTCTGGCCAGGCGGAACGGTCTGGCCTGATCGGGCGGGATGGTGCCTACGGGATCCGGGGCCGCACGTCATGCCTGGGAACGTCCGACGGAATGAGGCGGTCTTCTTCCGGCATCCGCTGAGTGGATGAGGTTGCCGGCACGCGCAGGGTTGACGCGCCCGGCCTGGCACGTATCTTTCGCTTAGGAAAGTTTCCTAAGAATTATCTCTTCTGCACACCCCCGGATCTGGGGCGCCAACCGGGGCGAACGGAACGTGGAACGGCCATCCGTCACCAGTACGAGGAGAGGGTATGAGAAGAACCCTGCGCGTCCTCGCCGCGACCGTGCTCGCGGCGGGAGCCGTCACCGTCGGGTCGAGTGCGCTGAGCCCGGCGTCGGCGGGAGTCGGCGACTGCGAGTACGCCTTCGGTCAGAACTCGTTCTCCGCCCGATGCGCGACGAACGGTCCCGCCTACGAGTTCCGCGCGTGGGTCCAGTGCGTCAACGGCCGCAGGGACGGCGGCTGGGTGGCGACCGGCAGCGGCCAGTGGAGCGCGGCGAGCTGCGGACCATGGTGGATCGACCGCCTGGGCTACGGCTTGGACGTGCGCCCGCTCTCCTGACGCGGGGACGGCGGCACCGCCCGCGAGGGGCGGTACCGCCGGGGCGCGGCCGGCCTCCGCCGAGCCGCGGGAAGCGCGGCAGGGCGGCCGCCGGAGGAGTGCGGCCGCCCTGGTCGAGGGGGTGGCGGCGGGGTTCGCCGTCGCCGGGTCAGCGGCCGAGGGTGCCGTTGAGGATGAAGCGCTCCGGCTTGGGGTTGGGGCCGGGGGCGTCGGCGCCGATGAAGCCGAAGGTGACCGAGCGGCCGGGCTTGATGACCCGGTTGTAGCCCAGGTTCTTCGCCGTCACGGTCGCGCCGTCCTGGGACAGCTCGGCGTTCCAGTGCCGGCGCACCTTCTGGCCGCCGAGGAAGGACCACGTCAGCGTCCAGCCCTCGATCGCCTTCTCGCCGGTGTTGGTGATGGTGACCTGGGTGTTGAACCCGTCCGGCCACTGGCCGTGGTTGGTGTAGGTGACCTTGAAGTCGCCCGCCGGGACGGGATCGGCCAGGAAGGACGCGATCCAGGACAGCGGGGAGTTCCAGTTGATGGTCAGCTCGTTGGTGGACCACGACTCGATGTCGTCGAGGTAGCAGAACTGCGGCTTGCAGCCCTGGAGCTTGGCCTGGGCGACCGGGTCCTGGATGGCGGAGTTGGGGCCGCCGGACAGGGTGCCCCTCGGCGGGTTGGGCAGGCCGGGGTCGAGCTGGCGGGCGTACCAGCGGCTGTGCTGGTTCTTGGACGCCACCTCGCCGTAGCCGGTCACGTAGGACTGGTTGAGCGCGTTGCGGCCGAGGATGTAGTCCATGCCCTCCAGCACGCCGTCGCGGTACTTCGCGGCGCCGCTGATGTCGTGGGCGACGGCCATCACGACCATGTTGTTCAGGATCAGGTTGTTGGAGCCCCAGTCGAAGTCCGGCGGGTTGTACGGCAGGCCGTACGGGTGGGCCTTCTGCACGGCGAGGTACTTGTCCGCGCCCTCCAGGACCGACGCGCGCACCCGGGCCCGGTCGGGCAGGGCGTTGGGCACGGCGGCGAGCTGGAGCCTGCCGAGCTGGGCGGTGTGGCCCCAGTCGAAGCCCCGGTCGAGCCAGATGTCGGCGGTGTGGTGCGGGGAGGCCAGGACGAAGTCCTTGAACTCCTTCTCACCGGTGGTGATGTAGAGCTCGGCGGCGGCCCAGTAGAACTCGTCGGTCACGTCGTTGTCGGGGTAGGCGCCGCCGCCGGTGCCGTCGGCCGGGTCGGCGTAGCGGACCGGGTCGGCCTTGGCCGCGGCCCACGCCCTGCGCGCGGCAGCCAGGTTCCGCTTGGCGAAGTCGGCGTCGTACGGGGCGAAGAGCCGGGCCGCCTGCGCGGCGGTGGCGGCCAGGTTGAGGGTGGCGGCGGTGGTCGGCGGGTGCAGCTCGCGCTTCTGCGGGTCGAGGTGGGGCATCATCGGCAGGCCGGTCCACGCGGCGTCGTGGATCTTGTGGTGGGCCATGCCGGCGTGCGGCTTGCCGTCGGGGACCTGCATGCTCAGCAGGAACTCCTGCTCCCAGCGGGCCTCGTCGAGGATGTCGGGGACGCCGTTGCCGCTCTCGGGGATGTCCAGGTCCCCGTCGGAGTGCGTGCCGTCGGTCTTGGCCCGTTCGAAGGTGGACATGATCTGGTGGACGGAGATGCCGCCGTTGACGACGTACTTGCCGTGGTCGCCCGCGTCGTACCAGCCGCCGCTGACGTCGAGCGTGTAGTCGCAGACGCCCGGCTGGCAGGGCACCTCGACGTCGCCCCGGTTCGGGGCGGTCCCGGCGTGGCCGGCGGGCCTGCCGTACCCCGGGCGGAGGGAGTCGAGGATCTCGGTGGCGCTGCGCTGGGTGTAGTAGAACTTCAGCGCGTCGGTCTTCAGCTCGCCGTACAGGTCGTCGGCGATGTCGAACGGGCGGCTGGTCTCGCCGTCGGCGGTGAGCGTGTAGCCGGTGCCCGGCTCGGTGACCGAGCCGAAGTCGATCGAGTGCACGTTCTGGCCGGAGCTGGCGTCCACGCCGCGCGGGACGGTCTCGCCCTCGGCGACGGTCCGCCCGCCGCGCTCCAGCCTCCAGGCCACGGCCTCGGTCCTCCCGGTGACCACGGTGGCGTTCTTCGGGCCGGTGGGCAGGTAGCCGACCATGTTCACCCGGACGCGGGGACCGGTGTCGGGGACGTAGACGTCGGGTTCGGCGCCGCCCTTGAGGGAGACGTTGTCCACGCAGAACCTCCAGGGGGTCGCGCTGCCGCCGACCTGGAAGGCCACCTGCGCGTTCGGCAGGTCCACGGGCGCGGTGAACGTGTAGGAGTAGTCGTTGCCGGAGACGCTCAGCTCGGGGTTGACGGCCAGGAACTGGGTCCAGGGGTCCACCGGGAGCTGGATCAGGGCCTTGGCGACCCGGCCCGGCGCGGCGGTGCCGAAGAAGGAGTACTCGTAGGTCTCGTCCTTGACCAGGGCGACGTCGTTCTGGCCGACGATGACGTCCCAGGGGTTGGCGGTGCCGCCGGGGACGTCGGCGCAGAGCCGGCCGCCGTCGACCTCCAGGGTGGTGTTGGCCGTGCTCCACCAGGAGGCGGTGCCGTTGTCGAAGGTGCCGTTGACGATCTGCTCGGGGCCTTCGGCGGCGGCGGGGAGGGGGGCCAGGACGACCATGGCCACGGAGACGGCGGTGGCGGCGGTGAGGGTGAGCCAGGTGGGGGGTCTGATCACGGGGGTTCCTTCAGGAAGTGACACGACCGCGTGGGAGCGCTCCCACTTTCACAGTGCGTCGATTGTTTCCAGGGGTTCGTCCAGCCGTCAACAACCGGACCGGCGGCCGCTCCGGCCGACCGGCATGATGTCGGATTTGCCCGATGAAACTTTCACGCTCCCGTCCGCCCGGGCCTCCCGGCGGACGCGGCCCGGCCCGCTGCGCTCCGGGAGCCGTACGCGATGTCCCGCCGTTGCGTAATTTGCTCGCCACCTATGGTGATCTACGGGTCCGCCGGGCAGGGAGAGCGTGGAGGAAAGGGACGGTGGTGGCAGAAGAGAGGCGCAGGGCCGCGCCGGCGGCACTGCTCGACGACGTCATCGAGATGTCGGTGGAGGCGTTCGTGGCCGTCGGCGAGGACGGCCGCATCATCAGGTGGAACGCCGCGGCCGAGCGGATGTTCGGCCTCCCGCGCGAGCAGGCGCTCGGGCGGCCGATGTCCGAGACGATCGTGCCGGAGCGCTACCGGGACGCCGACCAGGCCGGCCGGGCCCGGTTCGTGGCGACCGGGCGGTCGAGGGTGCTGGGACGGCGGCTGGAGATGGCCGCGCTGCGCGCCGACGGCAGCGAGTTCCCCGCCGAGCTGGTGATCTGGGCCGTGCGGGAAGGCGGCGCCTGGACGTTCAACGCCTTCATCCACGACGTCACCGACCGGCAGCGCGCCGAGCGCGCCCTGCGGGAGAGCTACGAGAAGGAGCAGGCGACCCTGGCCCGGCTCGCGGAGCTGGACCGCGCCAAGGACGACTTCGTCGCCATGGTCAGCCACGAGCTGCGCACCCCGCTGACCGTCATCATCGGCTACCTGGAGATGTTCGGCGACGGCGACATCGGCGAGCTGCCCGTCGGTCAGCGCAGCCGGATGCTGAGCACCATGACCCACAACGCGATGCGGCTGCGGAAGCTGATCGAGGACCTCCTGGCGGTCAACACCGTCACCGGCGGCCGCCTGGAGCCCGATCCCGCTCCGGTGGCGGTGGCCGAGATCGTGGACGAGGCGGTGCGGGAGACGGCCGCCGAGACCAGGTGCGGGGACCACGAGGTCCGGGTGCGCGTCGACTCCGGCCTCCCGCGCGTCCACGCCGACCGCGGCATGCTGGTGGGGGCGGTGGGCGCGCTGCTGTCGAACGCCGCGAAGTTCTCCGCGAGCGGCACCCCGGTCACCGTGCGCGCCTCCGCCGCCGGAGAGGACGTGTCGATCACTGTGATCGACCGCGGCGTCGGCATCATCCCGGACGAACTGCCGCAGGTGTTCGAGAGGTTCGCCCGCGCCCGCTTCGCCCGGGACGAGGCCATCCAGGGGGTCGGGCTGGGGCTGACCATCGCCAGGGCCGTCGCCGAGGCGCACGGCGGCACGATCTCCGCCTCCAGCACCCCGGGCGAGGGCTCCGTCTTCACCATCACCCTGCCGGCCTCGGGGCCGCCGCGGGAGACCGGTGGGGAGTCCGGTTAGGGCCGGTCCTCAGGGGCGGCCGTCCAGTCGAGCTCCGGCCCCCGCGGCACGATCCGCGTCGGGTTGATGTTCGTCTGGGTGATGAAGTAGTGCCGCTTGATCTGGTCGAAGTCGGTGGTGCCGCGGAAGGCCGGGATCGCGTAGAGGCGGCGGGCGTAGGCCCACAGCGCCGGGTAGTCGACCAGGCGGCGGATCGCGCACTTGAAGTGCGAGTGGTAGACCGCGTCGAACCGGGCGAGCGTCGTGTAGGTCCGCACGTCGCTCTCGGTCAGCGCCTCGCCGTGCAGGTACGGCCGGCCGTCGGACAGGCGCCCCTCCAGCATGTCCAGCGTGGCGAAGACCTTCACCACCGCCTCGTCGTAGGCCTCCTGCGAGGTGGCGAAGCCGGCTCCGTAGACGCCGTTGTTGAGCCCGCGGTAGATCGTCTCGTTCAGCGCGTCGATCTCCGCGCGGAGCGCGGCCGGGTAGAGGTCGGGCGCGCCCTCGGCGTGCCAGGGGGCGAAGGCGGTCTCCAGGGTGAGCGTGATCTGGAAGTAGTCGTTGGTGGCGATGCGCCCGGCCGTGCGGTCCCAGACGCAGGGCACGGTGTAGCGGCCCCGGAAGTCCGGGTCGGTGGCGTGGTAGAGCTCCGAGAGGTACTCGACTCCGGTCACCGGGTCGCCGCCCGGGATCCGCCAGCCCTTCTCGTCCCTGATCGGATCCACGACGGTCACGCCGACCACGTCCTGGAGCCCGAGCAGCTCGCGCACGATGAGCGAGCGCTGCGCCCACGGGCAGGCGTAGGAGGCGTAGATCTGGTAGCGGCCCGGCTCGGGCGGGTGCTCGCCGCCCTCCTCGATCCGCGCGGTGAACCGGTTGGGCTGGCGGACGAACCGCCCGTCGCCCGCGATCTCGTTTCCCAGCTTCATGGGTTTCACGCTACGGCGCTCGTACGGCGTGCCCGGCGGCGCCCCGTGGTACCCCGAGTAGAACATAATTCGGTGCAGGGGGCAGAATCGGGGACGTCGAAGGGAGTTCGGGGATGACCAAGGTGACGCCGGCCAGTGAGGCGCAGCGGGAGGCGTGGACGAGCGGGGGCTTCCCGGAGGTGGAGCGGGTCCGGCCGGGGCTCTGGTCGATCCCGGTGCCGCTGCCCGCCATCCCCCTGCGCTACGTGCTGGTCTACGCCCTGGAGCTGCCCGACGGGGTGGCGATCGTCGACGCGGGCTGGAACACCGACGAGGCGTACGGCGCGCTGGCCGCCGGGCTGAAGGTCGCCGGGTACGAGATGACCGACGTCAAGGCGGTGCTGGTCACCCACATCCACCCCGACCACTACGGCCTGGCCGGGCGGATCCGCGAGGTCTCGGGGGCCTGGATCGGCCTGCACCCGGCGGACTCCCGGCTGCTGCACGACCGCTACGACGACGGTGCGGTCGACAGCCTGGTGGCGCAGGAGCGCGCACTGCTGGTGCGCTCGGGCGTGCCGCAGGCGACCCTGGACGAGCTGGCCGGGGCCTCGATGATGATCCGGCACTACGTGACCATGGCCAGACCCGACCGGCTGATCGAGGACGGCGAGCGCGTCGGCCTGCCCGGCTGGGACCTGCAGGCGGTCTGGACCCCCGGTCACTCGCCGGGCCACCTGTGCTTCGTCGAGCGGGAGCGGCGGCTGCTGTTCTCCGGGGACCACGTGCTCGCGAGGATCACGCCGATCGTGGCGGTCCACCCGCAGTCCGCGCCCAACCCGCTGGCCGACTACCTCCAGGCGCTGGCGACGGTGCGGAAGTTCGACGTGGACGAGGTGCTGCCCGCGCACGAGTACCGGTTCCTGGAGCTGGCCGAGCGGGTCGACCACGTGATGGCCCACCACTCCGAGCGGCTGGCCGAGATCGAGGCGGCGGTCGGCGCGGCGGGCGGGATCACCTGCTGGGACACCGCGACCCGGCTGACCTGGTCGCGGCCGTGGGAGACCATCCCGTCGTTCATGCGCCGGGCGGCCAACAACGAGACCCTGGCCCACCTGGTCTGGCTGGAGGCCCGCGGCCGCCTGCGCCGTGTCCCGGGCGAACCCGACCTCTGGCATCCGGCGTAGTCCCGGAGCCTCCCCCGCCCGCCGGCCGGTCGCGGGCCCGTCGGGGGGCCCGGACACCGCTTGCCGTAGTCTGTATCCGAATCGTCACACTATGTGTTCCACCGGTGGAGCGGTCCACCCGGTGGAGCGGTCCGGCGCCGGGAGGCCGACGGGCGGAGAGGGCACGGCAGGGCCCGGCGGAGGGGTCCGGGAAGGTGGGAGGCACGGTGCCGGAGACGCCCATACCGTCCGACGAGGCCGAACGGGTGCGGGAGCTGGAGGAGCTGGGGGTGCTGGACGCCCCGCTGGAGCCGGACCTCGACGCCATCGCCATGC
The DNA here is from genome assembly GCF_014203605.1 of Thiemannella venezuelensis. Lineage (GTDB taxonomy): Bacteria > Actinomycetota > Actinomycetes > Streptosporangiales > Streptosporangiaceae > Planomonospora_A > Planomonospora_A venezuelensis. The sequence goes on along the minus strand of NZ_JACHJJ010000022.1, from coordinate 80,784 downwards.
TGGCCGCGCACGTCTGCGAGGCGCCCATGGCCCTGGTCAACCTGCTGGACGCGGACCGGCAGCACTTCAAGGGGCGGTCCGGCGTCACCTGGACCGGTGCCGACCGGGACAGCGGCTACTGCCACCGCACCATCTGCGGCCGGACTCTGCTGGAGATCCCCGACACGCTGGCGGACCCGGTCTTCAGCCGCAACGTCGTGGCCGAGGGGGAACCGTACGTGCGCTACTACGCGGGGGTGCCGCTGGTCAGCAGGCGCGGCCACGCCCTGGGCACGGTGTGCGTGCTCGACCACCGTCCGCGCCGGCTGGTCCCCGAGCAGCGGCAGCTCCTGCAGGCCCTGGCCGCCAGCGCCACCACGATGCTGGAGCTGTACCGCCACGCCGCCGGATCGGGCGGGCGCGTCCCGCGCCCGCCCGAGCTGGAAAGGCTGAGGGACCAGTTCCTGACCAGCATCAACCACGAGCTGCGCACCCCGATGACCTCCATCCGCAACGCCCTGCAGTTCCTGAAGGAAGGCGGGCTGGACGAGGACACCGAACGCAGGTTCATGGCGGTGATGGAGCGCAACAACGACAGGCTGATGCGGTTGCTGGACGAGCTGCTGCTGACGGCCAGCCTCAACGCCGGGACGGCCGCCTTCGCTCCGGAGCGGACCGACCTGGCGGGCGTCGCCCGGCTCGCGGCCGAGGACGTCGCCGACGGCGTCCGGCACAGAAGGCACACCCTGACCGTGCGGGCCCCGCAGGAGGCGGTGGTGCGGGCCGACCCCGGGATGTTGCGGATCGCGCTCAGGCACGTCCTGGACAACGCGGTCAAGTTCACCCCGCCCGGCGGCACCATCGCCGTGACGGTCACCGCCGGGCACCGGCCGGCGGTGGAGGTCCGCGACACCGGGATCGGCATCGGAGCCGACGACCTCGGGCACGTCCTGGAGGACTTCTACCGCGGAGCGGAGGCGGAGGAGCGGGCGATCGACGGCACGGGGCTCGGCCTGTCCGTCACCGAGAAGATCGTCCGCCTGCACGGGGGCACCGTGCGGCTGGAGAGCGAGCCGGGTGCGGGCACCTGCGTCCGCATCACCGTCCCCGCTCCGTAGCCCGCGCGCAGGGAGGCGCACACCGTCTCCGGGCCGCGGCCGTCCATGTCTGCCTGTGAGATAACATGCGATTATTCGCAAACGTTGTTTTTATTGCAAAAAGGTGACATGTGGCTATTGGGAGTAAAGAACGTAATAATCTGAATTTCTTGGGCAATCCTGGAGGAAGACCGATGGTCTTCTCCCACGGCTTCGGCTGTGACCAGAACATGTGGAGACTCGTCGCGCCCGCCTTCGCGGACCGGTACCGGGTCGTGCTGTTCGACCACGCGGGCGCCGGGGCGTCCGGTCCCGCGAGCTACTCCTTCGAGCGCTACTCCTCGCTCGGCGGCTATGCGCAGGACGTGCTGGAGATCTGCCGGGAGGCGGACCTGAAGGACGTCGTCTTCGTCGGCCACTCGGTCTCCGCGATGATCGGCGTCCTCGCGGAGGCCGAGGAACCCGGGCGGTTCGGCGCGCTGGTGCTGGTGGGGCCGTCCCCCCGCTACATCGACGACGGGGACTACGTCGGCGGGTTCTCCCGGGAGGACATCGACGAGCTGCTCGAATCGCTGGAGAGCAACTACCTGGGCTGGTCGAGCGCCATGGCTCCGATGATCGTCGGCAACCCGGACCGCCCCGAACTGGGCGCCGAGCTGACCAACAGCTTCTGCCGTACGGATCCCGCGATCGCCCGGCACTTCGCCGGCGTGACCTTCCTCTCGGACAACCGGGCGGACCTGCGCCGGGTGACGACGCCGACGCTCATCCTGCAGTGCTCCGACGACCTGATCGCGCCCCGGGCGGTGGGCGAATACGTCCACCGGGAGATTCCCGGCAGCGAACTGGTCCTGATGGAGGCGACCGGCCACTGCCCCAACCTGAGCGCTCCCCAGGAGACCGTGGACGCGATCCGCGCATTTCTGGGTGATTGAACGACGACGGGAAACGGGAATGCCTTCCGCGGGCCGATCGAACGAGGACGTGCGCCGGGCGCCCCGCCACCCGGTGGCGGGGGACGCCGACGAGAACCTGGAAGACCTGTACGAGAACGCGCCGTTCGGCTACCTGTCCACGCTCATGGACGGGACGATCGTCAAGGTCAACACCACGTTCCTGACGCTGACCGGATACGACCGGGAGGGGCTGGTGGGCCGGGCCCGCATCCAGTCCCTCCTGCCGGTGGGCGACCGGATCTTCTACGAGACGCACTTCGCCCCGCTGCTCGTGATCCAGGGACAGGTCAGGGAGATCGCGGTCGAGTTGAAGAGCGCCGGAGGCGCGCGGCTGCCGGTCCTGCTCAACGGGGTGGTGCGCGGGCCGGTCCCGGACCGGCCCGCGCTGGTCCGCTTCTCGGTGGCGCCGGCGACCGACCGCAGGGAGTACGAGCGCGAACTGCTCCGGGCCCGGCAGCGGGCCGAGCGTTCGGAGGCCGAGACCCGCCGGCTCGCCCAGATCCTCCAGGCGGGGTTCGTGCCGTCGGAACTGCCCCCGGTGCCCGGAGCGGACGTCGCGGGGGTGTACCGGCCCGCCGGGCGCGGCGACGAGGTCGGGGGTGACTTCTACGACCTCTTCGAGACCCCGCAGGGCTGGGCGCTGTCCCTGGGGGACGTGTGCGGCAAGGGGGCGCAGGCCGCGGTGGTCACCAGCCTGGCGAGGTACACGCTGCGCGCCGTCGGGATGCAGCGGACCCCTCCCCGGGACGCCCTCGCCCTGCTCAACCAGGCCGTCCTGCGTGAGCGCACGGACCGGTTCCTGACCGCGGCCTACGCCCGGATCGACCGGGACGGCGGGGAGGGCGCGCGCGTGACCATGTCCCTGGCGGGGCATCCGCCGCCCTTCCTCGTCCCGGCCGCCGGCGCCGTCGGGCCGGTGGGCCGTCCGGGGACCCTGCTGGGCGTGTTCCAGGATCCGAACCTGTACGAGACCGCCGTGGACCTGGCGCCGGGCGACGCGCTCGTCTTCTACACGGACGGGATCATCGAGGGGCGCGGCGCGGGCGAAGGCCTGTTCGGGGAGGAGCGGCTTGCGGGCCTGCTGGAGGCGGCCCGCGACCTGGACGCGAAGGGCGTCGCCGAGCACCTCGTGGACGAGGTGGTGTCGTTCCAGTCCGGGCTGCCGAGTGACGACATCGCCGTCCTGGTGCTGCGGATCCCCCGCGACGCCCCGCCGTCCCCGCCCCGGCCGCCGGGGCTTTGCCGGCCGAGCGGGGAGCGCGCGGGTTCAGGCGAGGCGGACGGTGCCGCGGCCGGTGGCGAGGGGGAGGTCGAGGACGGTGCGGACGCCGGGCGGGGCGGCGCAGACGGCGGCGATGGAGTTGACGGCGTGTGAGGCGGCCCCGGCCAGACCGTCGGAGACCTCGCCGCCGGTGACCGTCATCTGCGGGACGCCGTCGATGTGGACGGTGAAGCCGGGCGCGGACCAGCGGCCGACCCTGGTGGCGTCGGCCTTGTAGACGCACTCCACGGTCATGAACGGCCTCCCGCGGACCAGGCCGGAGAAGGTCCAGCGGGAGGCGCACACCGTGTCCGGGCGGACCACGCCGGCCGCGATCTCGAACTCCTCGGTTGCGAGCTCGAACTCGTCGCTCTCCTCCACCTCGTCGAGCGTGACGCCGAGGGCGGCGGCCACCAGCTGCACGCTCTCGGCGAACAGCGCGCGCTGGAAGGCGCGGAACGGGCGGACGGCGACGGTGTAGTCCTTGGCCGAGAGGGTGAAGCCCATCAGCCCGGCCACCATCTGCCGGGACGGGTGGCCGCGGAAGTCGGAGCACTCGCGGATGTAGACGTGGTCGATCCGGCCGGACAGGCCGGTGAGGGCCAGGGGGAGCAGGTCGCTCACGAACCCGGGGTTGATGCCGGTGCCGTGCAGGGACGTCCCGCCGGTACGGCAGGCCGCCTCCAGCCGGTCCACCAGGCCGGGGCCGTAGCAGGCGGGGTAGACGAAGCCGGTGGTGGTGATGACGTTCTTGCCCGAGGCGAGCAGCGCGCAGATCGTCTCGACGTCGGCCATGTGGTCGCCGCCGAAGGAGGAGGCGGGCAGCGGCATGTGCAGCACGCAGTCGGCCTCCAGGGCCAGGATCCGCTCGACCTCGTCGGTGCAGGCGACGCCGGTCTCCGGGAGCCCGACGAGCTCCCCGGCGTCCCTGCCCGCCTTGGCCGGGTCGTAGACCAGCACCCCGGCCAGCTCGAACTCGGGGCGGGTGATCAGGCTGCGGAGCGAATATCTGCCTACGGCGCCCGTGGCCCACTGGACCACGCGGAGGGGCGGCGACAAGGGCATGCGGGGCCTCCAGCCCGGAGCGGGGGGCGGGGGCCGTGCCGGGAGGTGCGTCGTCGTTGACCCACGCCAGGTGCGGGGGAGAAATCCTAACAGGGGGACGCCCTTTTGATCACTATCCGGGACGCCTCATCACGCTGACCTCCGACACCGGGATCCGACGGCCTCCGGCTCATGACGTCAGGGGGGCGGGCAGGCTATCCTCTGCAACACTAGAACTTTATTCTCGTGGGAGGGCTGCTGATGTCAGAGCTGCGGTTCGACGGCAAGGTCGCGGTCGTCACCGGTGCGGGGCACGGCCTGGGCCGGGCGCACGCGCTGTCGCTGGCCGAGCGCGGGGCCAAGGTGGTCGTCAACGACCTCGGCGGCGCGCTGGACGGCACCGGCGCGTCCGCCGGCCCCGCCGCCGAGGTAGTCGAGCTGATCGTCAAGAACGGCGGAGAGGCCGTCGCGAACACCGACAACGTCGCCACCCCGGAGGGCGCCCAGGCGATCGTGCGCTCCGCGATCGACGCCTTCGGGCGGGTGGACGTCGTCGTCAACAACGCGGGGATCCTGCGCGACAAGTCGTTCGGCAAGATGACGGTGGAGGAGTTCGACGCCGTCCTCGCCGTCCACGTCCGGGGCTCGTTCCTGGTCAGCCACGCGGCCTTCCCCTACCTCAAGGAGCAGGGCTACGGCCGGATCGTCAACACCTCCTCGCCCGCCGGCCTGTTCGGCAACTTCGGCCAGGCCAACTACTCCACCGCCAAGATGGGCCTGGTCGGCCTGACCAAGACCCTCGGCATCGAGGGCGCCCGGGCGGGCATCAAGGCCAACGCGATCGCGCCGATCGCCTGGACCCGGATGACCGAGGCGCTGCTCCCCGCCGAGTTCGAGGCCAAGTTCACCGCCGAGCGGGTCAGCGCGCTGGTGACGTTCCTGGCGCACGAGTCCTGCGAGACCAGCGGCGAGGTCTTCAGCGTCGGCGGCGGCCGGATCGCCCGGGTGTTCGTCGCCGAGGGGCCCGGCTGGAAGCAGGACGACCACACGGTCGAGGACATCAGGGACAACTGGGAGGCCATCATGGCCGAGCAGCCCTACCTGACCCCGACCACCCTCGGCCAGCAGGCCGGCGCGTCGATGAAGGCCATGCTCTAGGGGCGTCCACCGGGACTCCGGGCGCCCCGCCGAGGACCGCAGCGGGCCGCGCCCGTCCGGGCCATCGCAGGCGGCCCCCCGCCGGATCACGGCGGGGGGCTTCTTCATGTCCTCGACTTTTGCATAAATCAGCGAAAGTCTGCCGGAGATCGGTAAAAGGTCTTCACAAGCGACCAAAACAGGGTTAGCTTCTGCATCACAAACTCCGCATCTGGAATGTGCTGAGACGGAGGACCCGTGTCCGCAGAACCCCCTCTGCTGCTGATGCGAGGGATCGTCAAACAGTTCCCCGGTGTCCGCGCGCTCGACGGCGTCGACCTGGAGGTACGCCGGGGCGAGGTGCACTGCCTGCTCGGCCAGAACGGCGCGGGCAAGTCCACGCTCATCAAGATCCTGTCCGGTGCCCACCAGCCGGACGAGGGCGTCATCGCCCTCGGCGGAGAGGAGGTGCGGCTGACCGGCCCGACCGCCGCCATCCGGCTCGGCATCTCCACGATCTACCAGGAGCTCGACCTCGTCGACGGGCTCAGCGTGGCCGAGAACGTCTTCCTCGGCCACGAGCGGGCCCGGCTCGGCTTCGTCCGGCAGGGCGAGGCCAACCGGGCCACCCGCGACCTCCTCACCCGGCTCGGCCATCCCGAGATCCGCCCGTCCACCGAGGTCGGCCGCCTCTCGCCCGCCGCCAAGCAGGTGGTCAGCATGGCCCGGGCGCTCTCCCACGACACGCGCCTGATCATCATGGACGAGCCGTCGGCCGCCCTCGCCCACGACGAGGTCGCCAACCTCTTCCGGATCGTCCGCGAGCTGACCTCCCGGGGCGTGGCGGTCGTCTACATCTCCCACCGGCTGGAGGAGATCCGCGAGATCGGCGACCGGGTCACCGTCCTGAAGGACGGCCGGACCGCCGCCGTGGGCCTCCCCGCGAAGAGCACGCCCACCTCGGAGATCGTCTCCCTGATGACCGGCCGCACCGTCGAGTACGTCTTCCCGCCCCGCCGCCCCCGCCCCGCCACCGGGTCCGAGGTGCTCCGGGTGACGGGGCTGACCGTGCCCGGCGTCGTCGAGGACGTCTCCTTCACCATCGGGGCGGGGGAGATCGTGGGCCTCGCCGGGCTGGTCGGCTCGGGCCGGTCGGAGATCATCGAGGCGGTGTACGGCGCGCGCCGGGCCTCGGGCGAGGTGGTGCTCGAAGGCCGCCCGATGGGGCGCGGCAGAACGGCGGGGCGCGGCGGCACCGCGGCCGCGGTCAGGCTCGGCATGGGCCTGGCCCCCGAGGAGCGCAAGGCCCAGGCGCTGCTGCTGGACCAGAGCGTCGCGCACAACATCACCCTCGCCGGGCTCGGCAGGTACTCCCGGTTCGGCTGGCTCGACCGGCGCCGGGAGAGCGCGGAGGCGCGGGAACTGGTCGAGACCCTCGACATCCGGCCCGGCGACCCGGACCGGCCGATCAAGACGCTCTCCGGCGGCAACCAGCAGAAGGCGGTGCTCGCCCGGTGGCTGGTCGGCGAGCGCAGGCTGCTCCTGCTGGACGAGCCCACGCGCGGGGTGGACGTCGGCGCCCGCGCGGAGCTGTACGCCGTCATCCGGAGGCTGGCCGACGAGGGCATCGGGGTGCTGCTGGTCTCCAGCGAGGTGCCCGAGGTCCTGGGCCTGGCCGACCGGGTGCTGGTGGTGCGCGAGGGCCGGATCATCCACCGGGCCGACGCGCAGGACCTGGACGAACACCGGGTGCTCGACATGATCATGGAAGGGAGCGCGCTGTGACCGACGCCCGCGGGCCGAAGGCCCACGAGAGATCTCCGGCGGACGGGACGCCTCCCGCGGCCGGTGAGCCGCATGGCGGTGAGGCGCGGACCGGCGAGGCGCAGACCGCCGGCCGCACCGCAGCGGGGGCGAAGGCCCCGGTGCGCGGGTCGTCCGGACCCGCCGGGCTGGCCCGGCTCGGCGAGGCCCGGCATCTCGGCCTGGTCCTGGCGCTGGTGCTGCTGGCCGCCATCGGTCTGGTGACCCGGCCCGAGAACTTCGCCACCGCCTCCAACCTGGTCAGCATCCTCTCGCTGGCCGCCACCATCGGTGTGATCACCGTCGGCATGACATTCGTGATCATCGGCGGCGGCATCGACCTCTCGGTCGGCGCGATCATGGCGCTGGCCTCGGTCTGGGCCACCACGCTGGCCACCCAGTCCTACGGCCCGTTCGTGATGATCCTCTGCGCCGTCCTGGTCGGCACCGGGGCGGGCCTGGTCAACGGCTTCCTGATCTCCTACGGGCGGATGGTGCCGTTCATCGCCACCCTGGCCATGCTGGTCGCCGCCCGCGGCCTGGCCCAGCGCATGTCGGACCGGAAGACCCAGCTGATCCAGCAGGGCAACGAGGTGATCGTGGAGCTGTCCACCACCCGCGTGCTCGGCCTGCCGCTGCTGGTCTACGTCTTCGCCCTGGTGGTGGCGGCGGGCTGGGTCGTGCTCAACCGCACGACCTTCGGCCGCCGCACCTACGCGGTCGGCGGCAACCCCGAGGCCGCCCGGCTGGCCGGCATCGACGTGCGGCGGCACACCATGCTGCTCTACGCGCTGTCCGGGCTCTGCTGCGGCATCGCCGCGGTCCTCATCATGGCCAGGACCACCACCGGCTCCTCCACCCACGGAGACCTGTACGAGCTGGACGCGATCGCCGCCGTCATCATCGGCGGCACGCTCCTCACCGGCGGCCGAGGTTCGATCATCGGTTCGATCCTCGGCCTCCTGATCTTCACGCTGATCACCAACCTCTTCATCCTCAACGGCCTCAACACCAGCGACCAGCTGATCGCCAAGGGTCTGATCATCATCGTGGCCGTGCTGCTCCAGCGGCGCAGCCTCGAATCCCGGACCTGAGACCCGCGCCCCGCGGACCGGTCAGGGGCCCGCGGGGCGCGCCCTTCCCAACGTGATCCACACCGCCATCCAGACACCCCCCGCAAGGAACTCGAAGGAGCACGGCCATGTCCAACAACCCACTCGCCCGCCGGGGGTTCCTCGTCGGCGGAGCCGTCATCGGCGCCGGAGCCCTGGTCTCCGCCTGCACGAGCAACGAGCCCGCCGCCCAGTCCAGCCCCGCCGGCTCCCAGGCCGCGGCCGCCCCGGCCCCCGGCACCGACAACGACAAGCCGGGCGAGAAGGTCGTCATCGGCTTCTCCGCCCCCGCGGCCGACCACGGCTGGATCGCCGCGATCGCCAAGAACGCCGAGGCCACGGCCAAGCAGTACAGCGACGTGGAGTTCAGGCCGGTCGAGCCCACCAACGACATCAACGCGCAGATCTCGGCGGTCGAGTCGCTGATCGCGGCCAAGGTCTCCGTGCTGGTGATCCTGCCCAACGACGGCCAGCAGCTCAACCAGATCGCCCGCCGGGCCAGCGACGCGGGCATCCCGGTGGTCAACCTCGACCGGGTCTTCCCCGACAAGCTCTCGTACCGGACCTGGGTCGGCGGGGACAACTACGGAATGGGCGTGGCCGCGGGACACTACATCGGTAAGAAGCTCAAGGACGGCGGGGTGTCGAACCCGGTGATCCTGGAGATCCAGGGCATCGCGACGCTCCCCCTCACCCAGGACCGGAGCAAGGGCTTCGCCGACGCCCTGAAGTCGTACGGCTTCAGCGTGACGGCCCAGCAGGACGCCCAGTTCACCGTGGAGACCGGGAACGAGGTCGCCACCAACCTGCTCCAGGCGCACAAGAAGGTCGACGCGCTCTGGAACCACGACGACGACCAGGGCGTCGGCGTGCTGGCCGCGATCAAGGAGGCGGGCCGGGACGAGTTCTTCATGGTCGGCGGCGCGGGCTCGGCCAACGCGATGCGCGAGATCCAGGCCGGGACCGGCGTGCTGGAGGCCACGGTGACCTACAGCCCGACGATGGCCTCCTCGGCGGTCAAGCTCGCCCGGCTCATCGCCCAGGGCAAGGGCATGAGCGACCTGGTGGAGAACCAGGTGCCGCAGTCGATCACACTGGCCTCGGAGACCATCACCAAGGACAACGTCGCCCAGTACCTGCCGCTGGGGTTCGAGTCGTGAAGCCGTCCATCGGGGTGGGCATGGTCGGGCACGCGTTCATGGGGCGCGTGCACTCCCAGGCCTGGCGGAGCGTCTCCGCCTTCTTCGACCTCCCGGCCGTCCCGGCGATGGCGGTGCTCTGCGGCCGCTCGCCGGAACGCACGGCGGAGGCCGCGGCCCGGCTCGGCTGGGCCGCGGCCGAGACGGACTGGCGGCGGCTCGTCGAGCGGGACGACGTGCAGATCGTGGACATCTGCACGCCGGGCGACTCGCACGCCGAGATCGCGATCGCCGCGCTGGCCGCCGGCAAGCACGTGCTGTGCGAGAAACCGCTGGCCAACACCGTCGCCGAGGCCGAGGCGATGGCCGAGGCGGCCCGCAGCGCGGCGGCGCGGGGGGTGCGGTCCATGGTCGCCTTCAACTACCGCCGCGTCCCGGCCGTCGCCTTCGCCCGCCGGCTGGTGGCCGAGGGCCGCCTGGGCGAGCTGCGCCACGTGCGGGCGCAGTACCTCCAGGACTGGATCGTCGATCCGGAGTTCCCGCTGGTCTGGCGGCTGAGCAAGGACCGGGCCGGCTCGGGCGCGCTCGGCGACATCGGGTCGCACATCGTGGACACCGCCCAGTTCGTCACCGGTCAGCACCTGACGGGCGTCTCGGCGCTCACCGAGACGTTCGTCAAGGAGCGTCCCCTCGCGGAGGGGGCGGAAGGGCTGGCGGGCGGGAGCCGTACCGGGGAGCGGGGGCTGGTCGACGTCGACGACGCGGCGCTGTTCATCGGGCGGTTCGACGGGGGAGCGCTGGCCTCGTTCGAGGCGACCCGGTTCGCGTCGGGACGCAAGAACGCGCTCCGGATCGAGGTCAACGGCTCGAAGGGGAGCCTGGCCTTCGACTTCGAGGCGATGAACGAGCTCTGGTTCCACGACCACACGCTGCCCGACGCCGAGGCGGGGTTCCGGCGGATCGTCGTCACCGAGTCCGGCCACCCGTACGCAGGGGCCTGGTGGCCGCCCGGGCACGGACTGGGCTACGAGCACACCTTCACCCACGAGGTGAAGGACTTCCTTGAGGCGGTCGCCGCCGGGACCGACCCCGAGCCGTCCTTCGAGGACGGCCTGCGGGTGCAGCGGGTCCTCGAGGCGGTGGAGGCGAGCGCGGCCGACGAGAGCCGCTGGACGGTGGTGGAGAGATGAGCAGGCCGATCACGCTGTTCACGGGCCAGTGGGCCGACCTCCCGTTCGAGGAGGTCTGCCGGCTGGCCGCGGAGTGGGGCTACGACGGGCTGGAGATCGCCTGCTGGGGCGATCACTTCGAGGTGGACAAGGCCCTGGCCGACGACTCCTACGTCGGCCGGAAGCTGGAGACGCTCGCCAAGTACGACCTGAAGGTGTGGGCGGTCTCCAACCACCTCGTCGGGCAGGCGGTCTGCGACCACCCGATCGACGAGCGGCACCGGGCGATCCTGCCCGCGCGGATCTGGGGCTCCGGAGACCCCGAAGAGGTGCGGCGGGCGGCGGCCGAGGAGATGAAGGACACCGCCAGGGCCGCGGCCAGGCTCGGCGTGAAGACCGTGGTGGGGTTCACCGGGTCGCCGATCTGGCACACGGTCGCGATGTTCCCGCCGGTCCCGGCCGCCATGGTCGAGGCGGGGTACGCCGATTTCGCCGAGCGGTGGAACCCGATCCTCGACGTGTTCGACGAGGTGGGGGTCAGGTTCGCGCACGAGGTGCATCCGAGCGAGATCGCCTACGACTACCACACGACGGTCCGCACGCTGGAGGCGATCGGGCGCAGGGAGGCGTTCGGGCTCAACTGGGACCCCTCCCACATGGTGTGGCAGGACCTCGACCCGGCCGGGTTCATCCTCGACTTCGCCGACCGGATCTACCACGTCGACTGCAAGGACGCGAAGGTCAGGTGCGGCGACGGGCGGCGGGGACGGCTCTCCTCCCACCTGCCCTGGGCGGACATGCGGCGCGGCTGGGACTTCGTCTCGACCGGCCACGGCGACGTGCCGTGGGAGGACTGCTTCCGGGCGCTGAACTCCATCGGCTACGACGGGCCGATCTCCATCGAGTGGGAGGACGCGGGGATGGACCGCCTGGCCGGCGCTCCCGAGGCGCTGGAGTTCGTCAGGCGGCTGAACGCCATCACACCGCCGGCCGCCGCCTTCGACGCGGCGTTCGGCGGGGAGTGACGGTACCGGGCCCGCGTGCGGGGCGGCGGCGCCACGAGGGCCGCCGGTGAGCGGGGCGGCGGGCCGCTGCGTCCGCCGGGCATGCCGCCGCCCCGCCGCTCACCGGGCGTCCCGGCCGTTCAGGAGGTGCCGCCTGTCACAGGCGCCGCCACAGAGCCGGGACGTTCGGGGGCTCCCAGCCCGCCAGGGCCGTGTGCGCCTGGAGGCACCGGTAGCCCGCGCCGCCGTAGGTGACCTGGTCGCCGACGCTGTAGGCGGTCCCGGCCCGCCAGGTGCCGCCCCCGCCGGTGGGGGTCACCGTCGGCGTCGGCGTCGGCGTCGGCGAGCTCGTGCCGGCGACGTCGAGCACGAAGTCGAACGTCGCCTCCCGCCCGGAGCCGACCGTGCGCACGTTCATGAGCAGCGACGGGTCGTAGATCGTGTCGGTGTTGTTGCGCGGCTCGCCGGGGAAGTAGAGCTGGGTGGTCAGGATCTGCGGCCGGCCCGGGGCCTGGAGCTTGACGTGGATGTGCCGGGTCCGGCCCGGGTAGAGACCGGGGACGATGGTGGTCAGCCGGTAGACCCCGTTCGCGTCGGTGTACAGGTGGCCGCGCAGGGTGTAGCGGACGTTGTCGTAGGCGCCCATGGTGTCGGCCTGCCAGAAGTCCAGCAGCACCCGGCTGAGCGGCTGGCAGGCGCGGTTGAAGACGTGGCCGGTGACGACCAGGCGGGTGCCGGAGACTCCGGCGGTGAGGTCGTCGCGCTCGGGGGAGTTGGGCTTGAAGTACGGCCCCTCCGTCTGCGCGATGGTCGTCCGGCCGGGGGTGCAGGCCAGCGGCTCGTCCACCGCCGGGGCCCCGGAGGCGGCGGCGCCGGCGGTGGCGGCGCCGACCACGGCGGGGACGGCCAGGGCGCCCACCCCGACCGCGGCGATGAACTGCTTACGGCTGAGGCCGGACTCCTCGTCGGTCGCGTGAGGGTTCTCGGACATGAGTGCTCTCCTTCGGACAGCGGCGGTCGACCGCGCTGGGGGGTGCGGCGCGGTCCGTCCCGTCCTGACGTGTATATCCACCGGCCGGTCCGGAGTTTTGGCCTCCGGCGCCAGGCTGTTGGCGGGCAGCGCCAGGCCGGGAGGGGGCGCCGGGTATAACACGGGGCTGGAGACGCGGATGGGATTTCCGCCGGGCCGCGGCGGGACGGGAGGCTGGGACCGTCAGCGCGACGAGGAGACGGTCATGCCCACGTACGTCAGCACGGCCGGCCAGCCGGTCCGGGACCAGGCCGCGTTCTGGCGGCACCTCGTGTCGGAGGCCTTCGGCCCGCTGGAGCTGCGGGCCGACGCCCGCGAGGGGTTCGCCGGCCGGATCGTCGGCCGCACCCTCGGCCCGGTCCAGGTGAGCGAGGTGCACGCCCCGGCCCACGTGGTCAGCCGCGCCGCCCGGCATGTCCTGCGCGACGGCCGCGAGCACTACAAGCTCTCCCTGCTGCTGCGCGGCTCGGGCGTGGTCGAGCAGGCGGGCAGGCACGTCGAGGTCGGCTCCGGGGACCTGGTCCTGTACGACCTGGCCCGCCCGATCCGGTTCGCGCTGCGCGAGCACGACCTGCTGGCGCTCACGATCCCCCGGTCGGTGATCCCGCTGCCCCCGGCCCACGTGGCGGCCCTGGCGGGCACGGTGCTGGGCAGCCGATCGGGCCCCGGCCGGCTGGCCGTCTCGTTCCTGACCGCGCTGGCGGCCGACGGCGACGCCGCGGAGGGCCCGCACGGCCCGCACGTGGGGGAGGCACTGGTCAGCGTGGTGACCGGGGCGATGCGCGAGCGGCTCGACGGCGTGCTCCCCGCCGCGGGCGCCCACGCCGAGATGCTCGCGCGGATCGAGGACTGGATCGAGGAGAACCTGCAGCACCCCGGCCTGTCCCCGGCGGTGATCGCCCGGGCCCACCACGTCTCGGTCCGTCAGCTCCACCGGATCTTCCAGGCGGCGGGCACCACGGTCGCCGCGCACGTGCGGGCCCGCCGCCTGGACCACTGCCGCCGCGAGCTGTCGGCCGCGGAGCCGGGCGAGCGGGTGAACACCATCGCCGCCCGCTGGGGCTTCCCCGACGCGGCCTCGTTCAGCCGGGCCTTCCGCCGCGCCTACGGGGCCGCCCCCCGGGACTACCGCTCCTGACGGGGGTCCGCCCCCGACAGGACCACAGCCCCTGTGACGGGGGACTTCCGCGGCCGGCCGCTCGTACGGGTGGGGTGCGGCGGCCGGACGGAGACGGCCCGCGGCGTCCGGTGATCCGGATGCCGCGGGCCGTGCTGCCGGGGGGAGCCGCCGGGGCCGGGCGCCGTGCCGTCCCCGGCGGCGGGCCGTACCGGCCGTGCGGCCCGGAGCCGTCAGTCCAGGACCACGACCTGGCGCAGGACCTCGCCGCCGCGCAGCGCCGCCACGGCGTCGTTGAGGTCGGCGAGCTTGATCCGGGAGCTGATCATGCTCTCCAGGTCGAGCTTGCCCGCCTTGTACAGCTCGGCGAAGAACGGGAAGTCCCGGCGGACGTCGGACCCGCCGTACAGCGAGCTGAGGATGTTCTTGCCCTCGAACAGGAGGTTGAACGCGGTCAGCGGGACGGTGTCGTCCATCGCGCCCGCACCGACGATCACCACGTCACCGCCGCGCCGGGTGGCCTGCCAGGCGGTCATGATGGCGGCGGACTTGCCGACCGCCTCGAAGCCGTAGTCGAAGCCCTGGCCGCCGGTCAGCGTGCCGAGCGCGTCCGTGAGCTGGTCGGGCGTGATCGCGTGGGTGGCGCCGACCTTCTTGGCCAGCTCGTGCTTGGACTCCAGCGGGTCGATCGCCAGGATCGTGGTCGCGCCGGAGATCCGGGCGCCCTGGATGATCGACAGGCCGATGCCGCCGGCGCCGACCACGGCCACGGTCGAGCCCGGGCGGACCTTGGCGGTGTTGAGCGCCGCGCCGACGCCGGTGGTGACGCCGCAGCCGATCAGCGCCGCGACCTCGAAGGGCACCTCCGGGTCGACCTTGATCGCGCCCTGCCAGGGCACGACGATCTCCTCGGACCAGGTGCCGCACCCGGCCATGCCGAACGCCGGGGTGTCGCCGCCGTAGCGGAAGCGGGCGTTGACGAAGCTGTCCATGACGTAGGTCATGCACAGGAACGGCTGGCCGACCAGGCAGTTGGGGCAGGAGCCGCAGGCCGGGGTCCAGTTGACGATGACGTGGTCACCGGGCTGGAGGCCGGTCACGTGGTCGCCGACCTCGACGACCTCGCCCGCGCCCTCGTGGCCGGGGATGACCGGGAGCGGCATGGGCAGCACGCCGCTGAGAACCGACAGGTCGGAGTGGCAGACACCGGTCGCCCGCACCTTGATCCGCACGTCGGCCGGGCCCATCGGGGCGAGGGTGAAGTCATCGCGGATGTCGAGCTTGTCGTCGCCTACTGCGTGCAGGAGCGCACCACGCATGGGGGGATCCCTTCCTAGTTCTCCTCGAGGGAGAGAGCGGCTTTGGGGCAGGACCGCACGGCGTGCCGCACGCGGTCCATCATCTCCGGCGGCGGCTCAGGCAGCAGGATGTGCAGCTGGTCGTCGTCGTCGAGCTCGAAGACCTCCGGGGCGAGTCCCATGCAGACCGCGTTGGCCTCGCAGACCAGATAGTCGACCTTGACCTTCATGTGAGCCTCCTCAGCCGGGCTGGACCTGCGTGGCGAGCTTACGGTGATCCCAGGAGATCACCCGGGTAGGCTCCACCACGAAGGCGACCCGCTTGCGGCCGGTGTAGGCGACGTACTCGGTCAGGAGCTCCTCGGCGTCCGGCATCCCGGCCATCCGCCTGGCGACGTTCATGCCGACGTCGAGGATGCCCTCGGTGTCGTCGATCCTGCGGGCGACGCCGTACACCAGGACCCCGCGCAGGTCGGAGTACTCGTCTCCGGCCTCGATCAGGCAGCTCACCCGGGCGTCCCGCTCGATGTTGCGCGTCTTCTGGGCCTTGCCGTAGGTCCAGAACGAGATCTTTCCGCCGGTCAGCCCGTAGAACATGGTCACCATGTGCGGTGTGCCGTCCGGGTTGATCGTGCCGAGCTGGAGTTTGCGTGAGTCGGCGATGAAGGCGGTGACCTCGTCTTCGGACATCACGATGCGGGCGCGCTGGTTCACGGTGCAAAGTAGAACACGTTCCATAGGGCCGGGCAAGAGCCGTACGGAATGTTGTTCGGCCTGGGTAGTCTGCTCCGATGAGCAACGCCACGCCGCCTCCGATGCCCTCCGACCTGCTGGGCGCCGCGCAGCGCGCCAAGGGGTTCATGCCCCACCCCGAGGGACTGGTCCTGTTCGAGACCGCCGTCGAGTACGGCCCGCTCGGGCCGATCTGCGAGATCGGCACCTACTGCGGGAAGTCGGCCGTCTACCTCGGCGCCGCCGCCCGCCAGGCGGGCTCGGTGGTCCTGACCGTCGACCACCACCGGGGCTCGGAGGAGATCCAGCCGGGCTGGGCGCACCACGACCCCACCCTGGTCGACCCGCGCTTCGGCAAGATGGACTCGCTGCCCGTCTTCCGCGCCACGATCGCCTCCGCCGGGCTGGAGGAGGAGGTCATCGCGATCGTCGGCAGGTCCGAGCAGGTCGCCCGGCTCTGGAACACCCCGCTGGCGATGCTGTTCATCGACGGCGGCCACTCCGAGGAGCCGGTGACCAAGGACTACGAGGGCTGGGCGCCGCACGTCATGATCGGCGGAGCGCTGGTCTTCCACGACGTCTACCCCGACCCGGCCGACGGCGGGCAGGCGCCGTACCGCGTCTACCAGCGGGTCCTCGCCTCCGGGGCGTTCAAGGAGGTCCGGAGGGAGGGGTCGCTGCGGGTGCTGGAGCGCACCGGCCCCGGCATCGGCTGAGCCGCCCCTCAGGGCAGGCGCGCGCGGCGGGACCAGGCCTTGCGGACCCCGGCCCGCCAGGCCTGGTAGTGCTCGGCGCTGTGGGCGTTGTGGCCGAGCGCGATGAGCGCGGTGTCGGTCCAGCCGGCGGCCTCGTCCACCTCCGCCCCGCAGAGCACGGGCGCGGCGTCGATGGTGTGCCCGGGCACGATCTCGGAGATCATCCGGATGGCGCAGGCGAAGGCTCCGCCCTGGGCGAGGTGCGCGCGCAGGCCGACGCGGGCCGCGGCCTCGTCCAGCCGCTCCAGCGCGGCCGGGGTCGCGCCACCGGCGTACACGGCGGCCTGGCCGACGCCGCTCCACAGGTCGGGGTGGCGTCCGGCGGGGAACTCGGCGATGCGCGCGACGACGTCCTCCACGCCCGCGCACTCGTGGAACCAGAGCATCCGGCCCAGTCCCTGGTCGAAGACGGCCCTGCGGGTCCGGTCCAGCAGCCCGGCGGTGCGCTGCCGCCCGACGGTCCGGTCGGCGGCGGCGAAGCCCTGGTGGAAGCCGAAGCCGTCGAAGGCCAGCCAGCGCAGCAGCGGGTGGACCGCGCGGATGCCCCACATCGGGCGGATCCGGAGCCGCGCGTAGGCGCGCCCCGCGCCGATGTGGACCAGGTGCGGGTAGCGCATGCCCGGCCCGCTGAGCAGCTCCCGGAGCCGCCGCCCGCCGGTCAGCGTGAGCACGTCCAGCGTCGCGCAGGCCATGCCCGCGCCCTCGTAGGCGAACCCGCGCAGCTCCCCGGAGAGGTCGTCGATCCGGCCGGTCTCGCCCGCGAGGACCGCGTTGAACCCGGTCAGGAAGGAGCGGCAGCCCGCCTCCAGGTGGGCGCGGGCCGTACCCAGGCGGAACCGGAGCGCCCCGAAGCCGGCCCGGCCGGGATCCTGCCAGAGCAGGCCGCGCGGGCCGCCGGGACGGACCGGCCAGGAGGCGTCCTGGCCGGTCGGCTCGGCCGCCGCCGGCTCGGGCCCCGCCGGCTCGGGCCCCGCCGGCGCGGGCCCCGCCGGCGCGGCCGATTCGGGCGAGATCGGCGCCGCCGGTCCGGGGACGACCGGTGCGACCGGCCCGGGGGCGACGACCCCGTCGGTCTCGCCGCGCTGAGTCACTGCTCCGGTGCCCTCCGCGTTGCTCACGGGTCCCGACCGTAGCCACCGGGCTCCGGGCCCTCAAACACCGCGGGACGGGGTCCGGGCAAAGAGCCGGGAAAGAAACCGGCCGCCGGTGTCAGCGGGAGTGGGCGTGGCTGCAGCCGCAGGCGGCCGTGGGGCGGTCCGTCGGGTACCTGCCCGCGTCGCGGAAGATCCCCGCGCCCGGGGTACGGCCGAGCAGCGCGTCGGCGGCGAGCACGACGGCGGCCGCGGTGTAGGCCGAGCGCTCGTGCGGGAACCACTTCTCGTTCACGAACTGCCAGCCGGTCCAGTAGGAGCCGTCCTCGTGCCGCAGGTGCTGCATGTCGGCGAAGAGCTTCAGCGCCCGCTCGCGCTCGCCCAGGGCGTCCAGCGCCAGCACCAGCTCGCACGACTCCGCCCCGGTCACCCAGGGCTGGTCGGAGACGCAGCGGATGCCCAGGCCCGGCTCGACGAAGGTCTCCCACTCCTCGGCCAGCCGGGCGTGGGCCGCCGGGCCGCGCAGCGCGCCGCCGAGGATCGGGTAGTACCAGTCCATGGAGAAGCGGCTCTTGTCGGCGAACGCCTCGGGGTGGGCGGTCAGCACGTGGCCGAGCTGGTCGGCGGCGAGCTCCCAGTCGGGCTGCGGGTCGCCCAGGTGCTCGCCGAGCAGCACGCCGCAGCGCAGCCCCTGGTAGATCGAGGAGCATCCGGTCAGCAGGGCGTACGGCGCGGCCAGGCCGTCGGCCGCGCGCTCCCAGACGATCTCGCCCCGGGTCGTCTGCAGGCCGACCACGAAGTCGAGCGCGGCCCGGACGACCGGCCACATCTCCCGGGCGAACGCCTCGTCCCCGGTGACCAGCAGTTCGTGCCAGACGCCGACCGCGACGTAGGCGGCGTGGTTGGACTCCCCGCCCTTCTCCACGGCCTCGCCCGCGACGAGCTTCATCGGCCAGGAGCCGTCGGCCCGCTGGGTGCGCGCCAGCCAGTCGTAGCCCCGGCGGGCCGGTCCGGTCAGCCCGGCCACGCTCATCGCCATCAGGCACTCGACGTGGTTCCAGGCGTCGACGTGGCCCTCGGGCCACGGGATGCCGCCGTCGGGCTCCTGCACGGCCGCGATGCTCCGGGCGGTCTCGACCACCCTGGCCCATTCGAGCGGGAACGTCATGCGGGCTTCCGGACGTAGAGCACCACGCTCTTGCCGATGAGCGGGTTGAGCACGGCCTCGGCGATGCGGGTGGCGGCCGGGCGCTTCATGATGTCCCAGACCAGGATCTCGTGGTACGCCTTGGCCAGCGGGTGGTCGTCGTTGTTGACGCCGACCGCGCACTTGATCCACCAGTACGGCGCGTGCAGGCCGTGGGCGTGGTGGTGCGGGCCGATGGTGAAGCCGGTCGACTTCAGCTTCGCGCTGAGCTCGGCGAGCGTGTAGATCCGCACGTGCCCGCCGGGGGCGGTGTGGTAGTCCTCGTCCAGCGCCCAGCAGATCCGCTCGGGCAGGAAGCTCGGCACCGTGATCGCGGCCTGGCCGCCCGGCTTGAGGACCCGGAAGATCTCCCGCATGGCCGCCATGTCGTCGGGGATGTGCTCCAGCACCTCGGCGGCGATCACGCGGTCGAAGCTCGCGTCCGGGAACGGCATGTCCAGCGCGTCGCCGGTCACGGTCTCGGCCGTCGCCTCGTCGGGCACCTCCCCGGCCTGCTCCATGGCGGCGAACATGGTCGCCACGCCCTTCAGCTCCTCGGCGTCCATGTCGAAGGCGACCACGTCGGCACCGCGGCGCAGCACCTCGAACGCGTGCCGCCCGCCGCCGCAGCCCAGGTCGAGAACTCGGGTGCCGGGCCCGACGGGCAACCGGCCGAAGTCGACAGTCAGCACTTGCCGCTCCTTGCAGGGGTTGATGGTGTTACTTCGCGCGCCGGGCCGAGATGGCCTCGCGGTAGGCCTCCACGGTCCGCTGCGCGACGACGTTCCAGGTGAAGCGCTCCATGACCCGGTCGTAGCCCTTGCGGCCGACCGCGGCCCGCTCCTCGGGCGAGTCGAGCAGGCGGCGCAGGACGGCGGCCAGCTCCTCCGGGTCACCGGGGGCGACCTGGACGGCCGCGTCGCCGACGACCTCGGGGAGCGCGCCGGTCCGCGAGGCGACCAGCGGAGTGCCGCAGGCCATGTGCTCGACGGCGGGCAGGGAGAAGCCCTCGTAGAGGGAGGGCACGACGGAGATCTCCGAGGTGGCGATCAGCTCGCCCAGCTCGTCGTCGGAGATGCCGTGCACGAACCGGACCCGGTCGTGCAGGGAGAGCTCGGCGACCAGCTTCTCGGTCGGACCGCCGGAGGTCGGCTTGCTGACCACGGTCAGGTTCACGTCGCGCTCGGTGGCGAGTTTGGCGACCGCGCGCAGCAGCGTCGCGACCCCCTTCATCGGGGAGTCGGCGCTGGCCACGGCGACGATCGAACCGGGCCGCTTGGGCAGTCCGGGGCGCGGGTGGAAGTAGCGGGTGTCCACGCCCAGCGGGATGAGCCGCATGTTGGCCTGGGGGACGTTGAAGTCGCGGTGGATGTCGGCCAGCGAGGACTCGCTGACGGTGAGGATCGGGTTCAGCCGGGGGGCGACCCGGGCCTGCATGCGGACGAAGCCGTACCACCGGCGCATGGAGAACTGCTTGCGCAGCGGCGCGGCCTTGAGCTCGATCCGCCGGTCCACGCTGATCGGGTGGTGGATGGTGCCGACCACCGGGAAGAGCTTCTGGATGCCGAGCAGGCCGTACCCGAGGGTCTGGTTGTCCTGGACCACGTCGAAGTCGCCGACGCGCTTGGCCAGCTCGCGGCGGGCCCGCAGGGTGAAGGTCAGCGGTTCGGGGAAGCCGGCGGTCCACATGGTCGCGACCTCCAGCCAGTCGATCCAGTCGCGGTACTCGCTCAGGCCGGGGGTGCGGAAGGGGTCCTCGTCGCGGTACAGGTCCAGGCTGGGGACCTTGTTGAGGACGACGCCCTCGTCGAGCTCGGGGTACGGCTGGCCGGAGAAGACCTCCACGTGGTGCCCCAGCGCGACCAGTTCCCTGCTGAGATGGCGCAGGTAGACACCCTGGCCACCGCAGGTCGGCTTGCTGCGGTAGGAGAGCAGCGCAACCCGCAGAGCGTCCGCACCTGGCACGGCAACCCCTTCCTCATCCTGTCCGATGAGGACAGGTACCGTGAAAGATGACCTTAGACCTCGGACCCTACCATTCGGTAGTTCTCTCCTACCTAATGTGGAATTGTGCTCAACGCCACCTTCACGGGGCGCGAACTGCGGCGTTAGCCTGACCGAACGAGACTCAGTGAAACGCGTTCTAGTCGTGTCGCGATCGGTGGCGTGCTCACACCGGGGCAGAGCGGTACATTCGCCAGTCACACGGCACACTGTTCGGGCGAGACGAGATCCGGGCGACAGTCCCGCCCGACGAGCGAGGAGGACGCGTTGGCCAGGCGCGCACTGATCACCGGCATCACCGGGCAGGACGGCTCCTATCTGGCCGAGTGCCTGCTGGAGCGGGGCTACGAGGTCTGGGGCCTGGTCCGGGGGCAGGCCAACCCGCGGGTCTCCCGGGTGCGCAGGCTCCTGCAGGACGTCCGGCTCGTCCGCGGCGATCTGCTCGACCAGGGCTCGCTGATCTCGGCCGTGGAGAAGGTCCAGCCGGACGAGGTCTACAACCTGGGCGCCATCTCGTTCGTGCCGATGTCGTGGGAGCAGGCCGAGCTCACCGCCGAGGTCACCGGCATGGGCGTGCTGCGCATGCTGGAGGCCATCCGGGTCTGCTCGGGCATCTCCTCCTCCAGGAGCGCCAACGGCTCCGGCCAGATCCGCTTCTACCAGGCGTCGTCCTCGGAGATGTTCGGCCAGGTCCGGGAGACCCCGCAGGCCGAGACCACCCCGTTCCACCCCCGCTCGCCGTACGGCGTGGCCAAGGCCTACGGCCACTTCCTGACCCAGAACTACCGCGAGTCCTACGGCATGTTCGCCGTCTCCGGCATCCTGTTCAACCACGAGTCCCCGCGCCGCGGCGCCGAGTTCGTCACCCGCAAGGTCTCCCTCGGCGCGGCCCGCATCAAGCTGGGCCTCGCCTCCGAGCTGCGCCTGGGCAACCTGGAGGCCCGCCGCGACTGGGGCTACGCCGGCGACTACGTCCGCGCGATGCACCTGATGCTCCAGGCGGAGACGCCGGAGGACTACGTGATCGGCACCGGCCGCACCCAGTCGGTGCGCGAGCTGGTCGAGGCGGCCTTCACCGCCGCGGACCTCGACTGGGAGCGGTACGTGGTCTGCGACCAGGCCCTGCACCGCCCGGCCGAGGTGGACCTGCTGTGCGCCGACCCCAAGAAGGCCCGCGTCCAGCTCGGCTGGGAGCCCTCGGTCTCCTTCGAGGAGCTCGTCGCCATGATGGTCGAGTCGGACGTCAGGCTCCTGTCCGAGGGCGGCGACCCCGACCAGGACTCCTCCTGGCCCTGACGCCCGCCGTATCGGGCGGCCCTGCGCCGCCCCGCCCGCGTCGCGCTCCTTTCGCCCCGGTACGGGGGTCCATCCAGTCAACGGCGCCCCAAGCCTGGCCGGGGGCCTACCAGGTGCCCCTGGCCCATCGACCTGACGTGCCGTCCTCGGACCAGACGTCGGCGAAGTGCCCTGTCTGCCTCAGGCTGCAGAGGAGCGGCCGTCGGTGGATGTCTCGTCCGGCTGGGGACGGTGATGCGGCGTGAAGACGAAAGTCGAGTCGCCGTCGTCCAGCCGGATGCTCAGGGAGGCGTCCAGGGCGCCGGCGAGGCGGGTCAGCAGGGCCAGGGTGGGCACGGAGTCGCCGCCTTCGATGGTGGAGATCTGCGGTTGGGTCATGCCCGCGCGGCGGGCCAGCTCGGCCTGGGAGAGACCGAGAGCGGTCCGGCGGTCGTAGACGGCCTGTCCGAGTGCCAGAGCGTATCCGGCCTCCACGTAGGCGGGGGATTCCTCGATCGTCTCCCCCAGAAGCCTCCTGGTCCGTCGGGTCTTCCACTGGGAATGGTTCATGACTTCGGCTCCTCTGCCCGGTCGTAGGTGTGCTCGGCGGGGTTGTGTTCGGCTTCGCACACCTTCTGCGCCTGTCGTGCCCGTTCGATCTCCGCTTCCTCGTGCTGCCGGGTCTTGCGGAACACCGTGAGGAGCACGATCCGTTGCTCGGGGGCAAGCCAGTAGGTGATGCGGACGGCGCTGCCATCCAGGTTGAAACGCAGTTCGCGGACCCTGCCGCCGAGGTGGCGGGAGTACGGCTCGCCAAGGGTGGTCGGCTGGGAGGCGAGCATGTCGACGGCCCGCTCGGCCTTGTCGTAGTGCCGGTCGGTGAGGAGCTCCAGCCACTGCCGGACCTCCGGCTCGATCTCGATCCGCCAAAGAGCGCTCACATGCCGACTATACAAAAAACGATATAGCGAGGTGCCGAGAGCACAGAGCCAGGCACGGTCGGTGAGCTCTACGGCACCTGCAGGATCGAATACCTCTCAGCTGAGTGTGCCGTTCTTGGACCACACGTCGGCGAAGTGCTCCATCTGCTGTAGGACCAGCTCGATGGCCTTGACCTCGTACTCCGGGGGATAGTTGTAGCGGGCCAGGGGACGCCTGGCGGACGAGGAACCGCAGCCGCCGGTGGTCAGTGTCCGCGCTTGCGCTTGAGCCGTTCGGCTTGGGCGACCGGGAGCTTCTTGATGCCGTTGATGAGGATGCGCCGACCGGTCGGGATCCCGACCGGACCGCTGAACCTATTTGCTCACCGCGGAATCCTCCGCCAGACGTAGGAGGAACCGAGTTTTCCGGTCGAAAAGGCCCCGGTTCAGCCGGGGGATGGCGATCATCGCGGCTGTCGCCCGGCACCAGTCCATCAGTCGATCAGGGGTCAGATCCGGGAGTAGGGCGGCGAGGTGGGCGATGTTCTCCTCCAGTTCGCGAAGCTCTGCGACTTGAGCGAGCACCCAGTCGATGGCGTCGAAGGCAGGATCGCCGATGCTGGGCCGCGGGTCGATCACGACGAGACCGTGGCTGCCGCTGATGAGGACGTTACCGGGGTGCAGGTCCCCATGGACCAGTCCGGCAGGGCCGTCCGCGGACAGGGCGAGTGCGGCGGCCCGGCAGCGATCGAGGAGATCGCGGTCGAGGTGCTTCTCCGCCGGGCTGTCCCGCCATCGGCCGACGGTCAGGTCGAAGAGAAAGTCAATGCGCTGCCGTAGCGCGGGAAGTCCGTTCTCGGGGATCGTCGTCGGGCGGAGCCGGCGGAGAAGCATCGCGACGTCTTCGATCGGCAGCCGCTCGACCGGGTTGCCGGGTTCCACAGCTCCCAGCAGCAGGGACCCCGACTCGCTGTCCGAGTCGATCAGCGGGACTACGTGGACGTTGTCCGCCCACGCCCGGAGCGCGATCGCCTCGGTGACGCCGATCTCCGGCTCGGGAGTGAGCTTGAGGAAGGCCGGACTGCCATCGGCCCGCCGCACATGGAAGGCACACGAGGTGTTACCCGCCGCGACGGCGGCGACGATCTCCAGATTCCAGCGCCGGACGAGTCTCTCCAACAGCTCGGGCAGAGCGGCGAATCAGTCGTGAAATCCAGGACCGAACCGGCTGACGAGCCTGGCCTCAGCAGCGGGATCAAGAGCGAGATCGGGAATGCTGCAGTGTCGCACACGCCGTTGAACTGCTTGTTGTGAAAGAACGCCGATGATCGCCTCTATGCGGCCTATGGAAGTCCCGGGGTTCGGCGCTACCGAGGCGTCCTGACTTCCGGGGGTGGAGAGCGCGGGGTCAGGAGCCGAGGAACAGGCCGGCGCCGCACAGGACGAAGGACAGGGCGGAGACCGCGCAGGCGCCGATCACCGAGGCCCGGAGGCCGCGCCTGGCCTCGAAGCCGAACAGCAGCATGGCGGGGATGAAGGACAGGCAGAAGGGGGCGAGGGCGAGCAGGCCCACCGAGGCCCAGACGCCCCGGGCTCCCGTGGGCACGACGCGGTCGCCCTCGGGGGTGAGGGCGGCGGGGAAGACCTCGCCCGCCAGCGCGTCCGGCACGGTGCCGGCGACGATCGGCCCGCGCGCCGGGTCGTCGAACGTGAACCGGGCGTCGCAGTCGTAGCGCCCCCTGCCGAGGCTCTCGCAGGACAGGACCTCGGCGGTCCCGGGCGTGCCCCGGGAGCCGAGCGCGATCTCCAGGTCGGGGAGCGCGGTCGCGACGACGGTGCAGGCCAGGTACACCATCAGGCCCGCGAGGAAGAGCGCCCCCGCCGGTCCGGCGACCCGCCCCGCGAGCCCGTCGCGCACCGCCCTGCCCGGGGCGCCCCTGCGGGCGGGGGTGTTCTTCCGCGCGGGGGCGGGGCGCCGGTTCCGCGCGCTCTTGCCCGGCGCGGAGCCCTTCCCGGATCTGGAGGTCATGCGCTCCATGATGCGGGGCGGGACTTACAGGTCGGTTGCATATTTATGTGTAGTTATGTGATTGATAGTCCGGATCGTACGGCGGGCGCCCCGGACCGGTTCGGACCACACCGCCGCGCGCTCCCCCTACAGGACCGCGCTCCCGAGGACCGCGCCCACGATGCACACCACGAGTGAGAGCGTCGCCACCACGCCTCCCACGATGAGCGAGACGATGAAAGAGCGTTCGAGGGCGAAGCCGAACGTCAGGATGGGGGGGACGAAGGCCAGGCCGAACGGGACGAGGGCGAGCAGGCCCACCGCGGTCCAGACGCCCCGGGCTCCCGTGGGCTTGACGCGGTCACCCTCGGGGGTGAGGGCGGCGGGGAAGACCTCGCCCGCCTCCGCCTCGGGCACGGTGTCGACGGTGATGGGGTCGCGTGCCGGGTCGTCGAAGACGAACCACGCCTTGCAGTCGTACTCCCCCTTGCCGATGCGCTCGCAGGAGAAGACGTGGGCGGTCCCGGGCGTGCCCTTCCGGCCGAGCGCGACCTCCAGGTCGGGAAGGGTCGTCGTGATGACGGTCCAGGCCATCAGCAGGATCCCGCCTGTCGAGAAGAACATCATCCCCGCGGCGCCGAGGAGCTCCCGGGGAGTACGGCGCTGCCTGACCCCCCGGCGGGCGTCCTCCTTGCGGCGGGCCTCCTCTGCGAGGCGGGCCTGCTGCAGCCGGTAGTCCTTCCTGGACTGGCCCCGCTGCCGGGGGACGACGGGCACGGCCGGCTCGGAGCCTTCCGGGGACCCGGCGGCCGGGGGAGAGCCGTCTCCGGAGGACCGGCGGGCGCGGCTCTTGCGGGACCGGGACTTCCTGCCGGCGGTGTCTGGCGCGGGGGACATGCCCCCGAGCATGGCCGGGGGCACTTGGGACTCACCTGCAGCCCGGTGGGAACCGCCCTCAGGCGAGCGTGACCGGGAGCTCCTTGATGCCGTTGATGAAGTTGGAGCGCAGGCGGCGGGCCGGCCCGGCCTGGGCGATGCCGGGCAGGCGCTCGGCCAGGACCTCGAAGAGCACCCGCAGCTCCAGCTTGGCCAGGTGGTTGCCGAGGCAGAAGTGGGCCCCTCCGCCGCCGAAGCCGATGTGCGGGTTGGGGTCGCGCCCGATGTCGAAGACCCCGGGTGAGTCGAAGACGGTCTCGTCGCGGTTGGCCGAGCTGTAGAAGACCACGACCTTGTCGCCCTCGGCCACCTCCTGCCCGCCGATCACCGTGTCGGCGGTCGCCGTACGGCGGAAGAGATTGACCGGGGAGGCCCAGCGGACGATCTCGTCGGCCGCGGTGGCGGCCAGGGACGGGTCGGCCACCAGCCGGGCCCACTGCTCGGGGTGCTCGAAGAGGGCCAGCATGCCGCCGGAGGCCGCGTTGCGGGTGGTCTCGTTGCCCGCGACCACCAGCAGCAGCACGAACAGGTCGAACTCCTCCTCGCTGAGCGCCTCGCCGTTCTCGGCGGGCTGCAGGAGCCTGGTGACGATGTCGTCGCGGGGCTCGGCGCGCCGCCGCGCCGCCAGCTCGTTGGCGTAGGCGTAGACCTCCGCCGCCGCGGCCTGCCCCTCGGCGGGTTCGGCGGCGTAGTCGGGGTCGTCGGCGCCGACCAGCCGGTTGGACCAGTCGAAGAGCTTGTCCCGGTCCTCGACGGGGGCGCCGAGCAGCTCGCAGATCACGTACAGGGGGAGCGGGGCGGAGACGTCCCGGACGAAGTCGACCGAGCCCCGGCCCTTGGCCTCGTCCACCAGATCGTGGCAGATGTCGCGGATGTGCTGCTCCAGCTGCCCGATGGTCCGCGGGGTGAAGCCCCGGTTGACCAGGGAGCGGCGCCGGGTGTGCTCCGGCGGGTCCTGGTTGAGCATCATCATCCGCTGGAGCTCGCGCTCCTCCTCGGGCACCTCGTTGAACAGCGCGAGTTTCCGGCTGGAGGAGAACAGGTCGGAGTGCCGGGAGACGTGGACCACGTCGGCGTGCCGGGTCACCGCCCAGAAGTCGGGGCCCTCCTCGCCGCCGGGGTGCCGGTAGACCGGGGCGTTGGCCCGCAGCCAGGCGAGCTGCTCGTACGGAGGTCCGTGCTGCGCGTAGAAATCCCGGCCGACGAGGTCGATGTCCATGGGCCCTCCTGCGGTGACGCGTGTGTGCCGGGAGGCGCCGACCATGCGGGCGCGGCTCGTCGCCAGGCACTTGATCAAGCGCTTGGTCGGATATGTTTCTGAAACGTGTTCTATTACGGGTGCGGGGCGGAGTCAAGGGCCGGGGTCCGCCGGCGGGCGGCTCCCGGCGCCCCGTTCTCACCCTTCGTGTGCGGTCGAGGCGATTCCGCGAAAACGTGGCGGTCATGAGATCCGAGGTCCGATCTTTTTCCGGCGTCCCCCAACGGCTGCCCTCGACCGCCCTCTCCATTCACGCCGTAAGGTCCTCCCTGCTCGGGCCCGGTGCCCCACCGCCGGCGAACGGAGACCGTGGCCTCCGGGCTACGCCTTCGCCCGCTAACAGGTCGGATGTGTCGCCTGGTGAGGTCTTGACATGTGACTTCGGTCTCAGCGAGCATCGCGGCACAAGACATCCGATGTATGAGTGAAGGATGCGGTGTGAAACTGCTGCGAGTGGGACCTCCCGGCCAGGAGCGCCCGGCCGTGCTGGACGGGGCGGGGAACCTCCGGGAGATCTCCGGGGAGATCGACGGGGCCTTCTTCGCCTCCGGCGGGGTGGCACGCGTCCGCGCGGCGCTGGACCGGGACGAACTGCCCGTGATGGAGGCCGCGGGACTCCGGATCGGACCGCCGGTCGCCCGGCCCGGGAAGATCGTGTGCATCGGCCTCAACTACCGCGACCACGCCGGGGAGACCGGCGCCGAGCCCCCCGCCGAGCCGGTCGTCTTCATGAAGGCCCCCTCCACGGTCATCGGACCTTACGACGAGGTCCTCATCCCGCGCGGCAGCGTCAAGACCGACTGGGAGGTCGAGCTGGCCGTCGTCATCGGCGAGACGGCCCGCTACGTCGAGACGCACGAGGAGGCGCTGGCCAAGGTCGCGGGCTACACGATCTCCAACGACGTCTCCGAGCGGGAGTTCCAGCTGGAGCGCGGCGGCCAGTGGGACAAGGGCAAGTCCTGCGAGACCTTCAACCCGCTCGGTCCCTGGCTGGTCACCGCCGACGAGGTGCCCGACCCGCAGGACCTGGGCCTGCGCCTGTGGGTGGACGGCGAGCCGTACCAGAACGGCTCCACCAAGAACATGATCTTCGGCGTGGCCGAGGTCGTCCGCTACCTCAGCCACTTCATGGTCCTGGAGCCCGGCGACGTCATCAACACCGGCACCCCGGCCGGGGTCGCGCTCGGCCTGCCCGGCACGCCCTATCTGCGCGCGGGCCAGGTGATGGAGCTGGAAATCGACGGCCTCGGCCGCCAGCGCCAGACGGTCGGGCAAGCGTGAGCGAGCGGAGCAAGCGAGCCATGAGCACGGTAGCGCCGCGAACGCGGCTGATGAAGGAAGCCGTGTGAGTTACCGGATAACGGCTCTGGAGAGCCATGACATCCGGTTCCCGACCTCGCTGGAGCTCGACGGCTCCGACGCGATGAATCCCGACCCGGACTACTCGGCCGCCTACCTGGTGCTCCGCACCGACGACGGCTCCGAGGGGCACGGCTTCGCCTTCACCATCGGCCGGGGCAACGAGGTGCAGGCCGCCGCGATCAGGGCGCTGGAGCCGTACGTGCTCGGCCGCGACGCCGAGGACCTCGGCGCGCTCTGGAAGGAGATGGTCCACGACTCCCAGCTGCGCTGGCTCGGGCCGGAGAAGGGCGTCATGCACATGGCGATCTCCGCCGTGGTCAACGCGCTCTGGGACCTGAAGGCCAGGCGCGCGGGCAAGCCGCTCTGGCTGCTGCTGGGCGAGATGTCCCCCGAGGAGATCGTCGCGCTGGTGGACTTCCGCTACCTCACCGACGCGCTCACCCCCGAGGAGGCCCTGGCCATCCTGCGCGCCGCCGAACCCGGCCGCGCCGAGCGGATCGCCCACCTGCGGGAGCACGGCTACCCGGCCTACACCACCTCGCCCGGCTGGCTCGGCTACGGCGACGACAAGCTCCGCCGGCTGTGCAAGGAGGCGATGGCCGAGGGCTTCACCCAGATCAAGCTGAAGGTCGGCGCCGACCTGGACGACGACCTGCGGCGGCTGCGCATCGCCAGGGAGACCTGCGGCGACGACTTCCCGATCGCGATCGACGCCAACCAGCGCTGGGACGTGGACTCGGCGATCGCCTGGGTGAACGCCCTGGCGGAGTTCCGGCCGCACTGGGTGGAGGAGCCGACCAGCCCCGACGACGTGCTCGGCCACGCCGCCATCGCCCGGGGCATCGCGCCGATCCCGGTCGCCACCGGCGAGCACGTGGCCAACCGCACGGTCTTCAAGCAGCTCCTGCAGGCCGAGGCGGTCTCCTACCTCCAGCTCGACGCGGCCCGCGTCGCCGGGGTGAACGAGAACATCGCGATCCTGCTGCTCGCCGCCAAGTTCGGCGTCCCGGTCTGCCCGCACGCGGGCGGGGTGGGCCTGTGCGAGCTGGTGCAGCACCTGTCGATGTTCGACTACGTCGCGGTCAGCGCCTCGATGGAGAACCGGGTGATCGAGTACGTCGACCACCTCCACGAGCACTTCGTCGACCCGGTGGTCATCAGGAACGGCGCCTACGTGGCCCCGAGCCGGCCCGGGTTCGGCGCGCGGATGCACGCCGCCTCGATCGCCGACCACACCTACCCCGACGGACCGGTCTGGAGGTCCCTCGATGCCTGAGACGGCCGCGGCACCCGAGTTCGGCGGCCTGCGCGCCCTGGTCACCGGAGGCGGATCCGGGATCGGCCTGGCGACCGCCACCCTGCTCGCCGCGCGCGGCGCGGCGGTCGCCTGCCTCGACCTGGAGCCGCCGGGAGAGCCGCTGCTCGGGGTCACCGCCGACGTCACCGACGACGACCAGGTCCGTACGGCGGTCGCCGCGGCGGCCGAGCGCCTGGGCGGCCTGGACGTCCTGGTCAACAACGCCGGGATCGGCGCCGCCGGGACGGTCGAGGACAACCCCGACGACGAGTGGCGGCGGGTCCTGGACGTCAACGTGCTCGGCATGGTCCGGGTCACCCGGGCGGCCCTGCCGTACCTGCGCCGCTCCGGGCACGCGGCGATCGTCAACACCTGCTCGATCGCGGCCACCGCCGGGCTGCCCCAGCGGGCGCTCTACAGCGCCTCCAAGGGCGCCGTCCAGGCGCTGACGCTCGCGATGGCCGCCGACCACGTGCGCGAGGGGATCCGGGTCAACTGCGTCAACCCGGGCACCGCCGACACCCCGTGGGTGCAGCGGCTGCTCGACGCGGCGGCGGACCCCGCCGCCGAGCGCGCGGCGCTGCACGGGCGCCAGCCGACGGGCCGCCTGGTGAGCGCGGAGGAGGTCGCCGCCTCGATCGCCTACCTCGCGAGCCCGCTGGCGGCCTCCACGACCGGAGCGGTCCTGGCCGTCGACGGGGGCATGCAGGGCCTCCGCCTCCGGCCCGGACCATGACCGGCCCCCTTGGTGAACGAGATATCGGTCCGGCTGCGATCACCCCCGACCTGGTTCAGGATCGAGGCGACGGTCGAAGCCCCGAACTGCCGCAGGGCGGGGCCGTACCGGCGCCCGCCACGGAAACGGAGCATGCGTGGACCTGACCCTGACCCTGAGCCTGAGCCGGTACGGCTTCGGCGGCGCGCCGATCGGCAACCTGTTCACCGCGGTGGACGACGACGCGGCGCGGGCGGCGGTGGACGCCGCCTACGAGGCCGGGATCCGCCTGTTCGACACCGCGCCCCACTACGGGCTCGGCCTGGCCGAGCGGAGGCTCGGCGCCGCCCTGGCCTCCCGCCCCCGCGACTCCTACGTCCTGTCCACCAAGGTCGGCCGCCTGCTCGTGCCCTCCGGAGGGGGCGGCCGGGATTCCGCAGGCCGGGATTCCGCAGGCCGGGATTCCGCAGGCCGGGACTCCGCCGGTCGGGACTCCGCCGGTCGGGACGACGAGGGCTTCGACGTCCCGGCCGGTCTGCGGCGGGTGCGGGACTACTCGCGCGACGGGGTACGTCGGTCGCTGGAGGAGAGCCTGGAGCGGCTCGGCCTCGACCGGATCGACGTCGCGCTGATCCACGACCCGGACGAGCACTGGGAGCGGGCCGTCTCCGAGGCCTACCCCGCCCTGGCCGAGCTGCGCGACCAGGGTGTCGTCAGGGCGATCGGGGCGGGGATGAACCAGTGGGAGATGCTCGCCCGGTTCGTCCGTGAGACCGACCCGGACGTGGTCATGCTCGCCGGCCGCCACACCCTGCTCGACCAGTCCGGGACGCGCGGGCTGCTCCCGCTCTGCCGGGAGCGCGGCGTCCGCGTGCTCGCCGCCGGGGTCTTCAACAGCGGCCTGCTCGCCACCGACGAGCCCTCCGGCACCTACGACTACGCCCCGGCCCCCGGCTCGCTGCTGGCCCGCGCCCGCGCGATCGCCGCCGTCTGCGGGCGCCACGGCGTCACCCTGCCCCAGGCCGCCCTGGCCTTCCCGCTGCGCCACCCGGCGGTCGCCTCCGTGGTCGTCGGGGCACGCTCCGCCGCCGAGGTCGCCCGCAACGCCGCCCTGGCCGCCCGCCCCGTCCCCGAGGCCCTCTGGACCGACCTCACCGCCGAGGGCCTGGTCTCCTGCTGACCCCGCCGTCCCGGGGAGCCGGAGGCGACTGCGGCAGGGTCCGCCGAGGCCGCCGCGGCCGTCAGGCGAGGGCGCTGCGCAGCCACTCCTCGACACCGGCGATGTGCACGGTGGCCCAGGCACGGGCGACCTCCGGCCGGCGGGAGGCGATGGCCTCGCAGATCGCGGCGTGCTGCTCGCGGGTCTTCTCCAGGGCGTTCTCCTGGGTGAGGCCCCGCCAGACCCGGGCCCTGGTGGTCGGTCCGGAGAGGCTCTCGATGAGCGAGCAGAGGACCGCGTTGCCCGATCCCTCCGCGATGCGCCGGTGGAACTCCAGGTCGTTGGCGACGAGCTGCTCGACGCTCGGGTCCTCGGGCAGCGCGCCGAGGATCCTGCGCAGCTCGCCGACACCGGAGTCGTCCATCCGCTCGGCGGCCATCGCGGTGGCGGCCGGTTCCAGGATCCGCCGGACCTGGAAGAACTGGAGCACGGTGTCGTCGGTGTGGAAGTCGACCACGAACGACAGGGCGTCCAGCAGGAGCCGCGGCTCCAGGCTGGTGACGTAGGTCCCGTCGCCCTGCCGCACGTCCAGCACGTTGATCAGCGCCAGGGCGCGCACGGCCTCGCGCAGGGAGTTGCGCGAGAGCCCGAGCCGTTCGGCGAGGTCGGCCTCCTTCGGCAGCCTGCTGCCCGGCGCCAGCTCACCCGAGAGGATCATCTGCTTGATCTTGTCGATAGCGGCGTCGGTGACCGCCACGCTTCACCATCCCGGGCTCGCCCATACATCGGATGTCTAGGAGTGTAGGGCGAACGTGACCGGCTCCGCTCCCGGAGTGCGGCGGATCACCCCGCGGACCTCCAGCGCCCGCAGGTGCGCCGCGGCCTCTCCGGCGGCCATCCCGCG
This sequence comes from Thiemannella venezuelensis, assembly GCF_014203605.1. GTDB lineage: Bacteria > Actinomycetota > Actinomycetes > Streptosporangiales > Streptosporangiaceae > Planomonospora_A > Planomonospora_A venezuelensis. The sequence continues at coordinate 48,036 of NZ_JACHJJ010000022.1, read as the reverse complement.
CAGCATCGCGGGCAGCTCCTCCCAGGGCCGGTTCCAGGTCATCCGCCCGGCGGTCTCCCAGATGGTGAGCGGTTCGCCCGCCCCCTCCAGCAGGGCGGACAGGGCCAGCAGCTTCTCCTCGTGGTGGGCGAGGATCTCCAGCGCCCGCGCCGCCGCGTCCGGGAAGGCCCACTCGTGCGCGGGCAGCGCCTCCAGGCCGCCGAGCCCGGCCACCTTCCGCAGCGAGGCCAGGAAGTCGCCGAGCGGGTCGACGTCGTCGCGGTCGTAGGGGTAGACGCCGACGTGCGGGGTGATCCCGGGCAGCACGTGGTCGCCGGTGAACAGCCGGTCGGCGTCGGCGAGGTGGAGGCAGACGTGGCCCGGCGTGTGCCCGGGGGTCCAGATCACCCGGAGCCGGCGCCCCGGCAGGTCGACGAGGTCGCCGTCGCGGAGCGTCAGGTCGGGCACGGCGGGCGGCCGGGGCCGGTGCGCGGTCGCCTCCTCGACCTCGACCGCCCCCGCCCCCGCGCGCTTGAGCATGTCGGCCTGGAAGTCGCGGTGCGCGCCGTCCTCGAACTCGTGCATGAGCCGGACCAGTGCCGCGTCCTCCTCGTGCATGGCGACCCACGCCCCGGACTCCTCCCGGACCCGCCCGGCGAGCCCCGCGTGGTCCGGGTGGAAGTGGGTGACCACCACGCCGCGGACCTCGCGCACGTCCATGCCCGCCGAGGCCAGTCCGTCCCGGAGCGCGGCCCAGGCGTCGGGGTGGTTCCAGCCCGCGTCGACGAGGACGGGCCCCGCGGGAGACTCGATCAGGTAGACGAGCGTGTAGCCGAGCGGGTTGCCCGGGATCGGCACGGGCACGCTCCACACCCCGCCGCCGAGGTCGGTGGTGCTCTGCTCGCTGTACGGCCTGCGGCGGGTCTTCAACGCGTGTTCTCCTGTGTCCGGGGGCACCCCTGAGTCTGCCTCAGAGGCGTTCGAGGATGGTGGCGGTGGCCAGGGCCCCGCCCGCGCACATCGACACCAGCGCGGTCGAGGAGTCGGAGCGCTCCAGCTCGTGCAGGGCGCTGGTGACCAGCCGGGCGCCGGTGGCGCCCACCGGGTGGCCGATCGCGATGGCCCCGCCGTTGACGTTGACGCGGTCCATGTCCGGCTGGTGCACCGACGCCCAGGAGAGGACGACCGAGGCGAAGGCCTCGTTGACCTCGAAGCGGTCGATGTCGCCGACGTTCATACCGGTGGCCGCCAGCACCCTGGCCGTGGCGTCCACCGGGCCGTCCAGGTGGTAGTACGGCTCGGAGCCGACGAGGGCCTGGGCGAGGATCCTGGCCCGGGGGCGCAGGCCGTACCGGGCGGCGGCCTCCTCGCTCATCAGCAGCACCGCCGCCGCGCCGTCGGAGATCTGGGAGGAGGTGCCCGCGGTGTGCAGGCCGTCCTCGCCCATCACCGGCCTGAGCGCGGCCAGCGTCTCGGCCGTGGTCTCGCGCAGCCCCTGGTCCCGGGTGACCGTACGGCTCCCGCCGGTCGGCTGCCCGTCCTCGCCGAGGACCGGCGCCTCCACCGGGACGACCTCCCGGTCGTAGCGGCCGTCGGCCCAGGCCTTGGCGGCCAGCCGCTGGGAGCGGGCGCCGAACCAGTCGAGCCGTTCGCGGGTCAGCCCGCGCCGCCGCGCGATGCGCTCGGCGGCGGTGAACTGGTCGGGCAGGTCGATGGACCAGTCGTCGGGCCGGGGCCGGGCCGGGAGCACGTTGCTGCCGAGCGGCGCGCGGCTCATCACCTCGACGCCGCAGGCGACGCCCGCCTCGATGACGCCCGCCTGGATGAGGGCGGCGACCAGGTGCACGGCCTGCTGGGAGGAGCCGCACTGCGCGTCGACGGTGGTCACGCCCGTCTGGTAGGGCAGGCCCGCGTAGAGCCAGGCGTGCCGCCCGACGTGGCCGCCCTGCTCGCCCGCCTGGGTCACGCACCCGGCGAAGACCTGGCCGACGACCGCCGGGTCGATCCCGGCCCTGCCGATCAGGCCGTTCAGCGCGGCGGCGAGCACGGCCTGGGGCTTCAGTCCCGCGAGCAGGCCGTTGCGCCTGCCGATCGGGGTCCGCACGGCCTCGACGATCACTGCACCCATCCGAGATCCCCTCGTCCGGCGGCCCGGAGCCGTCCCGCCGGGGTGCACCGCGTGCGGGTGCGCCCGTCGCGGTCGCTCCCGCCGCTCCAGAACATCGCTCCAGTCGCTTTCCGAATGCGACTGTAACGCGTTCTAATTTCAGGTGGAAGGAGGGACGGGGAAATCGGCGAGCAGCCGGGCGGCGGCGATCTCGACGCGGCGCTGGATCTGCTCGTGGGTGCGGCGTCCGCGCAGCATCTCCAGCAGTTCGTGGACCCAGACGCTGGAGAGCGAGCCCGCGAGGGCGAACTGCTCGTCGGTGGCGGTCTCCGCGGTGATCCCGTTCCCGGCGACGCGGAGCAGCAGGTCCGTCATGCGGTCCCCGAAGGGGGTGTCCACCTCCGCCATGATCAGCGAGCGGATGAGCGCGTCGGCGAGCTCGGGCTCGCGCATCAGGCCCCGGGTGGCGCGCATGAGGATGTCGACCGCCCGGCCGGCGGGCGTGCCCGCGCTGGGCGGGCGGCGCTCGATGCTGCTCTCCAGGAGGTCGATCTCCTCGCCGACGACGGCGACGACCAGATCCATCTTCGAGGGGAAGTAGCGGTAGAGCGTGCCGAGCGCGACACCCGCGCGCTCGGCGACGGTGCGCATCTGCATGGCCTCGACGCCGCCGCGCGAGGCGAGGGCGGCCGCGGCCTGGACGATGCGCTTGCGCCGCTGGTGCTGGCTTCTGGTGCGGACGGCCGCGGACGCCGGTTCGGTGTGCACGCCAGAGGTCCCCTCGGTCGTGGACGGGCCGGCGGTGCTCGGGGCGGACGTGCCGGCGGGGCGCGGGGTCACCGGCGCCTCGATGGTCGCATGCGGAGTACGCATGAGAACACGTTATCTGATTCCTGGATAATCCTACTGGTTACCCGCGGGTCACAAAGGTGGGCCAGCGGCCATGGCATATGTCCTATAACGGCATGTTGTGGAGTATTGCTATGGGTTGATGCTGGACAAATAATAGAATCTGTTCTACTTTTTCGGCGGCTGGCTGAGCATCCGTGCCGGGAGGTGCCATGTCGCGTGAGACGCCCGTGGAGACGCTGGCGGAACTGCTGGAACTGCGTGCCGGGGACGACCGCCCCGGCCTGCTCTTCGAGGACCGGACGTGGAGCTGGCGGGAGTACGTCGCCGAGTGCCGGGCCCGCGCGGCATGGATGGACGCCCGGAGCGGGACGGCGCGGGCGCGGGGTGAGGACGCCCGCGCGGGGGTCCCCGGGGCGGCGTCCGGAGGGCCGGCCCGCACGGCTCGCCGCACCGGGGCCCTCCACGTCGGCGTGCTCTTCGACAACGTGCCCGAGCTGCTGTTCCTGCTGGGCGGCGCGGCCCTGTCCGGCCACGTGCTCGTCGCGCTCAACCCGACCCGCGGTCCCGCCGAGCTCGCCAGGGACGCCGACGCCACCGACGTGGACGTCATCCTCCACGACCCGGTCCACGCCGGGCTCGCCGCCGAGGCCGCCGCCCTGCGGTCCGCCCCTCCGGCCGGCGTCCCTTCGGGTTCCGCCCCTCTGCCCGGTCCCCCCGCGACCGGTCCCCCCGCGGCCGACGCCTCCGCCCGGACCGGGCCCGGCGGGCTCGTGATGCTGATCTTCACCTCGGGCACCTCCGGGCGGCCCCGCGCGGTGAAGGTCACCCAGCGGAAGATCGCGGTTCCCGGCACCAGCCTGGCGGCGCTGCTCACGCCGGAGGACGTCGTCTACTGCGCGATGCCGCTCTTCCACTCGGGGGCGATCATGGCGGCCTACGCGCCCGCCGCGGCCTCGGGGGCCGCCCTGGTGCTGCGCCGCAGGTTCTCCGCCTCGGGCCTGATGGACGACGTCAGGCGGTACGGCGTGACCTACCTGCACTACGTCGGCAAGGCGCTCTCCTACGTCCTGGCCACCCCCGAGACCCCCGCCGACCGGGAGAACACCCTGAAGATCGCCTTCGGCAACGAGGGGAGCGCCACCGCGACCAGGCGCTTCGGCGAGCGGTTCGGCTGCCACGTCATCGACGCCTTCGGCTCCACCGAGACGGCGATCGCGATCACCCCCGACCCCTCGGGCCCTCCCGGCTGCCTGGGCAGGCTCCCCGAGGGGGTGGAGATCCGCGACCCGGCCACCGGCGAGCGCCGCCCGCCGGGGATCATCGAGAACGGCCGGCTGGTCAACGGGGACGAGGCGATCGGCGAACTGGTCAACACCCGGGGCCTGGGCCTGTTCGACGGCTACTACAACGACCCCGAGGCCGACCGCGAGCGCATCCGCGACGGAGCCTTCTGGTCGGGCGACATGGCCTACGCCGACGGGGACGGCTACGTCTTCTTCGCCGGCCGGGGCACCGAGCGGCTCCGCGTCGACGGGGAGAACCTCGCGGTGGCCCCGATCGAGGCGGCCGTGCGCGAGTTCCCCGGCGTGGTCGAGGCCGCCGTCTACCCCGTCCCCGACGCCGCGGCCGGCGACCAGGTCATGGCGGCCCTCGTCACCTCCGGCGCCTGGGACGCCGCGGAGTTCGCGGCCTTCCTCGACGGCCGGGCCGACCTGAGCCGCAAGGCGGTCCCCCGCTACGTCCGGCTCAGCGCCGAACTCCCCCAGACCCCCTCCCACAAGGTCGTCAAGCGCCTGCTCGCCGCGGAGGCGTGGCGGACCGGGGACCCCGTGTGGTGGCGCCCGCCCCGAGAGCGGGAATGGCGCCTGCTGACCCCGGAGGACACCAGGCAGATCGAGCACGAATTCGTCCGGCACGGCCGAGAGCACCTTCTGGAGCGCTAGTGGATTTCAATCTTGACGAGACCCAGGACGACCTGCGCGGACTCGCCGCCGACCTGTTCGGCCGGGAGGCGGCCACGTCCCGGCTGGAGGCCCACGAGGAGAGCGGCGCGCCGTACGACGCGGGCCTGTGGAGCGCTCTGGCCCGGGCGGGCCTGCTCGGCGCCTGCCTGCCCGAGGAGGCGGGCGGGGCGGGGCTCGGCCCGGTGGAACTGGCCGTGATCCTGCGGGAGGCCGGCGCGCACGTCGCTCCCGTCCCCGTCCTGCAGAGCCTGGTCACGGCGGCGACCGTCGCGAGGTACGGCTCCGGCGGGCAGCGCGAGGCCCTGGCCCCGCTGGCCGAGGGGGGGATCGTGCTGGCCTCGGCCCCGCGCGGCCCCGGCCGCGACCTCGGCGCCGCCCCCGCCGTGACGGCCCGCCAGGACGGAGGGGGCGGCTGGACCCTGCACGGCCGTACCGGGACCGTGCCCTACGCCGCGCAGGCGGCGAAGGTCCTCATCCCCGCCGTGGCAGGGGACGGGACCGGCCTGTTCCTGGTCGAGCCGGGCGAGGCCGGTATGACGCCCGTGCCGCTGTCCACCGGGGAACCGGGCGCGGTGCTCACCCTGGAGGGCACCCCCGGCGAGCAGGTCGGCCCGGTGGACGGCGAGGCCGCCGCCGGGCTGCGCAGGCTGACCACGGCGGGGACGATCGCCACCGTCTCCGGGGTGCTGGCCGGGGCGCTGGCGCTGACCACCGGATACCTGAAGACCCGCAGGCAGTTCGACCGGGCGCTGGCCGAGTTCCAGGCCGTCACCGTGCAGATCGCCGACGTCTACATCGCCGGGCGGGCGCTGGACGTGGCCGTCTGGTCGGGCGCCTGGCGGCTGGCCGAGGGGCTCGTCGAGGAGGCCGACGCCGACCTGGCCGTCGGCGCGTTCACCGCCTCCGAGACGGTCCTGGAGGCCCTCTACACCTGCCAGCACCTGCACGGCGGGATCGGAGTGGACGTGAGCTACCCGCTGCACCGCTACTTCGCCTGGGCCAAGCACCACGCCCACCTGCTGGGCGGCGTGGAGGCCCAGCTCGACACGATCGGAGCGCTCGTCTGATGCTGATCGACCTGACCCCCGGGCAGAAACGCCTCCGCGACGAGCTGCGCGAGTACTTCCGGGACTGCCTGACCGCCGAGGACCGCAGGAAGATCGCCGACGACCCGTTCGGCGAGGCCTACATGGAGCACTGCCGCCGGCTCGGCCGCGACGGCAAGCTCGGCCTCGGCTGGCCGAAGGAGTACGGCGGCGGCGGGTACGGCCCGCTGGAGCAGCAGATCTTCGCCAACGAGATCGCCAGGGCCGAGGTGCCCTACCCGATCATCACCGTGCAGACCGTCGGCCCGACGCTCATGCAGTACGGCACCGCCGCGCAGAAGGAGTTCTTCCTCCCGCGCATCCTGGCCGGGGAGTGCCACTTCGCGATCGGCTACTCCGAGCCCGAGGCCGGCACCGACCTGGCGTCCCTGCGCACCACCGCCGTGCTGGACGGCGAGCACTACGTCGTCAACGGCCAGAAGATCTTCACCTCCGGCGCGCACTACGCCCAGTACATCTGGCTGGCCGCCCGCACCGACCCGTCCGCCAAGAAGCACCGCGGCATCACGATGATGATCGCCGACTGCGCCGACCCCGGCTTCTCCTGGACGCCGATCGTCACCATGGACGGGCGGCACCACACCAACGCCACCTACTACTCCGACGTGCGCGTCCCGGTGGACATGGTCGTGGGCGAGGTGAACAAGGGCTGGGACCTGATCGTCAACCAGCTCAACCACGAGCGGGTCACGCTCGGGCCGGCGGGCAACATCGGCCACACCTACGACCGGTTCCTGCGCTGGGCCAGGAGCACCGGGCTGATCGAGGAACCCGCGGTCCGCAGGGCGCTGGGCCGGGTCTACGCCTACTTCCGCACCAACGAGCTGCTCAACTGGCAGGTGGCGGCCAACATGGACCTCGGCTGGCTGGGCGCGCCCGACGCCTCCGCCACCAAGGTCTACGGCTCCGAGCGCATGCAGGAGGTCGGCCGGATCGTCGGCGAGGTCCTGGCCCGCTTCGGCGACCCGGCGGACCCCGAGACGGCGGCGTTCGCCGACCGGCTCGACCACGGCGTCAAGGGCGCGCTGGTGCTGACCTTCGGCGGCGGCGTCAACGAGGTGCAGCGCGAGCTGATCGCCATGCTCGGCCTGAGCCTGCCGAGGCCGCCGCGATGACGATCGCCACCGACCCGACCCTCCACGACCGGCTCGCGGCGCTGGCCGAGCGGCAGATCGCGGCCGGCGAGTCCGTTGGAGCCGTGGCGGCCGACCCGGTCAACGTCCCGATGATCCGGCACTGGACCGCGGCCATGGGCGACGCCAACCCCGTCTACACCGACCCCGCGGCGGCCGAGGCGAGCACGCACGGCGGCATCGTGGCGCCCCCGGCGATGATCCAGGTCTGGACCATGCCCGGCGTGAACGGCAGGGCGAGGCAGGGCGCCACCCCGGTCGACGGCGTGCTGGCCATGCTCGACGAGAACGGCTACACCGGCGTGGTCGCGACCAACTGCGAGCAGACCTACCACCGCTACGTACGGCCCGGCGAGCGGCTCGTCCCGGCGACCAGGCTCACCGCGCTGGCGGGCCCGAAGAAGACCGCGCTCGGCGAGGGCTACTTCGTGACCTGGAACGTCGCCTGGTACTCCGGCGAGGAGCAGGTGGCCGAGATGCTCTTCCGGGTGCTGAAGTTCCGCCCCCGCACCAGGCGGGACCGGGGCGGAGGCGGGGAACCGGCCGCGGGGCGCGAGCCGTACCCGCTGCGGCCCGCGGTCAACCGGGACACCGCGTTCTTCTGGGAGGGCGCCGCCCGGGGCGAGCTCAGGATCCAGCGGTGCACCGCCTGCGGGGAGCTCCGCCACCCGCCGGGCCCGGTCTGCCCCTCGTGCCGCTCGACGGACCGCGGGTACGCCGTGGCGAGCGGGGAGGGCGAGGTCTACAGCTACGTCGTGCACCACAACCCCCCGGTCCCGGGACGCCGGACGCCCTTCGTGGTCGCTGTGGTCCAGTTGCCGGAAGGGGTGCGGATCGTGGGCAACGTGGTGGACTGCCCTCCGTCGGAAGTGGGTATCGGTATGCCGTTGCGTGTGACGTATCGCCAGATGGACGACGATCTCATCCTGCCCATGTGGGCCCCCCGGGAGCCGTGATGCGGACACTGAACGAGGACCAGGTGGAGATCGGGCTCGTCCTCCCCGAGCTCTCGATCGAGCTGACCCCCACCGTGGTCATCTCGACCGCGCTGGCGACGATGGACTTCACCCCCGTCCACCACGACGTCGAGGGCGCCCAGGCGCAGGGGTCGAAGGACATCTTCCTCAACATCCTGACGACGATGGGACTCGTCGAGCGCTACGTCACCGACTGGGCCGGTCCCGAGGCGCTGATCCGCGGGATCAACGTCAAGCTCGGCGTCCCCGCCTACGCGGGCGACACGCTGACCTTCACCGGCAGCGTCGTCGGCTGCGAGAACGGCGAGTTCACGGTGGAGGTCCGCGGCAAGGTCAGCCTCGGCGACCACGCCTCCGGAACCGTCCGCTTCGCCCTGCCGGGCTAGCCCGCACCGGCGGATCCGGGCCGGGAGGTCCGCGCCGGCGGGCCCGGGCCGGAAGATCCAGGCCGGCGGGCCCGCGCGGCCGGGGGCGCCCCCGGCCGCCCGCCCGCCGTCCCCGCACCCCACGCGAGAGGTTCAGCACGTGTCTTCTCTCTCCGGTCGTACGGCCGTCGCCGGCATCGGCGCGACCGAGTTCTCCAAGCAGTCCGGCCGGTCCGAGCTGCAGCTCGCCGCCGAGGCGGTCTTCGCCGCGCTGGACGACGCGGGGCTGAGCCCGTCCGACGTCGACGGGCTCGTCACCTACACCCAGGACGTCAACCAGGAGATCGCCGTCGCCCGCGAGACGGGCATCGGCGACCTGTCGTTCTTCTCCCGCGTGCACTACGGAGGCGGCGCGGCCTGCGGCACGGTGCTGCACGCCGCGATGGCGGTCGCCACCGGGGCCGCCGAGACGGTGGTCTGCTACCGCGCCTTCAACGAGCGCTCCGGGCGCAGGTTCGGCCAGCCCGACGCCCGCCTCGGCGGGGAGCCGTCCTCCCAGGGGCTGGAGATGAGCTGGCACGTGCCGTACGGCCTCATGACGCCCGCCGCCTGGGTGGCCATGTTCGCCCGCCGGTACATGCACGCCTACGGCGCGACGTCGGAGGACTTCGGCCGGGTCGCCGTGGCCATGCGGCGGCACGCGGCCGCCAACCCCGCCGCCTGGTTCCACAAGCGGCCGATCACGCTGGAGGAGCACCAGGCGTCGAAGTGGATCGTGGAGCCGCTGCACCTGCTCGACTGCTGCCAGGAGAGCGACGGCGCGGTGGCGCTGGTGGTCACCTCGGCCGAGCGCGCCCGCGACCTGCGCCGCTCGCCCGCGGTGATCCGGGCCGCGGCCCAGGGGTCGGGCGCCGGGCAGATGATGATGACCAGCTACTACCGCGACGACATGACCGGCCTGCCGGAGATGGGCGTCGTCGGCCGCCGGCTCTGGGAGCAGGCCGGTCTCGGGCCGTCGGACGTGCAGACCGCGATCCTCTACGACCACTTCACCCCGTTCGTCCTCACCCAGCTGGAGGAGCTCGGCTTCTGCGGGCGCGGTGAGGCACGCGACTACGTCGCCGGCGGCGGGATCGAGATCGACGGCCGGCTCCCGGTCAACCCGCACGGGGGGCAGCTCGGCGAGGCCTACATCCACGGCATGAACGGCATCGCCGAGGCCGTCCGGCAGATCCGCGGGACCTCGGTCAACCAGATCGCCGGGGTGCACAACGTCCTCGTCACCGCCGGGACCGGCGTCCCCACCAGCGGCCTGATCCTGTCCCGCGACTGATCAGAGGCCGCCGTCCCCGGGCCCCGTGAGCTCCGCGACGGCGAGTTCGACGGTGGGACGGGCCTGGAGCGTGCGCCCCAGGCCCGTCACGCGCAGGAGCCGGGCGAACCGGTCGCGGACCCCGCTGAGCAGCAGGCGTCCGCCGGCCCGCTCCACCTCGTGGACCGTCTTCACCATCAGGTTCAGCCCCGAGGAGTCGCAGAAGTCGAGGTGCTGGACGTCGATCACCAGCCGGGGCGGGGAGATGAGCCTGGCGGCCTCCGCGATCTGGAGACCCAGGCGCGGGGCGGTGGACATGTCCAGCTCGCCGGAGAGCCGCACGATGACGATGTCCCCGCGCAGGCCCACGCTCGCCGAGAAGATGCCGAGTTCGCCGGGGTCGATCGATCTCATGTGCTTCCGTCTCCGCCGTGCGTCCCTGGGGCGCCGCCCTGACTCCGCTCCGCAGCCGTCCGGTCGCCGAGAGCCTTTCACGTTCATGATTGCACAGGGCAAAGGAAATGCATGGAAGGTCACAGGGGATCGTTACCGGCGGGAGGGGGCGGCCGTACGGCCCGGCGGGCACGGGCCCGCCCCGCGCACGCCAGGTCCGTGCCCGGGCCCGTCACGGAGTGATGATGGTCGGGCCGGCGAAGAAGACGATCATCGCGATCGCCAGGCAGATGAGGAAGCCGGCCAGCTCCCAGGCCCAGTCGTAGTGGTGCTCGCCGCGTTTGACCGGCTTGACCGGCCTGGCCCGGCCGCCGCGGTGCCGGGATCCGCCGCCCGCCGGGCCGCCGTCCGGCGGAGAGCCGCTCTCCTGCCGTGCGACCTCGTTCACGATCTCCCGTGCGAGCTCGTGCGGGGTCTCCGCGGGGGTCTCCCGGGGCGCGGAGGCGACCAGTTTGTCGGTGTAGGCCAGCGCGGCCCGGACCTCGGGGGCGAGCGGGCGGAACAGCTCGCCGGGGAGGGGGTAGTCCAGGCGGGGCGGGTTGCTCTCCAGGATGTCCGCCGGGATCGGGGCGGTGAGCGGCATCGCCACCCGCGGCTGCGGCCGCTGCGGCAACCGCGGGCGCTGCGGCCGGGACCGCCGGGGCGGCCGGAGGGCCGCGTCGTCGAGGGCGGTCAGGACCGAGTCGCGCAGCTTGGGCATCGGCTCGGTGGTCGCCTCGTGGAGGGAGACGGCGTCCGGGTCCGGCGGCGCGAAGGCGTCCCCCGGTGCGAGGACGTCCGCCGGGGTGAAGGCGTCCGCCGGGGTGAAGGCGTCCGCCGGGGTGAAGGCGTCCGCCGGGGCGAGGACGTCCGCGCCGGCCGGCTCGGCGAGCGGTTGCGGCCACGAGCCGGCGGTCGGCCAGAGCGGCTTGACCTGCAGGGACGCGGTGAGGGACGCGGCGGGGGACGGGGCCCGGGAGGCGGAAGCCGTACCCGGGGCGGAGGCGCCGAGGACGGCGGCGCGCAGGCCCGCGGGCGGGGCGGCCCAGGGGGCGCGGGCGAGCACGTCGCGGATCGGGGCGACGGCGAGCGCGCCGAACACGTCCGCCAGGTGGAGCGGGATCCGGGCCGAGTCCAGGGCCAGGGTCAGCGACTGGGCGAAGCGGCGGCAGGCGCTCACGGTCAGCTCGTCGGCGGTGTCGGCGGCCACGTCGAGCACCCAGGACATCTCGACGGTGTCCATCTCGCACACGCCGGACAGGAACAGCACCTCGCGCTGGTGCGGGCGCAGGTCGCGCAGGACCCGCCGGACGAAGGCGCCGACCGGGTCGGCGCCGGGGGAGGGCGGGGCGTGGACCACGTCGCGCCGGAGGAACTCGCGGCGGGCCAGCGCGTACAGCGCGGCGCGCGGGGGTTCGACGGAGGAGACGGCGGTGAGCACGGCCGTCAGGGTGGCGCCGGCCGTGCCGGGGTCGCCGAGCTGGTCGTGACAGTAGGCGAACAGACCGGTGGCGTGGCGGTCGTAGAGCTCGGCGATCAACTCGCTGCGTGATCGCTGACCGAGGAGCGGTTGGGTCACGGCGGGACCGGTTCCTGTCGGATTCGGTGGATCTGGGGAGACTGGGGAGAGAGGGGTCTATGCGGCGCGTGTGACGTGAGGGGGGTCATGTCCACGATATGGGCAATGATGCCAAGGCGGGGAGGTCCGGCGCACTATTGGATACCTATTTGATGTCGAACAGGTTTGAGCGGGGCCGACGGGACAGATCAGGACCGTCCGCCGTAGTCTGGTCCGCGAGGGATCATGGGGCGGTTGTGGCAGGGGGGCCGCGCCCCTGCCGGAGACCAGGGGATGCACATGATCACATTTGACGACGTCAGCAAGCGGTACCCCGACGGGACCGTCGCGGTGGACGGACTCACCCTCCACGCGCCCACCGGGGAGATCACCGTCCTCGTGGGCCCGTCGGGATGCGGCAAGACCACGTCGCTGCGCATGGTCAACCGGATGGTCGACGCCACCGGCGGGCGGATCCTGCTCGACGGGGTGGACGTGCGGACCGTCGACCCGCCCACCCTGCGGCGCGGCATCGGCTACGTCATCCAGCAGGCCGGGCTCTTCCCGCACCGGAAGATCGTCGACAACGTGGCGACGGTTCCGTACCTGCTCGGCTGGGACCGGAAGAGGGCCAGGGCGCGGGCGATGGAGCTGCTGGAGCGGGTCGGGCTCGACGCCGGGCTCGCCGGGCGCTATCCCTTCCAGCTCTCCGGCGGCCAGCAGCAGCGTGTCGGCGTGGCCCGCGCGCTCGCCGCGGACCCGCCGGTCCTGCTGATGGACGAGCCGTTCAGCGCGGTGGACCCGATCGTGCGGGCGAGCCTCCAGGACGAGCTGCTCCGGCTGCAGTCCGAGCTCAACAAGACGATCGTCTTCGTCACCCACGACATCGACGAGGCGATCAAGCTCGGCGACCGGGTGGCGGTGCTCCGCGTCGGCGGGCGCCTGGCGCAGCTCGCCTCCCCGGCGGAGCTGCTGGCCGAGCCCGCCGACGACTTCGTCCGCGAGTTCCTCGGCCGCGACCGCGGCATCCGGCGCCTGTCGTTCGTCCCCGGCGACGGCCTGCGGCTGCGCACCGACCTGACCGTGCCGGTCTCCGCCGAGGCCGCCTCGGTGCGCGGTACGGCGGAGCCCTGGCTGGCGGTGGTGGACGGCGAGGGCAGGCCGCTGGGCTGGGTCGCGCGCGAGGACCTGCCCGACTCCGGCACGCTGGCGGGCGTGCCGGCGGCGCCGTACGGGGCGTTCGTGCGGGAGCGCGACTCGCTGCGCTCCGCGCTGGACGCGGCGCTGCTCTCCCCGTCGGGCAACGCGCTCGCGGTGGACGGCGCCGGGCGGGTCGAGGGCGTGGTGACCCGCGACGAGCTGGACGCGGCGCTGGCCCGGGCCGCGGGGGGCGCCCGTGGGTGAGGAGCCGCTGGTCCGCTGGGACTGGATCGGGCGCAACTGGCCGGAGATCCTGGAACTGGCGGCGGACAATCTCGTCATGGCGCTGGTGCCGGTGGCCGTCGCCCTGCTCGCCGCGCTCCCGCTCGGGCTGGCGGGGGCCCGCTGGCGCTGGTTCTACCAGCCGACGGTCGGCGTGGTGAACGTGGTCTACTCGCTGCCCTCGCTGGCCGTCTTCATCGTGCTGATCCCGGTCACCGGCCTGGCCACCCGGACGACCGTCATGGTGCCGCTCGTCTTCTACGCGATGGCCGTGCTGATCCCGGCCGTGGTGGACGGGCTGGCCTCGGTCCCCGACCACGTCCGGCAGTCCGCGGTGGCGATGGGCTTCACCCCGCTGCGGCGGCTGCTCGGAGTCGAGCTGCCGATCGCGGTCCCCGTCGTGCTCGCCGGGCTCCGGGTGGCGACGGTCTCCAGCATCAGCCTGGTCAGCGTGGGCGCGCTGGTCGGCAGGGGCGGGCTCGGCTACCTGTTCATCGACGGCTGGCAGCGGCAGTTCCCCACCCCGATCATCGCGGGCATCGTGCTGGTCGTGCTCCTGGCGGGCCTCGCCGACCTGCTGCTGGTGCTGGCGCAGCGGTGGCTGACCCCCTGGTCGGCGGCGCGGGTGGCGGCGCGGGCGCAGGCCCGGCCGGCGGCGGGGGAACGGAAGGGAGCGGCGTGAACTGGCTGGCCGACTTCTTCGGGGACCCGGCCAACTGGTCGGGTCCCGACGGCATCCCGCTCCGGCTCGCCGAGCACCTGGAGTTCGCCGGGCTCTCGCTGCTGCTGGCCATGCTGGTCGCGCTGCCGCTCGGGCTCTGGATCGGGCACACCGGCCGGGGCGCGCTGCTGGTGGTGCTGAGCGCGAACGCGGCCCGCGCCCTGCCGACGCTGGGCCTGCTCGTGCTCGTCGTGCTGCTGATGGGCGTCGGCACCATCGCCCCGGTGCTGATCCCGCTGGTGGCGCTGGCCGTGCCGCCGATCCTGGTCAACACCTACGAGGGCATCCGGGGCGTGGACGCCGACCTGCGCGACGCGGCGTACGGCATGGGCCTGCGCGGCGGCCAGGTCCTCGGCCGGGTGCTGGTGCCGGTCGCGCTCCCGCTGATCCTGCTCGGCCTGCGCACCGCCGCGATCCAGGTGGTGGCGACCGCGACGGTGGCCGCCTACGTGGGGCTGGGCGGCCTCGGCCGCTACATCATCGACGGGCTGGCGACCAAGCGGTATCCGCTGGCGGTGGGCGGGGCCGTGCTGGTGGCGCTGCTGGCGCTGGCGGTCCAGGGGTTGTTCGGCGTCCTGCAGCGGTTCCTCGTCTCCCCGGGGGTGAGCGGGCGGCAGAAGATCCGATAATCTATATATTACCCCCCGTTTTAGAAGGGAAAGCACGATGAAGCGCTTGTCCGGCACCGCGGCCCTCGTCCTGTCCGCGATGCTCACTCTCAGCGCGTGCGGTGGCGGAGACCCGCTCACCAGCGCGTCGGCGACCCCCGCGGGCTCCGGCTCCGCGTCCGCGCCCGCCTCCGGGGGGAAGGTCGTCATCGGCTCGGCCAACTTCCCGGAGAACGTCCTGCTGGCCGAGATCTACTCCCAGGCGCTGGCCGCCAAGGGCGTGCAGGTCGAGGAGAAGCTCAACATCGGCAGCCGCGAGGTGCTCTACGACCAGATCAAGAGCGGCGGCCTGACGATCCTGCCGGAGTACGCCGGCTCGCTGCTGGCCTACGTCGACAAGGAGGCGACGGCGAAGAGCAAGGAGGAGGTCGTCGCCGCCCTGAAGGAGAAGCTCCCGGCCGAGCTGGAGATCCTGGAGCCCGCCGCGGCCGAGGACAACAACTCGCTCACCGTGACCAAGGCCACCGCCGAGAAGGAGGGCCTGACCACGATCGAGGACCTGGCCAAGGTCGCCAAGGGCTACGCGGTCGGCGGCCCGCCGGAGTTCCAGTCCCGCCAGGAGCAGAACTTCAAGGACGTCTACGGCCTGGAGTTCAAGGAGTGGAAGAAGACCGGCGACGCCACCGCCGACGCCATCAAGGACGGCACCGTCCAGGTCGGCAACGTCTTCACCACCGACCCCAAGATCGTGGTCAACGACCTGGTCTCGCTCCAGGACAACAAGAACGCCTTCGCCGCCGAGAACATCACGCCGCTGGTGAACAAGGCCGGGGTCGACGACACCGTCAGGACCACGCTGAACGCGGTCTCCGCCAAGCTCGACACCGCCGGTCTCGTCGCGCTGATGAAGCGCGTCGCGATCGACAAGGAGGACGCCGAGGACGTGGCCGAGGACTGGCTGACGCAGAGCGGCCTGCTGTAACCCGCGGAGCCGTACGGCGGCTCCCGCGGGCCGGAACGCGTGGAAGGGCCCCCGCCCAGGCGGGGGCCCTTCCCGCGGGAGAGCCGGACCGGCGGCGGGGGCGCCCGGCGGCCGTCCTAGAGTGGTGCGGCGTGAGGGGGGCGGATGAGCGAGTTCACTGAGGCGATGGCGCAGGTCGCCGGGGCGGTCTCGGTCGTGACGGTGCGGGACGAGCGCGACGACGTGGGCACCACCGTGACCACCTTCGCCTCGCTCTCCCTCGACCCGCCCCTGGTGATGGTCAGCCTGGCCAGTGCCGGCTACCTCAACGAACTGCTGCTGCGCCGGGACCGCTGGGCGGTGAGCGTGCTCTCGGCCGGGCAGAAGGCGATGGCCAGCCGCTTCGCCACCCCCGGCCGCCCCGGCGCCCGCCTCCTGCTCGCCGGGACCCCGCACCACCGGGGCGGGCTCAGCGAGGCGCTCGTCGTCGAGGGCGGCGTCACCGCCCTGGAGGCCGAGACCGTCCAGGTCGTCCCCACCGGGGACCACACCCTCTACGTCGCCCGGGTCCTGGCCGTCGACTACGTCGACGCCGCCGCCGCCCCGCTCGTACGGCTCCGCGGCCGCTACCGCCCCGTCGCCTGACCTCGCGGGCGGACCGGCCCGGCGGGCCTTCCGGGGCGGACGCGGGGACCGCGCGCTCCGCGGCCGCCGTCCCCTTCCCCCCGCCCGCCGGTAGGGCGGGCCCTACCTCCGATACGGCAGGCTTCCGGCTTCCGGCGCAGGTCACCAGGTCAATACGGTCGTGGGGAGATCGCGTCCGCGGGGGCGGCGACCGGCGCCACCAGCCGGCAGGTTCCGGCCGCCCCGCGGCGCCGCAGCCACGGTGGGACCGGAACGAGGATCGAGATGACGACGCACGCGGTGCGCCTGAACGCGGTGACGAAGACGTACGGACGGGGGACGGAGCAGGTGCACGCCCTGCGCGGGGTGACGGTCGCCCTGCCCAGGGGAGGGTTCACCGCCGTGATGGGACCGTCCGGGTCGGGCAAGAGCACCTTCCTGCACTGCGCCGCGGGCCTGGACACACCGACCTCGGGGACGGTCCACCTGGGCGACACCGAGCTGTCCCGCCTGGACGAGACCAGGCTGACCGAGCTGCGGCGGGCGAAGGCCGGTTTCGTCTTCCAGGCGTTCAACCTCGTCCCCGCGCTCGACGTGACGGGCAACGTCACGCTGCCGCTCCGGCTGGCGGGCCTGCGCCCGGACCGCGACTGGCTGCGGGAGGTCGTCGCGCGCGTCGGCCTCGAAGACCGTACGGGCCACCGGCCCGCCCAGCTCTCCGGCGGCCAGCAGCAGCGGGTGGCGCTCGCCCGGGCCCTGGTGACCCGGCCCGAGGTCGTCTTCGCCGACGAGCCGACCGGCGCGCTCGACACCTGCACCGCCGCCGAGGTGCTCGGCCTGCTGCGCCAGGCGGTGGACGCGATGGGCCAGACCGTGGTGATGGTGACCCACGACCCGGTGGCCGCCGCCTACGCCGACCGGGTGCTGTTCCTGGCCGGCGGCGCCCTGGTGGACGAGGCGTGGTCCGCCGGCGCGGATGCGATCGGGCGCCGCATGGCCGACCTGGGCGGGTACGGCCACCGCCCCGGGACCGCCCGCCGTACGGCGGTCCCGGGGCGGCGGGAGAGCGCCGTCGCGGGCGGGGTCGCGTCCGGGGCGGGGGCCGCGGGATGCTGAGGCTCGCCGCGGCCACCCTGCGGGGACGCGGGGCCTCGCTCGCCGGCGTGTTCGCCGCGCTGCTGTTCGCCTCGGTCCTGGTCACCGCGTGCGGGCTGCTCGTGGAGAGCGGCCTGCGCGCGCAGGCGCCGCCGGAGCGCTACGCCGCCGCGCCGGTGGTGGTGGCCGGGCGGCAGTGGACCTCGATCACCGGAAGGGGCGCCGACACCGTGACCACCGTGAGCGTCCGGCTCACCGAGCCCGTCACGGTCCCGGCCTCGCTGGCCGGGGAGATCGGGAAGGTGCCGGGCGTGACACGGGTCGTGCCCGAGCTCGCCTTCCCTGTCGCCCTGGTGGGGCGGGACGGCCGTCTCACCGGAGGGCCAGGGGTGCTCGGCCACGCCTGGGAGTCGGCGGTGCTCACGCCGTACACCCTGAGCGAGGGGCGGGCACCCGCCGCGCCCGGCGAGATCGTCGTCGACGCCCTCCTGGCCCGGCAGGCGGGGCTGGAGACCGGGCGGAGCGTCCGGGTCCTCGGCCGGGACGGCGTCCGGGAGTACACGGTGAGCGGGATCGCCGGACCCGGCCTGGCCCGGCGGCCGGCGGTGTTCTTCACCGCCGGCCGGGCCGGGGAGCTGTTCGGCCGTCCCGGCCGCGTCTCGGCCTTCGGCGTGTTCGGTCCGGGCGCCCCGGCACCGCTGAAAGCGCGGATCGACGCGGCGCTGGACACGTCCGAGGCGTCGGCGGCGGCGTTCTCGGTCTCGCCGGAGGGCAGGCCCGCCGGCGGGGACACGGTGGCCTACGCCGGAGCCGACCGGGGGTTCGCGGAGGACCTCCGGGCGCAGGCCGGCCGGGAGACGCTCGTGCAGCTCGGCAGCAGCATCGGCGGCGTCGCCGCCATGGTCGCGGTCTTCGTGGTCGCGGGCACCTTCGGGCTCGCCGTCCGGCAGCGGGAGCGGGAGATCGCGCTGCTCCGGGCGGTCGGCGCGACGCCCCGGCAGGTCCGGTCGATGATCGGACGGGAGGCGGTGCTGCTCGGGCTGGTGGCGGGCGCCCTGGGCGTGCCGCCGGGGGTCGCCGCGGGTCACTGGCTGTTCGGCCGGTTCGCGGCCCTGGGGACGTTCCCGGAGACCTTCGCCCCCGTCACCGGCCCGGTGCCGATGCTGGTCGCCGTCGTCACCGGGGCCGCGACGGCCTGGCTGGCGGCACGCGGCGCCGTACGGCGGGCGGCGCGGATCCGGCCCGCCGAGGCGCTGGGCGAGGCCGCGGTGGAACGCCGCGAGCTGGGCCGCGCCCGGATGATCGCCGGCCTGGTCTTCCTGGTCGCCGGCGGGGCGGTCTCCGTCCTGTCGATGTTCCTGACCGGCGCGGCGGCCGCGGCGAGCGCGGGCGGGATCGTCCTGCTCCTCGTGGTGGCCGCCACGCTGCTGGGCCCGTGGCTCGTCCGGTGGGCCGTGGCGCTCACCGGGAGCCTCCTCGGCCGGGTCTCCCGGGTGGGCGGCTACCTCGCCGCGGCCACCACCAGGGCCGAGTCCAGGAGACTGGCGGCCGTGGTCAGCCCGCTCGTGCTGATGCTCGCGTTCGCCTCGGCGACCCTGTTCACCCAGTCGACCGTCGGCCACGCGGCCGCCCGGCAGGCCGAGGAGGGGGCCCGCGCCGACTACGTCGTCACGTCCACCGGACCGGGGCTGCCCCCGCAGGCCGCCCGGGCGGCCCGGGAGACGCCCGGGGTGGCGGGCGTGACCGAGGTGATCGACACCCGGGTCGTCGGCGCCCACGAGGAGCTCGGCGACCGCACGCTGAGCACGTTCGGCGCCATGGGGCTGAGCACGCCGGTCCACGGCATCGACCTGGGCGTCCGGGAGGGTTCGCTGGACCGGCTGGGCGAGGACTCGGTGGCGCTCAGCACGTTCGCCGCGGACGCGTTCGGCGTCTCGGCGGGCGAGCGGGTGCGGCTCCTCCTCGGCGACGGGACCCCTGCCACGCCGCGGGTCGTGGCCGTCTACGACCGCGGCCTCGGCTTCGGGGACGTCGTCCTCCCCTACGACCTGGTGCGCGGGCACTCGGCGGCGGGCATGGCCGGCCGGCTGCTCGTCACGGCGGCTCCCGGAGCGGGAGACCTGCGGGAGCGGCTCGGCGGACTGGCTCCCGGCCTGACGGTCCTGGACCGGGCGGGCGGCTCCGCCGCGCGGGACGCCGAGCAGGAGCTGGGCGCCTGGGTCAACCTCCTGGCCCTCGGCATGATCATGGTGTTCACCGCCGTCGCGGTGGTCAACACCCTCGTCATGGCCACCGGGGCACGGGTGCGGGAGCTCGCGCTGCTGCGGCTGGTCGGAGGCACCCGGAGGCAGGTGCTGAGCATGATCCGCTGGGAGGCGCTGCTGGTGGGCGGGATCGCGGTGGCCGTCGGCACGGCGGTCGCCGCGCCGACGCTGGTGGCGCTCAGCTACGGCGTGACGGGCTCGCCGCTGCCGTACGTGCCCCCGGCGGCCTACGCGGCGATGGTGGCCGCGACGCTCGGCCTGGCGCTGGCCGCCACGCTGCTGCCCGCCCGCGCCGCGCTGCTGGGCAGGCCCGCGGAGCGGATCCGCGGCTGACCCGGGCCCGTGCCGCTCTCCCGCTCTCCCCCGCCGGGTCGGCCCCGCCCGTACGGCTCCGCGCCCGCTACCGCCTCGTGGCCTTCTCGGGGTCCCGCAGGAACGCCACCAGGTCGTCGACGTAGCCGTCGGGGGCCAGTGACCGGGGGGCGAAGAGCGCGGCGAGCGCGATCTTGACGTCCGAGCCCGCGAGGCTCTCGCGGACCAGGGAGTGGTCCGCGTCCGGGTAGTGCCTGACCTGGAGCGCGGAGACGGTGTCGCGGTAGACGGCCTCGGTCTCGGCGACGTCGACGTTGAGGTCGTGGCCGGCCAGGACGAGCAGGGTGGGGGTACGGGCGGTCGCCGGCCGCTCCAGGTCCTCGGTGGCGTCGGCGGTGTAGTTGCGCAGGATGAACCGCCAGCGGTCCGCGGTGAGGCCGTCCGTCCTCCCTCCCACGGACGTCCGGTACTCCTCGAAGGACGCCTTCGCGCGCAGCAGGCGCAGCGTCTCGTCGCTGCGGTCGACGGCGGAGCGGATCTCGGCGGTCGTCGCGCCGTCGGCCCGCAACTGGGCGAGCAGGTTGTAGCGGCCCTGCCGGAGCCAGTTGATCGCGGGTGAGACGGCTATCACGAAGCTCACCCCCGGGACACGCGCGGTGACCTTGGGCAGCACCCAGCCCGCCTGGCTGGCGCCCCAGAGCCCGACGCGGCCGGCGTCGAGATCGCGGCGGGAGCGGGCCCACGCGATGGCGGTCTCCACCTCTTCCGCCCGGTCCTCCATGCTCTGGTCCAGCCAGTTCCCCCGGGAACCGCCGACCCCGGGCTTGTTCCAGGAGAGCGAGGCGTAGCCGGCGCGGGCGAACGCCTCCCACGTGGGGCGGTAGAAGCCCTCGTGGGTGGCGTCGACGGGGCCGTCGCCGTGCACGAAGACGACCAGCCCGAACGGCCCCCTCCCGGAGGCGGGGAGGGCGAGCACGCCGTCCAGCGGCTGCGGACCGCCGGAGATCGTGACCCGTTCCTCGCGGAGGTCGTAGGTGTTCTGGACGATCACCACGCCCGCCCCCGCCGCGGCGAGGAGGACGAGGCCGAGCAGTGCGATCAGCGATCTCCGCACGTACCGGCTCACCATGCGGTCCCGCCTGCGCAGGTTTTTCTGTAACCCATCATCATCTCCATGCTTAAACTATCGTTTCTAAAACGATAGTACTAGCATCGATCGATATGAGGGCGACCGGCGATCACGATCCGGCGGGAGGCGCCGTCCCGTCCGCGCCCCGGAAGGCGGAAGAGGGCGGAGAGCGGAAGAGGACGGGAGGCGGAAAAGGACGAGGGAGCCGGGGGGGGGGGGGGGGGGCGGGGGCGGGGGCGGGGCGCCGGGGGGGCGGGGGGGCCGGGGGGGGGGGGGGGCGGGGGGGGCCCGCGGGGGCGGGCCGGGGGGGCG
>NZ_JACHJJ010000022.1:0-26793 GCF_014203605.1 Thiemannella venezuelensis | reverse complement strand
AGTCGTGCCGCCCGCCGCCGTTTTGTCTGAACCCCCACCCCCTCCCCTCGTAACCCCAAGCTCTTCTACCACTCTCGTCCTCCCCCCGTGGGATTTGGGGGCGCCCGGCTCCCTCATCCGTCCGGCGGTTCGAGCTCCGTGACGACGCCGCAGAGGAAGTCGCCGGTCGTGCTAGCGGATCGTCCAGGTCCCGGGCAGGACGAGCGGGCCGTACGACGGCAGACCCAGCTCGGCGGCGAGGCCGGCGAGCGGGCCCCACGCCTCCAGCCGGACCCTGGCCAGCGCGGCGGCCCGGTCCTCGCTCGACTCCGGCGGGCGCAGCCGCTCCAGCGGGTGCAGCTTGGGATAGGTCCGCACCGGCGCGTCGGCGGGCAGACCGGCACGCTTGCGGGCCAGGGCCAGGGCGTCCTCCAGCCCGCCGAGCTCGTCGACCAGCCCGCCGTCGCGGGCGTCGGAGCCGGTCCAGACCCGGCCCCTGGCCAGCTCGTGGGCGCGCTCGCGGGTCAGGCCGCGGCCCTGGGCCGCCTTGCCCACGAAGTCGTCGTAGATCCGGTCGAGCCAGGCGTCGACCCGCGCCCACTGGGCCTCGGAGAAGCCGTGCGAGGGGGAGAACATCGCCGCGTTGGCGCCCTCGCTCACCGTCTCGGAGGTCACGCCGATCCTGTCCAGCAGCTCGCCGATGACGGGCTTGCCGCCGAACACGCCGATGGATCCGGTGAGCGTGCCCGGCTGCGCGATGATCACGTCGGCGGCCATCGAGACGAAGTAGCCGCCGGAGGCCGCCAGGTCGCCCATCGAGACGATCACCGGCTTGCCCGCCTCGCGGGTGAGCACGACCTCGCGCCAGATGGCGTCGGAGGCGACGTAGGAACCGCCGGGGCTGTCCACCCGGAAGACGACCGCCTTCACATGGTCGTCGCGGCGGGCCGCGCGCAGGGCGGCGCAGATCGTGTCGGAGCCCATCGCGCCGCCGCCGCCCAGCGGGCTGCGCCCGCTCCGGCCGAGCTTGACCGGGCCGCTGCCCTGGACCAGCGCCACGACCTGCTCGCCGGGGTGCGGGAGCTTCCTGGCCAGGCTGTTCCTGTGGTAGCGGGAGACGTAGAGCAGGAGAGCGTCCTCGCCGGCGGTCTTCTTCGTCTCGGCGTAGACCTCGTCGCGGTAGGCGAGCCGGTCCACCAGCCCGGCGTCGACCGCCTCGGAGCCGATGAACGGTCCCTGGTCGATCAGCTCGCGGACCTTGGCCGGGTCGAGCCCGCGCCCGTCGGCGATGCCCGCGACGACCTGCTCGGTGACGGAGGCCGCCAGCCGGGCCACCGACTCGCGGTGCGGCTCGGTCATGTGGTCCCGGGTGAACATGTTGGCCGCGGTCTTGTACTCGTGGCGCTGGCCCAGCTCGTACTCGACGCCGAGCTTGCCGAGCGTGCCCTTGACGAAGCGCTGCTCCAGCGAGATCCCGGTCAGCCCGACGTCGCCCGAGGGCTGGAGGTAGACCCGCTCGAAGGCGCTGGCCAGGTAGTAGGGGACGGTGCCCGCGCCGAACTCGCCGAACGTCTCGGCGAACACCACCGTCAGCTTGCCCGCGGCCCGGAACCGGACCACCGCCTGGCGCAGCTCCTGCACCATCGCCAGGCCCAGCGGGTTGGTGCCGATCTTGACGATCAGTCCCTTGACGCGGCTGTCCTGCCGGGCGCGCTTCAGCCCGGACAGCACGTCCGACAGGCGCGCCCTGCGCATGGACATGATCGCGCTCAGCGGATCGGCCGGCGGCCTGTCGGTCAGGCCCTCGGTGAGGTCGAGCTCGAGCACCAGCGGGGCGCTGCGCCGCTGGCGGATCCGGTCGACGGTCTCGGTGATCACCTTGGTCGCGTCCATGGTTTTCACCCTAAGCGACGGAGCCGGGACTCATGCGGTACGGCGGGCGTTCACATACTTTCGTATGGTCGTGGCGGATCCGGACAGGGACGTGCCCTTCAAGCGGTTCTTCTCGGCGGAGACGAGGGCGGCCCGGACCGTGGACGTCTCGCCGATCTTCGCGGTGAAGTTGACCGCGCCGTTCGCCCAGTTCAGCCAGGCGGCCAGCAGTTCGCCGTCCAGCGCGGCCTTCCTGGCCGCGGCCTTGGAGGCGGCGGTTCTGGAGGTGGCTTTGGAGGTGGGCTCGGCGGCGGGCTTGAGCACCCGGTAGGCGGTGCCCAGGGTGGAGGCGCGCGTCACCTCGGGGAAGACCGCGCTGGCCTTGGCGACCAGTCGCAGGTAGCAGTTCAGGGTCTCGTCGGGGAGCACGCCCTTGCCCCGGGTGACCTCCACGGCCCACTGGGCGGCGGTCAGGGTCCTCTTCGCGCCGCCCCGGGTGCAGACGGCCGGGGCGGCGGCCGGGGGAGTGGCGGTCACGGTGACGGTGACGGTGACGGTCGGCAGCGGTACGGGGGCCGGGTCGGCGGGGGGCGGGGTGTCGCCGGGGCCGGGGGTCGGCTCCGGGCCGGAGCTGGGGTCGGGGCTCGGGTCGCCGGGGTCGTCGCCGGAGCCGTCTCCGGGGGCGGGCTCCTGGGTGACGGCGGGCTGGGGGTCGCCGCCGAGGATCGCGACGCCCACGTCGAGCCGGGGGGTGGTCGCCCCGCCGTAGACGATCGGCCGGCCCGCGGCCCCGAGCTTGCCGAGGAGCGCGTCCGGGGTCTCTCCGGGGGACTTCTCGTCCATCAGGGCGAACGCGCCGGCGACGTGCGGGGTGGACATGGAGGTCCCGCTGTAGACCTGGGTGCCGCCGCCGGGCACCGCCGAGTCGATCTCGACGCCGGGGGCGAACAGGTCGAGTACGGGGCCGTGGTTCGACCACTCGGGGATCCGGTCGTCGCCGCCGGTCGCGCCCACGGTCACCGCGCCGGAGAAGCAGCCGGGGGCTCCGGCGCCCGGGAAGGACTCGTTCCCGGCGGCGGCGACCACCGCGACGCCCTTGGCGCGCAGGGCGTCGACCTTCTCCCGCATCGCCCGGAGTTCGGGGACGTCGTCGCAGGCGCCGTCGAAGAGGCCGCCGCCGAGGCTGAGGTTGACCGCGACCAGGCCGGGTGTGGAGTCCTTCAGCGCGGCCACGTGGTCGAGGGCGAGCAGCAGCGAGGACTCGTACGCGGTCAGGCAGACCACCCCGCCGCCGTCCCCGCCGCAGTCGTCGTCCCGGCTGAACACCTGGATCGCCGCGATGTCCGCGCCGGGGGCGACGGCGTGGGCGATTCCCGCGACGTGGGTGCCGTGGTCGCACAGGTTGACGTCGTCGTGGACGCACGCGGGGGTCTCCGCGTCGGCGGACCCGGGGCCCTCCTGGGAGCTCCGCTGGTTGGGACAGAGGGACCGGGCGCCGCCGTCCGTCGCGGAGAAGCAGGCCTGCGCCACGACCTTGTTCTCCAGGGCGGGGTGGTCGGCGTCGACGCCGGTGTCGATGATCGCGATCGTCCGGCCCTCGCCGCGGATCCCCGCGGCGTGGGCCCGGTCCGCACCGATCCCCTGCAGGGCGGGGGCCAGGGTGGTGCTGGAGAGGGCGCCGGTGGAGAGGGCGGTGGTCGAGTAGGTGCGGTCCCGCCGTACCGAGACCACGCGGGGGTCCTCGGCCAGCGCGGCCAGGGACTCGCCGGTGGCCTCGACCACGATGAAGGAGGTGTCCGGCGGCTGGAGGACGACCTCGGCGTCCGGCAGGTTCTGCGCCTCGCCCGCCACCGGGGCGGCCTCGGCCGGGGCGGTCACCTCGACGATGACCCGGGCCCCGTCCTCGTCCGAGAGGAGGCCGTCCTCGAGCTTCGGTTCCGGCGGCGTGCCCTCCGCCGGAGGCGCGGTGGCCGGGGGCGGATCCCCGGCGCCGGGGATCTCCGCCGCGTCCGGGGGCGGTACGGCGGGGCTCTCGGCCGCGGCCGGGGGCGTCGCGGGCGGGTCCTCGGCGAGCGCCGGCGCGGCCGGGATGATGGTGAGCACGATCGCCATGGCCACGAGGGCTCGAAGTCGCACGCGTCCTCCGGGGGATGAAACGGGCGATTCGGAGTCTAGATAGCCGATCCCGCTCGGTGAAGCCCCTCACCCCCGTCGAGTGGATCTTCCCAGGAGACGTTCAGCTCCGGACATGGCTCGGCCCCCCGCGGCGTATCGCACACGGAGGGCCGAGTGGCCGAAATATTACTTGAGTCCGTTGGCCATCGCGGTGATCAGCTCACCGTTGGCCGTGTCACCGCTGGTCTCCCAGAAGAAGGCGCCGCCGAGGCCCTGCTTCTTGGCGTAGTCCATCTTGCCGGTGATGGTGGCCGGGGTGTCGTAGCTCCACCACTGGCCGTTGCAGAAGGCGTAGGCCGTACCGGCGATGGTGCCGGTGGCGGGGCACTTGGTCTTGAGGACCTTGTAGTCCTCGATGCCCTGCTCGTAGGTGCCGGGGGCGGGGCCGGTGGCGGTGCCGCCCGGGGCGGCCTGGGTCACGCCGGTCCAGCCGCGGCCGTAGAAGCCGATGCCCAGCAGCAGCTTGCTCGCCGGGACGCCCTTGGCCTTCAGCTTCTGGATGGCGGCGTCGGAGTAGAAGCCGGCCTTCGGGATCCCGGTGTAGGAGGTCAGGGCCGAGTGCGGAGCGGTCGGGCCCTTCGCGTCCCAGGCGCCCATGTAGTCGTAGGTCATCGGCATGAGCCAGTTGAGGTTCGAGATCGCGCCGGCGTAGTCGGCGGCGTCGATCTTGCCGCCGTCGGTGCCGTCGGCGGTGATCGCCGCGGTGATCAGGGCGCTGGAGCCGAACTTGGCGCGCAGCGCGGAGATCAGGTTCTTGAAGGCGTTCGGGCCGCTGGTGTCGCAGCTCAGACCGCAGGCGTTGGGGTACTCCCAGTCGATGTCGATGCCGTCGAACACGTCGGCCCAGCGCGGGTCCTCGACGAGGTCGTGGCAGGACTGGGCGAACGCGGCCGGGTTGGCCGCGGCCTGGGTGAAGCCGCCGGACCAGGTCCAGCCGCCGAAGGACCAGATGACCTTGATGTTCGGGTAGGCCTTCTTCAGCTTGCGGAGCTGGTTGAAGTTGCCGCGCAGCGGCTGGTCCCAGGTGTCGGCGACGCCGTCGACGCTCTGGTCGGCGGTGTAGGCCTTGTCGTAGTCGGCGTAGGAGTCGCCGATGGTGCACTTGCCGCCGGTGGTGTTGCCGAACGCGTACAGGATGTGGGTCAGCTTGGCCGCCGAGCCGTTGGTGACCAGGTTCTTCACGTGGAAGTTGCGGCCGTAGACGCCCCAGTTCGTGAAGTAGCCGACGACCTTCTTGCCCGAGGGGTCGGGGTCGACGGTCGGGGTCGGGGTCGCGGTGGGCGTCACCGTCGGAGTGGGCGTCGGGGTGGGCGTCGCCGTCGGCGTCACCGTCGGCGTCGGCGTCGGGTCGGGGTTGCCGGTGCCACTGCAGGAGGCGCCGTTGAGCTTGCAGTTGCTCAGGCTCTTCAGGCCGCCGGGCGCGCCGACGAAGCCGAAGCTCAGCGAGGCCCCGGCCGCGACGGAGCCGTTCCAGGACTTGTTGGTGAAGGTGTAGTGGTTGCCGCTCTTGGCCATCTCGGCGTCCCACGCGGACGAGATGGAGGTGCCGGACGGAACGTCGAACTCGACCTTCCAGCTCGTGAGGGGGGTGCTGCCGGCCTTCACGGTGACCTTGCCCTGGAAGCCGGAGCCCCAGTCGGAGTCGGTCGCGTAGGTGGCGGTGGCAGGGGTCGCGGCCTCCGCCGCGCCGAGCCCCAGCGGGACTAACAGCGCGGTGGCCGCGATCAGAGAGCCGAGGGTGATTCGTCGCAAGGGTCGCTCCAGGTCAGAGAGTGCTAGGCCCCCGTAATTCATAGGAAAGTTTCCTATTAGTTAGTGGAGGTTAGGGTCCGGGTTCCTCCGCGGTCAACACCTCGGCTGCGGTTATAAGCCGGTCATAAGGTGGATTTAAGGTCTCGTGATCATCGTCCGGGCGCGCGAAGGGCCGGCCACGCGCGGCGTGACCGGCCCGGACGCGGAAGAGGGGCGCCTCTCCCGGTTTCCGCTGCGCGCGGCGCCTACCCGGCCCGGTTGACGTACGTGTTCAGGTACGCGGCGGCCTTGAGGACCCGGGCGGAGGCCGCCTTCGGGGTGAGGCGGTGCTTCTCGGCGGCCGCCACGGCGCTCCTGAACGTGGTCCTGCCGTGGACCTTGGTGGAGCCGTCGTAGACGCCGTGGGCGTGGTTCAGCCAGGCGGCGAGCAGTTCGCGATCGAGCAGTGCCTTGCCGCTCCTGCCCATGAGGATCTTGTACGCCCTGCCGGGCGACCCGGCGTCCCCGGCCTCGGGGAAGACCTTGCTGCCGTTCTGGACGATGCCCAGGTAGCAGACCAGGATCCGGTCCGGCAGGGTGCCGGTCCTCTTGTGCAGCTCCCTGGCCCAGCCGGCCGCGCTCAGCGCCCTGGCGCCCTTGCCGCGCTCGCACACGTCCGGGACGGGGACCGGGCCGAGGTCACCGCCGCCACCCGGCGGCGTGTGCGTCGGGGCGGGGGACGGGGCGGGCGTCGCCGTGGGCGTGCCGGCGGGAGCCGGCGTGGCGGTCGGGGACGGCGTCACGGCCGGGAGCCCGAGGGCCCGGGCGAGGTCGATCCGGGGAGTGGACGCGTCCTCACCCCTGCTCCGGTAGGTGATCCGCTTGCCGGTGTCCTGCAGCTTCTTCAGCAGGTCGGCGCCGTCCGCCTCCGGCGCGCGCTCCTTGAGCAGCGCGAAGGCGCCCGCCACGTGCGCGGCGGCGAGCGAGGTGCCGCTGGCGGTCTCCTGGGTGCGGTCGGGAGCGGAGGAGGTGATGCCGGAGCCGGGGGCGAGGAGGTCGAGGAACGCGCTCCGGTTGGAGAAGGGCGCGACGGCGTCGGAGTCGTCGGTGGCGCCCACCGAGACGGCCTTCCGGACGCAGGCGGGAACGGCGATCCTGCCCTCCTCGCCGCCGTTGCCGGCCGCGGCGACGGTGGGGATGCCCAGCTTGGACAGCTCGCCGATCTCGTCCGAGACGGGCTCGACGTCGCACGGCTCGTTCTCGTCGTACACGTGGTACGCGTTGGGGGTGGTGCCGTACCGGTACATGCTCAGGTTGACCGCCGCGATCCTGTGGGTCTTGGCCAGCTCGATCACGTAGTCCATGGCGAAGATGTGGTCGGTCCCCCAGGACAGCACGCAGGGGGCCTTGCCCTTGCCGCAGTGCTCCTCGCTGTCGACGCGGGTGTAGATCTGGATCGCGATGATCCCGGCGCCGGGGGCGACGCCGTCGGCGTTCCCGGCCGCGCTCTTCTTCCCCGCCGCGATCCCGGCCACCAGCGAGCCATGGGCGCACAGGTTCTTCTTGCCGTCCATGCACAGCGCCGTCTCGGCGTCGGCGGAGCCGGGACCGGTCTGCCGGTCCTCACCGGAGGGGCAGAGGGAGCGGACGGTCGTTTCGTCCCTGCTGGCACGGGAGAAGCAGGCCTCGGCGACGATGCGGCCGGCGAAGGCCGGGTGGTCGCGGTCGATGCCGGTGTCCAGGATGACGACGTTCTGGCCCCGGCCGGTCACCCCGGCCGCGTGCGCCCGGTCGGCGCCGATCACCCGGGTGCCGGAGCCCAGGGCGGCCGGAGCGCTGGGCCGGTCCGCGCGGACGGACGCGATCCGCGGGTCCTTCCCGAGCTCGGCCAGGGCCGGGCCGTCGATCTCCATGACGAAGAAGCCCCGCCTGTCCGACGAGCCCAGGACGCCGGTCGCCGCCGAGATCGCCTCGGCGTCGGCGGCCACCGAGCGACGGGCAGACCGTCCCTGACACCGACGACGACGCGGACCTGCTCACCCGCCCGCACCGCGGCGCCGACGGCCGGGTCGATCACCGGAGCCGGTACGGCGGCGGCCGAGACGGACGCGGGTGCGGCGGTCAGGACCGCCGAGACGGCGGCGAGCGCGATGGCTCCCGCCAGGAGACGTCGAAGTCTCACGAATCCTCCGTGAATGGGGGTGGGCCGCGGCGTACGCGCCGCGGTCGTCCTGTGCGACGCGCGCGGACAGATGATCACGGCGCATCGCGGTCAAGAAGATAGGGGAGGGGGCCGACGAACCCGGCGCGGCACCCTGGCCGGTCGCCTGGTGACTGCGGTCCGTGACATCGGCTCCGCCGGCGACGAGATCGCCGTTCAGGTCTCCCCCGCGATCGCGTCGACGCCGTTCCGTTGGCCGATCATCGCCGGAGTGGTCGTGGAATCACTCTTGACGTGGATCGTTGCGGCGGATCCTCGTCGGCCGACCGTGCCGGGACCGCGGTCGCCTTCCCGCGGCCGCCGTCTACGACCTGAGGGAAACAGGAAAGGTGATCTTTCGGATTTTGGTCACTCTCTGTTCTTTATCTGTAACTTATGTGATCTTGAGGACAAAGCGGATCTATGTGTACCTTCTGATGGTTTGCTGTGTTGATCACTCCGAAACGCCGATCCCACCCGTGACTGGAGGGGCCTGCGGGATGGGGTGACGCGGTGGCGTCGGCCGCCGCGTTGGCTGGTTCGGAGGGTGACGGCATATGCGCCGGAGTCCGTCGTGGTCGCGTTCGGCTGGCCGCAGGGCATGGACGGCAGTGGCGCTGACAGCGGTGATGCTGCCAAGTCTGGTCACTCTTCCCGCGTTGCCGGCGACCGCTGCCGCGCAATCGGCCCCGCAGGCATCGGCGCCGCCGGACACGCCTGATCAGCTGACCGGTTCGGCGAACGGGCTCGCGTCGTTGGTCGACACCGCGGCGACGACGACATCGGTGAAGGTCGCAGACGTCAAGCAGGACCCCCGGCAACGTGAGGGGGCGCTGCCGATCGAGGAGCGCTTCGCCGACACTTCCAGGGTCAAGGCCGCATGGGCGACCCCCCATGGTGGTCAGCCGGTCTCGCTGACGTCGGCGCCGACGGCGTCGACCAAGGCGCAGGCCTTTCAGCCGCTGGGCGCGCAGAACATCGATCCGGCGGACGAAGAGCTGGTGGAGTCGCGGACGCCGACGCTGCGGGCCTACGCGGAAAGCCTGGAAGAGCCGTACAGGTTCAAGTACGCGTTCACCATCTGCAGCAACGAGACGATGACCGAGGACTGCACCGCCTCGGGCACGCTGGCCGAAAACGTCGACTTCTGGAAGGTCCCGGGAGGGAAACTCCAGTGGAGCAAGCAGTACTGGTGGAGGGTCGTCGCCACCGAGGTGCCGAGCGGATCGAAGGTCGTCTCGCCGAAGACCTCCTTCACCACCGGGGTGCGCCAGCCGGTGATCGGCTCGCAGCTGGCCACCCGGGGCGTGAACGGCCAAGAGTTCCATCAGATGGCGGGCAACTACACCACTACCGCCACGGACCTGTCGGTCAGTGCGGCCGGGCCGCCGCTCTCGGTGGTGCGCTCCTACAACAGCATGGACCCGCGCACCGACGGCGTATTCGGCGCAGGATGGTCGACCCGCTGGGACATGGAGCTGGTACGGGAAGTCCGGGGGGAACTGGTGACCGCGCTGGTCACCTTCCCCGATGGGCGGAGGGTGCGGTTCGCGGCCAACGGTGACGGTAGCTACCAGCCGCCGTCGGGCATGTACGCCACCTTGGCTGAAACAGCGGACGGCTGGCGGTTGATGGACAAGTCCGCTGTTTCGTACCTGTTCGACGCCCAGGGCCGGGTGACGAAGATCACTGATGGGCGCGGCCGTGTGCAGGAGCTGACCTATGGCGCGGACGGCAAGCTGGAGAAAGTCACCGCGGAGGGAGGCCGGTCGCTGACGTTCACCTGGAACGGCGCACACGTGGCGAGCGTGTCCAGCGACCCGATGGACGGTGCTCCGGTCACCTGGACCTATCACTACGAGGGTGACCGGCTGACGGCGGCATGCGCACCGATCGCGGCCCCGAACTGCACCCGCTACGCCTATGGAAGCGGATCGCAGTATCGCAGCCTCGTCGAGGACACCGAGCCATACGGCTACTGGCGGCTGAACGAGACCGACGGCGCCTGGTTGGCGAACGGCTTCGGCCCGGCGGGCGAGGCCATGTACGGCGGCATGGTGTCTTACGGCGAAACCGGGGCGCTGGCCGGAACGCCGGACACCGCCGTGGGCCTGGATGGTGAGATGGAGCCAGGCGGGTCGATCGGCCTGCCTGAGAACGCGCTGGCCCGGTCGGGGGACCAGACATCGGTGGAGTTGTGGTTCAGGGCCTACGCCCCCGGAGTGCTGGTGTCCGCGGGCAAGGATCCCAGGCCGGAATCCCCGCTGCTGTACGTCGGGACCAACGGCAGGTTGTACGGCTCGTTCAAGGGTTCCGGCTCCTATATGGCCTCGTCGGCCGCAGTCAACGACTCCAAGTGGCATCACGTGGTGCTGACCGTCGCCGGAGACAAGCAGACCCTGTACCTGGACGGGCAGCAGATCGGGACACTGACGCAGCAGGCCGACACGGCTCGCCCGTACACCGTCGTGGGCAACGGCATGATCACCCGGGGGTCGGCTCCCGGACTGCCCAGCGGGACCGGCCAGCAGGAGTTCCCCTTCAACGGTTCGGTCGACGAGATCGCCGTCTACGGTAAGCCGCTCACCGCGGGTGAGGTGAGCCTGCACTATGTGGCGCGCACGGCCACGCCCAACAAAATGACGAAGATCACGCTTCCGTCGGGCCGGGTGTGGATGACCACCACCTACGACCCGGCGAGTGAGCGCGTCGTCACCCACACCGATCAGCACGGCGGAACCTGGAAGATTGCTCAGCCGCAATACGACTGGGCGACCGAGAAGGTGACGGCCACGGTCACCGATCCGAAGAACAACACGTTGAAGTACGTGTACGACGCCCAGCGCGGGTACCGGCTGGTATCGGAGATCGATCAGCTCGGTAAGACCGTCAAATACGACTACGACACCGGTGGCTTCCTGACGAAGGTCACCGATCGCAATGGCAATGTCACCGAACAGGTGAATGACGCGCGCGGCAACGTGACGGCGGTGAAGACCTGCCGGGCGGCGAACAACTGCCAGACCGCCTACCGGTCGTATCACCTCAACAAGGACGACGAGTTCGACCCGCGCAACGACCAGGTGACCGTCAGCCGGGACGCGCGCTCGTCCAGCGCCACCGACAACACCTACGCCACCACCTTCGACTACAACGCGCACGGCGAGCTGACCAAGGCGACCACCCCGGCCACCTCCGACTTCCCCGACGGCCGGTCGGCCACCACCGTCTACACCGACGGCACCGAGCCGGCGGTCGGCGGGGGAACGGCCCCCGCCGGGCTGGTGGAGTCGCAGAAGGACCCCCGGGGCGAGGAGACCGCCTACCGCTACACCGCCGCCGGCGACCTGGCCGAGCAGATCGCCCCGTCCGGGCTGAAGACCACGTTCACCCATGACGCGCTGGGCCGGGTCACCTCCCGCACGGAGATTTCCGCCGCGCATCCGGACGGGGTGACCACCCAGTTCACCTACGACGGGCTTGGGCGGTTGCTGACCGCCACCGCGCCCGGGGTGAAGAACGAGATCACCGACGTGGTGCACACCGCCCAGACGCGCTTCACCTACGACGCCGACGGCAACAAGCTCACCGAGACCGTCGCCGACCTGACCGGCGGCGACGCGGAGCGGAAGGTCACCTACACCTACGACACGGCCGGCCGGGTCGAGACGGTGACCGACCCCGAGGGCGGCGTGAGCCGTACGAGCTGGGACGCCACGGGTGCGCGGACCTCGTCGACGGATCCGATGGGCACGGTCGTCACCTACGCCTACACCAAGCGCGGGGAACTGCAGTCGACGACGCTGAAGAACTGGACCGGCAGCCCGGTCGCGCCGCAGGCCGCCAAGGACGTGGTGCTGGAGTCTCGCGCCTATGACCCCGGTGGTCGCCTGGCCGGCCAGGTCGACGCGATGGGCCGCAAGACCTCCTACACCTACTTCACCGACAACCGCGTCTCGCAGGTGATCGCCGATGACGTGCGGCTGAACGGCTCCACCACGGCAGCGGACGTGGTGATGGAGGCCAACACCTACGACGCGGCCGGGAACCTGACCAAGCAGGTCACGGGCGGCGGGAAGGCCACCACCGACTACGCTTACGACGCCGCGAACCGGGTGACCTCCACCACGTTCGATCCGGCCGCGCTCAAGCGCAAGACCGCCTTCACCTATGACGCGGGCGGCAACGTCACCAAGAAGGAACTCACTGGCGCGGGCAGCAGCCGCGTGGAATCCACCGAGTACGCCTACAGTCCTCTGGGGCAGGTGACCCGGCAGACCGTGGAGAACGGTGACGCCGACCTGGTGTCCACCTGGACCTACGACGAGCGCGGCCTGCTGGTCAAGCAGACCGACCCCCGTGGCAACGCCGACGGCGCCACGGCCGCGGACTTCACCACCACGATGCGCTACGACGCGCTGGGCCGGCTGGTGGAGACCGTGGCTCCGCAGGTGACGATCGAGGAGAACGGTTCGGCCGCCGACGGCACGCCTGCGGTGCGCTTCGGTTACGACACCGCCGGGCTGCAGACTCATGCGACCGATGCCGAGGGCCGCACGATCACCTCGGCGTTCGACAAGGCGGGCCGGCTGACCTCGACCACCGCCCCGGCCTACACGCCGCCGGGCGGCCAGCCGGTCACGCCGAAGACCAGCATCGGTTACGACGCGGCCGGTCGCCAGACCAGTGTCACCGACCCGCGCGGGTATGTGACCACGACCGAGTACGACGCGCTGGGCCGTCCGGTCCGAATGACCGAACCGGGCCCGTCGGGGCCGGGCGGGGTGCGGGTGGCGGAGTTCGACCTGCTGGGCGAGCAGCTCGCAGTGATCGACCCGACCGGCGCCCGCAGCGAGGCCACCTACGACGACCTCGGCCGCACGATCACCCGGACCGTGATCGAGCGCAAGCCGACCACGGCGGCGCTGACCACCACGCTGACCTATGACACCGCGGGCAACCTCACCCAGAGCGTCGCGCCGGGCAGCAAGACCACCAAGTATGCGGTCAACGCCGCCGGGCAGATCACCGCGGTCACCGACCCCAACAACAACACGACCACCCTCGCCTACGACCCCTTCGGCCGCGAACTGAAGGTCACCGACGCCCTCGGCAACGCCACCGAGGCCGAATACGACCTGGCCGGCCGCAAGATCGGCGCCAAGGACCTCGACGGCACCGGCGCGGTCGTGCGCAGCTTCGGTTTCGGCTACGACCCGGCCGGCAACCCGACCCGCACCACCTCGGCCGAGGGCCACGTCACCCGGCGGGAGTTCGACGCGCTGGGCCGGATGACCTCCCTCATCGAGCCGGTCTCCGCGGAGGAGTCGATCACCACCACGTTCGGCTACGACGCCACCGGCGCCCGCACCCGCCTGACCGACGGCCGCGGCCACGCCACCTGGACCACCTACAACAGCCTCGGCCTGGCCGAATCGGTCATCGAACCCTCCACGGCCGCGCACCCGGACACCGCCGACCGCACCTGGACGCAGGTGTACGACGCGGCCGGCAACAACGTCTCCACCCTGCAGCCGGGCGGGGTCCGCATCGACCGGACCTTCGACCACCTCGGCCAGATAACCAAGGAGACCGGTACTGGCGCCGCGGTCGAGACTCCCGAGCGCAGCTACACCTACGACGCGGCGGGACGGCCGAGCGCGATCGGCGACTACGGCCTCGAATACAACGACCGGGGCCTGCTGACCAAGCTGACCAAGGCCACCGCTCAGGTCGCCACCTACAACTACGACGCCCTGGGTAACCCGACCCAGCGCGTCGACCCCACCGGAACGGCCAACTTCACCTGGGACAACGGCAGCCGCCTGAAGACCGCTACCGACCCGGTCACCGGCCGCACCTTCACCTACGGCTACGACAACGCCAACCGCCTCACCAGCCAGACCTCCGCCAACCCGGCGGGCACCCAATCCTTCACCTATGACACCATCGACCGGCCCACCTCCCAGACGCTGACCAGCAGCAGCGGCGCAGAGCTGGCGAAGATCGTCTACGGGTGGGACAAGGACGACAACCTCACCTCCAAGACCACCTCCGGTACGGCAGGCGCCGGCAGCAACAGCTACGGCTACGACCACGCCGGACGCCTGACCTCCTGGACCGGCCCCGACAACAAGACCGTCGACTACGCCTGGGACGACTCAGGCAACCGCACCAAGGCCGGCGAGAAGACGTTCACCTACGACGAGCGCAACCGCCTGACCTCGGGTGGCGGCGTCGACTACACCTACAGCCCGCGCGGCACCCTGGCCACCGAGACCACCCGCGGCACGACCAAGAACCTCGTCTTCGACGCCTTCGACCGGCTCATCACCGACGGCGAGACCAGCTACGGCTACGACGCCCTGGGCCGGATGACCTCGCGCACCAAGGGCATCAGCCAGCAGCGCTTCACCTACTCCGGCCTGAGCAATGACATCAGCGTCATCGCTGACGGCTCCGGCGCCATCCAGGCCAGGTACGGCCGCGATGTCGCCGGCGGGCTGCTCAGCATGCACGAAGGCGGCAGCCCCGCCCTGGCGGTGATGAACGATCTGCACGGCGACATGGTCGCCACCTTCACCGGCACCGCCCTGGCCGACTCCACCGCCTACGACCCGTTCGGCCAGGTCACCCACACCTCCGGCACCAAACGATCCCTCGGCTATCAGGGCGAGTACACCGACCCGGACACCGGCAAGGTCAACATGCACGCCCGCTGGTATCAGCCCGGCACCGGTGCCTTCACCTCCCGCGACGATTGGAACCTCGCCCCTGAGCCGGCGGTTCGTGCTAATCGTTATACCTACGCTCATGCTAGTCCCATGAGTAATTCAGATCCGTCCGGTCATGATCCTGAGTGTTGTAGTTACGAGGTTAGGAACAAGCTGGTGGGGGCTTCTGTTGCTAATCCTCCAAAGCCGGATACATATGACAATGGAGGAGAGCCGGATTGCATATTCGGCCTATGTTCTCCTTGGACTAAATCGGAACGAAGAGAGGCGCAAACTTGTCTTGAAAATAATGTGTTGGCCCCTCAATATTGCCTAATGGGGGAAAGGATATCTCGGAGAGTCCGCGATTTTGTCGAAGCAAAAGAGGGGGCGGAGGATACGAGGAGGAGCGCCATCCGTCACTTTCTTTGGCAGGTATTTACAACCGTTCTAATTAGCGAAGAATTTGCCAGAGAAGTGGGTGATGCGCATGAAAAACATCATGCTAATAGCCCGAAGGAGAGTGCCGAAGACCAGGAGGTAAATGCTTTTGCCAGAAAATATGCACTAAAAAATAAGAAGAAGATAACTAGCCTTATAAGCAAAAACGGTTTTGACTATGCCTTGAACTATATGTATGGGGTATCGATTGGCGTGCTATGCGCTAAAGGGCTCTTTACTGAAGGATGCCCTAGGGAACCAAGGCCTGGCCTGAACGGGTTTGCGTCGAGAGCTATTGATGGCAATCCTTTGGGGGGTGTCGATCTTAGCTCTGCAAAGATTCGAAAAATAGAGAATCAGGCGAAAATAGATTCTGATTGTATGACGGGCCCTTGTGTTGGGAGTTATGGGGGCCACTACTTGGCTATTCAAATTAATGGGGGCCGCGAGCTAAGTCTTCATGAGTTTATGGTAGAGAATGGCTGGGTGGTCGAGGAGAGTAGTGATGCAAAAAAGATCAGCAAGGCTGAGCAGGAAAAGCTCAAGAAGCAAGCAGAGATAGACTATGCCTGCATGACGGGACCCTGCGCTGGGAGCTATGGTGGACATGTAGGCATTACCATTAATCTAATCAGTTAGTCGATCCTCGAGGCTTATAGAAAATCAGCCACAACTAACGTGGGTTGCTGATTTTTTGAATCGGAAATAATGGAAGGTTGATGCCTGTCCGTTGGGTCGACTTAAGGGTGATCTCGCGTGGATTCATCTAGAAGGTCTCGATATCGGAGGGATAAATAAAAGTGGTATCGAAATGGACGATCGTACGTAGTTTGTTTAGAAACGCTGTTGGGGGTGGAGTCTCTGTGGCGTTGATCGCTTCCTTGGGTGGATGTGTGACCCCAGGAAGCCATTCAACGAATTCATGCTTAAGTATTGCGACAAAAGAAAGCGCTTTCTTGCGTGAATCCATTGAGGGCTCCCTTCCAAAAAAGGAGAGTATTTTATCAATTGATAATCTCAATGGGTGTGACTCGTCAAACAATGGGGCATGGCTGAGCGTAAATATAGATATAAGCATTTCAGAAAAAGAAATTATTCAAGGGTTCGTTAATTCGGGGTGGTCTTATGAAGTTGATAAATGGAAAAAATGCGGAAATTCATGTGATGCCGATTTGGCTAAGAAGGTTAAGGGTCGAGTTGTTGGGATGACGCTAACTCAAGATAGAATACGAAATGAATCCTCGATGGAGACAGTTTGGGAGATTGTTGTCGATGACCTTGATGATTGCTGGACCGATGAAGGTTATAATTGTAGATAATGGGAAATGGTATTAAGGTCGCAAGGGCCCAGAGGTGTGAGCGTATTTCGTCGTTGTTGACCTCGATGACTCACGAGGGCCCCGGCGTTCCTTGGTTTTGATGCGGTATGGCGAGGTTGAGTGTTTGGTCAGGTGAAACGCGAAAGAGCGCGACTTCTGGTGATCTTCCGGGTGTCGAAGACCGGTGACCATCACAGGAGTCGCGCTCGTGTCCACATCTTCCCCTACCAGCCCTTGCCCTCGCTCGTCTCTTGACCAGCTCGCCGACCTGGCATCGTGGGAAGCGGAGCTGACAGCCGACCCGATCGCGCTGGAATCGGCGCTGATGGACCGGCTGGCGGCAGTGCCGGACCGGCGCTCGGCCTGCGGCCGTCGTCACCGACTGACGGTCATCTTGACCCTGACCGCGTGCGCGACCCTGGTGATCGGCGGTGACAGCGTGACCGCGATCCGGCAGTGGGCCGCTCGGACCTCCCAAGGGACGCTGCGCCGCATGGGCGCCTACCGTGATCCGCTCACCGGGCGCCACCTCGTCCCCAGCGAGCGGACCTTCCGCCGGGTCCTGGCGGATCTGGACGCCGATGCCCTGGATGCGGCGATCGCCGCCTATACGGCCGACGTCGTCAGCGGCCTCGCCCCCGCCCCGCACATCCCCCAGGCCCCCGAACCCGCCGAACGCGAGCAGCGCCGCGCGGCCCGGCGCCCCCGTGCTCATCCCGCTCCGGACGGCCTGCTGCCCGGCGCCGCGCTGGACGGCAAGGCCTGCCGAGGCGCGCCTACTGACGGAGAAATCCGGGCGTCATGAGGCACCCAGGGCACTCGTTCTCGCTGTTTCCCCAGGTGGCAACCTGGAGGTATGAGGTACTCCGACAGAAGCGGAGGACTGTCCGACATCGAGCGGGAACGGCGCCAAGCGCTGCGACTGCGGGCGGCGGACATGTTCTCCGGAGGGATCCAGCCACCCCGGGTGGCCCACCTGCTGGGCGTGACCCGCAAATCCGCCTGCGAGTGGCATCGGGCCTGGCAGAAAGGCGGCAAGGCCGCCCTGCGCTCCAAAGGCACCGCCGGCACCGGCTGCAAGCTCACCGACGCGCAGACCGACCGCCTGGAGGCACTGCTGCAGCAGGGCGCGGCCGCGCACGGCTGGGACGACCAGCGCTGGACCAGCCTGCGGATCGCGATGCTGATCGCCGAGACGTTCCACATCCGCTACACCCCGCGCGGGGTGGCCTACCTGCTCCAGCGGCTGGGCTGGTCGTTCCAGGTCCCGGCGCACCAGGCCGCCCGGCGCGACGAGGACCAGGTCGCCACCTGGATCAAGCGGACCTGGCCCGCGATAAAAGCACCCGGGCGGCCTGGGACTCCTGGCTCGTCTTCGCCGACGAGTCCGGTCAGAGCCTGAGACCGCCCAAAGGACGAACCTGGGCACCCGCGGGCCGCACGCCGGTCCTGCCGGTCGCCTACAGCGGAGCCGGGCGCACCTCGATCGCCGGACTGCTCTGCGTCAAGCCCGGAGAGCGTACGCGGCTGATCTACCGCACGCTCACCTACCACCGCCGCAAGCACGAGCCCAAAGGCTTCGGAGAGAAAGCCTTCCAAGCCCTGCTGAGCGCCGCACACGCCCAGCTCGGCGGGCCGATCTCGCTGGTATGGGACAGCCTGCCCGAGCACGTCAGCGCCACGATGCGCGCATGGATCGCCGCTCAGGACGACTGGCTGCTGGTCTACCGGCTCCCGCCATACGCACCCGATCTCAACCCAGCCGAGGGCATCTGGTCCAATCTGCGCACCAAGCTCCTCAACTTCACCGTTCACGGCATCGACCAGCTCACCACCCTGATCAGGAGCCGACTCAAATCCATGCAATACCGGCCCGACCTGCTCAACGGGTTCATCGCCGAGACCGGACTCGTGATCTCCGATCCGGCATAACCTCCGGCTTTCATGCTCAGTACCGCAGACGGCGGGCGCGTCTTCCTCGTCGGGGCGATCAGCCACGAGCACGGGGTGATCCTGGGCCAGTGCCAGGTCGCCGACAAGAAAGGCGAGGCAAGCGCCGCTCGTGCGCTGCTGGGCCGGATGCAGGTGGCCGGGATGGTGCTGACCATGGACGCGCTGCACACGACCAAGGCCACCGCCCGCCTGGTCACCGAGCGGTTGGAGGCCCACTACGTGCTCATCCTCAAGGGCAATCAGCCGCTGGCCCGCGCCGCCGCGCACGCCCTGCTGTCCGGGCCGGACAGCGACTGGATGGCAACCACCGCGATCGACGACGATCGCGGGCACGGCCGCCGCGAGCGCCGCACCCTGCGCACCGCCCCGGCCGATGACACGCTCTTTCCCGGTGCCCGGCAGGCCTTCCGGCTCCGCCGCGACGTCGGCGATCTGGACGGCACGTGGACCAGCAAAGAGATCGTGTTCGGTATCACCAGCCTGCCTGCCGCCTTGGCCGGACCGACACACCTCAACCACTACGAAAGGGCGCACTGGGGAGTGGAAAACCGGCTCAACTGGGTCAGAGACGTAACGTTCAGGGAGGATCATTCCCAGCTCAGGACCGGTGCCGCGCCCAGAGCGCTGGCCTGCTTCCGGAATCTGGCGATCAGCACCATTCGTCTGGCCGGCCGGGCCAACATCGCCCACGCCCGCCGCGACCTCCTCGATCACAATGCCGCCTTCGCCGTCTACAACATCTGATCAACCGGACGGAGTTGGACATATCGAATCAACGCCGGGGCCCTGACGGGGAGGCGAGGTGGATTGCGGCGGTATACAATGGAGGGCTAGATGGCTGGAAGTCCCCTAAGGCGCAGCGTTACGCAAGGGATTTCATGGATATTAAGCCTACAGTGGCGGGAATTCTTAGCGGAAAATAACAAGGAGGGATTATGGATAATCAAGGAGGGAGTGATCCCGCCCCGAAGGATGCTTTCGGGTGGGAGGTGGAGCGTATGGCGGGCACGGCAAGCTGGATAGTGCTGTTTTCGCTGAGCATTCTGGTCACTCTCGCGGGATTCCTTATTAATGTATATGATTACAGTTGGAATACCGGGGAGCCTATGGGTGTCGACCGTGACGCCCTAATTGTGGCGCGATTTATTTTCTATATCGCTATTAGCTTGAATATGATTTCCATGGTTGTGGCGAATGCAACATCCAAGCGGATTTTATCTCTTGTGCTGGGGTTCGCGGCAATCGCTCGGCTAGTTTTTCTGCCTGAATGATCTGTGTTTGCACAGTAAGCGCGAGGTGAGATAGAATGCATGGATGCGAAGGGTGCTTCCGAATCTTGACTTCAGCCATCTGTAGATCTTGAGAGCTAGTTAAATTTGCTTTAGCGAGATGGCGTGGATTGGAGGGGTGTGCATGATAAGAGCGGCCTATAGTCTGCTATTTTCCCTGAACAAGGTCTTGGCGGGAGGGGGTGTCGGCGTTTATGGCCAACTCATTTCTCAATGAGGGCGCCTGTCGATGCTTTCGATGTCAATCTAAAAAGGAGCTCTACTGATAGAATTTTGAATCTTAGGTGACTGCGAAATTCCGCTGACTATTTTGCTTAATTCGGATGGCTCCATGCTGGTGCGGAAGCCAATGCCGTTTAGATAGGGGTTTGCACTGGTAGTGTCCGCCGGGTGGCGGAGTGGATCAAGGGTGCTGGGGCGGGTCGGCTGACGGATCTGGTGGGGCTGGGGGCGTTGACGTCGCTGGTGCCGAGGCAGGTCTTGAACGAGGCGATCGAGCTGCACAGATGCCGTGAGGAGCGGGTGCGGAAGCTCCCCGCGCATGTGACGCTCTATCTGCTGATGGCGTTGTGTCTGTTCGCGGACGACGACTATGAGGAGGTCACGGAGAAGCTGACCGGCCTGCTCACGGCGGTGCCGGGAGTGCGGTGGGAGCCGCCGACGCGTGGAGCGGTCACCCAGGCCCGGCAGCGGTTGGGGGCCGGGGTCGTTCGGGAGGTGTTCGAGCGGGTCGCCCGCCCGGCCGCGACGGAGGCGACCTCAGGGGCGTGGCTGGGGCGGTGGCGGTTGATGGCGATCGACGGGTTCATCCTCGATCTGCCGGACACGGCGGCGAACCTGGCGGAGTTCCCCAACGACAGCGCGGGCGGGTACGAGACGGTGTATCCGCAGGCCAGAGTGGTGGCGATCAGCGAGTGTGCCTCGCACGCGATCGTCGCGGCGGACACCTCGGGTTGCTGGGACAGTGAGCAGACCCTCGCCTACTCGTTGTACGGACGGCTCACGCCCGAGATGCTGCTGACCGCCGACCGCGGCTTCTACAGCTTCCGCGCCTGGCAATACGCCGCTTCGACCGGCGCGGCCCTTCTCTGGCGTGTCCAGGCCGGCCTGCACCCGCACTGGCTGGAAGACCTGGACGACGGGTCCTGGCTCGCCGTCATCACCAAGCCCACCAAGCTGCGCCGATCGCAGAAGGATCGGCTGCGAGACGATGCCCGCCGTGGCCGTGAACCGGATCCGGACCTTGCGGTGATCGTCCGGGTGGTCGACTACACGGTGCCCGACCGCAAGGGCGAGCACATCCGGCTCATCACCACCATCCTCGATCCTGCGGAGGCGACCGCCGAACAGCTCGCCGCCTGCTACCAGGAGCGCTGGGAGGCGGAAACCGGATTCGCTCAACTGAAGATCCACCTGCGC
This sequence comes from Thiemannella venezuelensis, assembly GCF_014203605.1. GTDB lineage: Bacteria > Actinomycetota > Actinomycetes > Streptosporangiales > Streptosporangiaceae > Planomonospora_A > Planomonospora_A venezuelensis. The sequence continues at coordinate 5,702 of NZ_JACHJJ010000022.1, read as the reverse complement.
GGTCCCGGCAGGGTCCTGCGGTCGCGGACCCCGGACCTGGTCCGCCAGGAGATCTGGGCCTACCTCCTCACCCACTGGGCTCTGGCCACCCTGATCTGCACCGCAGCCACCGCGGCCGGGATCGATCCGGACCGGATCAAGTTCCTGGCCACCCTCCGGATCGTGCGCCGCTCGGTCACCGACCGAGCGGCCTTTTCCCCCTGAACCCTCACGTGATCTCTGGGCCCGCACCGTCCACCAGGTCGGGCGACCCCGTAACCGCAATCCTGAACGCCGCCACCGGACCTACCCCCGCTCCGTCAAGCGCACCCGGCGCAGCAGCTACCGCGAACGACGCCCCAGCGACAGGGGCACTCGTCACGCCGGGCCGCCCACCGTCCGGCTCCTGCTCGACCTCCGCACCACCAGACCCGAATGATCTATCTAAACGGCATTGGGTGCGGAAGCAGGGCCGAAGCGTTCTCACGCGTTGAGACCGAGCAGCTGAAGGCCATCGGCGGGGTGGCTGCGGTAGTGGTCGGTGGCGGCGGCGATGTTGGTCCAGCCGATCAGGCGGGCCAGGCCAATGGCGAGGTTGCGCAGGCTCGCCATGACCCGTGGGGCGGCGCCGGTCCGGACGCGTGAGGCGTCCTCGTGGTAGGTGACGTCGCGGATGTGGTGCAGGGCTTCAATCGACCAGTGGCCGCGAATCAGTGCGGCGAGGTGGGCGTGGGTGGCCCGGCCGGGCGGCAGGCTGGTGATCGCGTAGACGGTGACGATGGTGGTCTTGCCGGTCTTGTGGGCGGTGCGGCGGCGTTTGACCTGGAGTGCCTGGGCGGCGTAGGGGAAGGGCAGACCGGGCCGGACGGTGCAGATCTTCATGCGGCGGATCTCGCGGCGGCCGTGTCCGCGCTCGTCGGTGCGGTCGTTGAGAATGGCCGCCCGCCAGGGCAGGGCCTTGAGCCGGCGGTGCAGGGTGGGCTGGTTGCCCTTGACGATGAGCAGGTAGTGGCCGCCTGCGGCGCGGATCTGCCGGGCGTGTTCGGTCTGGGTGTGCAGGGCGTCGGCGGTGATGACCGCCTGGGACAGCTCCAGGTCGGCCAGCAGGGGCGTGAACGCGCCGATCTCATTGCTCTTGGCGGTGATCTGGCGCTGGGTCAGGACAGTCTGGGTGTCGTGGCGCCCGGCGGCCAGCAGGTGCACCGTGCCGTCGGTGGTGCGGCTGCCGCGCAGGGTTTTGCCGTCGATGGCCAGGCCGGTCAGCGGGGCTCGGCTGGTGGGCGGGGCTGCGGGAGTGAGCTTCCCCTCGTAACGTGGAGATCGAACCGAGAGAGGTTTGATCGTGGCAGGTACCACGCGGCGTCGCTTTGATCCGGAGTTCCGGGCCGGGGCGGTGCGGATCGTCAAGGAGACCGGCAAACCCGTCGCGCACGTCGCCCGGGATCTGGGGATCAACGAGTACACGCTGCACAATTGGGTGCAGATGGACCGGGATGCCAGCGGTCAGGTCGGCGGTGGAGGTGGCACGCTGAAGGAGTCCGAGCAGGAGGAGCTGGCCCGGCTACGGCGGGAGAAGGCCGAGCTGGCGCGGGAGCTCGCACGACAGAAGGCGGCCTGGGCCAAGGAGCGCGCCGAGCTGGAAGACGAGCGTGATGACGTCCTCAAGCGCTCGGTGGTCTTGTGGGTTCGAGAGGCGATGGGCCGGTGAGCGTGGCGGCCTTCATCCATCAGCTCCCAGAAGACCGAGTACGGCATCGGCCACGTCGTCTCCTGCCGGGCGCTGGGGGTCTCCCCGTCCTGGTTCTACAAGTGGAAGGACCGTATCGGTGGCGCGGCGCCGACCGGGCGCGAGCAGCGGCGAGCCCGGCTGGATGCCGAGATCGGGCGCCTGTTCGCCGCCTCCGGCGGCACCTATGGCTCGCCCCGCATCACCCGTGATCTGCACGAGCTGGGCTGGCGGGTGTCGCAGAACACGGTGGCCGCGTGGATGGCTGAGCTCGGCCTGGCCGGCCGCGCGCCGAAGAAGCGCCGGTCGCTGACCCGGCCGGGCAAGCGGCCGGCCGCACTCGACCTGGTCGGGCGGAAGTTCACCGCGGTCGCCGCGGACGTGCTGTGGGTCGGCGACGGCACGCAGATCGACACCGACGAGGGCCCGCTGTATCTGGCCACGGTCGAGGACCTGTTCTCCCGGAGACTGCTCGGGTTCGCTATGTCGGAGCACCACGATGCCGCGCTGACGGTCGCCTCGCTGCAGATGGCCGTGGTCACCCGGGGAGGGAACGTGGACGGGGTGATCTTTCATTCGGACCGCGGATCGGAGTACACCGCGGCCCGCTACCAGGCCGAATGCCGCAAGCATGGCGTGGTTCAGTCGGTGGGCCGGGTCGGGTGCGCGCTCGACAACGCCGCCGCCGAGTCGTTCAACAGCACGGTGAAGGTGGAGTTCGTACACCGGCACCGCTTCCGCACCCGGGCCGAGGCCCGGCTGAAGATCGCGACCTGGATCGCCGACTTCTACAACGTCAGGAGGAGGCACAGCGCCAACGACGGGCTGCCTCCGGTCACATTCGAGCGTCAGATGATCGAGAAGAGGCAAGCGTCAACGGCCCTGGTGAGGGCCGCTGTGGCATAGGACCGTCTCCACGTTTTCGGGGGATTGACATCACGAGCGGTTGATAGGAGCGAAGTGCGACGGCCGCCTGCTCGCGGTCGCGCCAGCGGCCCATCCAGAAGGGGAAGACCTGCCCCTTGCGCCAGTCGAGCAGCCGGACCAGCGCGCCACCCGTGGGCAGAACCTTGTCGCAGGCGGCGGCGAACTCGGGGCTGGCGGGCATCTGCCCGGTCTCGACTCCGCTGATCAGCCCTTCACTGAAGTGGATCTTCAGGGCGAGCTGCGCCTGGGTGAGGCCCTCCTGCTGCCGATAGTGCCGGAGCTCCCGCCCCCAGATGGCCTGTGGTGTGTTGGTATCCGCCATGGTGTCCTCGCCTGCCGGAGTTCAGGAACGGGTGCCGTGGTTCAGGTCTCGACCTGGTAGCGATCTCTGCACGCAAAGTAATCACACCTTGTCACGCTGGACAAGACGACAACCGCGACAGGGAAAGGGGCCGCCATGCTCACGGTCACCCGGGTCCTCGCCTCCGAGAGCCTCCTCATGCTGCTCGGCGACAAGCGCATCCCGCGCCGGCCCGAGTGCGTGGCCTCGGCCCGCCGGTTCGTGCGCGACTCGGCCCGCGACTGGAGCGTGCCCGACGACGTCGCCGAGACCGGCCGCGGCCTCGCCCTCGTCCAGACCCTCGCCGCCAACTGGGGCTACTCCCGCACGCCGTACGGCAAGTCCGTCTTCTTCGAACTCCCCGCCTGGCCCTGACCGCCCAGCCGTCTCCGAGCTGACCAAGGCCACCGCCCAGGTCGCCACCTACAGCTACGACGCCCTCGGCAACCCCACCCAGCGCGTCGACCCCACCGGCACGGCGAACTTCACCTGGGACAACGCCAGCCGCCTGAAGACCGCCACCGACCCGGTCACCGGCCGCACCTGGACGTACGACTACGACAAGGCCAATCGCCTCACCAGCCAGACCTCCGCGAATCCGGTCAACACCCACACCTATGCCTACGACGCCATCGACCGCGCCACCTCCCACACGCTGAAGAACAGCAGCGGCGCCGAGCTCGCGAAGATCGTCTACGGGTGGGACAAGGACGACCGCCTCACCTCCAAGACCACCTCCGGTACGGCGGGCACGGGCAGCAACACTTATGGTTACGACCACGCCGGACGCCTGACCTCCTGGACCGGCCCCGACAACAAGACCGTCGACTACGCCTGGGACGACTCCGGTAACCGCATCAAGGCCGGCGATCAGACTTTCGTCTATGACGAGCGCAACCGGCTGACCTCCGGCGCAGGAGTCGACTACACCTACAGCCCGCGCGGCACCCTGGCGACCGAGACCACCGACGGCGTCACCAAGAATCTGGTCTTCGATGCCTTCGACCGGCTCATCACCGACGGCGAGACCACTTATGGCTATGACGCCATGGGCCGGATGACCTCCCGCACCAAGGGAACCAGCCAGCAGCGGTTCACCTACTCCGGTCTCAGCAATGACATCAGCGTCATCGCCGACGGCTCCGGCGCCATCCAGGCCAAGTACGGTCGCGATGTCGCCGGCGGGTTGCTGAGCATGCACGAAGGCGGCAGTCTCGCACTGGCGGTGATGAACGATCTGCACGGTGACGTGGTCGCCACCTTCACCGGCACCGCCCTGGTCGACTCCACCGCCTACGATCCGTTCGGCCGGATCACCCATACCTCCGGCACCAAACGCTCCTTGGGCTATCAGGGCGAGTACACCGACCCGGACAGCGGCAAGGTCAACATGCACGCCCGCTGGTACCAGCCCGGCACCGGTGCCTTCACCTCCCGCGACGACTGGACCCTCACCCCCGACCCCTCGGCCCAGGCCAACCGCTACACCTACGCCAACGCCTCCCCGCTCACCGGAATCGACCCCACCGGCCACGAAACGATCAACCCGATCAACGATGGAACTCAGGGATACATTTGCGGCGTCGACGGCATATGTAGCGAGACCTTCGTGCATGCACAATGGTGGAGCGCATACGTTACTTCGCCGGGTTACGACTACTACAATGGTCCGGGTTTTTCGGATGAGGAGATTGGGCGGCTGGGTGGCAAATATATGTCGAATGGTCGTCTCGTGCCCAAGAAGACGGATAACCAGGTAATCGACTTCTGGTTGGCAAGCAAAGAGGCGCAAAATGATTTTATGTCAAAATATACACCTACTCTTAGCAATAAGTCACTTTCAATTATGTGGGCAGTGACCGCCGCATATCACAATCAGTATGTGGAGGTAGTCGAAGGTGTTTGTGTAAAGATTGGAGATGGGGGCGTTTGTGGATACTCTGCAACGATTAAGTCTGCCAATGATGGCCGCTCCGCTATGCATCGGGCTGCTGACGAATTTGCTCGCCAATGGGCTAGGGTAAAGGGTCCGGTGTGGAGTGACGATATTGCCGAGCTATACATTAAGTTCAAACTCGGCGGCGCCAACGAAAAGGCAGAAAAACTCGTTCAGTCATTCAAGAGGGCATGGGTGCATGCATATAGGGATGTAATCAAGGGGGCGGCTGCATATTTCGGTGTTCCTGCATTGATTTTGGCGGGCGTAGCATTTGAAGAACTTGGCGGGGATCCAAACTGGTTCGATACTGCAAAGCGGACAGCAAAAGAGGCATTAGGGTTTTTCTGGAATAAGAGGGATCTCACGACGTCTTTTGGTAATATTTCAATGCAGATTGGTGTGGCCGCAGAAACGTTGGGCTACGATAAATCAAAACTCTCAAAAAATGAAGCGGACGCAATCGTTAAATCTCTTCAGAATCCAGCTTCAAATATATTCATCGCGGCGAAGCGCCTTGCTGACATTAATGCGCACTGGAATCGGACTTCGACGCCAAGTGGCTGGACCTCGCAAAGAGCTAGAGTGGTCGCCAGGGATTGGAACGGGTCAGGTCCCGATGCTGAAAACTATGCGGATAGGGTAATGCGTAATCAGTGGTTGGTGGGATGGCTTATTTCTGAAGGGTAAGACCGTCTTGCGTGACTATTCAGGTTACTGTGTGAGCGCGGGCGTCCAGGGGTTGCCGAGCAGCGCGTCGTGAAGAGCCTGGGCAGCACGCAGGCCGTTCTTGC
>NZ_JACHJJ010000021.1:144195-170023 GCF_014203605.1 Thiemannella venezuelensis | reverse complement strand
ACCGCCTGCCCCCGGCCGCCCTCATCCTGGAGATCACCGAAAGCATGCTGCTGGCCACCACCCCGGCCGAGACCACCCGCATCATCGCCGTGCTGACCCGCCTGCGCGACCACGGCATCCGCATCGCCCTGGACGACTTCGGCACCGGCTACTCCTCCCTGGCCTACCTGCGCACCCTGCCGGTCGACATCCTCAAGATCGACCGCTCCTTCACCACCGCGCCCACCGCCGCCGACCACGCCCAGACCCGCGCCTTCACCAAGGCCATCTTGGAACTGTCGGCCAGCCTGCACCTGCAGACCATCGTCGAGGGCGTGGAAACCCACGACCAGGCCGTCCTGCTGCAGCAACTCGGCTCGCCCCTGGCCCAGGGCTACCTGTTCTCCCCCCCGGCCACCGCCGACCAGATCGACGACCTCCTGCACACCACCCCCGGATACGAGGCGGCCTGAAGCTCCCGGTCGCCGGGCCGGCGCGACCGCGCCGAGACGCCGGCCGCACCGGACGGCGCGATCATGCGCCGTCCGGTGCGCGGACGAGCGCCTCCCCCGGTGCCCGGCCCTCCTGCCGCGGGTCCGGGACCGGGGCGCGGCGCGCGGACGTCCGTCAGGTGAGCCAGACCGCGGTGTCGGAGGGGAGTTCCTCCCCGTCGAGCGGGCCGCTGGCCAGCAGCACCCGCCCGTGCGGCGGGAGCCGTACCGGGTCGGGGCCCAGGTTGACCACGCAGGTCAGCCCGGACTCCCGGGTGAAGGCGAGCACGTCCGGCCGCAGGTCCAGCCAGGTGAGCGTGCCGTCGCCGAGCCGGTCGCGACGCAGGCGCAGCGCGGCCCGGTAGAGGTTGAGCGTCGAGCCGAGATCCTCGGCCTGGGCCTCGGCGGTGAGCTTGCGCCAGTCCTCCGGCTGCGGCAGCCACGGCTCGCCCGTGCCGAAGCCGAACGGCGGCTCCTCCCCGGACCAGGGCAGCGGCACCCGGCAGCCGTCCCGGCCCGGCACGGTGCGGCCGGAACGGGCCCACATCGGGTCCTGGCGCAGCTCTCCGGGGATGTCGTCCACCTCGGGCAGGCCGAGCTCCTCGCCCTGGTAGATGTAGACGCTGCCGGGCAGCGCCATGGCGAGCAGCGCGGCGGCCCTGGCCCTGCGGTGGCCCAGTTCCAGGTCGGAGGGGACGCCGTCCCTGCGGGCGCCGTGGTCCCAGGAGGTGTCGGCCCTGCCGTACCGGGTCACCACGCGCGCGACGTCGTGGTTGGACAGCACCCAGGTGGGCGGGGCGCCGAGCGGGGCGTGCGTGGCCAGGGTCTGCCCGATCGAGCGGCGCAGCGCGTCCGGCTCCCAGGGGCAGGCCAGGAAGTCGAAGTTGAAGGCGGTGTGCAGCTCGTCGGGGCGCAGGTAGCGGGCGAAGCGCTCCTGGTCGGGGAACCACACCTCGCCGACCAGCATGCGCCCGTCGTACTCGTCGGCCAGGCGGCGCCAGCTCCGGTAGACCTCGTGGACCTCGTCCAGGTCGGTGTAGCCGTCGGGGTCGCCGCCGTCGAAGTCCTTGACCAGCACCGCGGCCGAGTCGATGCGGATGCCGTCCACGCCCCGGTCGAACCAGAAGCGCAGCACGTCGTGGAACTCGGCGTGCACTTCCGGGTTGGTCCAGTTGAAGTCGGGCTGCTCGGGAGCGAACAGGTGCAGGTACCACTGACCGTCGGGCACCTGCGACCAGGCGCTCCCGCCGAAGATGGACTTCCAGTCGCCCGGCTCGTCCCGGAACCAGAACCGCTCCCTGGCCGGCGAGCCCGGCTCCGCGGCCAGCGCCTCCTGGAACCACGCGCTCGCGGTCGAGCTGTGGTTGGGCACCACGTCGATGATGACCTTGATGTCCAGCTCGTGGGCCTCCCGGATGAACTCCTCCGCCTCGGCCAGGGTGCCGAAGACCGGCTCGATGTCCCGGTAGTCGGCGACGTCGTAGCCGCCGTCGGCCATCGGCGACGGATACCACGGGTTCAGCCAGACGGCGTCGATCCCCAGGTCCGCGAGGTACGGCAGGCGGGAGCGCAGCCCGGTCAGGTCCCCCGCTCCGTCACCGTTTCCGTCGGCGAAGCTACGCAGGTAGACCTGGTAGATCGCGGCCCCCCGCCACCACGTTTCCGGCATGCTGAACACGACTCCTTGCTGGTAGGCCTTGGTGATAGAGATGTCAGCCCTTGAGGCTTCCGGCGGTGAGACCCGCCATGATGTGACGCTGGAAGAGGAAGAACACGGCGATCGTCGGGATGCTCGCGATCACCAGTGAGGCGATGAGCACGTTCTGCGGCATCTGCGACGACAGGCTCGCGATGCCGATGCTGACCGACATCTTCTCGCTGTCGGTCAGCACCAGCAGCGGCCAGACGAAGTCCCGCCAGACGTTGACCACGGTGAGGATGGACACCACGCCCAGGATCGGGCGGGAGATCGGGATCACGATCGACCACAGGATGCGGGCCGGGGCGGCGCCGTCGATCTCGGCCGCCTCCAGCAGTTCCCGCGGGATCGAGTCGAAGAAGCGCTTGAGCAGGAAGATGTTGAACCCGTTGGCGGCCGCGGGCAGCCAGATCGCCCACGGCGTGTTGAGCAGGTCCCAGCCCAGCAGCGGCAGTTCTTTGACGGTGAGGTAGGCGGGCAGCATGATGACCATCGGCGGGATCATCAGCGTGGCCAGCATCAGGGCCAGGACGAGCTTGCCGAGCACCGGCCGGAGCTTGGACAGGGCGTAGGCGGCGGTGACGTCGATCGCCAGCGTGAACAGCCAGGCCCCGCCGGCGTACAGGGCGGTGTTGCCCAGCAGCAGGCCCAGGTCCATCAGCTCCCACGCCTCGGCGTAGGCGTCGAGCGAGAACTCCGGCGGCAGGAACGTCGGCGGGATCTGCACGAGTTCCTCGGTGCTCTTCATCGCCCCGGTGACCATCCAGTACAGCGGGAAGACGAAGGCCGCGGTGAAGCTCACGACGACGACGGCCAGGACGGTCCAGTAGACGGCGCGGCCCCGGCGGGAGTTGAGCTGGTGCGGCGAGACGACGGTGCGGAACTCCTGCTGGATCTTCCTGCGCGGCCGCTTCGGCGGAACCGGCGGGGCCGCGGGCGGAGCGGATCGCCTGGGCTCCTTGGACACGGCGGTGAGATTCGGCATCAGCTCTTGTCCTCCCGCGAGACGCGCAGGTAGATGGCCGAGAAGACCATGAGAACGATCATCAGCATCACGCCGAGCGCGTTGCCGCCGTTGATGTTCCCGAAGTTGAAGGCGTACTGGTACATGAGGTAGACGACGCTGACCGTCGAGTTCTCCGGGCCGCCCCCGGTGAGCAGGAAGGGCTCGATGAAGACCTGCATGGTCGCCACGATCTGCAGCAGCAGCATGACGAGCAGGATCAGCTTGGTCTGCGGGATCGTGACGTGCCAGATCCGCTTGAAGAGGCCGGCGCCGTCCAGTTCGGCGGCCTCGTACAGCTCTCCGGGGATCGTCTGCAGCGCGGCCAGGTAGATGAGCGTGCCGGTGCCGAGGTTCATCCAGGTGGAGACGATGACCAGGGAGACCAGCGCGGTGTCGGTGGAGTTCAGCCAGTCCAGCCCCGGCAGTCCGAAGAAGCCGAGGACCTGGTTGAACAGCCCGTACTCGGGCTCGTAGAACCACTGGAACAGCAGCACGCCGACGGCCGGGGGCAGCATCACCGGGAGGTAGACGACGAACCTCAGGTAGGCCCGGGCGTGGCGGAGCTCGTTCAGGACGAGGGCGACGACGAACGGCACGCCGTACCCGAAGACCAGGGCGAGCACCGTGAACATCACCGTGTTCTTCCAGGCGGGTCCGAAGGCCGCGTCCTGGAGGACCGTGACGAAGTTCTCCAGCCCCACCCAGACGGGCGGGTCGACGAAGTTGGTCCGCTGGAAGCTGAGCACGACCTCCCAGACCATGGGGTACCAGGAGAAGAACGCGAAGCAGATCAGCGCTCCGCAGAGGAATCCGTAGGCGGTGACGTTCCGCCGTACGGCGCGCCGCCGCTTGGTGGGGGGCCGTCCGCGGGAGCCCCGCGCGGCGCGCATGCCGGTTGTGGTCATTGTCGTTCTTCCGATCTCGAGGTGATGGCCGGGGGCGGCGGCCGGGCCGCCGCCCCCGGCTCCTGCGGGTCAGCCCTTCTGCTCCAGCAGGGTGTTGACCTTCGCCTCGGCGTCGGCGAGCAGCTTGTCGATGTCGGCGTCCTGGCGGGTCAGCACCGCGGACATCGGGGTGTCGAGGATCGCGTAGATCTCCTGCGCGTACGGCCCCGGCTCGGCCTTGGCCGGGATGCCCTTGGACCCCTCGACCCAGAGCGCGAACTGCCCGGGGTCGACGTTGGCGTTCTCGGTGCGCAGCTTCAGGACCTCCTGGCCGGAGGGCGTGTCGGCGCCGTACAGGTCGGGGTAGGGCTGGCCGACGGTCAGGTTCGCGCCCTTGGCCCGCACGTAGTCGAGCTGGCCCTTGCCCGGGGTGAGGAACTCGTACTCGATCCACTTCAGGCCGGCCCGGATCTGCTCGGGGGTGGCCTTGGGGTTGATCATGTAGCCGGCGCCGCCGTTGAACAGCGCCTTGGCCTCGGGCAGGGAGGTGACGGTGTAGTTCTCGAACTTCGCCTGGAAGTCGTTGCGCAGCCCGATCAGCACGTCGGGGGCGCCGATCATCATGCCCATCTTGCCGCCGGCCATCGCCTTCATCAGCGCGGGCCAGTCGATGTAGAGCTTGGACCCCATGCTGTTGTCGGTCCAGCGCATCTGCTTGAGGTTCTCGAGCACGGCCTTGCCCTCGGGGGTGTTGAAGGCGGCCTTCTCGCCGTCGGGGGAGATCACGTCGCCGCCGCGGCCGTAGAGGGAGGCGGTGAAGTGCCAGCCGCCGACGTTGTTGCCGCTGTACTCGCCGAAGCCCACGTAGCCGGGGCCGAGGGCGGCGATCTTCTTGGCCGCGGCCTGCACGTCCGCCCAGGTCCTGGGCGGGTTGTTCGGGTCGAGGCCGGCCTTGGTGAACACCTCGCGGTTGTAGACCAGGCCCATGCCGTACCCGTCGGTGGGCAGGCCGTAGATCTTGCCGTCCTTCTTGAAGATCTCGATGGAGGCGTTGTAGTCCTTGAAGGTCTTCAGCTCGCCCACGTACGGGGTGATGTCGGCGGCCTGGCCGCTCTCCATGAGGCGCCCGACGTTGGGGAAGTTCACGTAGAAGACGGTCTCCAGCTGGCCGCCGGCCAGCTTGGCCTCGAACGTGCGGGGCTCGTAGCACGGGAAGGCGTCGGTGGCCTTCTCGACCTTGATGTTCGGGTTGAGCTTCTGGAACGCGTCGAGGTCTTCCTGGAAGGTCGCGCGCTGCGCCTTGTTCGTCTTCGGCGGCATGCAGTTGACGGTGATCGACACCGGTCCGGCGGCGGAGCCCTCGGCCGTGGGCCGGGCGTTGTCCTGCGCGGGCTTCTCGCCCGAACCGCACGCCGACGCCGTGAGGCCGAGAGCGGTCGCGAGCAGCAGTCCCGCGGTTCTGCGATAGCCGGATCTCGTCATGGAGCTGACCCTTCTGATGCGGATGGACGCCGGCGGAGCGAGACAGGCGAGCCGCCCCGGCGTGGCCCTCACGATAGGCTCCACGACACATCCGTGCAATCTTTCGACAGAAGATTGCAACATAACGACTGAATTACGCGGCATGCTGGTACGGAGTCGCCCGGCACAGGTCCGGCAACGCGAAGAGGAGGTGACACGGTCACGTGTCACCCCCTCTGGGGTGCGGGCGCGGGCCCGCCCGGCCCCGGGCCGGAGCCGGGGCGTCGAGGACTCAGGGCGAGGGCCTCGCCGTGGAGGCCCGCACGACGAGCTCCGGCTCGAAGAGCAGCTCGTCGGCCGGGACCACCGCCCTGTCGATCAGCGCCGTCAGCAGGTCCACCGCCGCCCGCCCCATCGCGTCGATCGGCTGGCGCACCGTGGTCAGCGGCGGCTCGGTGCAGTTCATCAGCGCCGAGTCGTCGTAGCCGATGACCGAGACGTCGCCGGGGACCGACAGCCCCGACCGGCGGGCCGCCCGCACCGCGCCGAGCGCGAGCAGGTCACTGGCACACACGACGCCGGTGACCCCGTTCCGCAGCAGCCTGGCCGCCGTCGCATGCCCCCCTTCCAGGGAGAACATCGTGTGCTCGACGAGCGCGGGATCACCGCCCGAGGCGAGGAACGTCTCCAGCTTGCGGCGGGAGGGCATGTGGTCCCTGGGACCGAGCACCATGCCGATGCGCTCGTGGCCCAGCGCCTTCAGGTGCCCGATCGCCATCTCCGCGGCCACCACGTCGTCGCAGGAGACCTGGGGGAAGCCCAGGTGCTCGACGGCCGCGTTGACCAGCACCGTGGGGAGCCTGCGCTCCCGCAGCAGCTCGTAGTGCTCGTGGGAGGCGTCGGCCTGGGCGTACAGGCCGCCGGCGAAGACGACCCCCGAGACCTGCTGCTGCAGGAGCAGGTCCACGTAGTCGGCCTCGGACACCCCGCCCACGGTCCGGGTGCACAGCACCGAGGTGAACCCCTGCTGGGCCAGCGCGCCCCCGACGACCTCGGCGAAGGCCGGGAAGATCGGGTTCTGCAGCTCGGGCAGGACGAGGCCGACCAGCCGGGCCCGGTCGCCGCGCAACTGGGTGGGCCGCTCGTAGCCGAGCACGTCCAGGGCCGTCAGCACGGCCTCGCGGGTCGCCTCGGACACGCCGGGCTTCCCGTTGAGCACGCGGCTGACCGTCGCCTCGCTCACCCCGACCTTCTTGGCCACCTCTGCAAGTCGTCGCGTCATGCCGCAAACTATACGACAATCAGTGCAACCATTTGCACGGACTTGCGCTCATCGAGCGCCACTCCTTTGCAGGGCACGGAACAGACTTCCCTCCTCCTTCCGCCTCTTCGGGAGACGATGACGCGATCCCGCCCCACAGCTCAGTAAGGCGAGATTTTTGCGAGGATAAGTTGAAATTTTGTTAATAATCATCGAGTATCTTACGGTTCGGTCAACTGTTCTTACTGGAAACAGCCGAGATCACCTGAGCACCCGGTCATGCCCGTCGTTCCGCGAACGAGACAGAGGAACGGATGAGAACCCCGCACGGCTCTCTCACCGCTGATCGCAGCCGTGACCGCGACCGTCCTGGCCGTCGCTGCCGGACCGGCCGCCCCCGCGTCCGCCGCCGGCGGACCCGATCCGGCCGCGACAGGGCCCGGAGCCGGTGCGCCGCCCAGGCGAGTCCCCGCCCGGGCGGCGTCACTCCCCGCCCAGGGAGCCCAGCAGCGCCTCCCTGCGCGCCTCCAGCTCGGTGATCAGGCCCTGCTGCTCGTCGGCCATGTTGATCATCTGTGACCGCTCCACGGCGTCCGTGGCGCCGATCTCCCCGACCTGGTCCCGCAGGGCGGCGACCTCCGCGCGCAACCGCTCCAGGTCCGCCTCGACCTGACGGAGCTCATCTCGCTTGCTCATCCGCTGTCCATACCCCGAGACCGCGGCTCAACGCGGCGACCCGCCCCGCAGGGAGGCGGCCGTCCGCTCCGCGGCGGAGCGGACGGGTTCCGGGGCGGGCCCCGCGGCGCCGGCCGGGCACCGCCGTCATCCGAACCGACCGGGCCGGTAGTCGCCGGCCGGCTGCCGGACGATGACGTTCGCGCGTTGAAGGCGTTGATGAGGGCGATGAGGGACACCAGGGCGGCGAGCTGGTTCTCGTCGTAGTGCTCGGCGGCGTCCGCCCAGGCCTCGTCGGTGACGCCGCCGGCCCCGTCGGCGATGCGGGTGCCCTGCGGCCGGCAGCGCCGATTCCCCGAGCGACCTGTCCGCACCCGCACGGGCCGGAGGCCCTGCCGGGGCCGGGCCGCGGGAAGGCCCTCTAGGGTCGGGGCATGACGCTGCGCGTGGTGATCGCCGACGACGAGGACCTGATCCGGACAGGGCTGCGGATCATCATCGACTCCGAACCCGGCCTCACCGTGGTGGGCGAGGCGGCCGACGGGGCGGCCGTGCTGCCCGTGGTCCGCGAGCACCGGCCCGACGTGGTCCTGATGGACGTCCGGATGCCCATGATGGACGGGATCCAGGCGACCCGGCTGCTGGTCGCGCTGCCCGAACCGCCCAAGGTCGTCGTGGTGACCACCTTCGAGAACGACGACTACGTCTACGAGGCGCTGCAGGCCGGGGCGAGCGGCTTCCTGCTCAAGCGCACCCGCCCCGACGACCTCGTCAGGGCCGTCCGCACCGTCGCCGGAGGCGATTCGCTGCTGTTCCCCTCCGCCATCCGCGCCCTCGCCGCCCGGCGGCAGACCGCCCGCCGGGTCCCCGGCGTCGGACGGCTGACCGCGCGGGAGGGCGACGTGCTGCGCCTGATGGCCCGGGGGCTGTCCAACGGGGAGATCGCCGCCGACCTGGTCGTCAGCACCGAGACGGTCAAGACCCACGTCGGCAACGTGCTGGCCAAGCTGGAGGCCCGCGACCGCACGCAGGCCGTCATCGCGGCCTACGAGTCGGGCTTCGTCTCCCCCGGCTGAACCCCGGCGGAACGCAGGATCTCCGCGCCGGGCAGCACGCTGCTCTGCGCCGCGGTCAGGCCGGAGGCGGCCAGGTGCGCGTCGACGATGCGCAGGCCCACGCCGTACCCCGCCATGTCCGGGACACCGACGGGCTCCTGGCCGAACCGGCGCGCGGCCGTGTCGCCCAGCACGTAGGCCGGAGTGTGCGCCATCCCGGCCAGCCCGGCGTCAGCGACGATCTTCTCGTAGGCCCGGTCGAACTCGGAGCCGGTCACCATGGCCGACCACGGGCCCATCGCCTCCGTCCCGCCCAGCTCCCGCACGAACGCCTCGGCCAGCCCCTCGGCCACCACATGCTCGCCGACGGTCACCGTCACCGGGTTCCACTCCACGTTGTGGTAGCGCACCTGGTGGTGGAACTCGTGCACCGCGCAGTGCGCGATCCGGCCGATCACCTCGTCGGAGGGCCAGGCCAGCAGGTAGAGCCAGCCCGGCGCGCCGCCCATGCCGTAGTAGCCGCCGGCGACGTCCATCAGGTAATCGTTGCCGGGGTCGCCGAGCACGAGCATGACCTGCAGGGTGTCCGGCCCCTTGACGCCCGGCACCGCGCCGGACAGGTGTTTCCACGCGCCCGCCAGGGCGGCCTCGATCTGGCCGCGGACGTCCTCGGCGACCAGGCGGCGCAGCGCGGGCAGGTAGCGGTCGTCGTCGCGGTCGACCCGGAAACCGCCTCCCTGGTGGTGGAGGTCGACGATGTCCCCGGGCACGGGGACGGCCCCGCGCATCGGGGCCAGCATGTCGCGCAGCGCGTCGGCGCGCCGTTCGGGCGGGAGCTCCGCCAGGGCCAGCATGGCCCGCGGGGTGTCGTGAACGATGATTTCCATGGATCCGACGGTAGGGACTCACGTTACGTGAGGCTCAAGCGCTTTTCCGGAGAGCCGGAGGCCATGGCCCGGATCTCGGGCTCAGATCTCGCCGCCGTCCCCGTTCTCGCCCTCCTCCGGGCCCGGAGTGCCCGTCCCGCTCTCGGACGGCGACGGGGAGGGCGTGGGCTGCCGGGGGTCCGGGGTCGCCGGCACCGGCGGCGGGGTCGGATCGAACGACGTCGCCGGCAGCTGCGTGGGGAACCGCTCGATCTCCTCGACCGGGCGGAGCAGCAGCCAGAGCATCACGGCCAGGAGCACCAGCAGGACGGTCAGCGCCACCCCGGCGATGACCACCGACCGGCGCGTCTCGGTGGCCGGCGGGGCGCCCCCGGGCAGGGCGGGCAGCGCGGGCAGCCGGTCGCCCACCCAGTGCGGCGCGAAGTCGGGGCCGTGCCGCTCGCCGATCAGCGTGCCGCGCACCAGGACCGGCTCCAGGAACCGCTCGGCCCCGGCCCTGTCCGGTTCGTACGGCGTGGCGACCCACGGCGCGGTCCCGCCGCCCATGGCGACCACCGGCGGCGCCGTGTCGGCCAGGGCCGTACGGCCCCGCGCGGCCCTGGCCATCCACCCCCGGACCCCGCCGCGGCCCGCCATCGCCTCCTGGATGCCGGTGACGAAGCGGTCGCGGGCCGCCGGGTCCTGCGCGGCGCCCCTGGTCAGCACCGCCACCGAGACCGCCCGGCCGTCGGGGCCCTGCCCGAGGTAGACCAGGCCCGCCGGCCCCACCCGCAGGCGGGCCTGCAGGACGAAGGGCCCGAGCCGGGGCGGGTCACCGTACTGGAGCGGACTGGCCACGTCTGCCATGAAAGCACACGACGGTGATCACACCCCGCCTCCGGTGGGTACTAACAGGAAATCCGGATCCGACCAGCCGCGCCAGGCGGCGTCCTGTTTGGTGGAATGTCTGCATGACCGTCGCCGAAGAACTGCCGGGTGAGACCGACACCGGGCTGCTGCGCGAGACGCTGGCCGAGGTCAGGCGCGTCATCGTGGGCCAGGAGCACATGGTGGAGCGGCTGCTCGTCGCGCTGCTCGCCCGGGGCCACTGCCTGCTGGAGGGCGTGCCCGGAGTCGCCAAGACCCTGGCCGCCTCCACCCTGGCCACCGTGGTGGGCGGCACCTTCGCCCGCATCCAGTTCACCCCCGACCTGGTGCCCAGCGACATCGTCGGCACCCGGGTCTACCACCCCTCCCGCGAGGCCTTCGACGTGGAGCTCGGGCCGGTGTTCGTCAACTTCCTGCTCGCCGACGAGATCAACCGCGCCCCCGCCAAGGTGCAGTCGGCGCTGCTGGAGGTCATGGCCGAGCGCCAGGTGACCCTGGCCGGGCAGACCCACCCGCTGCCCAGGCCGTTCGTCGTGCTGGCCACCCAGAACCCCGTCGAGTCCGAGGGCGTCTACCCGCTGCCGGAGGTGCAGCGCGACCGCTTCCTGTTCCGGGTCCGCGTCGCCCACCCCAGCGCCCACGAGGAGCTGGAGATCCTGCACCGGATGAGCGTCGCCCCGCCCGTCCCCCGGCCGGTCCTCGACCCGCCCCGGCTGGCCGCGCTGCAGGGCCTCGCCGACCAGGTCTCGGTGCACCAGCTCGTCGCCGACTACGTCGTCCGGCTGGTGATGGCCACCCGCGCCCCGGCCGAGTACGGGATGGTCGAGCTGGAGGACAGCATCGAGATCGGCGTCAGCCCCCGCGCCACGCTCGGCCTGGTCGCCGCCGGGCGCGCCCTGGCCCTGCTGCGGGGCCGCGACTACCTGCTCCCCGACGACATCCGCGACGTGGCCGTGGACGTGATGTCCCACCGGCTGATGCTCACCTTCGACGCCCTCGCCGACGGGCTGGACCCCGACGACGTGGTCCGCCGGATCCTCGCCGCCGTGCCGCCGCCCCTGGTGGTCTGGAACCAGGGCTCCCGGTGACCCCGCACGGGCACACGGCGGCGGAACAGGCGCTGCGGCGGCTGGAGCTGACCGTCGTGCGGCGGCTGGACGGGCTGCTGCACGGCAACTACCAGGGCCTGCTGCCCGGCCCGGGCAGCGAGGCCGGCGACAGCCGGATCTACGTCCCCGGCGAGGATGACATCCGCCGGATGGACTGGGCGGTGACCGCCCGCACGTCCGTCCCGCACGTCCGGGACCTGATCGCCGACCGGGAGCTGGAGACCTGGGTCCTGGCCGACCTCTCCCCCAGCATGGACTTCGGCACCGCCGGGATGGAGAAGCGCGACCTGGTGGTCGCCGCGGTCGCCGCGATCGGGTTCCTGGCGGGGCGGACCGGCAACCGGTTCGGCGCCTACGTGCTGCACGACGAGTACATCCACCGGATGCCCGCCCGGGGCGGCCGCACCGCCCTGTACGGCCTGCTGCACTCGCTGATGGAGGCGCCGCGCGGCCGCCCGGCGGCCGACGCCCCGGACCTGGCCGAGGCGGTCGAGGTGCTGGCCGCGGCGCGGCGCCGGCGCGGCCTCCGGGTGGTCGTCTCCGACTTCCTGGGCGCGGAGCCCGGCCTGGACCCCGCCCTGGAGCTGCCCTGGGAGCGGCCGATGCGCCGGCTGGCCGCCCGCCACCAGGTGCTGGCCGTGGAGGTGGTCGACCCGCGCGAGCTGGAGCTTCCGCCGGTGGGCCTGGTCAACCTCACCGACCCCGAGTCGGGCCGGAGCCGCCAGGTCCGGCTCACCCCTAAGGTCCGCGCGGCCTACGCCGAGGCGGCGGCCGCGCAGCGGGAGATCACCCGGACGGCGCTGCGCCACTGCGGCGTGGCCCACCTGGTGCTGCGCACCGACCGCGACTGGGTCGCCGACATCGCGCAGTTCGTCCTGCGGCAGCGGCGCACGGCCCATCTGACGCACCGGCACCCGACGGCAGGAGCGACCCGGTGACCTTCCTCTCCCCGTCCTGGCTCTGGCTGTTCGCCGCGCTCGCGGCCGTCGCGGGCGGCTACGTGGCCGCCCAGTTCGCCCGGCGCCGCTACGCGGTGCGCTTCACCAACCTGCCGCTGCTGGACCTGGTGGCCCCGTCCGGCCCCGGTCGGCGCCGCCACGTCGCGCCGGTGCTGTTCTTCCTGATGATGGGCCTGATGATCCTGGCCACCGCCCGGCCCGCCGACTCGGTACGGGTCCCCCGCGACCGGGCGACCATCATCATCGCGCTGGACGTCTCGCTGTCGATGGAGGCCGCAGACGTCCCGCCCAACCGGCTCACCGCGGCCAAGGAGGCCGCGGCGAAGTTCGTCACGGACCTGCCGGAGCGCTTCAACGTCGGCCTGGTCGCCTTCGCCCGCTCCGCAGGGGTCGTCGTCTCCCCGACCACCGACCACCAGGCCGTGGCCACCTCGCTGGCCGGCCTCAGCACCCGGGCGGGCACCGCCATCGGGGAGGCGGTGTTCAGCTCCATCGACTCCATCCGCTCCTTCGACCAGCGGGCCGTCACCGACCCGCCGCCCGCCGCGATCGTCCTGCTGTCCGACGGCGACAACACCTCGGGCCGCTCGGTGGCCGAGGCGATCGAGTCGGCGCTGAACGCGCGGGTGCCGGTCTCCACCATCGCCTACGGCACCCAGGACGGCACGGTCTCCATCGACGGCCGCGAGGTGAACGTCCCGGTGAACAAGACCACCCTGCAGACTCTCTCCCAGGGCACCGGAGGCCGGGCCTACGAGGCGGAGTCGGGCAGCGAGCTGCGGGAGGTCTACGAGCAGATCGGCTCCTCACTGGGGTACCGGACGGTCAGCCAGGAGATCAGCCAGCGGTTCGCCGCGGCGGCGGTCCTGACCGGCCTGCTGGCCGCCGCGGCGGCGATGCTGCTGGGGACGCGCCTGCCCTGAGCGGGCACGCTGCCGCCGTCCTGTCCGCGGGCCTACCGCGTTCGCGCCCGCCTTCCCACCGCTCCGGCTCCGCCGGGTCCGGCGCGGGCCACTGGAGTGGCTGATCCACCGCGCGATCGTGCTGGCCGTACCGGCGGGGAGGAGAGGTGGCCGGAGCGGCGTGCCGGAGGCGGGACAATGAGCAGGTGGCACATTACTTCGAGGAGAATCCCGAGACCGCCGGCCGTCCCGGCTCGGTCACGCTGGTCCTCCCCGACCTGCACCTGAAGCTGGAGACCGACAGCGGGGTGTTCTCCCCCGAGCGGGTCGACCAGGGCACCCGGATCCTGCTGGAGAGCGTCCCCCCTCCCCCGCCGGAGGGGGACCTGCTGGATCTGGGCTGCGGGTACGGGCCGATCGCGCTGACCATGGCCTCGCGGGCGCCGGGGGCGACGGTCTGGGCGGTGGACGTCAACCGGCGGTCGGTGGACCTGTGCGCCAGGAACGCCCGAGCCGCCCGCCTTGACAAAGTAAGGTCAGTACACGTCGACGAGGTCCCGCCCGACGTCAGGTTCGGCGCGATCTGGTCCAACCCGGCCATCCGCATCGGCAAGGCCGCCCTGCACGAGATGCTGACCCGCTGGTTGTCGCGCCTGACCCCCGACGGCGTCGCCCACCTGGTGGTCCAGAAGCACCTGGGCTCCGACTCCCTGCAGCGCTGGCTGAACGAGCAGGGCTGGCCCGCCACGCGTACGGCCTCCCGCTCCTCCTACCGGATCCTCCAAGTGCGGGCGCGGGAGGCGGATCCGGCGCCGTGAGCACGGCGACCCCGATACCCCGCCAGATGAGGACGATCAAGGAATGGTGACCCGACGATGACCGCCAACCCGCGCAGGCAGCTGCGGCCGACCGACGTCAAGCGGCTCAACCGCACCTGGCGCAGGAACACCGAGGGCAGGCTCGCGCTGATCGTCGAGTCGGTGACCGGGCCGTTCAACATCGGCTCCATCTTCCGCACGGCCGCCGCCTTCGGCGTGGAGCGGGTCTGGCTGGCCGGCAACGCCACTCCCCCGACCAATCCCAAGGCGCAGAAGACCGCGCTGGGCACCGACCGGCTGGTCGCCTGGGAGGAGCCGGTCCCCGTCACCGAGGCCGTGCGCGCCGCCAAGGCCGACGGCTTCCGGGTGGTCGCGGTGGAGCTGACCGGCGACGCCGTACCGCTGCACGAGGCGGAGCTGACCGGAGACGTGTGCCTGGTGGTGGGCAGCGAGGACCACGGCTGCTCCCCCGCCCTGCTGGAGGCCGCCGACGCCGTCTGCTACATTCCGCAGGTCGGGCGGGTCGGGTCCTTCAACGTCGCGGTGGCGACCGCCATCGCCGTGGCCGAGGCCCGCCGGCAGGAGTGGGCCGGCCTGGAGCCGGCCGCCGCCGCGGAAGGGCCGTAGCGGGGTAAAGGGGGCCGCCCGTGTCCTTCGCCCATGTGGATGCCAGTGCCGATCCGGCGGCGCTCGCCGCCTACCTGGACCATCACGCCAACGGGCCGATGGCCGGTGTCAAGGCCCGGCTGCTGGCCATGCTGGAGGTCCGCCCCGGCGAGCGGGTGCTGGACGTGGGCTGCGGGACCGGCCACGACCTGGAGTCGCTGGCCCGGGCGGGGGCCGTCCCGGTGGGCGTCGACGCCAGCGCCGAGATGGCCACGCGCAGCCGTGCCCGCTGCCCGGCGGTCGTCCAGGCCGACGCGGCGCGCCTGCCGTTCCCGGCCGGGAGCTTCGACGGCTGCCGGATCGAGCGGGTGCTGCTGCACGTCGCCGACCCGGCGGCCGTGGTCGCGGAGGTCCGCCGCGTGCTGCGGCCCGGCGGGCGGCTGGTCGTGTTCGAGCCCGTCTGGGCGTCGCTGACCGTCGACTCCGCCGAGCCCGCCGTCAGCCGGGCGGTGGCCCGCGCCGTCGCCGAGGGCATCCGCCAGCCGCTGATCGGCCACCGGGTGGACCGGCTGCTGCGGGAGGCGGGCTTCGCCGCGATCACCCGCGCCGACGAGCCCGGCCGGTTCTCCACCTGGGCCGAACTGCGCCGGAGCATCGACCTCGACAGGGCCCTGGAGCGGGCGGTGTCACGCGGGAAGCTCGCCCCGGAGGCCGCCGCCCGCTGGCGGGCGGAGATGGACTCCCGCTCGGCGGACGGCGCCTTCCACGCCGCTCTCACCCGCACGTTCCTCACCGCCCGCGCCTGAGCGCAGCAGGCGCGGACGGACGCGTTCCTACCCTCTGACGCCGGGGGAACGGCGGAAGAACCGGGTCGCGAACATGACCACCGCGGCGACCAGTCCGAGGATCAGAGCCCACTTGATCAGGCCGACGAGGAAGCTCAGCACCCAGCCGAGCACGATGAAGGCGACCACCACGGCCGCCACGATCAGCAGAATTCGTCCCATGGCTCCACGGTATGCGCTCGCGGGGCGCAGCGGCGGGCGCGCGGGCCGAAGTCAGGGACAAGCCAGGGTCGTCCCTCAGGGTCGGGCCGGCGATGGGCGGCCAGGTCACCCCCGGCCCGCGGCGCGCAGGACCCGGGCCACGGCCAGTGCTCCGGCCGCGCCCAGGACGACCGCCGCCGCGGCCGGTACGGCGGCGCCCGCCGCGCCGGTGAGCACGGTGAGAAGCAGGCAGAGTGCGGCCGAGGCGGTGCTCACCGCCCCGGTCCTGGCCAGCCAGGCGACGAGGATCGGCACCGGGATGCGGGCCGAGGGCGGGATCTGCGCCGCGACGGCGGCCATGCCGTGGTGGAGGTAGAGCAGCAGGCCGATGAGCAGGCCCATGGCCGGCGACGGGGCGTAGCCGTACCCGAAGGTCGTGAGCAGCCAGGCCGCCACCGCGGTCGCCTGCGCCGCGAGCACCCATCCGCCCTCGGGCTCGGCGGCCGTCAGCAGGCCGAGCAGCGCGGCCAGCAGCGGCATCACCGGTCCGGCGCGGTAGTCCGGGGGCATGGCGACGAGCAGGGCGGCCGTCCCGGCGGCCCAGACCAGCGCCCGCCAGGCCAGCGAGTGGAGCGTCGGGGCCGCCGTGCCACCGCCGTGTCCCGGGGCGGCGGGCGGGCGGGGCCGGGCCGCCTGCCGCCGCCACCGGGACCGGGCCGGGGGCCTCACCGGAGCACCGCCGCGACCCGGGCCACGTCGCGCAGGACCGCGTCCAGGCTCCCCGAGCCCCGCCAGGCCTCGACCGGTACACCGGCCTCGCGCAGGCGGCCGACGGTGTTCTCGCGCTCCAGCCGCCAGATGCGCTCGGCGGGCTCCGACCACTCGCCGTCGGAGCGGCGCGGCAGGCCGTCGGGCAGGGTGTCGACGGCGACGAGGGGGCGCCGGGCCCGGGCGAGGACGGCCAGGGCGGCGGCGCTGCGCGCGTCCAGCAGCGGGGTGAGCATGATGACCAGGGCGCCCGAGGAGAGCGTCCCGGCGGCCAGCAGCCGGTCGCCGAGCAGATCCTGCCCGCCGGCCGCCGGCCTGACCTCGGCCAGCCAGGAGAGCTGGGCCAGGTGGTGGCGGCGGCCGGTGCCGGGACGCAGCCGCCGCAGCCGGGGGCCGAGCTCGGCCAGCGCCACCCGGTCGCCCTGGCGCGTGTAGTGCTCGGCGATCGAGGCGGCGGCGCGGACCGCGACGTCCAGCACGCCGGGCCGCCCGTCTCCGCCGTCCGCGTCGCGCAGCACGTCGAGGAGGATCACGATCTCGGCGTCGCGCTCGGGTCTGGTGGCGGTCACGTACGGCTCGCGGGCGCGCAGGGTGGTCCGCCAGTCGATGCGGCGCAGCCGGTCGCCCGGCTGGTAGGGCCGGACCCCGGCCAGCTCGCCTCCGTCGCCCGCCGTACGGGACCGGTGGATCCCGGACATCCCGGCGGCGCGCGGCGCGGAGCTGCGGGAGGAGTACGGCTCCGCGGAGGGAAGCGCCCGCACGCTCCTGGGGGACAGTACCTGGTCGCGGCATTCCAGCAGCCCGTCGCAGGCGAACGAGCGGACCCGGACCGGGCCGAGGGCGTGCACGCCCCAGCGCCGGGCCGTGGCGGCCAGCGGCACGGCGGCGGGGACCCGCGCCACCTGGGGACGGGGGTCGTGGCCGAGTCCGGCGGAGGCGGCCGGGAGGACCACGCAGACCGTCTCCGGATCGCCGTCCACGGTGACCGAGGCGGTGACCGTACCGCCCTCGGTGACGGTGTCGCCGTCCGGCCGCAGCTCGGCGGCGGGTTCCCGGCCTGGGCGGGAGCGCAGTGACAGGACCGTGCCCAGCACGAACGGGACCGCGACGGCCAGCAGGTCCACCCGGCCGAGGGCCACCGCCGCCAGGCAGAGCCCGGCCGGAAAGGCGGCGGCGCGGCGGAAGGCCGCGGTCGGGAACCAGGTCACGAGGGGGCGCCGGTGTAGGTGGGCAGGTCGCCGGAGGCGGGGGCCGGGGTCCGGTCGCAGATCTCCCCGACGATCGCGGCGGGGTCGACGCGGCGCAGCCACATCTCCGGGCGGAGGCTCAGGCGGTGGGCCAGGGCGGCCGGGGCGACCCGTTTGACGTCCTCGGGGACGACGTAGTCGCGGCCGTCGAGGACGGCGCGGGCGCGGGCGGTCAGCAGCAGCGCGAGCGAGCCGCGCGGGGAGGCCCCGACCTGCACCTGCGGGTGGTCGCGGGTGGCGGAGACCAGGTCGACGATGTAGCGGCCGACCGAGTCCTCGACGGCCACGTCCTCCAGCGCGTCCTGCATGGCGGTCAGGGTGGCGGCGTCGACGACGGGTTCCAGCACGGCCTCCTCGGTCCGGCGGGCCATCCGGCGCCGGAGCATCGCCTGCTCCTCCTCGGCCGACGGGTACCCGAAGGAGACGCGGAGCAGGAACCGGTCGAGCTGGGCCTCCGGCAGCGGGTAGGTGCCCTCGTACTCGATCGGGTTGGCGGTGGCCAGCACGTGGAAGGGGGCCGTCAGCCGGTGGGTGACGCCCTCGACGCTGACCTGGCGTTCCTGCATGGCCTCCAGCAGCGCCGCCTGGGTCTTCGGCGGGGTGCGGTTGATCTCGTCGGCGAGCAGCAGGTCGGTGAAGACCGGGCCCCGGCGGAAGACGAAGTCGCCGTCGCGCTGGTTGTACAGGAACGATCCGGTGACGTCGGCCGGGAGCAGGTCGGGGGTGAACTGCAGGCGGGCGAAGTCCAGGCCCAGGGTCTGCGCGAAGCAGCGGGCGGTGAGGGTCTTGGCCAGGCCGGGGAAGTCCTCCAGCAGGACGTGCCCGCCCGCCAGGATCCCGGCCAGCACCAGCTCCAGGGCGTCGCGTTTGCCGACCACGACGGTGTTGACCCGGTCGAGCACCTCTCGTGCGTTCCTGCCGACCTCGGCGAGCTCCATGGTTCTCCTATCGGGGAAACCGCCGGGTCCGCCCGGCGGGGGAATCGCTGCCCTGTCACGGCTCCCGGGTCCGGCGACGGCCGGGACCCGGCCGCCGCCCTTCCCGGTCGGGGAGCCGGTAGGCCGTTCCCTTCCGGGACGGAGGAGCCGCACGGCTATATCTCCTCGATGCGCGTGATCAGGCGGGCCAGTTCGGCCCGGGTGGGGGGCGCCGCGTCCGGAGCGGTGAGCAGCCGGTGGAGGTCGTCTCCGAGGATCTCCACGGCGCGGGCCGGGTCCCCCACCCCGTGCCGCAGGCGGAGCCGTTCGGCGGCCAGGTCGGCGAGCCGGTCCCGCACCAGCGAGGGGTACTTGCCGGGGTCGTCCCAGGCGGAGGCCAGCCGCCGCTCCCACCAGCGGATCTCGGCGAACGTCTGCGCGGGCACCGAAGGCGGTTCCGGCTCGGCGGCGGGCGTCCGGGGCGCTCCGGCCGGGATCCGCCGCAGCAGGAGGAAGGCCGCGATCCCGGCGGCCGCCAGCACGGCGGCGTGCCACAGCAGTCCGATCACGCCTCCCCTTCCCTCCCGTCGCCTCGCCTTGCGGCCCTTCGCCCGGCGTACCGTCCCGGCCCGGTCGTCTCACCCTCACCGGGTGACCGCCCCGGCGGCCCGGTCACGACGCCAGCTCCGCGTCCACCTCGGCCAGCGCCCGCCGGGCCTCCTCCCGCAGAAAGCCGTCCACCTCGCGCGGGCTGTAGCGGGCCCGGCGGTAGGCGGAGGCGAGCCGGTCCAGCGCCCCCGGCCCGACCCGGTGCGCGGCCAGCAGCCGGGCGACCAGGTCGGAGGAGGTGTCGGCGGCCGCACGCGGGGTCCCGGCCCCGGCGGCGGTGTGTTCCAGCCGGAGCCAGCAGGCGATCACGGCGCGGCGCGGGTCGTCCCCGGCGTCGAGGCCGGCCAGCCCTGCCCTGAGCGCCTCGCGCACCTCTCCGGCCCGGTCCGCCGCCTCCGGCTCACCCGGAGCCGGTACCGGGCCGGGCCGGGCGGCGGTCCCGTCCCGGGCGCGGAGGATCATCCTGACGAGCATGACGATCACCGGTGCGGCGATCGCGGCCCCGGCGACGACCACGGTCCAGAAGGAGAACTCCCCGAGCGCGTCGCCGCCGGACGGGGGCGGGTCGTTCTCAGGGCCGCCGGTCCCGGACGGGGCCGGACGGCCGAGGGTGAGGTCGAAGCCGAGCGTGTCGCCCAGGCCGAAGCCTCCGCCGCGGTCGATCCAGCCCGCGGCGAGTCCGGCGGCGAGCAGCCCGGCGACGGCGAGTGCGAGCGGCCCCCAGCCGCTCCGGCGCTCCATCGGCGAACCTCCTGAACGGCGCGTACAGCGGCTCACTACATCAGCGGCCCGGCACGCCGTCAAGCCGCCGGGCGGCGCCGCGCCCGCCGTACGGGGTCCTGGTCGTACGGGGTCCTGGTCGTACGGGGTCGTGCCTGTCGCGGGGGACCGTACGGCGCCGCGGGCGAGTGCGGCGCCGTACGGTCCCGGCGGTTCGGTCAGCCCAGGGCCGAGCGCCCGCCGACCAGCGGGAGCGTGACCGAGCTGTCGCCGGGCTCGACCGAGACCTCCGTCCCCGCGGGCAGGCGGAGGGTGAAGTCGTAGTCGGTGGAGATGAGCACGACGCCGATCCGGTGCCCGGCCTTGACGACGTAGTCGCTCGGCTGGAGGGCGACGTCGAAGTCGTAGAACCGGCCCTCGCGCAGCAGTTCGGTCCGGGACTCGGAGTTCCGGTTGCGGACGTCCAGCCACCCCCTCGTGATGATCTTGAAGGGGGCGGTGACCGTGACGTGCTCGGCCAGGCGGGCGCAGCCGGTGTCGCCGGGGACGCCCTGTCCGTAGCAGACCGGGGTGGTCCCGTAGGCGACCCGGCCGTAGGCGCGGGCGTCGGTGCCGTAGTCGACCAGCAGCGCGGTCAGGTAGGGCGAGCGCCCGTTCTTGAAGGCCGCCCTGACCGAGACCTCCGGGGTTCCGGAGAGCCGGACGTCCCTGGCCACCGGCTCCGACAGGTAGGCCAGGCGGTTCGGGTCGGTGGCGGTGGCGTTCTCGGCGAGCTGCTCGGCGGTGCGCGTGTTCTGGTCGGTGAAGGACTCCACGGCGTGGCCGTGGCGGCGGTGCGGGCTCAGGGTGCCGTTCTGCCCCGCGGTGCCGGCGGCCAGGCGGAGCCGTACGTCCCGGGTGCCGGGCAGCGGCCAGGCCGCGTGCTGGGCCCACTGGCCGGGGCCGTGCTCCACGTCGGCCTGCGGCTCGTCCATGATGCCGTTGCGCAGGCCGTACAGGTGGAAGTCGAACCAGCGGTGCAGCTGGCGCAGCCACTCGGCGTTGCGCTGGGCGAAGGAGAACGGGTTGAAGTGCGCGCCCTGGTGCAGCCAGATCTTGCGCGGCACACCGTGCCTGGCCAGCGCGTCCCACCACTGCACGGCCTGCTCGGTCTTGACGTTCCAGTCGTTGAGGCCGTGCACCAGGAAGACGCTCGCCCGGACCTTGCGCACGTCGGGCAGGTAGTTGCGCTCGTGCCAGAAGCGCGAGTAGTCGCCGGTGACGCGGTCCTGGTCCTGCTCGATCCGGTCCATCAGCGCGCCGCACACCTCCTGGCCGTTCTGCCTGGTCAGGACGTAGCGGGCGAGCACGTCGGCGTCCTCTCCCTGGTAGCCGCCGGGGGCGACGACGCCGCCGCCCGCGCGGTAGTAGTCGTACCAGGAGGAGATGGCCGCGATCGGCACGATGGTCTTCAGGCCGCGCACGCCGGTGGCGGCGACGGCGTTGGGCAGGGTGCCGTTGTAGGAGACGCCGATCATTCCGACGTTCCCGGTGGACCAGTCCGCCCTGATCTCGTTGCCCGCCGCGTCGAAGCCCTTCGCCCGGCCGTTGAGCCAGTCGATCGCGGCCTTGGGCCCGGCGGTCTCGTTGGGCAGGCCGGTGGTCGGGCAGCCGGTGGCGCGGCCCGAGCCGACGTTCTCCACCAGCGCGATCGCGTAGCCGCGCGGAACGAAGAAATTATCGTAGTAGCCGGGGAAGGGGCCGGCGGCGGCGCGGGCGGCGGCCGGGTCCTCGGCCTGGCCGAACATCTCCTCGCGCAGGTCGTTGAACTTGTTGCGGCGGTACTCCATGCCGGCCGGGTCGGAGCCGTCGAGGTCGACGACGTGGTTGGCCACGTCGTTGCCGCCCGCGTAGTAGGGGCTGGCCTCCATGATGACCGGGACCTTCAGGCCCTCGGCGGTCTCCTTGGGCCGCATGATGTCGACGGCGACCCGGTCGGGGCGGCCGTCGGCGTCGCTGTCGGTCCCGGCGACCTCGACGAAGACGGTCTCGGTCAGGGCGTCGGCCCGGGAGTAGACGGGCTGGGTCTCGCCGTTCTCGATCGGCGCGGGTGGCGCGGGCGAGGCGGGCGGCGGCACGGGTGACGCGGCCGCGGCGGGTACGGCCGCCGCGGGCAGGGCGCCCGCAGGGACGGCCACCGCCAGGGCGAGCAGGATGGTCTTCCATCTGGTCATGAGGGTTGCTCCGAAAGCCGATGGAGATCTGACAACTGCCGTCAATCTCCTCGTCCGGATCTTCTCCCGCAAGATCCGGAATATAACGAATCGAACGCTACTCGGTTCTCGAATTCCGCCGGGCGCCCCGGTAGCCTCCGAATCTCCGCGACGGGACGATCGCGGCGGACATGGGAGATCCCGTCTCCTTCCCGGGCGAGTCTCCCCGGAGCCGCGGATCGGCGCGGAGGACGAGGGCCCGGCCCCGGTCGGCCAGTGGCCCGATGCCCGCCACGATCAGCGGCGCTGTCACACCCTCTCCCGCGCAACCCGGGGGGTGGCCGCGTCTTCGCCCTGTCGGGCGGCAGGGTCGAGACTCCGGGGCGGCCGGTTTCAGGTAGTCGGGTGGGTGTGGTCGCGGTCGAGGAGGGTCAGGCCCGTCCGGGTGGGGTTGTGCAGGACGTTGTTGTGATGCCTGCGGGTCGTGATCAGGCCTGCCTCGCGCAGCACGGTGGTGTGCTGGCTGATCGCCGCTGACGAGACGTCCAGGCTACGGGCCAGGGCCCCGGTGGTGGTCACGCCGTCGGCGATGGCGGTGAGCACCGACGCGCGGGTGCGGCCGAGGAGGTTGGCCAGCGCCTGCGTCGATGTACCGGCCGTCCAGATGCCCGCGGCATGGTCGACGCCGAGCGCGGCCGGGTAGATCACGATGCAGTCGGCGGGGTTTCTCGGGTCGTACATCACCGACGGGGCTCGCAGGAAGAACGACGACACCAGCAGCAGGCCCCGCCCGTCGAGGGTGAAGTCGGCGTCGAACCGGTCGCCGCAGTCGACGTGGAGGGTCGGCGGCGTCCATCGGATCTTCGGGTGCAGGCCGGACAGGAGACCGTCGATGCCCCGGTCGAGCAGGATCGCGCCGCGCCGGGCGCGCTCAGCGTCAAGGTGCGCCCGTATACCCGTCCAATGAGGGCCGATGGCGGCACGGTGGTAGGCGTCCACCGTGGACAGGACCTCTCGCCGGACGGCGAGGGTGTCGACGAGCCCCGCCAGCGCGGCCGGCACCCGGCTGTGCTGGCCCGCGTAGAAGTCCAGTTCCGCCCGTACGGCCTGGCGCGGGCTGGCCAGGAAGGTCTCGGCGCTCTCGGCCAGATCCCGGCTGGGTCCCGCCAGGAAGACCATGTCGAACGCCGGCTTCCGGGCGGGTGTGATGGCGGCCAGGACCGCGGACCGCGAGTCGAGGCCACCGCGCACCCGGCGCCGCCACGCACCGAACATCGCCTCCTCGGTGCGCCCGCGCAGCGCGTGCAGGCTGAACAGGGTCTCGGCCATGGGGCCCAGCGTCGGTGCCACCCGCACCCGCGCCACATCGTCGGCGGTGAAATGAATCCGGTGCATCCGCTCCCCCGCTCAGGCATCGGTATCGCCGTCACAACATGTCACCGCGCCGCCGTACGAGGCGCTGAGCGGCGCGGTTAAGCCAGAACTTACAAGCCTCGCGGCGCGTGGTTTCTTCCTGCGACAGTGAGCGGGCCGGCTTTCCGACGGGGAAAGGACGGCCCGGCCTCATGTCGCAGTTCGGCTCCGGCCATGGCGGCGCGTCGATCGCATCGAACGCACACGTCAGCCTGGCCCGACGTCCGGCTTCACGCATTCTTGCGGGAAAGGGGATCGTGTTGAGGCGGCTCGTACGACGTCACCTCCCGCCGGCGGCGACGCCGGCCCGCTTACCGCCGTGCACGAATGATCCGTTCTCGTGCCCACTCTGTGGTCGGTAGTCCTTTCGAGCTGACCGCACACACCGCAGACGGCCGCTGGCGCCGGCATTCGACATGTTTCCGGGAGCCGGCCGGTCCTTGAGACTCAGGAAGCAGATGTTAAAGCTCAGAAGCCTTTTATCCGTCCTCGCACTCCTCGTGGCCTCCGGGTCCATCTGGCTGATCGATCCCACAGCGGCCAGAGCCGACTGGGCGCACGACAAGTGCTCCTATATCACTATGCGCGAGAAGGTGGTCAGTGACAGCCCTTACATCAAGCTCAGCGGGGAGGAGAAGTACCGGGTCGGCAACAACGACGAGGCAGTGAGCGAGACGCTGGCCTTCACGAAAGGCGTCCAAGCGACGGCGACATGGCAGTACAAGGGTTCGGCGGATCTCTCATTCGGGAAAGTCATCGAGCTCGGCGGTGAGGTGGGTTACCAGGACACGGAGGCCCTGAACGACAGCTTCACCCGCACCGTCACGGTCACTACCGCGAAGGGACAGTTCAAGTTCGCTCAGCAGTATGCGCTGATGCAGGTGAGGAACGTCTATCGCCAGTGGGTCACGCCATCGGGATACCTGTGCGGGAATACCCTGATCGCAACGGCCGCGTTCCCGGACAGCTCCGGAGTATGCGTGTGGGACGCGGACAAGGACCCGCACAGTGTGTGCAGGCACTGGCAGTTCACGTACGGGGGCGGCGGCGGACCGGCGCCCGGCGGGACCGCGCCTCCCCAGCCCCCGGCTCCTCAGCCGGTGACCTCCGTCCACGGCCTGGCCGACGGCACGGTGCTGGCCACCACCGACACCAAGCGCATCTACAAGATGGTCGGCGGAGCGCCCGTCTGGCAGGCGACCTGCGCGGACGACATCTGCCGGCCGCAGTCGCGGCCCACAACTCAAGCGGTGATCAACGCCGGACCCGCCACACCGCGCAACGGCTCCACAGCCGTGGACCAGCGGGGCCGGATCTACCTGTTCGTCGGCGGTGCGCCTCTGTGGCAGGACACCTGCGCCGCACCCGTGACCTGCGGCAGCCCGGTGAAGGTGTCGGACTGGTCGATCGACGCCCGTGAGCACATGAACCAGCGTCCCGCCGACGGCCACCTCGTCCAGGCCAAGGCCGGGAGCGTCGATCTGCCCGTAGCGGTGACGGTGGGCGGCGCGCTCATCCCGTTCGCCGATCCGCAGGAGGTCATCGACTCCGGCTACGGCGGCGACTGGGCCTCCCGCGTGGTCGCGATCAGTGCCCACAGTTACCAGTTGCTGGGCTTCGACCCCGCCAACAACACCTTGATCCAGGGCGCGTCCGGGGGGGTGTCCACCCCGGTGGCGATGGTCGTGGGTAACGCGATCATCCCGTTCGCCAGCGAGCAGGAAGTGATCGACGTCGGCTACGGCGCGAACTGGCGGAGCCTGGTCCGCGGCGTCCCGGCCAGGGCGTTCAACGCCCGCTCGCGCGTCCCGGCCGACATGACCCTGGTGCAGGGCACCGGAGGCGGGGTCTCCACTCCCGTTGCCCAGGTCGTCGGCGGCGCCCGGATCAATTTCGCCGATCCGCAGGAGGTCATCGACGCCGGCTACGGCAACGACTGGCGCTCCAAGGTCAGGGCCATCCCCATCAGGGCGTTCAATGAGCTACGTCCCGACATCCCCGATGACGGCACCTTGGTGCAGGGGCCGGGAACCGCGGTGGCGCGCATCGTCGGCGGCGCGCGGGTGGAGTTCGCCAATCCGCAGGAGGTCGTCGACGCCGGCTACGGCAACGACTGGGGCCGCATCGTTCGTGCCATTCCGGCACGCGCGTTCAAGGCGCTGCCGACGAAAATCGCTGACGGGACGCGGCTCAGGAAGGCGGGCTCGTCCAGCCAGGGCGGAATCATCGGCGGTGCGAAGATCCCGTTCCATAGCATGGCCGAACTGGAAGCCGCCGGATACGGCCCCAGACCGACTCAAGTCGTGCCGGCCCGCGT
>NZ_JACHJJ010000021.1:0-144097 GCF_014203605.1 Thiemannella venezuelensis | reverse complement strand
GTCTGGGACGCGCTGCCGACGCAGATCGGTGATGGGACGCGCATCAAGGACGCCGACTCCTCCAGCCAGGCCGCGATCGTCGGCGGCGCGAAGATCGCGTTCAACAGCATGGACGAACTCACCCAGGCAGGCTACGCCGACAAGCCCATGCAGATCGTGCCAGGCCGGGTCTGGGACGCGCTGCCGACGCAGATCGGTGATGGGACGCGCATCAAGGACGCCGACTCCTCCAGCCAGGCCGCGATCGTCGGCGGCGCGAAGATCCCCTTCATCAGCATGGACGAACTCACCCAGGCAGGCTACGCCGACAAGCCCATGCAGATCGTGCCAGGCCGGGTCTGGGACGCGCTGCCGACACAGATCGGTGATGGGACGCGCATCGCGAAGGCCGGCGCCACGTCCGAAGCGGCGATCGTCGGCGGAGCCAAGGTCGAGTTCCACACCATGGACGAACTCATCGCCTCCGGCTACAAAGACGAACCGCGCCAGGTCATCCCGGCCCGCGTCTGGGACGGCCTGACCAAACAGATCGCCGACGGCACGCGCATCGCGAAGGCCGGCGCCACGTCCGAGGCGGCCGTCGTGGGAAAGGCCCGGGTCGACTTCCACACCATGGCCGAGTTGCAGGCCGCCGGCTACGGCGGCAAACTCCGGCAGGTCATCCCGGCCCGCGTATGGGACGGCCTGACGACCGACATCGCCGACGGCACCTACGTCAAGTCGCCCGACTCGGCGGCGGTATGGCTGATCAACGGCGGGCGCAGAACGCCAGCGAGCCGGTCCAGCGGGGTGCAGGTGATTCCCACCCGCGTCCTGGACGCGATCCCGCTGGCCTGACGCCATTGGCATGATGTGCCCGGCCTCCTCGCTGGAGGCCGGGCACATCACTTCGTCATCCGAACCGGGAACGCAGCGAGAAGACCACCCTGCACAGGTGCCCGGCCTTCCAGCAGCCCGGCGAGGCGGTCGGCGGCGGCGTCCGCCGGACGAGGCGCTGACGCCCGCGGATCACTGCTCCGGCTCGCCCGCGCAGCAAGGGGCAGGCCCCACGCAGCGGACCGACCGCTACCGAGCGTTGCGGGCGAGTTCGAGGGCACGGTCCGGGAACCAGTCACCCGCTCCGGGCTCCCCCCGGTGGCACTCGCCATCGGACTCCCCCGGACGCTTGACCCACAGGAAGGCGTCCACCCGTTCCCGCCCGGTCGCGGTCGTCGGCTCCGCGCCCAGTGCCCGCCCGCGCGGGTTGCACCAGGCCTCGTCACCCGTCGCCCCGGGCAGCCGTCCGCGGCCGTTGCGCGAGGTGTCGATCACGTAGTGGGCGCCGCCGAGCGCGGCGGAGAGCCGGTCGGCGACGGCGACGCTCTCCTCCACGGTGAAGAAGTTGCTGACGTTGAAGGCGAAGCCGTCGGCCTCGGCCGCCCCCGCCCGTCTCATCGGCCCGGCCCAGGCCGCCGGGTCCCGGACCCATCCGGCGTTGCCCGCGTCGAGGTAGACCCGGGCGGCGGGCCGCCGCTTCAGCGTCGTCACCGCGTGCCGGAGCAGGTCCAGGCGCTCGTCCGCCCGGCCGCCCCGGGTGCAGGAGTCCAGGACGTGGGCCAGCGCGTCGGGCTCCACGACGACCCAGGCGGGCCGGTCGCCGAGGCCTTCGGCGAAGCGCGCGATCCACGTCCGGTACTCGTCCGCCCCGCCGGCGCCGCCGGCCGAGAACCGCCCGCAGTCCCGGTCGGGGATGTGGTAGGCCACCAGGACGGGGACCCGGCCGGCCTGCTCGGCCGCGGCGGTGATCCGCTCCACCCGGTCGCGGGGGTCGGCGTCACCGATCCAGATCGCGTTCGGCCGGTCGGCGATCCTGCGGATCAGCGCCGCGTCGGCGGACCTGCCCTGCTCCTGCAGCGTGCGGGCCTCCCGGGCGGCCGCGCTCTCCGGGTCCACGTAGAACCGCGTCCCGCCGGAACCGCCCGGGGGCGGCTGGCCGCCGGAGCACGAGGCGGTCGCGAGGGCGAACGCGAGGGCCGCGGCGGCCAGGCCGTACCCGTTCATCGTGCTCCCTGGACGTGCACCCAGCGGGCCTGCGACGGGGTCCCGTTCTCCGTCACCGCGAACAGCATGTACCAGCCGGGCGGGACGAGAGCGGGGTTCCGCGGCACCGTGACGATCACACCGGTCCTGGCGGCCCTGAAGTCGAGCTTGACGGAGCGCTGCTCGACGTCCGTGACGTGGGTCACGGCGCTGGGCCGCATCAGCCGCATCTCCCGGATGCGGCCGGTGTCGGGCGTCTTGAAGCCGAACCGGTGGCCCGGCAGGAGCTCCTGCGGCCCACCGGTGATGACCGGCCGCTGCTCGCCGTTGTGCAGGTAGGGCGGGGTGTAGATCTCGACACGCTGGTCGAAGACACCGGGGACCGACCCGTCCTTGTCGGAGAAGAGCGGGTCGGAGCCCATGCTGAGCACGCGGCCGTCCGGCAGCAGCAGCCCCTCGGCGTGGTAGTTGCGGCCCACGGCGGGGGTGGCGGCCTCGTGGAAGCTGTTGGTCTCCGGGCGGTAGATCTCCGCGCGCAGCACGTCGCTGGCGCCCCGGCCCCGGTAGTCGCCGGACCCGTTGAAGGAGAACACGGTGTCGTCGGGGAGCAGGACGGCCGAGGGGTAGCGGACGGGGTGGGACAGGTCGGGACCCCGCTCGTAGCGGGGCGAGGGCCGGGTGAGGTCGATGATGGCGGTCCGGTCGGTGGCGGTCTTCTCCCCCGGCTCGCCCTCGCCGACGGGGCCGCCGCCCATCACCATGACCCGCTGGTCCTGCGCCGGGGGCAGCAGCACCGAGGCGCCCGTCTCGTTGAGCTCGGGCTCGGGCAGGCCGGGGACGGGGGTGAAGGCCTCCTTCTCGTCGGGTGCGTCGCCCGTGGGAGTACGCACGATCCGGTCGGTGTCGGCCCTGTAGTCCCAGATGCCCGGGGGGCGCAGCTCCAGCTGGCCGGGGCCGTACCCGGCGCTCATCCCGGAGAAGAAGAGGGTGTCGTCGGCCAGCAGGAACAGCGCCGGGTAGGTGGGGAAGAACTTCCTGGGCCCCTTCAGCCAGACCTTCCGCCGTGGGTCGTAGATCTCGTTGTCCCGGGTGACCTGGCCCACGGTGTCGAGGCCGGAGACCGTCATCACCCTGCCGTCGGGCAGCGCGGTCAGGGTCGGGTACCAGCGGCCCTCCCGCATGTCCCTGACCTTGATGTAGCGCTCGGTGACGGGGTCGAACTCGTAGGCGTCCCTGATGCCCTGGAAGTCCTGCTTGACCAGGGTCATGGCGCCGCCCATGGCGTACAGGTTGCGCCTCTCCCTGCCCCTCAGTCCCCGGATCTCGTATTTGGCCATGCCCCCGGCGGGGGTGAACACGCCGCCGGCGCCCTCGACCAGGGCTTCGGCGAAGACCTTCGTCTCGCTGGGCACGACGCGGACCTTCCCCGGCACACCGGTCTCGATCTTCCGGGCGGGCGGGACCGTGATGTGCGCGGTGGTCCGGTAGAGCCGCCCGTCCGGGGCGGTGACCACGGTGCCGGGGTGCAGGTGCCTGGGTCTGGCGTCGGGGTCCTCGTTCTTCACCACCAGCGCCCCGCCGGCCCGCTCGACCTTGTCCGCCAGCACCTCGAAGCGGAGCGTCCCGCCGGCGACCAGGAGCTTGCCGTCGGGCAGTTGGACGTGGCCGGCGCAGAAGAAGTCCACCGGCGTGTCCACATGCGCGAACTCCCCCGGCCGCCCCTCCTTGGCGGGGTCCCAGAGGATGGTCTTGAAGGTGCCCTCGGCGAAGCCGGCGGCGTTGTTGCCGGAGCCCGCGATGATCAGCACCTTGCCGGTGCGCAGCAGCGCCGCGTGGATGGCGTTGACCTTGAACTCCGCGGGGACGTCCAGGAACCGCCAGTGGCCGTTGCGCGCCTTGTAGTCGTCCTGGTTGATCCGGAAGTCGTGCCAGGCCCGGCTCGCGAAACCGGAGACGGCGGGCAGGTTGACCGCGACGATCA
This sequence comes from Thiemannella venezuelensis, assembly GCF_014203605.1. Lineage (GTDB taxonomy): Bacteria > Actinomycetota > Actinomycetes > Streptosporangiales > Streptosporangiaceae > Planomonospora_A > Planomonospora_A venezuelensis. The sequence goes on along the minus strand of NZ_JACHJJ010000021.1, from coordinate 140,097 downwards.
CCCCCACCACGGCGGCGGCGGCCAGGTTCTTGCGCAGGCGGCTCATCGGCTCCTCCGGGTGGTCCACAGCCAGGTCCCCAGCGGGCCCAGGCAGATCGCCAGGGCGAGGACCGCCCACAGCGTCATGACGAGGTGGGTGCGGCCGGTCCAGAAGACGCTGAGCAGCAGCCCGCCGCCGAAGATCCCCGCCCACCACAGGTGGATGCGGAAGGTGGCGACGCGGTCGGGGCTGGCGGAGTCGCCCTTGGGGGTCACCACGAACCTGCTCGGCCGCCGCAGCACGGCCCCGGCCAGCGACGCCACGTAGATCGGCGCCGACAGCGCGGACATGACCATGCCCGCCACCCCGGAGGAGCCCTCCGGCTCGTGCGGGCTGACGTTGTGCCGCCGGTTCCAGGTGTAGAGCATGACCTGCAGCAGGGCGGCGTCGCCGTACAGCATGAGCCACACGTCCATGGGCACGGTGACGCCGGAGCCGCCCACGGTCATGAACAGGATCGCGCTCAGCCCGGCCAGCAGCCAGTTGAGTGCGGACATCGGGTAGAAGGTCACCATCAGCAGGTAGTTGAACAGGCGTCCCGGGGAGAGCCGGAAGGCCGCCTTCCAGAACTGGGTGAGCAGCGTCTCGTAGGTGCCGCGGCTCCAGCGCAGCTGCTGGGTGAAGAAGTCGGTCCACGACGACGGCCCCTCGCCGACCGCGAGCACGTCGGGGGTGTAGACCGACATCCACCGCTCCCCGGTCTCCGGTACGCGGGCCCGGTGGAACTCGATGCCGGTGGCCATGTCCTCGGTGATCGAGTCGTACAGGCCGCCGATCTGCTTGAGCGCGCGGATCCGCACGGCGTTGTTGGTGCCGACGAACATCGGCGCGCCGTAGCGGTTGCCGGCCCGCTGGATCAGGGAGTGGAACAGGAACTGCTGGCTCTCGGCCGCCTTGGTGACCTCGGAGTCGTAGTTGCCGTAGACCTGCGGCCCGACGACGAAGGCCACCCGCGGGTCGCGGAAGTAGCCGAGCATGCGCTCGCAGAACTCCGGCAGCGGCACGTGGTCGGTGTCGACGGAGACGAAGAAGTCGTAGCCGTAGCCGTGCTCGGCCAGCCAGCTGTTGTAGTTGCCGTGCTTGGTCCTGGCACGGTACGGCCCGGCGGGCCGGTTCCACGCCTGCACGCCCTTGCGGGAGAAGTGGCGTGTCCCGAGCTCGCGGCAGAGCGCCTTCATCTCGGGGTCGTCGCCCTCGTCGAGCAGCCAGACGTCGAGCACGCCGTCGTGGCGGATCTTCGTGGCGGCGGTCAGGGTCGCACGGACCATCTCCAGCGGCTCCTTGCCGGGCACGCAGGTGGTGATGAAGGCGACCCGCGTGCAGGGCTCGGGCGTCACCGGGACCGGGTCGCGGGCGGTGAGCATGGCGTGCACGTTGGAGACCACGCTGACCAGGCGGAAGATCTCGATGAGGGCGATCGTGACGAGCATCACCCGGTCGGCCGCGGGCAGGTACCACGGCACCCCGCCGTAGGGGTCGGGGCGGACCGTCCAGTGCTCGGGCAGGAGCAGCCAGACCATCAGGGTGAACTCCACGACGAGCGCGGCGACCATCAGCAGCACGGCCCGGACCCGGTGCGGCTCGCCCGCCAGCAGCGAGCGGTACCGGACGCGGTAGGGCACTCCCGGCTCGGGCTCGGTCAGGGCCCCGGCGAGCCTGCTGAAGCGCCCGTAGTCGTATCGGCCGATCTCCCTGGCGTCGGTGGAAGTACGCATCAGAAGATCACGTTCACTCACTTATGTACCGAATGATGATAAAAGGACCAACAACTGGCAATGGCGCATCATCATAGGGGAATATGCAGGTAACGACCTATTTGATCATTTTTTACCCTTTCGGGAGATCGCGTCGCGCGGGAGCGGCGCCGTACCGGCCTGCCCGGAAAACCCGTACCGGCCGGTGACGTACGGCTGGCAGGGTGGACGGATGGAAACCCGCTTCGTCCCGGACCACCTGATCCTGTCGGTGGTGACCGGCTCCCGCGCCTACGGGCTGGAGACCGCGGAGTCCGACGTGGACCGGCGCGGCGTCTTCGCCGTGCCGACCCCTCTGTTCTGGCGGCTGGACAAGCCGCCGACCCACGTCGAGGGTCCCGCGCCGGAGCAGTTCTCCTGGGAGGTCGAGCGGTTCTGCGCGCTGGCACTGGAGGCCAACCCGACGGTGCTGGAGTGCCTGTGGTCGCCGCTCGTGGAGCACGTCGCCCCGGCGGGCGAGGACCTGCTCTCGATCCGGCGCGCGTTCCTGTCGGCGCGCGCCCGGCAGACCTTCACCGGCTACGCCGCCGCGCAGTTCCGCCGGCTGGACCCCCGGCGGCCGAAGTGGAAGCAGGCCATGCACATGATCAGACTGCTGGTCAGCGGACTGCACCTGGCCCGCGAGGGGGAGCCGCTCGTACGCATGGACGAGCACCGCGACCGGCTGCTGGCGCTGCGGCGGGGCGAGCTGTCCTGGGCGGAGGTGGAGCGCTGGAGGGCGGAGCTCTCCGCCGCCTTCGACGACCTCGGCGACACGGGCGCCCTGCCCGCGGCGCCCGACCGGCGGACCGTCGACGACTACCTGGTCTCCGTCCGGAAGGCCCTCCTGTGACCGCTGTGACCGCGCCCCTTCCACCCCGGGCACGCCGCCCGCCGGTCACAGCATGATCACAGGCCCGAATCGCAGAAACGGGCCGGCCGCTCCCGCACCCGCCGTCGCGGACCAGCCGAGCGGGCGTTTCGCGGACCAGGCGTAGAGTCGTCCGGAGACGGAAAGGGGCCGCCCTTCGGCCAGGGGCCTCCGGCCTGCAGCGGCACGGCCGGGACGACGCGGTCACGGCATCGGAGGGAGTGACAGGATCACGTGTGTCCACACGGCCCGCGCTGCACAGCACGCGCCACTCCCCGCCATTTTCACTTTATATCAGATTCGCACACCTCATGAGGCGTCAGAAAATCATTCATACTGCCCGTTGCCAACCGGCCCGATGAACGATGGAGCAACGGAATTGGGTTACGTGCTGGGTTTCGAGCAGATCGACTCGACGAACGTCGCAGATGTGGGCGGGAAGGGGGCGCACCTGGGCGAGCTCTCGCGAATCGACGGCATCCGCGTACCGGGCGGCTTCTGCGTCACGACGGACGCCTTCCGGCGGGTCGTGGCCGAGGCGCCGTCGATCGGCGCTCGGCTCGACCTGCTGTCGCGCGTGGAACCGGACGACCGGGCGGCGATCCGCACCCTGAGCGCCGACATCCGACGCGTCGTCGAGGGCGCCGCGATCCCCGACGACCTTGCGGCGGCGATCGGCGGGTCGCTCGCCCGGCTCGGGGAGCGCGCCTCCTACGCGGTGCGTTCCAGCGCGACGGCCGAGGACCTGCCGACCGCGTCCTTCGCCGGCCAGCAGGACTCGTACCTGAACATCGTGGGCCCGGCGGCGGTCCTCCGGCACGTCCGGCGGTGCTGGGCCTCGCTGTTCACCGAGCGGGCGGTGGCCTACCGGTGCCGCAACGGCTTCGACCACCGGAAGGTACGGATGGCCGTGGTCGTCCAGCAGATGGTCTTCCCGGACGCGGCCGGGGTCCTCTTCACCGCGGACCCCGTGACCTCGAACCGGAAGGTCGCCACCGTGGAAGCCGGCTGGGGACTCGGCGAGGCGCTCGTCTCCGGTCTGGTCTCCGGGGACGTCTACACGGTGCGCGACGACCGGGTCGTCGCCACGGCGGTCGCCGTCAAGCCGCGGCTCGTCCGGGCGTCGCCGGGAGGCGGGACCCAGGACGCACCGGTCGAGCCGCGGCGGCAGACGCAGCCGGCCCTGACGGACGCCCAGGTCGTGCGCCTGGTGCGACTGGGACGGCGGATCGAAGCGCACTTCGGCCGGCCCCAGGACATCGAGTGGTGCCTGGCCGGCGACGACTTCCACATCGTCCAGAGCCGGCCGATCACCACCCTGTTCCCGATCCCCGCGGCCGACGACCAGGAGAACCACGTCTACGTCTCCGTCGGCCACCAGCAGATGATGACCGACGCGATCAAGCCGCTGGGACTCTCCCTGTGGCAGCTGACGACCCCGCGGCCGATGCACGAGGCGGGCGGGCGGTTGTTCGTCGACGTGGCTCCCGCCCTGGCGACGCCCGCGGGCCGCGCGGACCTCTTCGAGAACCTGGGGAAGTCCGACCCGCTGATCGCGGACGCGCTCCAGAGCGTCCTGGACCGCGGCGACTTCGTCCGGCCGTTTCCCGGCGAAGGTCCCGGCGCGGCGCCCGCCGGTGACCCGCCCGCCCCGATCGAGACCGATCCGGCCGTCGTCACCCGGCTGATCCGACGCAATCAGGCGTCCGTCGCCACCCTGCAGCGCGAGATCCAGGGCCTGTCCGGGCCGGCGCTGTTCGACTTCATCCTGGCCGACATCGCAGAGATGAGGCGCCTCCTGTTCGATCCGCAGAGCTTCCAGGTGATCATGGCGGGGATGGAGGCGGCCTGGTGGCTCAACGACCGCCTCGAGGCGTGGCTGGGTGAGAAGAACGCGGCCGGCGCGCTCATGCAGTCCGTCCCCCGCAACGTCACGTCGGAGATGGGGCTGGCGCTCCTCGACGTCGCGGACACCATCCGGCCGCACGCGGACGTCGTGGCGTACCTGCACCGCGTCGCGGACGAAGGCCGGCAGGGCGACGGCTTCCTGAACGAGCTGGCCGGACTGGACGGCGGGCAGGAAGCGTGTGACGCCATCCGGGGCTTCCTCGACCAGTACGGCATGCGCTGCGCGGGCGAGATCGACATCACCAGAATCCGCTGGAGCGAGCAACCCGCCACGCTCGTACCCGCCGTCCTCGGCAACGTCAAGAACTTCGAGTCGGGCGCCGGAAAGCGGCACTTCGAACAAGGGCGGCAGGAGTCGCGGCGGAAAGAGCAGGAACTGCTGACACGATTGCGCGCGCTGCCCCGCGGAGAGCAGAAGGCCGAGGAGACCAAGCGGATGATCGACCGCGCCCGCACCTTCGCCGGATACCGGGAGTACCCCAAGTACGGCATGGTCAGCCGCTACTTCGTCTACAAGCAGGCGTTGCTGCGGGAAGCCGACCGCCTCGTCCGGTCCGGCGCCCTGCGCGAGAAGGAGGACGTCTTCTTCCTCCGGTTCCAGGAGGTGCAGGAAGCCGTGCGCACCGGCGAGGTGGACGCCGGACTCATCCGGGAAAGGCGGGAGGCGTTCCGGTCGTACGAGGCGCTCACCCCGCCCCGGGTCCTCACCTCGGACGGCGAGGCCGTCACCGGCCGGTACCGGCGTGACGACTTCCCGCCCGGCGCGCTGGCCGGCCTCGCGGTCTCGGCCGGCACCGTCGAGGGCCGCGCCCGTGTCGTCATGGACATGGCGCAAGCCGACCTCGAGGCGGGCGACATCCTGGTCACCGCCTACACCGACCCCAGCTGGACCCCCCTGTTCGTCACCGCCGCCGGCCTGGTGACGGAGGTGGGCGGCCTCATGACACACGGGGCGGTGATCGCGCGGGAGTACGGCCTGCCGGCCGTCGTGGGTGTGGAGCAGGCCACCCGGCTGATCCGGGACGGGCAGCGGATCCGCGTTGACGGAACCGACGGATACGTCCAGATCCTCACGTGAACGGCTCCGGTTCCCCCGCTCCGTACGGAGCGGGGGAACCGCTCCCGGCTTCCGCCCCTGGCCCTCCGAGTTCCGCCCTCTCGCGGAACACGCCTTAGGTGATCTTCTCCCAGCGTTCCGTCCCGGAGCCCCGGCGGGCGGACCGGACGACTTCGCACTCGACGAGGTAGGGCACCTCGTCTTCGTTCCGGCTGATATGCAGTGTCACGTCCACCACACGCCAGCGGCCGTCCCCCACCTCGAACTGCAGCCCCGGAGCGGGCAGCTCGTGGAAGGGGAACGTGCTGATCTTCTTCGCGTTCTCGTCGAGCAAGATGACCCGGTAACGCGCTCTGGTAGTTCCGCTCACCGGGTCATCGTCGCGTAGTTTCCGGCGAACCGCACGGGACGCCCCGAAGCGGCCGGTCGGGACCGTGTCGCGTCAGCCCGGAGGAGCCGCTCGGCCGGGGGACGCCGTTCCTGCCACCGCTCGCCGCGTCAGGGGCCGTAAGCGTGGATTCTCGGAACGCCTTTCGGCGGCGGCGCACGGACCGCGGCAGGGCCGGGTGCCGTCCGGACCGGGGCCGGGCGCGTTCCGCGCAGCCGGGTTCCGGAGACGCCGGGCCTCCCACGACGGTTTCAAGGGTCGGATCGCGAGCAGGGCAGGGTGAGAGTGAAGGTCGAGCCCTCTCCCGGGAGGCTGCTGGCGGTGAGGGTGCCGCCATGGGCCTCGACGATGTCTTTGGCGATGGCCAGCCCCAGCCCTATGCCCTGGATCGCCGCCTGGCGGGCGGCGGCGGTGCGGTAGAAGCGGCCGAAGACGTGCGGCAGTTCGTCGGCGCCGATCCCCATCCCCGAGTCGCTGACGGCGATCGCCACCGCGTCGCCGGCGGGTGAGGCGTGCACGGTGATCGGGGTACTGGTCACGGAGAACTTGGCCGCGTTGGACAGCAACGCGTTCACCGCGCGCACCAGCAGCTCGCGGTCGGCGTGCAGAGCAGGCAGGCCGGTCTCGACGCTCACCCGGACGGGATGCTCGCCGGAGCGGGTTTCGGCCTCTGCCGTGCGCAACGCCTCGGTGAGGACCTCCTGCACCGTCGTCGGCCTGGGAGTGATCTTCCGGGGTCTGCCGGCGGTGGCGTTGACCGCGAGGACGTCCTCGATCAGTTTCTGCAGTCGCATGGCGTTGCCGATCACGGCTCGCATCATCCGCATGCGCCGGTCGGCCGGCAGCGCGTCGTCATCGCTGGTGGTGAGGATCTCCAGGTAGCCGAGGATCCCCGCCAGAGGGGTGCTCAGCTCGTGGCCGATGGTGTCGATGAACGTGCTCTTGGCGTGGTCCAGTTCTTCCAGCCTCGCCACGGTGGCCTGTTCCTGGGTGTAGGCCTGGCGCAGGGCCTGCTCGGCGCGGCGGCGGTCGGTGATGTCGTGCAGGAAGGCGTTGAAGGTCCAGCTCCCGGCTTCGCGGGTGGTCCAGATGACCGTCTCGACCGGGAACTCGCTGCCGTCGGCGCGGACCGCGGCCACCTGCAGCCGCCGTCCCAGCGTCGATGACCGGCCGGTGGCCAGGAAGCGTTCCCGCTCCTCCCGGTAGAGGGCCTGGTAGCGGACCGGCACGATCGTCCGGCTCATGATCTTACCGAGAGCCTGCTGACGCGACAGCCCGAACATGCGCTCGGCGGCGGCGTTCCAGCCGATGATGCGCTCGTCTGCGTCGGTGGAGACGAAGGCCTCCACCGACGTTTCGATCACCTGCTCCAGCTGGCGTCTGACGGTCTGCGTCTCCTGGCGGGCGAGCCAGCGCTCGGCCACCCGGCCCATCTGGCGGCTCAGACTGGCCAGGATCCGCAGAAGCGGCTCGTCCGGTGAGAGCGCCTCCGGGCAGAAGAACTCCAGTACGGCGACTGCACCGTCGCCGGTCATCACCGGCACCGTCAGCACCGCCCTGGCCTCCGCCGCCGCGTCATGATGAACATGCGCGAACAGGGGGTCGCCGGTGAGGTCGCGTGACCACAGCGGCCGTCCCGTGGCGACCGCCTGGCCGACAGCCCCCGCCCCCACCGGCAGTCGCGCCCCCGCCACCGCCTCGCGCAGGTGCGGGAAGTGCTCGACGGGCCCCGCCCAGATACCGGTGGAGACGAACGCGCCCTGGGGGCCGTCGGGCACCCACAGATGGCCCAGCGGCCAGCCGGTCATCTTACGCACCGCGTACAGCATCGCCTGGGCCGCCGACCGCGGATCCTCAGTGGTATCGAAGATCGCGGTGATGTCCTCCAGCAACACCACCAGCGACTCTTCCCGCTCCCCGTTCGGCATGCCGTCCCTCGCCCCCGTCGGCCCGACACCCGCAGCCGGCTGTCGACACCGGTTGTCCTACCCCGTACGGGAAGGGGAGCCGACCACCTTTACCCGGATCCGGGTCGCCGCCGACCGTGATCACGGCCTCCGGCGGAGCATGGACCCGCACGGCCTCACGGCCGTCCACCGTCGATGCGGACGACCGGAAATCCGGTTACGGACACGAAGCTTCGGGCACATATTTTATTACCAATAGTGACAGATTGGTTGCTAAACGCAAAAATCCCTATCGATGGAGGTGCGGGGCATGTCACGCCTACGGCGTCCGGCAGCGCTGTCCCTCGCATTCCTGCTCTGCTTTCCGGCGGTGGCGTGCGGCGGCGGTGGAGCCGGGGAGGGCTTTCCCAGCATTCCGAGCAGCCAGAACGGCCAGAACGGCCAGGACGGTCAAGAGGGGCAGGGTGACCGGAACGGCCAAGGCGACCAAGATGGCCAGGGTGACCGGAACGGCCAAGACGGCCAAGGCGATCAGAACGGCCGGAACGGCGGAGAATCCCAGGGCGGGCAGGTGCCGATCTCGCCGGTCGACGTGCCCGACATCCCGGAACCGGGAGCAAGCTTCGACAGCGCTGACGAGATCCATGGAATCGTCGCCGAAGAGGTCCGGCAGAACTGCGACGACGGCACCGTCTGCCTGGATCTCGATGTCGAGGTGCACGCCGACGACCAGGATCCGTCGTGCACGTTCCAGGGCTTCGATCCGGAGGCGGGCACACAGATGGAACGAGGAGCGACCCTCACCGTCCTGGTATCCGGAGCGGGCTGTTCCGCCGGCGGCGAGACCGGCGGCGAGTCGACTCCGACCGAGCCCGAGCCCGAGCCCGAGCCGGACACCGGAGAACCGGAAAGCCCGGACACCGGGGAACCGGGCACTGAGGACCCCGCCACCGAGGACCCCGCCACCGAGGATCCGGACTACGGGGAGCCCCAGCCGACGGCCACCTCGTCATGACCGAACCGGGCCGCGACGAACCGCAGGCCCCGCACACTCCGCAGACGGCAGGGCTGGGCACCCTGGCCCGGCTCCTGGGCGCCGTCGTCGCGCCGACGAGCCTGCTGACGGCCCTGCTGTACTTCTTCGGCTGGAACCACACCCACTGGCTCTTCCACGAGTTCGGGGTCAACGCCACGGTGCTCGGCTTCTCCGCCACCGACTACCTGGTGAGCAGCCAGAACGTGCTGTTCGTCCCCCTCACGGTGGCCGCTCTCGCCGGGCTGGCCGCCCTGTGGGCGCATGCCGCGCTGCGCGCCCGCATCACCGACGGCACCGGCCCCCGCCTGCTGCGGTACGCCGTTCCCGCGATGCTGCTGGTCGGCCTCGTCCTCATGCTGGCCGGGATCGCCAGCATCTTCACCGCCACCGTGCTGGAGCGTTACCTGGCGGTCCCGCCGCTGTGCCTGGCGCTGGGGGTCCTCCTGCTGGCCTACGCCAGGCGGCTGCGCTCCGACCCGGCCGCCGGCAGGCCCGGCGTGGCCGCGGTCACCGAGTGGGCGATCGTGTTCCTGCTGGTCGCCATCAGCCTGTTCTGGGCCGTGGGCGACTACGCCGCCGCCGCCGGAAGAACGAGGGCGCACCGGCTGGCGGCCCGCCTGGACCAGCAGCCCAGCGCCGTCCTCTACAGCGAGAGCAGCCTCAGCCTGGCGATTCCCGGCGTCCGCGAGACCCCCTGCCGCGACGGCAAGGCCGCCTACCGGTTCCGCTACGACGGGCTGAAGCTCATCGTGCAGTCCGCCGACCAGTACGTCTTCCTGCCGGAGACGTGGAACTTCACCGACGGCGTGGCGGTCCTCCTCCCGCGCAGCCCGAAGCTGCGGCTGGAGTTCCTGCGCGCCGGCCGCCCGGCTCCCGCCGCCCCCACCTGCTGAGCCGCGTCCGCCGGGCCTCCCGCGGCAGGAGACGGAGAGCCCGGAGGTTCGTTCTCCATGCGGAACGGTCATGCAGCGCCCCGGGCCGTACGGTCCGCACTCCTGGACCACACCCTTGACGCCTCCTGTCAGATCGGTTAGATCACAGGGAGCCCGTCGATCATCCCCGAGGGAGCACCATATGCCTGACAGAGTGTTGTTACGACGTGCGGGACGCGCCGCGGCGTCCGCGGTGGCAGCGGGTTCGCTGGTCGCGGCCGGAGCCGTACCCGCATCGGCGGCCCCGGCCGGAGACAGGCCGCCGAGGACCACCAAGGGCCCGTGCCGCTACACCGAGACGCCGGACGAGCCGGCCGTGCGCAAGGTGCCGCTGCCGCCGGATCCGCGCCGCACTCCCACCCGGCGGGTCTCCGCGGTCCTCGAGACCGACCACGGTGACATCGGGCTGACCCTCGACCCGGCCAAGGCTCCCTGCACGGTGCAGAGCTTCGTTCACCTCGTCCGGCACAGGTTCTACGACGCCACCTCATGCCACCGGCTGACCGCCTACGACCGGCTGAAGGTGCTGCAGTGCGGCGACCCGAGTTTCACCGGCGAAGGCGGGCCCGGCTACCGGTACAAGGACGAGCTGCCCACCGACCTGCCGCCGTGGCCGGGCGACTCCACCGGAGCGCGGAAGACGTACGCGCGCGGGGTGCTCGCCATGGCCAACGCCGGACCGGACACCAACGGCAGCCAGTTCTTCCTGGTCTACGGCGACTCCGGGCTGCTGCCCAACTACACGGTCTTCGGGACGGTCGACGCCGCCGGTCTCGCCGCCCTGGACCGCATCGCCGCCGGCGGCATCCAGCCCGCTCCCGAGGGCCCGACCCCACCGGTGGACGGCAGACCCGTGCTCCCGGTCGACATCGACGACGCCCGGGTCCGCCGCTAGCCGGTCACAGCGGAGCGCCGCCGAACCCGATCTCGTTCCCGTCGGGGTCGCGGTAGGTGACCGGGATTCCTGCGGACAGGTCGAGGGCCATGCCGCAATCCTACGGACCCCGGCTGGCGTCGCCGGTTCCCATGCGCTTCGGGGCAGGCCCCGCCCGCGGCGCCGCGCCCGCCTGCGGTGACCGGCGCGGCCGCTCGGTCAGGCGCCCTTGAGCAGTTCCCACCACGGGTCGAGCAGGGGCGGGTCGGCGGCGTCGATCCGGTCGCCCGGGCGCGGGACGGCGAGCCGGACGTCGTGGGCCTTGGCCTCGTGCCGGAGCCGGTCGACGGGTTCGGCCCAGGGGTGCAGGGCGAGGGTGAAGGTCGCCCAGTGCACCGGCAGCAGCAGTTCGCCGCCCAGGTCGAGGTGGGCGGTGACCGCCTCCTCGGGATCCATGTGGATGTCGGGCCAGCTCGGGCTGTAGGCGCCGATCGGCATGAGGGTGAGGTCGAAGGGGCCGTGGGCGGCGCCGATGCGGGCGTAGCCGTCGAAGTATCCGGAGTCGCCCGCGTAGAACACGCGCTTGCCGGCACCGGCGACCACCCACGAGCCCCACAGGGTGCCGTTGCGCCTGAAGGCGCGGCCGGAGAAGTGGCGGGCCGCGGTGGCGACGAAGCGCAGTCCCGCGACGGTCGCCTCCTCCTCCCAGTCGAGCTCGATGATCCGTTCGGCGGGCACGTTCCAGCGCTCCAGATGGGCGCCGATGCCGAGCGGGACCAGGAAGGGCGCGCTCTGCGCCGCGGTGAGCGCGCGGACCGTCGCCCGGTCGAGGTGGTCGTAGTGGTCGTGCGAGATCACGACGGCGTCGAGCGCGGGGAGGTCCGCCAGGGGCGCCGGAAGGGGGTGGATGCGCCGGGGACCCGCGAAGGGGACGGGTGAGACGCGGTGGCTCCAGACCGGGTCGAACAGCACGCGCCGTCCCTCGATCTCCACCAGCGTGGTGGCGTGGCCGTACCAGACGGCGCTCAGGCCGGTCTCGGACGGCGGTACGGCCGGGGCGGCCACCAGCGGGACCGGCCCGGAGGGCTTGCGCCCGTCGCGGTTGAGGAGCATGTCCCGGATCAGCTCCGGGAGGCTGCCCACCGGCGGCGTGTACGAACCGGACACGCCGTTGTGGAAGACGCCGTCGCGGAACTGCGGCGAGCGCAGCATGCGCTCCAGCCGCTCCCCCGCGGCCCGGCCGCCCAGCTCCGCCGGGACGTTCCGCAGCGCCCACCCTGCGGCGGCCAGCGCCAGCCCGCCCGCGACCAGCCGCCCCGCCGATCCTCTGTCCGCCATCCGGCCCGCTCCCTCCGTCTCGGTCCCCTCCGTCCAACTGATCATCGGGCCCGGGTGTTCCCGGTGGTGGGAGTGGGCTCCCTCACGAGCGGGCGGCCGTCGTCCCGCCCTCCATGCTCGGCACGGCCACCGTGCCGAGGCGGGCGGCGTGGTTGCGGGCTAGGAGCGGTACGTCTCCATGTGGTGCCGGCCCCGCACCGACTTCATCGCCTGGCTCCAGGCCACCAGCTGATCCAGCATCGTGGCCAGGGGCTGCTCGTGGTGGGCGGCCGGTTTGAAGATCGAGAAGTTCTCGAAGTCGGTGAACAGCGACAGCGACACCTGGCTGCGCACGGTCGCCATCTGCAGCTCGGCGGCGACCAGGCGCAGCTGCTCGACCGCGCGGGTGCCCCCGGCGCTGCCGTAGCCGACAAAGCCGGCCGCCTTGTTGTTCCACTCGGCGTACAGGAAGTCCATGGCGTTCTTCAGCGCCCCGGACGGACCGTGGTTGTACTCGGGCGTGACGAAGACGTACCCGTCGAACTCGGCGATCTTGGCCGCCCAGCGCTGGGTGTGCTCCTTGCTGTACTGGCCCATCGACGGCGGCACCGGCTCATCCAGCAGCGGCAGGCCGTAGTCGGCGATGTCGACCGGCTCGAAGTCGGCATCGGTGCGCTTGGCGGCGAAGCCGTACACCCACTCGGCCACCGCCTGCCCGATGCGACCGGGCCGGGTGCTGCCCAGAACGATTCCGATCTTGCCCATGTCGTGCTCCGTCTCCGTGAAGATCGTCGTTGTGACAGTCCGGAGGGCTTACCGCACTTGCTACCCTGAGTAGCGATATGCACACTTAAGGTCGCCGTTCCAGGATGATCTTCCAGGGCCTCGGACTCCCGTCACCGCCGCCGGCGGCAGACCCCGTCCCGGCGCGCGGCCGCCGCGGGGTCCTCGGCCGGGAAGCACCGACGGACATCACATCAGGTAGCGCTCCACAGTGGCGACCTTGGCGTCCAGCCGGCCGCCCCCGCCTTCCCTGATGTCAGCCTTGAGGACGAGACTGACCCGTCCGCATCGGGCCTCGACCGCCGCGACCGCGCCCTTGATCACGTCCATGACCTGGTTCCAGTCCTCTCCCTCGATCATGGTGAACATGGCGTCGGTGCGGTTCGGCAGGCCGGAGGCACGGACCACCCGCACGGCCTCGGCGACGAACTCGCCGACATCCTCCCCCGCACCGATCGGGGTCACGCTGAACGCTACGAGCACCGACATGTCTCTTCCCTCTCTGGGGTCTTCTCGGCCGGCCCCTACGGTACGGCCGGGGCGTCTCCGGGAGATACTCCTATCCGCCGCAGGGCCGGGGAAGGCCGGGCCGCCTTCCGGCGGGCTCCGACCGGCCCCGGAGCGCCCCCAGGCGATCGTGACCTCGCCGGCGGACCCGGTTGCCGTACCACCGGTCATCCCGGCCCTACGGGCCCGCATTAGGTCCCGTTGCGGGCATCTCTTACCGGGAGACTGTTTGCTCTCGACCATCGGCGACGTACGTTTTGCTGACACAGCCGTCACTGGAACGGTCCGACGGAAGGTCGACGCCGATGTCGATGTCGATGGAGCCCTACCAGTTCTTCACTGACGCCCCCACCGCAACCGACCGTGACACGGTCATGAAGTGGTTCCGCCGGCGGAAGGTCCAAGTCGCCGCTCTCGACGACAACTACACCCCGAAGTCAGGCTTCGACCGGGACGCGATGAGCGCCCTGCGGAACAAGCTGAACAGCTGCGAGAACGGGATCGCCACGGATCGGCTGACCCCCGCCGACGCGGTCACCGGCTTCCAGAAGTGGCTGGCCGACGGCTCCGACCACGGCGCCTGGGACGCCTACGTCGCGGACCAGACCGCGAAAGACACGACCGAGCGCAAGCGTCAGGAGGAAGCGGCCGCGCTGAAGAGGGTCAGCGATGCCAAGGAGGCGGCCAGACGCACCGCCATGAACATCTGCGGCCGCCACAGCGGCGGCCTGCTCAGCAACCGGCCGGGCGACAACCCGGTAGGCCGGGTGGTCTGCGGTCTGGCCGTGATCGGCTCCCCTGGCGTGACGTTCGAGGGCTACAGCGGCCAGGACATGCACCAGCACCCGACCTCCGACCTCATCAGGCAGCTGGTCCGCGGCATCACCCAGTCGGAGAAGTGGCCGCCGGAGGCGTGCGCCGAGGTGGACGCTCTCAAGCGCTGGCTGAACAGCCCCGGCGTGAACGTCGCCTCGATCGAGCAGATCCCCAGGGACACGCTCGTCTTCCACGCCCGGGTATGGCACCCCGGGGGCAGGTGGGGCGGCAAGCAGACCAGCCCCGGCTGGCAGGACCGCGGCGCCTGCGTCTACTGCCAGAACTGGATAGGCCGCATCGGCGCCATCAGTGCCTGACCCCGGGCCGCGGGGGCGTCCCGTCCGACGCCCCCGCGGCCGGGTGTTCACACGCCGGTGACGGGGTTGCCCGTCCGCAGACGGCGAGGTGTCGCCGGAACCGGGCGGCGAGGTTCAGCCGGCCGGAGCCAGTTCGAGGTCGGCGAGCGCGGCGTAGTGCATGAACTTGAACGGGTTGAGCGTCTGGTTCTGCGCGACCAGCGAGTCCAGCAGCCGTCGCCTCAGGCTGACGAGTCCGGGAGCGCCGGCGTGGCTGAGCAGTCCCAGGTCGACGAGATGCAGCGCCAGTGCCTGCTCGCCCCGCCTCGCCAGCTCGAGACCCGCCGTACTGAAGGCCGCAGCGTTTCCGCCGCCGAGAAGGTCCAGCGCCGCCGCCAGTTCCGCAGGCGCGAAGTGCTCGATGCCCTCGCCCCGCCGGTGCCAGTATCCGGTCCGCTGGCGGTGCGGGCGCTGGATGAAGTTGTCGCGGGTGACCAGGTAGGGCATGACCGCGGCAGGATGCTCCCTGAGGACGTCCGGCAGGTGGTTGAGCTGCAGGATCTCGACGAGGGTCAGTCCGTCCGCGATCCCGGCCGCGACGAATCGTTCCAGGTCGCGCAGTGCCGCGAGCAGTCCGGGGAAGGCCTCGATCGTGTAGTTCTCGGTCAGTGCGGTGTGCCCGTGGACGAGCTGCCGCGGCCGAAGGTCCATGACCGTCTGCATGGCCTCGAACAGGCCTTCCGCGGATCCTTCCGCCTCCAGGTCCGCGACCACCGTCTCCGCGCGGCCTGCGCACTCGGGCAGGCCCGCCAGCGAGGTCCCGCGGAAGTAGTGGGGCAGCCCGAGATCGAGTGAGGTCCCGGCGTCGAGTCTGGCGATCGCCTCCTCGGTCCCGCCCTCCAGGCGGGACTGGAAGGCACCGGTGAGCGCCAGGAGGAGCCCGTCACCCGGCGTCCGGGCCGAGAGGGCCGAGAAGAACTCGAACCCCTCCCTGTCGAGTCCGGCGCTCATGAACTGGTTCGCCAGCACGATCCTGGTGCGGCGGTCGGCTCCGGGCCAGGTCGCCACCTGGGAGAGGGCCGCGATCTCCAGGTTCATCTGCCTTCTCCGTTCGAAGAGGTGGCCTGTCGGCCGTTCGCCGCTTCGGGCGCTTCCTGGTGGGGGCGGGGGGCGGGCCGCCGGGGGCGGATCAGCACGAGGGCGAGCGCCGCGGCGGCCGACGAAGCGATCATGAACCAGCGGGTGTCGTCGTGGGCGCTCATCGCAGTGGCCGCGGTGGGCGTACCGAGGACGGCGACGAAGGCGGCGACCCCGAGGGCCGAACCGATCTGGCGGAACATGGTCTGCGCGCCGATCCCCGTGGCCAGCTTCTGCGGCGCCAGGGTGGCGGTCGCAGCGATCGTGAACGCGGGCAGTGCGAGGCCCACTCCGCCGCCGCCGACGAGCATGGCCGGGAAGAAGCGGGACCAATAGGCGGGCTCCAGCCCGACGAGCGCGACGAACATCCCCGATCCGGTCCCGAACAGCAGGGCCCCCGCACCGCCGACGAGTCCCGGGCCGATGCGCTGCGCGAGTCTTCCGGCGAACGGCGCGACCGCCACAGCCGCGATGGGTCCGGGGGTCAGGGCCATCCCCGCCTGCACGATCGAGTAGTGCCAGGTCCCGGTGAGGAACAGCACGTTGGCGAGCAGCATCGCCGAGAACGCGACGTGGAACAGGGCGGCCGACAAACCGGCCAGGGCGAACGCCGGGACCCGCACGATGGCCGGTTCCAGGACCGGGGCGCGGTGCCGCCGGGCGCGCGCGGCGAACCCGGCCGTGAGCACGGCGGTCCGGCGAAGCAGCCGATCACTCGCCCGTCCCAGTTCCACGCGTGGCCCTGGACCAGGCCGAACCCGGCCCCCGTCCTCGATCCAGGTCCGCGCCGGAGACCAGACCGTGGTGCTCGACGTCGCCGGTGGACGGATCTCGCTCCGCCTGGCTTCCGATCCGAACGCCGACGCGACCATCACCGGTCCGCCGCCGCGCGTCCTCACCCTGTTCAGCGGCAACCTCGACCTCACCGAAGCGGAAGAGCACGGCATCCAGATCACCGGGTCGTGGGAGGCCGTCCGGCGCGTCCTGCCCCGCAGCGGAGACGCCTCCGGCGGGCGCTCCTCTCCGGCCGCCGGAGAGCGGACGCCGTAGGGGCACCGCGCCCGTCCGCGGCGGCCGGAGAGGAGCGCCCGTGACAACCCCACCCGCCCCGCGGGCGTCCTGCACATCAAAAGGGCCCATATCGGGTCCGGGAAGGTGGTTGGCGATGATCCGGCATCTGCTCTCGCTCGTACGGCCCGCGCCCCGTCACCGGCCCTCCTCTCCCGCGGCCCGGCACACCCGGGTCCCGGAGCCGAGGCCGCAGCCGGTGCGCCTGTCCGTGGTTCCCATGCCCGGCGAGCCCGCCGCCTGCGCGGAGACCGCCATCTCCCGCAAGGAGGAGCTCGCGCTGCTGCGCGTCGAGATCCTCTACGGCATCTCCATCGACCGCCGGGCCTACCTGCAGCAGAAGGCTCAGGAGGCCGAGGTCCTGCGGCGGCTGCGCGAGCGGGGCGCCCTCGCCCCTTCGGCGATGGCCGCCGAGCTGGAGAACGCCCTGGAACGGGCGCGCGCCGAGTGCAGCCCGCGCCAGTACACGGCCCTGCAGGCGGAGGCCGCGCCGGTGCTGGCCCGGCTGCTGGGCAGGCGTCATCTCCGCGTCATCACGACCCGGTGAGGGCCGGGGTCCTGCCCGCCCGCTAGCGGCGGACCCGGTAGAGCAGGTGCAGCACCCTGTCGCCCTGGATCACCGTGTGCGGGTCTTCGAGCAGGTGCCGGGCATCGACCGATCCGAAGTACCGCTTGCCCGAGCCGAAGACCACCGGCACCACGTCCATCGCCACCTCGTCCACCAGGCCGAGGGCGAACGCCTGCCCGCCGACGTCACCCGCCGCCACGGCGACGACCCGCTCCCCCGCGAGCTCCCTGGCCTTCGCGATCGCCTGCGCCACGTCGCCGACGAAGTGGTACGACGCCTCGGGGTGCCACCCGTCGGGCTTGGGCCGGTGCGACACCACGACCACGTGCTCGCCCGCCGGCGGCGACCCCTCCCAGCCGTTGGTGATGTCGAACAGATGGCGCCCGATCACCATCGACCCGATGCGCGCCCACATCGGACGGACGTATTCGGCCGAGACCCGCGAGACCTTCAGCCCGCTGCCTTCGGCCAGCTCGTGGTCCCCGTTGGAGTACCACTCGAACAGCGGTCCGACCTGATCGTCCGCGTCGGCGATGAAGCCGTCCACGGAGACGACGTTGTGCATCACCACGGTGCTCATCACATCTCCTCGGTCTCCGGGGGCTCCTGGCGGCCCTTGCCCGCATGGAGACAGCACACCACCGAAACCCGTCACCGCGCCACCGGACCGCTCCGGCGCCGCCGGAGTACATCGCCTTCGGCGGCGGCGCCATCGAGACCGGCGACTCCTACCGCCTCCCCCGCACGCCGGGCCCGGTCCCAGCCGGCGTCAGGTGCTCGTGAGGACGACGAGCCGCTGGGTCGCCCGGGTCATCGCGACGTAGCGGTCGACCGCTCCTTCGACGCCCTCGCCGAACGCCTCCGGATCGACGAGGACGACCAGGTCGAATTCGAGGCCCTTGGCCAGCTCCGGGGTCAGCGACCGGACGCGGGACGTCGCCCGGAACGTGGGATCGCCGATGACGCAGGCGATCCCGTCGGCGTGCTCGGCGAGCCAGGCGTCGAGGACCGAGCCCAGCTCCGAAACGGATCCGTGGACGACGGGGACGCCGCTGCTGCGGATGGAGACCGGCACGTTGGCGTCCGGGAGCGCGGCCCGGATGACCGGCTCGGCCTCCGCCATGACCTCCTCCGGCGTCCGGTAGTTGATGCTCAGGGCGGCCAGGTCGATCCGGTCGAGCCCGATCCGCTTGAGCCGCTCCTGCCAGGACTCGGTGAACCCGTGCCTGGCCTGGGCGCGGTCCCCGACGATGGTGAAGCTCCGGGACGGGCAGCGCAGCAGCAGCATCTGCCACTGCGCGTCGGTCAGTTCCTGGGCCTCGTCCACGACGATGTGCGCGAACGGGCCGGCGAGCAGGTCCGGGTCGGCGGCGGACAGCCCGGCCTCGTCGACCAGGGTGCTGCGCATGTCCTCACCGCGGAGCATCGACATCACGAGCATCTCGGAGTCGTCGGCCTCGATCAGGTCGTCGACGACCCGCGCCATGCGCTCGCGCTGGGCGGCGATGGCGGACTCGTTGCGCCGCCTGCGCCGTGCGGCCTCCGGGTCGCCGAGCCGCTGCCGTGCCGCGTCCAGGAGCGGCAGGTCGGACACCGTCCAGGCCTGGGCGTCCTTGCGCTGCAGCTTCCCGACGTCGTCGGAGCTGAGCCAGGGCGCGCACAACCGCAGGTAGGCGGGGACCGTCCACAGGTCTCCCACGAGGTCGGCCGCTTCGATCAGCGGCCACGCGCGGTTGAAGGCCGTGGTCAGCTCCCTGTCCTGCAGCAGTGACCTGCGCAGCAGGTCGGGCGAGACCTCCTCGTCGTGCTTGTCCTTCAGGATCGTGACCAGTTCCTCCCAGATCTGCTCGCGTGCCTCGTTGTGCGGGGTGCCGGGTTCCGGCGCCGCGAACGCCTCGGCCCAGTCCTCGGCGCTCAGCCAGACGTCGGACCAGTGGGTCGTGACCGTCATCCCCTTGGCGGGCGGGTTCTCGTAGAACCTGACGGCCGGCTCGATCGCCTTCACCAGGTCCGCGGACGACTTCAGGAGGGCCACGTCCGGGTCGGTCTCGACCGCCGCCTCGGCGCCCTCGGCAACGAGGTCCCGCAGGGTGCAGGTCTGCACACCCTCCTCCCCGAGGCTGGGCAGGACGTCGGAGACGTAGGCCAGGTAGGGCTGGTGCGGGCCGACGAACAGCACACCGCCCCGGTGGTGGCCGAGACGGGGGTCGGAGTAGAGGAGGTAGGCGGACCGGTGCAGGGCGACGACCGTCTTACCCGTGCCCGGGCCGCCGTCGACGACGAGCGCCCCGCGGGATCCCGCGCGGATGATGGCGTCCTGGTCGGCCTGGATGGTGCCGAGCACGTCCCGCATCCGGCCCGACCGGTTGCCGCCCAGGCTGGCGATGAAGGCGGACTGGTCGTCGAGCGCGGCGTGCCCTTCGAACCCGTCCGAGGTGAACACCTCCTCCCAGTAGTCGCTGATCCGGCCGCGGGTCCAGCGGTACCTGCGGCGGCTCGCCAGGCCCATCGGGTCGGCGTGGGTCGCTCCGAAGAACGGCTCGGCCGCGGGGGAGCGCCAGTCGAGCAGCAGCCGGCGGCCCGCGCCGTCGGTGAGGCCGAGCCGTCCGATGTAGACGGGCTCGGGATCGTCCGCGCCGACGATGCGCCCCAGGCACAGGTCCAGGCCGAAGCGGCGCAGCGCGCGCAGGCGGGCGCTCAGCCGGTGGATCTCCAGGTCCCGGTCCAGCGCCGCCCGGCCCTGGCCGCCGGGCGCCCGGCGCTCGGCGTCGAGGCGGCCGGACAGCTCGGCGATCGACTGCTCGAGGCACTCCGCGATGGCCGCGAAGTGCCGCTCGTCGCCGGCGATCAGCGCCGGGTCGGCCTTGGGGGCGAGGTGGCCGGGAAGGTCGAACGCGCTGGTGGTCAAAGTCATCGGCTCCGATCTGAGGTGGACGAGGCCGCTTTCCCCGCGCCGCCCATGCGTCGACGACGGCACACGCACTGCGCGACCCCCGTATCCGCAGGTTCTGGCCTCGGCCGACGATTCTGCGGCATGACCCGGGTCTTGCCGCAAGCCCCCCGGTGCGCTATACGTTGAGAGTGGAGAGGAGTGGATGCCCTCCTCTCCTTGCCTCGCCCGCCACGGACGGTGTCCGCCATCGACGGTGTCCGCCATCGACGCGGTTCCCTTCACCGGTAGGGCCCGCCCGGGCCGATCTCCCGCGGGCGGGCGGACGCGGAGCGCGAGTCCTCCCCCCTTCATACGGGCCCTCTTGATACGGGGCCTTCTTCGTACGGGGCCGCGCCGGCGGCCGCCACCGGGTCATCCCGGCGCACGGTGCCGGGCCGGGTGACCCGCATGATCACCCCGAACTTGTTCTCGTGCTCCTGGATGAGCCACTTCTGCAGTGCGGGCCAGCGCTCCCGGCCGTCGGGGTCCCAGCTGGGCACGGCGCACCTGATGCACGGCCCGGCCTCCTCGCCGGTCACCGCCAGCTCCACCTCTCCCGCCGAGAGCACGGTGCCGGCCGCCCACCCCTCCTCGGCGAAGGCCGGGGCGTCGAGGTCGAGGTGCAGGTTGGGCCGGAACCTGCGCAGGTCCACCGGGCCGCCCAGTTCCTCCTCCAGCGCGGCCCGGGAGGCCTCGGTGGTGACCAGCACGGTCGGTCCCCGGTCCTGCTGGCCGTCGGCGGCGTGCAGGCGCAGCGGGACGCCCAGCGACTCCGCCAGCGCGGCGGCGAGCCCGGGGTCGTCCCACTTCCAGGCGGTCCCGTCCGGCGCGGTCAGCGTCGGCGTGCTCGCATCGTCGTAGCCGCCGTCGTAGCCGCTGCGCCAGTGCAGCATCTCGGCGCGCTGCCGTACGGTCAGGCGCTTGCCCCCGTGGTTCTCCCGTTCGTCGATCAGCGCGTAGGCCCGGTCCCCGGCCATGCCCCGCCCGTCGAGGCGCGCCTGCTCCACCTCCTCTCCACGCAGCGACTTCACCGGCCACCGCAGCACCTGCCGGACACTCCCCTGGTATGTCGTCATGGCCCAAAAATAGCGATCCGCCGTTCCAGCCGTCAGGGTCCGGCCGTTCCGGAGCCCGCAGCCGCGATCATTGACGCATGAAGGTACGCATGCCCCGCACCGCCGCCGAGGCCGAGGCGATCCAGGACGGGCTCCGGCCGCTGCTGGACCTGACCGGTCCCGGCCCGCTCCGGCCCGCCACCGTCGCTGGGGTGGACGTGGCCTACGACGGCGACCGGCTCGCGGCGGCGGTGGCCGTGCTCGACGGGACCACGCTGGAGGTCGTCGAGGAGGTGACCGTCACCGGCCGGACGGCGTTCGAGTACGTCCCGGGGCTGCTCGCCTTCCGCGAGCTCCCGGCCCTGCTGGAGGCCCTGGAGCGGCTGACCGTCACCCCGGAGCTGGTCGTCTGCGACGGGTACGGCCTGGCCCACCCGCGCCGTTTCGGTCTGGCCTGCCACCTGGGCGTGCTCACCGGCCTGCCCTCGATCGGCGTGGGCAAGACCGCGTTCGTCGGAACCCACCGCGACCCGGCGCCGGAACGGGGCTCCTGGACGGAGCTGACCCTGGACGGCGAGGTCGTCGGCCGGGTCCTGCGCACCCGCGACGGCGTCAAACCGGTCTTCGTCTCCGTCGGCCACCGCACGGACCTGGAGACGGCCTGCCGCAACGTGCTCGCCCTGGCCCCCGCCTACCGGCTGCCGGAGACCACCCGCGTCGCCGACCGCCTCTCGCGCGCCGCGCTCGGCGAACCCACCCGGACCACTCGGTAGAGTCACACGGGTCATGAGAGAACACACGATCACCGCCCTCTGGGAGGAGATCCCCGATGACGCCGACGACCTCGTCCTGGTCCGCGGCGGTTTCCGGGTCTACCTCTGCCTGTGCGGGACGCGGCTGCGGGATCGGCCGGCGGCCGAGCTGCACGCCATGGAGACCGGCCAGTGCACCACGTGCCTGGGTTCCAGGACCGAGGACATACTGCCCGGCTACAGCCAGGACTGCACGTCCTGCGCGGGGACCGGCCGGCGCAGGACGCAGCTGCAGTGGCAGCTGGCCCACGCCGAGGCCGAGACGGTGATCGGAGTCGAGGCCGTCCGCGCGGTGATCGACCCGCTGACCGGGCCGTTCCGGCTCTCCGAGGTCGCCGACGCCGTGCGTGACGCGCTCGGCCTGCCGGTCGGCCGGCTGCCCGTCGGGCCCCGTGTCCGCGACATCCTGCGCGGCCTGGAGGCCGCGGGTGAGCTGGTCATGGTCTCCGCCCCGGACGAGCTGCTCCGCGGCACCTCCGTGGTGCTCTACCGCGACCCCTCCTGGGAGCACGTCCCCCGGTGAGCGGTCCCGGGAGAGGACGGCTCAGCGCTCCCGGAGCACCTCGGCGACCGGGCGCCGGACGCTCACGCCCTCGTCGAAGGAGAAGCCCAGCCTCATGACCATCTGCGGATACTCGCCCGAGCAGAGTTCCTGGCGCAGGAACTCCCGCAGGTGGAACATCTCCAGCGCCTGGGTGTGGAACGCCGCGTCGACCCCGTGGGCGGAGGCGTGCAGCAGGACACGCTGCACCGCCTGGCCCGCCGCGACCCAGTCCTCGCGGGAGTCGCCCCGCGTGGTCAGCAGCGTCACCACCCCGGTGGAGGTGGACACGGACTGGTCGTTGCCGTTGCCCCACGGGCGGCCGCGGGCGTAGTCTCGCTGGGCGAAGTGCGGGCTGGTGCGCGCGGGGTCGCGGGGATAGCCCTCCGCGGGGACGCCGTCGGTGCGCGGGCTGCCCGGCGGGAGCGCCCAGCGGATCCCCTCCAGGGTGAACGCGCGGTCCCGGGATTGCACGTCCTGGGCGGCCCCGGTGAGCGCCGCGATCACCCGGACGGCCGCCGGCGACCGGACCGGTGTCAGCTTCGCCCCCTCCGCGTCCGCCTGGAGGCAGAGCGCCTCGACGAGCCGGTCCGGCACGGGCAGCTCGGTGAATCCCGCCCGGTGGGTGCGGCGGCGCCCGATCTCGGCGCGCATCATCCGGGTGTGCCCGTCGGGCTCGGCCCTCTCCTCCAGCCGGACCGTCGCCACCAGGGACGGGCGGTCGGGGTCGGGCAGCACCCGGGTCAGCGGCTCGTAGCCGAGCCCGCGCAGCGTGAGCCGTACGGTGAACAGGGCCGCGCCGCAGCTGATCAGGAGCTCCCGGCCCGCGGGGTCGGCGACCGCGAGTTTCCTGCCGGAGTCGGCGCGCAGGGCGATCTCACCGTCCTCCACGGTGAAGGTCCACGGCTGGGTGTTGTGCACCGACGGCGCCCGCACGGCGGCCTCCACCGCCGCGCGGAGCGCGAAGCCGGTCTCCTCGCCGGTACGTGTTCCGAATCCCTTGCTCTTCATGGTCGGCCTCCTCTCGTTCAGGTTTCCTCGGCGGGCCGGAGCACGACAGGCGGCGAAGGTCCCCGGGCGCAGGGCCTTACGGCCCGTCCTGCGCGAGCGGAGCGTGCCGCGGGAGACGAAACCGCCCCGTCGTCCACCGGGACCGTCGTCATCCGCTCCGGGGACCTTCGTCCTCTGCGCCGTGCCCCGGTGGATGATGGGATGGCAGGCAGAGCGAGAGCCGGAAGGAGCCGTGCCATGCTGGTGCGCGAAGTCATGACCGAGGAGGTGGTCACGGTCCGCCGTACCGATCCGGTGCGGCAGGCCGTCCGGGTGCTGTACGCGGCCGAGGTCACCGCCGCACCCGTGCTGGACGGGGACGGGCGCCTGGTGGGCGTCGTCAGCGAGATGGACCTGCTGCGCGGGGAGTTCCAGCGCGACCCCCGGGCGAGCGCCCGCGCCGTGCTGGGGCACGGCGAGCCCGTGCCGTTCCTGGTCGAGGAGGTCATGACCGCCGAGGTGGTGACGGTGACCCCGGCCACCGACGCGGTGAAGCTGATCGACCTCATGGTCTGCAGGGGGGTCAAGAGCGTGCCGGTGGTCGAGCACGGCCGCCTGGCGGGCATCGTCAGCCGCCGCGACCTGCTGTCCGTGCTGGCCCGCTCCGACGAGGACCTGCGCGCCGACGTGCTCGCCGCCCTGCGCGAGCACTACCCCGACGGGCCCTCCTGGGAGGTCTCCGTCCGGGACGGCGTGGCGGAGCTGCACGGCCACTGCGGCGAGCACGCCGACCGGATCGCCGACCTGCTGGCCCGGACGGTGCCCGGTGTCGTCCGGGTCAGGCATCCCGCCGGGTAGGGTCCGCCGGGAGCCGCGGTCGCGCGGCGGTCAGATGCCGTCGCGCTCGATCGGGCAGCTCATGCAGCGCGGGCCGCCGCGTCCGCGGCCGAGCTCGCTGCCGCGGATGGTGACGACCTCCACCCCGTTGGCCCGCAGGTGGTTGTTGGTGGTGGTGTTGCGCTCGTAGGCGACGACCACGCCGGGCTCGATCGCCAGCACGTTGCAGCCGTCGTCCCACTGCTCGCGCTCGGCCGCGTAGACGTCCTGGGTCGCGGTCAGCACCCTGATGTCGTCCAGCCCGAGAGACCGGGCGATGGCCTTGTGCATGTCCTCCGGCGCGTGATCGGTGATCTTGAGTTCCTTCTCGTTGTCCCCGGGCTCGATCGTGTAGGACGGCAGCATGCCCAGCCCGGCGAACTTGGTGAAGACGTCCACGTCGACCTGCGTCATGACCGTGTCCAGGTGCATGAACGCCCGGGCCTTCGGCAGGTTCAGCGCCACGATCCGCTCGGCCGCCCCCTGGGCGAACAACCGGCAGGCCAGCATCTCCACGGCCTGCGGCCGGGTGCGCTCGCTCATCCCGACCAGTACGGCGCCGCGCCCGATGACCAGCACGTCCCCGCCCTCGATGGTGGCCGGGGCGGCGGCCATGCCGGGCATCCAGACGCGGTAGCCGTCCTCCCCCGGCCGGTCGTAGCCGGCGGCGAACATCGGGTGGTAGCGGTAGACGGCCTCGTAGTTGACCGTCTCGCGCCGGCGGGCCTTCTTGCGCATCGCGTTGATCGAGACGCCGTCGTAGATCCAGCAGGAGGTGTCGCGGGTGAACAGGTGGTTGGGCAGCGGCGGCAGCACGAAGCCGTCGGCCCCCATCGCGTGGAAGACGACGCTCTCGGGCTCGCAGCCCAGGTCCATGATCTCCCGCTTGGTGATGCCGCCGGTCAGGAAGCGCGCCAGCGTCGCGGCGTCCAGGCCGTCCAGGGTGTTGCGGACGGCGTCGGTGGCCATCGGCCCGAACCAGCGCTCGTCGACGCTGCCGTCGAGGACGTGCTTGCGCGCCTCGGGGATGTCGACCGTGGTCCGGATCAGGTCCGAGAGCATGTGGACCGTGACGCCGCGGTCGCGCAGGACCTGCTGCCACTCCTCGTGCTCCTCCACCGCGCGCTGCACCCACAGCACGTCGTCGAAGAGGAACTCGTCCTTGTTGGAGGGGGTCAGCCGCTTCAGCGACAGCTCGGGCTTGTGCAGGATGACCTGGTGGAGCCTGCCCACCTCGGAGTCGACGTGGAACCTCATCGGAGTCCTCCAATGCTTCGCCTGACTTCCCTCGGCCCGTACTCACCGCACGGGGCCTTGGCCCGGATGCGGACGGGGCGCCCCCGGAAACGATCACAGCCGCAACGGTCACCTCCCCTCCCCCACCGGTCCTAACCCCGCCCCTCCCGGGAGCCCGGAGGCCCCGCTCCACCGGAGCGCGGAAAATTGGGCCTTATCGGAAAGAATCTTTACTATTAGCCTCTCGGTGTGGATCTAGAAGTTCGTCATCTACGAGCGATATGCGCCATCGCCGAGGCCGGCAGCATCTCCCGGGCGGCGGTCGCCCTCAAGATGTCCCAGCCCGCCCTCGCCGCGCAGCTGCGCCGCATCGAGCGAATGTTCGGCGGGCCGCTGTTCGAGCGCGGGCGCGAGGGCGCCAGACCGACCCAGCTCGGCTCCTGGGTGCTGATCCGGGCCCGTTCCCTGCTGCCCGCCTTCGACGAGCTGCGGCGCGACGGAATGCGCTACGCCGGGCAGGCCGCCGAGCGGCCCAGGATCCGGGTCGGCTGCATGTCGAGCCATCTGGCGATCACCGTCATCACGTGCCTGAGCGAGCTGTTCGCCGAGGCCGACATCGTCGCGCGCACCGAGGAGGCCATGGACCTGCTGCCCGGGCTCCTGGAGGCCGAACGGCTGGAGCTCGCCACCCTCGGCGACTACCCCGGCCACGAGCTCTCCCCGCCGCCGGGCGTCTCCTACGCGGGCATCGCCGACGAGCCGATCTTCGTCGGGCTGGCCGCCTCCCACCCCCTCGCCGGGCGGGAGGAGATCGAGCTGGCGGACCTCGCCGGCGAGGACTGGGGCATGCACGCGCTGGCCGAGGCGGGCCACCGCGAGCACTTCTGGACGGCCTGCGCCCGGCACGGGTTCGAACCCCGGGTCGCCTACTCCGCCGACCTCAGCCTCGCCCTCGACCTGATCTCCTCGGGCCGGTGCGTGGGCATGTTCCAGGCGACCAGCAAGGGCTACGCGGGGATCGCCATCCGCCCGCTCGCCGGGACCCCGCTGCGCTTCCGGCACCTGCTCGGCTGGACCACGCAGGGCCCGGTGGCCCGCCACGCCCCCGCCCTGGTCGAGGCGGTCACCGCCGCCTACTGGGCCGAGGTACGGCAGGCGCCCGTCTACGCCGCCTGGCTGGACCGGCACGGCCCCCTGCGCACGCAGGCGTGACCCGCACGGCGGCCCCACATATCGCGGCGTTATGGAATTTCGTGGGGTACTCGGCCGGGCACCCCCGATGTCAGCTTTGGTCCAGCCCGAACCGTCGGGGGAACGCCCGGCCGGGCACTGCCGTCGCGCAGTGCGGCGCGCCCGTCCGGGCTCCCCAGGGCTCCTTGCATCCCTCAACCCCCCAAGGGACATCGAGAGGAGTCACCCCGAGTGAACCCCAAGGCCAGGCTGGGCACGATCGCCGTACTGGCGGCCGTCGCCCTGACCACCACCTCGGTCGCGGGCGCCACAAGCGCCACCGCGACCCCGGCCGGCGCCGGTGCCTCGTTCACCGACCCGCCGTCCTTCGCACCCCCGGGCCAGGAAGAACGCAAGCGCGCCCTCGCCACCGCCGAGAGCACGCTGGTCGTCGAGGCCGGAGAGCTCGCCAAGGGCGAGGACGACGTCTTCTCCCTGGAGAAGACGACCTCGGTCGGCGGCATGCAGTTCCTCACCTACTCCCGCACCTACCAGGGAGTGCCCGTCTACGGCGGCGACGTGGTCGTCGCCACCGACAAGGCGGGCCTCACCGTCGCCGGAGTCGACACCGCCCAGACCGCCGAGCTGAAGCTCGACACCAGGACCACGGTCACCGCGGACCGGGCCGCCCGCAAGGCCCGCTCCCTGCTCGCCGCGGTGGAGAGCGTGACCACGCCCACGCTGGTCGTGCACGCCCTCGGCGACACGCCCCGGATGGCCTGGGAGCTGGTCGTCACCGGCCAGAGCAAGAAGGGCGCCCCGAGCACCCTGCACGTCTACGTCGACGCCCTCAACGCCTCGGTGCTGAGCTCCTGGGACGCGGTCCGCTACGGGACCGGCCACGGCCACTACAACGGCCCCGGGCTGAACATCACGACGTCGGGCTCCTACACGATGCGGGACAACACCCGCTCCGGCCTGGCGTGCGGCGGCCAGAACGGGCAGCCCTACACCAAGTCCACCGACTCCTGGGGCAACGGCCAGGGCACCAACCTGGAGACCGCCTGCGTCGACGCCCTCTGGGCGGCGCAGAAGGAATGGGACATGCTCCAGGAGTGGTTCGGCTACCGGGGCTTCACCGGTGAGGGCGGCGGCTTCCCGGCCCGCGTCGGCCTCAACGACGTCAACGCCTTCTGGAACGGTTCCTACACCAACTTCGGGCACAACAGCGCCAACAACCGGCAGGCCACCCCGATGGACGTGGTCGGCCACGAGTACGGCCACGCGATCTTCCAGTTCGCCGGCTCCGGCGGCGCGGGCGGCGGCAACGAGTCGGGCGGCCTGAACGAGTCGACCGGCGACATCTTCGGCGCCCTGCTGGAGCACTACGCCAACAACCCGAACGACCCGCCGGACTACCTGGTCGGCGAGGAGGTCGACCTCGTCGGGCAGGGCCCGATCCGCAACATGTACAACCCGGGCGCGCTCGGCGACCCCAACTGCTACAGCTCCTCGATCCCCAACACCGAGGTGCACGCCGCGGCCGGCCCGCAGAACCACTGGTTCTACCTGCTGGCCGAGGGCACCAACCCGCCCGGCAAGCCGTCCAGCACCGTCTGCGCCGGCCCGTCGACACTGACCGGCATCGGCATCCAGAACGCCGGACGGATCTACCTCGCCGGCCTGAACATGAAGACCAGCGGCAACCGGACCCACGCCCAGTCGCGCGCCCAGACGCTGGCCGCCGCCAGGACGCTGGACCCGACCTGCGCCCAGTTCGAGGCGGTCAAGGCCGCCTGGAACGCGGTGCGCGTGCCCGCGGGCTCGAACGAGACCTGCACCCCGACGGGCGAGAACAACGACTACTCGGCCTCGATCAACCCGACCTCCGCGACCGTGGAGCCGGGCCAGTCCGCCACCGCCACCATCAGCACCGCGGTGACCAGCGGGAACGCTCAGTCCATCACGCTGCGGACCGGCACCCTGCCGGCGGGCGTGACCGCCTCCTTCAGCCCCGCGACGATCAACTCGGGACAGACCTCCCGGCTGACCCTGACCGTCTCGTCCGGCGCCCAGGAAGGCACCCACCCCGTCACGGTCACCCTCGACGGCGCGGACGCCGACAAGCAGCTCGGCTTCAACCTGACCGTCGGCGATGACGGCGGGCCGGGCACCGGCGCCCCGGACATCCCGGTCGCCAACATCACCGCGCACCTGAACCAGCTGCAGTCGATCGCCACCTCCAACGGAGGCACCCGGGTCTCCGGCGGCGCGGGCTTCACCGCCTCGCTGAACTACATCAAGGGCAGGCTGGACGCGGCCGGCTTCCAGACCAGGACCCAGCCGTTCACCCTCAACGGCCGGACCCACACCAACCTGATCGCCGACTGGCCGGGCGGCCCGGCCGGGCAGACGGTGATGCTCGGCGCCCACCTGGACAGCGTGCAGTCCGGCCCCGGCATCAACGACAACGGCTCGGGCTCGTCCACCCTGCTGGAGGTCGCGCTCGCCCTCTCCGCCCGGAACCCCGCGCTCACCAAGCACGTTCGTTTCGCCTGGTGGGCCGCGGAGGAGTCGGGCCTGAACGGTTCGACCTACTACGTCCAGAACGGCGGGGCGTCCGGGGTCGAGGCTTACCTCAACTTCGACATGACCGCCTCCCCGAACCCCGGCTACTTCGTCTACGACGACGACCGGACGATCGAGGGCCACTTCAAGGAGTTCTACACCTCGATCAACGTCCCGACCGAGATCGAGGTCGAGGGTGACGGCCGCAGCGACCACGCCCCCTTCAAGAACGCGGGCGTGCGGGTCGGCGGCGTCTTCACCGGCGCCTCGAACACCAAGACCTCCGCCCAGGCGGCCAAGTGGGGCGGGACGGCGGGCCAGCCCTTCGACCGCTGCTACCACTCCGCCTGCGACACCACGGCCAACGTCAACTCCACCGCGCTCGACCGCAACGCCGACGCCGCCGCCCACGTGCTGTGGAAGCTCGCCGTCGGCGGCACCCAGGAGCCGGAGGACGACTACTCGGTCACGGTGACCCCGGCCTCGGCCACGGTCGAGCCCGGCCAGTCCGCGAGCGCGACGCTGAGCACCACCGTCACCTCCGGCGACCCCCAGAGCGTCACGCTGACCGCGAGCGGCGCGCCCACCGGCGCGACCGTGAGCTTCAGTCCGGCGACGATCACCTCCGGCCAGTCCTCCGCGGTGACGGTCACCACCTCGGCGGGCACCCCTGCCGGGACCTACCCGATCACCCTGCGCGCGGACGGCGCCGCCGCCGACCGGTCGGCCTCCTTCACCCTCACCGTCGGCGGCGGTCAGGGCGGGACCGACTGGAAGGAGTGGACGCCGTACGCGGTGGGCGACACGGTGACCTACGCCGGAGTCCGCTACCGGTGCCTGCAGGCCCACACCTCGCTGCCCGGCTGGGAGCCGCCGAACGTCCCGGCGCTCTGGCAGCGGATCTGATCCGGGCCTGACCCGCCCGGGACCTCCTTCCCCGGGCGGGTCCGGCCGGCGAGCCGGTGCGGCGGGCGGGCATGGCCGCCCGCCGCACCGTTCCTCCCGCCTCTCCCCCGCCTCTCCCCTCTCCTCAGCCCCGCCCCCCGCCCGGCCCCGCTCCGCTCCCGCTCAGCACCCGGAAGGTGATCCCGGCCCGGTGGAGGCGGTCGATCAGCGCCTCGCCCATCGCCGCCGCGGTGGTCACCTGGCCCGAGACCTCCGGCAGGTCGTCGAAGGCCAGGCAGAGCGCCGACTCTCCGAGCATCTTGGCGGTCTCGTCGTAGCCGGGGTCGCCGCCCGCGACCTCGGTGACGACCCGCTCGCCGCCGCCCCGCCCGTCGAAGGTGACCTTGAACCAGCTCGCGGCCCGCTGCTCGGGGGTGGGCCCGTCACCGGGCCGGATGCGGTCCAGCAGCCACGACCTGGCCGGCGGCAGCTGGGCCAGGGCCGCCAGCGCCCCGGCTCCGGCGGCCAGGCCGAGGGCGGCGGGCAGCCGCCGGACCGCCACGTGGTGCCGGTAGGCGAAGTCCGGGCCGTAGCGCTCCAGCGCGCGGGCCGAGCGGCCCACGATCTGCGGATCGATCGTGGGCAGCGGCAGCGCCCACCCGCCCACGTGGCGGAACGTCCCGGGCATGCCCCGCGCCCTGCGCCCCGCCGGGCGCTCCTCGGCCCTGCGCCGGGCGAGCCCGGCCTGCGCGCTCTGCCGGGCGCGGGCCAGGACCGTGACGGCCGAGTGCACGGTCCCGCCCGACGGCCTGCCGCCCGCCCGGACGTACCCGTCGACGCGGATCGGCACGCCCTCGGGGAGCCGGGTGACGGTGAAGTAGACGCCCAGGTCGTGCGGGATCGAGTCGAACCCGCAGGCGTGCACGAGCTTGGCGCCGCTCTCCCGCGCCCGCGCGTGGTGCCGGGTGAACATGAGGTCGACGAACTCGGGCTCGCCGGTGATGTCGGCGTAGTGGGTGCCCGCCCGGGCGCAGGCGGCGACGAGCGGCTCGCCGTACGAGATATAGGGGCCCACGGTGGTGGCGGCCACCCGGGTCTGCCGGGCGAGGCCGGCCAGGGAGTCCGGATCGGTCACGTCGGCGTGCAGCAGGGGCAGGCCGGGCAGGCCGATCCGCTCCCTGACGGCCTCGAGCCCGCCCCGGTTCCGGCCGGCCAGCGCCCAGCGGGTGCCGGGGCCCGCGTTGCGGGCGAGGTACTCGGCGGTGAGCGCGCCGGTGAACCCGGTGGCGCCGAACAGCACGATGTCGTACGGACGGTCGTCAGGCATGGATGAGCGTCTCCCTCCTCGGAGGATCCTTGGTACACGCTCACCCGAATATAGTTCGGTAAACCACCGCCTCTCAGGCCGCCGCGGCGATGACGTGCGGCAGGTCGAGAGGTACTCCCAGCACCCTGCTATCCGAAGGGCGGCACCGGATCCTCCCGGCTCGCCATTCAGTAGGTGGGCTGGCCACCCCAGCGGGGGAGCCGTCTGCGTGCCGACCGCGCGGGCGTTCCTTCGCGTCCGCCGTCGATCGTGCGCCTACCGCTCCCGGACGGCGTAGGTCAGGTGCGTCACCCTCGGGGAGGACTCCGCGCGGACCGGCTCCAGCGCCACGCGGCCCGCGGCCACACCCTCGAACAGGCGGATTCCTGAGCCGAACAGCACGGGCGACAGCGCGATCGAGAACTCGTCGACCAGGCCGGCGTTCACGTACTCCAGGATCGTCGCGCCGCCGCCCGCGATGCGGACGTCCCGGTCGCCGGCGGCCTCGCGGGCCTGCTCTAGCGCGGACTCGATGCCGTCGTTGATGAAGTGGAAGACGGTCCCGCCCGGCCGCTCCCAGGGGTCACGCTTCTCGTGCGTCACGACGAACACCGGCGTGTGGAACGGCGCCTCCTCCGGCCACATCTGCTCGCCGGCGTCGAACATGCGCTTGCCCATCACGCTCGCGCCGGTGCGCTCGAACGTCTCCCGCACGATGTCGTTGTCGCGCCCCTCCTCACCGCCCCCGCCGAGCTTCAGGTTCTCCCGGAAGAACCGCTGCGGGAAGATCCACCGCTGCAGTTCCATCCACTGCCGCCCCATCAAATCCTCGGAGGACTCGGGTGCGATGAACCCGTCCAACGACATCGACACGCTGAAGAACACCTTCCCGGCCATCAGCCCTCCGCTCCCTTCCGAACGATTCCGGTGACATAGGCGGCCAGGTTGCTCAGGGTCTGCCGGCCGCCCTCGATCGCGTGGTACTTCTCGGCCGCCTCGTCGCGCAGTTCCCTGGTGGGAAACACCGTGCGCATCTCGATCCGGGTCGCCGTACCATCGGGCTCGAACGTCAGGACCGACTCGAAGGCGTTCGGGTCACCGCGGGACTCACCGTGGAGCAGCGCGATCCGCTCCGGCGGGGCGATCTCGGTCCAGAAGATCCACTCGGCGTAGTCCGTCCCGTCCGGTCCATGCATCACGAAGTCCCACTCCCCGCCGACACGGAACTCGAACGACTGCGTGGTGGTGGTGAACCCCTCTGGTCCCCACCATCGAGACAGATGCCGAACCTCGGTGAACGCCTCGAACACCAGCTCTCGTGGGGCGTCGATGACCCGGGAGATGACGATCTCGCGGTCGGCCGTCGCGGACTGCGCCGGCGCTTCCCGTCCCATTGCGCT
Organism: Thiemannella venezuelensis; assembly: GCF_014203605.1. Lineage (GTDB taxonomy): Bacteria > Actinomycetota > Actinomycetes > Streptosporangiales > Streptosporangiaceae > Planomonospora_A > Planomonospora_A venezuelensis. The sequence continues at coordinate 107,088 of NZ_JACHJJ010000021.1, read as the reverse complement.
CATCAACTACTCCTCCCGCCTTGCCTGCTTCAGGTCCTGCACGTATGCGTCCAACTGGTCGAAGCTCTCGTTCCAGAACCGCTCGAACCCGCCGGTCCACTCGTGGACCGGCCGCAGCCCGCGGGCGTCAAGGCTGTACAGGCGCTGCTTGCCCGCCCTCCGGTCCTGCACCAGCCCGACCTCCCGGAGCACCCGCAGGTGTTTGGACACCCCCGGCTGAGTCATCCCCAGCTCCCCGGCCAACTCGGTGACCGGCCGCTCACCCGCCCGCAGCAGCACCAGGATCTCCCGGCGCTGCGGCTCGGCGATCGCGTTGAAGACGTCGGACGTCGTCGCTGCTCGTGCCATGATCACCATCATATGCCCATATGGGTATGCGTCAAGCCGGAGGAATCAGGCGGGTCTTGTCGGGCGGCGATCGCGACCCTTTGCCGGCCTGACGGCGGGATGGTCGGCGGCCGGCTCGGATGCCGGGTGAAGAACCGGTCCGCGTCCTCCCTGCGAATTGCGGGACGCCGGTGTGCCCGCCCATGTTGGCGTGCAGCGCCCTCTCCGTGGAACCGAAGGCGCCGAACAGGTCCAGGGCAGCCTGCCGGTCGTCGCCTTCGTCGTCCCACTGCAGCAGGACGTGCAGCGGAACGGTGACCTGCCGGGCCTCCTCGAACATGGCGCGAGGCACGAAACTCCCGGCGGAGAAGCCGGCGGCCACAATGCGCGGCGCCCGCCGGGCCGTGAACCGTTCCGGGCTCCGGTACGTCATGGTCGTTGGCGGTCCCGGCAATCCAGGAGGTCTCATGCGCCGCGTTCTCGGTCTCGCCACAGGTCTGGCCCTCACCTCCACGGCCCTCGTCCCGGCCGCTCCGGCCGCGGCGGCCCCGCCCGGAGCCGCGTACTCCGCGGCCGCCTGCCGTACCGCCGCCGTGGAATGCGAGCGCGACCCGCTCATCGCCGTCGCCGTGAAGGTCCGGGCCACGCCCGCGGCCCGTCCCGGTGGCAAGGTCACCTACGTCGTCGACTACTCCCAGACCTGGACCCCGTCCTTCGCCCCCTACTGGGGCGCGTTCTGGGTCGGGGGCAGGTTCCCCGCGGGCGCGCGCGGCCCGGCCAGGGCGGTGCTCTACGACACGGCGGGCAAGCGCCTGGCCGTCCTGCCGTGCCACCGGTACGCCGACGGCACCTGGTGCGACGCCCACGGCCGGATGCCGCACCAGGGGCGGATCGCCATGGCCGCCCGCCTGCCCTCCGATGCGAAGGGGAAGGCCACGGCCAGGCTGGGCTTCAACAGTTTCGAGACGCTGAACGAGGCGGAGTACGCCCGGCACCACGGCAGGAAGAAGCTGCGGGAGAAGTTCTGCGAGTTCCGCTTCACCAGGACCGCCGTCACGCGGGTGAGCACCGGCTGACACCCCCGTGGGCCCTCGGGCCGGGGCGCCCGCGGCGGGTCCCGGCCCCGGCCGGAGCCGGTACGGCGCCGGGGCGAACGGGCAGGCACTCCGCTTGGTAGGTTCTGGGAGGAACACCCCCATGAACCATGAGCGGAGGATCGGCGCGGTGGAAGTCGAGCAGACGGTGCTGCCCGGGATAGGGCTGCGGCACGAGTTCACCACGCGGGCCGGGCGGCGGATCGGGATCGTCTCCCATCGCACCGGACGCCGCGACCTGGTCATCTACGATCTCCACGATCCCGACCAGGCCTGCGAGACGGTGAAGCTGAACGACGAGGAGGCCGACGCGCTGGTCGAGCTGCTCGGCGCCCCGCGCATCGTGCAGCGCCTCAACGCCCTGCACCGCGACGTGGAGGGGCTGGTCAGCCTGCAGCTGCCGATCCCGTCCGGCTCGCACTACGCCGGGCGCCCGATGGGCGACGCGCGGGTGCGCACCCGCACCGGCGCTTCCATCGTGGCCGTGGTCCGCTCCGGCCAGGTCGTCGCCAGCCCGGGGCCGGAGTTCACGCTCGCCGGCGACGACGTCGTGGTCGTGGTGGGCAGCCCGGAGAGCACCGCCGCCGTCGCCGACATCTTCTCCCACGGTTAGGCCCGCGGGTGCACCACACGGCAATTCTGTTCCTGGAGTTCGGCGCGGTCCTGCTCGGGCTCGGCATCCTCGGGGCGCTGGCGCTGCGCGCCGGCATCTCGCCCATCCCCCTCTACCTGATCGCCGGACTGGCCTTCGGCACCGGCGGCATCGTGCCCCTGGCCACCAGTGAGGAGTTCATCGCCACCGGCGCCGAGCTCGGCGTCATCCTGCTGCTGCTCACCCTCGGCCTGGAGTACAACGCCGACGAGCTGGTGACCAGCCTGAAGAGCAACGCCGCCGCCGGCCTGGTGGACCTGGTGCTCAACGCCGCGCCCGGCGCGATCTGCGCGCTGCTGCTCGGCTGGGGGCCGGTCGCCGCCGTCGCCATGGCCGGCGTCACCTACGCCACCTCCTCCGGCATCACCGCCAAGGTCCTGTCCGACCTGGGCTGGATCGGTAACCGCGAGACGCCGGTGGTGCTGTCGCTGCTGGTGTTCGAGGACCTGACCATGGCGGTCTACCTGCCGGTGCTGACCGCGATGCTGGCGGGGCTGAGCTTCGCCGGCGGGGCGCTCACCGTGGGCATCGCGCTGGCCACCGTCAGCGTGGTGCTGCTGGTGGCGCTGCGCTTCGGGCGGTTCATCGAGGCGTTCGTGTCCAGCCCCAACTCCGAGGTGCTGCTGCTGAAGGTGGTCGGACTGGCGCTGCTGGTCGCCGGGATCGCCCAGCATCTGCAGGTCTCGGCCGCGGTGGGCGCGTTCCTGGTCGGCATCGCCCTGTCGGGGGAGCTGGCCCACGAGGCGCAGGCGCTGCTGGCCCCGCTGCGCGACCTGTTCGCCGCGGTCTTCTTCGTCTTCTTCGGCCTGCAGACCGATCCGGCGAAGATCCTGCCCGTGGCCGGGCTGGCCGCGGCGCTCGCCCTGATCAGCATGGTCACCAAGCTGCTGACCGGTGTGTACGCGGCCCGGCGGGCGGGCATCGGCCGCGCGGGCCGGGCCCGCGCCGGCATCGCGCTCATCCCCCGCGGCGAGTTCAACATCGTGATCGCCGGACTGGCGGTGGCCGCCGGGGCCCACCCGGACCTGGGCCCGCTGGCCGCCGCCTACGTGCTGATCCTGGCCGCGTTCGGCCCGCTGGCGGCCCGCCTGGTCCAACCCTGGATCACGGCCATCGCCAAACGCGCCTGAGGGTCTCCGCCGTCGCCGGTCCGCCGCCCGCGGCGGCGCCTCGGTGCGGGTGCGGGGCCGCCGGAGGCCACCGCGGGACCGCGGACCGGCATCACGATGAGTGCCGGATCGCGCACATTCCGTCTCCTCGGGGCCGCGGATCCCTCAGGCGGGCCGTGATCGTGCCGATGCTGGTGCCACGACCCGGTTCACGCGACGGCACAGGAGAGAGGCGATGAAGAGGCGATGGAGAGCACGCTCTTGATCCTGCTCTTCCTCATGTCCACGGTCACGGCCTCCGCCGTGGCGGTGGTCGGGTGGCGGCGGCGGGGGGCGGCCCCGGCGGTCGGCGCGCTGGCGGCCGTCGCGGCGGCCATCGCCGCCTGGGCCGCCGTCGACGCGTTCCTGATCGCGGCCGGCGTCCCCGAGGGCTCCCGGCCGGCGCTGCTGGCCAAGCTCCTGCCGGTGTGCGCCGTCACGGCGGGCTTCTTCTGCCTCTCGCAGGCCGTACTCGACCGCACCTGGCGGCTGTCGCGCCGCACGGCCCGGTGGCTGGCGGTCGAGCCGGCGCTCATCGTGGCCGCGGTGGCGAGCGATCCCTGGCACCACCGGTTCTTCCCGCCCGCGGACCCGGCCGGTCCGCAGGCGGGCGCCGGCCCGCTGTTCTGGGCGCACACCGCCTACAGCTACACGCTGCTCGCCGTCGGCCTGGCGGCGCTGCTGCGGGCGTGGCTGCGGGGCCCGCGCTCCCAGCGCGAGCTGTACGGCCTCATCCTGCTCGGCACCGTCCCCCCGCTCCTGATCAGCGTCCTGAGCACGGTGGGGTTCACCCGGCCGCACCTGACCCCGCTCGGGTTCTGCGTCACCGTGATCGTGGGGTACCGGGCCCTGGTCCACCGCTCGCTGCCCGAGCTGGTCCCGGTGGAGCGCGCCCATCTCTTCGACATGATCAGCGACATGGTGCTGGCGATCGACTGCTCCGGCCGGATCCTGGACCTCAATCCGGCGGCCGAGCGCATGCTCAGGACGCTCGCGCCGGACCTGCCCGCCCGGTCGGCGGGGCTGCCGATCACCGGCATCCTGGGCGAGCTTCCGCTCGACGACGGCGTGGAGACCGATACCGCCGTGACCGACGCCCACGGGCACCCGGTGGAACTGAACGTGCGGGTCAGCGCGCTGCGCAACGACCGGGGCGAGCACGTGGGCTGGGCCCTGGTCACCCGGGACGTGACCACGCTCAACGCGCAGCGCCGGGAGCTGCAGGAGAGCAACGCGCAGCTGCGCGAGCAGGTGCGCACCATCGAGGCGCTCCGGGCGGACCTGGCCGAGCAGGCGGTGCGCGACACGCTGACCGGGCTGCACAACCGCCGTTTCCTGATGGAGTCGCTGGGGCGCGAGGTGAAGCTGGCGGCGGCGGAGGGGACGCCGCTGAGCGTCGCGCTGCTGGACATCGACCACTTCAAGCAGATCAACGACCGCTACGGGCACAGCGCGGGCGACCAGGTGCTGATGCGCTTCGCCAAGCTGCTGAGCGGCCGGGTGCGGCAGAACGACGTGCTGGCCCGCTACGGCGGCGAGGAATTCGTGGTCGTCCTCCCCGGCGCGACCGGGGAGCAGGCCCTGGCCCGGGTGGACGAGATGCGGCGGTGGGTGACGGCCGGGCGGGTACCGGCGGGAGGCCACACGCTGTCGGTGACGTTCAGCGCGGGGGTGGCGGCCCTGGCCGCCGGGCAGAATCCGGGGGAGCTGCTGCACGCGGCCGACGAGGCGCTGTACGAGGCCAAACGGTCCGGGCGCAACCGGGTGGAGCTGGCGCCGGAGCCCGATCCGTCCGCCGCGGCCGCCTGACGCCCTGCCCCCGGTGCGGCGGATCTGGTAGGCATGGGCGGGTGATGCGATTCCTCGCCGTCCCGGCCGCCGCCGTCCTCGCCCTGACCGCCGCCCCGGTGCCCGCCGCCGCGGCCGCCCCCGGCAAGCCGCGGGTCCCGCCCGGGACGGCCGCCGGATACGTGGTCTTCGACCGGCAGACGGGCAGGATCGTCGCGCACCGCTCCGCGCACCGGAGGTTCCGGTCCGCCTCCGTGGTGAAGATCCTGATCGCGATCGACTACCTGGAGTCGCACCCGGCCCCGTCCGAGCGCGACCGCGCCCTACTCAAGATCATGCTGCGGGTCAGCGACGACGACGCCGCGAGCACGTTCTGGAACCGGGGCGGCCAGGGGAGGATCATCACCCGGACGGCGCGGAGGCTGGGCCTGACCGACACGGCTCCCCCGCCCGCCGACAAGCCCGGCTTCTGGGGTTACACCTCGTTCAGCGCGCTGGACGTCACGCGGGCCTACCGCTACCTGGTCGACCGCGCGGACCCGGGGGTGAGCGGGCTCATCCTCGGCCACCTGCGCCGGGCCGGGCGGTGCGGCTCGGACGGCTTCGACCAGTTCTTCGGGATCCCGCGCGCGGTCCCCGGCCCGTGGGCGGTCAAACAGGGCTGGTCCGGGTACGGCTCCACACCCCCGGTCCGCTGCGTCCGTACGGCCTCCGCCCGGCCGGTCCCCGCCGCCTCCGCCCCGGGCCCGGCGGTGGACCCGGCGGTCGTCCCCGCGGCGGGTCCCGCGGCCTCCGCGGCGGGCGGGCCCGTCCCCGACCTGGGCCGCCCGGTGCTGCACACCACCGGCCTGGTCGGCCCCCGGGAGCGGTGGATCCTGGTCCTGCTCACCGCCCATCCCGCGGGGACCGGCTGGCAGCGCTCCACCGAGCGGACGACCCGGCTCGCCGGGGAGCTCTACCGCAGCGTGGCCTCCTGAGAAGGCTCCCGGCCCCGGTCCCGGTCCCGGGAAGGTGTCCGAACCGGCGCATGCCGTACGGGCGGGACGGGCATGCCGTAGGGGCGGGACGGCCGCCGTGCGCGATCGCTTCGGCCCCGGGGCGTCGACCGCCCGGCAGACCTGGTAGGACAGAGGCAGCCCGCCCTGCCACCCGCGGGCGGAGGAGTATGGGATGCCCTTTTTCACCGTCTCATCCGACGTGTACGGCACGACGCTCGTCGTCCACGCCAGCGGCGAGCTCGACTACGGCCATGCCCCCGTCTTCCGCAGCGAGATGACCAGGGTCTGGGAGGCCGGGACGCCGGCGACGGTCGTCATCGACCTCGCCGCGCTCACCTTCTGCGACTCCGCCGGGGTCGCGGAGCTGATCTGGAGTCTCCAGCGGAGCCGTGCCCTGGGCACGCGGCTGGTCCTCACCGGCGTGCACGGCACCCTGGAGCGGATTCTGGCCATCACCGGCCTCCGCCCCTCCTTCGAGGTCTCCCCCACGGTGGAGGAGGCCCTGGGGGAGGCCTGACCCCGGCGTCCCCGGCTTCCGGCCCGGGGGCGGCGCTCAGCCCTTGCGCTGGACCTTCTCGGCCCCCAGCACGCGCGGCGCGTCCACGATCACATCGGAGAAGATGTCGACCAGCAGGGCGATCACCCCTCCGACCGCGACGATGCCCGCGCCAGCCCAGACCAGCGGCCAGTTGGGGCCGAGGCACAGCGCCACGCCGCCCACCGTGAACCCCGCCAGGATGACGATCACCGCGAGCCAGGACTTGGGGCTTCCTGCGTGACTTCCAGCCATGACGTCTCCCTGTTCCTCTCAATATGGGTCAGCTGTCCGCGCCGTTCGCGGCGGCTCCCGGCGAGGACTCTGCGGTTCGGCGGGGTCCGCGCGCGGACGCACCACGATCGTAGGCGGTGGATGCCCCGCCCCGCGCCGCAGGTCCCCTCCTCGCGGACGCCGGCCGCGGCCGGGGGCGTCCGCGCCTCCGCTCCGTGCCGCCGGGTGCGGGCGGCGTCTCCGTGAAACGCGGGAGAACGTACCCGGATCGGGCACGGGCAATCCGCGGGCTCCGTGCGGCCGGGGCCTGGACGCCGCGAGGCTTCCAGGCGGGTGGGGAGATATGATAATAGGGCGCAGAACCACCCGTGTCCCCACACGCCTGACCGGCTCGAGGAGCTCCATGTTTCACGGCAAGTCCATCGAGGAGCGGATCGCCGAACGGCAGGCCCAGCGCCCTCCGCTGAAGGAGGGCAAGCACTTCGAGCACGGACCCGCGAAGTTCGTCTTCGTCTTCATCATCGTGTTCGTCGTCATCGGCCACATCGCGGGGCTGCTCTTCCTGATGTCCCTCGGCCTCCACTGATCCGCCCTCCCGCCGTCCGGAACCTGATTTCGGACATGAGAGGATGATGATCCGGTTGGCCGGAGTCGCACCACCCGTCCAGATCAGGAGGTCCGCATGTCTGACGTCACGCCGGAGCCCGAGAGCCCCGAGAGCTCTTCCGAGGACGAGTTGAAGCGCAAGTTCCGCGAGGCCCTGGAGCGCAAGAAGCTCGCCCAGACGGAGGCGAACGCCGGCGGCCGGGGGAAGGGCGCCTCGAAGATCCACGGCGCCCACGGCCCCGTCGGCGGCAAGCGCTCCTTCCGGCGCAAGAGCGGCTGAGGGACCGCCGCCCGCCGCACCGCCAGGAGCAGCGGGCGGCGGAGCCCGCGGCGCGGTCACCCTCCCGGAGGCGAGTCCCCGATGCCGCCCGCCGGCGCGGTCGGCCGCGCCGTGTCCTCGATGATCTGGAACGCGGCGGTGGACCCGGAGGCGGCCGCCTCGGCCGCGCTCTGCTCCTCCATGACGAGGTCGCCCGCGGCGTAGAGGCCCGGCACGCTGGTGCGGCAGCACCCGTCGACCTTGACGTAGCAGTCCTCGCGCACGGTCAGGCCCAGCCTCTCCACGAGGCCGGCGACCAGGGGGACGGGCCGCTGGCCGGGCTGCCAGAGCAGGGTCTGCCGGACGACGGCCCTGCCGTCCTCCAGCTCGACCGCGCGCAGGTCCCCGTCGGCATGGTGCAGCCTGCGGATCCTCCCCTCGACCACCTCCATGCCGTGCTCCCCCGCCGGCATCGGCCCGTCGGCGAAGACGACCACGTTGTCGCTCCAGGCGGCGAACCCGGCGGCGGCCGTCCGGGCGAACTCCAGGTCGGAGGTGACCACCCCCCAGGCCCGGTCGCGGTTCTCCCAGCCCATGCAGAACGGGCAGTGGATGACCGTCCTGCCCCAGCACTCGGCGAACCCCTCCACCTCCGGGTGGACGTCGATCATGCCGGGGGCGAGCAGCACCCGGCGGGCCCAGACCCGGGCCCCGTCCCCGGCGACCACGTCGAACCCGCCCGCCGCGGGAACCACATCGGCGACCTCGGTCTCGCGCAGCTCGGCCATGCCGTACCCTGCCAGGTCGGCCCAGGCGCGGCGGCGGTACTCGGCGGGGCTCACGCCGTCCAGGCCGACGATGCCGTGCATCCCGTGGGAGGCGTCGTTGCGCGGCGGTCCCGGCGCCTCCAGCACCACCACGCGGCGCAGGGATCGGCTGAGCGTCATCGCCGCCGTCAGCCCGGCCGGGCCGCCGCCGACGATCGCGACGTCATAGTGCTGCATGCCGGTCTCCCTGCCCGCCCGCGGACGACCGTCACCTTTTGAGCCAAGCTCACATTTCTCTTGACTCGTCATTTGACAGGGCGGATCATGAGGCACCTGTCCCCCCGTGCGCCCAGAGGTGCCCATGGCCGTCATCACCAGGCTCACCAGGTCCCTTGCCGTCCCGCTCGCCCTCATCGCGGCCCTGACCCTGGCGGGGACCGCCGCCACGGCCGCCCCCGCGCCTCCCGAGTCGGAGGTCGGCACCACCGGGGAGCCGCCGGGAAGCGCGGACCCGGTCCGCGGGTTCGTCGACGGGCACACCCACCTCATGTCCTACGAGGCGTTCGGCGGCATGCTGCTGTGCGGCAAGCCGTTCGACCCCGACGGCATCGAGCACGCCCTGACCGACTGCCCCGACCACTTCCCCAACGGCGAGGCCGCCTGGTTCGAGAACTTCACCCGGACCGGCTCCCCCGCCGGCACCCACGACCCGGTCGGCTGGCCGACCTTCCGCAGCTGGCCGGCGAACGACTCGCTCACCCACCAGCAGACCTACCACCGCTGGGTCGAGCGGGCCTGGCGCGGCGGCCTGCGCGTCCTGGTCAACCACCTGGTCGCCAACCGGCAGCTCTGCGCGATCTACCCGCTCCGGCGCAACGCCTGCGACGAGATGGACTCGCTCCGTCTCCAGGCGCGGCGCACCTTCGAGATGCAGGACTTCGTCGACGCCCGCTCCGGCGGCCCCGGCAAGGGATGGTTCCGGGTGGTACGGTCCCCGGCCGAGGCCCGGCAGGTGATCGCGGCGGGCAAGCTGGCGGTGGTCCTCGGCGTGGAGACCTCCGAGCCGTTCGGCTGCCGGCAGACCCTCGGCGTCCCGCACTGCACGCGGGCCCAGATCGACCGGGGACTGGACGAGATGCACGCGCTCGGCGTGCGCAGCATGTTCGTCTGCCACAAGTACGACAACGCGCTGTGCGGCGTGCGCTTCGACTCCGGCACCCAGGGCGTCATCGTCAACCTGGGCAACCTCCTGTCCACCGGCAGGTTCTGGAGCGCCAGGACCTGCACCGGGCCGGAACACGACAACACGATCGAGAAGGCCGGGGCGCTCCCGCCCGAGCTCGCCCGGCTGCTCCCTCCCGGCGGGCTGCCGCTGTATCCTCCCGCCCCGCACTGCAACACCCGGGGGCTGACGAGCCTGGGCGAGCACATGGTCCGGGGCATGATGCGGCGCGGGATGATCATCGAGATCGACCACATGAGCGTCAGGGCCGCCGACCGGACCCTGGACCTGCTGGAGGCCGAGGGGTACGCCGGGGTGGTCTCCTCGCACAGCTGGACCGACCCGGGCCACCTCCGCCGGATCTACGGGCTGGGCGGGATGGTCACCGCCTACGGCCACCAGGCCGAGCGGTTCGCCGCGACCTGGCGGGAGAGCCTTCCGCTGCGCCGCGAGCTCGGGCGGCCCGGGTACGGCTACGGCCTGGACGCCAACGGGCTGGGCTCGCTGCCCTCGGTCCGCTCCGGCGGCGGGGCGGGCCCGGTGACCTACCCGTTCACCTCCTTCGACGGCGCGGTCACACTCGACCGGCAGCGCACCGGCGAGCGGGTGTGGGACGTCAACGTCGACGGGGTCGCCCACTACGGCCTGGTCCCCGACTGGATCGAGGACATGCGGCTGGTCGCGGGCGACGAACTCGTCCAGGACATGGCCGCCGGGGCCGAGGCCTACCTGCGCACCTGGGAGGCCGCGGCGTCGCGCGCCCCCTGAGACGGCGCGGCCGGGGAAAGCGCTGGCGCCGCCCCCGGCCGGTCGGCTACCGTTTCGGCCATGAAGCGCGCCCATCTGACGACGACGCCGGAGACCGTCCCGGCGCGCTGACACCTGTCATGAAACGAAGCCCCGGGCGAGCGCCCGGGGCTTCGCCGTCGGTCGCCCGCCTCCGCCCGAAGCGAGGAGACCGCCATGCACGACCACCAGAGCCGGCACGAGCAGCACGACCGGCAGAGCCGGCACGACCACCGCCGCCTGGGCCGCGAGCTCGACCTGTTCGACACCGACCCGCTCATCGGCAAGGGCCTGCCGTTCTGGCTGCCCGCGGGCGCCGCCGTACGGCACGCCGTGGAGGAGTACGTCCACCGCGCCGAGCGGCGCGCCGGGTACCGGCACGTGCACTCCCCCGTCATGGGCAAACGCGAGCTGTACGAGCTCTCCGGGCACTGGGAGCACTACCGCGACGACATGTTCCCGCCGATGACCGTCGGCGGCGAGGAGTTCGTGCTCCGGCCGAGCCTGTGCCCGCACCACGCGATGATCTTCCGCTCCCGGCCGCGCAGCCACCGGGACCTGCCGCTGCGCCTGGCCGAGCTGGGAGGCATGCACCGCGCCGAGCTGTCGGGGGTGCTGGGCGGGCTGTCGCGGGTCCGCGCCGTCCATCTCAACGACGGCCACGTGTTCTGCGCCGCCGAGGACGCCGGCCGGGAGGTGGCGGCGGCGCTGGCGATGATCGAGGGGGCCCACCGGGCGCTGGGCGTCGCCGCCTCCGGGTACCGGCTCTCGCTGCGGGGCGACGGGGACAAGTACATCGACGACCCGGTCATGTGGGAGCGCGCCGAGGCGATCCTGCGCGACGCCCTGCAGGAGCGCGGCCTGCCGTACGAGGAGGCGGCCGGGGAGGGCGCCTTCTACGGGCCGAAGATCGACGTGCAGGTCACCGACCCGGCCGGGCGCGAGTCGACCCTCTCGACCGTGCAGGTGGACCTGTTCCAGCCGGGCCGGTTCGGGCTGGAGTACACCGGCCCGGACCAGCGCGCACACCGGCCGGTGATGGTGCACCGCAGCATGGTCGGGAGTCTGGAGCGGCTGGCGGCCCACCTGGTCGAGGTGTACGGCGGGGCGTTCCCGGCCTGGCTCGCCCCCGTCCAGGTGGTGGTGCTGCCGGTCTCCGAGGCCGAGCTCCCCGCGGCCGGTGACCTTTTGCGCTCGTGCGAGGAGGCCGGGCTGCGGGCGGAGCCGTCCGGGCCGGAGCGCGGCACCCTGGGGGCCCGGATCCGCGGCAACCGGCTGGTGCCGTACCAGGCGGTGATCGGGCCGAGGGAGGCGGCGGCCGGGCAGGTCTCGCTCCGCCTGCGCGACGGCTCCCGCCATGCGCCGCGCGCCGCCGCAGAGGTGGTCGCCCAGCTCAGGAGGGAGGCCGCCGTTCCGAACTGACCGTCCTGGACATCTTGTTTTCCCACACATACGGGTGTAAACAAAGGGGAAACAACATGGAAATGGCGGTGAATCACAATCATGTACGCCGAGGAGCGGCAGCAGGAGATCCTGCGGCGCGCGCGGGAGGCCGGGCGGGTCGACGTGGTGACGCTGGCGGAGGAGTTCGCCGTCACCACCGAGACCGTCCGCCGCGACCTCACCGCGCTCGAACGCGCGGGGGTGCTGCGGCGCGTGCACGGCGGCGCCATCCCGGTGGAGCGGCTGGGCTTCGAGCCCGCCCTGGCCGCCAGGGACGAGGTGATGACCCAGGAGAAGGAGCGCATCGCCAAGGCCGCCCTCGGCGAACTGCCGGACGACGGGGCGATCATCATCGACGCCGGGACGACGACCGCCCGGCTGGTCCAGGCGCTGCCCGCCGACCGGGAGCTGACGGTCATCGTCAACTCGCCGCCGCTGGCCACCGTGCTGGCGGTCCGGCCCAACCTGAGCGTGATCATGCTGGGCGGCCGGGTCCGCGGGCGGACGCTGGCCACCGTCGACGACTGGGCCCTGCGCCCGCTGGCCGGCCTGCACGTGGACGTGGCGTTCATGGCGGCCAACGGCTGCTCGGCCGTCAAGGGGCTCACCACGCCCGACCCGGCCGAGGCCGCGATCAAGCGGGCGATGATCGGCGCGGCCCAGCGCAGCGTGCTGCTCGCCGACCACACCAAGTTCGCCAACACCTACCTGGCCCGGTTCGCGGACCTGTCCGAGATCGACGTCGTGATCACCGACACCGGCCTGGACGCGGCGATCGCGGCCGACATCGCGGCGGCCGGGCCCGAGGTGGTGCGGGCATGATCGTCACCCTCACCCTCAACCCCAGCCTGGACCGGACGATCGAGGTCGGCTCCCTGACCCGCGGCGCGGTCATCCGCGCCGCCGCGGCCCACCTCGACCCCGGCGGCAAGGGGGTGAACGTCTCCCGCGCGCTGCTGGCCAACCAGGTGCCGTCCTGCGCGGTCGTGCCCTTCGGCGGCGACGAGGGCAGGCGGCTCATCGCCCTGCTGTCGGCCGAGGGCATCGACATGGTCACCGTCCCGGTGACCGGGCCGACCCGGTCCAACGTGGCGCTGGCCGAGTCCGACGGCACGGTGACGAAGGTCAACGAGCCGGGCACGGCCCTGTCCGCGGCCGAGCTGGACGCGGTGGCCGAGGCGGTGCTCGGCGCCGCGAGCTCGGCGGACTGGGTGGTCGCCTCGGGCAGCCTGCCCCCGCGGGTCCCGGCCGACCTCTACGCCCGGCTCTGCCGCCGCTTCGCCCGTGCCGGGATCCTCGTCGCCGTCGACACCAGCGGACCCGCCCTGACCGCGGCGCTGCCCGCCGGGCCCGCGCTGGTCAAACCGAACCGCGAGGAACTCGCCGAGGCGACCGGCATGGCGATCACCACACTCGGCGACGCGGTCGAGGCGGCGCGCAGGCTCCGGGCGATGGGCGCGCGCACGGTCCTGGCCAGCCTCGGCGCCGACGGCGCGGTCCTGGTCCAGGACGACGGGGTCTGGTACGGCGAGGGCCCGGTCGCCGAACCGCGCAGCACCGTCGGGGCCGGCGACGCCATGCTGGCCGGCTTCCTGGCCGCCGGGGCCTGCGGCCAGGAAGCCCTGGCCGAGGCACTGGCCTGGGCGAGCGCCGCGGTGGCGCTGCCCGGCAGCCGGATGCCCGGCCCCGCGGACATCGCCGCCGTCCGCCGCGACCGCATCCGCACCTCCACGGCCGATCCCGCCCTGCCGCTGCGGCCCGGGGGCTGACAGCGGCGCACCACCACCTCCCCGCACCCCCCTGACCGGCTTCACCCGGCCGGTCACCCCGGAAGGAGCACCATCGCATGACCACCGACTACACCCCGGCCGTCCAGGGAACCGGGGTGAGAGCCTCCATCCAGCGCTTCGGCGGGCACCTCGCCGGGATGATCATGCCGAACATCGGCGCCTTCATCGCCTGGGGCCTGATCACCGCGCTCTTCATCCCCACGGGCTGGCTGCCCAACGAGAGCTTCGCCGCCCTCGTCGGCCCGATGGTCACGGTCCTCCTCCCCGTGCTGATCGGCTACACCGGCGGGCGGATGGTCCACGGCCAGCGCGGCGCCGTGGTGGGAGCGGTCGCCACCATGGGCGTGGTCGTCGGCTCCGAGGTCCCGATGTTCCTCGGCGCCATGATCGTCGGTCCGCTCGCCGCCTACCTGCTCAAGCTGGTGGACGGCTTCACCGAGCAGCGCACCAGGGCCGGCTTCGAGATGCTGGTCGACAACTTCACCGCGGGCATCGTCGGCGGCGCCATGGCGCTGCTGGGCGTGTGGGGCATCGGCCCGGTGGTCCGGACGGTCACCGAGGCGGCGGGCGACGCGGTCGGCTGGCTGGTGGGCAACAACCTGCTCCCGCTCGCCTCGATCCTGATCGAACCGGCCAAGGTGCTGTTCCTCAACAACGCCATCAACCACGGCGTGCTCAGCCCGCTGGGCGTCGCCGAGGCCGCCGAGCAGGGCAAGTCCATCCTGTTCATGCTGGAGACCAACCCGGGCCCCGGCCTCGGGCTGCTGCTGGCCTTCATGTTCTTCGGCCCCCGGGCGCTGCGGCCCAGCACCCCGGCCGCGATGATCATCCACTTCCTCGGCGGCATCCACGAGATCTACTTCCCGTACGTCCTCATGAAGCCGCGCCTCATCCTCGCCGTCATCGCCGGCGGCGCGGCGGGGATCCTCACCTTCCTCCTCACCGGCGGGGGCCTGGTGGCCCCGCCCTCCCCCGGCAGCGTCTTCGCCTACCTGGCGGTGACGCCCAAGGGCGGCTGGTTCGCCTCCATCGCCGGAATCCTCATCGCCACCGCCGTCTCCTTCGCGGTCGCCGCGGTGCTCATGGGCTTCGGCCGGGGTGAGCGCGAGGCCACCGGGCAGGACGCCGGTGAGGACGCCGGGGAAGACACAGCCCAGGGGGCGGCCGAGCCCGCGACCCCGTCCACCAGCAAGGAGGCATGACCCGTGAGCGGCATCGAGAGCAAGGACATCCGCAAGATCGTCATAGCCTGCGACGCGGGCATGGGCAGCAGCGTCATGCTCGCCACCCAGGTCCGCAGGCAGCTCAAGGGCGAGGGGATCGAGGTGGTGCACACCCCGGTCAACTCCATCCCCGGCGACGCCGACGTGGTGCTCTGCCACGCCGGTCTGGCCGCCCGCGCCAGGGCCTCCATCTCCGCCAAGGCCCCGGACACCGTGCTGATCCCCTTCCAGGTCTTCATCGGCGACCCCGCGGTGACCCGGCTGATCGACACGATCAAGAAGGGCGGGACCGTCGATGCCTGAGACGGTCCCGCTCCCCCTCGACCCGCGAGCCGTACGGCTGGACGCCACGGCCGCCGGCCGCGACGACGCCATCCTGCAGTGCGGCCGGGCCCTGCTGGAGGTCGGCGCGGTCGAGGCCCCCTACCTCGACGCCATGCTGGAGCGGGAGCGCTCGATCTCGACCTACGTGGGCGAGGGGGTGGCGATCCCGCACGGCACGCTCGCCGCCAAGGACGTCGTCCGCCACGACGCGATCTGCGTGCTCCGCTTCCCGGAGGGCGTCGACTGGGACGGCGAGCGGGTGGCGGTCTGCGTCGGCATCGCCGCCCGCGGCGACGGCCACGTGCGGCTGCTGTCCGAGCTCGCCCAGATCCTGATGGACCCCGGCCGCGCCCGGGCCCTCCGCGAGGCCGCGGAGGTCGCCGAGGTGGTCCGGCTGCTGCAACCGATCGAGGAGGACCAGTGAAGGTCGCCCGTTTCCACGCCCCCGGCGACATCCGCGTCGAGGAGGCGCCCGAACCCGTGGCGGGCCCCGGCGAACTGCGGATCCGCGTGCGGAACTGCTCGACCTGCGGCACCGACGCCAAGATCCTCAAGCACGGCCACCACCACATCAGGCCGCCGCGCGTCATGGGGCACGAGATCGCCGGCGAGGTGGTCGACGGGACCGGGGCGTGGGCGCCGGGCGACCGGGTGCAGGTGATCGCCGCGATCCCCTGCGGGACGTGCGGAGAGTGCCGCCGGGGCCGGATGACGGTCTGCCCGAACCAGGAGTCGATGGGCTACCACTACGACGGCGGCTTCGCCGAGTACATGGTGGTGCCCGCGAAGGTCCTGGCCGTGGACGGCGTCAACCGCATCCCGGACGGGGTCGGCTTCGCCGAGGCCTCGGTGGCCGAGCCGCTCGCCTGCGTGCTCAACGGCCAGGAACTGGCCCGCGTCGGCGAGGGCGACGACGTCGTCATCATGGGCTCGGGCCCCATCGGCTGCCTGCACGTACGGCTGGCGCGCTCGCGCGGGGCGGGACGGGTGTTCCTCCTGGACGTCAACGCCGAGCGGCTGGAGACGGCCGCGGCGCTGGTCCGGCCGGACGCGGCCGTGCACGCCGAGGGCGGCGACTCCGCCGTGGAGCAGGTCCTCAAGCTGACCGAGGGCCGGGGCGCCGACGTGGTCGTCACCGCCGCGGCCTCCGGGGCGGCCCAGGAGCAGGCGCTGCTGATGGCCGCCCGGCAGGGGCGGATCAGTTTCTTCGGCGGCCTGCCCAAGGACGACCCGATCATCCGGTGCGACTCCAACCTGGTGCACTACCGGGAGCTGACCATCGTCGGGGCCAACGGGTCCAGCCCGGCGCACAACGCCCAGGCGCTGCGGCTGATCGCGGGCGGCGCGGTCCCGGTCGCCGACCTGATCACCCACCGGCTGCCGCTGCCCGAGGTCCTGGACGGGATCGGCATCGTCAGCCGCGGCGAGGCCATCAAGGTCACCGTCGAACCCTGACCCCCGGCCGGCGGCCCCGCCCCCGGCCTCCGAACCCCCTGACCCGCTCCCGGAGAGGAGACCCCGCAGATGCCGGAGAGGACAGTCGTCATCGCATCGCGCACGGGCCTGCACGCCCGTCCCGCCAAGCTCTTCGTGCAGGCCGCCGCGGCCCAGGAGGTGCCGGTGCGCATCCGCGTCGGCGACGGCAGGCCCGTCCCCGCCAACAGCATGCTCGCCGTACTGGCGCTCGGCGCCGTCCACGGGACGGAGGTCACCCTCGACGCGGAGGGGCCGGGCGCGGAGGCCGCGCTCGACTCCCTGGCCGGGCTCCTGGCCCGCGACCTCGACGCCGAGGAGGCCTCCGGTGGCTGAGACGGGCGGATCCCCGGCGAGCACGACCGGGCGTCCCGCGCCGGCATCGGCGCCGGAGCAGGGCACCGGCGCCGGAACGGGGCCGGGCACGGGAGCCGGGACGCTGCGCGGGCTGGGCGTCAGCCCGGGGCGGGCGGCCGGGCGGGTCTGCCGGATGGCGGGCCCGCCGCGCCTGCCGGACCCGCTCCCGGTCGCCGACCCGGCCCGGGAGGCCGGCCTGGCGCTGCGCGCGCTGGAGGCCGTCGCCGCCGAGCTGGCCGCACGCGCCGCGCGGGCGGAGCAGGCCTCGGACCCCGAGGCGGGCGCGATCCTGGACGCGCAGTCGTTCATGGCCGCCGATCCGGGGCTGCACCAGACGGTCGAGGAGAACATCGCGGCGGGGATGGACGCCGGGCACGCCGTCGACGCCGCGTGCACCCACCACAGGGAGGCGCTGCTGGCCGCGGGCGGCTACTTCGCCGAGCGCGCCGCCGACCTCGACGACATCCGCAACCGGGCCGTCGCCGCGGTGCTGGGACTGCCGGTGCCCGGTATCCCCGACCCGGGCCATCCGTTCGTCCTGGTCGCCGAGGACCTCGCCCCCGCCGACACGGTGAACCTGGACCCCGCGACCGTGCTCGCCCTCGTCACCGAGAAGGGCGGGCCGACCAGCCACACCGCCATCCTCGCCCGTTCCCGCGGCCTGCCCGCCGTGGTCGCCTGCCGGGGCGCCATGGAGATCGGCGACGGGACGTGGGTCTCGGCCGACGGCACGACCGGGAGGGTCGAGACCGGCATCGGCGAGGAGACCGCGGCGCGCGTCCAGCGGGAGGCCGCCGCCGAGCGCCGCCGCCTGGCGGCGGGCTCCGGTCCCGGCCGGACCTCCGACGGCCACCCGGTCGAGCTGCTGCTCAACATCGGTTCGGCCGCCGACCTGGGCGGCGGAGTGGAGGCCGAGGGGGTCGGGCTCTTCCGGACCGAGTTCCTCTTCCTCGGCCGCCGGGACGCCCCCGGGTTCGAGGAGCAGGTCGCCGCCTACGAGGCGGTGCTGCGGGCCTTCCCCGGCGGGAAGGTCGTGATCCGCACACTCGACGCCGGGACGGACAAACCGCTGCCCTTCCTCGATCTGCCCCAGGAGCCCAACCCCGCGCTGGGCGTGCGGGGGCTGCGGGTCGGCCGGGTACGGCCGGGCGTGCTCGACGTCCAGCTCGACGCGATCGCCGAGGCCGCCCGGGCGAGCGGCACGCGGCCGTGGGTGATGGCGCCGATGGTGACCACGGTGGCCGAGGCGGAGGCCTTCGCCGTACGGGCCCGCGAGCGGGGGATCACCCGCGTCGGGGCGATGATCGAGGTCCCGGCCGCCGCGCTCCGCGCGGACCGCCTGCTGCGGGGGCTCGACTTCCTCAGCATCGGCACCAACGACCTCAGCCAGTACGCCTTCGCCGCCGACCGCCAGCACGGCGAGCTCGCCGATCTGCTCGACCCGTGGCAGCCGGGCCTGCTCCGGCTGGTCGGCGAGTGCGCGCGGGCGGGCCGGGCGGCGGGCAAGCCCGTCGGGGTGTGCGGGGAGGCCGCGGCCGACCCCCTCCTGGCCGCGGTCCTGGCCGGCCTCGGCGTCACCAGCCTGTCCATGTCGGCGCCGGGCGTCGCCGCGGTGCGCGAGGAGCTCGCCCGGCGCTCCCTCGCCCGGTGCGAGGCGGACGCCCGCGCCGCCCTGGACGCCGACGACCCGGCGGTGGCACGGGACACGGTGGCACGGGAGACGGTGGCACGGGAGACGGTGGCATGAGGAGGACCGCGGTTCCGCGGATCGGTGCCCGGTTCCCGGCGCCCGGCGGGATACCGCCCTGACGGTATCGTCATCCCGTGACGGTAGACGCCTACCACGGGGACGGGAGCGCCACATCACCTCACCGGACCGATGCGGCGGGCCCCGCCCAGGAGCGACAGTCGTCTCCATGAAACGACGTCTGCGGATCTCAGCGTTCATGGCGATCCTCTCCGCATCCACGATCGCCGGCCCGGCGCGCGCCGAAGCCGCGCCGGCAGGCGCGGTCGACATCACGGTGACGCCCTCGGGGTTCACCGCACCGGCGAGCGTCCGCGCCGGCGCCCTCACCCTCAACGTGCGCTCGCAGGACCCGCAGGGCGCGTGGATCGGGCTGGTACGGCTGCGGCCGGGGGTCCCGCTCGACCTGTACCTGCGGCATCTCGCGCAGGCGATGGACGACGACCCGCGCACCTCGGTCGCCGGCGGCCGGGCGGTCGCCGAGGACGTCGTCATGCTGGGCGGAGCGGCCGCCGGGCACATCCCCGCGGCGGTGACCACGGTCGTCACGCCCGGCCGCTACCATCTGGTCGACTTCCGCGACGTCCGGGAGCCGGACTTCGCCCAGCGCGTCCGGCCGCTGCGGGTCGTCGGCTCCGCCGCCGGGTCGCGGACGCCGTCCCCGCCCGCGGTGATCACGGCGCCCGCGGTGATCACGGCGACGGACTCCGGCTTCGTGGCGCCCCGCCGGCTCACCTCGGGGGCACCGGTACTGGTGGTGAACCGGTCGAGCCAGTTCAACGAAGCCATGCTGATGCCGGTGCGTCCCGGCACGACGCCGGCCGATCTGGACGCGTTCTTCTCCGGGACCGGCGGCTACCCGTTCACCGCGGGACCGACCGGGGTGGTGCCGATGTCGCCGTCGCGTGCCGCGCTCCTGACCACCGCGCTGCCTCCAGGCGAGTACGCGCTGGTCACCTGGGTCCGGAACCTGCGCACCGGCCGGATGCTGGCGCAGGAGGGCATGCGCGAACCGGTGACCATCGCTCCCGCCGACACCCCGATCCCATGATGGAGGCCCGGTCGTCCCGAAGCGCGCCGGCACCCGTCCTGCGCGTTCCCGCCGCCGACGTCGCGATCGGCGTGGGCGTGGCCGTGCTCGTGCTGGCCGCCGGGGTGACCGGGCTCGGCCCGCTCGGCCCCGCCGGCTCGATGGACGCCGGCGCGGTCGTGCTGGCCGGTGCGATCGCGCCCGTGCTGAGCGTACGGCGCAGCGCACCGCTGCCGGTGCTGCTGGCCGCCAACGCGATCACCATGGCGTGGTACTTCCTCGGCTACCCCGGTCGCCTCGCCACGCTCGCGGCGTTGATCGGCTGCTACACGCTGGCGGCCGAGCGCGGGCGGTGGTGGGGCGCGGCGGGCTGGGCGATCACCGCCGCGGTGTCGGCGGTCGTGGTGCACACGGCCTTCGACGTCCGGTGGTTCGACGACCGGGCCGTCAACGCCCTGTCCCTGGAACTGGCCGCCGTCGCCCTCGGCGCGTCCGTGCACTATCACCGGGCGGCGACGGCCGGCGCCCGCGAGCGGGCCGAGCAGGCCGCCGAGACCCGCGCCGAGCAGGCCCGCGCACGCGCGGCCGAGCAGCGACTCGAGATCGCCCGCGAACTGCACGATGTCCTGGGCCACACCATGGCCGCGATCAGCGTGCAGGCCGGGGTGGCGGTACACGTGATGGACCGCCGTCCCGCCCAGGTGGCGCACACGCTGACCACCATCAAGACGATCAGCGACGAGGGCCTGGCCGAGGTGCAGATCCTGCTCGGGGCGCTGCGCGCCGACGAAGGGACGCCGTCGCACGGAGGTCTGACCCACATCGGCAGGCTGCTGGACGTCACCCGTGCGACCGGCACGCCGGTGGAGCTGACCGTCCGGGGCGAGCGCAGGCCGCTGCCTGCGCCGGTCGACCTCGCCGCGTTCCGGATCGTGCAGGAGTCGCTCACCAACGTGCGCAGGCACGCACGCGCCGCCTCCGTCCAGGTGAGGCTCGGCTACGGTGAGGAGATGCTGGAGATCGTGGTGCGCAACGACGGTGTCGCCGGCACCGGAGCGGCGGCACCGGCCGGAGGCAACGGAATCGGCGGCATGCGCGCACGGGCGGCCGCACTGGGCGGGACGCTGAGCGCGGCTCCCGGGCCGGACGGGGTGTTCGAGGTGCGGTGCCTGCTGCCGCTCGGCGGGAGTTCCCGATGACCCGGCCGATCCGCGTGCTCATCGCCGACGACCAGTCGCTCGTGCGGGCGGGGTTCCGGATGCTCATCGACTCCGAACCGGACATGAAGGTCGTCGGTGAGGCCTCAGACGGGGCGACCGCCGCGGACCTCGCCCGTGACACCCGGCCCGACGTGGTCCTCATGGACGTGCAGATGCCCGGTACCGACGGGCTGGAGGGCATCCGCCGGATCGCGGCGGACGCCGACCTGGAGTCCGTGCGGATCCTGATTCTCACCACCTTCGACGACGACGCCTACGCGGTCGAGGGAATCAACGCCGGTGCCAGCGGATTCCTGCTGAAGAACACCGATCCCGCTCAGCTGCTGCACGGGATCCGGCTGGTCGCCGGAGGAGGGGAGCTGCTCGCCTCCGGCCTGACGCGCAGGCTGATCGCCGGATTCGCCGTTCCGCCGCAGGCCGCCGCCGACGACACCGTGTTCGGCGTGCTCACCGCCCGCGAGCGGGAGGTGGTGGCGCTGGTCGCGCAGGGCCTGGACAACGAGCAGATCACTCAGCGGCTCTGCATCAGCATGGCCACCACCAAGACACACGTGAGCCGGGCACTGAGCAAACTCGGCGTGCGAGACCGCGCGCAGCTCGTCTCCGTCGCCTACCGGCACGGCCTGGTGCAGCCGCCTCGGACACGGTGACCCGGCAGCGAAGCGGACGGGTGTCCGCCGGATCGGAACCCGGTGTCAGAGGGCGGCGGTGCGGGGCGTGGGATTGCGGGGGAACTCCTCGCCGCTGAGCACCTGGACGCGGCTCGGATCCAGCCGGAGCGGGGTGAACGCCTCGGCGTGCGGAGCCGGGACGAAGGCCCGCAGTCGGTCACGGCGTCTCCCGGCACGGTCTGGTCCTGTCCGCAGACCATGTCAGACGCCTCCGACAGTTCTGATCGTCCTCCACCTGACCGGCCCGGGTGTCAGCCCGCGGAGGCCGTACGGACCGGGCCGAACACGGCGCGGGTGTCGACGACCTCGCCGAAGGACGTCCAGCGGCCCTCCTCGAACCTGGCCAGCATCATCGACTCGATCGGGAAGCCGTCGCCGGGACCGGTGGAGAGCGTGATCCCGGGGAGCAGGGTGTCGACGGGCACCTCGTCGAGACGGTGGACCGCCGCGCGCAGCCCCTCCCGGGTGGGGCACTCCATCCGCTGCAGCGCCTTCACGAAGGCCTGCGCGGCGGTCCAGCCGAACATGGCCTGCTGGCTGGCGGGGTCCGCCTCGGGGGCGTACCGCAGCAGGCTCTCGCGGTAGGCGCCGACCGCGGGGTCGTCCGCCCACTCCGGGTCGGCGGCGTTCTTCTGGTAGACGGCGCTCACGATCTCCCGTATCTTCCCGGCCTCCACGCTCGCCATCACGGCCGGGGAGACGGCCACGCTGTTGACGATGTGCACCGGGTTCCAGGAAGTGACCGCGGCGTCGACGGCGAACGCCTGCGCGGCGAACTTGGGTGTGGTGACGCTCAGCAGGACGTCGGCGCCCGAGGACGCGAGATTGGCCAGCTGCCCCTGGACGCCGGGATCGGTGACCTCGTAGCTCTGCTCGGCCACGATCCGCACCCCGCTGTCGCGGACCGCGTCGGCGAACCCGTCGCGCAGGTCCCTGCCGAAGTCGTCGTTCTGGTACAGCACCGCCACCGTGGCCTGCGGCGCGGTCTCCTTCAGGTGCTGGGCGTAGACCCGGGCCTCGGCCACGTAGCTGGGCTGGTAGCCGATGGTCCAGGGGTGCGCCGTGTCGGTCCCCCACCGGGAGGCGCCGGTCGCCACGAAGACCTGCGGCACCCGGCGGCGGGCGGCGTAGTCGCGCACCGCCGCGGTCGAGGGGGTGCCGACCGTCTGGAAGACCGCGAAGACCTCGTCCAGCTCCACCAGTCTGCGGACCTCCTCCACCGCGCGGGCGGGCTGGTAGCCGTCGTCGCGGACGACGAACTCGATCCGGCGGCCGTCCACCCCGCCCCCGGCGTTGACGTAGCCGAAGTAGGCCCGCACGCCCGCGGCGATCGCCCCGTAGGCGGAGGCGGGCCCGGACAGCGGGTACACCCCGCCCACCTTCACGGCGTCCCGGGTGATCCCGGTGCTCTGCTGCCCCGCGCAGGGGCCGGTCCGGACGACCCCGTCCTGCCCTGCCAGGCGGCACCCGCCCAGCGGGAGGACCAGGGCGAGCGCGGCGGCCGCCGCCAGGGCCCGCGCCCGGGTCCTCCGCGCGGCCTGCGCTCCCGTTCCCCGCACCGTCACTCCCTCCCGAGCCGGCGCGCCACCGCGCCGGCGGCCATGCGCAGCAGCCCGGCCAGGCCGGCGGGAGCCGCGCAGACGACGATGACGATCACCAGCCCCGCGACGAGGCCCGGGGCCGCGTCTCCCGCCCCCTGCGCGGCGGCGGGGACGAACGTCAGGAAGACCGCGCCCAGCAGCGGGCCGGCCGGCGAGTCCGGTCCGCCGACCACCGCCGCGGCGAGCAGCACGATCGAGAGCGTCACCGTGAAGGAGTCCGGGGAGACGAACCCGACCACCCACGCGTAGAGCGTTCCCGCCACGCCCGCGTACATCGCGCTCCAGGCGAACACGAGCGTCCGGTGGGCCGCGATCCGCACGCCCAGCACCTCGGCCGCGGCGGGGTTCTCCCGGATCGCCGCCAGGGCCCGCCCGGAACGTGAGGCGAGCAGGTTGCGCGCCGCCGCCAGCGCCGCGGCGGCCACGGCCAGCACCAGCAGGTAGAGCCACTGGTCGTCGGCGAGCCCGCTCCAGGGCGGGGCCGACGGCACGGACGCCGACAACCCCATCGAACCGCCGGTCACGGCGCCGAACCGCTTGATCACCGGCGGCACGACGACGGCGATCGCGAGCGTCACCACCGCCAGGTACGCCCCGCGCAGGCGCAGGGCGGGCAGGCCGAGGGCCAGCCCGAGCCCGAAGGAGAGCAGCGCCGAGAGCGGGAGGACGACCGGGTACGGCAGGCCCAGCGGACCGGTCGCCACCGCCGAGGTGTACGCGCCGACCGCGAGGAACGCCCCGTGCCCGAGGGAGATCTGCCCGCTCTGGCCGACCACGAGGTTCAGTCCGAGGAGGGCGATGCCGTACACCAGGATCATCGTCAGCTGGAAGACCCGGTACGGCGTCAGCAGGAACGGGGCGGCGCACGCGACCGCGGCCAGCGCCGCCAGGGTCACGCGCGGCCAGGGCCAGACCCGCCTGCGGTCCCCGGCCTCCCGCCCGACCGCCAGCCTGCGCCGGCCGGTCTGCTCGGCGATGTTCACCCCGCCCACCTCATCCGTCCCGTGCTCACCCGTCGCGCCCGCACCCGCAACGTGCTCACCGCTGCCCGGCCGTCTCCGCCGCGCGCCGGGGCAGCAGCAGGGCCGTGACGATGACCAGCAGCGGCACCGCCACCTTGAGGTCCGCGCCGACGAACTCCACGTAGGTCCCGGCCAGGGTCGCGGCGACGCCGAGTCCCAGCCCCGCGGCGACCGTCACCACCGGATCCCGGAAACCGCCCAGGACGGCGGCCGCCAGGGCGTACACCAGGACACCGCCCATCATGTTCGGCTCCAGGAAGAGGAGCGGGGCGACGAGCACTCCGGCGACGGCGCCGACGCCGGCGGCCAGCCCCCAGCCGAGGCCGAGCACCCTGCCGACCCGGATGCCGGCGAGCCGGGCCGAGACCGGGTCGGCCACGACCGCCCGCATGACCAGTCCGGCTCCGGTGTGCCTGAACAGCACGTGGAGCGCCAGCATCACGACGGCGACGACCCCGAGCACGCCCAGCGCGGAGAACCCGCTCTGCGCGCTGCCGAACCCGAGCGCGGTGGGGAACGGGTTGGGGAAGGAGCGGACGGCGAAGGACCAGACGAGGCCCGCGGCCGCGTTGACGAAGATCAGCAACCCTACGGTCACGGCCACGAGCGTCAGCTCCCCGCCGCCCTCGACCCGGCGGATGACCAGCCGCTCCACCAGCATGCCGCCGGCGACCGAGACGGCCAGCGTGACCGGGAAGGCGGCCCAGAACGGCATGCCCGCGTCGAGGAGCTGCCAGGCCACGTACGTCGAGAGCATGGCGAGCTCGCCCTGGGCGAAGTTGACGATCCCGGTGAAGCGGTGGACGAGCACCAGCGCCAGGGCGAGTCCCGCGTAGACAGCGCCCAGGCTCAGCCCCTGCACCACCTGGAGCAGCAGATCGGCCATCGCCGGTCACCTCCGCGGGCCGAGGTAGGCGGAGGTGACCCGGCGGCCGGGCCTGAGCCGCCCGGCCTCGCCGGCCAGGACCAGGCGGCCCGACTCCATGACGAGGGCACGGCCCGCGAACTCCAGCGCCAGCTGGGCGTTCTGCTCGACCACGATCATCGTGACCCCTTCGTGGAGGTTGACCGCGCGCAGCACGTCGAACAGCCGCCGGGTGGTGAGCGGTGCCAGGCCCCGGGACGGCTCGTCGAGCAGGAGCAGCCGGGGCCGCGACATCAGCGCGCGGCCGACCGCGAGCATCTGCTGCTCGCCCCCGCTCAGGCTGCCCGCGGGCTGGCTCAGGTGGGCCTGGAGCACCGGGAAGCGGGACAGGACACGCCGCAGCTGCCCGGCCACGTGCGACCGGGGAAGCAGATGCGCGCCGATCCGCAGGTTCTCCTCCACCGTGAGGGGGGCGAACGTGCCCCGCCCCTCCGGGACGTGCGCCACCCCCAGCCGGGCGATCTCCTCCGGGGCCCTGCCGAGGATCTCGGTTCCGCGCAGGCGTGCCGAGCCGCGGCCCCGCACCATGCCCGACAGGGCCCGCAGCAGGGTGGTCTTCCCCGCCCCGTTCGGACCGAGGACCGCGACCATCTCCCCCTCCCGCACCGCGAGGTCGATCCCGTGCAGGACCCGCGCGGGACCGTAGCCCGCACGCAACCCGCCCATCTGGAGGAAGGGGGGTCCGGCCGCCTGCGGGAAGGGCGGCGCGTCCGCCGCGGGCCCGCCGGCCGCTGGACCGTTCCCGCCCCGCGCGCCGCTCCCGGGCGGGGGCGCGGCGCGCCTGCGCGCCGCGCTCACGGGACGATCCCCAGGTAGGCGTCGATGACGGCGGGGTCGCGCCGCACGTCGGCGGGCGTCCCGTCGGCGATCTTCCTGCCGGAGTCGAGGCAGACGATCCGCTCGCACAGGTCCATGACGAACCCCATGTGGTGCTCGACCACGATGACCGCGACGCCGGACTCGAAGTGCACGTCCTGGATGACCCGGGAGAAGTCCGCCACCTCGTCCTGGGTCAGGCCGCCGACCGGCTCGTCGAGCAGGAGCAGGCGCGGCCGTACGGCGAGCGCGCGGGCGATCTCGATGCGTTTGAGCGTTCCGTGCGGGAGGTGTCCGGCCGGATGGTCGGCCAGCGGGAGCAGGCCCATGCGCTCCAGGATCCCGTCGGCGATCGTCCGGAGCCGCCGCTCCTCCTCCCGCATCCATCCGGGCCTGAGCACGGCCGCGCCGAACCCGGAGCGCCCGTGGCGGTGGGCGCCGATCATGACGTTCTCCCGCACCGAGAGACCGGGGAAGAGGCCGAGGTTCTGGAAGGTCCGGGCGATCCCGCGTCCGGCGACCTCGTCCGGGGGCAGCCCGGTCAGTTCCCTGGACTCGAAGCGCATCCGGCCGGCGGCCGGGGCGCGCCGCCGCGTCAGGCAGTCGAACAGGGTGGTCTTGCCCGCCCCGTTCGGCCCGATCAGGCCGACCAGTTCGCCGGGCCGGACCGTGAGGTCGACCCCGGAGAGCGCGGTGACGCCGCCGAACCGCACGGTCAGGCCGCTGATCTCGAGTGTCACCGTCTCTCCCTCGGAGTGCGCGGCCGGGTCCGGCCGGGTGGCGGGGATCAGGGAATTGTCCGGGTGCCGCGCCGCGCCGCGCATCGGTGAAATCACCAGTCCGCCGGCCGTCCGCGCGGGTACCGCGCCGGTGCCGCGCACCTGGCGGGAGCCGCCCGGCACCGGCTCTTCTCAGGCGTGACATCCGCGCGTAACACTGGGCCATGTTCTTCGCCTCTCCCGCCCCCGGGGCAACGGCGCTGCACGGCCGTGACACGGAGCTGGAAACGCTGCGCCGGCTGCTCGACGGCGCCCTCGGCGGGGCGGGCGGCGCGCTGCTCCTGCTGGGCGCCCCGGGAACGGGCAAGTCCGCGCTGCTCGACTTCGCGGCCGCCCTCGCCGCGGAGCTCGCCCCCGAGCCGGCCGCCGACGGCTTCGTCGTGCTGAGGACCCGCGGCGTCCCGGAGGAGGAGCGGCTGCCGTACGCCGGGCTGCACGCCCTGCTCCGCCCCGTCGCGGACCGGTTGCCGTCGCTGCCTCCGGCGCAGGCCGCGGTGCTCGTCGAGGCGCTGGAACTGGGGACGGCCGGCACCGGGCTGGCGCTGCCCGCCGCCGTGCTCAACCTGCTGCTGGCCGTGGGCCGCCCGGTCCTGGTCTGCGCCGACGACGTCCACCGCCTCGACGCGCCGAGCCGCGAGGCGCTGTTCTTCGCGGCCCGGCGGCTGAGCGGGGAGCCGGTCGCGCTGCTGCTGGCGACCGGCGAGGACGGCGGTCCCCCCGCCGGTCCACCCGGTGGACCCGCCGGCGCCTGCGACGCCCCGGGCGGCGTCCGCGGTGCTCCCGGCGGCATCCCCGGCGACATCCCCCGGCTGACCCTCGCGGGGCTCGACGAGGAGGCGGCCCGGCAGCTGATCGAGGATCTCGCGCCCCCGGAACTCACCGACGACCTGCGGGCCTCCCTGGCGCAGGTCGCCCGCGGCAACCCGCTCGCCCTGCGCGAGCTCACCGGTTCGCTGAGCCCCGAGCAGCTGAACGGGTCCGCCCCGCCGCCGGAGGCGCCGCCGCCCGGCGGGCGGCTGTGGCGCGCCTACGCCGACCGGCTCTCCCGGCTGCCCCGCGACACCGCGGACCTGCTCCTGCTGATCGCGGCCGACCCGGAACTGGACACCGCCGCGTTCCTGCGCGCCGCCGAACCGGGACACGCGCCCGCCGCACTGGAGACGGCCGAGCCGGGGCGCGTGCTCGCCGCGCTGGAGACGGCCGAGCGGGCGGGACTCCTCACTCGTCTGCCCGGGGACCGCTACGGGTTCCGGGAGCCGGTGATGCGGTCCGTGGTGTACGGCGAGGCCTCCCTCGCCCGGCGGCGCGCGGCGCACCTGCTGCTCGCGGGACTCCTGGACCAGGACGACCAGCGCCTGCGCCGGGCCTGGCACCGGGCGGCCGCGCTGGACGGCCCCGCCGAACGGCTGGCCGACGAGCTGGTGGAGGAGCTGGGCGAGGAGCCGGACGGCACGGCCGGCGGCCGGAGCTGCTTCCCCGAACCGTTCCGCGCCTTCGAGCGCGCCGCCGAGCTGACGGCACGCGGCGACGCCAGAGCGGCCCGCCTGGCCGCCGCCGCCCGCCACGCCTGGCACGCGGGTCTTCCCCAGCGCGCCCGCTGGCTGCTCGCCCGGCTGAACACCCTGACGGTCTCCGAGGAGGTGCGGGGCCGGGCCGAGCTGGTCCGGGGCAGCCTGGAACTGCGCAGCGGCAAGACCGCCAGCGCCTGCGACGAGCTGCTCGCGGCGGCCGAGTGGCTGCTCGACCGCGACCGGGAGCAGGCCGTGCGCGCGCTCATCCGGGCCAGCGAGGCGAGCTACCTGGCCGGCGACACCCACCGCTTCCTGGCCATCACCCGGCGCGCCGCGGCACTGCGGCGCCCGGACGATCCGCCGGCCACGCAGCTGATGTACGAGTACCTGGCGGGCATGGCCGCCACGTTCAGCGGACGGCACCGGGAGGCGGCGGCGCCGCTGCGCCGCGTGCTGGAGCTCGCCCCCTGCGTGGACAGCCCCTCCGTCCTGGTCTGGGCGTGCGTCTCCAGCCTGCTGCTGGGCGACGACGTCCAGGCCCTGAAGCTGTCCACCCGGGCCATCGAGACCGCGCGCGCCCAGGGCGCGGTCTCGACCGTCCCCCAGGTGCTGGAGTTCCTCGTCCAGGCGGAGCTGTGGATGGGACGCTACGCCTCCGTCGCGGCCAACGCCATGGAGGGCCTGCGGCTGGCCCAGGAGACCGGCCGGCTCAACAGCGCGGCCCAGCACCTGGGCTGGCTCGCCCTCACCGCCGCCGTGGAGGGCGACGAGGAGACCTGCCGGATCCGGGCCGGCAGCGCGATCGAGCTGGCCGACGCCCACGGCCTGGGCGTCGCCGGCGCGCTGGGCAACTGGGCGCTGGCCCACCTCGACGTCGCCGCGGGCCGCCACACCAGCGCGGCCGGCAGGCTGCGGGCGACCGCCCGGGCGGACGGGAGCGGCGGGCACCTGGTCGTCCGGGTCATGGCGACCCCCCACTTCGTCGAGGCGGCCGTACGCACCGGCGACCTCGGGCACGCCCGCGCGGCGCTGGCCGTGCTCGACCGGTGGGCGGGCAGCACGGGCAGCCCGGACCGGCTGGCGCTGGCCGCGCGCTGCCACGCGCTGTTGGCCGGGCCCGGCGAGGCCGAGGAGCGTTTCCGCGAGGCGCTCGAGCTGCACCGCCGGGGTTCGTGCACGTTCGAGACGGCCCGCACGCAGTTGCTCTTCGGCGGCGTGCTGCGCCGCAACCGGCGGCCCGGCGCGGCCAGGGAGCACCTGCACGGCGCGCTGGAGACCTTCGAGCGCCACGGCGCGCGGCTCTGGGCCGAACAGGCCCGCGGCGAGCTGCGCGCCTCGGGAGAGGCCCTCCCGTCCGGGACCCCGGGCCGCCCCCGGGGCGGCACCCGCGCCGCCGAGGCGGTGGAGGAGGCGCCCGCGGTCCGGGCGCTGACCGCTCAGCAGTTGCAGATCGCCCGGCTGGTCGCGGACGGGGCGACCAACCGGGAGGTGGCCGCCCGGCTCTACCTGAGCCCGCGGACCGTCGAGCACCACCTCAGGAACGTCTTCGCCCGGCTCGGCATCCGCTCCCGGGTCGAACTCGTCCGGATGCTGTCCTGACCGGCCCGGGTCAAGACCGGTGATTTCACCGATGCACTCCCGACGTGACAGCGAGAAAGTACCGATTGTCAACGATTCCGCAGGGACCACTGAGCATCGTTGCCGCAGGCCGCCGCATCGGCGGCCGAACGTGCCGGACGGCCGTCAGCGCGGACGCCCGTCGCGTGGTTCCCCCATGACAGGGAGTACGTCACCGTGCAGTCACACCCCCCGATCTCCGCCACCCGCCCGGTGCGGGCGCTCGCCAAGCTGGCCCTGGCCTCGACCCTCGTCAGCGGGGCCCTCGTCGGCGGCACCGGCGCGCTCGCGCACGCCGCCCAGGCCGCGGCCGGCTACGAGCGCGGCCCCAACCCCACCAGCTCCGCCCTCGAGGCCACCCGCGGCCCGTTCAGCGTCGCCAGCACCAACGTCTCCTCGCTCTCCGCCAGCGGGTTCGGCGGTGGGACGATCTACTACCCGACCGACACCAGCCAGGGGACCTTCGGCGGCGTCGTCATCGCCCCCGGATACACCGCGAGCAAGTCCAGCATGGCCTGGCTCGCCGAGCGGCTCGCCTCCCACGGCTTCGTGGTCTTCAACATCGACACCATCACCCGCTCCGACCAGCCCGACAGCCGCGGCCGGCAGATCCTGGCCGCCGCCGACCACCTGGCCGAGGAGAGCAGCAGCACGGTCCGGCGCCGGCTCGACGCCAGCCGCATCGGCGTCATGGGCCACTCCATGGGCGGCGGCGGCACCCTCGCCGCGGCCGACAGCCGCCCGTCCCTGAAGGCGGCGGTCCCGCTCACCCCGTGGCACCTCGACAAGAGCTGGGGGAACGTCCGGGTCCCGACGATGATCATCGGCGCCGAGAACGACACGATCGCCGCGGTGGGCTCGCACTCCGAGCCGTTCTACAACAGCCTGTCGGCCGCGCCGGAGAAGGCGTACCTGGAGCTCAACGGCGCCAGCCACTTCGCGCCGAACAGCGACAACGACACGATCGCCAAGTACGGCATCTCGTGGATGAAGCGCTTCGTCGACGAGGACACCCGCTACGACCAGTTCCTGTGCCCCGCCCCCGGGCGCAGCACGACCATCGAGGAGTACCGCTCCTCCTGCCCGCACTCGTAGGCGGCGCCTGACGGCGGCGGCCGCCCCTGCCGGGGGGCGGCCGCCGTCTCCGCGCATCCTCAGGCGTGCAGCCGGTAGAACCGCCAGAAGCCGAAGTCCTCGATCGGGAGGATCTCCACGTCCCGGAACCCGGCCTCGGCCGCGTAGCGGCGGAGCGTGTCCGGGCGCATCACGGTCCCGGTGCCGGCCGAGGGACGGTGCGCCATGCCGTCGGGCAGGCAGACGAGCAGGCTGAAGCCGTACAGCAGCCGCTCGACGTCGCCGGCCGGGGCGGTGAAGGCCTCGGCGGTGGCCTCGTCCATGACGACGGCCGTGCCGCCGGTCCTGAGCGCCCGCCGTACGGCGACCAGCGTCTCCACCGGCCGGGGCATGTCGTGCAGGCACTCGAAGGCGAAGACCGCGTCGTAGCCGCCCTCGCCGAGCAGGGTGGCGTCGCCGTGGCGGAAGGCGAGGCGCCCCTCGTCGCCGAGGCCCGCCTCCTTGGCGTTGCGTGCGGCCAGCTCGACGGAGGGCGCGTCGACGTCGACGCCCTCGACGGTCGCCTCCGGGTAGGCGCGGGCCAGGGCGATGGATGACCAGCCCCCGCCGCAGCCGACGTCGGCGATGCGCGCGCCGGGGCGGCGCAGCACCGCGTCGAGGTCGCCCACCCCGGCCAGGGCCGCCGGGAGCGCGCGCTCGTACCAGGGCCGGTTCATCTCGGCCTGGGACTCGCGCATGTCCGCCCCGAAGGCGGTCCAGCCGACGCCGCCGCCGTGCCGGTAGGCCTCCAGCAGGGCGGGCATCTGCGCGGCGGACGCGGTGAGCATGCGGGCCAGCGGGGCGAGGTAGGCGAGGCTGGACTCGTCGGTCAGCACCTCGGCCGTGCCCGGGGGGAGGGCGAAGCGGCCGTCGCCGCCGACGGCGAGGATGCCGCAGGCGGCCTGCTGCTCCAGCCACTCGCGGGCGTAGCGCTCGTGGCCGCCCGCGCGGGCCGCCAGTTCGGCGGGGGTGGCGGGGCCGTGGACGGCCAGCGCGCGGTACCAGCCCAGGCGGTCTCCGAGATGGACGGAGAAGATCTCCATCGCGCCGAGGGCGGACCGGAACAGCCGGTCGGCGAACTCCTCCGCGGTCGGGGGCGTGCTCATGGTCGTCTCTCCCTGTGTCGTGCGACTGCTCCGATGGTGGGGGGAGAAACTGTCAAAACGCTGCCACCAGACTGTCACAGCCGGTCGGGAGCCTCCCCTCGACCAGCCCGTCGCGGAGTCCGGCGACCGCCCCGGCGGAGCGGAGCAGGTTGAGCGCGCGCCGGTTCTGCCGGTGCACGGTGAAGACGAGCTCCCCGATCCCGCGCTCGGCGGCGTGCGCGACCAGGGCGTCCAGCAGCATCCGGCCGACGCCGCGCCCCTGGTAGTCGTCCACCACCGAGAACGCGACCTCGGCGGTGCGCCGCTGCCGTCCGCCCCCGAAAGCACGCGCCGGTTCCGCGGCGACCACGTACCGGCCGATGCCGACGGCGCGGTCCCCGGCGTGCGCGACCAGGGCGACGTGCCCGTCCTGGTCGGGGCCGGCGAGCACGCGCAGCATGAACCCCGGCAGTCGCGGCATGGGGGCCAGGAAGCGCAGGAAACGCGAGTGCGGCGACATCCCGGCGAAGACCTCCAGGACGGGACCTGTCTCGCCGTGGGCGAGCGGGCGGAGCCGTATCGGGGCGGGCGCCGGCGGTGCGGTGAACATGGAGCCTCCAAGGGTCGGTGCGATGCGGTGGATACCGGTACTGTCCGCGCCCACCCTGTCGGCACGCTGTTGCCCGGCTGTTGTCGTCCGGCTGTCGCGGCCGGCCGGCGCACGACGGAGGCGCCGGAAGTTACGGCTGGTGCCATAGGGGCAATAGGGTTTACGAGCTATGACCGGGAACGTAAACAATCATCGGCGTAAGCCCTTTATGTGGTTGCTCGTCTTCAGCGGCGCCTCGACGCTCCTGGTCGGCGGCAGCGCCTCGACGCCCCCGGTCCGCGGCACCACCACCGCGACCGCGTCCACCGCTCCCGCGCCCGCCTCGGTCCGGACCACGCCGGTCGCGTCCGCCTCGCCGGCGGATTCCCTGCCGGTGGATTCCCTGCCGGCGGTCACACCCTCGCCTGCGGTCACGCCCCGGCCGGCGGTCATGTCTCAAGCGCCTTCGCCGTCCCACGCCCCGGCGACGCCCCAGCCGATGACGGCGCCTCAGCCGATGGCGACGCCCACCCCGCCGCCGGAGCCGACCGCCGGGCCGCAGGGCACACGCCTGCTCGCCAACGGCCGCCTGCAGCCGGAGAGGGTGCGGGTACCCTCCTCCGCCGGCGGCCGCTACCGGGTCGCCCCAGGCGAGTCCCGGCCGCCCCGGGGCAAGGGGAAGGTCGTCCGCTACGTGGTCGAGGTCGAACGCGGCCTCCCGTTCGACCGGGAGGAGTTCGCCGAGGAGGTGCACCGGATCCTCAACGACCGGCGCGGCTGGGGCTTCCGCTTCCACCGGGTCTCACGCGGGCCGGTGCGGATCCGGGTCTCGCTGTCCAGCCCGGAGATGACGGACCGCCGGTGCCTTCCGCTGCGCACCTTCTCCGCGTTGTCCTGCTGGAACGGCGGGCGCGCGGTCATCAACGCGGTGCGCTGGAACGAGGGCGTGCCCGGTTATCGGGGCGACGTCGCCTCCTACCGCGAGTACGTGATCAACCACGAGGTCGGCCACGGCCTGGGCCACGGTCACGTCCCCTGCCCCGG
Organism: Thiemannella venezuelensis; assembly: GCF_014203605.1. GTDB lineage: Bacteria > Actinomycetota > Actinomycetes > Streptosporangiales > Streptosporangiaceae > Planomonospora_A > Planomonospora_A venezuelensis. The sequence goes on along the minus strand of NZ_JACHJJ010000021.1, from coordinate 73,292 downwards.
CCCGGGCCGGCGCGCCCCCGTCATGCTCCAGCAGACCAAGTCCCTGTACGGCTGCCGCCCCAACCCCTGGCCCTTCCCCAGGCGCTGACCCGGCCCGCCCCGGCCGGGTGCGGGCGGCGCCGGGCGGAACAGCGCGTCCTATGCCGGCGCCGAACCGCTGTCCGGCCCGCCCGCACCCCGCTCCCCACCCGGTTCACCCGCATCCGGTTCACCCGTACCTGCTCCACCCGTACCTGCTCCACCCGTACCCGGCTCCCCCGCACCCGGCTCCCCCGCACCCGGCTCCCCCGCACCCGGCTCGCCGAGCTGCTCGCGCAGGTAGTTCCAGGACACGGCGACCAGCGCGGCCGCCGGCACCGCGAGCAGGCTGCCGACGATGCCCGCCAGGCTGCCGCCCAGCGTCACCGCGAGCAGGATCACCGCAGCGTGAAGACCCAGGCCTCGGCCCTGCACCATGGGCTGGAAGACGTTGCCCTCGAGCTGCTGCACCACGACGATGACGGCCAGCACGATGAGCGCGTCGGTCGGACCGTTGGACACCAGGGCGATGAGAACGGCCACGAATCCGGCGAAGAGGGCGCCGACGATCGGCACGAACGCCGACACGAACGTCAGCACGGCCAGCGGAAGCACCAGGGGCACACCGATGATCCACAGGCCGAGTCCGATGAGGACGGCGTCCAGCAGGCCGACGAAGGCCTGGGAGCGGACGAACGCCCCCAGGGTGTCCCAGCCGCGCAGGGCGACGGCCGGGACATCGGTCGCGAGCCGGCCGGGCAGCTGGCGGGTCAGCCAGGGCAGGAACCGGGGGCCGTCCTTCAGGAAGAAGAACATCAGGAAAAGGGCCAGCACCGCGGTGACGACGCCGTTGAGCACCGTGCCCACACCGGCGACGGTGGCGTTGACGATGCTGCCGACGCTGTCCTGGATGCGGGCGGCCGCCGTGTCGAGCGCCCGGGCGAGCTGGTCGTCGCCGATGTTCAACGGCGGGCCGGCGGCCCACTCCCGCATCTTCTGGATGCCGTCGACCACGCCGTCGGTGAGTTCGCCGGACTGGGACGCGACCGGCACGGCGATCAGCACCACGGTGCCGGCCGCCACGATGAGGAACAGCACGGTCACGACCGACGCGGCCAGCGCCGGGCGCCACCCGCGCCGGCGCAGGAAGCGGGTGGGCGGCCACGTCAGCGTGGTCAGCAGCAACGCGACGATCACCGGCCACGTCACCGACCACATCCGGCCCAGCGCCCACAGCGCCACGGCGACCACCAGCAGGACCAGGAGCAGCTCCAGGGAGACGCGTGCCGAGGCGCGCAGTGCCGTTCGGGTCTTCGTGGAGCTCAGCGTGGCAGGCATGAGATCACCTTAAGGTCCCGGTGAGCGGAGCCGCTCACCGCCGGCGGGCCGGCGGAGTCCGCGATCGCACCGGAGCCGGCACGTGCCGATGCGGCCACGGCCCGGAGCCCGTCCGGGCGGCCCCCGCCCGTGCCCTTCCCCGGGGGCGGCGTCCGAACTCCGGCGAGTGGACGCAGCACGCCGTCGCAGGACGTAGCGTGCTCGGTACAGAGGTGCTCTGCTTCTGCCCCCGGGAAGGTGTGCGCACCGTGACAACGACCACCCCCGACGCCCCCATCGTGGCCGTCGACCAGGATGACGACGAAACTCCCGGCCTGCCGGACTCTGTCGGCGCGACCGCCGACCCGGTCAAGGACTACCTCAAGCAGATCGGCAAGGTCCCTCTGCTCAACGCCGAGCAGGAGGTCGAGCTCGCCAAGCGCATCGAGGCCGGCCTGTTCGCCGAGGAGCAGCTCGGCACCGACGGCGAGAAGCCGCCGGTGGACGTCCGCGCCGAACTGGAGTGGATCGCCGAGGACGGCCGCCGTGCCAAGAACCACCTGCTGGAGGCCAACCTCCGCCTGGTGGTCTCGCTGGCCAAGCGCTACACCGGCCGCGGCATGCTCTTCCTGGACCTGATCCAGGAGGGCAACCTGGGCCTGATCCGCGGAGTGGAGAAGTTCGACTACACCAAGGGCTACAAGTTCTCCACCTACGCCACCTGGTGGATCCGGCAGGCGATCACCCGGGCCATGGCCGACCAGGCGCGGACCATCCGCCTCCCGGTCCACGTGGTCGAAGTGATCAACAAGCTGGCTCACGCCCAGCGGCAGATGCTGCAGGACCTCGGTCGCGAGCCCACTCCCGAGGAGCTGGCCCGCGAGCTCGACATGACCCCCGAGAAGGTCATCGAGATGCAGAGGTACGGCCGCGAGCCGATCTCCCTGCACACCCCGCTGGGCGAGGAGGGCGACAGCGAGTTCGGCGACCTCATCGAGGACTCCGAGGCGATCGCCCCCGCGGACGCGGTCGGCTTCACGCTCCTGCAGGAGCAGCTGCACTCCGTGCTGGACACGCTGTCCGAGCGCGAGGCGGGCGTGGTCTCCATGCGGTTCGGCCTCACCGACGGCCGGCCGAAGACCCTGGACGAGATCGGCAAGGTCTACGGGGTGACGCGCGAGCGCATCCGCCAGATCGAATCCAAGATCATGTCCAAGCTCCGCCACCCGTCCCGGGCCCGGGTCCTGCGCGACTACCTGGAGTGAGGCGTCCCCGCCGGACCGGCCAGAGGACCTTGGCGAAGCCCAGAGGACCTTGGCGAAGCTCAGAGGACCTTGGCGAAGCAGAACGTCGTGGGCACGTTCACGTACTTGCCGTAGGGCGGGATCGGCTCGTAGCCGGAGCTGCGGTACAGATTGATCGCCTCCGGCTGGAGGTGGCCCGTGGCCAGGCGGAGCACCGCGTGCCCCCGGGCCCGCGCCAGGTCCTCCAGCGCCTTCAGCAGCGAGCGCGCGACTCCCCGGCCGCGGTGGTCCGGCACGACGTACATCCGCTTGAGCTCGCCGGTCGCGGCGTCCACCGGCTGCACGGCTCCGCACCCCACGGCCCTGCCGCCGGTCACCGCGACGAGGAAGCCCGCCTCGGGATGCACTCCGGAGCGGCCCTCGGGACCGTACTTGGCGACCAGCTCCGCGAAGGCCGCGGCGACCAGGCCGGAGAGCGCCTCGTCGTCGGCGGGCCGTTCCTCGATCAGCATGGTGATCATTTTAGGGCGTCCCGGCACCGGCGCCGTCCCCGTGCCGGAGAACCCCTCCCCGTCCGGGGAGATTATCCCGCCGTCCGGCGCGCCTCCCGGCCGTCATGCGGCCTATGGTGGGAGATCATCTGAATGGGAGGTTCCATGGGACCACAGGAAGAGGACGAGATCCTGGACAGCCCGACAGGCTGGGTCGCCAGGCACATCCGCTCCTACGTCGAGTCCGACGGCGCCAGGGGCCACCTCTACCAGGGCGTGCCGACGCTGCTGCTGACCACCCGGGGACGGAAGACCGGGAAGCTGCGCCGTACCGCGCTGATCTACGGCGGGGACGGCGGCCGCCACCTTCTGGTGGCCTCCAACGGGGGCTCCGCCGAGCACCCGGCCTGGTACCTCAACCTGGTCGCCGACCCGGAGGTGCACGTCCAGGTCGGCGCGGAGCGGTTCGCGGCTCGGGCCCGAACCGCCACCGCGGAGGAGAAGGCGGAACTGTGGCCGATCATGGCGGAGCTCTTCCCCATGTACGACCGCTACCGGGCCAAGACGTCCCGGGACATCCCCCTCGTCATCCTCGAGCGGATCACCTGAGGCTCATCCCTGCGGGCCCGGCTGGAGCTCCCCGGCGGCCAGCCCTTCGAGCACGAGCCGCCCCAGCAGCTCGCCCGCCTCGTTCGCGCGGCGGAGCGCGCCCTCGAAGTGTTCCAGCCGCCGGAACACCTCGCCGTACCGCCGCTGCTCGGTGAGGGGAAGCCGGGGCACCTGCGCACGGCGCACGTCCAGCCGGGAGGCGCCCGACAGGGAGCCCGCCGACTGCCGGGCCGAGACCTTGAGGAACCCCGCGACGAAGTAGGGGTCGAAGAAGTCCGGGTCGGGGCGGACGAGGACCAGGTGGGGGCCGAGCGCGATCTCCCCCTCGACCACCCTGGCCGCCGGGGTCCGGCTCGTCACGGAGACGACGACGTCGCCCGGCCGGGCGACGACCAGGCCGGGTCCGTCACCGCCCCGGCCGGTCGGGCCCCGGCCGAGCAGCACGTCGCGGGCGGTCAGCAGCGCCAGCTCCCCCGCGGCGGTCTCCATCCGCATCGGGGTCTGCACGATCTGCAGGCGCCCGGCCCTCGCCAGCTCGCCGAGGGTGGCCATGGAGAACGGCTCGCGGGGCGACTCCGTCACCGCCGGAGCCAGCCGGGTCAGCTCGGCCGTCGCGCTCAGCAGGTCCTCGCGGGTCCTGCCGACGCCGCCGGGGCTGGCGGCCGGCCGGACCAGGTAGCGGGCGGGGGTGAGGTCGACCTCGTCGTCGAGCAGGTCGATGACCGGGACGGTACGGCTGCCGCCCGCCGTCTCGCCCTGCGGGTCCGCCACGAAGGAGTTCCAGGCCGAGACCACCGCCTCCCGCGACCCGGTGGCGTCGATCATCAGCACGTGCGAGGGGATCCGGTCGCCCGTCTCGGGCCGCCGCAGCAGCCACAGGTGGGGCGGCATCGCCGACTGGGGCGCCGCGCCGGAGGGCAGGGCCACCACGGCGCGCAGCGCGCCGGCCCGGATGAGCTGGGAGCGGACCCGCCGGCCCGACCTGCGGTTCGCGGCCGCGGGCGGCATGAGGACGACCACCTGCCCGCCGGGCCGGGCGTGGGCGAGGCAGTGCTGGACCCAGGCCAGCTCGGACTCCCCGCGCGGCGGCAGGCCGTACTGCCAGCGCGGGTCCCCGGCCAGTTCCTCGTATCCCCAGCCGCGTTCGCTGAACGGCGGGCTGCACAGCACCGCGTCGGCCTGCAGCCGGGGGAAGCCGTCGCCGGTCAGGGCGTCCCCCGGCCGGACCTCGGCGTCGATGCCGCGCACCGCCAGCCGGGCGCCCGCCAGCCGGGCCGCGGCCTCGTCGCGCTCCTGGCCCACCGCCCGGATCTTCCCCGAGTCGCTCCCCGCGGCGATCAGGAGCCCGCCGTGGCCGCATGAGGGGTCGAACACCTCGGTGGCCCGCGGCTCGACGAAGGCCGCCATGAGCCGGGCGACCTCCGGGGAGATCGCCTGGACCCGGCGCGAGTGCGCCTCGGTGTAGCGGGTGTAGAGGAACTCCACGGTCTCCTCCGGCCCGCGCGCCTCGGCGAGCGCGGCGGTGGCGCGGATCAGCGGGACGTCGCTCCTGCCCACCACCAGTTCGGGCAGGGCCTCGGCGATGGCGGAGTCCTCGCCTCTCAGGAGCGTTCCCAGCCTCCGGTGCGCGATGGCCGCCGCCAGCCTGCTGACGAGGGAGAGCAGGTGCAGGTCGTCGGCGGAGTTGCGGACCTGCTGCCAGAGGAGCTCGTCTTCGGGGAGTTCCTGGAGCTTTCCCTGGGCGCGCAGCCAGCTCTCGACCTCGGCGAGTGAGAACAGCGGGCTGGAGGCGGTGCCGCCGACGGGTTCGGGGAAGTCACCGAACCGCCGGCGCCAGTTGCTCACCGCGGCCCTGCCGACCCCCGCCAGCCTGGCGATGTCGCCCGCGGTCACCGTCGCGCCGTCCTCCGTGGTCACTCCCACCCTCCAGTCGAACCGACGGCTCTGGGCCGTGATCCTCACCGCGATGCCGTACCACCCCGAATACTGGCCGACGAAAGCAGTCCAGGCGTGCATCTTCGCACTCTCCGGAGCCTGTTTCACATTCGGCCTGTACCGGTTCAGACAACCCGGGCGGGATCAGGGGCGGTGGATCACCGTTCCGTTCAGCCGCCCGGGGAAAGCGAGCACGAGGTACTCGCTCCCGGGGCTCTCCAGGTCTTCCAGCCCGCGGTCGGGGAGGTCCCGGGCGTAGATCCTGATCCGGTAGTCGCCGGGGCCGGCCGCGCCCAGGTTCGCCGTTCCGGGGCCGCCCTCGGAGCCGACGACCTCGATCCGGTCCCCGGTGCTGCGCAGGCCCGCCTCGACGATCCGGCTCCAGCCCCGGGGCAGGAGCGGCGGCGTCTCGGCGAAGTCCATCGTCGTCACGCAGACGTAGTCGTTCTGGTCGTAGGCACGCACCCGCACCACGTGCTCGTAGGCCTCGATCAGACCGCCGACCGAGGGGATCTCCCTCCCCCACTCTCCGCCGACGTCGCCGACCGTGAACTCTCCCCCCTCGCCGGTGAAGGCCGCGACGGTGATCCGGCTGCGGGGACGCGGGCCGCGCCACCGGTCGGGACAGCGCGCGGCGACCCGGCCCCTGTGCTCCTTCTCCTCCCGCAGCAGCTCGGTCCCGGGCCTCAGCCGGTCGGGACCGTGCCGGGCGACCAGGTCGGGGCAGAGGTAGACCAGGGCGTCGAGCATCCCCGTGCGCCAGTAGGGGCCGTTGCCGGTTCTGTCCAGCTCCGCCTTGACGCGCGGGTCCTCGGTCCGCAGGTGCATCACCCCGCACAACCGCTTGCCGTGGGCGAGCACCTCGTCCTCGCGCACCGTGCCGAAGAGCGGCGGTATCCCGGGCTCCGCGGTCGCGTGGCAGAGGAAGGCCCGCTCCCGGTCCGCGAAGCGGGTCTCCGCGAAGCGCCGCCCGGAGACCACCCAGGGGCTGCACACCTCGAGCCGCTCGGCCTCCTCCCGCCCGTGGCCGCCCTCGGAGCCGTCTCCGGAGGCGCCGCCGAAGACGACCACCGTGCCGCCGGTCCCGGCGACGGCGAACAGCGCCGCGGCGGCCGCGAGGACCGCGGCCGCCGTGACCGCCCAGATCTGGAACCGGCGTGCCCGCCCCACCTCGACCATCCTCCGCCCGATCGGTCCGCATGATCGGGGCGAACCCTACCGGTTACTTGATCGAGCCCGCGGTCAGGCCGCCGACCACCTTCCTCTCGATGAGGGCGAACAGGATGATGACCGGGATGGTGGCGATCACCGAGCCCGCGAAGAGGTTCTGCCAGTCGACCTGGTACTGGCCGATGAAGGAGTTCAGCGCCACGGTCAGCGGCTGGTTGGACGGGGTCGTGGTGAGCGTCAGGGCGACCACGAACTCGTTCCACGCCGCGATGAAGGTGAAGATCAACGCGGTCACGACGCCGGGCATCGCCAAGGGGAGCGTGACCCTCAGCAGTGCGCCGAAGCGGCCGTTGCCGTCGATGAACGCGGCCTCCTCCAGTTCGCGCGGGATGGAGGAGAAGTAGGCGTGCAGGATCCAGACCGCGAAGGCCAGGTTGAAGCCTCCGTTGACCAGGATCAGCGACCAGACCGAGTCGACCAGGCCGAACTGGTAGAACTCGCGGTAGATGCCGACCAGCATGGCGGTGGGCTGGAACATCTGGGTGATCAGCACCAGGACCATGAACGCCGTGCGGCCCCGGAACTCGTGCCGTGCCGTGTAGTAGGCGGCGGGCAGGGCCACCAGCAGCACCAGGAGGGTCGAACCGGCCGCGACCTGCAGGGTGACGCCGAGGTTCTGGGCCAGCCCTCCGGTCCAGAAGTTCGCGAAGTTGGACCAGGCGAACGTCTGCGGCAGGTAGGTCGCCTCGCGCAGCTCCTCCTGGGGGCGCAGCGCGGTGAGGAGCATCACGAGGTAGGGGAAGAGGAAGACGAACGCGATCAGGTAGGCGCTCCCCGCGACGAGCGCGGTCCTGGCCGACGGGAGCCGCCGGGCCGGGGCGGGCGGGCGCACCGCCGCCGGGCGGACCTCGGGAGCGCTCTCCGTGAGAGTCATGAGACCTCCGTCTTCCACTTGCTGACCTTCAGGAAGATGACGGTCAGGACGATCACCATGCCGAAGTTCACGACGGACATGGCCGCGGACTCCCCGATGTCGGAGCCCTTGAGGATGTACATGAAGATGGTCGAGGTGGCGGTGGAGTAGCCGGGCTGGCCGTGGGTCATGGCCCAGATGATCGGGAAGCTGTTGAAGACGTTCATCACGTTGATGAGCGTCGCCACGACCAGGGCGGGCCGGAGCAGCGGCAGCGTGATCGACCAGTAGGTGCGGAGTCTGGAGGCGCCGTCGATCCTGGCGGCCTCGTAGACGTCGGCGGGGATCGCCGACAGGCCGGCCAGCAGCGCGTAGGTGGTGAAGGGCACCGAGACGAACACCGCGACGAAGATCAGCCACGGCATCGCGGTGGCCGCGTTGCCGAGCGGGTCGGCGTCGGCGCCGCCGAGGGCGTCCAGCAGGCCGAGGTCGCGCAGGATCATGTTGATCAGGCCGACCTCGGGGTCGAGCATCCACTTGAAGATGATCGCCGTCATCAGCACCGAGGCGGCCCACGGCGCGATCAGCGCCCAGCGGGCGACGCGGCGGCCGGGGAAGCGCTGGTCGAACAGCTGCGCCAGCCCCAGGGAGATCGCCACGGTGATGGCCACCACCGCGACCACCCAGACCAGGCTTCTGGCCATGACCCCGCCGAAGTCGGGTTCGGCCAGCAGCTTGGTGTAGTTGTCGGTCCCGTTCGCCCCCTGGACCACGCCGAACCGGCTGATCTTGAGGAACGACGACTGGATCATCACCACGACCGGCCAGACGACGACCACGCCGATCAGCACCACGGCGGGGCCGATCCAGGCCAGCGGGGCCAGCGCGCGCACCGCCCGGGCCGGGGCGGATGTCTGCTGCATGAGTCCTGCTTTCGAGATTGGCGCCGGGTACGGCGTGCGCCCTTCCTGCGCACGCCGTACCCGGCCGCCGGGAGTCGGGCCGAGGGTCAGTTCGCGGTCGCGACCTTCTGGATCGCGCCGAGGACCTCCTTCGGGTCACCGTCGACCGCGCCGCCGATGGTCTGCTTGATCTGGGTGTTCACCTCGGACCACTTCGGGTCCTGGAAGGGGTAGAACGTCGCGTTGGGCAGGGCGTCCAGGAACGGCTTGAGCTTCTCGTCCGAGGAGAGCTTCTCGATGCCGGACTTGGTCACCGGGAGCAGCTTGTAGGTGTCGCTGATCTTCTGGGCCGCGGTGCCGCCGTAGAAGAAGTCGAAGAACTTCTTGATCTCCTCCTTGCGGCCGTTCTTGTTGAACGCCATGATCCAGTCCTCGACGCCGAGAGTGGTGTCGAGCGGGCCGGTCTTGCCCGGGATGGGGGCGACGCCGAAGTTGCTCAGGCCGCCCTTCTCGAAGATCGGGATCGACATGGGGCCGCCGTTGACCATGCCGACCTTGCCCGCGGCGAAGTCGGCCCAGACGTCCTTGCGGTTCTTGGTGCCGGGGTTGGGGGTGGTCAGGCCGGCCGAGACCAGGCCCTTGAGGTAGGTGAAGGCCTCGACGTTGGCCGGGGAGTCGATCGTCCAGTTGCCGGAGGCGTCCTTGTAGCCTCCGCCGTTGCCCATGAACCACAGGAACGACTCGGCCTGGGCCTCCTCGTTGCCCAGCGGCAGGCCGAACGGCTGGCTGACCCCGGCGGCCTTGAGCTTCTCCGCCGCGGCCTTGACCTCGTCCCAGGTCTTGGGCGCCTCGGCGATGCCGGCCTTGTCGAACAGGTCCTTGTTGTAGAACAGGGCGCGGGCCGAGGAGACGAACGGGATGCCGTAGCCGGTGCCGTCGACCTTGCCGAAGTCGGCGAACTTCTCCAGCATGTCGGAGGCGGTGGCCGGCGAGAGGACCTCGTCGCTCTTGTAGAGCAGGCCGTCCTTGACGAAGCCGGAGTAGTCGCCGGTCTGCAGGATGTCGGGCACCTGCCCGTTCTGCACCATGGTGGCGACCTGCTTGTCGATGTCGTTCCAGTTGATGACCTGGACGTCGACCTTGATGCCGGGGTTGGCCGCCTCGAACTCGCCGATGACGCCCTTCCAGAACTTGTCGCCGCTGTTGTCGGCGGTGGGACCGTCGCCGTAGTCGGCGGCGACGAGCTTGAGCGTCACCTCGCCGCCCTCCGCCGTGTCCCCGCCGGAGGGGCTCTGCGAGCCGCATGCGGTCAGGACCAGGGCGGCGGACAGCCCGAGCGTGACGGCGCCGACGAGTCTCTTGTTCACGTGACTACCACCTTGATCGTCATACGGGCCATCCTGGTCCGTACCAGTTGGGGGGCGCCGAGAGCACCTCGGCCGCACGGTATTCCTGCGATCCAGCCGGTCAGAACCTTCCATCGAGAGACTCCGGCCGTCTGTGATGCGGACCACGCTAAGCACCGGAAACCGATTGGTCCATACCGGCTGATATCAGTTTCACAACGCCGATCCGCTGGTCTATACCAGCCGAGCGATCCGATGTTGTGGTGATGTGTTTAGTATTGCTCTTATAGACGGGAAATCAATCACATATGAGCAACAGTGTTCCCGGAGGGCCACTCCGGGAACACCGGTTCATGCATCGGCCGGACGCTCCGGCGCCGGCGCGACCGGCGGACCGAGCGACCACAACCGCCGCATCTCGGGGCAGGTCTCCAGGAGCTCGTCCAGCGTTCCCCGGCCGGCCACCCGGCCCCGGTCGAGGACGACGACCTGGTCGGCCCGGGCCAGCACGGACGGCCGGTGGGAGACGACCAGCAGCGTGCAGGCGCCGGTGATCCGCTCCCACAGCCGCCGCTCCGTCTCCACGTCCAGGGCCGAGGACACGTCGTCCACCACGAGCAGGTCCGGCGAGCGGACCAGCGCCCGCGCGGCGGCCACCCGCTGCGCCTGGCCGCCGGAGAGCCGCGCCCCGCGGGGGCCGACGACGGTGTCCAGACCCTCGGGCATCCCGGCCAGGTCGAGGTCGAACGCCGCCAGCCCCACCGCCCGCTCCAGCCGGTCGCCGGACCGGCCGAGCAACAGGTTCTCGCGGAGGGTGGCGGAGAACAGCCGCGGCACCTGCCCGGCGTAGGCGACCCGGCCGGGCACCATGAACCCGCCGGGGTCGGCCACCCGCCCGCCGTTCCAGAGGATCGTCCCGGCCACCAGCGGCTCCAGCCCGAGCAGGGCCCGCAGCAACGTGGTCTTGCCGGCGCCGACCGCGCCGGTGACCACCGTGAACGATCCCCGCCTGATCTCCAGGTCCACTCCGTGCAGACCGTGCCCGGCGGTGAGTCCCCGCGCCTGCAGCACCTCCAGCGGATCTCCGTGGGCCGGTCCGGCCGCGGCGGGGTACTCCCGGTGGAACCAGACGCCGGTGTCGCGGGCCGGATCCTCGCCCGGCCCCGTCATCCGGGTGAGCCGCTCGACGGAGACGCCCGCCTGGGGCATCCGCGCCAGGATCGCGCCGACGGTCCTCGGCAGCGCGGTGAGCCAGCCGGCGTAGGAGGTGAACAGCGCCAGATCGCCCACCGTGAAGTCGCCCCGGCGCATGGCCGGGGCGGACAGCAGCAGGACCAGGCCGATGCTGATCTCGACGGTGGCACCGGTCGCGGCGCCCAGCAGGTCGGTCGCGAGCCGGTCCTTCACCGCCGCGTCGCGGCGCAGGCGGTTGTGCCGGCGCAGCCGCTCCAGCACCGCCTCCTCCGCTCCCGCGGTCTTGATCGTCAGTATGCCGCCGAAGACCTCTCCGAGGTGGCCGGCGACGGCCGCGCCCAGCGCGCCGGCCCGCCGGTGCAACCGCCCGATCAGCCGGTTCACCAGCCTGCTCAGCACGCCGATCGCGATCGTCGGCAGCACCAGGACCAGTGTGACGACCGGGTCCACGGACGCCAGGACCGCCAGCGCCGCGGTGCTGAAGAGCGCGGCCCCGGCCAGCGGAACGGACTCGTCCACGAACCCCACCACCTCGCTCACGTCGTCGCGGAGCCGGGCCAGCGCCTCGCCGGAGGAGTACGGCACCCGCCCCCGGCCGATCAGGACCGAGCGCAGCACGTTGGCCCGGAGCAGGGTCGCCGCCGCGCTCCACCAGTAGTCGCCGTAGGTCCAGGCGACGACGGTCGTCAGGCCGCGGACCAGCTCCACCCCGACGAAGGCCGCGCACAGCAGCAGCGGCACCCGGTGGGCGGCGAGGTGGTCGAACACCTGCTGCAGGATCAGGCCGCCGCCGAGCGGCAGGACGCTGACCGGCAGCCAGAGCAGGCCGCCAACGAGGTAGCGGCGCAGGTCGAAGCGGGCCAGCGCGATGGCCGCCCTGGTGACGGGCTTCACCGGCGCGCCTCCGCGAGCATCCGCGCGAACCGGCCGGCCGGGTCGGCGAGGAGGTCCCGCCGCCTGCCGTACTCGACGATCTCGCCGCCGGAGACGACGGCGATCCGGTCCACGCGGGACAGCGAGGCGAGCCGGTGGGCGATGAGCACGCCGGTCCTGCCGGACAGCAGCCGGGCGACGCTGCGGTCGACGCGGCGTTCGGTGGCCGGGTCGAGCCGGCCGGCGGCCTCGTCGAGCACCACGAGCCCGGGGTCGGCCAGGAGGACCCGGGCGAAGGCCAGCAACTGCGCCTCCCCCGCCGAGACGGTGCCGAGCCGGGCGTCGAGGTCCCAGCCGGCGAGCCCGACCTCGGCCAGGACCTCCCTCAGGCGGTCGTCGCCGGGATACGGCCGGAACAGGGTGAGGTTGTCCCGGACGTCGGCGTCGAACAGCCGCACGTCCTGGTTGACCACGCCGATCCTGCTGCGGAGCGACGCGGGATCCGCCTCGCGCAGGTCCAGTCCGCCGACCCGGACGGCGCCGGACGCCGGATCGTACAGGCGCGCCACCAGGCGGGCGATGGTGGTCTTCCCGCTCCCGCTCGGGCCCACCAGGCCGAGCGTCTCGCCCGGCGCCAGGCTGAGCGTGATGTCCCTGAGCACCGGTTCGCCGCCGTGCTCACCGCCGTAGGCGAAGCCGACGGCGTCCAGCTCCAGGGCGAGCGGTCCGGTCGCGGGCAGGCTCCGGGCCGCGGCGGGCACCGGCAGCGCGGACCGCTCGCCCAGCAGGTCACCGATGCGCTCCAGGCCGGCGAGGGCCGCCTGGTAGCGGCGGAGCTGGTCGATCAGCCGCTCGAACGGCGTGCGGACCATGAGCATGTACTGCAGCAGCAGGACCGCGGTGCCCGCGCCGAGCGCGCCGGACAGGGCCGGGATGAGCACCGTGCCCGCCGCGAACGCCGCTCCCGTGGCGGCCAGGATGCCGCTGCCCACCGCGTCCCCGCGCCTTTCGGCCCGCCACAGCGCGGCGGAGGCCTGGTAGAAGCGGCGGACGGCGTGCTCGCCCGCGCCGTTGGCGCGCAGGTCCTCCGCCCCGGCCAGCCGCTCCTCCAGGTAGCCGAACAGCGCGGCGGAGGCCGCCCGCGCCCGTGTGGCCGAGGGTACGGCGAGACGCTGCGCGCAGATCATGCCGAGGCCGACCACCGCGCAGTAGGCCAGCAGCACCCCGCCGATGCCCGGGTCGACGGTGAACACCACCGCGACCGCCCCGCACAGCAGCAGCGCGCCGCCCACCACGTCCAGCAGGAAGGCCACGGCGAAGTCGGTGAGGGCGGCCACGTCGCCGTCCACCCGCTCGATCATCTCTCCGGGCGTGTGCCCGCCGTGGAAGGCCATGTCCAGGCCGAGCGTGTGCCCGGCCAGCCGTTCGCGCAGCCGGTTGCTCCCGTCCCAGGCCGCCCTGCCGGCCAGCCAGGCGGTGAGCATCCGGGCGGCCTGCCCGGCGACGGCCAGGCCGAGGTAGCCCAGCGCGACGGGGGTGAGCCGGTCGAGGCTCGCCCCGGCCGCCGCGTCGTCGACGAACCGGCGGGTGAACGGCGGAGCCGCGAGCGGCAGGGCCGTCGCGGCCGCGACGGCCAGGGCCAGGAGCGCGGCGGGGCCGGGCCCCGGCAGGAAGGAGAGGAGAACGCGCCTACCGGAGGCCGCCCTCCCCGAGGTCGATGAGGTCGATGAGGTCGACAAGCGTCATGTCCTTTGCGTGCGTGACGGGGATGGTGCGGGTGGACATGAACGCGTGCCTCATTTCGCCTCCTCTGCCGGCGGTTCTGCTGATCACGAGTAGAACAGGCGGCCCGCCCGCCGGACAACCGGTTATCCGCCGGCCCGCCCCGGCACCGGCCGGGCCGGCGTCCGCCCGCCGGTCTCCCGGCCGCCCCGGCGGGGGCCGCCGGGTGAGATGCCGCGCCGTCCGGGCAGGGGCAGTCCATGACGACGCACTCTTTCTGGATCGACTCCGCGGCGGGCCGGCCGTACCCGCAGCTCACCGGGGACATCGAAGTCGACGTGGCCGTGGTCGGCGCCGGGATCGCCGGGCTGAGCGCGGCGTGGGAGCTCACCAGGGCGGGACGGTCGGTGGCGGTGCTGGAGGCCGGACGGGTGGCGGCGGGGGTCACCGGGCACACCACGGCCAAGCTCTCGGCCCAGCACACCATGATCTACGCGAAGCTCGCCAAATCAGCCGGGACCGAGGCGGCCCGGCTCTACGCCCGCTCCCAGCGGGAGGCGGTCGAGCACGTGGCGCTGACCGCCGCCGAGCTCGGGATCGACTGCGAGCTGGAGCGGGTCCCCGCGTTCACCTACGCCGAGTCGGCCGAGTCGGTGGAGGAGCTCCGCGCCGAGGCGCAGGCCGCGGCGGAGGCGGGGCTGCCGGCCTCGTTCACGACCGGCTCGCCGCTGCCCTTCCCGGTCGCCGGGGCGGTCAGGGTGGACGACCAGGCCCAGTTCCACCCGCGCAAGTACCTCCTCGGCCTCGCCGAGGCGATGACCTCCCGCGGCGCGCTCGTCTTCGAGGACAGCCGCGTCGTGGCACTCGACGAGGGCGAGCCGTGCCGGCTGCGGACCTCCGGCGGGCCGGCGGTCACGGCCCGGGACGTCGTCGTCGCGACCCACTATCCGGTCTTCGACCGGGCCCTGTTGTTCACCCGGATGGAGCCCCGGCGCGAGCTGGTGGTCGCCGCGGACATCCCCGCAGGGCGCGACCCCGGCGGCATGTTCATCACCACCGAGCAGAACACCCGCTCGGTCCGCACGGCGCCGTACGGCGAGGGCCGGCGGCTGCTGATCGTCACCGGCGAGCAGTTCAAGCCCGGCTCCGGCGGGGTGTGCGAGCGCTTCGACCGGCTGGCCGCGTGGACCGCCGAGCGGTTCGGCGCGACCGGCGTCGCCTACCGCTGGGCGGCGCAGGACAACGACACCACCGACGGCCTGCCCTTCATCGGCCCGCTGCACCCCGGGGCCCGGCACGCCTACGTCGCCACCGGCTTCGGCGGCTGGGGCATGAGCAACGGCGTCATGGCGGGCCTGCTGATCGCCGAACTGATCGCGGGGCGGGAGCGGCCCTGGGCCCGGCTGTACGATCCGCGGCGGATGCACCCGCTCCGGGAGGCGGGGCCGGCCCTGAAGATGCAGGCCGCCGTCGCGGCCCACTTCGTCGCCGACCGGCTGGGCGCGGGACCGGCCGACGAGGTGGAGCGGCTCGGCCGCGGCCAGGGCGCGGTCCTCAAGGTCGGCGGGAAGCGCTGCGCGGTCTACCGCGACGAGGACGGCCGGGTGCACGCCGTCTCGGCGGTCTGCACCCACCTGGGGTGCGTGGTGGGCTTCAACGACGCCGAGCGCACCTGGGAGTGCCCCTGCCACGGCTCACGGTTCGGCGTGGACGGCTCGGTCCTGCAGGGACCGGCCACCGAGCCCCTCGACCGCTTCGAGCTGCCGGACGGCGAACCGCAGCGTGAAGTGGTCCAGTGAGTAGGGCAGGTCCCGGCCGGGCGCGAGCGCCGTGGGCGGCTCCACCCGGAAGCGGCCCTGCGCGAGCAGCGCGGCGAGGGCTCCGGTGGTGACGTCCAGGACCAGGTTCCGTCCCGCGCACTGCGCAGGGCCGCGGCTGAAGGGGACGATCGACCAGCGGTCGTCCGCGGCGCCGTCCAGCCAGATGCGCGGGGTGAACCGGTTGGCCGACGGGCCGGTCTCCTCGTCCCGGTTGACGAACGCGCTGAAGACCAGGAAGGGGGTCTGCCCCGGCACCGTCCCGCCGCCCCAGTGGGTGGCGGTCGTGCTGTCGCGCAGGATCGCCAGGGTGGTCGGCCAGAGCCGGAGCGACTCCTGGACGCAGGCGGCCAGGAACGGCCGCGCGGCCGCGGTGCCCGTTCCGCCTCCGGCACCGTCCCGTCCCCCGCCGGGGGCTCCGGCCGATTCGGCGCGGGCGCGCTCCTCGTGCTCGGGGTGGGTCGCCAGCAGGGCCAGGGCGCGGAAGACAGCGATCCCGGCGGCGTCGAAGGCGAACAGCCAGTGCGGCACCTGGCCCTCCGGGCGGGTCCGGTCCGAGGCCGGGGTGCGGGCCGCGAGGGCGGCCAGGCTGCCCGGTTCGGCCCGGTCGAGATGGGCGCGGAGTCGGGAGGTGAACCGCCGGTACGTCCCGCGCCGCCTCGGGCGGGCGTAGGCCCAGTTGGCGTCGGCCCGCAACCGGTTGAGCAGGTCGGTGAGCACGGTGTCGTCGCGGGCGCCGTCGCCCAGGACGATCCGCCGGACGGCGCGCCACCAGGCGGGGGCGAACCGCTCCCAGGTCAGCTCCGGCGCCCGCGCCGGCGGGCCGAGCTCCTGCCGGATCACGGCCTGGAAGGCTCCCGAGAACCGGTGCGCGTCCTGCCCGGTCTCCAGCACGGCCTCGTTGAAGCGCCGCCGGTCCTCGCGCAGCCGCCCGTGGGAGACCAGCACCGCGTCCGGCTCGAAGTGTCCGAGCGCGCTCCGCTTCTCCCGGTTGTCGGCGGCGAACGGCTCGGGGGTGCCGGCCAGGATCCGCTGTACGTCCTCGGGGTCCAGGACGAGGAGCATCGGCCGGAGCGGGATCGGCACCAGCAGCGGCCCGCCGCCGTACTTGGCGCGCATTCGGTGCAGCAGCCGTACGGCCCGGCGGTCGGTGTCCAGGGCCTGCGCCAGGGCGGTCATGCGGGGCCGCCGCACGATGACGCCCTGGGCCACCACGGGGGCCAGGACCGTCGCCCCCAGCCGCAGGCCGTCCATCGCCGAGACCCGAGCGATGCGTCCCATATCTTCCCCTATATCGCATTAAGTGATCGGTGCGGGATCCGTACCCGGGAGCACCGGGCCCACACAACGGGGCGCACCCCTTGACCGGGGTCCCACCGGACCCGATTATTGACAGAATGTCCAATAAAATTCCCCAGGGAACCGCGACCGCGCGGATGATCGAGGGCGACGGCGTCGGGCTGGCCGTCTACGAGCGGGGCGACCCGGCGCGGCCGACCGTGGTCCTGGTGCACGGATATCCGGACGACCACCGGATCTGGGACGGGGTGGCGGAGCGGCTGGCCGGGCGGTTCCACGTGGTGGCCTACGACGTCCGGGGCGCGGGGGCCTCCGGACGGCCGCCCGGGCGGGAGCCGTACGGCCTCGCCCGCCTGGTGGCCGACCTGCGCGCGGTGGCCGACGCGGTGAGCCCCGGCGAACCGGTGCACCTGGTGGGGCATGACTGGGGGTCGATCCAGGGCTGGGAGGCCGTGTGCACGACGCCCGCGCGGTTCGCCTCCTACACCTCGGTCTCCGGGCCCTGCCTGGACCACGTGGGCCACTGGATGCGCCAGGCGGGCCCGCTGCGGGCCGTACGGCAACTGCTGTCTTCGTGGTACATCGGGCTCTTCCGGCTGCCTCTCCTGCCGGAGCTGACCTGGCACTCCGGGCTCGGCGGGCTGCTGCTCTCCCTGTCCGAGCGGCACCGCCCCTCCTCCCGGGCCGACGCGGTCGCGGGCCTGGGGCTCTACCGGGCCAACATCCGCCCGCGCCTGCGCCGCCCGCGGGAACGGCGCACCGGGGTGCCGGTGCAGATCGTGGTCCCGCTCCGGGACGCCTATGTGACGCCGGAGGCCGCCGAGGCCGCCCTGCGGTGGGCGCCGCACGCCCGGGTCCGCCGGGTCCGGGCCCGGCACTGGATGCCGGCGACGCATCCCGCGCTCACCGCCCGGCTGGTGGCCGAGCACGTCGAGCACGCCGTCGCGGGCGAGCGGGCCGCCTGACGCCCGGGCCGGGGAGACCCGGCGTCAGCGGGGCCGCGGCCTGCTGTTCCACCGGGAGGAGCGGAACAGGTCGCGGCGCTGCAGGAGGTAGGCGAGCTTGGCCGCCGCGGTGCGGACGGCCTCCTCGTGGCGGGGGCGCCTGGCAGGAGAGGCCGCGCTCCAGTGTTCGAGCACGCGGGCCATCTCGTCGGCGACCTCGCCGATCACGCGGTAGCGGGTGCTGAAGGCGTAGAGGTCGCCGTGGACCTCCTCGACCAGCTCCTCGTCGACCCGGCGGGTCAGCGGCTTGATCTTCTGGAGGATTCCGGTCTCCATCGCCGGCGTCACCGGGGCCCGGCGGGCGTCGCCCTCCGGGACCATGATCAGCGCTCGGACCCGGGCCAGGGCCAGCGCACGCTCCGGCTGGGGGGTCGAGGCGTGTCCGGCGAGGTCCAGCAGGCGGCGCAGGGTCTCCTGCGTCTTGTCGTCGAACATCGCAAAACCCGTCCCCGTCGCGTGGTGTCCGGTAGATGTTATTCGACCAGGACGCAGTGGGTTCTGCGGTAGGTGGTCGGCATGCACCGGTTGCAGTGCACGCAGGCCGAGACCGCGGCCCTGTCCCTTCGGATCCGCTCGGGCAGGCCGGGCTCCATGAGCAGGGCCCGGCCCATGGCCGCGAACTCGAACCCCTCACGCATGGCCAGGTCCATGCTCTCGGCGCCGGTGATCCCGCCGAGCAGGACCAGCGGCGTCCGCAGGGCGGCGCGGAAGGCCCGGGCGTCGTCGAGGAGGTAGGCGTCCCGGTAGGGGTAGGCGCGTATGAGCCGGCCTCCCACCAGGCGCACGCCCAGCCGTTGCGGCTGCGGGAAGACCGCGGCGAACTCCTTCACCGGCGCCCCGCCCCGGAACAGGTACATCGGGTTGAGCAGCGAGCTGCCGGCGGTCAGCTCGACGGCATCGAGGCTGCCGTCCTCCTCCAGCCAGGCCGCGACCTGCAGGCTCTCCTCCGGCACGAGGCCGCCGCGGACGCCGTCGTCCATGTTGAGCTTGGCGAGGATCGCGATCCGGCCGCCGACGGCGTCCCGCACGGCGCGCGCCGCCTCCCGCGCCAGCCGGGCGCGGTTCGCCAGGCTCCCGCCGTAGGAGTCGTCGCGCCTGTTGAGGCGGGGGCTGAGGAAGGAGCTGATCAGGTAGTTGTGGCCGAGATGGATCTCCACGGCGTCGAACCCCGCCTCCGCGGCCAGCAGCGCCGCGTCGGCGTGGGCGCGGACGATCCGGTCGAGGTCGGCGACGGTCGCCGCGCGGGTCATGGTCATGCCGAGCGGGTTGAAGCGCCGGGACGGCCCCAGCGCGGGGAGCCGGTTGGAGGCGGGGTTGGCCACCGGCCCGGCGTGGCCGATCTGCGCGGAGACCGCCGCCCCCTCCGCGTGCACAGCCTCCGCCAGGCGGCGCAGCCCGGGGACGGCCTCGGGCCGCATCCAGATCTGCCGCCGCGTGGTACGGCCCTCCGGGGCGACCGCGCAGTAGGCCACCGTGGTCATCGCCACCCCCCCGGCGGCCGTCCGCCGGTGGAACTCGACCAGGTCGTCCGAGACGAGGGCCTCGGGGGTCCTGCCCTCGAAGGTCGCGGCCTTGATCAGGCGGTTGCGCAGGGTGATCGGCCCGAGCTTCGCGGGGGTGAAGACGTCGGGCGGGTTCGCGGTCATGCCTCACTGTGTACCAAACAAGCGCTTGCCTGAAAACCTCTCCGGTCCCCGCCGGGGCGTCCCGGCGCCCACCGGACCGCCAGGCGCGGGACCACGGCGGCGAGGGTCTGGGTGCACGGGTGCGGGGGCGACGGGAGCGGGATCGAATCTGTCTGCGCCGGCCTCTAGCGTTGCGGGCATGACCCAGATCCGAGAATTCCGCACCGGCCGCGGCCGGCCCCCCGCCGTCGTGACCGCGCACCGCTCCGCCGGCGCCGCGCGCGCGTGGTCGCGGTGATCACGACCCGCGGTCTGAACCGGGCCACCCTCCACCGGCAGCTGCTGCTGGAGCGGGCGGCCCGGTCCGCCTACGACACGGTCGAGCACCTGGTCGGGATGCAGGCCCAGGAGCCGTTCTCCGCCTACTACGGGCTGTGGTCGCGCCTGACGGCGTTCGACCCGGCCGAGCTGTCCGCGCTGCTGGAGGAGCGCCGGGCGGTGCGGGCGCCGCTGCACCGGGCGACGATCCACCTGGTCACCGACGCCGACCACGGCCGGATCGAGCCGCTCTTCCGCGACCTGCTGCACCGCAGGTTCGCCTCGTCCCCGTTCCGGGCGGTGCTGGACGGGTTCGATCCCGGCGAGTTCCGCGCGGTCGCCGCCGCGCTGGTCGCGGAGGCGCCCCGCACCCGGTCCGAGCTGGCCTCTCTGCTCGCCTCCCGGTGGCCCGCGCTGGACGCCGCATCGCTCGGATACGCCGTCACCTACCTGCTGCCGGTCGTCCAGGTGCCGCCGCGCGGGGTGTGGGGCCGCTCCGGGCGCGCGTCGTGGACCACCGCCGCGTCGTGGCTCGGACCGGCCGGGGAGCCGGCGGACGTGGAGTCGCTGGTGCGCCGCTACCTGGCCGCGTTCGGGCCGGCGTCGGTGAAGGACGTCCAGGTGTGGTCCGGCCTGACCAGGCTGCGGCCGGTGCTCGGGCGGATGGGTCTGCGGGTGCTGCGCGACTCGCGGGGCCGCGAGTTGTTCGACCTCCCGGACGCGGTGCTGCCCGACCCGGACACCCCGGCTCCGGTGCGGTTCCTGCCCGAGTTCGACAACCTCCTGCTCGGTCACGACGACCGCACCCGGGTGATCTCGGACGAGGACTACCGCCGGGGGATCGTGATCGGCGGCAAGCCGGCGCTTCTCGTGGACGGGTTCGTGCACGGCACGTGGGCGGTGTCGTCCGCCGGTCTGGAGGTGCGGGTCTTCCGGCCGCTGACCGCCCCGCAGCGGGCGGAGGTGGAGGAGGAAGGAGCGCGGCTGCTGGAGTTCGCCGGGCACGGGCACACGTCCGTCGCGATCGTCCGGTGACGGGCCGCGCCGGGCGAGGCAGCCCGCTCCCCGGGTGACGGGGCGCGCCCGCCCGTGCCCGCCGGGCGGGGCCCAGGCCTTCAGGAGAGCCGGTCCGGCGGGACCGGCCCTCCGCGCGCCGCGCCGCGACGCGGCGGCCCCGGTTCCCGCCGCCCACGCCCGCCGGCCGGCTCCCCCGTCCCGTTCACCGGGGCGCCGGGCAGGGAGTCGCGGGCGACGTGCGCGAGAGTGATCTCGGAGAGCATGGCCTCCTCGTGGTCGTGCAGCGCGCTCCACACGTCGGCCAGCGGCCGGGCCACACCCGGGTAACCGCCGTTTCCGCCCCCTTCGGGGACGCCCTCGACGATCGCGACGATCTCGGCGAGGTTGATCTCGCCGGCGGGGCGGGCCAGCCAGTAGCCGCCCTCGGGACCGCGCTGGCTGTGCAGCACCCCGGCCCGTCGCAGTTGCAGCAGGATGCTGTCGAGGAACCGGCGGGGAATGCCCTGGGCCGCCGCGATCCGCTCGGCGGGCACGGGACCGGGCGGCGCGGCGGCCAGCTCGGCCGCCGCGCGCAGGGCGTACTGGGTCCGGGCGGAGATCCGCATGACGGCGCCCGGTCAGGTGGTGACCTGGTGCAGGCCCCAGCGCCGGCGCAGCGCGGTGTCGGCCGCGCCGAACAGCAGGTCCACCCCGATGCCGACGACCAGGATCACGATCATCGTGGCGAGAAGGCCTGCGGAGTCGGCCAGTTCGCGGGCGAAGTGCAGCTGCTCGCCCAGGGACGGCCGGTTGGCGATGATGACCAGCAGTTCGCCGGCCATCAGCGAGCGCCAGGCGAACGCCCAGCCCTGCTTGAGCCCGGCCAGGAAGGAGGGCAGGGACGCGGGCAGGATGACGTGCCGGTACAGGCTCAGCCGGCGCAGGCCCAGCATGTGCCCGGCGCGCAGCAGCAGCGGCGGGGTGTAGTCGACGCCCGCGATGAGCCCGTTGGCCACGGACGGGGCCGCGCCGAGGACGACCACGAAGGTGATGGCGCTCTCGGTCAGTCCGAACAGCAGGATGGCCAGCGGGAACCAGGCGATCGACGGCATGGTCTGCAGGCCGGTGATCAGCGATCCGACCGCCCGGCGCAGCGGCCGGATCCGGGAGACCAGCGCGCCGACGACCAGGCCGGTGGCGATGGCCAGCGCGAAGCCGACGACCGCGCGCCGCATGGTGACGGCGACCGCCTGGTAGAACTCGGCCTCGCCCAGGCGCCGGCCGAGCTCGGCCAGGGTGGTGCCCGGCCCGGCGAAGACGTACTCGGGCCACCAGCCGGCCAGCACGACGGCCTGCCAGGCGGCCAGGACGATCGCGACCGCCGAGGCGACCGGCCACAGCCCCGCCCAGACGCGCACGGCCAGGCCGGTGCGGCGCCGGGTGCCCAGCTCCAGCGCGTCCAGCCCGGCGATCTGCCGCGCGTGGATGTCGGCCTGTCCTGCGCCGTCCCGGAGGGCACCGCCCTGGTCCCGGAGAGCGCTGTCCCCTCCGGCGCGGTCTCCGGTCTGCGGAGCGGGTGTGTCAACGGCCATGGCGGAGGACCTCCTGACGGAGCCGGTCGGTGATGGCGGCGGCCTGCCCGGCCACCTCGGCCGAGTCGGTGCGGCGCGGACGCTCCAGCTCGACCGGGAAGTCCTGCACGACCCGGCCGGGCCTGCTGGACAGCAGCACCACCCGGTCGCCGAGCCGTACGGCCTCGCGCACGTTGTGCGTGACGAACAGCACCGACAGGTTCCGCTCGCGCCAGATGCGCTCCAGTTCGTCGTGGAGCAGGTCGCGGGTCATCGCGTCCAGCGCGCCGAACGGCTCGTCCATCAGCAGCACGTCGGCGTCCTGCGCGAGCGCGCGGGCCAGCGCGACCCGCTGGCGCATGCCGCCCGACAGTTCGTGCGGGCGCTTGGCCCCGAAGGCGCCCAGGTGGACGATCTCCAGGAACTCCGCGGCGCGGGCGCGGCGCTCGGCGCGGGCCGGTTTCCCGGACCCCTCGCCGCCCTTCCGGGCCCGCAACGCCATCTCGACGTTGGCCGAGACCGTCAGCCACGGGAACAGCGCCGGTTCCTGGAACATCATCGCCACCCGCCCGGTCTCGGCGTCGATCCTCCCGGCGGTGGGCCGGTCGAGCCCGGCCACCAGCGACAGCAGCGTGCTCTTGCCGCAGCCGGAGGCGCCCAGCAGGCAGACGAACTCGCCGGGGGCCACGTCGAGCGAGACCCCGTCCAGGGCCAGCAGGCCGGCGGCGCCCTGGCCGTACATCTTGGAGACGCCGTCCAGCCGGATGGCGGTCTCCCTCCCGGCGGCCGGGGTCGCGTGCGAGGCGGTCAGCGGAGCGGTCATCGGTCATCTCCTTCCGGTGCCGGGCGACGGGGCCCGTCCCTCACTTGTCCGAGATCTGCGACTCGCCCTTGGCGGCGAGGATCTCGTTGAGGGTCTTCAGGTCGTAGATGCCGGTCAGGTCCACCGGGTCCAGCAGGCCGACCTTGACGGCGTGGTCGGCGCTGCCGACCAGTGACGAGGCGATGGGGTCGTTGGTGAAGGTGATGTTCTTGAACGCGCTGTCGAGCACCTCGGGCCTGAGCGGCTTGCCGGTCAGCTTCTCCAGCGCGGTGTTGACGGTCCGGGCCGCGCCCGCCGGATCGGCGTTGATCGCGGCGTTGGCCTCGACGTGGGCCTTCAGGAGCTGCTTGACCGTCTCGGGGTGCTCGGCGGCGAACTCCTGGCGGACGATCAGGTGGGTGATCACGAACTGCCTGCCCGGCCAGAGGTCGCGCTCGTCGATGAGGATCCTGCCCTTGCCCTCGGTGACCAGGCGGCTGGCGAACGGCTCGGGCACCCAGGCGCCGTCGATGTCGCCGGTGGCGAAGGTCTGGATGGTCTGGGAGTTCTCCTGCGGCACGATGGAGACCTCGCCGCCGCCCTTGGTGTCGGTCTTGATGCCCTGGGAGTCCAGCCAGTAGCGCAGGGCCACGTCCTGGGTGTTGCCGAGCTGAGGCGTGGCGATCTTCTTGCCCTTGAGGTCGGCGACGCTGCCGATCTCCGGCTTGACGACCAGGTAGACCCCGCCGGACGCCGCACCGGCGATGATCTTGATCGCCTTGCCCTTGGACTTGGCCCAGGCGTTGATGGCCGGGTTCGGGCCGACGTAGGTGGCGTCGATCGAGCCGGAGAAGACCGCCTCGATCGCGGCGGGACCGGCGTTGAAGGTGCTCGTGGTGAGCCTGGTGCCGCCGAGGTGCTCGGCGAACAGGCCCTTCTCCACGCCGACGAGGGCGGTGGAGTGGGTGATGTTGGGGAAGTAGCCGAGCCTGACCTCCACGGGCCCGGAGCCGCCGGCGGCGGCCTTCTCCACCGCCCCCGCGCCCCCTCCGCAGGCCGCCGCCGCGACCGTGAGCCCCAGCGCGGCCAGGGCGAGCGCCACTCCGCGAAGCCTGCGAGCGTTCATCATTCTCCCTATTTCCCACTTATTTAGTAGATTTAGTGTGTTTATAGAGTGCGGCGGGCGCCGCGTCAAGCCCCCGCCCCCGTCGCCTCCCACACCCCCGTCCCCGCCTGGTCCGTGACCGCTCCGGCCCGGCCGCTCCGGTGGCCGGGCCTTTCACGTACTGGGCCTTTCACGTACTGGGCCTTTCACGTACTGGGCCGGGTGCGGGGACGGCCGTCAGGTGTCCCTCATGCGGGGAGGTGGGGCGGGGCGAGCGGTACCGGGATGGCCGGGAACGGGTTGTCCGGCAGCAGGATGACCTGGCGGCCGGCGTCCCCCCGCAGGGCCGCGTCCACGTGGAGCAGCGCGGCGCCGATGCCGGCCGCCCCGACCATGTAGCCGGTGTCGGCCGACACCTCTCCCGGCCGGAGCCTCCGGTAGGCCTGGTACCAGCGCAGCCCCCTGCCGTCCCGGTCGGTGCCGCGGCCGATCAGGTCGTCGGCCAGCGTGCGGGCGAACTCCAGATGCCGCTCACGCCCCGTCGCGGCCCACAGCCCGGTGAACAGCTCCACCAGCCCGGCGGTGCCGCAGCACTGGCAGGCCGTGTTCCAGAACCCGGCCGTGCGCCGGTGCGGGACACCGCTGCGCACGATGCCGTGCGCCAGCCGCTCGGCCCAGTCCAGGTCGCCCGCCTCACCCGTCACCCGGTACAGCTCGTAGAACGTCCGCGCCGCCCCGGCCGATCCGGAGCAGAACCCCAGGTAGTGCAGGTCGCGTCCCTGCGGGAGGTGGTGCGGGACGACGGCGCACCTGCCGGTGACGGCGCTGACCGTGCGGACGAAGTCGGCCCCCCGTCGCGCGGCCTCCAGGAAGAACGGGTCGCCGGTGGCGCCGTACAGGCGGGCCAGCAGGAAGGCCGTGCCGGCCGTACCGGACAGGAACCCCGGGGCGACCGCGTCGGCGGGCAGCCTGGGCCAGGGTGAACACGGTGCCGGTCAGACCGTGGTACAGCGTCAGGTCCGGCCGATCCCGCCAGGTGGCGGCCAGGTAGCGGGCCCCGGCCCGGGCGTCCTCCAGGTACGCCTCGTGACCGGTCGCGGCGGCGAGCTCCAGGAAGAACAGCACGATGCCCGCCGCCCCGGCGTACAACGAGGCCGGCCCTCCGGCCGCGGCCGAGCGGCCGCGGGCGTCGGGGTTGGCCCGCCAGTGCCGCCCGCGCCCGTCGTCGACGGCCGCCGAGCGGATCCAGTGCCCGGCCATGATCGCGGCGGTCAGTGGGCTCTCGGCGCGCGCTCCCGGCGGGCGGGTCCGGTCCATGCTCACGACCCCATCGTCCCACAAAATTGGTAGGGAATTAAGGCTTCCTTCCCCGAAGGCGGGAGGGCTCCTGCGGACCGCACAGGATAGACGCCGGGCCGCTCCGCGTCACGCCACCCATCGAATCCGGCATTTCTCCTGCAATCGACCGACTTATCCGAGTTTCCCTGAATAAAGTTCGGCCTTATCGGACGGCGACCACCCCCTTCGCGGAAGGGCGGAGGCGAGTGGACGGAGCGGCTGACGGCCATGGATCCGATCGGCGACGATCTGCTGAAGGTCATGGTGGCGGAGCTGGGGTACCGCGAGGGCCCCGGGCAGCGCACCAAGTTCGGCGAGTGGTACTCCACCGAGGTCGTCCGGGACGCCCAGTACCGCACGGCTCCCTGGTGCGACATGTTCATCGCCTGGGCGGCGGAGCGGGCCGGGGTCGAGCAGTACGTCGGCCAGTTCGCCTGGACCCCCTCCCACGCCCGCTGGTTCGAGACCCGGGACGCCTGGTCCGACACACCCGAGCCCGGGGCGCTGGTCTTCTTCGACTGGTCCGGGGGCAAGGACATCAAGGGAGTCGACCACGTCGGCGTCGTCGAGCGGGTCGAAGGTGGAACGATCCACACCATCGAGGCCAACGTGGACCGGGTCTGGCTCAAGCGCAAGGCCCGCGACGAGCGCGACGTCGTCGGCTACGGCCTGCCGCGCAAGGTCGCCGAACACCTCGCGCAGGGCCCGGTCCAGGGCGGGCAGGCCCCCGGCCCGCAGGCGGTGGAGGTGCACCCCTCACCCGCCGCCGAGTCGGTCTCGCTGATCCTGCACTCCCCCGGCGGGACGTTCCCGCTCCTGGAGCCCGCCCCGCTGGCCACGCTGATCGCCCTCGTCCTGGGCTGGACCTTCCTGGTGGCCCGGTGGCAGCCCCGCCCTCCGGCGGGCGGCAGGCACCGCAGGCGGGCCCGGCGGCCGCCCGTCCCGCACGGGCCTCCGCATGCCGCCGCGAGCCGCCGGGACACCGGCCGGACGGCCCGCACGGAATCCCCGCCCTCCGAGTTGATTAATTAGGTTAGGCAAAGCTAAGTTGCTCTCACCGGCATTTCCGAGCGAAGGCAGCGCAACGACCGTGAGCAGCGAGCACACCCTGGAGCAGACCGCCGTCCCCACAGCGGAGGAGGCCGCGGAGGCTCCCGGCTACCGCCTCTTCGACCTGCGGGTCCTCCGGACGTCACGACTCAGCCCGAACTTCACGCGGATCACCTTCACGGGCGACGACCTGGCCTTCTTCGCCGACAAGGGATTCGACCAGCGGATCAAGGTGCTCTTCCCGCTGCCCGACGGCACCCTCACCCCGCTCGCCGACGGCGCCGACTGGTACATGCGGTGGCGGGCGCTCCCGGAGGAGCTGCGCAACCCGATCCGCACCTACACCGTGCGCGCCGTACGGCAGGAGCCGCGCGAGCTCGACGTCGACTTCGTGCTCCACGGCGACACCAGCCCCGCCTCCCGCTGGGCGACCCACGCCGCCCCCGGCGACCCGGTCCTGGTGGTCGGCCCCAACGCGGCCTGCCAGGGCCCGACCGGCGGCCAGGAGTGGGCGCCCCCGGCCGGCGCGGCCCGCCTGCTGCTGGCCGGCGACGAGACAGCGGTCCCGGCGATCTCCGCGATCGCCGAGTCCCTCTCCGGGGACGTGCGGGCCCGGGTCCTGCTGGAGGTGCCGGAGGCCGCCGACGCGCTTCCGCTGGCCGTCCCGCCGGGGGTGGAGGTCACCTGGCTGCCCCGCGAGGGGGCCCGCCACGGCGACCTGCTCGTGCCCGCCGTACGCGAGGCCCTCGCCGGGCTCCGCGTGTCCGGCGGCGCGGCGGGCCCGCTGGAGGACGTCGACGTGGACGCCGACATCCTCTGGGAGGTACCCGAGGAGGCCTCCGGCGGCGACGGCTTCTACGCCTGGCTGGCCGGTGAGGCGGGGGTGGTCAAGACGCTCCGCCGCCACCTGGTCCAGGAGGCCGGGGTCGACCGCTCGTCGGTGGCGTTCATGGGCTACTGGCGGATGGGCCGCTCCGAGGCCAACTAGGAGCCGTTCGGAGTTCGGATCATGTGGTTGAGGCGAGGAGTTTCAGCCGCATGACCGAACCTCGAAGGCAGAGTCCGGCCTCGTGGCTTTCCGGGGCCTTGCCGTAGCGGGTCGCCGGACCGCGCCAGGCCTTGATCTTCTGGAAGAAGCGTTCGACGGCGTGCCGCCCTCCTGCGCCTTATGCGGAGATCGTCAGTACCGCCTTGCCCTTCAGGCGGCCGCGCGCCAGCTTCTCCAGCACTGCCGCCGTATCGGCCCAATCTCCCCGGTGTCCCAGCTCCACGCGCAGCTGCCCCGAGGAAGCCAGTCTCAGCAGCTCGGCCATGTCACGGGAGTCGTCCGGACCTCCCTCGGTGTGCACGAAGTGCCGCAGCGTCAACCCCTGACCGCCTTCGAACAGCCGGAAGAAGTCCAGCTCGATCGGCTCCGCGCCGGCCTGCCCAAACCACAGGAACAACCCGCCGGTGCGCAGTTTGAGGGCCGCCTGCGAGCCGGTCCGGCCGCCGACCGACTCCAGGACGACGTCGTAGGCACCGGTGGCGGCCTCCTCCACCGTGTGGATCACCTTCGCCCCGGCCTCGATCAGATGCTGCCAGGGATCGTCGGGGCGGGCCACCGCGGTGACCGACGCACCCGCCGCCACCGCCAGCTGCACCAGGAACAGTCCGACACCGCCGGTAACCCCGGTCGCCAGCAGCCGCCGCCCCCGGACGTCTCCGGCCGCCCGCAGGAGCCGCAGCGCGACCATCCCTGCCAGCGGCAGCGCCGCCGCGACGGTCGTCTCAAGGCCGTCGGGGACGACCGCCAGCCGCCCGGGCGGCACCGCGACCCGCTCCGCCGCCGCGCCGCCGCCCGGCAGGTGCAGCACGACACGCTGGCCGGCCTTCGGTCCGCTGCCGTCGGCGGCCGCCCGCTCCACGGTTCCCACCGCGTCGATCCCGGGCCGGTAGGCACCCTGCCCTGCGGCGAGATACAGGAAGTCCGGGCGGTTCAGGGAGAAGGCCTCGACCGCCACCAGTGCCTCCCCGGGGCCGGGAACCGGTTCGGAAGCAGTGCCGAGCTCGACCAGAGCGCCAGTCCGGCCGGTGGGTATGAGAGCGCGCATGATGGTCTCCGATCAGGATGGATGCGTGACATCCGTGCTGTACTGGTAGCAGCACTACCGTTTCAACGTATCAGCAAAACGGTAGTTCTACTACCGCTTCATTCTCCTGAAGGACGCACCGGTGCCCGAAGCCCCAGCCGAACGCAGCCAGCGAAAAGACCAGCTACGCAACCGCCGCCGCCTGCTGACGGCGGCCAAAGACGTCCTGACCGAGTACGGGGCCGATGTCAGCCTCGCCGAGATCGCCCGCCGCGCCGGCGTCGGACCCACGACCCTGTACCGCCACTTCGCCAACAAGGACGCGCTGGTCGAGGCCCTGCTCGACGACCTGTCCGCAGGCGCCCTGCAGATCGCCGAACGCGCCCGCGCCCTCGACGACCCCTGGGAGGCCTTCCGCCTGGTCTTCACCGAATCGTGCGTGCTCTCACCCCAGGACCTGACGCTGTTCGACCTGCTGTCCCGCCACAGCCCCCACGCCGCCTCCCGCGCCCGAGCCCTCACCGCCGACGTCGTCGGCCCCCTCACCGCCCGGGCGCAACGGGCAGGCGAACTGCGCCCCGACATCGACGCGCAGGACGTGGCGGCGCTGATGCGTCTCACCGACGTCCTGCCACCTGGCCCTCAGCGCCGCAAGGCCTTGGAGGTACTGCTGGACGGTCTGCGCACCACAACGTGAGAGGTGACCCGCCTGCGGAAGGGGTCTTCCCGCCCCCGACCGGCTGCGGCCGGGCGGCGGAGCTTTCGGCCCTCGCCCAGGCCGGCGCGCGAAGGAAGGCGTCGGCCGGCGGCCGGCTGGGAACGCGGACGCCAGATGTGACAGGTCATCGGTGGGGTCGGTCGGGTCCGAGCCCTTTGCTGATTCGGGCGCGCAGGGAGTGCAGGGCCTGCCTGAGCTCGGCCGGTTCGATGTCGGTGATGTCGGCGTCGAAGGTGAGGAGCAGTCCTGCCAGCCCTGGCCATCACCATGCGCCGAGGGTGAGTCGGCACGTCGTTTCGGTGTCGTACCCGACTGTTGATCCGCCGGGGGCGAACCGGGCGACGGTGGAGGCGGGCAGGGCGAGGATGGCCGAGCCGCGGCATTGCCATTCGGCGGCGGCGTCTCCGCGATCATGTGCGGTCATGACGAAGGCGGCGGGATCGCCGTGCGGGATGTCACGCCGGTCGAAGGGGGTGTGCGTGGGCATGTGCGGTTCGATGCGGTCCACACGCATCGCGCGCCATCGGTCCGCATCCGGGTCGAAGGCGACCAGGTACCAGCATGCGGCCCAGACCACGAGGTCGTGCGGCTCCAGCGTGAGCGTGACGGGTTCGCCGTCACCGGTGTAGTCTACGCGAACGAGGTGCCGCCGGTTGATCGCGCTGCCGACAGCGCGGACGATCCCGGTGGTCCGTCGTCAAGGACGGCGACGATCCCGGATACCGGCTCCTCGCCCTCTTCATCGGTGGCCTCGGGCTCGGTCTCGCCGCGCCCATTCTCGTCAACGTCGTCCTCGCAGGCGTCCCCGGACGCACCGCAGGCGCCGCGGGCACGGCGCTCGTGATGCTCGCACTCCCGAAAGCGGCGGCCGAGCACGCCGGGTAGAAAACCCCTGCCGTCCCCGTCACGAGCGGCCGACCGGCCGGAAAGCCCGGACGCAGAAGCGCTCATGTACGTGATGGTCAGCTGTGATCCCGTACATGAGCGATCACGGTGGCGCCGTGACCAGGAGAGCCTCCCACCGGGGCGGCGCGGCGGGCGCCGCACCGCGTAGACGCGGATTCCCGGCTCACACCGCTCTGGCAGGATGTGGACCATGCCCATCGACCCCCATCTCCTCGCGCTCTTCACCGCGACCACGATCGTCGCGATGATCACTCCAGGTCCTGACATGCTGTTCGTGCTGGGGTGCGGGATGCGCGGGGGCCCGCGTGCCGGTCTGCTCGCCACGGCCGGCGTGGCGAGCAGCGAGGCCGTCCACGTCGCCGTGGCCGCCGCGGGGCTGGCCGCGCTGTTCGAGGCGGCGCCGGTCGCCTTCACCGTCGTGCGGATCGCCGGAGCCGCGTATCTGATCTACCTCGGCGTCCAGATCCTCCGCAACCGCGGCAAGGGCGACCTCGAACCGGCCGCCGCCGGCGGGGGCATGTCGGGCCGCCGGGCGTACCTCAGCGGGCTGATGACCAACCTGCTGAACCCCAAGATGGTCACCTTCACGATCGCCTTCCTGCCTCAGTTCGTCGACCCGGCTCTGGGCCGGGTCTGGCTGCAGTTCGCCGTACTCGGCGCCATCCTGATCGCGCTGGAGTTCCTGGTCGACGGCACGGTCGGCGTGCTCGCCGGCCGGATCGGCGGCTGGCTGCGCACCCGGCAGGCCGCCCGGCGCCGCATCGACACCGCCACGGGCGGCGTCTTCGTCGGGCTCGGGGTGAAACTGGCCGTCGACGGCTGACATCCCGCCCGTTCTCCGCGGCCGCGGCGACCGCGGCGCGGACGGCCGGCGGCGTGAACGTCGCGTGTCGCACCGGTCACCGGGCGCGGCCGGGGTGCCGTGCTGTGCCGTCCGGGGGTCGCGGGTCGGGTGCCGTTGTGGAACCCCGGAATTGCCCTTTACATTGTAGATTCGCCGCCTTCGCGCAGGCCGAGGGCCCCGTCCGAGCCGCCGGTGAGCGGGCGGACCGAGTGACTCCGTCGACTCCACCGCACCACGCACCGTCAGATCACTGCCTGCCGCTCCGCGCCCCGGAGGGGCGGGTCCGACGACGGCAGCGGCAGCCGGCGGGAGATCCGCGACGACGTGCATGAGGCCTCCGTGACGCCGGTCGCGCCCGTCGTCGGCCGGCGGCGCCTGGCCCGCTGACCGTTCTGTCAGGAGTCGTGAATCCGGCGCGCGTAGTCGTCGAGGCGGGCGGCCAGTTCCTTCGGCCGCGAGAGCATCACCATGTGGCTGCCGCCGATCTCGTCGAAGACGATGCCCAGCCGCTCGCGTGCGAGCCCGCGCATGAACTCCGGCCGGAAGAACCGGTCGTCGCGGCAGATCAGGAGCCTGGTCGGCACGTCGGGCCAGGCCTTGAGCGGCCAGGGCTCGACCACCGAGCGATCGGCGTGGCCCTGCCCCCGCCGCATCGCCTCGGCGGCCAGGCCGGGCGGGAGGTCGTGGCAGAAGGTGGCGACCTGGTCGTCTCCGCCGGGGTCCTCGAACCCGGTGGCGGCCCACCAGTCGCCCGGAGGCTCGCCCGGCGCGGGGATCATGGCGGCGCTCACCACACCAGCGGGAGCCGCTCGGGCGACCGGTGGATCATCGTCGGGGCCATGGTGACCGGCTCGCCGTCCGCCGGGCGCAGCCCCGGAAGTCTGCGGGTGATCAGCTCCAGTGTGATCCGCACCTGGTGGCGGGCCAGCTGGGAGCCGGGGCAGCCGTGCGGGCCGTGCCCGAACGCCAGGTGGCGGGCGGCGGGGGCGCGGGTGATGTCGAACCTGTCCGCGTCGGCGTGGACGGTCTCGTCCCGGCCCGCCGAGCCGTACGACACGAAGACTGCGTCGCCGGCCCGCAGCCCGGTCCCCGACAGCTCCAGCGGCCGGGTGACCGTACGGCGGAAGCCCTGGACGGGGGCGTCGTAGCGGGCGGCCTCCTCGACCGCGGCGGGGATCAGCTCGGGCCGCTCGCACAGCAGCTCCCACTGGCGGCGGTCGCGCAGCAGGTGGAGAAGGGCGGTGCCGAGCAGCGCGGTGGTGGTCAGGTGCCCGGCGAGCAGCAGGTTCTGCAGGTTCGACACCACCTCGCCGCGTGCTTCCCCGGCCAGGTCGCCGTCGCCGGGCGCGAGCGCCCGCACGATCTCACCGGTCATGTCGTCGCGCGGCTCCTTCTTCCGGCTGCGGGCGTAGCCGTCGAGGAGATGCTGCAGGGCGGCGACGCGGCGCGCCGCGGCGACCTGCCCCTCCTCGTCGAGGGGCCGGAACAGCAGTTCCTCGGCGTGCCCGGCGCCGCCGATCGCCTCCGGCACGTCGTCCGGGTCGAGACCGAGCAGGTGGCCGATGACCTCGGCCGGCAGCGGCCGGGCGTAGGCCGCCATCCACTCGACCTCGCCGGCGTCGGCGAAGGCGCCGACGAGCGCCTCGGCCCGTCCGGCGATGAACGGCAGCGCGGCGGAGACCCGGGCCGGGGAGAGCCCCCGGTTCAGCGGCCGGCGCAGCCGCCGGTGCTCGGGGCCGTCGGCGGAGAGCACGATCCGCCCCCCGCCGATCCCCCGGGCCAGCTCGGCGAGCGCGGCGCCGCCCGGCACGACGTCCGGCCGGAGCGCGTCCGCGGAGGAGAAGTCCTCCGGCCGGGACAGCACCTGGAGCACGTCGGCGTGCCGGGCGACCAGCCACGCGTCCAGTTCGGGGACGAAGGTGAGGCCCGGCGCCTGCCGGGCCGCGGCGTAGACGGGGTAGGGGTCGCGGTAGAACGCGTGCAGTCGGTCCACGCGTCCATCCTGGGCGACGCCCGCAGGCCGTACAAGATCCGGTTTCCCGGCCGGTGGGCGCCGCGCCGTCCCCGGGCGGGTCTACCCCCGGCCGTCCTCCAGGTCTCCTTCGGCCTTGAGGTAGACCTCCTGCAGCCCGGCCAGGACCTCCGGATCGGGGTGCTCCCACATGCCCCGCTCGGCGGCCTCCAGCAGGCGTTCGGCGATGCCGTGCAGCGCCCACGGGTTGCACTCGGCCAGGAACGCCTGGTTCTCCGGGTCCAGGACGTAGGCCTCGGCGAGCCTGTCGTACATCCAGTCGGCGACGACGCCGGTGGTGGCGTCGTAGCCGAACAGGTAGTCGACGGTGGCGGCGAGCTCGAAGGCCCCCTTGTAGCCGTGCCTGCGCATGGCGGCCAGCCAGCGGGGGTTGACCACCCGGGCGCGGAAGATCCGGGAGGTCTCCTCCGAGAGCGTGCGGGTGCGGACGGCCTCCGGGCGGGTGCTGTCGCCGATGTAGGCGGCCGGTGCCCGGCCGGTGAGGGCGCGGACGGTGGCGACCATGCCGCCGTGGTACTGGAAGTAGTCGTCGGAGTCGGCGATGTCGTGCTCGCGGGTGTCGACGTTCTTGGCCGCCACGGCGATGCGCCGGTAGGCGCTCTCCATGTCCTCGCGCGCCGGGACGCCGTCGAGGCCCCGGCCGTAGGCGAACCCGCCCCAGACGGCGTAGACCTCGGCGAGGTCGGCGTCGTCGCGCCAGTTGCGGCTGTCGATGAGCGGGAGCAGCCCCGCGCCGTAGGCCCCGGGCCGGGAGCCGAAGATCCTCATGAGCGCCCGGTCCCCGCGGCCGGCGTCGGCCAGCACGTGGGCCCGGACGTAGTTGTCCTCCTCGGGCTCCTCCAGCGCGGCGGCCAGCCGTACGGCGTCGTCGAGCATGGCCACGACGTGCGGGAACGCGTCGCGGAAGAACCCGCTGATGCGGACCGTGACGTCGATGCGGGGGCGGCCCAGCTCGGCGGCCGGAACCGCCTCCAGGCCGGTGACCCGCCGGGACGCCTCGTCCCAGACGGGCCTGACCCCGAGCAGCGCGAGCACCTCGGCCACGTCGTCACCGGAGGTGCGCATGGCGCTGGTCCCCCAGACCGAGAGCCCGACGGAGCGGGGCCACTGCCCGGTGTCGGCGCGGTAGCGCTGGAGGAGCGAGTCGGCCATGGCCTGCCCGGTCTCCCAGGCCAGCCGGCTCGGCACGGCCTTGGGGTCGACCGAGTAGAAGTTGCGGCCGGTGGGCAGCACGTTGACCAGGCCGCGCAGCGGGGAGCCGCTCGGCCCGGCGGGCACGTACCCGCCGTCGAGCGCGTGCAGGATCGCGCCGATCTCGTCCGTGGTCCGCGCCAGCCTCGGCACGATCTCGGTGGCCGCGAACCGCAGGATCCGCTCCACCGGCCCCCGGTCCCCGGCGGGGAGGGCGGACGCCGCCTCGGGGACGGCGTCCGGGTCCCAGCCGCGGGCCTCCATGGCCTCGACGAGGGAGCGGGCCAGGGCCTCGGCCTCGTCGGTCCCGGTGCGGCCGGCGGTGCCGTCCTCCGCCAGGCCCAGGGCCTCCCGCAGGCCGGGCAGGGCCTCGGCGCCGCCCCACAGCTGGCGGGCCCTGAGCATGGCCAGGACCAGGTCGACGCGGACCGCGCCCTCGGGCGCCGCGCCGAGGACGTGCAGGCCGTCGCGGATCTGGACGTCCTTGACCTCGCAGAGCCAGCCGTCCAGGTGGAGCAGGAAGTCGTCGAACTCGGCGTCGTGCGGGCGGTCCCCGACCCCGAGGTCGTGGTCGAGCCTGGCGGCCTGGATCAGGGTCCAGATCTGGGCGCGGATGGCGGGGAGCTTGGCGGGGTCCATGGCGGCGATGGAGGCGTGCTCGTCGAGGAGCTGCTCCAGCCGGGCCAGGTCCCCGTAGGCGTCGGCGCGGGCCATCGGCGGGACCAGGTGGTCCACCAGCGTGGCGTGGGCGCGGCGCTTGGCCTGGGTGCCCTCGCC
Organism: Thiemannella venezuelensis; assembly: GCF_014203605.1. Classification (GTDB taxonomy): domain Bacteria; phylum Actinomycetota; class Actinomycetes; order Streptosporangiales; family Streptosporangiaceae; genus Planomonospora_A; species Planomonospora_A venezuelensis. The sequence goes on along the minus strand of NZ_JACHJJ010000021.1, from coordinate 38,093 downwards.
GGGGTCGTTGACCAGGAACGGGTAGATGAGCGGCAGGTCGCCGAGGGCGGCGTCCGGGCCGCAGGAGGCGGACATCCCGGCGGACTTTCCGGGCAGCCACTCCAGGTTGCCGTGCTTGCCGACGTGCACCACGGCGTGCGCGCCGAACCCGTCGGCCAGCCAGCGGTAGGCCGCCAGGTAGTGGTGGCTGGGCGGCAGGTCGGGGTCGTGGTAGATGGCGATCGGGTTCTCGCCGAAGCCGCGGGGCGGCTGGACCATCACCACGACGTTCCCGGCGCGGAGCGCGGCCAGCACGATCTCGCCGTCGGGGTCGTGCGAGCGGTCCACGAACAGCTCGCCGGGAGGCGGGCCCCAGTGCCGCTCGATCCCTTCCCGCAGGTCGGCGGGGAGCGTGCCGTACCACGCGGCGTAGTCGCGTGCCGCGATGCGCACCGGGTTGGCGGCGAGCTGCTCCTCGGTGAGCCACTCGGAGTCCTGGCCGCCCGCGGCGATCAGCGCGTGGACGAGCGCGTCGCCGTCCTGCGCGGCCACGCCCGGCAGCTCGTCGTCGGCGCCGATGTCGTAGCCGTGCCCGCGCATCGCGGCCAGCAGCCGGACCAGGCTCGCGGGGGTGTCCAGGCCGACGGCGTTGCCGATCCGGGAGTGCTTGGTGGGGTAGGCCGAGAGCATCAGCACGATCCGCCGCTCGGCTGCCGGGACGTGCCGCAGCACGGCGTGCCGTACCGCGATCCCGGCGACCCGCGCGGCCCGCTCGGGGTCGGCGGCGTAGACCGTCAGCCCGTCGGCGTCGATCTCCTTGAACGAGAACGGCACCGTGATGATCCGGCCGTCGAACTCGGGGATCGCGACCTGGGTGGCGGCGTCCAGCGGGGAGAGGCCGTCGTCGTTCGACTCCCACGCGGCGCGGCTGCTCGTCAGGCAGAGCCCCTGCAGGATCGGCACGTCCAGCTCGGCCAGGGCGCCGACGTCCCACGCCTCGTCGTCGCCGCCGGCCGAGGCGGTCGCCGGGCGGGTGCCTCCGGCCGCGAGCACGGTCACCACCAGGGCGTCCGCCTGCCGCAGGGTCGCGAGCAGCTCCGGCTCGGCCGTGCGCAGCGAGGCGCAGTAGACGGGCAGCGCCCGCCCGCCCGCGTCCTCGATCGCCGCGCACAGGGTCTCGACGAAGGCGGTGTTGCCCGCGACGTGGTGGGCCCGGTAGTACAGGACGCCGACGACGGGCCCCTCCGTGCGGCGCGCCTCGCGCTCCGCCACGCCCCACGACGGCGTGGGCTCGGGGGCGGCGAAGCCGTGCCCGGTGAGCAGCACGGTGTCGGACAGGAAGCGGTGCAGTTCGGCGAGGTTGGCCGGGCCGCCGTGGGCGAGGTAGGCGTGCGCCTCGGCGCAGACGCCGCCGGGCACGGTGGACAGCTCCATCAGCTCGGCGTCGGGCGCCTGCTCGCCGCCGAGCACGACGACGGGCAGGTCCCCGGCGAGCAGGGCGTCCAGGCCCTCCTCCCAGGCGCGGCGCCCGCCCAGCAGCCGGACCACGACCAGGTCGACGCCCTCCAGCAGCGGCGGCAGGTCCTCCGCGGTGAGCCGGGCGGGGTTGCCCAGCCGGTAGGCGGCGTCGGCGGCGCGGGCGCTGAGCAGGTCGGTGTCGGAGGTCGAGAGCAGGAGGATCACGCGGCACGCCCCGCCGGAGTCGCGGTGCGGCCCCGCTCGGCGGCGGGCCGTACGCGTCCCCGCGGCTGCGCGGGGCAGCGGGAAGAACCCATGGGGCGGCGGGGGGACGGCGAAGAGCGCACGGCGGTTTCCTCCCTCGGGGTCCTCGCCCCGGGTCGTCGTCGGACACGACGGCCGGAGTCTCCTGGCTCCCGGATCAGTGCTCCCCCCGGCCTTCCCGTCCGTCACCGGACAGTGGCCGCGGTGGGGTTCGCTCCCCGGTCACAGTGGCGGGACCGCGCCGGATTCGCACCGGCTTCCTCCCTCTGCCATCGATGACCATGAGACTACGGCAGACCGGTCCCCGCCGGAAACTGGCGTTAGCATCCCCTGCGTGGTCAATCTCGACTTATCAGGACGAACCCGGCTCGATGCGTGCCCGGGAGCCCTCCAGGTCCACGCCGCCGCCGACGGGGGGCTGGCGCGCGTCCGGGTGCCCGGCGGCAGGCTCACGACCGCCCAGCTGCGCGAACTCGCCCGCGCGGCCTCCGGGTACGGCACCGGCGTCATCGAACTGACCTCCCGCGCCAACGTCCAGGTGCGCGGTCTGCGGACCGGGGTGGACGCGGAGGACGGGAGCGGGGGCGCGCCCGGTTTCGCGGACCGGATGGCGCGGGCGGGGCTGCTGCCCTCCCCCACCCACGAGCGGGTCCGCAACATCCTGGCCTCCCCGCTGACCGGTTGCGACGGCGCGGGCACGATGGACGTCGAGCCCCTGGTCGCCGCGCTGGACCGGGCGCTGTGCGCCCGCCCCGCCCTGGCCGCCCTCCCCGGCCGGTTCCTGTTCGCCCTCGACGACGGGCGGGGCGACGTCGCCGGGCTCGGCGCCGACGCCGGGATCCTGCCGGTCGGCGCGGACGAGATCGCGTTGATCGTCGCGGGCGCCGACAGCGGCCTGCGCGTGTCCCCGGACGGTACGGTGCCCGCGCTGCTCGCCGCGGCCGAGGCGTTCCTGGCAGAGCTGTCCGCCCGCGGGGTCACCGCCTGGCGGATCGCGGAACTGCCCGGCGGACCCGCCGCGGTGACCGCCCGCGTCCGCGCCGCCCTCGGCACGGACGTCCACGCCGTCCCGGGCTCCGGAGCACCGGAGCCGGTACGGCTCCGGCCCGCCGTCCGGGGGCCCGTGGGGATCGTCCCCGGCCGGGACGGCCGCGTCGCCCTGGGGGTGGCGGTGCCGCTGGGACGGCTGGCCTCGGCCCAGGCGGAGGTGCTCGCCGACGTCGCCGCCTCGGGCGAGGTACGGCTCACGCCGTGGCGAGGAGTGGTGCTGCCCGGCCTGGCCCTTCCCCGGTCCGAGGCGGCGATCACCCGGCTCTCGGACGCGGGGCTGGTGACCGGCTCCGGATCTTCGTGGGACGGGGTGAGCGCCTGCACCGGCCGCCCCGGCTGCTCCAGATCCCTGACCGACGTCCAGGCCGATGCGGCCGCCGCCGTCGCGACCGCCGTCGCCTCCGGCTCCGGACCCGCGCCGTCGCCTCTGCCCGGGAACGGGCGGCGGTCCGCGGGTGAGCGGAGGGACACGGGTGAGGCCGGGGGCGGTACGCTCCCGGTGCACTGGGCGGGCTGTGCGCGGCGCTGCGGCCGTCCCAGGGGGCGGGTCGTGGAGGTGGTCGCGACCGGTGACGGCTACCGCGTGGAGCTGGACGGCCGGAGCCTGACCTGTACGGACATCGGACGGACCGCGGCCGCGGTGGCGGCCCTCAGAGGGGAAAAGTGATCGACTACATCCGCGACGGCGCGGAGATCTACCGCCGTTCCTTCGCCACCATCCGCGCCGAGACCGACCTGGGCGGGCTGCCCGAGGACGTCGCCCGGGTGGCGGTCCGCATGGTCCACGCCTGCGGCATGGTGGACCTGGTCGCCGACCTCGGCTGGTCGCCCGGTGTCGTGGCCGCGGCCCGGACCGCGCTGGACGCCGGGGCCCCGGTGCTGTGCGACGCGATGATGGTCGCCTCCGGGGTGACCCGCCGCCGCCTCCCCGCCGGCAACGACGTCGTCTGCACCCTCGGGGACCCGCGCGTCCCGGAGCTCGCCGAACGGCTGGGCACCACGCGCAGCGCCGCCGCCCTGGAGCTGTGGCGGGACCGGCTGGAGGGTTCCGTCGTCGCGATCGGCAACGCGCCGACCGCGCTGTTCCGGCTGCTGGAGATGGTCGGGGAGGGCGCCGGGCGGCCGGCCGCCGTCCTGGGCGTCCCGGTCGGTTTCATCGGCGCCGCCGAGTCCAAGCAGGCCCTCGCCGAACACCCGGCGGGCCTGGAGTACCTGGTCGTGCACGGCCGCCGCGGGGGCAGCGCGATGACCGCCGCCGCCGTCAACGCGATCGCCAGCGAGGAAGAGTGATGACTGACATGAACCCGGCGGGGCGGCTCTGGGGAGTGGGGCTGGGGCCCGGCGATCCCGAACTGGTGACCGTCAAGGCCGCCCGGCTCCTCGGCTCGGCCGACGTGATCGCCTACCACAGCGCCCGGCACGGCCGGAGCATCGCCCGCTCGGTCGCCGCGCCGTACCTGCGGGAGGGCCAGATCGAGGAGGCCCTCATCTACCCGCTCACCACGGAGACCACCGACCATCCCGGCGGCTACCAGGGGGCGATCGACGACTTCTACGCCGAGTGCGCGCTCCGGCTCGCCGCCCACCTGGACGCCGGGCGCGACGTGGTGGTGCTGTGCGAGGGCGACCCGCTCTTCTACGGCTCCTACATGCACATGCACAAGCGCCTGTCGCACCGCTACGCCACCGAGGTCGTCCCCGGAGTGACCTCGGTCAGCGCGGCGGCGGCGGTCCTGGGCCGGCCGCTGGTCGAGCGGGACGAGACGCTGACGGTCCTGCCCGGCACCCTCCCCGCCGAGGTGCTGGCCGAGCGGCTGGCCGCCACCGACTCGGCGGCGGTCCTCAAGCTCGGCCGGACGTTCACCAAGGTCCGCGACGCGCTGGAGAAGGCGGGCCGCCTGGGCGAGGCCTGGTACGTGGAGCGCGCCACCACCGGCGGCCAGCGCCTGGCCCCGCTGGCCGAGGTGGACCCGGCCGGCGTGCCGTACTTCTCGCTGGCCCTGATCACCAGCCCGGTCAACGCGGGCCTTCCCGCACCGGAGGGTCGCGCGGACGCGGGTACGGCCCCCGCCGCGGAGACCGGAACGGCCGGCCGGGACCGGACGGAGGCGGCGGCGGCGGGTACGGCGGGCCGGGCCGGTGAGGTCGTGGTGGTCGGGCTGGGCCCGGCGGGGCGGCCGTGGCTGACCCCGGAGGCGCAGGAGGCGCTGGCCGCCGCCGACGAGCTCGTCGGGTACGGCCCCTACCTGGACCGGGTCCCGCCCAACCCGCGCCAGCGCCGCCACGCCACCGACAACCGGGTGGAGGCGGAGCGGGCCGCGCACGCGCTGGGGCTGGCCGCGGCCGGGGCCCGCGTGGCGGTCGTCTCCTCCGGCGACCCGGGGGTGTTCGCGATGGCGAGCGCGGTGCTGGAGGTGGCCTGCGAGCCCCGCTTCTCCGGCGTCCCGGTGCGGGTCCTGCCCGGCCTGACCGCGGCGCACGCGGTGGCGAGCCGGGCGGGTGCGCCGCTCGGCCACGACTACTGCGTGCTGTCGCTGTCGGACCTGCTCAAGCCGTGGGACGTGGTGGCGGAGCGGATCAGCGCGGCGGCCAGGGCCGACCTGGTTCTGGCGATCTACAACCCGGCGTCGAAGAGCCGGACCTGGCAGGTGGCCGCCGCCCGCGACCTGCTGCTGGAGCACCGCGCCCCGCAGACCCCGGTGGTCATCGGCCGGGACGTCGGCGGGGCGGGCGAGACCATGACGGTGACCACGCTCGCCGAGCTGGACCCGGCGGCGGTGGACATGCGCTGCCTGCTGCTGGTCGGGTCCTCGACCACGCGGGTGGCCGAGCGGGGCGACGGCCGCCGGGTGGTCTTCACCCCCCGGCGCTACCCGGCATGAGCGACGGCCGCCAGCCAGGAGAGCGCCGCCTCGACGGTCTCCACCGCGGGCACGCCGCCGGGTGCGGGCGGGCGCCGTACCATCACGACCGGCAGGCCCAGCTCGCGGGCGGCGCGGAGCTTGGCCGTGGTCATCTCTCCGCCGCTGTCCTTGGTGACCACGACGTCGATCCGGTGCTCCCGCATCAGGGCCAGCTCGCCCTCGACGGTGAACGGGCCCCGGCTGAGCAGGATCTCCACGCGGCGCGGCATCGGCGGCTCGGGCGGGTCCACCGCGCGGGCCAGGAACCACAGGCCGTCCAGGTCCGCGAAGACCGGCAGGCTGCGGCGGCCGGTGGTGAGGAAGACCCGCTCCCCCAGGGCGGGCAGCAGCCCGGCCGCGGCCTCCAGCGACGGGACCGGCCGCCAGTCGTCGCCCGGCGCCGCCTGCCAGCCGGGCCTGCGCAGGACCAGCAGCGGGAGTCCGGTCGCCCGGGCCGCCGCCGCGGCCGAAGCGCTCATCCGGGCGGCGAACGGGTGCGTCGCGTCCACGACGGCGCCGATCCGGTGCTCCGCCAGCCAGGCCGCGAGCCCCTCCGGGCCGCCGAAGCCCCCCTCGCGCACCTCGCCCACCGGCAGTTTCGGGTCGCGCACCCGCCCGGCCAGCGAGGACACCACGTGCGTCCCGGCCCGTCCGGCGAGCGCGGCGGCCAGCCTCCGCGCCTCGCCGGTGCCGCCCAGCACGAGGACGTTCAGCACCCCGCCACCTCTCTCCCGTCTCCTGTCCCGCCCGGCGCCCGGCCCCTCCCCTCGCGGGGCGCGGGGGCCGTCCCGCCGCGGGGCGGCCGGGCCCTCCCGCTCCGGTCCCGCGGCTCCGGGACACCGTACCGGCCGGCGGGCGGGCCGTGAGCGCGCCCCTGCGCCACGGCTGGACCACGGGCGCGTGCGCGACCGCGGCGACCACCGCCGCCTACACCGCTCTGCTGACCGGCGCTTTCCCCGACCCGGTGGAGATCACCCTGCCGCGGGGGCAGCGTCCGGCGTTCGCGCTGGCCCGCGAGGGGCTCGCGGACGGCGCGGCGACGGCCTCGGTGGTCAAGGACGCCGGGGACGACCCCGACGTGACGCACGGCGCACTGATCTCCTCGACCGTACGGCGCGGCGCCCCGGGCACCGGCGTGGTGTTCGCCGCGGGGCCCGGCGTGGGCACGGTCACCAAGCCGGGCCTCCCGCTGGAGGTGGGCGAGCCGGCGATCAACCCGGTCCCCCGGCGGATGATGCGCGAGCACGTGGCCGAGGTCGCCGCCCGGCACGGCGGGACCGGGGACGTGGTCGTGGAGATCTCCGTGGAGCGCGGCGAGGAACTGGCCGGGAGGACCTGGAACCCGCGGCTGGGCATACTGGGCGGCCTGTCCATCCTCGGCACCACCGGCGTCGTCGTGCCGTACTCGTGCTCGGCGTGGATCGACAGCATCCGCCGCGGGATCGACGTCGCCCGGGCGGCGGGCTACGCGCACGTCGCCGGGTGCACCGGGAGCACCTCGGAACGGGTCGCCGCCGAGTTGTACGGCCTGCCGGAGGACGCCCTGCTCGACATGGGCGACTTCGCGGGAGCGGTGCTGAAGTACCTGCGGCGGCACCCGGTGCCCCGGTTGACGGTCGCCGGGGGCATCGGCAAGCTGTCCAAACTCGCCGACGGCCACCTCGACCTCCACTCGGGCCGCTCCCAGGTCAATCCGGAGCTGCTGGCCGCGCTCACCCGCGAGGCGGGCGGGGACGAGGCCCTGGCCGGACGGGTCCGCGGGGCCAACACCGCCCTGCACGCCCTGCGCCTGTGCCAGGAGGCCGGCCTCCCGCTCGGCGACCTGGTCGCCGAGCGGGCCCGCCGCAGCGCGGAGGCCGTGCTCCGGGGAGCCCCGGTCGCGGTCGACGTCGTGGTCGTCGACCGCGCGGGCGCGATCGTCGGCCGCGCCTAGGTTCACCCGGCCGGCGACGGCGACCGGCGGGACGACGTCGGGGGATCCGGGTCCGGCGACGTCCCGGCGTTCCTGCGCCGGGCCCGGTACGGCGGGCGGGTCGCGGGCGGGCCCGGTTTCGCGTCGGCCCGTTATGACCCGAACCGGCGGGGAACCGAGGGGAGGGTAAGGGGAAAGCGCAGGCAGGAGGGGCCATGAGAGAGCACACGCCGGAGCACGACCCTCACTCGCGGTTCGAGGACGAGGGGATTCCGGATCTGCAGGACGGCACTCCGCAGCAGCAGTGGGCGGTGGACCCGCAGGAGGCGCCGCTGCCCGGGGACCGCCCGATGGCCGTCGACGACTTCGGGACCACGGTCGACGAGCAGATCCAGGGTGAGTCCCTGGAGGGCAGGATCAGCAGGGAGGTGCCCGAGGAGCAGCCGATGTTCGGCGTCGCCGACGAGCCGGCCGGCGGGCCCCGCGGCGACCGGGACGACCTGGAGACGGGCGGGGCCGACGAGCTCGGGCCGCGGGTGTCGGCCGAGGGCGGCCTGGGCGTGGGCTCCGACCTCGACACCGGTTACGAGCCCGACACCGGTGCCGGCCAGGACTGGTCCGCCCAGCCCGAGGAGCCGTCGGGCGCCGTCTGGGACGAGCCCCGCCGGGCGGGCCGGCTGGTGGCCGCCGACGAGGGCGTCAGGGAGGACGCCGAGGCCGACCTGGTCGCCGACGAGGTCGGCCCGGACGCGGGCGGCTACTCGGCGGAGGAGGCCGCCATGCGGGTGGAGCCGGAGTGAGCCGCGTACCAGGCGGCCGCCGAACGGGAGGGAGCACCGTGAACGAGGACGAGCGGGAGAAGGAACGGGCCAGGGAACGGGAGAGCTTGAAGGGCACCACCTTCGATCCCGGGCTGCACGACATGGGCGGCGACATCGGCCCCGCGTCGATCCGCGGCTCCAACGCCCACCCGGGCGGGCGCCCCGGCGACGACGCCGAACCCAGGAGCGGCTGGTCCCGGTCCACGGGATATGTCGCCGGCCGTGACGACGAGCGGCCGGGGACGGCCGGCTCGGACGAGAAGGCGGTGGGCGCGCGGACCGACGAGATCGAGGGGCGCACCGAGACGGCGGCCGGACCGAGCCCGCACCCCATGCCCGCGGACGAGACCGGGCCCGTGGACGCCCCGGACGCCGGTCGCCGGGCGAAGGGCCCGGTGGAGGGCGGCCCGGACGACGACGGGCCCCGGCCGAGCCGTACCGCCGGACCGGACGGCGGGCATGTGGGAGCCGGCATGGACTGGGTCGCCTCCGACGAGGACGACCCCGACGCCGGATCCGGCCGGACGGCGGAGGGTGACGGAGGCTACCTGCCCGGTGAGGGGACCGGCCGCCCCGCCGGGTGATCGTTCCTGTTCCTCCCCCGGCGGATCCCGGCGCCGCCGGGCATAGGGACGGGGCGGGAGCGCAAGCGCGCCTCGGCGCGGTCGCGGCTCACGGCTGCTCCGCGTCCCGCACGGATGGGCCCGCCCCCGCCGCCAGCAGTCTCTCCGCCAGCGCACGGCAGCGCCTCCCCAGCTCCGGAGGATCGATCACCTCGAAGTCATGCCCGAGCAGGAGCACGTGCAGGAGCACGAAGTCGAGGCTGCCGGCACCGCTGAGCACCTCGCAGCGCCCGCTTCCCCGCGGTCGTACGACGGCCGCCGACGCCGGGACCTGCGCGCGCACCGTGTCCGCCGGCGCGTGCACGAGGAAGCGCGCCTGGTGCGGGTAGACCCGGCTCGCCACGCTCTCCTGCACGTACGCCGCCGCGTCGGGCGCCGCGCGCGGGCGGAAGCGCCAGGTCCGTGCGGCCACATCGGTCATCCGGTCGACGCGGAAGCTGCGCCAGTCGTCACGGTCGAGGTCGTAGGCGAGGAGGTACCAGCGCCGGTCGGAGGCGACCAGGCGGTAGGGCTCGACCCGCCGCCGTCGCACCTCGCTCCCGGACGGGTAGTCGAAACCGGCCTCGACCTCGTCACGGCAGGCTCCGGCCAGCGTCATGAGCACCTCGGGGTCGACCGGCGTACGGCCTCCGCCGAAGAACTCCACCGAGTCGGAGAGCGCGCGCACCTCGTGGCGCAGCCGGGCGGGGAGCACCCGGTCGAGCTTGGTCAGCGCCCGGAGCGCGGCGTCGCCGGCCCCGGCGACCGCGCCCCCCGCGCCGGCGAGCAGCGAGACCGCGGTGGCGATCGCCTCCTCGTCGTCGAGGAGCAGCGGCGGCAGGTCCTGCCCCGGGCCGAGCTGGTAGCCGCCGCCGACCCCCTGGCCGGCGTGCACCCGGTAGCCGAGGGTGCGCAGCCGTTCGACGTCACGCCGCACCGTCCGCGGTGTGACCCCGAGCCGGTCGGCGAGTTCGGGGCCGGTCCAGACCCGGCGCTGCTGCAGCAGCCCGAGCAGGGTGAGCACCCGTTCCGTCGTACCCCGCTCGTCACCGATCGCCGCGTCCATGCCGTCCACCCTGCCAGAGAAAGCGGACCGTTTCTGTCCGCTTTGGGTGCCAGAATGCTCTCCAGGGCGCGGCCCGCCCGCTGCGCGGCCTTCCCGCCCGCACGTGAAATCCGCTACGAACGGAGCACCCGATGAGCCGCCATATCCAGGTCACCTTCGACGCCCACGACCCGCGGGCGCTGTCGTCCTTCTGGCGCGACGTGCTGGGCTACGTCCACCCCGGCCCGCCCGGAGTCGAGCTGCCCGAGGGCGCCGACCCGCTGGCCGCGTGGGACGACTTCCTCGCGCGGGCCGGCGTACCGGAGGGGCAGCGCAACACGGCCTCGGCCGTCGAGGACCCGGACGGGCACGGCCCGCGGCTGTTCTTCCAGCAGGTCCCGGAGGACAAGACCGCCAAGAACCGCGTCCACCTCGACGTCCGCGCGGCTCCCGGGCTGCAGGGAGACGAGCGGATGGCGGCGCTGGAGGCCGAGTGCGACCGGCTCGTCGCGCTGGGTGCGACGCGGGTGCGCCGCCACGAGCCCGAGCCCCCGATGAGCGCCGGCTTCATCGTGATGACCGACCCCGAGGGCAACGAGTTCTGCCTGGACTGACGCGGCGCGCCCGGCCTGATCAGGTGTTGCGCCGGGATGCAAGTGATCTCCAAGAGGAGAGGATCATTCTCCGGTCATGCATGACCGGAGAACGGCCCGATCACCGGCATCGCCGGCCGTGGCCCCCGTCCGCCCGGCCGTGCCGGCGCGGCCGTCCCCGGGACCGGGAGCGCCGGCTCCGGCGGGACCGGCCTCGTCATGATCCGGCTGTTGTCGATCACGCACGTCCGCCTGATGCTCCTGCCGGCGCTCGGCGGCACGGTGACGATGTCCGTGTTCTTGTGGTCTCGCTTTCGCGACTGGGACCAGGGCCCTGCCGCGCTGCAGCGGTGGGGGGCGCCGGGTTCGCCGGGGAGGCGCACGCGATCTCCGCCCTCGGCGTGTTCGTCGCCGTCACAGCGTTCCTGTACGTCATCGCCGCGGCAGGAACCGCCCTGCTGAAGCGGGGCACTCTGCTTGCCCGTCTGCGGCCGCAGGGCGAGGTCCACATCAGCCCGGTGGGTGTCTACCGCCGGCCGGGCGCGTATGCGGCGCTGCTCAATCTGCGCGAGGTGGATTTCGTCGACCGCACCGGCGGGACGCCGGCGCTCCTGCGGTTCACCGGGACCTGGAGGGGACAGCCGTGGCAGATCGCCGACATCGCGGTGCCCTGCGGGCGGGAGGAGGAGGCCAGGGCGCTGGCCCGGCGGTTCCGGCTCGAGGTGATCGAACCGGTCTGACGGATCCCGCTCCCCGCCCGTGCGGAGTCGAGATCACAGGGATTCCCCCGACCGGTCTTCTCCGCGGTGGCCGCCGGCCGGGCCCAGCCCTCCCGTGGCGGCCGCGTCGATCGGCTGCCGGTTCAGCACCTGGAAGTTGACGAGGTGGACGTGCATCGGGTGGGCGTCGTGGTTGGAATTGATGTACTTCCAGATCTCGGTCGATCCCGCCTCGACGAAGTCCTCGGACGGCGCCCTGAACGGCACGCCGCTGAAGGTCAGCGTATGGAGGATCGCGTGCTGGTGCACGACCCATTCCCGCCGGCGGGGTCGTTGACGAGGTAGAGCCCGGCGAGGCCCGCGTAGACGTTGAGGCCGGTGAGTCCCATGGCGTGATCGTGGTACCACAGCATGGCCGAGCGCCTCACCGGGATCACGATGACGCCGCGGTTGCCGGAGGAGTCCGCCTACCTGTGCGGAGGCGTTCCCCGACCGAGGTGAACGCCTCCGCCGTCCACCGGCCGCGGCGACCGGGACCGGTCAGCCGAGCCGCTTGTAGAAGAAGCTGCAGTCCCGCAGGGAGCCGGCCGGCTCGGCGGCGTAGTCCGGGACGATGCCGTAGCGGGTCCAACCGGCGGCCTGGTAGAGGCGCTCCGCGGGACTGCCGGTCTCGGTGTCCAGGAGCAGCAGGGACGCTCCCGCCCGGGCGGCGCCCTCCTCGGCGGCGGCGAGGAGGGCGCGTGCCACTCCCCGGCCCCGGGCCCGGCGGTGGACCATCAGTTTGGCGATCTCGGCGCGGTGCCGCCCGTTGGCCTTGCCCTCCAGGGCGAGGCTGACCGTGCCGCTGGCGCCTCCGGGACCACGGGAGATCCAGACGACGAGGCTGCCGTCGGCCACGGCGGACGCCCGGGCGCGCCACCAGTCCGCCGCCGAGTCCCGCCCGAAGGGGGCGAGGAAGCCGAGGGACGCGCCGCCGTCGACGACGTCGGCGAGGAGCTCGGCGAGTTCCTTCACGCTGTCGTGGAAGTCACCGGCGGACAGGCGGGTGATCGTGTGCATCATGGCCCTTCTGCGTGCGGGGAGTCTGCGTGCGCGGGAGGCTGACGGCGCCCGGGGGCGGAGCGGGGCGGGAGGCGGCGGCCGGGAGCGGCTCCGGACGGCCGGTGGCCGGATCACGGCAGGACGACCACCAGGGCGTAGCGGACCGGCCCGGGGCCGGGGCAGCGGAAGCGCGAGCGGCCCCACAACCGGAACCGCAGGCAGTCCCCGGCCCGGACCTCGTGCACGTGGCCGTCGGCGGTGACCTCCAGTGTCCCGTCCAGCACCCAGATGTGCTGTTCCAGGCCCGGTACGGGCGGCCCCTCGTAGGAGATGTCCGACCCCGGGTGCAGGACGCCCTCGACGACCTCGCCGCGCAGCCCGGCGTGGGGCGGGGACACCGACCGCCGGACGAAGCCCGACGCCTCGTCCCGCCACACCGGCTGCTGCCCGGCGCGCACCAGTTGCGGCGGCTCCGACTCCACCTCGGACAGGAGCCTCGACATCGTCCGCCCGTAGGCGGCGCACAGCCTGCCCAGCAGGGCCGCCGTCGGGCTGATCTCCGCCCGTTCCAGCCGCGAGAGGGTCGATCGGCTCACTCCCGTCCGGCGCGCCAGCTCGTCCAGCGACCAGCCGCGCTCCGTCCGGAGCCCGGCGAGGCGGGCCGCCAGCCGGACCTCCATCTCCCCGGGCCCGGGGTCTGGGGGCGGTTCCGTCCCGCCGTCTCTCATAAAAGAGAGGATATCCCGAATGTGGGAAACACTTCCAGCCCGCAGACGCTCTCCCGGGCCGCGGCGGGCAGGAGGCCGCCGGGAATCTCCGCGCGGCCGCCGTCGTTGTCGTCCATGCGGACCCGACCGGGCCCGCCCGGACGAGACGCGCCGTACCCGGCCTGCAAAGACGACGCTCCTTGAGGGAAGGGAGCCGTCATGGCCTGGCTCATGCTCGTCGCCGCCGGTCTGTTCGAGGTCGTCATGGCCTACTCGCTCAAACTCAGCGACGGGTTCTCCGTACCGCTGCCGAGCGTCGGCTTCGCCGTATCCGCCCTGCTCAGCTTCGGCCTCCTCGCCTCCGCCCTCAAGAGCCTCGACGTCGGTACGGCCTATGCCGTCTGGACCGGCATCGGCGCCGTCGGCACCGCCGCCCTGGGCATGATCGCCCTGGGCGAGGACACGTCTCCCATCAAGATCATATCCGTGGCCCTCATCCTCGCCGGCGTCGTCGGCCTCAACCTGGCGGGCGGCGGCCACTGACCGGAGCGTCGGGACCCGGCCAGAGCACGTGGACCTCGATCGAGGTGGCGCCCGGAGCCCGTCTTCACGCGATCACGGCCGGAGCGGGAACCTCGGGAGGACGACATCCTCGGCGGCGAGCTCATGGACGACGGGCTGACGGTGGATCGGCGGGTTCTGGCCAGGGACCCGCGGACCAGGCAGATCCTCGTCTCCGGCATCGTAACGATCCTGCGCCGCGATCACGACAGGCGCGGCTGCGGCGACACCGCCTGGTACACGGTGCGCGGCGCCGAGCCGCACATCGATCTGCGGGCGGCCCACGGGAGCCGGGAGAGGCGAGGGCCGGCCCTCGCCGCACGGCGAGGGCGCGCGGCCGGGCCGGACGGGCCGTCCCCGGGAGGAGGACCGGCGCGTGCGGGCGCACCGGCACACGGCCGTCACCGCCCGTCCGGCTCCTCCTCCCCTTCACCGGAGGACTCCCCGACCGGTTCGGGACCGAGGCCGAACGTGGTGTCCGCCAGTTCGTCGTCGGGCACCCGGCCGGTCGGCGGCTGCCCCGCCGTACCGCCCGGACCGCCTCCGCCGGTGGTGCCGATCCCGCCCACGCCCGCGCGGCCCGCGATGTCGGCGTCCGCCTGCTCCACGGAGCCCTGCCGGGTCGCCCGGACACCGGGCGTGCGGTCCTTGAAACGAGGGTCGTCGGACGCGTCCGTCGCGAGTTCCTCGGCCAGTCGCCTGGCGCTTTTCTCCTGAGCCATACCGGCGCCCCTACCCTGCGGCCCCGCTCCTTACCGCCATTCCATCTCGGCTTGACCTGGGAAAACCAGAAAAGTTCCGTCCCCTGGGCCGGGCGGACCCGCCGCCCGGCCGGTACGGACCGGCTCATCGTCCGGCGCGACGGCGGCACGGCGCCGACCGCGCCACCGGCATGCCGTCGCGGGTCGAGGGGATCGGCCGGCCGCGCATGGAGCCCGCCTTCGTCCCCCGCCTGGTCGGCCCGAGCGCCCCGCCTGCGGCGCGCCGTCCTGCTCCGGAGACCGTCGAGACCGACCGCTTCCCGGAAGGAAAGGAGTCATGGAATATGATCGGCCGAATGAAGCGGCATTCGTTTTTCGAATGAAAGCGCCGGTTCACGCTCCATCCCTGCGTAAAATCATCGCCATACCCGTCGAAAGGGAAGCCGAATAACAGCGCTGGAATAAATAACGACGTAAAACGTCGGGTCTGATTTTCGCCACGCCTCCCCCCCATAACGTTTCCCTCGCCCGGACGACGCCGGAGCCCGGTCTCCGGAGGACCGCGGGTCTGCGGAGAGCATGAAGGAGGAGATCGCGCTGGCCGGTGAACCGGACATGCATGACGTCGATGAGGTGCTCCAGCAGGCGCTGGCCCGGTTGACGCTGCTCAGCGAGGTGACGGCGGCCCTGTCCAGCACGCTGTCCACCGAGGAGGCCGTCCGCCGGCTCTGCCGGATCCTGGTTCCGCAGCTGGCCGACTGGTGCGTGGTCGACCTGCTGGACGAGCACGACCGGCCGCACCGGGCGGCCGTGGCGCACCGGGACTCCGCGCGGTTGCCCGCCGACCGGTTCGAGGGGCCGCTCCCACCGGTCCAGGAGAACACGACCGACCCGCTGGCCCAGGTGCTGCGCGGAGCGGGACCGCTGCTGCTGGCCTCGTTCCCGGCCGTTCAGCAGGCCTGCGACCCGCTGCACGCCGTACAGGCGGAGCTCTTCGAGCGGCTGGACCCGGACAGTGTGATCATCGCCCCGCTGCGCGCCCGCCGGCAGGTCCTCGGCGCGCTGACCGTCGCCAGGGTCCGGCCCGAGCGGCCGCTGACCGCCGACGACCAGTCCCTGGTCGAGGACCTGGCGCATCGCGTCGCCCTGGCCGTGGACAACGGCCGCCTCTACCAGACGGTGCAGCACATCGCCGAGCGGCTGCAGCGGTCGCTGCTGCCGGACCGGCTGCCCGAGGTCGGCAGGCTCCGGCTCGCCGCCCGCTACAGCCCGGCCCACGAGGCCGCCGAGGTGGGCGGCGACTGGTACGACGCCTTCGTCACCCCGGGGGGCGAACTCGCCCTGATCATCGGGGACGTGGCCGGCCACGACCTGCCCGCCGCGGTGGTCATGAGCCAGCTGCGCAACATGCTCCGGGCTCTGGCCTGCGACCGCCAGGAGCCGCCGGGGGAGATCCTGCGCCGCCTGGACGCCGCCAACGAGACCCTGTACGGCATGCACACCGCCACCTGCATCTACGGCCTGGTCACGGGGGGCGGTGACGGGCCCTGGGAGTTCCGGCACTCCAGCGCCGGGCATCCGCCGCCGCTGCTGGTCACCGGCGACGGCGAGACCTGCTACCTGGAGGACGGCGCGGGGCTCCTGCTCGGCGTGGACCCGGGCGTCTCGCGGCGCAACGCCTTCGACGCGCTGCCTCCGGAGTCCACGCTGCTGCTCTACACCGACGGACTGGTCGAACGGCCGGAGGAGCACCTGAACCACGGCATGACCCGGCTGCGCCAGCACGCCGCCGCGCTGTCCCGCGAGCCCGTGGAGACCTTCTGCGACGGGGTCCTCTCCGCGCTGGGCGCCTCGGACGACGACATCGCGCTCATCGCCCTGCGCATCCCGCCCGCCGCGCCCTGACGCGGGTCGTCCGCGGCGGCGGGGCGGAGACGGCCCCGTCAGCCGCGGCAGCGGGCGGCGGAGTAGAGGTGGCTGTCGGGGAACTCCGCGGCGTTCAGGACCCTGCCGACGACGATCACCGCGGTGCGCAGCACGCCCGCGGCCCGGACCTGCCCGGCGATGTCGGCGAGGGTCCCGCGCAGGACGACCTCGTCGGCGCGGCTGGCCCTGGCCACCACCGCCACCGGGCAGTCGGCGCCGTAGTTGGGCACCAGCTCGCCGACGACCTCCTCGATGCGCTGCACGGCCAGGTGGAGCACCATCGTCGCCCGGCTCCTGCCGAGCGTGTCCAGGTCCTCGCCCTCGGGCATGGGCGTGGCCCGCGCCGAGGTCCGGGTCAACGTGATCGTCTGGCCCACGCCGGGAACGGTCAGCTCCCGCTTCAGCGCCGCCGCCGCCGCGGCGAACGCCGGCACCCCGGGGATCACCTCGTACGGCACCGCGGCCGCGTCGAGCCGCCGCATCTGCTCGGCCATGGCGCTGAACACCGACGGGTCGCCGGAGTGCAGGCGGGCCACGTCCTGCCCGGCCCCGTGGGCGGCGAGCATCTCCGCCACGATCTCCTCCAGCGTCATCCGCGCGGTGTCCACCAGCCGGGCCCCGGGCGGGCAGCTCTCCAGCAGCTCGGCGGGGACCAGCGATCCGGCGTAGAGGCAGACCGGCGAGGCCGCGATCGCCCGCTGCCCCCGCACGGTGATCAGGTCGGCCGCGCCGGGGCCCGCCCCGATGAAGCGGACCGTCATCGGCCGCCCCCGCCGCGCGCCGCCGTCGTCATCGCCGCACCCGTCGTCATCGGCCCCGTCATCGGCCCCGTCATCGTTCGTCCTCCGGTTTGACCGCGGTCCAGATCGTCACGGGCATCAGGGGCTTCCAGCCGGTGAAGCCGCCCACCGGGGCGGCCCTGCCGACCGCCAGCCGCACCAGGTCGCCGCCCAGCTCGCCGTACCAGGATGCCAGGACCGCCTCCGACTCGACGGTCACCGCGTTGGCCACCAGGCGCCCGCCGGGCCGCAGCGCCGCCCAGCAGGCCTCCACCACCCCGGGCGCGGTCACCCCGCCGCCGATGAAGACGGCGTCCGGCGGTTCGAGCCCGGCCAGCGCGCCGGGAGCCGGGCCGTTCACCACGCTCAGCCCGGGGACGCCGAGCCCGGCCGCGTTCCCGGCCGCCCGGGCGGCGCGCCGGGGGTCGCGCTCCACGGCCACGGCCCGGTTCGCCCGGTGGCAGCGCATCCACTCGATCGCGACGCTGCCCGCCCCGGCGCCGACGTCCCAGAGCAGTTCGCCGGGGACCGGCGCGAGCCGGGAGAGGGTGACCGCGCGGACCTCGGCCTTGGTGAGCTGCCCGTCGTGCTCGAAGGCCTCGTCCGGCAGGCCCGGCACGCACGGCAGCGGCACCGTCCCCGGGTCCGCCCTGCACTCCGCGGCGACGATGTTCAGGTCCTGGGCGACCGGCAGCGCCCAGCGGGCCGCCGTGCCGGAGACCACCCGCTCCTCGGGGCCGCCGAGCCGCTCCAGGACGGCCATCGGGCTGCGGCCGTACCCGCGCGCGGTGAGCAGGGCCGCGACCTGCGCGGCGGCGCGGCCGTCGGCGCCGAGGACCAGGATCCGGCGCCCCTCGTGGACGGCGGTGTGCAGTGACTCGACCGGCCCCGTCACCAGGCTGACGACCTCGACCTGGTCGGCGGCCCAGCCCAGGCGGGCGCAGGCCAGCGAGACCGAGGACGGGGCCGGCAGCACCCGGATCCGCTCCGGGCCCAGCAGGCGGACCAGCGTCGTGCCGATGCCGTGGAACATGGGGTCGCCGCTGGCGAGCACGCACACCCGGCGGCCCTGCTGGGCGGCCATCAGCGCGGGCAGGGCGGGAAGCAGCGGCGAGGGCCACACCACCCGCTCGGCGGTGGGCTCGGGGACCAGGGCGAGCTGGCGGGCGCTGCCCATGAGGACCTCGGCGGCGTGCAGCTCCCGGCGGGCGGCCTGCGCCAGGCCTGCCCAGCCGTCGGCGCCGATGCCGACGACCGTGACGGTGCCGGGCACGGCGAGGGCCCGGGAGCCGGTGGCGGATCCGGGCACGGTGGCGGCCTCGGACGCCGCAGGCCCGGTGACGGCCTCAGACATTGCCCATCACCCGGGTGACCCGGATCTCGATCACGACGCGGGACGGGTTCTCCCGGGGCGGCTTGTAGCGCTCGGCGTAGCGGCGTTCGGCGTCGGCGACCGACTCGCGGTCGGCGCGGACCACCGCGCGTCCCTCCAGCGTCGACCAGCGCCGCCCGTCCACCTGGCAGACCGCGACCGCCGCCTCCCCGGTCCCGTCCCCGGCCGCTCCGGCGGCCAGGACGTTGCGGACCTTGCGGGAGCTTCCAGAGGAGATC
Organism: Thiemannella venezuelensis; assembly: GCF_014203605.1. Classification (GTDB taxonomy): domain Bacteria; phylum Actinomycetota; class Actinomycetes; order Streptosporangiales; family Streptosporangiaceae; genus Planomonospora_A; species Planomonospora_A venezuelensis. Next base: position 19,421 of record NZ_JACHJJ010000021.1, on the reverse strand, counting down.
ACCCGGGCCGTCGCGGTCTCCGGGTCCAGGGTCACCCCCACCGGGACGACGTGCGGGGTGCCGTCGGCCCGCATCGTGGTCAGCGTGCACAGGTGGCGCTCCCGCCAGAAGGCGCGGAGCCCCTCTCCGAGATCGTTCAACACCGGCCCTTCCCGTCGTCACGGTTCAGGGCGACATGTTAGCCGTCGCGTCGATCTCCCGTTCTATCCGCTGACCACGGCGGACCCGGCGGGCCCCGCGGGGGCGGGCCGGTGCGGATCAGCTCCCCGGGTTGAAGATCACCTTGTCGGGGGCGACCCGGACCGTGATGCGCTGCTCGCCCGGCTGGCGGTAGGGGTAGGTCTCCACGCCCAGATACTTCTTGGCCAGGCCGTCGATGACCTCGTCGGCGCCCTCCAGCTCCAGCCGGGCCGTACCCGAGATGCTGACCAGGTGGAAGGCGTCCTTCGGGTCCAGGACGCTCACCGACACCTGGGGGTTGGCCCGCAGGTGCCTCTCCTTGGCCCGGCCGACGGCCGTGTTGAACACGACCTCGTCGCCTTCGACGTCCACCCAGACCACCGTGTTGTGCAGCGAGCCGTCGGGCCGCAGGGTGGTCGCCCAGCCGTGCACCGGCCGCCGGAGCAGCTCCTTGGCCTCGTCGGTCAGCTGTCCCATGAGAACCTCCACGATCTCGGCGATGTTGCGTGCGCGACGATCGAACCCCGCGGGCCGTGGTCCGCTCGGCTCCGCCACGCGTTCCGGGAGCCGGCATTCCTCTTTCACATCCCTCCGTTTACGGGAGGGATCCGGCGCATGCCGTACGGACCGCCCGGGAGCGGTCGCGCGGCCTCATGTGAGGCCGCCGCCTGGGTAGAGGGGGGCCGTGACAGAGCTACGCCAGAGTGATCCCGCCGAACCCGGCATCCGCCGCCGCCGCAGGGGCCGGGGGTTCAGCTACCACCATCCGGACGGCCGGCCGGTCCGCGACCGCCGCGTCCTCGCCCGGATCAGGGCGCTGGCGCTTCCTCCCGCCTGGACCGACGTGTGGATCTGCCGCACGCACGACGGGCACATCCAGGCGGTCGGCACCGACGCGGCCGGGCGGCGGCAGTACCGGTACCACGACGTCTGGCGCGAGGAGCAGGACCGGATCAAGTTCGACCGGGTGCTGGAGATGGCCGAGCGGCTGCCGGTGTTCCGCGAGCGCGTCGCCGGGCACCTGGCGGGGACCGGGCTCGGCCGCGAGCGGGTGCTCGCCGCGGCCGCCCGCATGCTCGACGTCGGCTTCTTCCGGGTGGGCGGCGAGTCCTACGACTCGTTCGGGCTGGCCACGCTCCGGATGGAGCACGTCACCTGTACGGCGGGCCTCGTGGTCTGCTCCTACCCGGCCAAGGGCGGCAAGCACCGCGAGGTGGAGATCGCCGACCCGGACGTGTGCTCGGTCGTCACCGCCCTGCACACGACCGGGGAGGAGGGGGAACTGCTGCGCTACGAGAACGGCTCCGGGTGGACGGACGTGCGCAGCGGCGACATCAACGCCTACCTGCGCGAGACGTTCGAATGCGAGGTCTCGGCGAAGGACTTCCGCACCTGGCACGCGACCGTGCTGGCCGCGGTGGGACTGGCGGTCTCCTCCCCCGTCCGCTCCAGGACCGGCAGGCGGCGGGCGGTGGTCAGGGTGATGAAGGAGGTGGCCGGCTACCTGGGGAACACCCCGGCCGTGGCCCGCGCCTCCTACGTGGACCCGCGCGTCATCGAGGCCTACGGCCGGGGGCGGACCATCGCGCGGGCGCTCACCGCCCTCGGCGCCGAGGCGGGCTTCGGGCAGCCGGCCACGCGGGGCGGTGTGGAACGGGCGGTCGTCTCCCTGCTGCGCAGGTCGTGACCGGCCGCCCGCGTCCCCTGCGCAGGCCGTGACCGCCGTCGCCGCCACCGGCCGATCATGATTTCCCGGCCCTGATTTTGCCGACTTTTCTCTCCCCAAATCGTATGAAGCCGACAGTCAGGGGCATCCGAATGAGCAGTTGGGCCGACGGTAGTCGGGTTTCGCCCAGACTCATTGGATTCGCCATGCCTTCTCACGCTGACATTTCCTTCATCACCCACTGGTCCCGCCAGGCCGCCTGTCTCAGCGAGGATCCGGAGCTGTTCTTCCCCATCTCGCCGCAGGGGCCCGGTCAGATGCAGCACGAGCACGCCAAGGCCGTCTGCCGCCGCTGCCCGGTGCGCATGCAGTGCCTGGAGTACGCGCTCAACACGCACCAGGCCCACGGCGTCTGGGGAGGCACCAGCCCCGACGAGCGCGCCGCGGCCGCCCTGGCCAGGGCCGGGCAGCGGGCGGGCGCGTGACGGCGGCGCGCCCCGATCCGGCGCCCGCGGCCCGCTGCGCGGCCGCGGCCCGCTCCCCCTGACACGGCCCGCGGCCCCCCGCACCCGGCCGTACGGTCAGATCTTGATCCAGATGGCCCGGGCGGCGCCGACCAGCCTGCCGTCCACCTCGTACACCGCCGAGCTCGCGAAGAGCTTGCGCCGCTCCCTGCCCTCCTTGCGGGCGACGACCACGTAGGTCCGCCCCGGGGCGACCGGCCGGTACGTCCGCGCGGTGAGCCTGCCCAGCAGGGCCGCCCCGCCCGGCTCGATGTGCGCCCAGCCCGAGGGGCAGTCGAGCGCCCCCCACACGTGGGTCAGCGGCAGGGCCGCCGACCACTCGGCCAGTCCCGGATGGGCGAACCAGGAGGCCGCGACGGTGTCCGGCGGACCGGCCGGGCCGGGGTGGATCCGCAGCCCGTCTCCGGGCTCCCGGTCGCCGCAGACGAAGCAGCCGGGGAACGGGTGCTCCTGCGCGCCGGCGAAGTCCCGCTCCGCCCTCGTGGCCTGGTGGAGCGAGACGAAGGGCGGGGGCACCGGGTCGCCGTCCGCCGCCCTGGCCTCGGCGAGCCGCTCGGCCCCCTGGAAGAGCTTCACCAGGCCGTCCTCCCGCTCGACCCGCAGACCGGTGTCGAGCGGGGTCGGAGCCAGCAGCGTCACCTCGACGGCGCCCCCGGCCGGCAGGTAGCTCGCCAGCAGGCCCGACACCCATCCCCCGTTCACCATGCCCGCCGGACCCCGGTACCGGTCCGGCACGCTGAACTCCTGCATGAGGGCCTTCATCGTCTTCCCATCTCCATTCTCGGCGAATGGTGATCAGGATGTCCCCGCGTGCTTGCATCCGGCTGTCACACCGCTGTCACGCGACCCGTGGCCGGCTCTTCCCCGCCCGTCTCCTCTCACCTCCAGCCTCGCACCAGGCGGGGAGCCGGATCGGACGGGGGTGGCCGTTACGGAATCCGTGCCCCAAACGTTCACCTCCGTGTGATGACGAGCCCCGCGCGCAGGGGGCATACTCCTCCACGTGCAGCGCCGTTACGCCTTCCTCGACCATCCCGGCCCGCTCGCCTTCGCCCATCGGGGCGGGGCCTCCGAGGGCAGGGAGAACACCCACGCGGCCTTCGCGCGCGCGGTGGAGCTCGGATACACCTACCTGGAGACCGACGCCCACGCCACCGCCGACGGCGTGCTGCTGGCCTTCCACGACCACACCCTGGACCGGATGACCGACCGGAGCGGCCGGATCGCCGCGCTGCCGTACCGGACGGTGCGCGAGGCGCGGATCGGCGGGGTGGACGAGATCCCGCTCATGGAGGACCTGATCGGCTCCTGGCCGCAGGCGCGCTTCAACATCGACGTCAAGGAGGCCGCGGCCATCGCGCCGCTGGCCGAGGTGGTCAGGCGGACCAACGCCTACGACCGGATCTGCCTGACCTCCTTCTCCGACGAGCGGCTGGCCCGCGCCCGCGCCGCGATCGGCCGGGACGTGTGCTCCTCGCTCGGCCCGCGCGGCGTCGCCGCCCTGCGCGCCGCCGCCGTGACCTCGGCCTACGGCCGCCTGCTCACCCGCCTGGCCCGCGCCGGGGTGCCGTGCGCGCAGGTGCCGATCGGCTTCCGCGGCCTGCGGGTCACCACCCCGGCCCTGGTCCGTACGGCGCACGCCCTCGGCATGCAGATCCACGTGTGGACCGTCAACGACACCCGGGAGATGGAGCGCCTGCTGGACCTGGGCGTGGACGGCGTGATGACCGACAACATCTCCGGCCTGCGGGGGGTCCTCCGGTCGCGCGGCCAGTGGCATCCGGGCCGGCTCGTCGCCTGACGCCGGCGCGGGCCCTGTCCCGGCCGCATCTCCCCCTCCCGAGACCCCCTCCCCCCGAGCGAACCGAGGACCGCCCATGACCGCCGCACCGGCCGTCGAAGACACCCCCCAGTCCCGCCGCCGTGAGCAACGCGGCTGGTACTGGTACGACTGGGCCAACTCGGCCTTCCCCACCACGGTCCTGACCGTCTTCCTGGGCCCGTACCTGACGACGGTCGCCGAGAAGGCCGCCGCCGGAGCGGCGTACGTCCCGGTGCTCTGGTTCGACGTGCGCCCGAGCGCCTACTACTCCTTCGTGGTCGGCGTCGCCGCCATCCTCCAGATCATCCTGATGCCCATGGTGGGGGCCCTGGCCGACCACACCGGCCGGAAGAAGGAGATCATGGCCGCCTTCGCCTACCTGGGCGCGGGAGCGACGGTCTGCTTCTGGTTCCTGTCCGGCGACCGCTACCTGCTGGGCGGACTGCTTTTCCTGCTCGCCAGCGTGAGCTTCGCCGCCGCGTTCGTCGTCTACAACTCGTTCCTGCCCGAGATCGCCACGGCCGACGAGCGCGACGGGGTCTCCGCCCGCGGCTGGGGCTTCGGCTACCTCGGCGGCGGCCTGCTGCTCGCGATCCACCTGGCTCTGTTCCTTTATCACGAGTCCCTCGGTGTAGCCGAGGGTGACGCGGTGCGCCTCGCGCTGGCCTCCTCCGGCCTGTGGTGGGGCGGGTTCACGGTCATCCCGATGCTGCGGCTGCGCAACCGGCGGGCGCTCGCCCCGGGCGCGGAGACCACGGGGCAGGCCGTGACCGGCAGCTTCCGGCAGCTCGGCCGCACCCTCAAGGACCTGCGCAACTACCCGCTGACGCTGGGCTTCCTGGTCACCTACCTGATCTACAACGACGGCGTGCAGACGGTCATCTCCTTCTCGGCCACCTACGCCGACAAGGAGCTCGGGCTGAGCCAGGATGTGCGGATCCAGGCGATCCTGATGGTGCAGTTCGTGGCCTTCGGCGGCGCGCTGCTGCTGGGCAGGCTCGCCGGCTCCTTCGGGGCCAAGCGGATCGTGATGTGCGCCCTGGCGGCCTGGACCGCCGTGGTGGCCGTGGCGTACTTCCTGCCCAAGGGGTCGGCGGCGGCGTTCTTCGCGCTCGGCTTCGCCATCGCGATCGTGATGGGCGGCACCCAGGCCCTGTCGCGGTCGCTGTTCTCCCACGTGATCCCCAGGGGCAAGGAGGCGGAGTACTACAGCCTGTACGAGATCAGCGACAAGGGCTCGACGTTCCTCGGCTCGTTCACCCTCGGCCTGGCCCTGCAGCTGACCGACAGCTACCGGCTGGGCATCCTCACGCTGGTGGTCTTCTTCGTGGTCGGCCTCGCCGGTCTGGCCGCGATCAACCTGCCCAGGGCCATCCGCGCCGCCGGGAACCCGGTCCCCGAGCGCATCTGAAATCCGTCCGAAAAGGTCTCTCTGCGGATCCCATGGAAAACGCGCGATTGGATCACGCCGTGTGTGGGAATCCACACACGGTATCAAGCGTTGTACGCCGTGGGAGACGAACCCCTCACGACGGGGCCCTCAGGAGGCATTGAGACATGGGCGAGCGTGCGCTGCGCGGTACCCGACTCGGGGCGACCAGCTACGAGAACGACCGCAACACCGATCTGGCCCCGCGCCAGGAGGTGTCCTACATTTGCCCGAAGGGCCATCAATTCGACGTTCCGCTTGCCGCCGAGGCCGAGATCCCGGCGACGTGGGAGTGCCGCATGTGCGGCATCACCGCCCTGCGGGTGGACGGCGAACTGCCCGAGGCCAAGAAGTCCAAGCCCCCGCGGACCCACTGGGACATGCTGCTGGAGCGCCGCACGATCGAGGACCTGGAGGAGGTGCTCAACGAGCGCCTGGCGATCCTGCGCGCCCAACGCCGCAAGAGCGCCTGACCCCCGGTCCTCCGAGGGCACGGTTACACCGGAGCCTCCGGCACCTCCACGGTGCCGGAGGCTCCGCCTTTTCCCCGGCCGGCGCCGCACCGGCGGGCGCCTCGCGGACGTTCTGTCCTTCGCTGCTGCTATAGATTGCGCCACCGGCCCGTCCGGTGCCCACCGGAACCATCCCGACAGGAATCGTCCGCATGCACCTCTCCCCCCTCGCGCAGCGCCTGCTCAACCTGATCACCGGGACCGCGGACGACCCCTGGTACTGGCCGGAGACCTCCCAGCTGAGCACCGGGCTGGGCACACCCGTCGGCGACGGCGACCCGGCGTCGCAGCGGTACGCGGTCGACGAGCAGCGGCTGGCCGCGGCGGCCCGCGAGCTGGTCGGATTCCTGCTCCGGGACGAAAGACCGCTCTACGAACCCTTCCCCGTGCTGGTGGCGGCGGGGCTGGCGGGCATGGACGCCGAGGTGGGCGCCCGGCTCGCCGGAACGTGGGGGCCGATCGCGGTCGCCGAGATGGAGGTGCTGCTCGGCTGGGACGTGGAGCGGCGGGCGCTGTTCGCCGAGGCCGTGCGGGGACGGGTCCACCACGCCGCCCCGCCGCTGTCCGGTGTGGTCGAATGGCTCGGCGGCCTGCCCGGCTACCCGGACTTCGCCCGGACGGCCCTGGAGGCCGCCGGTGCCCGCGTCGCGGCGATCCACGCCGGCGAGATCCCCTACCGGGCGGAGAAGGCGTTCGAGGACGCGGAGAAGGCGGCCCTCGGCCGGGCCGTACGGCTGGCGCTCCTGCGGGACGAGCCCTGGCTGCCCGCGCTGCTGGACGGTCTGCTGCCTGGGGTCGCGGTGGCTCCGACCCACGCCAGGACCCTGCCCTCCCAGGGACTGCTGTTCGAGGTCGCCCGCGCGGTGGAGGAGCACCCGACTCCGGAGGCGGTCTCCGCGCTGTACGCCGCCCGCCGGGCCACCCGGCACGCCGGGGTGCCCAAGCAGCTGGACCGCGTGTTCAAGCGCATCGAGCCCGCCCTGGCCGACCGGCTGGAGGTGGCGTTCCGGCTGCCCGACGGGCGGGTACGGCAGGCCGTCGGCGAGCACACGGCGGTGATCTCGACCGACGGCGGGGTCGAGCTGTCGTGGTGGCACGGGGACAGGAGGCTGAAGGCGGTCCCGGCGGCGGTCCGGCGGGAGCATCCCGAGGAGGTCAAGCGGCTGCGTGAGCTGGCCAAGCAGGCCCAGCAGCGGCAGACCACCCTGATCAGGGCGCTGGAGGCCGGATACACCGGCGAGACGGCTCCGCCGTACCGGCAGTTGGAGGGTCACCCGGTCACCGACCGGCTGATCTGGGAGTTCGAGGTCGCGCCCGGCGTGTGGTGCGGCGAGCTGGGGATGACCGTGCCGGACGTGCCGGTGCGGCTGTGGCATCCGGCCCGCGCGCCGGTGGAGGAGGTGCGCGCCTGGCGGGAGGCGGTGCAGGGCAAGGAGTTGCGCCAGCCGTTCAAGCAGGCCTTCCGCGAGGTCTACCTGCTCACTCCGGCCGAGGAGGCGACGCGCGACCACTCGCTCCGGTTCGACGGGCACGTGGTGGACTACCGCAGGCTCCGCGCGCTGTTCAAGGGGCGGGGCTGGCAGTCCAATTTCATGGGGCCGTGGGACGGTGGCTACGACAACGGGGACGCCCGGCGGATGCTGGCGGGCGGACGGTGGCGGGTGACGCTCGACCACAGTCTGTACGACGAGGGCTACGCGTTCACCCACGAGGTCCACTTCGACCGGCTGACCGACGGTGGATGGCACCGGGCGCCGCTGGCGGAGGTCCCGGCGCTGGTGTTCAGCGAGGCCATGCGGGACGTCGACCTGTTCGTGGCCGCCGCCTCGATCGCGGTCGATCCCCGGTGGGCCGAACAGGGGCCGGACCGGTTCCAGGACTACTGGCGGACCGGCTCGTTCGCGGCCCTGCCGCCCTCCGCCGAGGTGCGCCGCGACGCGCTGTCCCGGCTGATCGGGCGTACGGCCATCGCCGACCGGTGCACCATGACCGACCGGTTCCTGGTGGTCCGGGGGGACATCCGCACCTACCGGATCCACCTGGGGTCGGCGAACGTCCTGATGGAGCCCAACGACGCCTACCTGTGCATCGTCTCCGCCCGCGATCCCCACGCCGGGCTGTTCCTTCCCTTCGAGGAGGACGGCCGGCTGGCGCTCATCCTCAGCAAGGCCTTCCTGCTGGCGAACGACACCGCCATCACCGACCCCTCCATCGTCCGCCAGCTCCGGACCTGATCCGCGCGGAGAGGAACCCCGGCGGCCGCGAGCCGCCCGGCGTCAGGTGGCGGCGGCCCGCTGGTGCGGGTAGACGTGGTCCAGCAGGTGGCCGGGCGGCAGGACGCACCGGCGGCGCGCCTCCTGGTGGGCGCAGCGGGGAGTCTCGCCGCGGCGCGGCAGGGACGCGGGCTCCGCGATCCCGGACGCGCCACGGGCTCCGTTATCGACATCCGCCATCGAACGCTCCCAACCGAGTGACCCAGCGGTGGTGACCGCGGACGTGAAAGCCTAGTCCTGCACGGAAAAAACCACCACAACATCCCATTTGACGGGATCGGCGACCGCCACTGTCAGACGTACGGGACCGTTCCGCCCTCCGCCGCACCGCCCGCGAACGTCCCGGATCGCGATCGATCCGGCGCCCACTCGTGGTCGGCAGCGCCATACCACCGCGATAGGGGTTTTTTAGGACATCCCTCTGCCGGGCCCGGCTCCGTATCTTGACTGCACCCCTCACTCTGGAGTGAAGATGACGAGAACCCACTCGTTCCTCGCCGGAGCAGCCGCCGCGGTCCTGTTCCTGACCGCCTCCCCCGCCGCCTCCGCCTCCCCTGCGCCCCCGTCTCCCCCGTCTCCCCCGTCTCCGATGGCCGACGCCCTCCAACGCGACCTCGGCCTCACCCCCGAGCAGGCCGCCGTACGGCTGGCACGCGAGGAGCGGGCCGTCGCCGTGGAGTCCTCCCTTCGCCGGGAGCTCGGCGAGACATACGGCGGAGCCTGGTTGACCGGGGACGACGCGCAGCTCGTCGTGGCCACCACCGATCCCGCGCTGTTCGGCGCGATCGGCGCCCGGGGCGCGCGACCCGTCCTCGCCACCCGTACCCTGGCGCAGCTCGACGCGGTCAAGAACCGGCTCGACCGGGCCCCCGCCCCGGCGCGGGCCGCCGCCTCCCTGTGGTACGTCGACGTCCCGACCGGCACCGTCGTCGTCCAGGCCACCGGGCAGGCCGGTGCCGAAGCCCTGCTCGCCGCAGCGGGCGTGGACCCCTCCTCCGTCCGGGTCGTGATCTCCGCCGAGCGGCCCCGCCCTCTCGTCGACGTCGCGGGCGGAGACCCCTTCTCCGTCGGATCCAGCCGCTGCACCGTCGGCTTCACCGTCACCCGGGGGACCACGCAGGGGTTCGTCACCGCGGGCCACTGCGGCAGGGCGGGCGCCACCACGCGACCGCCGGGCACCGTCCGGGGTTCCTCCTTCCCCGGCAACGACTACGCCTGGGTCGCGCTCGGGCCCGGCTACACGGCCCAGCCGTGGGTGCGCGGTCCCGGCGGGAGCATCGTCCTCGTCCGGGGGTCCGCGCAGGCCGTCGTCGGCTCCTCGATCTGCCGTTCCGGCACCACCACCGGCTGGCGCTGCGGCACCGTCCAGCAGCACAACGCCAGCGTGACCTACCCGCAGGGCACGGTGACCGGACTCACCCGCACCAGCGTGTGCGCCGAGCCGGGCGACTCCGGCGGCCCCTTCATCTCCGGCAGCCAGGCGCAGGGCGTCACCTCGGGCGGCTCCGGCACCTGCTCCTCCGGAGGGACGACCTTCCACCAGCCGGTCAACGAGATCCTGCGGGCGTACGGGCTCACCCTGCGCGTCGCCTGACCCCCACGACAGCGAAAGGCCCGCCGACCATGTCAAAGATCCTCCGTTACGTGCTCGCGCTGGTGCTGGGACTCGCCTTCCTCTCGACGGCGGTCCCCGCGCAGGCCGAACCCGCCCCGTCGTCGGCCGCGGTGCGCACACTCCGGTACGACGCCGGCCGAGCCGCCGAGTTCCGCGCCACCGTGGACCAGGCGGCGCAGATCTGGAACGCCTCGGTGAGCAATGTGCGCCTGGTCCCCGGTGTCCCGGCGGACTTCGTGGTGCTGGCCGACAACGGCTGGCCCCGTGCCCTGCCCACCAGGCTGGGGCGCGGCACCGTGTGGATCGGCCGCCAGGCGACCGCTCAGGGCCACGACGCCCTGCGCATCGCCACCCACGAGATCGGCCACATCCTGGGGCTGCCTGACCGGCGCACCGGCCGCTGCACCGACCTGATGTCCGGCGCGAGCGCGGGTACCGGCTGCACCAACCCCTATCCCAACAGCGCCGAACGGGCCGAGGTGAACCGGAACTTCGCCGGTTTCGCCCCGTCCATCGAGTTCGGTGAGCTGCACGTCGACAGCCCTCGGACCACCACCCGGTGACCGGCCGAACCTGGCGGCCGAAGGTCAGGGAGAGCTAGCTCAACGCCAGGTTCACCAGGACTGAGCCGACCGTGGCCGTGATCGCACCCAGCATCAGCCAGAAGCCCCATCGGATCAGCCGGTACTTCCGGTTGACGATCTTGCTGACCTGATGCAACTGGTGGGCGATCCGCTCCAGATCGAGGGTGGATGATCGCAGCAACGCGTCGGATACCGCCTTTACCGACGTGTAGCGCAGAACGTCGGCGAAGTACGTGACGCCGTCAGGCAGGTGCCGGTCCCTGCTGTCGAAACGGGGGTAGACCGCTCCGGCGAGGGTGGCGACGGCGGCCACCGCGGAGCCGGCCCCCGCCCACCACAGCCATTCGACGGCGTTCTCCAGCTCGAACGGTGACCAACCGCCCGCCAGCAGACCGCCGGTGATGGCGCCCAGTCCCACTCCGACGATGCCCAGGAGCACCTGCGCCTTGCCATCCGCCTTGTGCAGTTCCTCCCTGGCCTCGTCGAGCAACCGGGAACCGTAGTCGCAGGCGTCCTGCTCCGCCGCCTGCCGCTCATCGGCGGCGCGCTTCGCCAACCGGCGGGACCACCATTCAAACAACGCTGTCACGGCTGGGGACGGTCCTCTCGGAGGGAGAGCGTTCTCGTGAGTTCGGCGAGGTATCCGATCGTTCCTGCCCGGTCGCACGCCTGGCCGACGACCTCGCTCAGCTGCGAGGCGTAGGTCTCCGCGGTCCGCCGATCGGAGACGATCGTTGTCGCGAGATTCGTGCCCGCGAAGACCAGCTCGGCGTCATCGGGCGGGAAGCGCATGTGGGTGACCGGCCCGCCCGGGCTCGGCGGGCCGCCTGCCGCGAACGGATGCAGCCGGAGTTCGATGTTGGGGCGGCCGCCGAGGAGCTCCAGCCGGACGATCTGCTCCAGTTGGTCGGTGACGCCGCCCCAGTCGTAGCGCAGTGCCGCCTCGGTGATGACAGCGATCACGACGGGGGCGGTGCCGTCGTCCCGGAGCAGGACCCGCTGGCGGTGGCGGACGGTCTCCATCAACCGGATGCCCTGCTCGGCGGGGATCCGCAGCCGGTGCTGCTGAAGTTCGGCGTACCTGCGGGTCTGGAGGAGTACCGGGAGCGTCAGCGGGCAGAACACCCTGATCTCACTCGCGTCGTTCTCGAATCCGGGATACTCGGTGTCGAACACATCACCGTACTCTCGCCACCAGGGCCGCTTGCGTGCCAGCAGCGCAAGCTTGATGATCTCGTCTCGCTCGTTCCGTCCAACCTGATAGAACTGCAACAGGTCACGGATATCGCTCATATTCGGACGCTTCCATTGATTCGCCTCGAACCGCCCTAATTTCCCTCTCCCCCACCCCAGCTTCCGGCAGACGTGGGTCGCGGTCAGGCCACGCCCGAGACGGAGTCGGACCAGGATGCCCGCCAGCCTCCGTTTCGCGATCGTCGCCCCGTAAGCGTCATCGCCCATCACTGGTCGACGTACTCCAGCGGCACCGACTTGAACCCGCTGACCTCTTCGGGGACAAGCAGCCGCTGAGCGGCCGCCGAAGCCACCAGAGAGTTCAGCAGGGAGTTCAACGCCAAGGAAAGGGCCTTCTTGTTCTCCTCCTCGCGGCCCTTCTCCGCGATGTACGCGGCCAGCGTGGACACTCGTCTCAGAACCGCTTCGCTCGCCTCTCCGAAACCGTAGGTGATGATATGCGGCCGGGGACGCCAGTTCGGATCGGTCAACGGCTGGAGGGCTCTCTCCCAGCTGTCGTCCGGATCGTCGGTCGGATTCCCGTCGGTGAGCAGGAAGACGACCGGACGGATGACCATGACACCTTTCTTGCTCAGGTCGATAATGTCGTTCTTGACGCGCTCTCTGAGGAGCCGGAGCATCGGTGCGAAGTTGGTGACGCCGCTGCAGCCGACCGTGGGCAGCGCGGTCAGGCGGGATATCTCCGTCATCTCCAGGACCATGTGCGGACTGGTGTTGAACGAGAGAATCGACAGGTGAATGAAATCAGACACCCTGGGACTGGAGTAGAGCGTGTCCACGATCTCGGTGAGGGTCTCGTTCAGCAGGGATTCGAACGGAGCCATCGAGCCCGAGGTATCGAGCACGACGTACGTCGGCAGGCCTTTCGTCCCACCGTCGCGCGCGGCGGGAGCGGAGTCTTCGGAACGATGCATGATCTCTCCTCAAGGTCAGAAGACGCGGGTGGCCAGGAAGTGGACAGCGATGATCACTACGGTGAGGACGACTGCCATGATCAGGCAGCCGACGGCGACGGCCGAGGTGGACGGGGAGACCGTCGGGTCGATCGGAGGCTTCGGTACCGCGCCCGGAGAGGCGGATCCGCCTGGAGACGCCGAGGCGGGAGCCGACATCCCGGCGATCTTCGCCCGAGCCGGGCTCCTCGACGGAGCGGTGCCCGGAGCATGGCCGGGGGTGAGCGGTGACGACGCGGACGGCTCCGGGCGGGCCACCGGCGGACGCCAAGGCCTCAGGACGGTGACATTGGACCCGCCGGGCGGCCGGGACTTCGGTACGGTCTGCCCGGCGGGGCTCACGATGGCCTGGTGGAGTTCGGCGAGGGTCGGCCGGAGGTCGATCGTCTTGGCCTCCAGGGCGCGGCGCAGCAGGCCGGTGAGACGGGAATGGTCCGGACAGGTCCTTTCCATTTCGGCAAGCGCCGCCCACCTGTCCCCACGGTGCCCGGTCACCGCACGTGTCACCAGCAGAGCGACCTTGTACCGGTCGGTGTGGGTGGTCATCGCCCGGCCCTTCCCCATCAGCGGGTCCTCCCAGTTGGGAGTCTCCACGAAACCACGGCACCCGATTCCCGACGCGTCCACGTCGATGATCAATGTGCTCTGTGTGCGGGGAGACCAGAACGCGTTGGCGAACGACCAGTCGGCATAGACGATGTCATATTTCTCGAAGAGGGCGGCGCAGGCGACCACAGTACGCATCACACCGAGCCGTTCCTTCACGGAAGGCACGGGGAAACCGAAGCCGCGAAGCCTGTCCGCGGTGTTCGCCAGGTAGTCGATCTCCACTGTCTTGCGTACGGTGCGCTCACCGATCAGTTTGACGTCCCAGAAGAACTCCGGCTCCGCTTTCGCCATGATCGAACCAACGGTTCGATAGCCTTCGACGACCCGCGCGACCGGCCATGCGATGCCCCGGTCTATCAGGGAGAGCTCGCCCGGCAGCATGGTTTCCGGCAGCTCGATCAACCGGCCCAGAGTCTTGTGATCCACATTCTTCTCGGGTCGGTACATCTTGACGAGCCAGCCTCTGAACCCGGGCGGCTCGTAGATCACAGAAGATTCGCCGTTGTCCCGGGCGATGACGTCTTCGTCGGTGTACCGGGCGACCGTGGAGAGCGGCACCGTCCGGTCGAAGGGCGAATCCGACCAGGTTCTCATGGCTGTCTTTCCGGACACCAGATGACGATCGCCGTCCGGTCGTCCAATTGCCCCCTCGCCTCGAACCCGACCGTGTCGATGAACCGCCCGATGAAAGGAGGACTCTTCCACTCGTCGGCGAACCATGCGGCGAGCTCGCCGGAGGCGAGCAGCGCGTCGCCGATCCCGTCGGTGGTCAGCGCCAGGACGTCACCCGGATCCAGTCTCCGGGTCATGAGCCTGACGGCGCTGGGAAAGTGGGGAAGGAAATCGGAGAGCCGCCCCGCGTCCAGACCGTGCTTTCCGTCGCCCGCGATCCGGCACCAGGACCGCCCCCTCCTCAGCCAGGCGCTCACGTCCGCGATGGCCGCGAAGAAGACCGCTCTCCCGCCGTGGACGTCCGGATTCAGTTCCACGACCGCGGCGAGAACAGCCGCCCGGACGTCCTCCGGCGCCAGCCCGCGTTGCCGGGCGGTGGCGGTCATCCGCTCGGCCGCGCTGCCGAAACACTCCCGCATGTCCTGCTCGTTCACGGTCCGCCCGGTCAGAACGGCCCGGAGACGCCTGACGACGGTGTCCACCGCCACATTCGCCCCGAGGTCCGAGTGAGAGCTGTCGGACATTCCATCGGCGACCGCGACGATCAGGTAGCGGCCCGTGCCGTCGACCCCGATGCGGTAGGCGTCCTGGCGTGGTGTCGCGGGCTCCTCGCACCGGTGACCGGGACCGACGATCGAGGCGGCCCGTACCTGGAGGTCCCCTACGAGGGCCGAGTCGGCGCAGATCCCCGCCGGACCGGGCTGGCCGGGTAGCCGCCAGGGCTGCAGGTTCGCCTGCCCGGGCCGTCCCACCGGCCGGGGGAAGTGCCGTTCCGGGAGAGGCTCTCCGGCCGGTCGCGCAGGCACGGCCGCCGCCGGTGGAGCCGGCTGCGCCGGGGCATCGGAGGGGCCGCCTTCCTCCGGAGGCCGACGCCCCGTCGCCCCTGCGCGCCCGGCGGGACCGACCGAGGCGACCTGCCGGTGCAGCAGGAAGGTGAACACGGACGCGAGCACCAGCGCCGTGCAGACGCCGATCACCGTCCCGGGCCGCCCTGCGAGAAAGCGGCCCACCGCCGCAGACAAAAAGATCATCAAGCCCCACCCGATGACGAGGAACACTTGGCGTGATCGGAAGTTCTTCGTGTGGTCACTGGTAAGCCGGACAGACCTCTCCGGGGTCACGGAGTGTCCTGATCACCCGGGGCGCGGTCGAACCTGACCCAGCCGACGACCCCGTCGGCGGACGGCGCCCGCGTGGAGGGCGGGGGCTCCGCCGCTCCGGGGGCGGGTGCGGTTCCCGGTTCGAGTGCTCTGGGCGGAGCGGCTCCTCCGAGCACCCGGGACGAATCGGAGTCGGCGATCTGTTCCATGGGCCTGATGAGGAGCTGCCGCATGGACTCGATGTCGGCCTCCTGGATGAACCCTTTGTCGACCATCTTGTCGAACAGCGCCGTCTGGGCGCTCAGGTTGATCTCCCGGCGCTTCCCCACCTGCTCGATGATGGAGCCGACCTGGTCGGGGTGGCGAGCGAGGAAGAGGAAGAGGAGGTCGTCCTCACCGGTGGCGACCTGCTTGAGCGCGGCGATCCGGTCCCGCTCCAGCCCGGCGTTCCACCGCTCCTGTCTGGTCCGATTCTCGTGGACCGTCTGATCGGTGATGCCGGTGCGTCTGAGATGGCGCTGATCCGCTTGGAACTGGGCGGTCGGGGCGTCCGAGTGAAGCTTGATGATCGCCCTGAAGATGGTGATCCCCTCCTCGAGGATCATCGTGCCCGACTCGAACTGCCCCTGCAGCTGCTCTTCGGCGGCGTCGCACTGCTCGATGTCGAACCGGCGGGTGATCCGCCATGCCCGATCGATGAGCTGGGACCGCACCGGGCCGACCCCGTCCGTCGTGCCGTATCGAACGATCGCCGCCGGGTCGCTCACCCCCCAGGTCACCTCGGCCTGAAGACGGAACTGCATGGAATCGACCTTGCTGCGGACATCCGCCTGGACCATGTCCTGGTGGCGGGTGATGTCCACCTCGTGCCACGTCTGGTAGCGACGGACCTCCAGACCGGACGGGCGTCGCGGGAGAACCACCGCATCGCCTGTCCTCGTCGCGTAGACGACGGCGACCCCCGGCCTCGGGAGAGGCCCGCGGGCCCCGAACGTGACCGGCCCGCTCTGGCCGATCAGGCCCGTCGACGCGAACGCGGGATCGGGGGGCCGGCTCATCGAGGACTCCTTTCCGAGTGAACGGCGTTGAGGACGGCGGCTCTGCTCCGTGGCGCGTGCGCCCAGCCGGAGGCCGCGAGCGCGATGATGCGCCCGGTGCGCGGGGTCGTGGCCGCGGCGGCCATCAGCCGCCCCAGCGCGTTCGCCGCTTCGAGGTTCCGGTCCACGGACCGCGCCCATTCGGCGAGCACGTCCTTCGCGACCTGATGCATGTCCGCGGAGTTCAGCACCGCTGACCACAGTCCCGCGATCGCCCGTGCCTGCCTCGGGTCGTGGTCGGCGATGCCGAGAAGGGCGGGCATCGCTCCGCCGGGCAGTTCACGTACGAGGTCGGCGGCGGCCAGCAGGAAAGCGAGCCGTGCCGTGACCTGCCGGTCGGGGTTCCGCCCCGACATCCAGGTCCCGAGCAGGGCGATGGCCTCCGAGGCGAAGGCGGAACCGTCGAGTTCCACCATCTCGGCGATGCTCTCGCAGAGTGCCTCGATCACCACGGGCTCTTGACTGTCGCCGAGCGCGTCGAGGAATTCGACCGCCCGGGCGCATCCCTCCGGCCCGGCCTTGACCCTCCAGGCCCGGACCGCGGTGGCCTGCAGCCGGGCGGTGGAGCCGTCAGCACTCCACGCCGACACCAGGCTGCGCACCGCCTCCCCCAGCTCAGGGCTGTCGGCGGCGACACCGAGGGCGGCGGCGGCCACGTCCCGGAGTTCGGGGGCGGCGGCACGTGCCCAGGGAAGGATGATCGCGGAACGGACATGGTCGAATGCCCGGGCGGCGAGCAGGCCCGCGGCGACCGCGGCGCGGATCCGGACCGCGGGCACCTCGCTGCGTGCGCACAGCCGTAGCCAGGCCAGCAGCTCCGGCCGCATCTCGTCGTACTCGTTCCAGACATGCAGGAGAACCTGCTGGGAGCGCGCCGGATCCTGATATCGGACGACCTCTCCGGGGGCGGTGCCGCCGTGGCGGGCGACCGTGTCGGACGGGACGAGGTGGGCGTTCAGCGCGCGGAGCCGCGCCCCTCTGGTGGCGCCGAACGGCCTGGGCAGCCGGGGCGGCTGGTCGGGGGGCTCCAGTCGTCTGGTCAGCGCCGCGGACGCCGAGGCCACCAGCTCGTACGGCTCACCGCCCAGCACCGCGATCCCCACCGCCAGGCTCTGGGTCTCGAGATCCGGCAATGCGGCGAACCACGCCTCCAGGTCGGCCCCCGCGTTGACGTCCAGATGGCGGCGGACCGTCACCGCGATCGGGTCGGGTGCCTGCGCGACCAGCTCCGCGAGCTGTACCGCCTGGCTCGGCGTACCGTTGCGCAGCTGTTCCCGGCAGAGCCCGCCGACGTCGTCGTCGCCCAGGATCAGGGCGGCCCGGTCGGCGGACCCGAGTATGCGCCCCAGATGGGCCTGCAGCACCTCGAACGGTGCCGGAGGGCGGACGTCGACGATGTAACGTTCCATCTCCGGCTCGGAGAACCGGACCTCATCGGTGATCGTCACGATCAGCTTGTGGTCGCCGGTCAGTTCGGCCGTCAGCCGGTCGACGTCGAAGGCGTGCAGCCGCGCAGCCTGCTGCGGCGTGAGGTCGGCCAGCAGGTAGCCGCCGGGCTCCAGGCCGGTGACGGCGAGCAGGCTGAGGTCCGTCTCGGGATGGAGCTGCCTGACCGGCTCGGGTGCCAGGCCCAGCAGCAGCCGCCGGGACAGCGCGAACCGCCCGGAGCCGGCGGAGCCGCGTAGGATCAGCACCCGGCGCGAACGGGCCTCCGCCTCCGCCCGGCCGAAGTCCGGCGGTTCGACGAACGCCGCGTCGAGCTGCAGGTTCTCCGCGGGCAGGGCGAACAGTCTGAGCTGTGTCCCGCCGGCCGACACCGTGATGTAGGTGATCTCGTCTCCGCCGACGACCTTGCCGGCCACCACCCGGGCACCGGCGAGGTTGGACCGGGCGTCCCGTTCGGCGCTGAGGCGTTCTCCGGTGCCGCCGGGCTGCGCCGCCCGGTTGGAGAACTCACGTCCCAGGGTCCGGGCGTCCTTCTGGGCCGGCTCTTCCTGGCCGTGTGCGACGGCATCCGGCGGTCCGGCTTCCGGCTCTGCGGCTTCCGCATCCGGGGTGGCGGTCACTGACGTCTCACCTCGTGGTAGTTGATCTCGTCTCCGCCGACGACCTTCCGGGCTCGGACGTCGGCGTGCGCGAAGTTGCCGTGGATCTCGTGGGCGCCCTGGGAGGGCGGCTCCCGCCGGGGCGCCGCGGCGGGCGGAACCTCCGGCGGCGGACCGGTGTCCATCTGGGCGTCGGGAATCCGCAGGTCGCCGATGTCATGGCCGGGAACCCAGACCCATGCTTCGTCCGCGAACTCCTTGACCCGTACGGTGACCTTGCGGAACATCGCGGGTTCGAGGGAGGTGTGCTCCTGCGCGACGGTCTCGGAGAAGACGCGCTGGGACAGAATGACCGCGAGCGCCGCGCCGGAGGAGTCGAGCGCCGTACGCACCGCCTCGCAGTCGCACAACCGGCGGACGTCGATCGGGCCCCTGCCGGCGAACCCGTTCCCCGCGATGATGGCGGGCCCGAAGTGCACCGCGAGCCGCAATCGCAGGTGCTTGCCCTCGGGCACGTCGCGGTTGTGCCTGCGCAACTCGGCCGCCAGATGTCGGGGGAAGTCGTCCACGACCCGCGGTTCCGGCTCGCCGGGAGGCAGCACGGCGAGCTCGCCGTCGCCCGCGCCCTGGACCTTCCACGTCGCGCGGGACAGCCCCGCCCGCTCGGCCGCCCGGTCGAGCACCGTCAGAAGCGCGGCCTGCAGCCGTCCCTGCCAGTGCGCGGTGCTGCTGCTGTATCCTTTCGCGTCCACGGAGACCAGGAGCCGCCGCTCGAACTCGTCACCCTCGGCCAACTTGTCCGACCTCCTCGCATCTGCCCCAGGTTTTACGACAGCGTGCCATCGACATCAGGGCGAGATGCCGTATTTTTACGGAGTCTCCCGCGCTTCCCAAGATGCGATTCACAAAATATTTGATCATTCCCCCGAAAAGGGATTGATATAGAACTATCGTCTGGAAAAATAAGTGGAAATGTCCCAAAAATCCACTACTGAGCTTTAACTCGCGGAGTTACACCAAGTTGAAGGCCAGACCGGTCCCTGCCAGGCAGCCGTCGATCAGATGCGGCCGGTACTGGATCTTCTT